>JBCCIC010000029.1:0-11018 GCA_039028435.1 Actinomycetota bacterium | reverse complement strand
GCCGCGGTGTCGACCATCGGCGTGTCGCGCTTGCGCGACCGCGTGGCCGCGGCACCCTTCACGCTGTTCGGCGTCGGCGCGGTCTCGTTCGGCCGCAGGAACGCCAGGATGTCGGTGACCGCCTTGTTGACGGTCTCCGGATTGATGCCGTGCTCTTCGTTGTAGGCGATCTGGAGTGCACGCCGACGCTGGGTCTCACCGATGGCATTGGTCATCGACCTCGTCATCTCGTCGGCATACATGAGGACATGACCGTCGGCATTTCGCGCTGCGCGGCCCATCGTCTGAATCAGCGAGGTCTCACTGCGCAGGAAGCCCTCTTTGTCGGCATCGAGAATGGCGACCAACGAGACCTCGGGAAGGTCGAGACCCTCTCGCAGCAGGTTGATGCCGACAAGCACGTCGAACTCGCCGAGCCGCAGATCCCGAAGGATCTCGATCCGTTCGATCGTGTCGACCTCGCTGTGGAGGTACCGCACCCTTATGCCCAACTCGAGGAGGTAGTCGGTCAGGTCCTCACTCATCTTCTTGGTCAACGTGGTCACCAGGACGCGCTCGTTGCGCTCGGTTCGCTTGTTGATCTCCTCGATCAGGTCGTCGATCTGACCCTTGGTCGGACGCACCTCGACCAACGGATCCACGAGCCCGGTGGGACGCACGATCTGCTCGACGACCTGGGAGCTGACCTCGAGTTCGTAGTCGCCCGGCGTTGCCGACAGGAAGACGACCTGCCCGAGCCGACCCATGACCTCTTCGAACGTGAGCGGCCGGTTGTCGGCTGCGGATGGCAGCCGGAAGCCGTGCTCGACCAGGGTCTCCTTGCGGCTGCGGTCACCCTCATATTGCCCGTGGAGCTGCGGCACGGCGACGTGGCTCTCGTCGAGCACGGTGATGAAGTCGTTCGGGAAGTAGTCGAGCAGTGTGTAGGGCGCCTCGCCGGCTTCGCGCCCGTCGATGTGGCGCGAATAGTTCTCGATGCCGTTGCAGAAGCCGATCTCCTGCATCATCTCGAGGTCGTAGTCGGTGCGCATCCGGAGACGTTGGGCTTCGAGCAGCTTGCCCTCGTTCTCGAACGTGCTCAGCCGTTCCTGCAGCTCGACCTGGATCCCGTCGATCGCCCGTTGCATGCGCTCTTCGCCGGTCACGTAGTGCGTGGCGGCGAACACGCAGAGCTCGGTCAGGGTGCCGAGCCGCTCCCCCGTCAGAACATCGACTCGATGGATCGCCTCGATCTCGTCGCCGAACATCTCGATGCGGATCGCGTTCTCCTCGTAGGCGGGATGCAGTTCGATGACATCGCCCTTGACCCGGAAGTTGCCCCGAACCAGGTTCATGTCGTTGCGCTCGTACTGCATGTCGATGAGGCGACGCAGAATGTCGCGCTGGTCCATCTCCTGGCCGGGCCGGAGGACGAGCAGGTTGTTCTCGTACTCGCTCGGCGCGCCGAGGCCGTAGATGCAGGAGACCGAGGCCACGATGATCACATCGCGGCGGGTCAGCAGCGCCGACGTGCTGGCGTGGCGTAGACGGTCGATCTCGTCGTTGACCGAGCTGTCCTTCTCGATGTAGGTATCGCTCGAGGGCATGTAGGCCTCGGGCTGGTAGTAGTCGTAGTAGCTGACGAAGTACTCGACCCGGTTGTTGGGGAAGAACTCCCGCAGCTCGTTGGCCAGCTGGGCAGCCAGTGATTTGTTCGGCGCAATCACGAGGGTCGGACGCTGCACCTGCTCGATCGTCCAGGCGATCGTGGCCGACTTGCCCGAACCGGTGATGCCGAGCAGAGTCTGGAAACGCTGGCCGACATTGAGGCCTTCGCTGAG
The DNA here is from genome assembly GCA_039028435.1 of Actinomycetota bacterium. Classification (GTDB taxonomy): domain Bacteria; phylum Actinomycetota; class Acidimicrobiia; order Acidimicrobiales; family UBA10347; genus UBA10347. The sequence continues at coordinate 9,198 of JBCCIC010000029.1, read as the reverse complement.
CTGCTCGATCGCTTTGGGCTGGTCGCCCGCCGGCTTGAACTCGGTGATCATCTCGAACGGGACAGCGATCCGGTCAGCCATCCCCGCATCGTACGCGAGGGGTACGACAATGTGCCCGGGCTCGCATCGCCTGCAACGATGGGGCATGCGCTTCGGGATTCGGTATTGCAATAGTGGGCCCTACATCGACGGGCCGACGGGTGCCGAGCTGGTGCAAGCCGCCGAGGCGGCCGGCTTCGACTCGGCCTGGACGGTCGAGCACACGGTCGTGCCGGCCAACTACCAGTCGACATACCCCTACCACGAGAGCGGTCGCATGGCCGGCGGGATCGACGACGTCGACTGGCCCGACCCCCTGATCTGGATGTCGTACATGGCCGGGGTGACCACCACCATGCAGTTCGCCACTGGCATCTTCATCGTCCCCCAGCACAACCCGGTCATTTCCGCCAAGCAGATCGCCACGCTCGACCGGCTCTCGCGAGGACGCGTGATGCTCGGCATCGGTGTGGGTTGGCTCCGCGAGGAGTTCGAAGCCATCGGGGCGCCGTTCGCTGCCCGCGGTCGGCGCACCGACGAGTACATCGCCGCCATGCGAGAGCTCTGGACGGCCGAACGGGCCAGTTTCCACGGTGAATTCGTCGACTTCGACGACATCTACTGCCGCCCACAGCCGGTGCAGGAGAACATCCCGATCATCGTCGGCGGCGATACCGAGCCGGCCGCACGCCGCGCCGGACGACTCGGCGACGGCTACTTCCCGGCCCGCAACGCGCCCGCAGAGTTGATCGACCTGGCCCGCCGCACGGCCGAGGAGCACGGTCGCGACCCCGACGCGCTCGAGATCACCACGAGCATGCCGGCCGACGTCGCCGATCTCGAGGCACTGGCGAAGCGCGGCGTCGACCGCGTGCTGGTGCCGGTCAGCTCGATCGCGGGGCTCGAGACGGCGATCAAGAACCCGGACGAATGCGCCACCTGGGCCGAGACCATCGAACGCTACGCCGAGCTGTAGCTCTGGAACGTCAGTCCAGACCGTCGAAGGCCGCGGGATAGCGGAACGCGCCCCTCATGCCAGGTGGCCAGCCTGCGAGCGGTAGCGCCTGAAAGAAGGCTCCCCACCTCGACTCGGGCGGTTCGATGTCCCAGTCGGCCGAGGGGCGAAAGCCGAAGCGCTCGTAGTACGCCGGATTGCCGAGCAATGCGAGCAAGGACTCGTCCATCGACTCCGCCCGTTCAACCATCATGCGCATCAGCGCACTACCTGCACCGCACCCCTGCGAGTCCGGCCGCACAGCCACCGGTCCCACGGCGACCACCGGAAGCTCGTCCTCGGACGCCGTCGTGACCCAGCCACGACTTCCGATCGCGTGGCCCACCACCGCACCTTCGACTACTGCGACCAGCGAGAGATCGGGGATCCATGCCGGGCCGACCCGCAAGGCATCGACCAAGCCGGCCTCGGCCGGTTCCACGGCTCCGTTCGCCGGAAACGCCTCGACGTGAACCCGCCGACTGGCGGCGGTGTCAGCCGGTCTCTCGACTCGGACCTCGATCGCGTCGTCCTTCATCGGTCCTCGATCAGAACCAGCCGCGAACCGTCTCGCTGCCGTCGAAGACCGTGTACCAGATCGATGCGGCGGTCGCGGCGATCACGATCGCGCCCATGATGAGCCACGTGCGCAACGGAATGTCGCCGTCCTCGGGGACACCGGGGATACGCCGCCGGATGAACAGAATCGCTCGAGCGGCCCACGGGAAGTCTCGCGCCAGGATCGACAGACCCGCGATAACGATCAGCCATCCAGGCCCCGGCAGCGGGATGGCGATGATCCCGAGGATGACGATGATGAAGCCCAGGCAGATCCGACCGAGTCGAAGGATGATGTTGTCCTTCGCCTCTTCAGCGGTCTCCTCGCGATAGCCAGTCTCGAACTCGGCCTCGACCGCAGCCTCAACCACGCGTTCACCGAACGTCGGGTCGTGATCGTCGTCGCCCACTTCGTCTGCCACGCCGGACAGGCTACCCATCCCGGAGAAGCCGACAGATCATGTTGCCGACGTGGCGGGGCGCCGCCGCTCAGTACGGAACGACGGTGAACGCGTTGAGTTGCAACACCGCGAGTCGGTGGTTACAGCCGTCGCCGGTCGCGACGACCACCTGAGGCGCCGCATCGATCACGACGGAGTACTCGTGGGTGAACGTGATCGATTCGTTGACGCCCGACGCCGATGGAGATGCCTCACGCTCGCACGGGGCGGCGCACGAAGCTCCTCCATCGGGGCCGAGCAACCCGGTGACTGAGCCATCGCCCCAGTCGACGCGGGTATTGCACCAGTCGATGACCGAGCTGTCATCGTCGACAACCTGCACGGTGACGGAGACGTTCGCGCGATGCACGAGAACCGATTGGAAGACGATGGTGGCCAACGCGTCGACGGTGTCGACCGATGGCGTCTCCTGGTCGGACGAATCGAGCTGAGGCGTGGAGGGGTTCGCCTCAGCTCGATTCCCGGTGTCCGCAGACGATCCATCGGCCACGGGGGCCAACGGTTCGCCATCACCGGTCGGATCAGACTGCAGGGGCGCTGCAGGGGGTACGTCCTCATCAGGTGATGAGCTGTTGGTGGAGGTTGCTTCCTCGGCGTTCGCCGCCGGGGGTGCTGGTGACATCTGTGGATCGACCGAGGGGGCAGGGTCCTGACCGACCGGCGGTGCAGCGCCGTCGGTCAGTGCCGCGTCGGGGTCGACCCCCGCGGCCGTGCCGCCCGATGCGTCGTCGACTGCAACGACCGCCCCATCGACCCCGGCTTGCGGGCCGGCGGGGTCTGGAGTGACCGCATCGGTGCCGTCGGCGTCGTCGGCGGGAACTGCGGCCGTGGCAGCAGCTCCCTCGTCGCCGGTCGGTTCGGTCGCGGTGTCGGTCGGGTCGACGGGATCGAGGCGGACCTCCGGCTGGAACTCGGTCCAGTCGATCGGCTCAGGATCCTCGGTCGTGGATTCGGTGGATTGTCCCGATGTCGGCGCCGGAGGGGTGGACGCCGACATCGGGAGCGAAGGGTTGGAGAACTCGTCGAGCGGGTCCTCGTCGGGGCCGACGAGGATGAACTCGGGGGATGCCGGTTCGTCGGGAACCGAGATCATCCAGGGCGGGCCCGGGATCGATAGTGCCGGTTCACCGATCGGCTCGGCCAGGCGCCAGACGCCGTTTGCCCCGAACACCTGAGGCAGCACGGCGTCGTCGCTGGCGTCGGCCTCGGGGACCAGCACCAGACCGCCGTGTCGCTGGGGTGCCGCGACGAACGCCACCATCACGGCGGCGGCGAGCACGAGCGGTGCAACCATGGCGATCCGGCGATCGCGGGCCTGACGCTTGATCGCCACGAGGGCCTCGGCCACGCGTTCGTCGCTGATGTCGTGTTCGGGCAGCTCGTGCGAGCCGAACACCGGGAGCGAAGCCATCGCGCGCCTCAGCGAAGCGTGGACCGCAGGGCGCTGAGGCCCCGGGACGCATGGGTCTTGACCGTGCCGACCGAGCAATCGAGAATCTCGGCGACATCGGCTTCGGGATACCCCGCCAGATAGCGGAGCACCACGACCTCGCGTTGGCGACGCGAGAGCCGTGACAGAGCATCGACCAGGGCCAAGCGCTCGAGGATCGGCTCACCGTCGTGGGCCCGAACCAGCTCTTCGCCGGTCAGGTCCTGACGGGACCGTTTGCGCCAGACGTCGATGGCGTTGTTGGCGCTCACCTTGCTGACCCATCGGGCCGCGTCCGGCCTGATGCGCCACCAGCGGCTGTACGCCTTGGCCATCGTCTCCTGGGCAACATCCTCGGCTTCGGCGGCCGATCCGAGAATGCGATACGCGACGCGAAACGAGATGCGGTAGAGACCGGCAAAACTCTCGTCGTAGGTGGTGGTCATCGCGTGCTCGCCCAGATCGATCGACGTTCCCGGAGATTTGTCTCCTGGTCGTGCATAGTCAACGGATCAGACCCGTGATTCGTTGACAGCTCTGAAGAAATTCTTCAGTCACTCTCCATCATTTTGATTGCGTTCCGCAAGTCGCCCTTGGATCCAGGACCAACACCGGTCGACTTCTGCATCGAGATCGGCCAGTGATCCGCTGTTGTCGACGACGAAGTCGGCGACCTTCAGACGCTCGTCGCGGTCCACCTGGCTGGCGATTCGAGCGCTTGCGTCGGCCTCGGTAAACCCCCGGTGTTCGACCAGTCGGGTGACCGCAGCCGCGACCGGCAGATCGACCACGATCACCCCGGCCAGATCGGCGTAGGTCGATGAGCCTTCAACCAACAGGGGGATGTCGAGGATGACGACCTCGTGGCTCTCGGCCAGCGAGTCGCGTTGTTCCTTCATCGAGGTGCGGACCGCGGGATGGACGAGGTCGTTGAGGGCCTTCAGCTGGTCTTCGTCATGGAACACGATCGCGGCGATGGCCGGCCGATCGAGCTGGCCGTCGTCGCCGACGATCCCCTGGCCAAAGTGCTCCACCATCGCCTCGAACACGGCCATTCCGGGCTGCTGGAGCCGTTTGACCGTCGCATCGGCGTCGACCAGACCTGCGCCCCGGGCCACCAAACGTTGCGACACCGAGCTCTTGCCCGACCCGATTCCACCCGTCAACCCGAATTCCGTCACCCGGCGACCGTACACGAGCGTGTACCCACCAGACCGCCGTCGCGACGGTCCAAGCGACCCAGGACCGGACCGGACGATCGCCGTACCGACCCGGTACACCGGAACTGGGCATTCCTGGCCTTTTGCCCTAAAGGTGGGGGCCGAACGGACGATAGAGCTTCATGCCTGTTTCACTACTGCTGATCGATGACCACCGCATGGTTCGTGAGAGCCTCAAGCGGTCCTACCTGGAGTGGGGATTCGACGTCGTCGCCGACGTCGGTTCCGGCGAGGAAGCGGTCCCGCTGGCCGTCGCCCACCAGCCCCAGTTGGTCGTCACCGACATCGCCATGCCCGGCATGGACGGCATCGAAGCATGTGAGCAGATCACCCAGCAGTCGCCGAACACCCGGGTCATCATCCTGACCATGCACGGCGACGAGGACTCCCTGTCCCGGGCCATCCGCGCCGGCGCCTCGGGTTTCCTCCTCAAGGACTGCAGCATCGACGAGCTGATGACCGCTACCCGCCTGGCGGCGAGCGGCGAGACCGTCATCGCCCCGCAGCTCAAGCCGCACCTGCTCGCCCAGGTCCGTCGTCCGACCACGACCGTCCAGTCGAACATGACCACCCAGCACCGCATCACTCCTCGTGAGACCGAGGTGCTCCAGATGATCGCCGACGGCCACTCGACCCCCGAGGTCGCCGAGCGGCTCTTCATCAGCCAGAAGACGGTGAAGAACCACCTGGCCTCGATCTACCAGAAGCTCGACGCACGGGACCGCACCCAGGCGGTGCTGACCTCCGTTCGGATGGGCATCGTCACCCTCGATTAGTCGAGGCCTCGACCGGGCCGCTGGCCGGCTGGGTCGATGGCGACAGGCATTTCCTCCTCCGCCGGGGGCGTACGCCTGAAACAACGTACGCCAAGCAAGGCGGGTATGGGACGAGAAGGACCCGGTGCGACGGCACCGGGTCTCTTCCATTTTTCGCATTGGTGAACGGGCACGGGTCGGACCCTGAGCCTGAACGGGCGTGGCCTCGGGGTCGTCTCAGGGTCGCGCCACTGGGGATCAGGGACCGCCCCGATTCCCGGCAGCGACGCGATGTCGGACACTCCTCGAGACGACAAACCTCGGAGGAGAACCACAATGGCCGTCACCTTCCCCCCAACCCGGACGAATGCACCCGGCACGACCGCCGCCCCGGCGAGCTACGCCGCGCACACCCGCGCTGCGACGCGGATCTACGGGCGTGACAACACGGCGGTGACGGCGCTGGACGCCGTCGACGTCGGCTTCGAGCACGCCCACTTCACCGCCATCATGGGCCCGTCCGGATCCGGGAAGTCGACCCTGATGCACTGCGTTGCCGGCCTCGACCGCCTGAGCTCGGGTGAGACCTTCATCGGTGACACCAGCCTGGCCCAGCTCGACGAACGAGCGCTCACCCATCTCCGACGCGACCACATCGGCTTCGTCTTCCAGGCGTTCAACCTCATCCCGACCCTGACCGCGATGGAGAACATCGAGCTGCCGCTGCGCCTCGCCGGCAACCGCCCCGACGCCGAGTGGGTGAACCACGTGATCGGCGCGGTCGGACTCGGCGACCGTGTGGCTCACCGCCCCAACGAGTTGTCCGGCGGCCAGCAACAGCGTGTCGCCGTCGCGCGGGCACTTGCCTCGCAGCCGGCGATCATCTTCGCCGACGAGCCGACCGGCAACCTCGACTCGCACACGGGCCACGAGATACTCGCCTTCATGCGGCGGGCGGTCGACGAGATGCAGCAGACGATCGTCATGGTCACCCACGACGCCACTGCCGCCTCGTTTGCGGATCGGGTGGTCTTCCTCGCCGACGGACGGGTTGCCGGTGAGACCAGCGACCGCTCCGCCGACGGCATCCACGACGAGCTCCGGGCTCTGACCGGCGGGAAGTGACATGAACCGCTTGGCCTTCCGCAACGTCGTTGCGAATCCCGCACGAGCGATCCTGATCTCCGTCGCCATCGCCATCGGCGTCAGCTTCGTCGCCGCCACCTTCATCTTCAGCGACTCGCTGTCGCGCACCTTCGACGACCTGACCACCGACATCATCGAGGATGTCGACCTCGAGGTTCGCTCGAACAACTCGTTCGGTACGGACTCCACGCTCACCAACGACCTGATGGCCGAGATTGCGGCGACCGACGGCGTCACCGCAATCGCCGGCAACGTCGAGAGCGAGGATGTTGCGCCACTCACGCCCGCCGGCGAACTCGCGGAAGGAATCCCGGTCGCGATCAGCTGGGTGGATCACGACGCTCTGAGCGGCTTCGAACTGGTGCAGGGACGGGCTCCGGGCAATCGTGAATTCGTCCTCAACGAAGCCACCGCCGAGCGCGACGGGTTCCAGATCGGCGATGCCTATCGCATCTCAACCCCTGTCGGTCTCGTCGAACGAACGCTGAGCGGCACCGTGCAACTCGAGGGCGACGCATCCTTCGGCTCGGGCTTTGCCTTCAGCCTGTACCCGCTTGGCGACGCCCAGGCCATCTTCGGCGGCCCTGCCGATGCCGTGGAGACGATCCAAGTCATCGTCGATGACCAGAGCACGGCGGCCGATGTTCAAGCACAGATCGCGACACTGCTGCCCGACGGCGCCGAGGTCGTGAGTTCCCGAACCGTGCAGGAGGAGCTCGCCGCCGAGTTCAACGACCAGATCGGGATCCTGCGAAACGTTCTACTTGGATTCGCGATCGTGTCGGTGTTCGTGTCGACCTTCATCATCCGCAACACCTTCGGCATCGTCCTCACCCAGCGCATTCGCGAGCTCGGCCTGCTGAGAGCCATCGGAGCGGACGGCCGCCAGGTCAGCCGCAGCATCCTGGCTGAGGCGGCGGTGATCGGAGCGTTCGCTTCGGCCGTCGGCCTCGCCCTGGGCATCGGGGTCACCTACGGCTTGGGCGCAGCGTTCCGAGCCCTCGGGGCGCCCCTCCCCACGATGGACTTGGTGCTCGCGCTTCGCACCGTGGTGATCTGCGCGATCGTCGGGCTGGGCGCGACGATCACCTCGGCACTCGCCCCCGCCCGCCAGGGCCGCCGTCTGACACCGGTTGCGGCCCTCGCCGGCCACGTCGACGGCGAACGCGACGGCCGCCTCCGTGTCGTGATCGGCCTGGTCCTCGCCGCACTTGGCCTCACCGCAGCAGCGCTGGGACTATTCGTGGCCTCCGGCACCGCAGCGGTGCTCAGCCTTCTCGGTGGTGGCATCGCCGTCGTCTTCATCGGTATCACGATGGCCAGCCCCGTGTTCGCGTCGCCGATCATCGGCTTCCTCGGCGCGCCCCTCAGCCGGATCGCTGGCACATCGGGAGCACTCGCTCGGCAGAACGCTCGACGCAATCCCCGGCGCACGGCGAACACGGCTGCGGCCCTCATGATCGGCCTCTCGCTCATCACCACCGTGCTGGTCGTCGGCGAGTCGATCAAGTCGCACCTCGCGTCGACACTCGACGAGGCGGTGACCGCCGATTTCGTGATCTCGAACGACTTCGAACCGGTGCCCGTTGCGGTGGCAACCGACCTGGAATCGGTGCCTGAGGTCACCGACGTGCTCGGCGTGTCCGATCTCGCCGTCGAACTCACCACGCCCGTCGGCACCACGGTCACCGGTGCCGATGCGATCCCGCTCGACACGGTCGACCAGCTGTTCAACCTCGGCTTCAGCACGACGCTCACCCAGGACAGTGCCGGCACCGCAGTGCTCTCCGGCGAGACTGCCGCCGAGTTGGGCGTGACGGTCGGCGACGAGCTGCCCGTTCGTTACGCGAATGGCGCCACGGACATCTTCGAGGTGGCGGCCTTCTACTCGGATACGACACTCATCGACAGCGGAATCCTGCTCGATCGCACCACGGTCGCCGAGCATGTCGAGCTCACGACGGTCGATTGGGTGGCTACCCGGATCGCCCCCGGCACCGATGTAGCTGCGGCCACCGCAGCACTCGACCGGTTCGCCGAGACCTGGCCCCAGGTCGACGTGCAGACGTCGACCGACTACCGCGAGTCGGTCGAGGCGGATCTCGACCAGCTGCTGTCGATCGTCAACGTGCTCCTGGCGCTCTCGATCCTGATCGCCCTGATCGGCATCGGCCTCACGCTGGCACTCTCGGTGTACGAGCGAACCCGCGAAATCGGTCTGCTACGTGCGGTCGGCATGTCGGCTCGTCAGGTGCGCCGCATGGTCCGATGGGAGGCGGCCCTAATCGGCCTCTTCGGCGCCGTGCTCGGTGTCGCCACCGGCCTCGCCTACGGCTGGGGTGCCGCGACCGCGCTGCCCGACAACATCACCAGCGGCGTGGCCATCCCCGCCCGTCCGATCCTGCAGCTGGTCCTCGCGAGCGCGGTCGCCGCCCTCGTCGCCGCCCTGCTTCCCGCCCGCCGCGCCGGCCGACTGAACGTCCTCGACGCCATCAGCCGGTAGCACGACGTGATGGGCGTTGGTTCCGGGCACCAAAGCGCAACACCCGGGTGGCCCAGCAAAACGAAGCGGGCCCCGGGACCCCGGGGGGAAGGG
>JBCCIC010000028.1:0-15411 GCA_039028435.1 Actinomycetota bacterium | reverse complement strand
TTGAGGTCGACCTGGGCGCCGGCAGCCTCGAGGGCTTCCTTGGCCTTCTCAGCGTCTTCCTTCTTGGCACCTTCGAGGACGGGCTTCGGAAGGCTCTCCACGAGGTCCTTCGCATCCTTGAGGCCGAGGCCGGTGATGCTGCGGACTTCCTTGATGACGGCGATCTTCTTCTCGCCCTCGGTGAGCAGGACGACGTCCCACTCTTCCTTCTCCTCTTCGGCGGCAGCGTCGCCACCGCCGCCCGCGGGGGCAGCAGCCGCAACGGCGACCGGAGCAGCAGCGGTGACGTCGAACTTCTCTTCGAACGCCGTGAGCAGCTCGCTCAGCTCGAGAACGGTCATGCCCTCGATGGTGGTCAGGACTTCTTCAACCTTGGACATGATCAGTCCTCCTCGGTGTCGGTGTCTTCGGAGGCCTCTGCAGCCTCTTCGGTCTCTGCGGACTCATCGGAGTCCGAGGATGCAGCGTCTGCGGCATCCTCCGTTGCTGCGTCTGCAGCGTCGGTCTCTTCGGACGGTGCCTCGTCGGCAGCCTCGGCGGTGGCTTCCTCGGCCGGTGCATCATCAGCGGCGGGAGCATCTGCAGCCTCGGGGGCACCGGGAGCGCCACCCTTGTCGATGAGGGCCTTGAGCAGGCCGGCCATGTCGCGAGGCATCGCCTGGAGGAGGCCGGCGAACTTGGCCATCGGGGCCTGGAGGAGGCCGGCGAACTTGGCCAGCATTTCTTCGCGGGGCGGAACCTTGCTGAGGGCGTCGACGTCGGCGGCGCCGATTGCGGCGCCATCCATCACGCCGCCCTTGATGACCAGGTTGTCGTTGGTCTTGGCGAAGTCGGTCAGGGCCTTGGAGAGGGTGACCGGATCGGCAGGACCGGACTCGCTCGGGAAGGCAAACGCCAGTGCCGTCGGGCCCGTCAACTGATCGTCACCGAACTCGACACCGGCGCGCTCGGCGGCGATCTTGGTCAGCGTGTTCTTGTAGATCTTGTACTCGCCGCCGGCATCGCGGACGGCCTGGCGTAGTGCCGCCTGGGAGGGGACGTCGAGGCCGCGGTACTCGGTCAACAGGATGGTGCCTGCGGATTCGAGCTTCTCGGCGATTTCGTCGACCTTGGCGACCTTGTCGGGTCTCGGGTTGTCCATGAGGCGGTTCTTTCGCAAGCGGGTGGCAAAAAACGAAACGAGCGTGTGCGGTACGTCCTCGAGACACGACGGGTACGCGCAACACGCTCAGCGAGCTTGTTGTCTCCTCGTCGGGCGGCCGCAGCCTTTGATCGCCGTCTGCAATGTTCGGGCGAACCGGATGTCTTCGGTGACGGATGCAGTTGTCGACCGGAAACTCTACCGGCGCGGCACCGCTTCACACCCTTGCGTCACGAATTTGCCCCACCGGAGGCGGGCTGCCTGGTCGCAGTGCCGAGCGCTACGGCCGGGCGGGCTCAGGTGACGAGGACGGCGACGACGAGGAGTGCGACTGCGACGACCAGGAGCAAGGTGGCCAGTCGCCGTGAGCGAGCGGGAAGTCCGGCGCCGGGCTCCGGGGCCAATCCGGCCAGAGCGTCTCGCCGATGCCGACGCTCGCGTCGGATCCACCACGCCCGAACACGTTGGCGCAGTGGGAGGCGGCGTGCGGCATCGCGGCGACTCGCTCGCCGGATTCGTGCCTCGCGCCAGGCGCGCCGAGCTTTGCGGGCAGGCTTGCGAAGGAGCCGACGCAGACGACCCGATCGACGTCGGCGCTCGCTCGGCGGCGACCAGTCGACGACCGGTGTCTCGTCGTCGAAGGTGACGATGGGGTCGGCTTCGCGCGCAACGCCCCGTGACCCGGCAGGCGCGGGCCGACGTTCGGTTGCCGTTGCCGTCGCTGTCGAATGTTGGCCTGCCATGTCTCGAACCCACCCGAGATCGCTCCCGAAACAGTAGGTCTCGAATGGATCGATGTCGAGGACTCCCCCATGACACGGCAGGGTGCAACTCACTACGGTCCGACCATGGCACGCGACCTCTCGGTATTCGAACAACGCGGTTACGAGGTTCGCCTCGGCTGGGGGCCGCACGGGCTGCGCAGCCTTGCGCCCAACGTCGATGCGGTCGTCATCGTCGACGTGCTGTCGTTCTCGACGAGTGTCGACATCGCACTCGGTCGGGGCGTGATCGTGTTCCCCTATCGGTGGCACAACGGCACCGAACACGATTTCGCGGCAGCGGTCGATGCGCAGGTCGCCGATCCGACGGGCGAGGATCTCGGACTACGACCCGCATCGCTGGTCGCAGCGCCCGCTGGCTTGCGGCTGGTCATGCCTTCGCCGAACGGCTCGGCGCTGACGTTCGGTGCCCGCGAGGCCGGGGCGAATCGAGTGATCGTCGGCTGTCTCCGCAACGCCGAAGCCGTCGCCCGCTCGCTGGACGGTGCGGACTCGATCGGGGTGATTGCGGCGGGTGAACGCTGGAACGGAACGACCGGTCCGCTTCGGCCGGCGATCGAAGATCTGCTCGGCGCCGGACGCATCATCCGGGCGCTCGGGCGTCGGTCGGTATCGCCCGAGGCGCGTGTGGCCTCGACGGCAGCCGACATCAACGACGGCGAGCTTCGAGGGATGCTCCGCGAGTGTGGAAGCGGCCGTGAGAAGCGCAGCCGCAACCGGGCCGAGGACATCGACCTCGCCGCAGCATGCGACGTCTCGGATCAGGTGCCGACCCTCATCGACCAGGAGCTCCGCTCAGCCGCAGAGACCTGACGTGATGCGCTTCGGTGCCAGGCACCAAACGTTACGGATGCTTCAGCGAGGCGAAGCCGAGCGACGTGATGCGCTTCGGTGCCAGGCACCAAACGTTACAGCGGTGGCTCAGCCTCCGAAGGAGGAGGGCTCCATCTTGATGCCGGGGCCCATCGTCGAGGACACGCCGATCTTCTTGACATAGCGGCCCTTGGCCGATGCCGGCTTGGCCCGATCCAGCTCGTCCATGACGGCCTGCAAGTTGGTGAGCAGGTCCTCGGAGCTGAAGCTGACCTTGCCGATCGGCACGGCGACATTGGCATTGCGGTCGGCGCGGTATTCCACACGGCCGCCCTTGAACTCGCCGACAGCCTTGGCGACGTCGGGCGTGACGGTGCCGGTCTTGGGGTTCGGCATGAGACCGCGGGGTCCGAGCGCCCGGCCCAAGCGGCCGACGGTCGGCATCATGTCGGGGGTGGCGATGGCGACGTCGAAGTCCATCATGCCGCCTTCGACCTCAGCGGCGAGATCGTCGGCACCGACGAAATCCGCACCGGCGTCACGGGCGGCCATTGCGGCCTCGCCCTGGGCGAACACGGCGATGCGTACCGCACGGCCGGTACCCGAAGGCAGGGCGACGGTGCCACGGAGGGCTTCCTCGGTCTTGCGCGGGTCGATGCCGAGCCGGATGACCAGCTCAACGGTCTCGTCGAACTTGGCCGACGAAAGGCTCTTGACGAGCTCGATGGCCTCGTCCGGCTGATGCAGCCGCGACCGGTCGTAGCGCTTGGTGGCGTCGTTGTATCGCTTGCCTGCCATGTGATTGCTCCTTTGAAGCTCCCTCAGTTGTTCCAGAGCCGGTCGGTGAGGTCTTCCAACCGGTTGAGCGAACGGCGCCGGACTACCGACGCCAATCCGCAGAGCAGCCGAGGCCGCAGAGCGGCCGAAGCTGCGATTGCCACGGTAGCGAGAGTTCGACGCAGTCGAACTCGGCCGAACCCGCAGGGTTCGCTTAGACCACCCGGAGACCCATGCTGCGGGCGGTGCCCGCAACCTGGAGCTTGGCCTGGTCGAGATCGGTGGTGTTCAGGTCGGGCAGCTTGATCTGGGCGATCTCGGCGACCTGGTCGTCGGTGACGGTGCCCGCTTCGACTCGACCCGGCTCCTGCGACGCCTTGTCGAGGCCGGCGGCCTGGCGAAGCAGGAAGGCGGTCGGTGGGGTCTTGGTGATGAAGTCGAAGCTGCGATCTTCGAAGATGGTGATCTCGACCGGGATGATCTGACCACGCTTGTCCTCGGTACGAGCGTTGTAGGCCTTGCAGAAATCCATGATCTGCACACCGTGCGGACCGAGCGCGGTACCGACCGGCGGTGCCGGCGAGGCCTCGCCGGCGGGGATCTGGATCTTGACGACTGCGGCGACTTGCTTCTTTGCCATGATGCGTTCCTCGAGGGCAGCCGGAGCTGCGGGGCGTTATCGGGTCCGGGCGCCGGAGCGCCGAACACAACCAGAGAAGTGTGCCGGTCAAAGGACCGGCGGACAACCCGCGGGCCGGTCGAATCGTGGGTGAATCGACCGTGTGACCCGTGCGGGACGGGAGTGGATTAGAGCTTGGCGACCTGGGCGAACTCGAGTTCGACCGGGGTCTCACGACCGAAGATGTTGACCAGCACCTTGACCTTGAGCTGGTCCTCGTTGATCTCGATGACCTCGCCGGAGAAGTCGGCGAACGGGCCTTCCTTGACCCGGACCGTCTCGCCCATCTCGTAGAGCTTGCGAGCCCGGGTCTTCTTCGGACCGGCGGCGGCCTCGGCCCCATCGGCCTTGACCTGCAGGAACGTCTCGACCTCGCGACGCGGCAGCGGCGAAGGCTTGGAACCCTGACCGACGAACCCGGTCACACCCGGCGTGTTGCGGATCACGAACCACGAGTCGTCGTCGAGGCGGCAGCGCACCAGCAGATATCCGGGGAACATCTTCTTCTGGACGACGACCTTCTTGCCCTGACGGAACTCGACGACGTCTTCCATCGGGATGACGACCTCGTGGATACGGCCATCCATGTTCATCGAGGCGGTACGGGCTTCGAGGTTCTGCTTGACCTTCTTCTCGTAGCCCGACTGGGTGTGGACGACATACCAACGGCCGGGGCGGTCGTAGGGGCTGATGACCGGCTCGGGGGCCTCGGCCTCTTCGCCTTCTTCGTCGTCGAGCTTCTCGTAGACCAACGCGTTTTCGTCGATGACGGACGCGTCTTCGTCGGTGTCCGCTTCGGCCTCGGTCTCGGCGGCAGCCTGGGCCTCGGTCTCGGTGGCAGCGTGGTCCTCGGTCTCGGGAGCCGCCTCAGCAGCGGCTTCCTGAGGGGCGGTTTCCTCGGCAGCGGCGGTCGCGGCGCCTTCGTCGGCTGCCGATTCGTCCTGCATGGTGTCTTCTTGTTCGATGCTCATCGTTCGAACAACTTCACGATCGCCTCGCCAAGCCCGAAGTCGAGGGCGGCGACGAGGCCGGTGAAGGCGACGAGCAGGGTGAATACGACGAGCGAGTAGTTGATGACCTCTTCGCGGCTCGGCCAGACGACCTTGGAGAGCTCGGAACGCACCTCACGGAAGAACTGGGCCGGAGGTGTGCGGGGCTCGACCCGGCGCTGCTGGCCCCGTTCACCGCGGGACTGGCGTACGGGTTCGCCGTCGTCGTCGAGCAAGCCCTGCTTCTGGGCGAAGCGGCGGGTTTGGCGATTCAAGCTGGAGGGATCGGACATTGCCGGTGGACCTTTGCGACGTAACCGTGCGGTACTGAGTAGAAATGCCAGTCTGGCAGGGCAGGCGGGACTCGAACCCACAACCGCCGGTTTTGGAGACCGGTGCGCTACCAATTGCGCCACTGCCCTAAGACTGGTCAGCCAAGGCTAGCTGCGCGTTCTGCGCTTTACGCCTCGGTTTGCCGTGTGCGACGCCAGGGATTCGGGCGGCGCTACCTGCCGGTCGGCCTCAGAAGGTGCTTGTCGACCGCACGCTCTGCGTTGGGCACCGCCTGTGCTGCCGCCAGCAGGAACCCCGCGAGCAGCGCCAGCACTGCGCCACCCAGAATGGACCGTTGCGCAGATCGCACCGCTTCATCCCGGGCGTCGAGCGTCGCCTGGAGCACCGGCTCGCACTCGCCGTCGGCGATCTCGATGCAAGCCGGTGGACTGCATCGAACATCGCTCGATACGCTCGCGTTCGGCGCATCCTCTGCGTTCAGCTCGTCGGCCAGTTCGCCGGTCATGGCCATCGATCGACAGGACATGCTCTCGCTCTCGCCGCTGCACACTCGTGCTCCAACCACTGGATCCTGGTCCAGGGCGTCGAGGCACGAATCGACGACGAGGGCGATCGAGCGATGCCCGCTCTCGTTCGGATGAAGCGAACTGTTGACCCAGTTCCACGGCAGCATCTGCCAAGCGGACCACTCGATCGATCCGAAGTCGAGGCGTGCGATGGTCTCGGCAAGGTTGTCATCGGCCGGACGGAGGTCGAACCAGTTGATCCCCGGATCGTCCGAACAGACCGAGCGGTTGTCGAGCGCCTGCTCCAGGTTCACGAGTTGCAGCCGCGCCTCCGGGCGCTCGATCTGAGCCAGTGCGACCGCATCGGCGATCCGTGAGTTGAGCACGGTGCGAAAGGTATGCACGACGTCGACCTCGGAAAACTCGAGCAATGAACCGGCGCGGGTATTGCAGGGAGGCTCGTCGCTCGGGCGCTTCCGCCTCGGCTCGTCGTCGTCGGCACCCTCGGCGGCGCCGGCAGCGATGACAGTTTCGTCCACCCCGCCTGTCATGGGCGGCAGCTCGCCACTCTGCCAAGGGTGGTACTCGTCGACCGGGTCGACGTAGGTCGCAACGAGCACACGCAACTCGGGCGGCGTCTCGAAGTCCGGATCGTCGCGCCACGGCTTGTGCACCGCGTCGACCGCGTCGACATACATTCCCGACAGCGAGGTTCCGCCCGGTGAATCACCCAGTTGGGCAGCCCGGGCGACGAACGCTTCACCGACCCCGTCGCGACTGCAGTCCGCCGACGGGGAGATGCAGGTGATGATCAGGTCACTAAAGCCGGCATCGTTGCCGCCGGCGGAGATGAAGACGTGCGAGATGGTGCCACCGGCCGCATGAACTTCATCAGCAAACGCCGCGAGCTCCGCGATCTGCGTTGCGTTCCCCGAACGCCACCCCTCACCGGATTCGTTCTGTGGCGTGTCCGCGATCTGGGCGACCGTCGCACCGGAACAGGCGAAGGAAATGGTTCCGCTCCTCGCCGTCGTGGGCGAATCGAGAAGATGTGGCCATGCGGTTGTGGCGCGCCGACACGCGTTGATCGGCCGCGTGTTGGTCCCGGAGGCGAACCGATCTGCGCCCTCACCGGAGATGAAGGAGTCGCCGATCACAACATGCCAGTTACCGCGCAGCACCGGATCATTCGCCGCATTGACGTCGGAGGCGCTCGGCATCTCGATGGCGAATTCACGGTCGAGGCCTGCGAGGTTCGACTCCGTGTCTGCGACGGACCACACGAAGATGAGGCCGGCGAGGATGAAGACCAGGGTGAGCTCGCGGGGCCACACGAAGAACGCCCCGACGACGGCGGCGGCGACGAACACGATCGAGCCGAGCCAGAAGTCGTTCACGGCCCCCATCAGCCCCCGATACCCAAAGATGCCGAACACAACGGCGCCGATGTACACGACGGTGCGCAACCCGGTCCAACCGGACTTGAGGCTGGGAACCGGCGCCCGTCCGGTTGCGTGAAGGAAGACGCCCAGCACGGACAGCCCTGCGACCGCCAAACCGAGACCTGCCCCGACCAGGTAGCGATCCGAGTCGATGATCCGAGACAGCACGAAGACCGAGGCCACCCCCACGAGCACCGGGCTCGCTGCCGCAAGCATCGACCGGAGCTTCCTTCGCGCGCCTTGCGCGCCACGGAACGACGGGGTGCGTGGACCGGTGTCCGCGAAGGCAGCCGGAACCAGGTACTTGACGAATACGAGGGCAACGATCGCCAGGACCGCCATAAACCACGCGAGCGGAGCGTCCGTCGCGGCGAGACCCGAAAAGACGGCGATGGCGAGCGACATGCCGAGGACATCGAGCGGTCGACCCCGCTGTTTCGTGGAGCGTGCGTTGTCGTCGTCCGGTGCGGCCGATCCGCCGGACGACAATCGTCGATCCCGCCTGGTGGCAAACCAACTCGCCACGAGGGGCGGGAAATGGAGTCCGATCCCGATGGCGACCGCAGCCAGCCAGGTTGACTCCAGCAGGGTGCTGAAGAAACCCAACGCGACGAAGAGGGCGAAGACGCCCCACAGCCACCACTGCCAGCCCGGCCCGTACTTCTTCCAAGCTCGTTCGAATCCGGGCAGTGCAGCGAAGACCGATGCGGCAGCCAGTGCGAAGAGGACCGTGCCGCGACCGACCTGCCCTTGATTGACGGCAAGGACGAAGAACAACGTGGCAGCACCCATGCCCCACCGATAGGTCCTCGGTGTCGCGGGAAGCAGCCCTCGCCCGCTGCGATGGACCTGCCAGGCGAGCGGAGCCGGCCATGGGTACTTCTTGTCCGTGGCCGCGACGCGACGTAGTGCCGGGGCGGCACTCGGGGGGCCCGCCGCGGCCCGACTCCCGGTCGCATCGGCGAGGTGCTCTTCCTCCAGCGGGAGGGTCGTGCGGAACTGCAGGTACTGCGTCTTGACGTCGGGATTGTCCGGGTCGATCGCGAGCGCAGGTCCCTGCTCGTTCCCTGAGTGCTCGGCCACGGCGATGTGGAGGTGGGCCTTGGTCGTTCGGTGCTCGCACGACGCGGTCGGCACGCTGTCGGGACACGTGGTACATCGCTCGCCCGGGGTCCAGAACGCGGTCGAGCCCCAGCGGGTGCTCGGCCGAAAGAAGTCGAGGATGGTCTGTCGGACCTGACCCTCGCGACCGACGAACCACGGCAGCTCGCGACGGCGCCAATTCGTGAAGATCGGCGGAATCCTCGGGTCTTTGCCGATGTGCAGGTCGACGATCAGGTAGGAGTCGGTACCCCACGGCAGAATCGGCCCCTTCTGGGTGCCGAAGAGCACGAGCTGAAAGCAGCCGTGGACGTTCTGTGTTGCCGCTTCCAGTCGAGCGAGGTACTCCTCCGTGGGGAGCGTGCCGGGTGGCGGGCCGTCGGCCTTGGTGTCAGGTATCGGGGTGGGCTCGAACGCGGATCGCGGTTTCGGACACACGAGTGCGCATCCGTCGACCATCCTCGGCCACCGGATCTGCTCTGCCGCCGCCGCCTCCTCGAGGTTGATCGGGTCGGTCGTGTCGAAGAGCACGGTTCCGCTGGAGTCGTCGAAGCCTCCCCGGGACAACCGCAACCATCGGTTCTGACTCAAGGTCGCGACGACGTAGCCCGCGCCGGTGTCGACGACACCTGAAGCTGATGCCTTGCCCAGGTCAAACCCTGGATCGACCGGGCCGGTCGGCTGCGCAAAGGGGTGATACGCGAACGGGGTCGGGTTGAGGTGCTCGCGGATGTCCCACAGCCCGAACCATGCGTCACGATCGCGGTGCTCGAAGGGGATCGCCATCACATTGCCGTCGATGTCGATGCCACCTGGATGGTCACCCATCGGAAGGCTGGCCGAGTGCATCTGACTGTACGGGTGAGCGTTCGGCTCGATGAGGTGGTGATTGTCGTTGATCAACAACGCGCCCCAGCCGGGCGGGAAGTCGCTTACCGATGCGAACAGCGCGACCTTGTGCGTATCCGAAAGGTCGTCAGGGGGTCGGATCTGAAAGGCGATGCCTTGGACATGGCCCACGAGCTTCCGAAGGAAGACCTCGGCAAACCACATCCGCTGGGTCGTAAACCACACGCGGTCCGTGCGGTCGAGCGAGTGCTTCTTTCCGAGCAACCATTTGGCCAACAGTCGGCGAACGGCGATTACGCCGAGGCGCCAGCGACTCGGTGGCTCCGCGCCGGGCACCGCGAGGGCGGGCACGCCATCGAGCTCGTACTCATCCAGAATCTGGTCAGCGAGCCACATCCTCAGCCGGGCGATGCGAGAACGCCGCGGCGGGGCGGGTTGGACAATCTCGCCGTCCGAGGCTGCCTCGTCCACCGGTGCCGCGGCTGCATCGGCATCCATGGCTTTGGGATCGAGGATCAGCTCGGGATCGCGGTCGGCACGCGACTGATCATCGCCATCTTGGAGAGTCGTGGTATCCCCCATAGACCTACGGTCTCACGGGTTGGACAGGTGCGTCTGCGCGCGAAGACGCAGAGCCGCGCAGCGCTCGAAGGCTTGAACGAGAGCGCTAGCTGGCGCTGCGGTGGGCGTCGAGCTCGATGATGTCGGCGATTTCAGCCGCAGGTTCGGCGTCGTCAGCGCCGTCGCTGTCGACCAACTCGGTCTCGCCGGTGCTTCCCGGTCGCCAGGCGACGAGACCGTCGCGCAACCGGGCCCGAGCTCGGTGCAGCCGAACCTTCGCGGCAGCCTCACTGATGTCGAGCTCCTCGGCGATCTCGCGGTGCGACATGCCATGTACATCGCGCAGGACGACGACGTTGCGCAGCCGCTCCGGCAGGTTGTCGAGGGCCCGGCGAAGTCGGGCACCGACGGCACCGTTCTGGAGCTGGAACTCGGGGTCGGAGTCCTCGCGATGATCCGCCAGGTCGATGACCGAGTCGATGTCGTCGTGACGATGGCGCTGACTGCGGCCCATCATGGTCGACGCGCTGTTGGCGGTGATCCGGTGCAGCCAGGTCGAGAACCGTGCCTCGCCCCGGAACTTGCGCAAGCCGCGGAACGCCCGGACGTAGGTGTCCTGCACGACGTCGTCAGCATCGTGCTCGTTGCCGGTCAGGCGGAGCGCCAAGGCGTGCACTCGTTGGTACGTGGCTTTGACGAGCTCGTCGAAGGCTGCGCGATCGCCGGCCTTGGCCCGAGCGATGAGCGGCTTGAGCTCGTCGTCCACCTCGGCATCATACGACCCACCACGAAGCTCTGCGTAGCGACGACGGCGAGTGGGGCGACGGCCCCAACACGACCGCCCAGTCTGCGAGACCGCGACCGATCTCAACGACCCGAACCAACGCCCGGGAATGGCCGAAGGATGCGGCCGAAGAATGCGGTAGCGCCGGACAGATTCGAACTGTCGACCTCTCGATTATGAGTCGAGCGCTCTCACCAACTGAGCTACGGCGCCCCGGAAATGTCCGGCTGGAGCTCCCTAAGAGAATTGAACTCTTGACCTCTTCCTTACCATGGAAGCGCTCTGCCGACTGAGCTAAGGGAGCAGGGCGATCAGGATGCCACGAATCGACCCGGTGCCCAACCCCTTTTCGCACAATCCGACGAGCGAACGATGACCTCGACCACTCCTCCAACCCCGCCGGCGGACGCAACGTCCGATGGAGCCTCGCCGGCGGTGCGCGACGCGACGGAGGCCGACGCCGAGGCACTGCTTGCGATCTACAACCACGAGGTCACGACCGGCGTAGCCACACTCGACCTCGAACCACGGACCCTGGCCGGTCAGATCGAGTGGATTCGTCGTCACCAGGGGGCGAATCCGGTGGTCGTCGCCGAGATCGACGACGATGTCGTGGGGTTCGCATCACTCACCCAGTACAAGGAGCGCGCCGCCTATCGCACGACGGTCGAGAACTCGATCTATGTTGCGCCGGGGATGCAGGGTCGCGGCATCGGCAACGCCCTGCTCGGCGAGATCGTCGACCGGGCTCGGCTACACGGCTTCCATTCGGTCATCGCCCGGATTGCCGGCGACAACCAGGCGTCGATCGCGCTGCACACGCGCCACGGCTACGAGTTGGTCGGCGTGGAACGCGAGGTCGGCCGCAAGTTCGGCCGTTGGCTCGACGTGACCGAGCTCCAGCTGTTGCTCTAGAAACTGGGGGCACGCTCCGATCGCCCGGCCCTACGGTTCGGTCCGTGAGCATCGCGCCGGTCGTCATCGTCACGGGATCCCCAGGTGTCGGCAAGACGACCACCGCCCAGGTGGCGGCCGATCGCTTCGACGCCAGCGCACACATCGTCGGCGACCACTTCTTTCGCTATGTACGAGGTGGCGCAATCGATCCGAGCCTCCCCGAGTCGGACGAACAGAACCGCCAGGTCATGGCGATCAGCGGGGCGACGGCGACCGCCTATGCCCGCACCGGTCGGACGACCTTTCTCGAGGGCATCTACGGGCCCTGGTTCCTCGACGACGTTCGCGATGCCATCGACGTTCCAAGCCACTACGTGGTGTTGCGAGCTCCGCTCGACACGTGCGTCCAACGAGCGCTGGCGCGTCACGACGAGCGAGGCGACGACGGCCTCGAGCACCGCGACCGAGACGATCTGGTCCGCGTGGTGCGGCAGATGCACCCCCAGTTCCTCAACCTCGGAAAGTACGAGCGGTTCATCGTGAGCGCCGATGATCGATCACCCGAGGAGATCGCCGACGCGGTCCTCGCACGGCTCGCGGCCGGAGAACTTCTCCTGGGCTGAGGTGGGTGTGCCACGCTGTCGGCCATGACTTCCGCACTTGGACCCGATCTCGTCGATGCCGCCGGTGGCCTGCAGGACTTCACCGTCGATCTGCGTCGAGCCATCCACGCCGAGCCGGAGTTGGGTCTCGATCTGCCCGAGACCCAGGACAAGATCCTCGACGCCCTGACCGGGATGGGGCTGACGATCACCAAGGGTGAATCGACGACCTCGGTCGTGGCCGACCTGGCCGTCGATCGCGACGGACCGATGACCCTGCTGCGCGCCGACATGGATGCGTTGCCGCTCCAGGAAGACGCGGACGTTCCGTGGGCGTCGCGGTACGAGGGACGCATGCATGCGTGTGGTCACGACAGCCATGTCGCCATGTTGCTCAGCGCGGCCCGCATGTTGGTCGAGAACAAGGACCAGCTGCCCGGACCGGTGCGGTTCATGTTCCAGCCGGGCGAAGAGGGCTTCCACGGCGCGAAGTACATGATCGAGGAAGGCGTGCTCGACGGCGTGGACCGAGCGTTCGCCATCCACGTGATCACGCCCATGCCGGCGGGCATGTTCTTCTCCAAGGGCGGCCCCGTGATGGCCAGCGCCGACAAGTTCGACATCACGATGAATGGGCGGGGCGGCCACGCGTCGATGCCCGCCGACGCGGTCGATCCGATTCCCGCCGCCGCCCAGGCGATCCTGGGTCTTCACACGATGGTCGGGCGGGTCAAGGCAGGATCCGATGCGGCGGTGTTGACCGTCGCCCACCTCGAGGCCGGCACGACCAACAACATCATCCCGGAGAGCGCCTGGATGGAGGGCACGATCCGCACGTTCGACGAGAAGATCCGTACGCGCATCAAGGAAGGTGTGGAGCGGGTTGCGACCCATACGGCCGCGGCACACGGCTGCTCGTGTGACGTCCATGTCGAGGAGGGCTACCCGGTCACGGTCAACAATGCCGAGGAGGTCGCCCGGGCCGACGCGGTCGCCCACCAGCTCTTCGGCGAGTCGCACTTCCATCATCTGAGTGACGGGGTCATGGGCGCCGAGGACTTCTCCTACGTGCTCAACGAGGTCCCCGGTTCGATGATCTTCCTCGGCGTGGCACCCGAAGGCATGGAGCCGAGTGAGATCCCACCGAACCACTCGAACTTCATGACGATCAACGAGGACGCCATGGCCAACGGCGTTGCCATGTACGCCGCCATGGCGATGGACCCGAACTAGTCCATCGACGCCTGGTTCGCATCACGGGCGCTCACGTTCGATCCGTCACTCCGACGATCTGACCGCCTTCGAGGCGCAGCTGACCAGTGGCGAGCGCCGCGGTCGCATCGCGAAAGGCGACCATGAGGCTCGGCGCAAGTTCGTACGAACCACCACTTCCGTAGCACTGCACGAGGGCACCACCGCTCCCGCCCAGTGAGCAGTCGACGGACGCCCACTGGTCGGAATCCAATCGCAGCACCGGGAGCAGGCGGGCAGCCGCGCACGTGTCTTCGAGATCTGCCTCACTCATCCCGGCATCCAGGAAGACCTGCCGATTGCACGCCTGGAACCGCAGGGCGCCGTCGACCGAGATGGGGTAGGTGTTCTCGGGGAAGAAGTCCTGCTTCACGGCCATGAACTCGGTCAGCGTGGCCACGCCGCGCCAGGTGAAGAAGTCCACGACCTCGGAGCGAACCGCGTAGCCGGCGGCCGCAATCTGGTCTTCGACCGCTGCGCGGTTCGGCGCCGTCTCCGAGCTGAGCAAGGCGTGGATCGACGAACCCGCCTGCCGTAGCGCCTCGAGGTGTTCGTCCAACACCGGATGCAGTCCACCGTTCACGAGATCAGTCTGGCACTTCGCCGGAACCGCCGGCCCTGCGGCTAGGGGCTTCAATCGCTCGACGCCGAGCTGAGGCAGACGCCACCACGCGCAGAACCCCCGCCGATGGCGGGGGTTCCTCTCTGTGGGCCAGGATGGATTTGAACCATCGAAGGCAAACGCCGACGGGTTTACAGCCCGTTCCCTTTGGCCGCTCGGGCACTGACCCATGGTTTGGGCTGCACACCTTACCCATCCGCGCTGGCGAGACCACCGCGAATTTTCGCCGTCGCGAACTAGCGTGGTGCCACCTGGCCCACCGGGCCCGTGACGAGGAGGGGATCATGCCCACGTTCGATGTGACGTCCGAAGTCGACATGCAAGAAGTACGCAATGCGGTCGATCAGGCCCAGCGCGAGATCCAGAATCGCTTCGACTTCAAGGGCACCGATTCGACCATCGAACTCGGTGATTCGGCGATCACGATGAACTCGGCCAGCGAGGATCGCCTGACCGCCCTTCGGCAGGTGCTCGAGGAGAAACTGGTCCGCCGGCAGGTTTCGCTCAAGGCCCTCGACTACGGCAACGTCGAGGAGGCATCGGGTGGCCGCGCCCGCCAGGTCGCATCGATGTCCGCCGGCATCTCGTCGGACAACGCCAAGAAGCTCAACAAGTTCATCAAGGACCTCGGCATCAAGGGCGTTTCGAGCTCAACGCAAGGCGACCAGTTGCGGGTTTCGGGCAAGAAGCGCGACGCGCTCCAGGACGTCATCGCAGCCCTGAAAGAGGGCGACTTCGACTTCCCGATGCAGTACGGCAACTTCCGCGACTGACGGAATTTCCTTCGAGGAGTTCCTTCGGGGAGGGCGGTTTCGGGCGAGCTTGTCACACCCCTCTGTCAGAGTCGGAGGCATGGCAGCGGTTGGTTCGACGGAGTGTTGGGGGCAGCGTTTCGATGCGCTGGTCGCCGAACTCGACGAATTGCCATTGGCCGATGTGCAACGCCGCTGCGTGCTCGGTCGCTCCAAGTTGGACGCTGCCGAGGTACGCCGTTTGGCGGCCGAGATCGGTGCCGACGGCGACGACACCCGAGCCCGCCGCCAAGCCCGAGCCGGTGGGGCTCGTTCGAAGGCTTCGGCGCGTAAGGCGGCGGCTCGGGCTGCGGCGGTTGCGAAGAACCAGTCGTTGGGTGACGACCTGGCGGCCGGTGATTTGTCGGAGGAGAAGCTCGACACGATCGCCGACGCTGCTTCGGATGACAGCTCGGCGGCGACGGATCAGGACTTCATCGACCGGATCAAGAAGTCATCTGTCGATGCCGGCAAGAGACTGGCGAAGGAACGCAAGAACCGCAAGCGTGATGAGTCGTTCCACGAGCGGC
>JBCCIC010000027.1:0-23917 GCA_039028435.1 Actinomycetota bacterium | reverse complement strand
CGCCAGCGCAAGAGTCACCGCCAAATCGAGCAAGGCCCGATCGGATTCGAACTGTCCCACTGGCGACACAACTTAGCAAATCATGGAGCAATGAGCGCACACCAAGCGGAGAGCCTGCGACAGGTGTCTCACGAACAGTACGCAACTCGCTCGCCACCAGCATGGCTTGGAGATGCTGCACACCAGCGGCCCGGCATTGACACTTGTGATGACAAGCGGCGCAAAGCGGCGAATCGCCCGGGCCGGCGGCCTGGGGGATCGATCTGGTGTCGGAGGGGGGACTTGAACCCCCACGCCCTTAACGGGCACTGGCCCCTCAAGCCAGCGCGTCTGCCAATTCCGCCACTCCGACGTGGCTGTTCAGTTGTGAACGGAAAGTGATGCTACCGCTCGCAGCGACGATTGCGCACCGAAATGCGGCCCGCCACTGAACGATTCGACGGATCAGACGTCGAGCAGAAGGGCGAGCGCCAGGGTGCAGAAGCCGAAGATCAGCGACAGCACGATCGTGATCCGATCCAGGTTCTTCTCGACGACGGTGGACCCGGCCGCGGTCGACCCCATGCCCGCACCGAACATGTCGCTGAGGCCGCCACCACGGCCACTGTGGAGCAGCACGAGGATGATCAGCCCAATGGCTGCGGCAACGTCAATCGGAATCAGTACCCATTCCACGGCGCCCCACGCTACCTGCCCCGACCTCGCCTTCCTCGGCACGTGACCCGGGGCACGGCGATTCCGGCTAGTCGTCCTTGACCACCTGCTGGGCCAAATTGCTGTCGAATCCGTTCGAACGGAAGAAGTCCTCCTGTGAGTAGCCGATCGTCGTGAAGAGATCCTCGGTGAGGGTGTCCGGCGCGAACTCCTCCGGACCTCGTTCCTTGTCGAGCGGCTGATTCGGCACGAGGGCCCAGACGTTGTAGCCATCACTCGACTCGATCGAATCGGCCATGAAGGCTCGCCATGGAGCATCGGTCATCGGCTCCCATACCCACTGGATGCCGCCGCCGGCGGTGCCTCGAGCGACCAAGCGGCACGGATACGGCGCGGGCACGTCGTACCAGACCCAGATCCGGTAGCGCAGAATCGGGAGAAGCTGCCGATAGAGACCCAACCGAAGTTGGCGCCGCAGATCCTCGTTGAAGGCTGCAGCCTGGGTCTGGAGGTCGGCGGAGGTGACATGCCACGGTCCAAAGCCGCTCGATCGAGGCGACGTCATGTGCGTCAACAGCTTCGACGCCGTAAGCCGATGGCCCAGATCGTCCTGCCATCCAGCCACCTGGACCGTACCGCCCGTGCTGAACTTGTCCACGTAGAGATCATGGAGCTCGGCGATCGACGCCGTCGCGGATACCGGTGGCGCGTCGTCGGCGGCATAGCTGGTGGCGATCGCCTCGGACAGACTGACGACTTCCTGCAACGCGATACCGAGCACAGGTACTGCGAGTCCCAGCAGCTCGCTTGCGACCGTCCCGGCCTGCTCTGTGAGCTCGAACTCGAACGACTCGCCCTGTCCCCTCGCGCCGGGGAGGCGGAGGTTCGCCCCAACCGTGGTGAGGGCGGCGTCTCGGCCGTTGGTGGCGATCGTGTTCACGTCAGTGAGCCGGTCGAAGTACTCGGGGTTCGGATCCACGATGCTGCCATCGCGTGGCGCAGCGGACAACAGTCCGATCGACCAAGCCGGCACCCGATCACCGAAGTCGGCGGCGTGCTCGATCATTGCGGTGGCCCCATGCCAGCCAACCATCCCGAGGCCTTGCACTGGCCCCGAGCCTCTGCCGGGGCTGCTCGCGATTCGCAACGGAGTGGGCGGTCCTAGGACGACGCTCCACTCACCCGGTCGCAAGCAGGCGCCTTGCAGGTGTGGCCCATAGTTCTGGTCCGAGACGTCGAGCGGCGAAACGCCTTGCACGACCTGCCCGCCATGCATGCTCAGTACCGAGAGTCGAGCGATCCGACCGTCGCCGTCGACGACTCCGTGTGCCACGACATCAGGAGTGCTGGCCGATCTGACGCGACAGAGCGCTGCGTCGGCACCGACCACGAATGGCGCATCTTGATAGCGGCCGACGAAGCCGCTGGCAGTGAGGGTGAACGCCGCCAATCGCCCGGCGCAGTCGACGACCAGCAGCTCGTCCTTGCCATCACCGCTCAGGTCGGCGAAGACGAGCTCAACCGGATACGCAACCGCCGACAGTTCGACTGCTCGCCCCGCGTCGTCGGCACCGAAGAGATCGCCGACGGGCAATGAGGTGAACGCTCCGACCTCCCACCGCAGCAGTGCGGCGCGTTGCCCCTCGACCAGCAGGAGATCTTCGGTCGTGCCCCCTGCAGGCGAACCGAAGGTCATGGTGGTGGAGTCGGCGATGATCCAGTCCGTCGGCACCCCACGCGTCGGAATGGACCCGTGCGCATGGAGCAGCTGCTTCAGCTCCCCATCCTCCAACTCCCAGATCTCCATCGTCTCGAACGCGGGGTTCCACAGGACGATCTGGGACCCTCGACCACTGAGGTTTGCGTCATGAATCTCCGTGGTGCCGGTCACCACAGCGCCGCCGCCGGGGCCGCCAGGTACCTGCACAGTTCCCGCCACGTGCGCAGCGATCGCGAATCGACTCCCGTTCCATTCGAGCACCGCGAGAAAGCCGCTCGTGTAGGGCCATTGACCCGAGACGATGCACAGCTCGTCGACGCCGTCGCCGTCGACGTCGCTCAACACGAAGCGCAGGTCACTCCCGAGCTCGAGCGAGAACGGATCGGACCCGTCCTTCCCAGCGTCGTCCGGTGCCTGCACGGAACTGCCTCCGCGCCACCACGTCAACAACTGGGTGTCGGTCGAGTCGGACCATTTCGGCAGCAGATCCCCGTACGAGAACTCCGTGATCACCCCGAATCCCGGCATGTGTGGGTCGAAGATGACGAGTTCGTCGACCCCATCCCCGTCGATGTCCCCAACCGCGAACGCTTGGTTTTCGGCGAGCGTCCACGCACTGCTCGGACCGGTCTCGACGTACTTGGACGTCGAGACGCCGGCGTCGGTGTCACGTTCCGTATTCATCGTTCTGCCCCCGCTCGCGAACGTTGTCTTCGTCCTGACTTCAGGACTTGACGCCCACACTATTGGATATCCAGACGCCATGTTCGAGAACGACCGTGGACGGTTCGCGAAGCACGACCCGCATGTCCGCCGGACCTAGGCTGATCTCGGTGAAGTTCGATGGCATTCGTCGACGGCTGCGAAGCCGGCTCGCCGAACAGGCGAATGCGACCGCCGGTCAGGGAATCCGCAATGCCACCGATTTCCTCGTCTACGCCCTGGTCGGGGCGGTCGTGGGTGGTGGCGTGGCGATCGTCGAGTGGGTCGCGATCGAGTGGCTGTTGCACGATGCCGAAGAGGCGCCGCGCTGGGCCCTGGCAGTCCTCCCCGGCATCGGTCTCGTGGTGACCGCAGTCGTGCTGCGCCTGTCCCGCACCGACTCGTCGACCAGCGACGAGTACATCAAGGCGTTCCATGGCGATGCCTCGCTTCCGCCCCGGGACCTGCCCGGGAAGCTCGCGGCGGCGACCGCCACGCTGGGCAGCGGTGGCGCACTCGGTTTCGAAGGCCCGGCGGTGCACCTGGGGGCGACGGTCGGGCGGTTCACCGGCGCCCGCCTTCCGCGCTACGACGGCCCTCGCCATCGCGCACTCCTCGTGGCTGGTGCCGCCGCCGGCGTCTCCGCGGTATTCAAGGCACCGGCGACCGGCGTGCTGTTCGCCCTCGAGTCGCCGTATCGACGCGACCTTGCCCGTCACGCATTGCTGCCAGCCCTGGTCGCCTCGGCTGCGGCCTACCTCGTCTTCGTGCCGTTGATCGGCGACGATCCACTCCTGCGCTTCCGCATGATCGGTGAGACCTCGACCTCGGAGATTCTCGGCGCACTGCTGATCGGACTGCTCGGTGGCTTCCTGGCTCGCGCAACGGCTCGCCTGTTCCGCTCGGCGAAGGATTCCGCGAAGAAGCTGCCGCTCGCCGTTCGACTCCCGGGTGCCGCCGCCGTGCTCGCCGCGAGCGTCCTGATCTCGCTGGAACTGGTGGAGGAATCGATCACCTTCGGTCCCGGAGCGGAGAAGGTCGTCGACCTGGTCCTCGACCCGCAGTGGGGCTTCTGGGTGATCCTGGCGATCCTCGGGCTCCGCATCCTGGCGACCTCGGCAACCCTGGTCGGCGGCGGTGTCGGCGGGCTCTTCATCCCGCTCGTCGTCGTCGGCATGCTGCTGGGGCGACTCGTGGAGATCGTGGTCGACGAACAGTCCGCAGGCTTGTTCGCTGCGATCGGGCTCGCGTCGGTCCTCGGCGCCGCATACCGCACCCCGCTCGCCGCCGTCATGTTCGTCGCCGAGACCACGGGACGGGCGGAGTTCGTCATCCCGGCGCTCATGGCGACCGCGGTCTCTCAGCTGGCGATGGGCGGTGACTCCGTCGCGGCCGGGCAACTCGACGAACGCAAAGGCCGTCTCGAACGGCGCCTGGGCCGCCCGGTCTCGGAGGTCACCGAGCGAGATGTGCTGGTCGTGTCACCCGACGATCGCCTGGTCGACGTGCTCGACCGACTCGGTGGCGACGTCCACCTTCCCGGCCTGCCCGTCGTCAGCGAGAATGGCTGCGACCTTCTGGTGCTGAACGACATTGCATCGGCCTTGTTCGACAAGGGCGACGAGGCCGTCGTGCGGGACTGCCTACGCAACGTCCCGGCCGTGTCGACCGAGGCGGTAGCGACCGAGGCGGCACGTGTGATGGCGACCTACAGCACGGCCGCCGTCGTCGTCGTCGATGCGGACGGTCAGCCGATCGGCATCGTCACGACCGAGTCCATCGCCGGCCTCACCGAGATGGAGCTCTGACCGTCCCTCAAGCGATCGACAGGCTCAGCCTTGGAGGCGGTACTGGCAGATGCGGGCGAACGACTCGGCTTCCAGGCTCGCACCACCGACCAGGGCCCCGTCGATGTCCTTCTGGGCCATGATGTCGTAGATGTTCGTCGGCTTGACGGAGCCGCCGTACTGGATCCGCACACCAGCGGCGGCCTCCTTGCCCTTCAAGCGGGCAACGGTCTCACGCACGAGCGCACATACGGCCTGCGCATCGGCAGTCGTCGCCGTCAGCCCCGTGCCGATCGCCCAGATCGGCTCATAGGCGATCACCATCGAGGCGACCTTGCCGCCACCGACACCGGTCAATGCCGCCTCGAGCTGGCCGACGACCTTGGCCTCGGTCGCATCGGCATCGCGCTCTTCCTGGGTCTCGCCCACGGCCAGGATCGGGGTCATCTCGTGCTTGAAGACCGCCTTGATCTTGCCGTTGACCTGCTCATCGGTTTCGCCGAGGAGCTCGCGCCGCTCGCTGTGGCCACAGATCACGTAGCGGACCTGGAGCTTGGCGAGCATCGTTGCCGACACCTCGCCGGTCCAGGCGCCGCTGTCGTCCCAGTGGCAGTTCTGGGCGCCGAGTCGGATCGGGATCCCGTCGGCATCGAGCAGCGTCTGGATCGAGCGGATGTTCGTGAAGGATGGGTGCAGGGTGACCTCGACGTTGGCGTGGTCGTCCTTGTCGAGCTGGTAGCCCAGCTTCTGCACCAGCTGAATCGCCTCGAAGTGATTCAGGTTCATCTTCCAGTTGCCGCTGATGATCGGCATGCGTGAGGCCACGAGGGCTCCTTCTCGCTCTTGTCGGCCGGACCTCGTCCGGATGGCCAGTGTGCCTCAGCCGGCGGTGTTCCGCAGCGCTTCGAGGCCGGGAAGATCTCCCTGCTCCAGGAGTTCCAGCGAAGCTCCCCCACCGGTCGAGATGTGGTCGAAGTCTCGCGCCATGCCGAACTCGGCGACCGCTGCCGCGGAGTCGCCTCCGCCGACGACCGTGTAGGCCCGGCTGTCGGCCATCGCCCGGGCCACCGTGCGTGTGCCCGCCGCGAAGCGTGGGTCCTCGAACACCCCCATCGGGCCGTTCCAGAAAACGGTCCGCGCGTCGAGGATGTAGTCGGTGAACTCGGCTGCGGTGCCGGGTCCTATGTCGAGACCCATCCACCCGTCGGGCAGGCTCGTGCCGGCCTGGCGCACCTCGCCGGGGGCGCTCGGATCGCCGATCACGCCGCCGGGGCCAAGGGCCGTCAGATCGTGGGGCACGACGATCCGCCCCTCGGCGCGGTCGAGCAGGTCCCGACACGTCGGGATCATGTCCTCCTCGAGCAGCGATGCTCCGACCTGGTTGCCCTGCGCCGCCAGGAAGGTGAAGCACATGCCACCACCAACGATGAGCCGGTCGCAACGCCGGAGCAGCGCCTCGATCACCCCGAGCTTGTCGCTGACCTTGGATCCACCGAGCACGGCGACGAACGGCTTCTTGGTCCGCTCTCGCATGCCGCCGAGCACCTCGACCTCCTTCTCCAGGAGGCGGCCTGCTGCCGAAGGTACGTGCCGCGGCGGTCCGACGATCGAGGCGTGGGCACGATGCGACGCCCCGAAGGCATCGTTCACGTACGCATCGACGCCGTCGACCAACTCGGCCACGAACGCCGGGTCATTGCCGGTCTCGCCCGGGTTGAAGCGCAAGTTCTCGAGGACCTCGATCCCTGGCAACAGCTCACCGAGTCGTGCCCGAACCGGGTCCATGTTCAGCCCGGGGACGACCTCGCCTTTGGGCCGTCCCAGGTGACTGCACGCAACGACCGACGCTCCGGCGTCGAGGAGGTACCGCAGGGTCGGCAGTGCCGCACGGATACGCAGGTCGTCGGCGATCTCCCGTCCGCCGTCGCCGTCGCGCAGCGGAACGTTGAAATCGACACGGCACAGCACACGCTTGCCCTGCAGGTCGCCGAGGTCTTCGAGACGCGGGACGCCGCTCATGCGGCACCGGCCAGGCGCAGCGCCAAGTCGATCATGCGATTCGAATAGCCCCACTCGTTGTCGTACCAACCCATGATCTTGATCATGTCGCCCCCCATGACCATGGTCAGCGGCCCATCGAAGATGCAGGACTCCGGTCTTCCCACGATGTCCGACGACACGATCGGATCCTCGTTGTAGGCGAGCACACCGGCCATCGCGCCCTCGGCGGCCGCCCGGAACGCCTCGTTCACCTCGTCGACCGTGACCGAGCGGGAGAGGTTCCCCACGAAGTCCGTCGCGCTTCCGGCCGGAACGGGAACCCGCATCGCCATGCCGTCAAGCTTGCCGAGCAGGTGCTCGAGCACTTGGCCAGTCGCCTTTGCAGCGCCCGTCGATGTCGGGATCAGGTTGACCGCACCGGCCCGGGCCCGTCGCAGGTCCTTGTGAGGTGCGTCGACGATGTTCTGCGTGCCGGTGTAGGCGTGGATCGTGGTGATCAGGCCCCGCTCGACGCCGAAGGCATCGTCGAGCACCTTGACCATTGGGGCAAAGCAGTTGGTCGTGCACGAAGCGTTGGAGACGATCACGTCGCTCTCCGGGTCGAGCGCGTCGTCATTGACGCCGATGACGACCATCGCATCGGCATCGGGGCTCGGGGCGGAGATCACGACCTTGCTGGCGCCGGCGTCTAGGTGGGCAGCCGCCTGGTCACGCTTCTTGAACACACCCGTGCACTCGAGGACGACGTCGGCGCCGAGATCGCGCCAGGGCAGCTGCGACGGGTCGCGCTCGGACAGGAACTCCATGCGATCCCCGTCGACCGTGATCTCGCCTTCGCCGATCGTGACCTCGAACGGCGCCTGACCGAAGACCGTGTCGTAGCGCAGCAGGTGCGCCATCGTCTCGGGCTCGCCGAGGTCGTTGACGGCGACGAAGTCGATATCGGCGCCGCGCTGTTTGGCGGCGCGCATCACGTTGCGACCGATGCGGCCGAAGCCGTTGATTCCCACGCGAATCGTCATGGGAGCCCTCCTGAGGAGTGTGTTGGGGGGACGAGATGTTCGATGCGTCAGGCGCGATCAAGGTCGCGATGCGACACGCGTGGATGGTAGCCCTGCTGTTCGAGGTGCTCGCGCAGCTGTCGGGCCGCCCACACCGACCGGTGCTGACCACCGGTGCAGCCCACCGCAATCGATAGGTAACTCTTGCCCTCGCGCTCATACGCGGGGACGAGCAAGTCCAGCAACGAGTACAGGCGGTCGAGGAAGTCGGGCGTGATTTCCTGGCCCTCCAAGAACGTCGCAACCTCGGGGTCTCGGCCCGTGAGCGGTCGCAACTCCTCGATCCAATGGGGGTTCGGCAGGAATCGACAGTCGAGTACGACATCGACATCGATCGGCAGACCGTGCTTGTAGCCGAAGCTCACGATGCGGACGCTCATCGCCCGCTCGCCACTCGGCGTCGAGAACTCGGCCTCGATGCGATCGCGCAGCTGATGCACACTCAAGTTCGAGGTGTCGATGACCATGTCCGCCTCGGCCCGAAGCAGCTCGAGCGCGGATCGCTCGGCCTCGATCGCCTCGAGCAACGGGATCGAACCGTCCCATGGGTGCGGTCGCTTGGTCGACTCGTACCGCCGGACCAGGGTCGGTGTGCTCGCCTGCAGGAAGACGACCCGCAGGCGGCTGTCCTCGTTGGTCCGCAGGATCCGCAGCGCGTTGCTGATGTCGGTCGGGTCTTCTCCCCCGCCGGCCACCAACGCGACTCGGTCGTAGCGAGCGCCGGATTCACCCGCCAGCTCCGACACCTTCGGTATGAGCGCGCTCGGCAGATTGTCGATCACGAACCAGCCGAGATCTTCGAGGAAGTTCGCGGCCTGAGAGCGACCTGCACCCGATTGGCCGGTGACGACAGCGAACTCCACATCTCTCAGGCTAGGACCCGGCACCGACCCCCTGTCGGCACTTGCACCGAGATCTTGCGGCCGACGACGTCGCGATCAGGCCTTGTCGGCGACGAGGACCAGCAGTCTCGGGATCATCGCCGCCTCGCGATAGCTGTCGTTGCGGGCAAGGAAGCCCTCGGGCGGCGACGGCTCGATCATCCGCCGAAGCACGAGGCCCGCCTCGACCATAGCGTTGACGTAGCGGCTGAGCGGCCGGTGGACGAACGGGATGTACACGTCCTTCTGCACCTGCTCGACCGTCTCCGACTCCTGCAAGTACGGACCGATGCGCCAGTAGCGCTCAGGAGGATCGAGCCACTGGTCGTCGATCCAGCCGGCGCCGGGCGTCTGTAACAGCGGGTGGTTGAGCATCAACACGAAGCGACCGCCGGGGCGCAGCACTCGGGCGGTCTCGTGCATCGAGGCGTCCATCGCGTCGATGTGTTCGTAGACCAGGCACGCCAGCGCGGCGTCGAAGCAGTCGTCGGGAAACGGCAATTCGTCGGCACCCGCTCGGCCATACTGCGGGCCACCGCCGAGACGAACCGCCTCGACAACCTGGGCGGCCGTGGGATCGACGCCGATCACGGTGTCTGCGTCCTGGTCGAAGAGCCGACGCGCGATCTGACCCTCACCGGTCCCGACGTCGAGGATGCGATCGCGCCCGGCCAGTAGGTCGAGCGCAAGCGGGATGATCTGCTCCTCGTACTCGGCATCGGCACCGCTGGTGAACTCGCGCTGCCACCAGTCGGCGTGTTCCTCCCACAAGTCCGCCGGCTCGACGGATTCCGAGCGGTCGCCGGTCATTCCTCCTCCTCGGCGAAGACCTCACCGGAACGTGCCTCGAAGTCCTCGTCGGGATGGGCCTTGGCATAGAGCGACTCGGCGACCGCATCGGGTAGCCAGCTCAGGTCCTTGAGCGTGTCGAGGGTGGCGGCTTTGACGGCTCGGATACCACCCATCTCCTTGATCAGTCGCTTGCGTCGTGTCTCGCCGAGTCCTGGGATGTCGTCGAGGAACGACTTGCGCATGCGCTTGTTCCGCAGCTGGCGGTGGTACGTGATGGCGAACCGGTGGCTCTCGTCGCGGATCCGCTGGAGCATGTACAGGGCCTCGCTCTGGCGCGGCAGCATGATCGGCTCGCTCTGGCCGGGAACGAAGACCTCCTCGAACTGCTTGGCGAGCGAGGCGACCGGGATCTCCTCGCGGAGGCCGAGGTCATCGAGCACCCGCACCGCGGAGGTCAACTGACCCTTGCCGCCATCAACCAGCAAGAGCTGGGGTGGGTACGCGAACTTGCCCCACTGGTCTGGTGGCTGGTCGCGCTCGGCGAGATAGTTCGTGAATCGGCGGCGCAGGACTTCTTCCATCGCAGCGAAGTCGTCGTTGCCTTCGACCGTCCTGATCTTGAATCGGCGATAGTCGCTCTTCTTGGCCAGGCCGTCTTCGACAACCACCATCGAACCGACGTAGTCGCTGCCCTGGATGTGGCTCATGTCGTAGCACTCGATCCGCAGCGGCGACATCGGTAGCCCCAGGTACTCCTGCAATTCGTTGATCGCCCGGCTCCGGCTGTTGTGGTCACTTTGGCGCTTCAGCCGATGCCGTTGGAACGACTCACGAGCGTTCTGGGTGACCGTTTCGGCGAGCTCGCGCTTGTCGCCTCGCTGCGGAACCTGGATCACGACCTTGCTTCCCCGTTGCTCCGACATCCACTCCTCGTAGAGGTCCTGGCTGGCCGGAAGGTCGGGGACGAACACCCGCTTGGGATGCCCGAGCGGGTTGTCGTCGAAGTACAGACGCTCGAGGACTCGGGCGACCAGCTCAGGGCGGTCGAGCGGCTCGGCCTTGTCGACGATGAAGCCACGCCGGCCGAGCACGCGACCTTTGCGGACGAAGAAAACCTGCACCGCCGCTTCGAGTTCGTCGTCGACCAGCCCGATCACGTCGAAGTCCTCGCTGCGCGCGCCGACCATCTGGTTCTTCTCGATCGCCTTCCGGACGCTGAGAAGCCGATCGCGATAGCGGGCCGCCAGCTCGAACTCGAGTTCATCGCTGGCCCGTTGCATGTCCCGTTCGAGGCGGGCGACGATCTCGTCGGTGTCACCTTCGAGGAACCGGATCAACTCGCCGGTCAGTTCGCGGTAGTCCTCGGAGCTGATCTCGCCGACGCACGGCCCGGCGCACTTCTCGATGTGGAAGTCGAGGCACGGCTTGCCGAGACGCTCGTGGCGGTTGAATTTGCCCGCCGTGCATGTGCGGATCGGGAACGTCCGCAGCAGCAGGTCGAGCGTCTCGCGGATCGCATAGGCATGACCATAGGGACCGAAGTAGCGGTTGCCCTTCTTCTTCTTGCCACGGATGACCATCGCCCGGGGCCAGTCGTCGGCGAGCGTGATCGCCAGGAACGGATAGCTCTTGTCGTCGCGATACCGGACGTTGTAGCGAGGCTGATGACGCTGGATCAGCGAGTATTCGAGCAGCAACGCCTCGACCTCGTTGGCGACCTGGATCCACTCGACGGTGTCGGCCTCGGCCACCATTTGGGCGGTGCGAGTCTGCAGATTCCGGGGGTTCTGGAAGTAGTTGGACAAGCGGCTACGCAGGTTCTTGGCCTTGCCCACGTAGAGCACGCGACCGGCTGCATCCTTGAATTGGTACGAGCCAGGCGTCGTCGGAATCGATCCGGCCTCGGGTCGCTGCACCATCCATCCGACTCTACGTCGCTTCCCCGTCCACCCCCGGCCGCTTCCCGTC
Source organism: Actinomycetota bacterium (assembly GCA_039028435.1). Lineage (GTDB taxonomy): Bacteria > Actinomycetota > Acidimicrobiia > Acidimicrobiales > UBA10347 > UBA10347. Next base: position 12,351 of record JBCCIC010000027.1, on the reverse strand, counting down.
ACATTCTGTGGACATCTGCACCCGGCAGTCGACGGCAAATGTCCAGAATTCGTCGGAGGTACCGGGTGGATTAGTTTTGGGCCATGACTGCGACGGAGTACTCCCTGTCCGACCGGATGGCCGCCACCGAGGGCATGGTGGCCATGTCCGGCATCCAGGCGCTCATGCGCCTGCTGTTGGACCAGGCGCGGGCCGACCGAGCCAAGGGACTGAACACCGGTGGCCTCATCTCGGGCTATCGCGGCTCGCCCGTTGGTGGCATGGACCAGGCCTACGACGCCGACCGCGAAATCCTGATGGCACATGGCATCCGCTTCATCAGCGGCGTCAACGAAGACCTTGGCGCGACTGCGGTGTGGGGCAGTCAGCAGATCGCTATGGAGGAGAACGCCAACGTCGACGGTGTCCTCGGCATGTGGTACGGCAAAGGGCCCGGCGTGGATCGCAGCGGCGACGCCATCCGCCACGCCAACTCGTCCGGCGTGCACCCGAACGGCGGTGTGCTCGCGGTCGCCGGCGACGATCCGTTCTGCAAGTCGTCGACGATCGCCTCGGCCTCGGAGTGGGCGCTCGCCGACATGGCGCTCCCCACCCTCTATCCCGCCAGCGTGCAGGAAGTCCTCGACTACGGACGCTACGGCTACGAGTTGTCCCGGTTCTCCGGCGCCTGGGTCGGCTTCAAGATCCACAGCAATGTCGCCGACGCCTACATGACGGTACGAACCGATGCCGATCGCCTCAGCGTGATCACCCCGGACTTCGAGATCGACGGCAAGCCGTTCAAGCATGTCCAGACGGCGACCCTGATCGCCCCATTCTCGATGTCGACCGAACAGGACATGTTCGGGCCACGGCTCGAGGCCGCCAAGCGCTTCGTTGCCGCCAACGGGCTCGACCGCATCATCGGCGCGGCCGATGCTCCGGCCACCGTCGGCATCGTTGCCGCCGGGCCCGTCTACGGCGAGCTCCGCGATGCGCTCGCCACCATGGGACTCAAGAGCGACGACGATCTCGCGGCAGCCGGCATTCGGCTCTACAAGCCGGCCATGATCTGGCCGCTCGAACCGGACGGGCTCACCCGCTTCGCCGACGGTCTCCAGGAGATCATCGTCATCGAGGAGAAGCGGTCGTTCATCGAAGCCCAGATCCGCGACCTCCTGTACGGCCGCACCGACGCCCCCAGGGTGCTCGGCAAGCACGATGACGAAGGTCGGCCGATGCTCAAGCACTACGGCGGTCTCTTGGCCGAAGACCTCGATAGCCCGCTTCGCGATCGGCTCGGGCGGGTGTTGCCTGCCGACACCTTGCAGAAGCCGCGCCAGCTGATTCCGGTCGCGATCACTTCCGAGGCCAACAAGCTGCCAAATCGCTCGGCCTACTTCTGTTCCGGCTGCCCCCACAATCGCTCGACCGTTCTGCCTGACGGCTCGATGTCCGGCGGCGGCATCGGCTGCCACGGCATGGCGCTCGGCATGGGGCGCGAGAACTTCGGCATCACCCACATGGGCGGCGAAGGCGTGCAATGGGTCGGCATGGCGCCGTTCCTCGATGAGGAACATCGTTTCCAGAACCTTGGCGACGGGACGTATGCCCACTCCGGCTCGCTGGCGATACGCCAAGCCGTCTCGGCCGGGACCAACGTCACCTACAAGATCCTCTACAACGGCACGGTCGCCATGACCGGAGGTCAGGACGCCGCCGGCGCCCAGACCGTCCCTGATCTGACCCTCTCGCTCGCCGCCGAGGGTGTCGCTCGGGTCGTCGTCGTCGCCGACGACGTCGACAAGTATCCCGACAACGCCGTCTTCGCCAAGGGATGCCGGGTCGAGCACCGCGACAAGCTCGACGACGTACAGCGCGAGCTCCGTGACGTACCGGGCGTGACGGTCCTCATCTATGACCAGCAGTGCGCCGCCGAACTTCGCCGAGGACGCAAGCGCGGCACGATCGAAACGCCGACAACTCGCATCATGATCAACGAGGACATCTGCGAGGGATGCGGCGACTGCGGCGATGTCTCGAACTGTGCATCGGTGCACCCCGTCGCTACGCCCTTCGGCCGCAAGACGCAGATCCACCAAGAGTCGTGCAACTTCGATCTGACGTGCCTCGGCGGAAATTGTCCCGCCTTCGTCACGGTCGAGATCGACCCCGACTACACGCCGACCAAGGCCGCCCTCGCCGGCGTTCCGGATGGCGAGGTACCCACCTCGCCGGCCATTCCGGACAATGCCAACGTGCTACTCGTCGGCATCGGTGGCACCGGCGTCGTGACCGTGAACCAGATCCTCGCCACGGCGGCGATGCTCGACGGCAAGTACTCCTCGGCCCTAGACCAGACCGGCCTGGCTCAGAAGGGCGGCCCGGTCGTCTCGAACCTGCGGATCACCGTCGACGAGCAGGACGATCTCATCACCGGGTCCAACCGGATCGGCGACGGTGCTGCCGATGCCCTGCTGGCGTTCGATCTGCTGACCGCCACCAAGAACATCAATCGTGCTGCGCCCGATCGGACGACCGCCGTGGTCTCGACAGCACTCGTTCCGACCGGGGCGATGGTTTCCGGTCGTGGCGCCGAGTTCTTCCCCGAGCTGGCAAAGTTTCAGTCGGCGATCGACGGCGCGACCAAGGCCGCAAACAACACGTGGCTCGACGCCGCGGGCATCGGTCGGCGGGTGTTCGCCAGCCAGCCGGCGGCCAACGTGCTGGTCGTCGGCCTGGCGTTCCAGAAGGGCCTCTTGCCGGTCACCGCCGACAGCATCGAGCAGGCCATTCAGCTGAACGGTGTCGCAATCGACACGAATCTCGAAGCGTTCCGCCTCGGACGCCGTCTGGCCGTGGAGCCGGGCCTTCTCGATGCACTCGACGACTCCGCCGACACGACGACCGGGCCCGCGGCCCCCGAGCTGACGGGCGCATCCGCCAAGATGGCCGACGCCATCGGTGGAGGCGAGACCCTCCGCGAGGTTCTCGCCTGGCGGCTGCCCGAGCTCATCGCCTACCAGAGCAAGGCCTACGCCCAGCAGTACACCGATGACCTCGTTGCGGTCCGTCAGGCCGAGGCCGCCGTCGGAAATCGCACCGACTTCTCCGAAACCGTCGCCCGGATGCTGTACAAGGTCATGGCGTACAAGGACGAATACGAGGTCGCTCGCCTGGCGCTCAAGTCCGATCTGACCGACCGCGCCAAGCAGCGCTTCGGACCGAACGCCTCGGTGAGCTACCAACTCAAGCCGCCCACGCTGAAGGCCGCCGGCTACGACAGGAAGATCGGCATCCCCGAGACCGCCGGCAAGGCGATGTTCCAGGGCTTGCTACGAACCAAGCGGTTGCGCGGCACGCGTCTGGACCCCTTCGGACGCACCGACGAACGCCGCACCGAGCGTGAGCTGATCGACGAGTACCGAGAGCTGGTCACGACCTTGTCGTCGAAGCTCACCGCCGAGAACTACGACCAGGCGGTCGAGATCGCCGGCCTTTACGACATGGTGCGCGGCTACGACACGGTCAAGCTGGCAAACGTCGACAAGTACCGGGTGGCCCTCGCCAAGGCGCTCGCGGACTTCTAGCCAAGCGTTCTCCGGCGTTTGCCGGCTCGACCTGAGCCGTTCTCGGGCGGGTGGGGTTACTTCGAGGGGGAAGAACCCGCCCGAGAACGGACAGGCACGCGCGGCGTTGCTGCCGCGCGCTCGCCCGTGCGAATGGGAAGACGTGCTGGTCCGGGCAAGGTGATCGACTCGCGCCAGACGATGCGGTCCCGGTCGATCCGATAATCGCCGAGTGCTTCGATGAGACGCGGCAGGCCGATCCGCAGCTCGGCCCGAGCGAGGTTGGCCCCCAGGCAGTAGTGGATGCCATGCCCGAATGAGATCGGCGAGGGGTTCTCACGGTCGAGCCGGAGTTCGTCGGCGTCGGCGAACCGACGACGGTCCCGGTTCGCGGCGTGGTTCATGACCAGGATGTTCTGGCCGGCCTTGATTTGCTTCCCGGCGAGTTCGAAGTCCTCGAGCGCGGTGCGAGGGTCGCTCCGAACCGACGTCTCGTAACGGAGGATCTCCTCGACGGCATTCGGCCACAGGTCGGGGCGCTCCCGGATCAGCTCGAGCTGATCCGGATGATCGTGCAGCGCCATCAACGCATACCCGAACATCATTGCCGTGGTCTCGAAGCCGGCGACCAGAATCAGACCAGCGACCGACACGAGCTCGTCCTCACTCAGGCGATCGCCATCGGCCTCGGCCAGTGCCAAGCCGGTCAGCACGTCTTCACCCGGATCGAGCCGGCGTTCCTCCGCGGCGGCGAGAATACGATCCCCGAAGGTCGCGACCGCGGTACCCATCTCGGCCGGGTCGAAGCCTCGAAACGGGTCCAGCGCCTGCACGAGCACTTGGCCGGCGGCATCGAGCCAGCGCCACTCGCCGTGGCCAAAGCCGAGCAGCTCGGAGATCACCGCAGCCGGGAACTCGGTTGCGAAATCGCCCATCAACTCGACCTCGTCGCCGAACCCGGCAATCAGGCGGTCGGCCATCTCCTCCAGGCGTGGCTCCAACCTCGTCACCTGCCGCGGTGTGAAGGCCCGGTTCACCAGCTTTCGCAGACGGGTGTGTTGGGGTGGGTCGGTCAGCAGCATCAGATTCCGGAAGAACGACTGCGAGCGCTCGTTGAGCTGGTTGTAGGGACGGACGTCGAGCAGGGTGTCCATCTGGTTTGCCGTGCCGACATGCGGCGATGCCAGTACCTCCCGCGCTTCGTCGTACCCATGGACGAACCACTGCTGATACGGCGCGCGCCAGACCACCGGGTCGTCCTGACGCATCAGGTCGAGCGAGATCTGGGGATTGGCCACCGCCTCCAAGCTGAACGGGTTGCCCCACCGGTCGAACCGGAACAGATAGTCGGCCAACCGAGGTCGCTTCACAACCTGGCGAATCATCGGTATGGCGATGCTCTCGATACGCATGACGGGCCCACTTCCCCGCTTCCCCGATCAGCCGCGGGGAGCTTGTGCAATTCTTCACATAACATGTGAAGCGTTTCACAAGGCGTGGAGCCTTGTCAAGAGCCTGTTGGACAGGCCCCGCAACGTGGCGTGTCAGCGGCGGAAGAAGAGCTGCAACTCCATCGTGGCGATCTCCTCCACCGACAGCACGACCACACTGGTGGGCTTGGGGATGTCGTAGTCCGACAGCTCCATGTCGACCAGGCTCCCGAACACCACGATGATCCCGGCCTGCAACTCGGCCGTCAGCGGCACGGTCACCCGATTCGTCACGCCGTGCACGGTGAGGTCACCGACCGCATCGGCGGTGACTGCGGCACCCTCGACCGGCAACTCCCCCAACTCGATCGGTTCCGCCAGGACGAATCGAGCCTCGGGGAAGGTATTCGTCTCCAAGCCGCCCGCCGCGCTCTTGAGCGCCGACGTTCGACCGGTGTCGTCGGTGATGATTTCGGTCATGTCGGCGACGATGTCGACCGACGTGATCTGCGTGCCAGCGATTTGCATGGTGCCCGTCACCACAGGCGTACGCCCGACGACCGTCTTGGCGCCGAAACCGACGAGTTCCTCATTGATCCGGAATCCGACGAAACCTGCGCTGCACACGACATCGAGACACGCCTCGTCGAACGTGCCGATCGAGGTGTCGACCGCCCACAACCCATCGGCGATGCTCCCCACCGAAGCCGCCGAATCCGGCTGCGCGGCCTCGCTTCCTGCCGTCGTGCTGGACCCCGCCGTGTCATCGGACGCTGCCGGAGCATCGTCGCCCGTGGCTGCCGACTCGGGTTCGGCGGGAGCATCCGCTGCGGCCTCCGCCAACGCCTCCTGGCGGGCCTCTGCGGCTTCGGTCGAGTCGACCGAAGCCGCCGACGTGTCACGGAAGACGAACCAATAGGTGAGAAAGCCGATGATGAGGATCCCGACCGCGATCAGGATGCCAAGATTCCGAAGCCGATTCTTCGCCATGGCCTGAGGCTAGGTGACCTATCGCTGCCCAGTGGACCACCCCGCCGCAGAGCGCACCCCGACGGCATTCAGCCGGGTCGACCCGCCAGCACAGGTGCCAGGAACTGACCAGTGAAGCTCTCCTGGTTCTGGGCGACCTCTTCGGGTGTGCCCTCGGCAACAATCAGTCCCCCGCCGTCGCCGCCATTCGGGCCGAGGTCGATGATCCAGTCAGCGGTCTTGATCACGTCGAGGTTGTGCTCGATGACCAACACGGTGTTGCCCTGATCGACGAGACGACTCAGCACGTTGAGCAACTTACGAATGTCCTCGAAGTGCAGGCCAGTCGTGGGTTCATCGAGGATGTAGATGGTGTGACCGGTCGATCGCTTGGCCAGCTCGCTGGCCAACTTGACGCGCTGGGCCTCGCCGCCGGACAAGGTCGGCGCCGACTGCCCGAGCCGCACATAGCCGAGGCCGACATCGACCAGGGTCTGCATGTGGCGAGCGATCGGTGGCTGGTTCGAGAAGAACTCGAGGGCTTCCTCGGCCGGCATGTTCAAGACATCGGCGATCGTCTTGCCTTTGAACAGGATGTCGAGGGTGTCGCGGTTGTACCGACTGCCCTTGCACACCTCGCATGGCACGTAGACGTCGGGCAGGAAGTGCATCTCGATCTTGATCGTGCCGTCGCCGGCGCAACTCTCGCAGCGACCACCTTTGACATTGAACGAAAAACGGCCGGGCATGTAGCCCCGAACCCGCGCCTCTTGGGTCTTGGCGAACAACTTGCGGACGTGATCGAAGACCCCGGTGTAGGTCGCCGGATTCGAACGGGGGGTACGCCCGATCGGCTGCTGGTCAATGTTGATCACCTTGTCGAGGAACTCGATGCCGTCGACGGCCTTGTGGCGACCGGGTACCTGCTTGGACTTGTAGATCTTCTGCATGAGCGCCCGATGCAGGATCTGATTGACGAGGGTGCTCTTGCCGGAGCCGCTCACACCCGTGACCGCAACGAAGCAACCGAGCGGAAACTCGACCTCCACGTTCTGTAGGTTGTTCTCGACCGCTCCCCGCACGCGCAATCGTTCTTCGCCGATCGATCGGCGGATCTCGGGTGTGGGGATCTGCTTCTTTCCCGAGATGTACTGGCCGGTGAGCGACTCCTTGTTCTTGAGCAGCTGTTTGACCGTGCCCGAGTGCACCACCCGGCCACCGTGCTCGCCCGCACCCGGACCGATGTCGACGATGTGGTCGGCGACCCGAATCGTCTCCTCGTCGTGTTCGACCACCAGCACCGTGTTGCCGAGATTGCGCAGTCGCACCAGAGTCTCGATCAGTCGCTTGTTGTCGCGCTGGTGCAAACCGATCGACGGCTCATCGAGGACGTAGAGCACGCCGACCAAGCCGCTGCCGATCTGTGAGGCCAGTCGAATGCGCTGAGCCTCGCCACCCGACAGGGTGCCGGCCGAACGACCGAGGGTCAGGTACTCGAGGCCGACATCGATCAGGAACCCGATCCGGGCGTTGATCTCCTTCATCACCTCGGCGGCGATCAACTGATCCCGGTCGCTGAGGTTGAGTTCGCTCAGGACCTTCGCGGCGTCGCGGATCGACATGCCACAGATCTCGGCGATGTTGTACTCGTCGACCGTCACTGCGAGCGACAACGGTCGCAGTCGAGCGCCGTCGCAGTGGCTACACGGCACCTCGCGCATGTAGCCCTCCCAGCGATCCCGAGCAGAGTCGCTCTCGGTCTCCTGGTGCCGCCGCTGCACGTGCGGAATCGCACCCTCGTAGCTGGCTTGGTAGCTGCGGCGTCGGCCGTACCGATTCTTGTACTGGACCTGGACTTTGCTGGTGCCCGCCCCGTACAGCAGCACCTTGTGCTGGGCCTTGGTGAGCTCGGACCATGGCGCATTGATGTCGATGCCGTTGTCTTCGCACACCGCTTCGAGGAGTCGCTCGTAGTACCGAGAGCTCCCCGACGCCAACGGCGCAATCGCTCCCTGGGCGACCGACAGCTCGTCGTTGGGCACGATGAGCTGGGGATCGACCTCGAAGTTCGTGCCAAGGCCGTCGCAGTACTGGCACGCGCCGTATGGAGAGTTGAACGAGAAGTTGCGGGGCGCCAGCTCCTCGAAGGACTTGCCGTCACTCGGGCGCGACAGGTGCTCGCTGAATGTCAGAATCTCGGGCTCAGCGTCGGCATCGTCTCGCCCGGGGACGATCTCGATTTGGGCCATGCCCTCAGCCAGGCCGAGCGCAGTCTCGAGCGACTCGGTGAGGCGACGATCGATCCCCTCGCGCTGCACCAGCCGGTCGACGATGACCTCGATGTCGTGGGTCTCATAGCGTTCGAGCTGGAGCTTCGGTCGACCCTCGTCGTCGTCGCCGGCAATGTCGGCCAGGTCGTAGACCTCGCCGTCGATGCGCACGCGGGCGAAGCCGTCGGCAGCCAAGTCGGCGACGAGGGTCTCATAGGTCCCCTTGCGCCCGCGCACGACTGGCGCGATGACCTGGAACCGCGTGCCTTCGGGGAGCGTGAGCACGCGGTCGACGATCTGCTGTGGGGTCTGGCGGACCAGCCGCTCGCCGGTCTCGGGATCGTGGGGTACACCGATGCGGGCGTAGAGCAGGCGGAGGTAGTCGTAGACCTCGGTGATCGTGCCGACGGTCGAGCGCGGATTGCGCGATGCCGATTTCTGATCGATCGAGATGGCCGGGGAGAGTCCTTCGATGAAGTCGACATCGGGCTTGTCCATCTGGCCCAGGAACTGACGGGCGTAGGCAGACAGCGATTCGACGTAGCGGCGTTGGCCCTCGGCGTAGATCGTGTCAAAGGCCAGCGACGACTTGCCGGATCCGGACAGGCCCGTGAAGACGATCAGCTTGTCCCGTGGAAGGTCGACATCGATGTCGCGCAGGTTGTGTTCGCGGGCGCCTTGCACCACCAAACGGTCACTCACGGCGCCACCCTACTCACCCGAATCGGATCGAACGTGCGTACGACGGCGGGTTTCTGTCACCCTCGCAAACCCGCCAGCCACACTGACCACACGGCGCACACATCCCTCGTCATCGACGCTGCGTTCACCCCGACCGCAGGGAGGTCCGGCCTCGGTCAGGCGCTCCGCCCCGTCCCCCACTCGGCCATGATCCGCTCGCCCATCGGTGTGGACGGCGGTCCGCTCACGAATGGCCACAACTCTTCAGCGATGCGCCGCCAGTTGGCCGTGGCGTTGAGTTCGCCGAACACCGCGAGCAGGCCGAGATTGATGCGCTGCACGATCGTGTAGTTCGGCGGCATGTTCGTGAACTTGGCGATGCCATCGGTCGCCTGATCGAAGGCGAAGATCTGACGTACGGTCGCCGACGCGTACTCGGGAGTGGTCGTGTACGGCTCATCGCGGAGCACGAACTCGTAGAAGTGGGCGAAGTACTGGCGAATCTGATCTCCCGACACCTGTTCCTCAGCAGACGGGGCGAGCAGGTTCTGACGGATGGCTTCCTGGCGGTAGCGCTCCATGTCGTCGTCGATCACCATCGCCCGGATCAACGACATGAAACCTTGGATCGCCGCGTCGTCGAAGTGCTTGACCAGTCCGTAGTCGAGGAAGGTCACCTGTCCGCCGGGCCGGAAGATGTAGTTGCCGGGATGCGGATCGCCGTTGAACGCATGCAGCCGATACATCGAGCCGAACGTGAACCGATACAGCGTCTCGGCCGCCAGGTCCCGTTCTTCTTGGTCCCAGGTCAGAACCTCCTCGAAGCGGAAGCCTTCGGCCAACTCGGTCGTCAGTACGCGTCGCGTCGACAACTCGGGCAAGACGTCCGGGATGTGGATGAACGGATGATCGCGGTAGTAGTCGGCGAACAGGTGCTGATTGCGAGCTTCGAGTTCGTAGTCGACCTCTTCGACAAGGCGGTCGGTCAGCTCTTGCACCAGCGGTTCGGGGTCCAGACTCGGAAACGCCCGTCGCATGATGCGTAGCAGCGGATCGGCGTTGCTCAGGTCGTTGGCGATCGCCTCGTCGACACCCGGGTACTGCACCTTGACGGCCACGGCCACGCCGTCGTGGGTGATGGCGCGATGCACCTGGCCGATCGATGCTGCCGCGATCGGCTCGATGTCGAACTCGGCGAACAACTCAGCCGGCGGCGCACCGAGCTCCGCGACAATCGCTTGGATCACGAGCTCGTGGCTCATCGGCGGTGCGTCTTGCTGCAGCACTGCGAGGGTCTTGCGCATGTGCTCGGGCATGCCCTGGTCGAGATAGCTGGCCATCTGGCCAAGCTTCATGAAGGCGCCCTTCATGTTGCCGAGCCGCTTGACGACGTCTTCGGCCGTCTTGAGCTCGAAGTCGCGGTCGAGTTCTTCCTTGCGCTCTGCGCTGGCGAAGACACGCCGCGCCTTGTGCGCGCCCCAACGGGCACCGACTTTGCCGCCGAGACCGGCCAGCTGAGCGTTGCGGGCCGTTCTGCCGACTCGACTGAGGGGGGTTTCGGTCGCCATTGACTTCAAGACTACGAGGCAGGAGTCGGGACCGACCATCCACCCCCGCATCGGATACGCCAATCGGCCAGGTCACGACCACGGCGTGTCACCGCAACTTCGGTCCGTCACCCGGTGGGTCACTCGATCCCGCGCCATTCGATCCCGCGCTGCGTGGGGCGCGATGATGAGCCCATGACCGAACGTTCCTTCGTCACCGTCGCCAATGGCGACATCTCCCTCGAAGTCGCCGTCCAGGGCTCCGGGCCGCTCATGTTGTGCGTGCACGGATGGCCGGAAGGCTGGTACTCCTGGCGCCATCAAATGGATCATTTCGCTGACCGCTTCACCGTCGCGGCGATGAGTGTGCGCGGCTACGGCAACTCGTCGAATCCAACCGACATCGAGTCCTATGCACTCCGAGAGCTCGCCGGCGACGCTGCCGCCGTGATCGACGAACTCGGCGGAGGATCCGCAGTCGTGCTCGGCCACGACTGGGGCGCCCCGATCGCGTGGAACACAGCGCGGTTGCACCCCGAGAAGGTGTCGGCGGTGTGCGGTCTAAGCGTGCCGTACATCCCGACCGGGCCCGACAACTCGCTCGATCTCTGGCGCGAGCGGTACACGTCGCAGGGCAAGTTCTTCTACCAGGTGTACTTCGACGACAACCGCGGCGGGGCCGAGGAAGAGCTCGGCGCCGACCATGCGCGCAGCCTTCGCATGATCTACTTCGGAGCGTCAGGCGATCGGCCGGGCGAGGACGGCCTCACTCAGGACAAGCCGGCCGATGCCAAGATGCTCGACGGACTCGTCGACCCGGATCCCTTCCCGGACTGGTGCACCCCCGAAGACTTCGAGGTCTATGCCGCCGGCTTCAAGACGAGTGGCTGGCACGGTCCCCTCAATCGCTACCGCGCCCAGGGGCTCGACGCCGCCGACATCGGCCAGCTGTCGAACCCGAATCTGGCCCAACCTGCGGCGTTTATCGGCGGCTCGCTCGATCCCGTCCGCAACTTCGCTCCGGGGATGGACCTCTTCGAGTTCGCCGGCGTTGCCTGCGACGACTTCCGTGGCACCACGGTCATCGAAGGCGCCGGCCACTGGGTGCAGCAGGAAGCACCGGCCGAGACCAATGCCGCGCTCGACGAGTTCGTCGGCGGCCTGTAGCTCAGCGCCACACGTGTCCCCAGTCACGCCTCGCAGCCTTGCGTGTCCTCCATCCAAATGATTGGATGCGAGGACTTGGCGGCGGGGGGATTCTCGACGCCACGAACCAAAAGGTGGGGAACCATGACTGTCTTGTTAATCGCGTCGAACGGCGCGCTTCCGAAGACCGTGAACGTCCAGATCGAGTCCGACGGCCCGGCACTGTTGTCGCTGAGCGGCAGCTGCTGGAGCCAGGTCGCCGACACGATGATCGGCATTTCGGTCACGCTGGAGGGCGAGGAGGTCGGCGTTGCCGAGATCTTCTCCAACGCAGCCGAAACTCACCGGGCCGTCCCGAGCACGTACATGAAGATCATGCTCGACAAAGAATGGCCGAACAGCCACACGCCGCCCACCTACACGTTCACGATCAACAACACCAACGCCAACACGATCACCGACGTGAACGACAACTTCACGTTGGCACTCCACCCGGCCTGAACCCGCCGGCACGCCGGGCCCGTTCCCGGGTACGGCGTGTCGCTCAGGCCGATTCGCGTAGCTCGCGTTTGAGGTCTTTGATCTCGTCGCGGAGCCGGGCGGCGTACTCGAATCGCAAGTCGCCGGCGGCCTCGTTCATCTCCTCTTCGAGGGTGCGGATGAGACGCTCCAAGTCGTCGCCGTGCATGGCCGCGGTGTCGACCATCGGCGTGTCGCGCTTGCGCGACCGCGTGGCCGCGGCACCCTTCACGCTGTTCGG
>JBCCIC010000026.1:0-29434 GCA_039028435.1 Actinomycetota bacterium | reverse complement strand
CCCCGTCTCAGCTATGAGCTCAACGCGCACTTCGAGGATCACGCCGAGCACGAGTACATGGCCTATGTCGAGGCGAATCCCGAACTCGATGACGAGCCGTGGATCAGCGAGTTCCGCCAGGACTATGGCGAGTTCGAGACGGTCGGTGATCTGCTTCGGGCGATCGGCCTCGACGAGCGCCATCACAAAGAAGACAGCCTCGAGCACATCGACGCCGCCCGCTTCGGCACCGCCCGGAGCTGACACCCGGTCGCCACCTCATCGGTCGGCTTCTCATCGGTCGGCTGCTCACCGGTCGGCTTCTTACCGGTGTGGTAGCCGCCTCCTGCTTCTTACCGACTCAGTGCCCGGAAACCGGGCCTGGAGTCGGTGAGAACGTGAGCTCAGCGCTGGAGTCGGTGAGATCTCGGACGGCGCGAGCTCAATCGCGGGTCGTGGCGGAGATGTCGAGGCCCGATCGGCGGACGTGGATGGTCAAATAGCTGAGCGTGGTGGTTGCCGACACGCTGCGGCGAGCACCACGCGGAATCAGCACGAGGGTGTCGTCGGCAATGTCGACCGGTGCGCCATCGACCGTCACCGAACCGCGGCCGCCGGTCACCACCATCAGGACATCGACTTCGCCGTTGACGTGTTCCGGCAGGGTGTCGCCCTCGCGGACGACGACGAGGTTGGCGTTGAGCTGTTCACTGTCGAGTCCCCAGACCGCGCCGCTCGGTCCTCGGAGGTCGAGATCTCCGAATGTCAGCACGGTGGGCGTCGTCGTGCTCATGCTGAATCGGCGGCGACGAGCCTGACGAGACAGCCCGCGGTCGCCGGAGGCTTTGGGGTCAACTCGATCACCGTGGACGCAGGCGCCTCGATCGCCCCCGACTCGATCGCCCCGGCCAACAGTCCGCGGTGAAGCTCGCACACCACCCCGGGGGCCCTGCTGGCGATGTCGGCGAATGGGCAGTTGGCCAACGACACCGTCGTGCTGTCCTTTTTCTCCGGCTCGAAACCCTCGAGTGTGAGCAGGTGGACCAACTCGGCGAACGGCTCGCCGTCGCTGAGCCTCGTGAGTGGGGTCGCCGCCGCAGTTCCGTCGATCAAGGCGGCGCGGCGGCCGACGTCGAACGGGTCGTCGCCACTCACGTGGAGCTCGAGCAGCAGATCTGCCAGGCGCTCGTAGGAGCCGGCGATCGATCGGAAGGCGTGCAGTGCGTCGGCTCGGCTGCGGTAGAGCTTGCGAGGGCGGCCGCGGGTCGTGCGCTTCTCATCGAACTCGGCGACCAGCCCAGCCTCGGTCAGAACGGCCAGGTGCTGGCGAATCGCGTTGTGGTTGAAGCCCAAGAGCTCGGTGAGCTCGGAGACGCCGACCGGCTCCACGGCTTCGGCGATGAAGCGGAACATGCGGAACCGACTGGGGTCGGCGAGTGCTCGGGCCTGTTCCTGCATGGCATCGTCGAGCAACATCTCGTCAGCCTATCTTTTTTCTAGTCGGTGTTGCAATAACTACTAATTCTATTGTTCAATGTAAATATGAACACGGACATCAGGATCTATGTGAGCTCGATCGTCGCCGTCACGGCACTCTTCTTCGTTGGCATCGCGGTGCCATGTGGACTCGCCTTCGGATGGCCCGCGGGAATCGGCCTCGGCGCCATGTGCGCTTTCTGGGGCGGTCCCGGTTTCGGGGTCATGGTCGCCGGCGCTCGCCGCGAGTTGGCAGGTGAGCACGCCGCTTCGCCGGTCGTCGAGACCAGCGAAGCGACTCGTCCCGAAGCCGCGAAGGCCCGCAGCGCGAGCCGTTTGGTTGCGGGAGCATCGCTCGCCTAGAAAGCCTTCATGGCTGGACAGGTCACCACCACCGCAGTACCGATCGACGGCGATGCCGACGGGCGGACCATCGCACGAATCGACATCGACGACGGCAAGGCGAATGCCCTGTCCTTCTCGATGATCACCGACATCCGGGCGGCGATCACGGCCGCCGAAGCGGACACTACATGTGTCGCTGCCGTTCTCGCCGGCCGCGAAGGACGCTTCTCGGCCGGCTTCGATCTCTCGGTCGTCCAGGGCGAAGATCCTTCGGCGATCGTCAATCTCGTCGCCGATGGCGGCGATCTCGTACGTCACCTCTACGGCGCAAGCATCCCGGTCGTCGCCGCATGCACCGGCCACGCGCTGGCCGCGGGTGCGCTGATGCTGCTCGGCTGCGACGTCCGAATCGGCGCCGACGGGCCCTTCAAGGTCGGACTCAACGAGGTCGCCATCGGCATGACGCTCCCGGGCTGGGCCTACACGATCTGCCGAGAGCGACTGTCGAATCGCCACCTGCAGAGATCGCTGCCGACCGCCCGAATCACCGAACCCGCTGGCGCCGTCGATGTCGGCTTCCTTGACCAGGTGGTACCCGCCGACGAGCTCATCGATGCCGCCATGGCCGAGGCGGCGAGCATGGCAGCGCTCGACCCCCGGGCCTACCGGCGGATGATCGGCGAGTTCCGAGGCGACGCCCTCGTGCTCATGAGCGAACAGATCGCCGCCGAGCGCGGAAGCTGAGGCCCGGCAGGCCGCGGTGGCCCAGATAGTAGAGTCCTAGCCCAATGGGACTGAGGCGGTTTGAACGGCGGCTCGAAAACCTGGTCGAAGGCACCTTCGCCCGGGTGTTTCGCAGTGGGCTGTCTCCGCTCGAGATCGGTCGTCGGATCGTCCGCGAGATCGACAGCAATCAGACGGTTGCCGTCGACGGCGCGCTTGCGGTGCCGAACCACTACTGGGTGTACCTGTCCTCGGCCGACCACATACGGTTCACCGAGGTCGAGACCCCGCTCACCAACGAACTCATCGAGGCCGCACGAACCCACATCGCCGACGAGGGCTACCGCTTGCTGGGCCCGGTCTCGGTGACCCTGGTCGAAGCCCCCGACTATCCCGAGGGAACGCTCCAGGTCCAGGCCCAGTGGCGCGAGGGTGTCACCCAACCCACGATGGCCAGCCTGGTCCTCTCCAACGGCGAGCGATTTCCCGTCGGCACCCCGTTCACGATCGGGCGTCTTCCCGGCGGAAGCCTCGTGTTGACCGACGAGAACGTGAGCCGCAATCACGCCGTGATCGAGCTCGGCCCGTCGGGTTGGATCGTGCGCGATCTCGGCTCCACCAACGGCACCCAGGTCAACGGCGTGCAGATCCAAGAGTCCCCACTCGCCAACGGCGATCGTGTCGTCTTCGGAGCCACCGAAGCGACGTTCGAGACGGCGTGAGCAGCCCCGTTCGATGCTGACCACTACGCTCGAAGCCTCGTGTCTGAACCGATCCTCAACGTCATGAAGATCATGCTGCTCGCAGGCCTGTACCTGTTCTTCGTGCGCGTGTTGTGGTCGGTCTACAACGAGCTTCGTGACCCTCGGACCCGCGTCCAAGTCAGGCCAGATGTCGTCCCTGCGGGCGGACAGGGTTCCGAGCACGGCGCAACCATGCGAGCTCGTCGGCGCGAGCCGGCGAGCGGGGCCGCCGAGGGCGTGGTATCGGGCGGCGTCGCTGTGGCTCCGGTCGTGCAGGTCGGACAGCTGTCGGTCATCGAGCCGGCCGAGCACGCAGGCCTCACTTGGGCGTTGGGCAACGAGATCACCATCGGGCGGGCGCCGACGTGTGGGATCCAGATCGGCGATACCTACGCCTCTGGGCTCCACGCACGAATCTTCAATCGGGCGGGTGTGTTCGTGATCGAGGACCTGGATTCTCGCAACGGAACCGTGGTGAATGCGTCGCTGATCGACGCGGCAACTGAACTGAGACCCGGCGACCGTTTACAGTTCGGCACGACCGTCCTGGAGTTCTCATGAGCATCGGATTTCGAATTGGCGCCGCGACCGACGTCGGAGCGCAGCGCGACATCAACCAGGACTCCTACGCGGTCGGTTCCACGGTCGCCATCGTCGCTGACGGCATGGGCGGCCACCGCGGCGGCGAGGTCGCGAGTTCCTTGGCGGCATCGGAGATGCTCGCCCAGTTCGATCAGCCTGACCTGAGTCGGCTCGTCACTGCCGTCGGGCAGGCGAATCGGCGGATTCTCGACGCAGCAGCGGCCAACCCGACTCTGCATGGCATGGGCACGACCGTTGTCGCCATGGCCGTCATCGAGGATCCGGCCGCCTCGATCGGAGACGAGCCCAGCCCCGCCGACACCGTCGAGACCGAGACCTGGCTCGGTGTGATCAATGTCGGGGACAGTCGCGCGTACCGGTTGACCGGCAACGTCCTCGAGCAGCTGACCGATGATCACAGCCTGGTCGAGACCCTGGTACGCGAGGGCCGTCTCACCCCCGAGCAGGCCAAGGAGCACCCGCAGCGCAACATCGTTACCCGGGCCCTGGGTGTCCTCGAAGATGTCGATGTCGACGACTTCCGCTTCATCCCGAAGATCGGCGATCGGTACCTGCTCTGCAGCGATGGCCTGTTCAACGAAGTCGAAGCCCTCGAGATCGCCACAATTCTCGCCACCTATGCCGACCCGCAGGAGACGGCCAACGCCCTCGTGGTCGCCGCGAATGCGGGCGGAGGCCGGGACAACATCACGACCGTCGTCGTCGACATCGTCGCTCCCGACCAGTCCGCGATGCCGGCCGCGGCCCAAGCGCTGGCGAGTGGTGACAACATCGAGGGTGCGGATCCGTCTGTCCCCGATCCCACCGATGATGCTGTTGCTGCGTTCGATGCCCCTGAGAGTTCCGGCGCCGAATCCAAACAGCGCTGGTCCTGGCGACGCTGATCCTTCGACCTCGGGGAGCTGCCGGTGAGTCGCCGGTTGAGAATCCGCGCCTTCTTCGTCGGACGTCATCGCCGCAATAGCGAACTCGTCCTGATCATCCTCGGCGGCGCCGTCACCACGGGTGCGTACGTCCTCGCATCGCTCGGCCGGTTGTCGTCGATCCCGGCCAACGTCGTGCCGTTCCTGATCGCGGTGCTCGGCCTCTTCGTCGCTGCGCATATCGCAACTCGGTTCCTCGCGCCGGAGGGCGACGGCCTCTTGC
The DNA here is from genome assembly GCA_039028435.1 of Actinomycetota bacterium. Taxonomy (GTDB): domain Bacteria; phylum Actinomycetota; class Acidimicrobiia; order Acidimicrobiales; family UBA10347; genus UBA10347. The sequence goes on along the minus strand of JBCCIC010000026.1, from coordinate 24,419 downwards.
TGCCGCTCGCCGGTTTGCTCAACGGGCTGGGCTATGTGTTCATCGCTCGCCTCGACGACGAACTCGCCGCCCAGCAGGCGGTTTGGACGTTCTTGGGCGTCGGCCTGTACGTGGCCACGTTGATCGTCGTGCGGCGCATCCGCGACCTGGAGGGGTGGCGATACACGATGCTGTTCATCGGCCTCGGCTTGTTGCTGCTGCCGATGCTGCCGGTCATCGGCCAGCAGATCAACGGGTCACGCATCTGGGTGCGGATCGGCCCGATCAACTTTCAGCCCGGCGAATTCGCCAAGCTGGCGCTGGCCATCTTCTTCGCCAGCTACATCGTCGACAAGCGGGAGCTGTTCCGGTCCGGCACATGGAAGCTCGGGCCGCTTCGACTCCCCGAGCCACGCCATGCGGGCCCGCTGCTCCTCGGATGGGGGGCATCGCTGCTCGTCATGATCGTGCAGCGCGACCTCGGTACCTCGCTGTTGTTCTTCATGCTGTTCCTGATCGTGTTGTGGGTCGGCACGGAGCGGCTCGCCTACTTGGCCACGGGGATGGTGCTGTTCGTCGCGGGAGCACTCGTGGCGTGGCGTCGATTCAGCCACGTGCAGACGCGAGTCGACGCCTGGATCGATCCGTGGGAAGACCCGCTCGGCGGCGGCTTTCAGATCATCGAATCGCAGTTCGGTCTGGCGAGCGGGGGACTGACCGGCACGGGGCCGGGGCGCGGCTATCCCCAGCGGGTTCCGGCTGCGGAGACCGACTTCATCTTCTCCACGATCGGAGAAGAACTCGGGCTGATCGGCGCGACCGCCGTGTTGATGGCCTTCGTGTTGATGATCGGCTCCGGCCTACGGGCTGCACTCGGTGCGCCACGTCCGTTCGCCAAGCTGCTGGCGACAGGCTTGACGGGGCTGATCGGCGTTCAGGCGTTCATCATCATCGCGGGTGTCATCCGGCTCCTGCCGTTGACCGGCGTGACTCTCCCGTTCGTCAGCTATGGCGGGTCGTCGCTCCTGGCCAACTACGCGCTGCTCGCCCTCTTGATGCGGATCAGTGATGAGCAGGTCGATCGACCCGCCGACGCTCCGTCGGCCGGCCCGCCGCGCCCGCGACGCCGCACGACACTCGTCGCCCCGGCACCGGCAGGCGGCTCCGGATGAACCGGCAGATCCGCCAGCTCGGGGTCGCCCTACTGGTGCTGTTCGCGCTCCTGTTCGCTCGCCTGAATGTCGTGCAGGTCTTCGACGCCGATGAGCTCACGGCCGATCCCCTCAATACCCGCCGGGTGGTCCGCGACTTCGGCCAGCGCCGAGGCCAGATCGTGACCGCGGATGGGGTGCTCGTCGCGGAGTCGGTCGACGTCGACGGACGCTTCGCCCGCGAGCGGCGCTATCCGCTCGGTTCCGACTACGCCCATGTCACCGGCTACTTCTCGTTCGAGTTCGGCGCAACTGGCGTTGAGCGGACCTACAACGACGAGTTGGCGGGTCGCACCGACACCCAGCGGTTCGAGTCGTTCCTGGATGTGTTCGGCGACGGCGACGTCAGCGGCGACATCCACCTGACGATCGACAGCGAGCTGCAACGTGCGGCGATCAACGCTCTGGGTCAGCGGAACGGTTCGGTGATCGCGCTCGACCCCGCGACCGGAGCGGTCCTCGCCTTCCACAGTTGGCCGTCGTTCGACCCCAACACCGTGAGCACGGTCGATCTCGACGCGGCCCGAGCCGCCAAGGAAGCCCTCGATGACGACGAGGCGGTACCACTGCTCACTCGAGCCCATCGCGAGGTCTTCGCGCCAGGCTCGACGTTCAAGGTCGTGACCGCGGCATCGGCGCTCGAGTTCGGTCGGGTCACCCCAACCGCACCGGTGTTTCCCGAACTTGTCGAGTACGAACTGCCGCTCACCGAGGTCACCCTGCAGAACTTCGGTGGCAATCCGTGTGGCGGCGATCTATCCGAGTCGCTGGCACGCTCATGCAACACGTCGTTTGCCGAGATCGGTGCCGAATACCTCGGACCCGAGCTCATGATCGACACCGCCGAGCGTTTCGGCTTCAACGACGACCCACCGTTCGACGTTCCGTTGGCGGCCACCTCGCGCTTCCCGACCGACTACGGGATCGTGTTGGGGCAGAGCGATACCAGCCCGCCCGCCGACATCGTGGAGGGGTCGTCCCTGCTGGCGCAGGCTTCGATTGGCCAGTACGACGTGCGGGCGACGCCACTCCAGATGGCGCTGGTCGCAGCTGGGGTTGCCAACGGCGGTGAGATCATGCAACCCCATGTTGTGGATCGGGTGACCGACTCCGATGGGGGTGAAGTCATCGATCGGGTGGAGCCCGAGCTCTGGCGTCGTGCGGTGTCGCCTTCGGTTGCCGATGCGACCGCCGAGATGATGGTCGGGGTCGTCGAGCGGGGCACGGCCGTTGCGCTGGCGCGGCCCGGTCTGACCGTCGGTGCCAAGACGGGTACCGCGGAGGTTTCGGAGACATCGGTGACCGAGGACAGCCACGCCTGGGTCATCGCGTTCGCCGGTCCGACCGGCGGGTCGGCGGAGATCGCGATCGCCGTGATGGTCGAAGCGGTTCCCGGTGGAGGCCAACAGACGGGCAGCGGCGTGGCCGGCCCCGTTGCCGCGGCGGTGCTCGACGCCCATTTCGGCTGATCACAGCGTCGATCGGACTCCGGACACTGGGGAGCCTTCCCACCCACCGTGCCGGACTCTGACCGTCGTTGACCCGTAACATTGACGGGAATGTCCGAAGGGAACCCGACCGTCTTCGGCGGTCGCTACGAGCTCCACCGGCGCTTGGCGCGCGGTGGCATGGCCGACGTGTTCCTGGCGCGCGACCAGCTGCTCGGGCGCCCGGTAGCCGTCAAGGTTCTCTTCCCCGAGTTCGCCACCGATCCAAAGTTCGTCGAACGGTTCCGGCGCGAGGCCCAGGCGGCCGCCGGACTCAACCATCCCAACATCGTGAGCATCTACGACTGGGGTGCCGAGATGGGCACGTACTACATCGTGATGGAGTACGTCGAGGGCCAGAGCCTCGCCCAGATCCTGCGGCGCGACAAGATCCTCAGCGCCGAGCAGGTCACGCGTGTTGCGCTCGACGTCTCCCAGGCACTCGGCTTCGCCCATGAGGGCGGTGTGGTCCATCGCGATGTAAAACCGGGCAACGTCCTGGTGTCCCCGAAGGGCGAGATGAAGGTCGCCGACTTCGGCATCGCCACCGCCTTGACCGCCAATGCCGACGCCAATCTGACCCAGACCGGCGCGGTGATGGGCACCGCCACGTACTTCTCGCCCGAGCAGGCGCAGGGCCACAAGGTCGACCGCCGCAGCGATCTCTATTCGCTCGGTGTTGTGATGTACGAGATGTTGACGGGCACGCCGCCGTTCACCGGCGAGACACCCGTTTCCATTGCGTACAAGCACGTGCAGGAGCCGGTCATTCCGGTCTCCGAGCGTGGCGTTGAAATCCCGCGTGCATTGTCGGCCATCACCATGAAGCTCTTGTCGAAGAACGCCGACAACCGCTACCCAACAGCCGAGGCTCTCCTCGCCGATCTCGACCGCTTCCGTCAGGGACAGGCGATCGCGGCGGCAGCTGCCGTTGCACCGCCGGCTGGTGCAGTCGCGGCGCCGATGCAGCAGACGGCCGCGCTCCCGGCGCAGCCCGGGCCCGGCGCCTATGTCGCCTCGCCGCAGAGCCCGGGTGCGGGCGTGCGGATGATCCCCGCCACCTACACCCCTCCGCCGCGTCGTCGGGGCGGTCTGATCTTCGCCGGCCTCTTGATGAGCATTCTGATTCTGGCTGGCTTCCTGATCCTGTTGCAGCGGAACTTCAACACCGGCACCGACTCCGAGGCCGACTTCCAGCCGACGGTGACCGAGGTCGTCCAAGCCGAGGTGCCGTCGGTCGGCGGCCGTGGTGAGGCCGACGCGCGCAGCACACTCGAGGCGAGAGGCTTCACCGTCGACCGCCGATTGATCGCCGACGATCAGGTCCCCGCAGGGCAAGTCATCCTCACCGAGCCCGCCGCCGGGTCTCGCCTGGATCAGGGATCGACGGTCACCATGGTGATCTCCACCGGCGCCAACGCCAACCAGGTCCCGTCCGTTGCCACACTCACCGAGAACCAGGCGCTGCAGACGCTGCAAGGCGCGGGGTTCCTCGTCTCGATCGAACGGATCACCTCCTCGGTTGCCCCCGAAGGCGAGGTCGTGGGTCAGGATCCACCGGCGAACTCGCTCCTCGCACGCGGCGAGACGGTCACGATCCAGGTATCGGCCGGAACCGAGGAGATCCCGGTCCCCGATGTCGCGGGGCAAGAACTCGACGCGGCCCGCGACTTCCTGGAGGCCGAGGGCTTCGCGGTCGAAGCCGAGTTCGACCTGGTCTTCGACGACATCATTCCGATGGGCGCCGTGATCGAGACCGAACCACCGGCGGGCACACCACTGCCGCCCGGAACGACCATCCGGATCGTGCTGAGCGATGGACCCGAGAACCTTTTCCTGCCGTCTTGGTTGGGTGTCGAGGCCGAGCTGGCGTTCATCGAGATGCAGGAGGCCGGCCTGGTCCCCCTCGAGTTCCCGACGATCGTCCAGGACCCCAACTTCTGGGGCCGTGTCGTCGACACGATTCCCGGGCCCAACACACCGGTCACCCCAGGGATGCAGATCCAGGTGCTGGTCGGGCGTCCGGACCCCAACGCCGGAGCGCCTCCGATCGGGCCCACGCCGGATCCGAATCTCGGTGGCCAGGGCGACGGCACCGACACCGGCAACGGGTTCGACGGCTGAGCTCCGTCGGCTCTGATGACACCGGGCCGGTCACATGCCATCGCGACGATTGCGTCGGCCACGATCTTGGTCGTGGTGTTGTCACTCACAGGTTGTGGCGCGACGGCCGATGAGACACGCGTGGATGATGAACCGATCGCCGAGGAGCGTGTCGAGCGCGAGCCGACTGCCGTGGCATCGGTTGACGACGTGGTCACTCGGTCGGTACCGATGAGCTGGATCCGTGCCGATGGCGAGACGGCGGGTGGTTTGCGGTACCGCATGGCCGTGCCCGATATCGAGGTGGGTGACTCGGGGCTGCCGCTGATTCTGCACCTCCACGGAGCGACCCAGTCGTGGGCCGGTGTTCGAGGCGAGGTCGATGGCCTCGTGGCAATGATCGACGAAACCAATGGCATGGGTCCGGCCATCGTCGTCGCTCCTTTCGACGCGACCGGATGGTCGATGTGGGCTGACAAGCACGACGGCACCGACGCGGTCGCGACGCTGATCCTCGATGAACTGCTACCGGAAATGGTCGAGCGGGGAGCGAGCGCTGATCCCGGGCGCACCGTGATCTCGGGGTTCTCGATGGGAGGCTTTGGCGCCGCGACGTTTGCGAGCCGGGCGCCCGAACGTTTCGGCGCAGTCCTCGTCTGGGACGGCGCGATGCACGATTGGACCTCGCTGCAGACGAATCGTCCGGCGATCGCAGCCGAGCGGTTCGACCACGATGAGGGCTACTTCGACGATTGGTCGCCCTACCGATCGCCGGTGACGCCCCTGCCGCTCGCGATGGTTGTCGGGCCGATGCAGGCATTCGCCGAGCGCTATGCCGAGCATCTGCGTGCAGCCGGCGTCGATCCGCTGATGGTCGACACGACCTGCGGTCATCTCATGCGGTGCCTGGGGCCGGCGGCCGGCGAGGAGCTGGTGGCGTTCCTCAACCCGGTGGTCAGGTAGCCGACTTTAGACCCGGGCCAGGAAGTTCTCGAGCATGGAGTGGCCGCCGTCGGTCAACACCGACTCGGGGTGGAATTGCACACCCTCGATTGGGAACTCCTTGTGCCGGAGCCCCATGACGATCCCGTCTTCGCTCTCCGCCGTGACCTCGAGGACGTCGGGGACCGTGTCCGGGTCAACGACGAGCGAGTGATAGCGGGTCACCGTGAGATCAGGCGCGAGGCCTTCGAAGATACCGACGTTGCGGTGGCTGATGATCGACGTCTTGCCGTGCATGACCTGGGGTGCGCGAACGACCGCGCCGCCGAACACTTGGCCGATCGACTGATGGCCAAGGCATACGCCGAGGGTGGGGATCGTGGGGCCGAGGCGCTCGATCGCCTCCAACGAGATTCCCGCATCGTCGGGCGTGCCGGGTCCGGGGCTCACGAGGATGGCATCGGGCTCGAGATCGGCGAGTTCGTCGACGGTGAGGGCATCGTTGCGGTGCACGACGAGGTCACATCCGAGCTCACCGAGGTACTGCACCAGGATGAAGACGAACGAGTCGTAGTTGTCGATGACCACGACCCGCGGGCCAGACGATGGAGCCATGACCGAAGCCTACGAGGGGGCGGGTCTTCCTCGGCTTGGATTTGACTAGCCTGTCGCCATGGCAAGTCCGCAGAAGCGCAAGGTGCAAGGTGGCCGCGTCACCGCCAAGGGAACCCAGCCCAAGGGCCAAGCGGCCCCGGTGGCCCAGCCGTACAGCTCGGGCTACGTGCCAGGCAAGGTCAGCCCGACCTGGGTGCCGGTCACGATGTTCGGCCTGCTGATCGTCGGCGCCCTGATGATCATCTTCAACTACATGGGTTGGGTGCCGGGCGGCACCAGCAACTGGTACCTCCTCGGTGGCCTCGGCTTGATCCTCGGAGGCATCGTCACCGCCACCCAGTTCCACTGAATCTCTCGCAATAGCGAGCGATAGGCACCGCTCGTTACATGATGCGCTTTGGTGCCAGGCACCGATCGTTACACCTCGGCGAAACTGCCCGGGGGAGTTCTACTCGACCGGAGCCACCAGGGTCATCTCGTCCATGCAGTGGCGGGGTGGTTCGGGGTCTTCTTGGGGCGCAACCGTCATGCGGATTTCAGCGCCGCAGATCTCGCAGCGGTACATGATCTTCACCCGACGGAGTTCACCGGCGGGTGGCGGCTCGGGCGGTGGTGTCGCGAAGCCGCTGAGCATTTTCATGCCGATGCGCATGATCAGGACACCGGCCAAGATGGCGATGATGATGTTGATCACCAGACCCACGCCTCCAGGCTAGGGGTGACCGTCCCGAAGTAGGGTGCGCAACGAGGCCCGCTGGGAACCGGGCTGAGGGGGAGAAAATGGACGCCTACAACTTCGCGCTCTTGCTACTGCGAGTGTCGTTCGGCCTGACCATGGCGGCGCACGGCTACGCCAAGATCTTCCAGGGAGGTCGCCTTCCCGGAACGGCGGGATGGTTCGACTCAATCGGGATGAAGCCCGGCATATTGCATGCCCGCTTGGCGGCCGCGGCCGAGATCCTGACCGGCCTCGGGCTGGCGGTCGGCCTGCTGACGACGTTCAGCGCTGCCGGCTTTGTCGGGCTCATGGTCGTCGCCGGCTGGACCGTGCACCGCGCCAATGGGTTCTTCATCGTGAAGTCGGGTTGGGAGTACAACTTCATCCTGGCCGTCGCGGCGATCGGCATCGCCATGATCGGCCCGGGCGAGTGGTCACTCGACGATGCGTTCGGCATCGCCGACGACCTAGACCAGTGGACCGGCTTGCTGATCGCCGGGGTCGGCGGTGTCGCCGCCGGAGTCGCGCAGCTGGCGATCTTCTACCGACCTCCAGCCGAGTAGCGCCGCGGCGCCGACGCAGAACTCAGTCGGAAACCTCGGCCAGAGTGGCCAGGAAACGGTCGTTCTCCTCGGGGGTACCGATCGTGACGCGGATGCCTTCGCCGGCGAACGGGCGGGTGACCACGCCGCGCTTCTCGATCTCGACATAGAGGTCGGTGGTGCGTTCGCCCGTCGGCAGGTAGACGAAGTTGGCCTGGGCGTCGGGCAGCTCCCAGCCGGCGTCGGTCAGCGCAGCGACGACTCGGGTTCGTTCGTCGCGAATGCCCTGGAGCAACGGCTCGTACTCATCGCGAGCTGCCAGCGCGGCCGAGGCGGCGGCCTGGGCGAGTCCGTTCACCGCAAACGGCGCGAGCACCTTGTTGACCTGGTCGATCACGTCGGGGCGCGCCACGAGGTAACCCACCCGGACACCGGCCAGCCCGTACGCCTTGGAGAACGTGCGGCTGACCACGACGTTCGGGTGGTCGGCGAGCAGCTGGACGGGGTCGCCGAATCCGGGGTCGAGGAACTCGCGGTAGGCCTCGTCGATCAGGACGATGACGTCATCGGGAACCTTGGCCAGCATCGAGCGCATCGCATCGACGGTGACCGCGGTGCCGGTCGGATTGTTCGGGGTGGCCAGCATGATCATCTTGGTGCGATCGCCGACCCCGGCCGCGACCTGGTCGAGGTCGAAGGCATGATCGACGAGGGCGACCTGCTTGGACTCGGCGCCCATCATCATCACGTTGACCGGATAGGCCTCGAAGGAGCGCCACGGGTACACGACCTGGTCGCCAGGATCGAGGTAGGCCAGGCAGAGCTGCTGCAGGAGTCCGACCGAGCCGCAGCCAACCGCCACGTGGTCGAGGTCGAGGTTGACCAGCTCGCCGATCGACGTGCGCAGGTCGACGGCCAGGTGATCGCAGTAGCGATTCACGCTCGTCGCGGCCTCGGCGATTGCCTCGACGACGGACGGCACCGGCGGGTACGGATTCTCGTTCGACGCCAGCTTGATGGCATCGCTGATCCCGTGCTCCTCCTCGGCCTGCTCGGCGGCCTTTCCGGGCCGATAGACCGGCATCGCCGCAACCGCCGGCCGTACGTTTCCGATGCTCATGTGGCTCCTTGGGTTCAGGCTGAACCTAGCGGCCGGAGCCTGTACCGATACGCACAGCAACTGCGCATCAGTGGGCAGACGGCTGGCTGCCGGCATGGTCCACTGGAGCCGTGCAGCCCCCGACGTTGACCCCCCTCAGCAAGACCGCGGCACTCCGTACGCTCGGGGTCGCCAGCGAGTCCGAGCAGCTTCGAATCGCCGGAATGATCGACCTCGTTGTCTTGCGCGACGGTCATTCGATTTCACATGCCGATACCGGGCTTCCCCTCGTGTACGTCGGGCTTTCCGGGGCGATCGGTGTCGTCGGCGATCCGCAGCGGCGTGTGCGCGCCCCATTCGTGCTCGACCTCGCCGATCGACGATTGGCCGACTCCAGCAGCCCCGATCTCGTCGTCCAGGGCGAGGTGCAGGCCCTGATGATCGATTGGCGCACCCGAGAGACCGTGCTCAAGTCCATACCGCACCTCGAACTTCTCCTCCGCGACACGCGAGATCGCCTCGAAGGAATCTGAAGCGACGATTACGGTCAGGATGTGCGGATCGGCTCGAAGACCAGGCCGGCTCCCTCGAAGCGCTCGATCGCCGGTGAAGCAAGCGCCGGGGTGAGATACCCGAAGTGCTGGGGGTCGTGGTCTTCGTGGAGTGCAACGCCCATCTCTGCGACGTAGTTCGCCGAGGATCGATAGCCCGGGTGTCCGAGGCCACGGGCGCGCAGTTGTGCAGTCGTGCGGTCATCGCCGACCGCGTTGAAGTCGAGCGTCCATGTCCAGCCAGCGAGGCGCGCATCGTCAGGACCCGCGCCCTGGCGAGGCCCGAGTAGCTCGGCGGCGTCTGCTGCCGCGTTGCGGATCGCTGGTGGTGCTCCGGCGATGGCATTCGTCCATGCCTGGACCCCGGCCATCCAGGACGCGGAGAGCGCCCCAGGGAGTCCGGGAACGAGCTCGTCGGCGACGAGACCTTCTTGGAAGCGGAAGTCTCGGTGGAAGTAGCCGGTGTCCCGCAGAAGTCGCTCGGTGCGGTGAGCGATCGCCGGGTTGATATGGGGCGACGGAATCATCGGTCCGAGCCACGCTCCGGTTCCCAGATGACGCCGCGGCGCAAGATCGTAGGGGAGTGGAGCGTGGTCCTGGACGTCGAGGATGCGGGCGTCGTGCATCGCTGCCGTCGCGCCTCGCCTGATGGCATCGGCCCCGCTGACGAGTGTGCCTCCACTGATGAGATCGCCGGTCGCGAGGATCGGCGGGTCACGTCGCACGCGAATCGCGACATCGATCTTCACCAGGGATCCGCCGCGGGAGACGAAGTGTTCGGCGAGTCGCCGCGTGCCGAGGTCGAAAGGCAGGGACTCGAATCCGGCCGTGTGGACGAGCCGGACCCCACGCCCACGAGCATGTTCGTCGTGTCCTTGGATCCGTTGCCGCAGCCAGTCGATCTCGCCGCATGCATCAACCTGGTGTGTTCCCGCGTTGATGCACGCGTCGTGCACGGCGTCGCCAAAGCGGGCGTAGGGGCCGACCAGGTTGATGACCGTGCCGACGGATTCGACGAAGGTACGAAGCGACGCTGCATTCGTGACATCGACGGTTGTACACGCCACTTCGGCTCCAAAGCGGTCTCGGATTGATTCGACGCGAGCTCGGTCACGCCCTCCGAGACACCAACGGACCATCGTGCCGTCCAACCGCTCTGCGAGATAGCGCACCGCCTGGGTGCCCGTGACGCCGGTGGCGCCCAGCACCCCGATGTCGAACGGACGGTCGTCGACCATCAGGTTTCGCGTTCGACCATGTAGTCGATGATGCGCCGGAGAAAACGCCCCGCCGCCGTGTTCGCGGCCGGACCCAGCGCATCGGCGTAGGTGTCGTGCGCCCGAGCTGCGTAGAGGTCGGCATAGCCGACCGCGACGTCGATGGAACCGTGGTGTTCCATGAGGTCTCGGATCGTGCGGGCTTCATCGAACGTGCGCTCGTCGCGCGAGCGAGAAAGGAACTCGACCAGGTCGTCGAGTGCGGTGCCCTCGAGCTTCTCGATCAGATCGATCAGCATGAGGGTTCGTTTTCCTTCGAGGAGGTCGCCGAGGATCTCCTTGCCGACGTCATCCTCGTCGCCTCGGAGATTCAAGACGTCGTCGCGGATCTGGAATGCCGCGCCGAGATGGAAGCCGAAGTCGTTGACGCGGTCCGGATTGATGGTCCCCAACGAACCGAGCAGCAAGCCGACCCGCAGCGGATGCATGGTCGTGTACCAACACGTCTTTCGCAGCACCATGGCGAGGTAGTCGGTCGAGGTGAGTTGGGTCACGTTGTCCCGCATCCACCCGAGCTCCATCGCCTGGCCCTCGAGGGTGTGCCGAGCCATCTCGGTGAACTCCTCGCCGATGCGTGACGCGATGCGGTGACCAACCGCATCGGCATTGGCCCGGAGTGGAGCCATGCCGAGGATGGCCAGCGCATCGCCGGCATTGAGTGCGAGGGCGACACCATGTTCGGCGTGCAGCGTGGATCGACCGCGCCGCAGCTCGCTGCCGTCCTCGATGTCGTCGTGGATCAAGAACGCGGTGTGCAGCAGCTCGATCGCGACCGCGGATGGCAGTGCCTCGTCGACCTTGCCGCCGAACGCCTCACATGCGGCCAAGCACAGCGCGGGACGAAGTCGCTTGCCGCCCCGCTGCGGATAGTCGGAGATGAGCGAATACAAGTAGCGCTCGGGCTCGCCGGTCGGCGTGTGGATCGTGAGCGCTTCATCGATGAGCGCGGCATACGCCGCAAGCTCGGATTCGACGGCCTGGCGTTGTGCCAGCGTGCTCATTCGTCGTCGATCACCCGCACGGTCAAACCGAGGGCCAGGTCGGGAAGGCCTTCGACGAGGATCTGACCATGGTAGGTGCCGGCTTCGGTGTCCTCGGGTGCGTCGACTCGGATGACGAATGTCGGCGCAACCGTGCCGCCGACATCGGATCGAAGGATGCGAACGGCGTCGGCCGCGATCGTGGCACCGTCGTGGCGTCGTAGGTCACTGCAATGTGGGTTTGCCTCAGCCTCGCCGATCTCGATCGACGTCGTACCGACGGAGTCGATCACCACGACTTCTGCCTGGGTGCCGGCATGACCTGTGCCGCCACCGCCGCCGAAGGGGCGCTCGACCATGAATCGTCCGGCGACGTCGTAGAGCTTGCTGAAGGACCGTTCCATCTCGGCGAAGGCATCGCGCAAGGGCGACGGGCCGGTTGCCTCGCCATCTTCGGACCGCGGGCCCGTCACGGAACCGAGTACCTGCTCGGACCCCGCGGCCGCCTGTTGCATCATGTCGGCAAAGGCGCGGATGTTGCGCTCGGGATCGAACGCGCCCATCAACTGTTGCCACCGATCGTCCGCCGGTGGGGTGGTGTCCCCGTCCACGGCGGCCACTCTAGGCGCATGGTCCACGAACTGTCATCCCTCTGTCACGAGAACAGGGTATGTACTACGCTGCCGGAGGCGAATTCGGGGGAAGGGAAGACACGTGTCGCAACGCGCGGCCCTGGCACGACTGCACAGCTCCATTGCGCTGGCAGGCCCACGCGCCCAAGACCATCTCGACGTGCTCGGTGCACTGCAGGTCAAAGATCGCTTCTACGGGCAGGGTGCTCGCGAGCGAGCCGACGCGGCCGAGCAACAGCGCCGTGAGCGGCTCGAGATCCGGGAACAGAAGGACGCCACGAAGCGCGATCGTCCCGTGCCGCGGGACCCGTCTCCACGCCGCGGCGACCTCACCCCACCATCTCTCGGCGAAGAGGATCCGATTCCGCCGTCAATCAGCGGCGACGGTGAATTCGACCCCCGACAACAGACGCCCGAACAACGTCCGCCCGAGCGCGAAACGCCTCGCGACGACTGGACTCAGGAGTCGGATGCCGAGGACGAACTGCCGAGCGACGCGGCACTCCTGCAGGTCTCGCTTCCGGAGCTCCTCGATCCGGCCAAGACTGCAGCGCCGCTCGAAGTGCGCTCTGCTTCGGCTTCGCTGTTCGACGACTTGGCGGTCATCGCGGAACCCGGCGACGCCGAGTCTCCCGGCATTCCGAACCTCGCGAGGCTCGACCTGCTCTTCGAGCTTTCCCGCACCGGCCAGCAGGCCCGTGGCCTCACGCTCGCGCGCATGGGGGGCGAGTTCGAGGACCTTCCGGTCGGGGCGGTCGTGCGATCTCTCCTCGGCGACGCCTGGAACGAAGACCTGCAGGTCACCACCGTCGCCATCATCGACAAGTACGCCGCCGATGCCGGATCGGCTGTCGAGTGGCACCAGGACCTCGACCCCGAGCCGCGGGCCGCCTATGCCACCGCCCGCGACGCCGCGGCCGTATTGATCGAGGGCGAGATCGGTCGAGCGAGCGGTCGGCAGCGTTCCGCAGCAGACGCGGACGCCGACAGTGCAACCACCCGTACGACCACGGACTTCTCGGGTGGGATCGACACGCGCTGTCGTGCAAGCCTCATCCGCGTGCCGGTCGACGGCGAGGGCGAATTCGCCGTGTTCATCGAGTCTGTGACGACCGTCGAGCCGAGCCGCTTCGGACCGGACCGCTCTGGCCAGACGATCTCCGCCTCGAGCGTGGTTGACAGTCGGCTCTTCGATCCGGTCGAGTGGCCGTCGTGTCACGGCTTCTGGAACGGCATGAACCCGATCGATGCGACCGACCCCCGCTTCACCGCGATCGACTCGCACATCGACAGTGAGCTGCAGGGCCAGGGTCGGCTGATCCACGAGAAGGTCGGCGAAGACCAAGAGGATCTTCTGCCGCTCACGCTCCTGCACTTCCGAGGCGACCGCCAGTCGCGTGTCGCGGCCGCCCTCCTACAGGCGAGCGCAACGCGGCGCCTCTGGTGGCGGATCCTCTCATGGGTCACCTCGCGTTCGTTCGAGACCCTCGCCCGGCAAGGGGTGCCGGCTGACGAGCCCCGAATGACGTACCGACTCGTGCGCACGCCGGCGATCATCGAGCATGTGGCCGCCGAGCTGTATGGCGACGCCCGGCATCCGCAACCACTCGACCTCGACGATGGCGCAATCATCGTGCAGCAGCGACAGACCGGCGGGCCGATCGAGGTCCGCATCACCAAGACCCTGCTGTTGAACAAGAGCAACCCACTCGATCTCACGACCAAGGGCCAGACGCTCGCGGAGTTCATCTGTGCGAGCGGCTGGGCCGACCAGACCCTCGAGTTCCTCGAATACTGCATTCGCGGAACCACGAGCCCATGAAACGTCCGACCCGAACCAGGAGTACCTAGAACATGTCCGAAGACTCAACGATCCAAACCGCGCTCGATAGCGCGGCCGACGAAGCGATGAAGCTGGAGAAGAGCTCCTCCGCTGCGCTTCAAGACATCGTCAACACGCTGTCCAAGGACCCCACCGAGGACGGCGACGCCAACACCGTCGTCCTCAAGAGTGGGTTGCTCTGGCTCAACGCACTCCGGGGTGCGGCGCTGCAGACCGTGACCGCCGGCAAGCTGGCCGAGGCGGTCTTGGCAGATCCGGTCGGCGCCGACTCCGAGGATGGTGGCGGCACCAACCAGTTGTAGAAGGGGTCGAGCACGTGTCACTTCCGGCCGATCAGACAACCGTCTTCAGCGAGGCCATCGAGGCTGTCGTCGAGCAGACCTGCGCGGTCACCGGCCGGTTAGGTCAAGCGATGGAGCGGTCTGCGTCGTACCTGTCGCTCCCGTTCGTGGATGACGATGCTCGCGCCGATTTCGACAGTTCGACGTACCTCAGCACGCTCGCATCGGCGGCCGCAGCGATGGTCGAGGGCTCGGCAGCGATGATGGCCACGTTGTCCGACAACGCGGTGATGTTGTCGTCGAGGATCTCGATCCACTGGGTCTCCGAGTGGTTCGAACTGCCAGCGGCCAACGGGGTGTGGGATCTGCGCCCCGTCACATGGGTGAACCCGGCGCTCACGGCTACGACCAGCCTGGACCCGCTCACGCGATTGCCGGTGAAACCGCTCCCGGCACGGCTCGAACGAGAAGATCCGAACGCCAACTGGTGGCGCCTACATCTGGTTTCACGCACTTCGTACGTGACCGAGCTCCGGTTCACATGCTTCGACAATGTCTCGGGGACCACCGCAGCTCCGGTCTCCGACGAGGTTCGCCGAGTATCGATGAGCGTGAACTTCGACAAAGCGGTCTGATCCGTGTCAGATCTGAGCGAGGTCCGCCGACCGTTGACGACGGTGTTCGTCGATCTCGTCGGGTCGACCCCGCTTTCGATCGAACTCGACGAGGAGGACTACGCCGCCGTCCTCGCCGAATATCGCCGCATCACCGGTGAACTCGCCGATCTGCACGGGGGCTTCATCCCCCGGGACGAGGGCGACGGCCGCTTCTTCTGGTTCGGGTGGCCGACGGCGCGCCACGACGATGCTCATCGAGCCGTGTCGATGTGCGCGGCGCTCCTCGAGGCGATTGGCCCGCTTTCGCAACGCGTGCATGGGATGTGCGGGCGGTCGATCGACGTTCGCGTGGGAGTGCACACCGGATCCGCAATCGTCGCGATCGACGACGACATTGACTTCGCCGATGTGTCCGGTGCATCGATCAACTTTGCCGCCAAGGTGCAGGCCGCGGCGGCACCCGGCACGATCCTGATCAGCGAATCGACCCAGCAGGCGTTGCGCGGCCAGTGGATCCTCGAAGCATCAGGGTCGGTCACCATCGATTCCCTCGAGGGTGAGATCGAGGTGTCGAGGGTGCTGGCACCGAGTGGGGTCCCGGCAGCCGAAGGTGCGATGCACGGCCGCGCCGCGGAGCTCGACCGCTTGCCCCCTGAGCCCGGCGAGTCGGTCGCACTCATCGGACCAGCAGGCCTCGGCAAGTCACGGCTCATCGCCGAGTATCTACGTACGACCGCTGGCGACCACGTGGTCTTCCAGGCCGAAGAACGCCGCTCCGAAGATCCGTTCGGCCCCATCCTGGACCAACTGAGAAGCCTCGAGGACTACGCGGTCCCGACGCTCGACCCTGCTGACCCGGCGGCAGGCATCGTGGAACGAGTGTGCCGGCTGGCCGGCGGGCGAGCGCTCGAGATCATCTTCGAGGACGTGCACTGGCTGGATCCCTCGTCGATCGAGGTGGTCGACCGGCTCGTTTCACTGCGCGATCCGAATCTTCGGATCATCATCACCGGCCGGTGGTTACCCCCGTTGCGCGCACTTCCGAGCCTTGAGATCTTGCAGCTCCAGCCGTTGCCGATGGACATGGCGGAACAACTTCTCGGCGAGGTCGCGCCCGCGCTCGATCGGCGCGTGGTCGCCGATCTCCTGGAGCGGGCCAACGGCAACCCCTTCTTCTTGACCTGGCTCGGGAGGGCCGCCGGCGAGACCTTCGAAGGAGTGCGGCGGATCCTGCGACCGCGTTCGGGTGTACCGATCGTTGTTCAGCAGGCGGTTCGAAGCCAGATCGACGCGGCCGCCGTGTCCGACGAGGTCACGACCGCTGCTGCGGTCATCGGACACGAGTTCGGCGTCGATCTTCTGGTCGACGTGGTTGATCGTTCGAGTAGTGAGTTGTCCGCCGACCTCGGCCAGCTCATCTTTCACGGCATCATCGCGGGGAGCGGCCCAGGGACCTATCGCTTTGCCCACAGCATCGTCCACGAGCTGGCCTATGACCTGATGCTCGGATCCGAACGGCGCGAGCGACACGCTCGCGTAGCTGACGTCCTCGAGGCAACGGCACCGAGTGATCACGCCAGCATCGGCTTCCATCTCGATCATGCCGGCCGCCACCGCGAGGCGATCGAACGAAAGTTCCAAGCGGCAGAACTGTGTCGACGCGGCAATGCCTACAACGAGGCCTCGACATTGATCGGTCGTGCCGTCGAGCTGGTCGACCAGACGAGCGACCTTCCCGACGAGCTCGAGCTCAACGTTCGGGAGCTCAACGCTGTCGTATCGACCACGATTCGACGCGACGGCTATGTCGCGAACACGAGCGAGCTCACCGGCATCCTCGAGTTGCTGGGGCCGGATGGCGACGCCGGCAAGATCGCGTTGGCCAAGACACGCGATTGGACGTCCGCCATCACGATGGGCGATCTGGCGCGGGCGCAGCGACTGAACTACGAGGTCTTCCGGACCTCGCGCGGTGACTTTCCACCAATCGGTCCGTACAACTCGAACGCTCGGGCCCTATTGATCTCGCTCCGGGGTCACCACCGTCGTGCCGAGTGCCTCTTCGACCGGTCCGTCGAGGAGATGGTGAGTGCTGGCCTCGATCCGATCCTCGAGCAGAACTGGGCCACGGTGGACGATCCGATTGTCATCGGCGTCGCCTGGACCGCGTCAACCCTGGCGCTCCGCGGCCGTCTTCGCTCTGCGAAGGAACGGCTCGCGCTTGCCCAGCGGCGAGCGGAGGCGTTGACCAGCGGTGGTCCGACCCTGGCGCACCTCGCCAATACCGAGGCACGCTTCCACGCACAACGACTCGACGGCGATGCCGTTCTGGCCGCAGCCGATCGCCTTCTTGAGGTCGCCGAAGATCTCCGACTTCCCATCTGGCAGCACCAGGGTGGGCTGCACCGGCGCGTCGGCGAGGCGATCCTCGACCCGTCGGGGGAGCGCCTCGTTGGGCTCCACCAAGATGCCGACCTCGTCGCGGCGATTGCGCCGATGATGGCCCCCGAGCTGTACCACCTCGTCGCGATGCTCGCCCGGCGGATCGGCGACGACGCGGCCGTGGAGTCGAGCCTCGACGCCATCGACACGATCGCCTCGACGCATCGCATCAGGCACCTCGCCTCCGAGGTGCACCGACTGCGCTCGACGGGTTCTGCGGATCCGGCCGCCAGCCTCGCCGAGGCCGTCCGTGCCGCAAGTCGTTCTGGGGCCCGTCGCCATCTCGTCTGGTCGTTGCTCGATGTACTCGACGTCAATTCCGCAGCGGAGATCGATGGGCAGTCGGCTGCGGCGCTGCTCACCGAAGCGCTCGCGGAATGGCCCGAGCCCGAGGATGACCCTGACGTGGAACGCGCTCGGGTGGTACTCGCTCGGTGACGACGAACCAGCCGAATGTCGCCATCCTCGGTGCCGGGGTGGCCGGCCTCACGACCGCGTGGAGGTTGACCGATCCCGATGTCCGCGATCGCGTGGGCCAGGTGACGGTGTACCAGCGCGGGCACCGACTCGGCGGCAAAGCGGCGAGTCATCGTGGCGTCCACGGGCGCATCGAGGAGCACGGGCTCCATGTCTGGCTGGGCTACTACGACAACGCCTTTCGCCTCATTCGAGAGTGCTACGAAGAGCTCGATCGATCTCCCGAGACGCATCCAATGGCGACGTGGCGCGATGCTTTCGCCCCTGCCCCGCTCATCGGTCTCGAGGATCTGTTCGACGGGGACTGGTCGACGTGGACCGCAGCGTTTCCGCCGAACGATCGCCTGCCCGGCCAACCCATCGGGAGCGAGCCGCCAGTTGTGCTGGCCGATTTCGTACGTCGATCGATCGGGCTCATGCGCACCTTCGTGACATCGCTTGGTGGCGTCGAGCCCGATCTGGCGGGAAGCGTTGCGCTCGCTGCCGCTGGGGAGGCGAGCCGCGCTGCTGGCTGGCTGGGGCGTCTGCTGCCGGCATTCGATGGCGTGCGGTTGTTGCTCGACGATGCCCGCGATTCCATGCTCGAGGGGGTGCAGGCCAACGAACGCTCTCGTCGCCTGTGGCACCTTCTCGATCTCGTATCGGCGCAGTTGCGCGGACTGATCGCCGATGACATCCTTCGTAAGGGCTTCCGATCGATCGATCACCTCGAGTACCGCGACTGGATCCGACGACATGGCGCGTCCGAGGAGACCATGAGCGGTGCATTGGTGAGGGGTCTCTACGACCTTGCCTTCAGTCATCGGGGAGGTGATCCGTCGGCGACCGCATTCCCCGCGGGCCTTGGTTTGTTCCTGGCGACCAAGACGTTCTTCGACTACCGCGGCGCGCTCTTCTGGAAGATGCAGGCGGGCATGGGTGATGTCGTCATCGCTCCGCTCTACGAGGCGCTACGCGCCCGCGGGGTTCGCTTCGAGTTCTTCCATCGTGTGGACGAGGTCATTCCGAGCGCCACCGGCGACGCCATCGCCGAGGTACGGCTCGGTCGTCAGGTCGATCTCGCGGATGGCGTCGACGAGTACGAACCCCTCGCTGACTTCGATGGCATCGCATGCTTCCCCGAGCACCCGATCGCCGAACAACTTGACGCCGATGGCGAAGAACTCGCAAGCGCGCATCTCGAGTCGTACTGGTCGAGATGGCCCGATGCCGCACAAGTCTCGCTCCGACCGGGGACCGATTTCGATGAGCTCGTCTTCGCCATTCCCGTCGGTATGGGCCGCCACGTCGCGTCGGGGCTTGCCGAGGCGTCTCCGCGATGGGCATCGATGTTCGACCGCTTGGAGACGGTGGGCACACAGGCGTTCCAGCTGTGGCTCGACCCGAGCGAGCCGGAACTTGGTTGGGAGCGCACGGGCTCGACGGTGACGAGCTTCGTGTCGACGTACGACACCTGGTCGTCGATGACCCATCTCCTCGATGTCGAGCGTTGGGAGGTCGAGGTCCCGCCACAGACGTGTGCCTACTTCTGCTCCTCGATGCCCCACCTGGGTGCAGACGACCCAAACGACGTTGACGAGCCGAGGGAGGCTCATGATCGAGCCCGCGCGGCCGCTATCGAGTACCTCGAAACTGCCGTGGGCCACTACTGGCCCAACGCGGTCGACGGTGATGGCGCCTTTCGCTGGGACCTCTTGTCGGTCCGCGGCGATGCGACCGGTCCGTCGGCGATCGACACCCAATTCGTCACAGCCAACGTTGACCCGTCGGACCGCTACGTCCAGGCCCTCCCGGGTACCGACGACGCCCGGCTCCGGCCCGGCGACAGTGGCTTCGACCATCTTCACCTTGCCGGTGACTGGACCGATTGTGGCCTCAACGCCGGCTGCATCGAAGCTGCGGTTCTGTCCGGGATCGGTGCTGCGAACTCGATCCTCGGGCTGCCACGCGACGCCCGAATCAGTGGCGGGTACCTGTTCGAATAACTCCCACCCCGCCCGGGCTCGTTGGTGGTCTCAGTTGGCGTCGGCGTGACGCTCCAGACCGGTCAGGTCGTGAATTTTGACCCGCTTACGGCCGGTCTCGATCAGGCCGATCGAACGGAGGGTGCCGAGGCCCTTCACGGCACCTTCCCGGCTGAGACCGGACCATTGGCCGAGCTCCTCCTGGCTGATCGGCAGTCGAAGATCGACGGTGCCGTCGTCTTCGACCCGGCAATGCCCGAGTGCATTCTCGATCTCGACCAGTCGCAGCAGACGTGCGGCGATGCGAGCCGGCGCGTCCATGAGCGATGTTTCGACGAACTGCGTGGACAGGCTCCGGACACGCTCCGCGACGACGCTCAGCAGCGCCAGTTGCAGTTCGCTGTCTTCTTCCATCATCTGGCGGAACGTCGACGCCGTCACATGGTGCACCGCAGTGTCGTTGATCGTCGAAGCGGTCGCGGATCGAGGCTGGTCGTCGATCACGCCGAGCTCACCGATCACCCTGCCGCTCGAGGCGAGGTCAAGGAGCGCAACGCGTCCCGACATCGAGGTGCGATCGATGCGCACCAGGCCGCTGTCGACCACGATCACGCTGTTCGATTCGTCGTACTCGTGGAACAGGAAGCTCCGTGCCGGATACATCCGTGGATTGCCGGCCTCGCGAATGCGGTCACCGATGAGACGCTGTGCCGCCTGTTGGTCCATCATCGTTCGTGCTCCCGGAAGAAGTGTGCTGGTCCCCATGAACAGAAGGTACTTCGGGCTCGCATGTCGCTTCTGCGGACGAGTACACACAGTCGGTGAGAACTCGCTCCCACGTGTCAGTCGGCGCGGTGACCGGCGACCCACTCCAGGAATCGGTCTCGGTCCCAGGTGTTGATGACCTGGTCGCGAGGTGCCCAGCCGCGCTGTGCCGTGCGCACGCCGTACTCCATACGCCCGAGCTCGCTGGTGTGATGGCTGTCGGTGTTGATGACCAGCTTGACGCCCCGCTCAACGGCCCGGCGCACGACGTCGCTGGCAGCGTCAAGACGGTTGAGTGAGCCGTTGATCTCCAGCGCAACGTCGAAGTGCATCAGGGCCTCGAGCACGATGTCGACATCGATCTCGATGCCCGGCCGTCGCCCGATGTAGCGACCGGTCAGGTGCCCGATCGAGTCGACGGTCGGATCCGCGATGGCCGCGACGAGCCGTTCGGTCTGGCGGGCCACGGTCTGATCGAAGTGCGAGTGGACCGAGGCGACCGTGTAGTCGAACATGGCCCGGAAGTCGTCGCTGTAGTCGAGCCCGCCCGATGCACCGATGTTCAGCTCGCATCCCCACAGCAGGGTCATGTTGGGATGGTCGTGCTGGATCTGGGCGATGACGTCTCGGTGTTCGAGCATCTCCTCGGCATTGGAACCGTTGATCGGCAGGTCCTCGCCGTGGTCGGTGATGGCGAGGTAGGAGTGACCGGCGTCGGCCGCGACTTGCACCATCTCCGCGACGGTGGAACGGCCGTCGCCTGAGCGGTCGGTGTGATAGTGCAGATCGCCCTTGATGTCGCTGCGCTGAATCAGGTCGGAAATGACGGGCGCGTCTTCGGCGGCTGCGGCCTCGATCTCGCCCGTCGACTCGCGCATCGGTGCGGGAATGAATGCCAGCCCGAGGGCGGCATAGATCGACTCCTCGGTCTCCGACGCGATGACCAGCTCCGCGCCGGGGTCGTCCGCTGGGTCGCCGTCCTCGTTCTCGGCGGGCTTCTCGATCAGGCCGTACTCGTTGAGCAGCCAGCCGCGATCGATGGCTCGTTGGCGGAGCGCGATGTTGTGAGCCTTCGAACCGGTGAAGTACAGGGTGGCTGCACCGAAGTGCTCCGGCAGGACGACCCGGACATCGACCTGCAGGCCGGCCTGGGTCAGGAACGAGGTCTTGGTGTCGCCACTCACGACGATCTCGTGCACCTCCGAGCGCGATCGGACGGCGTCCATCACCGGTCCGGGATGGGAGGCCGCAACGGTGATGTCGATGTCGCCGATCGTCTCCGACATGCGACGGAGGCTTCCGCAAAACGCCGCATCGGTGACGGTCGGAAGGGCCCGGAAGGCCTCGACGAGCCGCTCGGCGAGCGGCATCGCATCGGCGATCGGCGTGCGGCGATCCTTGCCCGTCAGGCCGAGTCGGTCGATCGCTCGGCCGATCTTCTCCTCGCTCTTGGCGCCCATGCGGGGGAGCGTGCGGATCTTCTCGTCGGCGACGGCCTGCCGGAGGTCGTCGACGTTTTGCACGTCGAGTTGATCCCGCATCAGCTTGAGCGTCTTCGGCCCGATGCCGGGGATTCGAGCCAGTTCTGCGAATGCGGGCGGGTACAACTCGCGGAGCGTCTCGAGTTTGGTGACTTGGCCGATGTCGATGAACTCCCGGACCTTCGACGCCGTCGCCTTACCGACGCCCTTGATCTCGATGAGCTCCTTCTCGGAGTACTCGAGCCAGTTCTGGCCATGCGATTCGAGGCCGAGCTTGGCGTTCTCGTAGGCCCGGACCTTGAACGACTGCGGACTCTCCTCGTCGAGCGTGGTCAGCCGGATCAACTCGTCGAGCATGGCGAGCACGTCGCGGGTCGTCGTCATGCCCGCAGTCTGTCAGCTCGACCCGATCGCCTGCACCGGAACAACCGCCCGGTGGACGACGCGACGACGTTCAGGCAGCGAAGGGTCGGCCAAACGGGAGATCCTCGCGCCAGCTACGGAGGAACGACTCGGCGCGATGGCAAGCAGCCAGGATCGGCATGTCGTCGTCTTCCATGATCTGCGAGGTCAGTGCACCCAACAGCTGGGTGACCGAACCCTCGATGTCGTCCTGGGCATCGCCATCGGGTGGCATGCCGGCGAACATGGCGCCGGCGGTGGTGACCATGTCGGGGAGCACCGTGGTGCCCTGGCGCTCGAGCATGATCGCGCCCTTGGTGGTGTACGGGATCGGTCCGGTGGGCACCACCAGCGACGCCTTGATGTTGGGTGCACCCGTGTGGCTGATCAGGCCCATCTTGGATCCGGCAAAGAGGACGTCGGCCTCGGCGCCCAGCACCCGCCACCCGGGCAGGGTTTCGTCGGCCAGCGAGCTGACCATCGAAGCACCATGTTCGGCATGGGCCTCGGTGAGTGTCGACGGATCGAAGCCGTCCGCGTTGAGGACGGTCCCGTCAGCGGTTGAGATGGCGGTGATGGAACCCCCACGTTCGGCGACCTGGGCCGCAATCGTCGCGCCCGCAGCGTCGAAGTTCTCGATGGCGACGGTGGCGCCGTCGAGCGGTCGGGCGTTCTCGGCGCACACCACCGCGCCGAACCCGGTCAAATGGTGCTGGTTCGTCGTGGTGCCGATCGCCCGGCGATGGGCGTCGTTGCGGGGGTCGGCGGCAAAGAGCCCGTCGAGGGCGTTGTCGGCGACACCTTTGCCTGGGTCGAGCATGAGCGCGCCGCTCGTGGCCATCGGTAGGAGTTCCTCGACGAACGCCTCGATCGCGCGCTCACGGTCCTCGGGCGCGGCATTGATACCGGCAGACGCTCCCTGGCAGCGCATATTGAAGACGGCGCACTGGTAGGTCTGGCTGCGAGCCAGTTCCTTGGCGCCACCCTGGAGGATCTTTGGGGCCGACCGGACAATGCCGAAGGCCGGAATGTCCTCGTCGAAGTCACGCACCACGAAGGCGTCGACGCTCTCCAGTTTCAGCAAGGCCACGCCGAACAAGTTACACCGATTGAGGCATCGAATCTTCTCTCCACGACCGGGGCGGAGCAACCGTCTCGCTCGATTCGTCGACCCCGAAATCAGGGCTGGTAGGTGAACTCCAGGCGTGGTGCCGCTTCCGGATCGTTGTCAAAGGTGATCGCTTCGCGGTCGCCCGATGCTTCCATCAACAGCACCACGTTGCCGCATCCCAACCACTCTGGCGAGCTCGTGATCTCGCTCAAGATGCTGCTCAGATCGGGTGACGTTGCGACGGTCCCCGGCACCCAGACCTCGAAGGGTCCCCAGGCAGCCGAAGCAGCCGTTCTCGTTCGCGCCGACGGCAACAGGTCGGGCAACGGCAATGCGTTGGGAGTGAGCTCACCCCAGATTGTGGCGTTGGTTGGCTCATCGTCAGACTCGTCGGCGGTCACCGTCAACGTCGCCCCGAGGATGACGGCATCGCTGGGCACGCAGATGTCGAACCTCACGGCCAGGATGAAGTTCTCGCTGAAGTCCAGATCGTTGCTCTGCAGGAAGTAGAGCCCGCCGGGGCCCTCCTCGGCGTCGTCGAGACCACTGCCGACCGCCACGACCTCTGTCACCGGAGGTCTCGGTGTGGGTGTGGGTGTGGGCGTCGGCGTGGGTGTCGGTGTCGGTGTGGGTGTTGGGGTGGCGGTGGGTGTCGGTGTCGGTGTGGGTGTTGGGGTGGCGGTCGGTGTGGGTGTGGGTGTGGGGACCGGTGTTGGGGTGGCGGTCGGTGTGGGTGTGGGCGTGGGGGCCGGTGTTGGCGTTGCAGTCGGTGTTGGTGTGGGGACCGGTGTTGGGGTGGCGGTCGGTGTGGGTGTGGGTGTGGGGACCGGTGTTGGGGTGGCGGTCGGTGTTGGTGTGGGGACCGGGGTTGGGGTGGCGGTGGGCGTCGTGGAAGTTGGT
>JBCCIC010000025.1:0-30169 GCA_039028435.1 Actinomycetota bacterium | reverse complement strand
TGCGGGCTCGCGAGCATCGCCCGCGGCGTTGGCACGCAGCACGGAATAACCTCTAACGCTCGCGGGCAACATCTGCCGTGCGGGCTCGCGAGCATCGCCCGCGGCGTTAGCACGCAGCACGGAATGATCTCTAGCGCTCATCACCGGTCGACCTCCCCGAGAACGGGATCGACGGAGCTGATGATGGCCACGGCGTCGGCCACCAGGGAGTCCTGCATCATGTGAGGCATCGTTTGGAGGTTCACGAAACTCGGGGCCCGGATGTGCATCCGGTACGGGTGCGCACCACCGTCGGACACCATGTAGCAACCGAGTTCGCCCCGGGGCGATTCGACGGCCACATAGACCTCGCCCTCGGGCACCTTGAAGCCCTCGGTGAAGATCTTGAAGTGGTGGATCAGCGCCTCCATCGACTCGTCGATGCGAGCTCGAGGTGGCGGCGTGACCTTCTTGTCCTGGATGCGATAGTCACCCGACGGCATCATCTCGATGCACTGGCGCACGATCTTGATCGACTCGCGCATTTCGTTGAGTCGAACGGCGTAGCGATCGAAGCAGTCGCCATAGGTGCCGACGATGACGTCGAAGTCGAGTTCGTCGTAGTTCAGGTACGGCATGTCCCGGCGCAGATCCCAGGCATAGCCGGTGCCTCGGAGGATCGGCCCGGTCACGCCGAGTGCCAGGCACTCCTCGGTGTTGATCGCGCCCACACCCTGGAGGCGCTCGCGGAAGATCGGCTGGCCGGTGAGCAGCTCGTCGAACTCATCGATGAGCGGCGGAAGGTGATCCATCAGCGCGCCGATGTCCTCGCGCCACCCATCGGGCAGGTCGACGGCCACGCCGCCGGGCCGGATGTAGTTGTTGTTCATCCGCAGGCCGGTGACCTTCTCGAGGATCCGCAGGGTCTCCTCGCGCAGCCGGTTGCCGTAGAGCATCATCGACACGGCGCCGACGTCCATGCCGTTGGTCGCCTGGAACAACAGGTGCGAACTGATGCGGTTGAGCTCGCACATCATCGTGCGGATCCACTGGGCCCGGGCGGGGACTTCGATGTCGAGCAGGGTCTCGGTCGCCAGCGAGAAGACCAGTTCGTTGAACAACGGCGAGGCGTAGTCCATGCGGGTCACGTTGGTCGTGCCCTGGAGATAGGAGAGCGTCTCGCCGGTCTTCTCCATACCGGTGTGGAGGTAACCGATCACCGGCTTGGAGCGCAGAACCTGTTCGCCCTGTAGCTCGAGCACGAGTCGGAGCACACCGTGGGTCGACGGGTGGACCGGACCCATGTTGATGATCATCGGCTCGTCGCTGAATGGATCCGGATCGACGCTCTCGACCATCTGGGCGTCGTCTTCGGAGATGCGGATGACCGCACTCGTCTCGTCGCGCCGGTGCACACGTTCGGCCCCTGGTGCAATCAGGGCTGCACCCTGCTGTTCGGCGGCCTCCTCGGCCTTGGTACCGGCGGAGGATGCGGTGTTGTCTTCGAGAAGCGTCATCGGGGCCTCGCTCATCGGGGCGCCGGAGCGCCCTTGAACTGCACGGGGACGGAACCGACGCCGAAGTCCTTGCGGAGCGGATGGCCGTCCCAGTCCGACGGCATGAGGATGCGTGTCGGGTCCGGGTGGTCGGTGAACACGACGCCGAACATGTCGAACGCCTCGCGCTCCATGCTCTCGGTTCCGGGGAAGATATCGAACAGGGTCGGCACCGTCGGATCGGACTCGGGAACCTGGACCCGCACCCGGATGCGACGCGGCGGCTGGTGGCTGATCAGGTTGACGACGACCTCGAACCGCTCGGGGGCAACACCCTCCGGCAGGTTGCGGGTGCCGTTGGTCAGGTAGTCGGCGCCGCAAAGGTCGACCGCGGACACGAAGCCATCGCTCTTGAGGGCCTCGATCGTGGCGACGTAGGTGTCAATCGACGGGTGGAGCACGGTCTGGCCGCGATGCTCACTCGCCGGAACGCCGTAGAGCTCGACTGACTGTGCAGCCGCGGTGTCGGCGGGAGCCTCTTCGACCTCGGTGTCGCTCGGGGGTGAGGCGGTCATCGTCCGAGGACCACCTGGGTGTCGGTCTGGCCATCGCGCTGCTCGACCACGATGCCGGCGCCGGCGCCGGTCTCGTCGCGGCGCTTGAGCAACTCACCGGTTTCGATCTGCTTGTGCAGGGTGACGATGGCGTGGAGCAGGGTCTCGGGTCCCGGAGGGCAACCTGGCGCGTACACATCCACCGGTACGACCTGATCGACGCCCTGGACCAGTGCGTAGTTGTTGAACATGCCGCCACTCGACGCGCAGACGCCCATCGAGATGACCCACTTGGGCTCCATCATCTGGTCGTAGATCTGGCGGAGCGCCGGCGCCATCTTCTGGCTGAGTCGACCGGCGACGATCATCACATCGGCTTGGCGGGGCGACGCCCGGAACGCCTCCATGCCGAAGCGGGCCAGGTCGTAGTGCGATCCGCCAGCGGCCATCATCTCGATGGCGCAACAGGCCAGCCCAAAGGTCGCCGGCCACAGCGAGCGGGCGCGCGACCAATTGACCAGGTCTTCGATACGGGCGGTCAGGAAGTTGTGTTCGAGTCCGCCCATGCCCTGCTGGGCGATGTCGGAGGTGTCACCAAGGAGTGGCAGCTTCGGCATTCTTACCTCTCGATCAGCGGACGCCAGAACCCGGTGCGGGGTCCCGAAGTCGGACGGTTCATGCGGCTTCGGCCTCGCGGCCCTCGTCGCCGACTCGTCGGACGGTCGAGGAGGTCGTCCGCTCGGGACTGGTCATCGGGGTGGCGGCGATGCGCTTGATCGGGCCCCACTCGAGGGCACCGTTGCCGATCAGGTACACGAACGACTCGAACACCGCGAACGAGAAGATGCCGATGGCGATGAGGCCGAACGAGCCGAGCTCGCGGAAGACCATCGCCCACGGGTAGAGGAAGATGACCTCGATGTCGAAGACGATGAAGATCATCGCCACCAGGAAAAACTTGACCGGGAAGCGCGCCGGGTTCTCGGTGTCGGCGCCACTCACGCCGCACTCGTAGGGCGCGGACTTGGCCGGCGTCGGACGGTTCGGGGCCAGCAACCGCGAGGCGATCAAGCTGACACCGGCGAAGACAACGCCGAGGATCAGCAGGACGACGATCGGCAGATACTGACCCAACATGTCAGACGTCGAGGCCCTTCTCCCGCAAGCCGAGGTCACGCCAGTGCAGGACGAGACAGGTTGCGAGGAACAGGAGCAGCGACACGATGGTGAACAGTGCCGGGACCACGCGCAGGTTGCCCAGGTTGCGGACCATCACGACCGAGTAGGTCGGCTCGTTCGGGTCGATCTCGTCGACGGGCGGCGGAAGGGCCGGATTCACCGCCTGCTCGAGCGTCTGCTGCACGTTGACGACCGTGTAGTTCGTCGGGTGCGTGATCTGGACGGCGCTGGAGATCTTGTGGCTGATGCGATCCCACATGCCGGTGCCGGTGCGCTTGTCCTTGCCGCCCTGCTGGAAGGCGTCGAGCACCACGAAGTTGCCTTCGGGGAAGAGATCCTCGCGGAGGAACGCATCGGCGGTCGCCGCGGCCTCGCCGGACTGGCTGGCGGTCTGCAGGTTCCAGCCGTTGAGGTCGATGAGACCTTCGTCGATTCCCCACTCGACGATCGTGGGTGCGGCAGCCGCCAGACCCGAAAGGCTGAGGTCGTCGACCCGCAGGCGCTGGGCCTCCTGGGCGATGTCGACACGGTCCTGGATCGTCAGGCCGCTCAGCGAATTCGGGGCCTCGGAGAGGAACCGGACGTCGTCGGTGCCGAGTGCGGCATTGCTGGCCCGGATGTTGTCCTCGATCTCGGCCATCCGAAGTCGGACGATCTCGTCGAAGACCTGGTCGCGCTGGGATGAGCTCAGCTCGTTGAGCATCGACTCGGGGTCGGTCATCGCCATCCCGAACAGGTTGTTGGCGATCACGTCGATCTTGGAGTTCTCGGCCTGCGGGTTCAGCAACTCGCGGATGACGGTCTCACGCTCGGGGCCGGGGAACGCCATGAGCACTTCGATCGCACGCGGGGTACACAGCGACGACGTGCTGTTGTCGAGCGAAACCGAGGCGACGCCACCAGCCGGCGGGAAGGAATCGACGCCGTCGAAGCAGTTCGTGTCGGGCAGGTCGTCGACGTTGCCGATGAACGCATCGGAGATGCCGGCGACTTCGGCGCCGGGCTCATCGGCGAACACGTCCTGGACTTCCCAGGCCGGAAGCGAGCCGACCCAGCCGATGCCGTAGATCCACCAGAAGATGCCCATGACGAACATCCAGCCCCAGAAACCGGCGAGTGCGATCAGCGATCCGAGGCGGGTTCCGGTGTTGGTGACGAGGAGCAGCCAGACCGAACCACCGAGGATGGCCATGCCGAGGACGACGGTCAGCAGACCGCGGATCTCGGGTTCCCAGCTGATGCCACCGACCAGCTCGACCAGTGCGAGGTTGATCATGGCGATCATTCTCCGACCTCCTCGGCGAGGGACCGTTCGTAGGCGACGATGGCCTCGATCTGGGTCTGGGTCAGGATGCCGCCGCGTCCTTCACAGTGCCCGGCGATGCGTTCGCCCTGGATGCGGGGGAAATCGAGCGGGTTGTCCTCGGCCCAGCAAGCGCCGAAGCCCGGCATCTGGCCGCCTCCGTCGCCCTGGCCGAAGGCGCCGTAGGCGACACCGTTCTTGGTCCCGGTGATGATGAACCCGACCATCGACTCTGAGGTCTCGAACTGGTCGCGGACGCCGACGAGGCTCGGGCCGAAGCCGCCACCGCCGTCCTCGATCTGCGGCAGCAGTGGGTTGCTCGGGTACAGGTTGGCGTCGTAGCTCCAGCCCGCACTGTGGCAACGAGCGCAGCCGTAGGCACCAGCGGCGGCCGGATTGTTGAACAGCAGCTCGCCCATGATCACCTGATCGGTTGCGCTGGCGTCGAGAATGTCGTCGGCGATCTCCTGCAACTGCTCCACGATCGGGGCGTGCTCGGCGAGGATGGCCGCCTTGGCCTCTTCGAGGGCCGCCGTGTCCTCGCCCGCTTGCTCGGCGTCTTCGATGTCGTGCTCGACGTCGGACAACTCGGCTTCGAGGTTGAGCTGGCGCGAGTACAGGTCGTAGTTGTCGGCCTGGGCCTTGGCGAGGGCGGCGCCTGGGAGGCCGTCGCGGACACCCTTGGCGATTTCCTCAGACGTCTTCTGCTCGTGGGCGAGATACGCGATGACCTTGTCGATCTGCTGATCGGTCATCGGGCCGCCACCCGGGCCACCCCATGCGGGCATCGGCGAGTTCGAGCGACCGAAGTTGAGGATGTACTTGACTTCGTCGTAGCTGTAGCGATCGAGCACCGCAGCCAGCGAGGGAGCCTTCCACTGGACCTGCTCGACGTAGACACCGCTGCCGTCGACGAGCGAGAAGTCGGCGGCCAGACCGCCGTCGCCATCGGCGGAACCATGGCACTGGGCGCAGTTCTCGGCGTAGATCTCTTCGCCCTG
The DNA here is from genome assembly GCA_039028435.1 of Actinomycetota bacterium. Lineage (GTDB taxonomy): Bacteria > Actinomycetota > Acidimicrobiia > Acidimicrobiales > UBA10347 > UBA10347. Next base: position 24,657 of record JBCCIC010000025.1, on the reverse strand, counting down.
GCGGACGAACTGGTCGTCGGTGAACTCGATGAGACCGGAGTGACGGCCGGGTTCGCCCAGCCAGTAGAGCGGCAAGGCAATGGCGATGATCGTGAGGGTCACCAAGCCCGAGGTGAGGGAAAGATCGAGGCGCTTGGTCTCCATCTCCTCATCGGACATATGCGGCTTGCGGTTGGCCGCCAGCTCGATCTCGGCGCCGGTCTCATGGCGGCCTTCGAGCCAGTTGAACAACCAGTACGTGGCCATGGCGATCAGCACGATCGCCGTGATCACGTAGCCGATCTGGCGCTGCGTACTGGCAGCAATCAGCGTTGCGGTATCCATGGGGGCTTGGGGTTACTTCCTCAGTTACTCGGTGCAGCGATTCGTGGGGATGGACCGGTGGGGGCTCGCCCCGACGGTCGGAAGATCAGTGGGTGGCCTCGCCGATGCAGTTCGGGCCTTCGGCCTCCTGGCCGGTGGTGTTCACGCCAATCGCCGGACCCTGGATGACGCTGCCGGTCTTGACCGTGAGCACGCCATCGCCGCTGACAACCATCTCGAAGCGGTCCATACCGCGGGGTGCAGGCCCGCCACGCTTCTCACCGACGCGGTTGTACTTGGAGCCGTGGCAGGGGCATTCGAACCACTGCGAGGTCAGGCACTCGGGAACACGGCAGCCCAGGTGCGGGCACTTCTGGAAGAGGGCGATCACGCCAGCTTCCATGCCGGACAGCTCGCCGGCCGAGTACACACCGCGGGCCTTCTCGATGGCGCCAGCCGGGTACTCGGTCAGCCACATGCGTCCGTCGGGGCGGTAGAGGAAGCCACCGGCGTCGCGGATGCCCTGGATGATGTCGGAGACCTTGCCGACCTGGATCTCGGCACCGAAGCCGGTCACGAACGGCGGCCAGAGGAAGGCGAGCACGCCGCCGCCGAACCCACCGAGGCCCAGGGCGAAGCTGCCGACGATCGAGCGGTTCAGGAACTGACGGCGCGACTGGCCGGTCTGCTCCGGATCGGGGGCAACCCACTGGGTGATCTCGGCCGACTCGGCCTTGACCACGGCGGAGCCTTCACGGCGAGCAAGCGCTGCGGTCCGTTCGACCTCGCGACCGGTCGTGACGGCGGAGCTCAGCTCGACATCGGTCTCGGTGATCGTGACCGTGCCACGGTCACGCGAAAGTGTTTCGCGCGCCAGACGTCCGGTGGCGGCATCGGCGTCGCGACCCCGAAGCGTGCTGGCAACAAGAATTCCTGCAAGCACGACGAGGGCGATGATGACGATCAGGGCGAGAGTCATGGCTGGCCTTTCTTGGGTCGGTGGGGGGAGGCGGATACGGGCAGAGGTGCAACCGAGGTTGCGTGGTCAGAGCTCAAAGAACAGTCCGGCTTCCCACGGGAAGACGAAGTTGAAGCCCGGGCCACGGAAGAACGAACCGATCATCACCAGGACCGCCCAGAACATCAGGTGAACGGTCATGATCGAGATGGCGAACTTGCGCTTTTCCGGCTTGTTCGAGGGGTTCTTGTCGATGTAGGGCGCCAGGATCAACAGGATCAGGGCAAAGCCCGGCAGGGTCACACCGGCCACCATCGGGTGGAACATGGTGAGCAGCTCCTGCAGACCGAGGAAGTACCAGGGGGCCTTCGACGGGTTCGGGGTGGCGTTGAAGTCGGCCAGCTCGAGCAGCGGAGCGTTGACGAAGATCGAGAAGATGAGGGTGAAGGCCGTGACCGCCAGGGCGGCGACGAACTCGACGACCAGCAGGTGCGGCCAGACGTGGACCTTGTCGACCGGGGTCGCCTTGACGTCCTGGATCGAGCCGGACTTGACGACGGTCAGCAGGCGCTGGGTGTGGCCGCCGGGGCCGGTCGGTGCCGGCGGTGCGGCCGTGGCGACGGCGCCACCTGCGGGTGCAGCAGCAGCCGCAGCTGGAGCGGCGGCTTCGACGGCGGTGCCGGCTGCGGCCGACTTGTCGCGTGCGGCTTTGGCCCGGTCGAGCAGATGCTGCGGGATCTTGGAGGCGGCTGCAGCCTGTTCGGGGGTCGGTGCCGCAGCTGCTGCCGGCTCGGCCGGAGCGGCTGCGGCCGGGGTCTCGGCGGCGGGAGCAGCGTCGCCACCACCGGCGGCATCGCCGCCGGAGGCACCCTTGGCCCGGTCACGAGCCTCTTGGGCCCGCTTCAGGAGGTGCTCGGGGATTTCAGTCATCGTTGCCTACCTCCTTAGAGCGGTCCGGAGATTCCGCCGTCCTTGCGGACACGCCAGAAGTGGATGGCCATGAAGATCACGGTGACGAACGGCAACATCAACACGTGAAGCACGTACCACCGCAACAAGGTGTCGGAGCCGATCTCGACGCCGCCGAGCAAGACGAATCTCACTTGTTCTCCGAACACCGGGGTGAAGCCCATCATGTTGGTACCCACGGTCACCGCCCAGAGCGCCAGCTGGTCCCAGGGCAGCAGGTAGCCGGTGAACGACAGCAACAGGGTGAGCGTCAACAGGATCACGCCGATCACCCAGTTGAATTCTCGAGGCGCCTTGTACGCACCGTGGTAGAACACGCGAGCCATGTGCAGGAAGACCGAGAGCACCATGAGGTGCGCTCCCCATCTGTGCATGTTCCGTACCAATAGACCAAACGTAACCGCGGAACGCAGTGTCTCCATGTCGGCATAGGCCGCGGCCGCGGTCGGCCGGTAGAAGAACATCAGGAAGATGCCGGTGACCGTCAACAGGATGAAGAGGAAGAAGCTCAGACCACCGAGGCACAGGGTGTAGCTGACCTTGACCGCGTGGCGCTTCACCTTGACCGGGTGCAGGTGGTACAGCACCGAGTTCATGATCACGTAGCTGCGGTTACGAGGGCTGTCGTTGTAGCCCTTGCGGAAGATCGAACCGGGCCGGAAGATCGAGTTCCACGCCTGGGAACTCTGGGTCTTGTCGGTCAGGTCACTGATGGCCTGTCTCACCTGGTCGGCTGATGGCGGTTTGGGGGCCACTCGCTTGGTCTCCTGTTAATCCTGGTGCGTGGTTCGGATCGGGTGATGAGGTGAAGGTCGGGGGCGAAGTCAGCTCAGCCGAGGCGCATGCCGTAGCCGTAGCCGTGGGTGTTGGTCCGCTGGTGCAAGTCGCCGACCGCAGCCGGGTCGCCGAGCTTGCCGAGGATGATGACGCCGGTGGGGCAACGATCGACGCAGAGGGCGCAGCGGGTGCAGACGTCGTCGTCGATGGTGAAAATCACGTGGTCGTTGGGGTCTTCGCCAGGCTGCTCGGTACCGATGGCATCGTCGATGGCATCGGGGGTGACCATGTGGATGCACTTCCACGGGCAGATGTCGACACAGCCCTCGCAGGTGATGCATTCACTTTGGTCGATGTGGATGAACTGCTTGGGCTTGACGGCCTGGCTCAGCCACGCGGCATCGACCTCTTGGAGGACGTAGTCGGCCCGGAATTCGGGCAGCGGCGGGTTGGCGTCGAGCACGCCCATCAGACACCGGCCTTGGCTTCGGTGCGCTCGGCGGCCTTGACGAGCGGGCGGCCGTAGCGGCTCGACGACTCGAGAGCCGGCGCCTCGACCATGTCACCACGCTTCTGCCAGATCACGAACATGGCGACGTTGGCCACGAGTCCGACGCCATAGATGACGACAGCGATCAGGTCCTTGACCGTGGTGTAGGTGAGCGTGAAGGGCAGGGCCCACTCGAGAATGCCCTGGGTCTCGTCCCACGGGGCACGAGGGCCGATCAGGAGCTTTGACGAACGCCAGTCGAGTTCGGACTCGGCGTAGGTCAACCACTGGTGCGGCACCGTGCCGTAGATCCAGAAGAGGATGAAGAAGACGTAGGTGGCGCCGACCATCGATTCGCCCCATGTGGCGACCTTGTCGGCCGGGCGGCGCTTGGCGATCATGATGACCGGAACGAGGGACAGGATCGCCACGATCCAGCTGACGACGAAGGCGACGTTGAGGTACGGGAACTGCCGTCCATCGGTGGTGAGGCCGACCCAAGCGGCGATGATGACCATGAGCCCGACGGAGACGCCGATCAGGACACCCATGAACTTGGTGGTCGCTCCATCGATGTACCGGTTCATCGGGTGACTCCCTCTCCATTGAGTCCCTGGCGACTGAATCCGTTGAACGGGCCATCGAACGGCCCGTGCGATCCGAAGATTCGGCTCGTGAAGTGATTCACAAGCTCAGTGTACAAAGCGCGGGACGGCGCGATGGCATCCACCAAGCCTGTCTATCAGTGACCCTTCGCACACGCCAAGCATTTGGTTGGCTTTTCTTCGAAGAAAAATTCCCGACTTCGCGGAGAAGAGTTGTGGGTCAGGGAAGTGACGGGTCTACAGTCATCGACGGCGCGATCGCGTGCGTTTTCGCGGACGCGCCGCCCCTTGATCTGACCGGCCGTACGCCGGTCGCCACACCTGTCACGGAGCCACGTTGACCGAAGTACCCGAGCATCTGCTGCAGCGCTCGCGAGACCGCCGCCGGGCCATGGGCCTGGCCGTCGATGACGACGCTGGTGCGGCACCGGCCGCAGCCCCCACCGAGTCGGCGAACGCTCCGGCCACCACCGCAGCGGCAGCACCTGCGGTCAAGGCCCCCGTCCCGATTCCGGCCAACGAGCCGCCTCCGCCTCCGCCTCCGGACAGCGAGTGGGTCGCCGCCGCCAAGGATCGCTCCAAGGTCCCCTACTGGGTCATGCCGGTACTCCTCTTCCTGCCGGTCTGGCTGATCATGTACGTCGGCACGCTCGAGGAGCCAACCCGCCAGGAGGGCATCATCTACGAGGGTGGTGTCGTCTACGAAGAGAAGTGCGCCACCTGCCACGGCGCCGGTGGCGGCGGCGGTGTCGGCCCGGCCTTCACCAACGGTGCGATCGGTGAGACCTTCGCAGATGCCGAGGCCCAGGTTGCCTGGGTCATCCAGGGTTCGCAGGTCTTCATCGATGCCGGCCTGACCAGCTACGGCGACAACGCCAAGCCCTTGGCCGGCAACGCCGGCGCACTGATGCCGGCCTTCGGTGTCGACCTCACGGCCGAAGAGCTGATCGCTGCCGTCATGTACGAACGCATCGAGCTCGGCGGCCTCGAGGACGAGCTCCCGCTCGCCGAAGCGATCTGGGACAAGCTCGACCACGGCGAGCTCGACGGCGAGTTCCACTTCACCGAGGGTGTCGACGGTGACCTCGACGGAACCGGCCAGGTCGAGGCGTACTTCGCCCTGTCCCGCGAAGAGGTCTCCGCCGAAGGAATCGCCGCAGGCGAGGGATAGCGCCGCAGGCGAGGGATAGCGCCGCAGGCGAGGGATAGCGCCGGCGCCCACTCGGGCGACAAAAGCCGACGAGGAGCGAGCACCCTGCGCGGTGCTCGCTCCTCGCTTTTTGGTCGGTGTGGGTTGGTAGGGGGTTGTGCGCTGTTGCGGTGCGCTCGGGGAGAGTGGGTTCGCGGTTGTCGCCTACGGCTTGTACCAGTGCACGGCGAGGGCTCGGGGGTCGGCGCCGTGGCGGAGAAAGCCGCTGAAGCCGCAGAGGTCAAGCACCTGCTCGACGGCATGGTCGGTTGGGTAGGCGACACGAACGTCGCCGCCGATGCGACGGGAACGCGTGGTACCGGCCACCAGGGCATCGATTCCCCGAACGTCGACGAAGTCGCACGCCAGCAGGTCGACGATGATGTCCGCCGTGCCGGCGGCGTGCAGGTCGTCGATCGCCAGCGTCAGCAGGGAGGCCGACGCCGCGTCGAGACGGTCGAGGGGTCGCACGACGGCCGGGAGGTGAGGGCCGTGGCGGTTGATCAGGAGCATGCCCCATCGGTCGGCCCAGATGGGGACGGCAATCGCCAACGACGCCGGAACCGCTCGGGGGACGGGAGACGATCAGCAGTCGGGATGTCGGCCCAGGCCCGTCGCCCTACGAATCGCGAGACCCCGCCACGACCCGCGCCGATTGGGGTCAGACCCTGTGGACAACTCCGACGGGGTCAGACCCTGTGGATAACCCGGGTGGGGTCAGATGCGGTCCCAACCGTCGAGAAGCTCTTCGGGCGTGGGAGCCATGACCAACACCTGGTCGAGGCAGCGAAGTCGGAAGAGTCGCGCCGCCGGTGAGTGCTCGCCGATCGCGATACGAAGGTCGCCACCGGCCAGCCGGCACTCCTTCATGCCGCGCGTCAGCGTCGCCAGGCCGCCACTGTCGATGAAGGCCGTCTCGCGCAGGTCGACGATCAACCGCACCGTGCCCGCGGCCAACGCCTGGTCGATCGAGGTCCGCAACTCGCCGGCGGTACTGACATCGAGACGCCCCTCGATCTCGAAGGAACGGACATCGGCGTCAAGAATGCGTGGCACATTCGACCCATCGGCCGGGACCGCAGGTCCATGAGACCCGCACCTGGGTGAAACGCCCCGTTCGTCCAAGAAAGACAGAAGGGCCCACTGGTGTAGGCCGAGCGGGTCGAGGTGCCACCGGAGTGGTCAGGCCCGGAGCGATAGGGTGCCGAGATGCCTCACGTCGGTCGCACCGATGGCCTCGTCCACTCTCCGATCGGCGCGGCATTCGCGCTGTCGGCGGCACACACGCCGACCCGCTCACTGCTCAACCTGTCGCAGGCCGCTCCAAGCGTCGCACCGCCTCAGGTTGTCATCGATCGGGTCGCCGCCGTGGCGGCGGAACCCGATGGTGCCCGCTACGTCCCCCAAGAGGGGCTCCCGACATTGCGAGCGGCACTGGCTGAGGAGCTGACGGCGATCTACCCGGGTGACATCAACACCGACGATGTCCTGATCACCGCGGGATGCAACCAAGCGTTTTGCGTGGTGGCGTCGGCCCTGACCTCACCGGGCGACAACATGATCGTTGCGCTCCCCTACTACTTCAACCACGACATGTGGCTCCAGGTGGAAGGAGTCGAACGTCGGTATGTGGGCGCTGCCGATCGACCGCGACCGACCGTCGACGAAATCGTCGCCCAGATCGACGAACGGACACGGGCGCTCCTGCTCGTGACGCCTGGCAACCCCAGCGGGACCATTCTCACCCCCGACGAGATCGCAAGCTACGACGAGGTGTGTCGGGCCAACGAAATCGCGCTCATCCTCGACGAGACCTACCGGTCGTATCGGGGCACCGAAGAACCGGCCCACGATCGGTATGCGATGCACGATTGGCGAGATGGGCTGATCACGTTGCACAGCTTCAGCAAGGACCTCGCGATTCCCGGCTACCGGGTCGGCGCCGCGGTCGGGGACCCCGGGTTCCTCGCCGAGGCGATGAAGTTGGTGGACTGCGTGGCGATCTGTGCACCGCGCATCGGCCAGGAGGCAGCCCTCGAGGGTCTGCGTCATGCCGGCGATTGGCGCAATGAGCAAGCGGCGCTGATCGTCGCGCGCCAACGCCACTTCGAAGCCGCGATGAACGATCGGCCCGGCGGGTTCGAACTCGTTTCATCGGGTGCGTACTTCGGATGGGTCCGACATCCCTTCGAGGACCAGGACACCCTCGACGTCGTCGCCTCCCTGCTTCGCGAGCGCGACATCCTCGTGATTCCCGGCACGGCATTCACCCCCGAGGACGAGCGGTTCCTGCGCTTCAGCTTCGCCAACCTCGACGAGTCCGAGATCGACGAACTCGCGCGCCGGCTCGGCGAGGGCTGAACCGGTCGAGCCTCTCGGCGCCGTGATCTGGCGTTGCGGTCCCCTTTTACGCCTGCCGTACCCCTGGTAGGGCATCGCGAAAGCTAGGGCAGAAGTCCTTCTCCATTTTGGGTGGAGTCATTCAGCTCAGATTCGCGCGACGAATGACGGGCCCACTCAACCTTCGGGTCGATGCCGCCGATCGATTGCCCCGCACGACCGCGGACGCAACTGCGTCTCGGGGAGCGGGAAGGGATCATGAACCGAAAGCTGCTAATCACTGTCGCGGGGAGTCTCGGGTTGCTGGTGGCGTTTGCCTCGCCGGCATCGGCCCAGATGGCCGACGACGTCGGGGTCGACCTATCGGTCCTCACCGACAACCTCTTCGTGTTCGTCTGCGCCATATTCGTGGTGTTCATGCAGGCCGGGTTCGCCATGGTCGAGGCCGGGCTGACCCGAGCGAAGAACGCCGCCCACATGATGTTGAAGAACCTCCTGGACTTCACCGTCGGCGCGCTGGGCTTCGCCCTCATCGGCTACCACATCGCCTACAGCGGGGCCGGCTACTTCGGATTCGAGTGGGCCTGGGGCGCCCCCGATGCCCGCGCCACGGCCGCGCCGAATCTGACGATGCCGGTGCACTTCCTGTTCAACATGGCCTTCGCCGCCGCAGCCGCGACCATCGTGTCGGGTGCCGTCGCCGAGCGGGTCAAGTTCCGGGCCTACTTCATCTACGCAGTTGCGATCTCGTCGTTCATCTATCCGGTAGTCGTGAACTGGGCCTGGGGCGGCGGCTGGCTCGGTTCGCTCGACACCCCCTTCATCGACTTCGCCGGCGGCACCGTCGTGCACGTCACCGGCGGGATGTGCGCACTGATGGGTGCGAAGATCGCCGGCCCTCGCATCGGCCGCTACCGGTCCGACGGCACGGCCAACCCGATCCCCGGCCACAACGTGCCGCTCGCGATCCTCGGCGTGTTCATCCTGCTCATCAGCTGGTTCGCCTTCAACACCGGTTCGCTCCTCACCGTCGAGCTCCAGCTCGGCTCCATCGCCGCCAATACCGCTGTTGGAGCCGCCGCCGGTGCGGTCGGCGCCCTCATCACCGCTGTGCTCACGGTCAAGACCCCCGACGTGACGCTCGTCGGTAACGGCCTTCTCGGCGGCCTCGTGGCGATCACCGCCGGCGCCCTGAATCTGTCGGTATTCGGATCGATGGTCGTCGGATTCTCGGGTGGTGTCATCGCAACCCTCGGTGTGCTGGCGCTCGATCGCTTCCGCATCGATGACCCGGTCGGCGCCATTCCGGTGCACCTCATGGCCGGCGTGTGGGGGACGATCGCCCTCGGGTTGTTCGCCGATCCGGACGCGGTGGTCGGCGGCGACGGACCTGCCGGCTTCCTCTACGGAGGCGACGCCTCGCAGCTGGTCGCACAGCTGACGGGCGTGGGCGCCATTGTGGCCTTCACCGGTGTGTGTGCCGGCACGATGTTCCTGGTCATGCGCGAACGCGGCCAACTCCGGGTCAGTCCGGAAGAGGAGATGCTCGGCATGGACCTCACCGAGCACGCCACGCCGGCGTACAACGACGACGTCGTCGGTATCGATGCGTTCGTCGACGAGTGGGCGGATGCGCAACAGGCGATCGACCGAGCCTCGTCGGACTCCGACGCCGCCACGCGCTGACTGAACCCGAGCCACCACACAACATCCAACGCGAAGCCACGTAGACGAGCCAGCGACGAACGGAGAAGAGGATGTCGAATCGCAAGGAAGAACTTCTGGCGGCTGCCCGCGAGCGGCTGGCTGCCGAGCACGCGGCCCGCGACGGCGGCGGTTCGGTCAGTGGTTCGCCCGAGATCCGCTACCGCGGCCAGGTTCTGCGCGGCGGCGCGAACGGTACGCCCGGCAGCGGAATCGGCCATGGCTCGCCCGCGTCAGCCCACGGCTCGAACGGCGCGGGCGGCGACATTCGCTCCGCCCTGCAACAGATCAAGGATTTGCAGGCCGACGGCCTCATCTCACGAGCCGAGGCCGAGCGCAAGCGGTCCGAGATCCTCGGCCGGCTCTGACCCGCACCGAGCTGCACCACTGACCTGAGCTGCACCTGACCTGCATCGACCACTGACCTGCATCGACCACTGACCTGCATCGACCACTGACCTGCATCACCCTGACGGACGTGACCCTGTGAGCATTCGCAACAAACTCATCTTCATCCTGGCGATCCCTCTCGCCGCTCTCGCCCTGGTCGGCGCACTCGGCTTCCGAGGCCAGAGCACCGACGCCCTTCGCGCCGCTGAAGCGATCGACACGAACGAGGTCACCGAGGCCCTCAATGACGCCGTCGGCGCGCTCGGCATGGAACGACTTGCCCTCGTCGACCCATCGAACCCCGTGCTCGACGCCGCGGCAGAGGAGTCCGCATCGACCGTGCCCGAGGTGACCGACATCCGGCTCGCCGAAGCCGCCGCCGTCGCTCGGCTGCACGGCATCGCCGAGGTCGAGGATGCCGTCGTGGGCGTCGCGGCCGACCTCCAAGACGCCCGGACCGCCGAGACCGCCCATCTGCAGGTCGTCGCGCTGAGCGAGCTGGCTGCGGCACTTCGCAGCGCCCGCGCCGAGATCCCTGATGCTCTGCCGACTGCGAACAGCCTCTCCGAGGTGCGCGCCCTCAACCTCATCGTCGACCTCGTCGATCGCCAGGACGCCATCTGGGTGGACTACCTCACCGCCGGCGAGATCTCCGATGACCTGGCCCAGGCGCTGGCCTCCGAAGCGACCGTGGGGGCTCTGCTCCGAGAGCAAGTCCTCGACACGGCTCCGGAACTCCACACGGCATCGCTCCTCACGAGCCTGGCATCGCCTGCCGATGTGGCGATGGGCCGACTCGCCGCCGATGCCATCGCACGACACGGCCGAGGCGAAGCGCCAGTCGAACGCGCCGAGGTGCTCGAGACGCTGCGGGGCTCCCGCGACGACTGGAACGAGCACGTTGCGTGGTTGCAGCAGGACGTGGCTTCGGGGCTCGCCGATCGATCGGTCGAAGCCAACGACCGCCAGAACCTCTATGCGTTGCTGGGGACGCTCGGCCTGCTCGTGCTCTTCGGGCTGATCTATGTCGTGTACCGCTCCGTGGTGCATCCGCTGAACCGGCTGCTCGAAGGTGCACAGCGCGTGGCCGGAGACCGGCTTCCTTCCGCGGTGGCGAGCCTTCGTGAGCTCGGCTCCGACGATGACATAACCATCGAACCCCTGCCCGCGACCGGCAACGACGAACTCACGTCGGTGGTCACCGCGTTCAACGACGTGCAGTTCACGGCCTTCGACCTCGCAGTCGAGCAAGCGCGAAGCCGGCGAAACATCGCCGAGACGTTCGTGAACCTCGGCCGACGGAACCAGAAGCTCCTCCAGCGGATGTTGGGTGTGATCTCCGATCTCGAAACCGACGAGAAGAGCCCGGACAAGCTCGAGCAACTCTTCCACCTCGACCACATGGCCACGCGCATGCGCCGCAACGCCGAGAGCCTTCTGGTGGTCGCCGGAACGGCAACACCGCGACAATGGTCGCAGCCGGTGCCGGCCGAGGCGGTCGTCCGTGGCGCTCTCGCCGAGGTCCAGGACTACCAGCGAATCGAGGTCCTTCGGATCGAGGATGCGCCGATCACCGGCGCTGCCGTCGCCGACATCAGCCACCTCCTGGCCGAGCTCCTCGAGAACGCACTGCAGTATTCGTCGCCCGAGACCCGGGTGCGGATCTCCGCGCAGCGCGTGCACGGCGACTACCGAATCGTCATCAGCGACGACGGCTTCGGTATGACGCCGGACGAGTTGGCCGACCACAACCTGCTCATCTCCCAGCCGCCACGCCCCGACGAGGCTCCGACCCGTTTCCTCGGACTCTTCGTCGTCGGCCACCTTGCGGATCGCCACGGCATTCAGGTCGTCCTGGTCGAAGGAACGACCGGCGGCACCGATGCTCGCATCACCCTTCCGGCCGCACTCACCAGCGAGATGATCGACGCGCCGAGCGAACGGCACGAGATCGCAGCGAGCCACGATGCGGGAACAGCGACCGCCCAGCTTCCCGTCACCGAACAACGGGTCGACGAGACCCGGCTTCCCGACGAGCCCCAGCTACCCGCCGAGCCGCAGCCCGTGTCGTCGGACCGCCCGGCGATCGCTGCGCCGGCCACGCTCGCCGACGCGCTCGGTGACGGCACCAACCTGGACCAGGCATTCCGCTCCCTCACCAACTCGCCCACACCGCCGCACACGACTCCCCCGCAGGCGACTCCCCCGCCGGCCTCTCCTGCGACCGCGGCGGAGTTTGCGGCCCCGATTGCACCGACAGATCCGGCACCGACACCGGGCCTGCCGCAGCGCCAACCGGGAGCCACCGCCGGCATCGACTTCGGCGACCTTCCGGAACTGCGACCAGTCTCGGTGCCAACCGATGCGTCCCTCCCGATGCCGGAAGCCACACCGGCACCCGTTGCGCCGAGTTCGACCCAGCACACGCCGAGCGCGCAAGCACCGGCGATGCAAGCACCGACCGTCCCCGAGGCTCCGGTCGCCGCCCACGCACCGGCGTTGGCTCCCAACGTGGCTTCACCTGCGACCCCTCCCCCTGTCGCGGCCGGAGATCTCCCTGTACGGACACCTCGCGAGACCCTGGCGCGCTACGGCGGGCTCCCCGAGGCGCCGCGCGAGAGCGTCGGCGAGGGACCGACCGACCCACGAGATCTCTCGAACCGCGCCGCCGCGGTGAGCTCGAACTTTGCGTCGTTCCAATCGGCCGTCGATCGCAGCGGTTCACACAGCGACGCCGAGCGTCCATCACAAACACCGCCGCGCTGAGCGCACAGGCCCGAAGCCAGCGCGCCACCCACACCTCGCCACCCCCCACGCCCCATCTGCACCGAGCAAACCCGACCCGTCCGCCCGAGCCCAGAAAGTCCAAGAACATGTACGACAACGACTCGAGCAGCTTCGGCTGGCTCCTGAACAGCTTCGTCGAAGAGACGACCGGCGTCGACCACGCGCTGGCCGTGTCCGCTGACGGGATCAAGCTCGCGGCGTCGGATGGCTTGTCCAGCCAGGTCGCTGACCAGTTCGCGGCGATCGCCTCTGGCCTCGCAAGCCTGACGCACGGCGCGGCCCGCTGCTTCGGCGAAGACGGCGTCGATCGGCTCATGATCGAGATGACCAACAGCTACCTGGTGATCGGAACGATCAACGAGGGTGCCGTGCTCGGCGTCTTGACGGGCAAGGACCAGGATCTTGGGCTCGTGGTCTACGAGATGACCCTGTTCACCGATCGGGCCGGTCGAGTACTGACCCCGGCGCTCATCGACGAGCTCAAGAACACGCTCCGGGTCTGAGCGGACGACACGAGTCAGAGGATCGGGGCATGGCACGACGGGACGACTGGATCGCCGAGGACATCGTCTTCGAAGACGATCGTTCGCGCGCGCTTCGTCCATTCCTCGTGACCGGTGGCCGTACGACGACCGACACCGATCTGGAGTACGAAACGTTGGTCGAGGCGACCGGCGCTGCGGTACGCGAGCCGCTCCGCTTCGAGTCGGCACAGGTCGTTGCGCGATGCACCGAGCCGCTCTCGGTCGCCGAGATCTCCGCCCACCTCTCCATCCCACTCGGGAGCGCCCTCGTCCTCGTCGGCGACCTGGTCGAGGCTGGACATCTGCTCTCCCACCACACCCACAACGCCGAGTCCGATGCCGGATTCAGCCTCGTCACAAGGATCATTGCCGGTGTCAAACAACTGTGAAACCCAGCGGCCCATGTCCGCCAAGATTGTCGTTGCCGGCGGTTTCGGTGTCGGTAAGACGACCTTTGTCGGCAGCTGCTCCGAGATCGATCCGCTTCGTACCGAGGCCCAGATGACCGCCGCGTCGGTCGGCGTGGACGACACCTCCAAGATCGATCAGAAGACCACGACCACCGTGGCGATGGACTTCGGCCGGATCAACATCGACCGCCAGCTCGCCCTGTTTCTCTTCGGCACACCGGGTCAAGAGCGGTTCGGCTTCATGTGGGATGACCTGAGCAAGGGCGCACTGGGGGCCACCGTTCTGGTCGACTCCCGACGCCTCGCCGACTCGTTCTACGCCGTCGACTACTTCGAGACTCGCAACATCCCGTTCGTGGTTGCGGTGAACAAGTTCCACGGCGAACTCGCACACTCACTCGCCGACATCCGGACCGCGCTCCAGATCCCCGAGTCCACGCCGCTCGTCGAGACCGACGCACGAGAGCGCAACGCCGTCAAGCAAACCCTGCTCGACCTGTTCGAGCTGATTCTGCGAAGGATGAACTGATGCTCGACGGAACCGTCCCGTCCGCGCCCCGCCGCGCACCCGCTGGACCGGTCGATCCCGACGCCACGACGATCCGCGTGGTGTTCGATGGCGCGCCCTACGCAGGCAAGACCACCGCGGCGCGCACCCTGGCTGGGGCCATCGACGCCGAGGTCACGACACCCGAAGCGAGCCCGAGCGGGCGCACGCTCTGGTTCGACTGGCTTTGCTACTCCGCGGGTCACGACGCCGGCCGGGCTCTGCGCGTCGAGTTGGTGACCGTTCCCGGTCAGACCGAGTTGCACGAGCGCCGGCGTTCGCTGATCGCTTGGGGCGATGTCGTCGTCTTCTACGCCGACACCTCCGAGGCGAACTTCCGCGACTCCGTTACCGCGTTCGACCGCCTCCGATCCGAGCTCGCGACGACCCAAACGCCGGTGATCATCGTGGCGAACAAGCGCGACCTCGCAGACGCTCTCACCATCGACCACGTGCGCAACGCGCTCGGTTTGGGGCCCGAGGACGTGCTGATCGAAGCCATCGCCTCAACCGGTTCGGGCATCCGCGAGAGCTTCATCTACGCCGTGCGTGCGGCGATCGATCACTCGGGCGGACGGGTCGAAGAATCGTCAGCAGATGGCCTACTGGCCGAGCTGCAGGCGCTGGAGCTGCCGTCCTCGCAGGAGCACGTCGAACGTGTACACGCCGAGGTCGATCAGTCCGAGGTCGATCAGTCCGAGGTCCAGGCGGCCCCGACCGTCCGGGGTGTCATCCGGCCCATCCTCAATCGCGCCGCGATCACACCTGGACGAGGCATCGCCATCCTCGGCGAGCACTGGGAAATCCTCGTCGCCGTCGCCGAAGGTGCCGATCGCCTACCGCGCACCGACGATCCATCTGAAGCTGCGGCCCTGGCCCAGTTGCTCGAATGGGGCCTGATCTCGGGTGAGACCCTCGCACCATCCGAGGCTCCAACGCTCAATCCCGTCGCTGTGCAGCCGATTCCAGGTGATGCTCCGGAACCAGTCGAATTGGTTCCGGCTGCAGTACCTAGCTACGCCGGCGCCACGACCGCACCGGCCCCAGCCCCACAGACGATCCGTTTCTGACCTGGACGCAACAGCCAATCACATGACCGACATCACGCAACTGGACTCCCCCGAACGAAGCGAGTCGCCGATGACCGGCGGCGTCATCGACGGGGTCGACGAGGCACGCGAGATCCGCCAGAAGGCCACCGCGCTGCTACGAGACAGCCGCGCACAGGCCATCGAGGTCCTCGAGGCAGCCAAGTACGTCAGCTCCACAACCGTCGCCGAGGCCGAGGCCGAGGCGCAAGCCGTGCGGTCGGCTGCCGAGGATGAGCGAACCGAGATCGTGCAAGGTGCGCAAGACGCCGCCAAAGCTGCGGCTGACGCCGCGGTCGAGCAAGCTCGCGAGGAGTACCGAGTCCGCGCCAATGCCATCGTGGATCAGGCGATCGAGGACTCCGAGCTCCTCGTCGCCAACGCCACGGAGCGGGCCGAGACGATCACATCGGAGTCCGAGGCCGAAGCCGCCCAACGGGTCGCCGATGCCGAGTCCAAGGCGACGGCGCTCGTCGAACATGCCGAGTCCAAGTCGGCGGCGCTCGTCGAACACGCCGAGGCTCGGGCAAAGGACCTGGTCGAACATGCCGAGGCCGAACGCGAAGCCATCCTGGCGGAGGTGAGCGACCTCAAGGAGAACGCCACCGAGCGGCTCGGCCAAGCCCTCGAGCAGGCGAAGGAACGAGGTCTTGCCCAGGCCCAGACCGAAGCGGCCGAGCTGCGTGAGCAGGCGATGGCCGTGGTGACCGAAGCCAATCGGAAGGCGACGGCAATCATCGAAGAGGCGATGAACGACGCACAAAGCCTGCGTCCGAACACGGCCGGGGAGGCAGCCAACCATGTTTGATTCTGCGGAACCACGGGACCTCGAGGTCGCACCACCGCCGTCCTCGGCGCATCGTCGCCGCTCGCACGATCGGCGCCGTCTGGCCACGTTCGCCCTTGCCGGGCTGATCGCATCGCTGATCCTCGCCGCACGCGTGTCCAGTGTTGCCGGGCTCGGAGCCGCAGGCGTAACGGTTCTCATCCTCGGCGTCACATTCCTCCAACAGCGCCGCGCGGCAGCGCGTCGGGCCAACGAGCCGCAGACCGCCGAGGAAGCCATCGCACTCGCCGATCTGATCCTTGGCGGCGACCTGCCCCCGCCGAGCCCGCATCCGGCGGCAGACGCCGTCGATGAGGTCGCACACGAGCTCTACCCGATCGACGACGCGCACTCGGCAGACACCGGCTTCGCCGAACCCGCCTTCGCCGACGCAGGGGCCGTCGAGGGCTCTGCCGAGGACTCGGCCGACGTCAACAACCCAGCGACGACCGAGAACGACCTCGAGCCGTTCCTCGAACTCGGCGGACTCGTGCACGACCTCCTGGTCGAGCAGATGCGGGTCATCGAGGTTCTCGAACGAGACGAGATTTCCGCCGACGGTCTCCAGCAGTTGTTCCGCCTCGACCACTTGGCAAGCCAGATGCGCCGGGCGGCATCGAGCATGCTGGTCCTGGCCGATCGCGACGCACCACGCCATCTCGGCCAGCCCGTCATCATGCATCAAGTCGCCCAAGCGGCATCGAGCGGCATCGCCCGCTTCGACCAGGTCGACATTCACGGACTGACCGACGTCGCAGTGGCCGGATCGGTGGCCGCTGACCTCGCACACCTGCTCGCTCAGGTACTCGACGCAGCAACCGAGGCTTCGCCCGGAACCCGAACCGCCGTCCAAGGCGTCGCGACGCCGGAGGGATATCTCATCGAGATCACCGACCAACGCGCCGAGACGAACGACGAGTGGGTCCATGCCGCGAACGTCGCCCTGGGCTCCGGCCAGATCGTCGGCCGGGCGAGCGATCTTGGTCTCGACATCGCGGTCGTCAGCCGTCTTGCCGTTCGCCACGGCATCGCCATCGCTTTCGCTGTGGTGCCGACCGGCGGCATGGCATCTCGCATCCACGTGCCCCAGATGGCCCTGGCTCGCATCGCCCACGCCACGGCCACGATGCCCGGAACACCGGGCGAGACGCCACAAGCCGCCGCGCCGGGCGGCGAGACGGCCCAACAGAGCGCACACGCTGCCGCTCAACTCGAGGAGTTCCCGACCGAGGAGCCGGCGCACGAAGCCAACGGCTACCACGCCTTCGCCGACCACGTTCCCAGCAACGAGGTTCCCAGCGACCCTGTCCCTGGCGACCCTGTCCCTGGCGACCCTGTCCCTACCGATCATCTCCCGAGCGACCCGCCGGCGATGGACCAGCCGGTGGCCGGACACGCTCCGCACGAGTTCGGCGCGCTCGCCGAGACACCGGCCGCACCCTGGGATGCACCGGCCGAGGATCTGACCGAGGCATGGACCGAGCTGGCCCAGAGCCAACGCGCAGCGATCGAGTGGGCAGCTGACCCCACCATGGAACCCACGCACCAAGATGCGGCTGCGGCGGCAGCCGCCGATTCCCCGACCCTCCCACCGGCCGCTGACGAGCCCGCGTTCGATACGGCGCCGGCCCCTTTCGACGAAGAACCCGCACCGTTCGACGCTGCGCCGCAAGCTGCGGCGGCGGCAGACGGTCTCGCGGAGCACCTCTCGACGACCATTCCCGACGGCCTGCCCGCCGGTCCGCTCACCGAAGAAGACCTCTCGCGGCTGTCGGGCACCGGTCCGATCGCACCCCCACCTGAGGACTAGCCCCAGACCGCCCGGTCTGCGCTACGGGGCCCCACCACGACGACACCAGATGACGATGCACCGCTCACCACAACTTCCCGACGCCGGATTCGTGCGGCCATTCGTCGTGACCCACGGGCGCACGGTCGGCCATGCCGGCGACATCGCCCTGGAAACCATGGTCGAAGCTCGCGTGCTCGATGGTGCACTGGCCCCCGACCACGCCGCCGTCGTCGACGTCTGTCGCGTCGGTCCGCGTTCGGTGATGGAGATCGCCCTCGAACTCACGATTCCGATCGGCGTGGCCCGCGTGCTCGTCGCCGATCTCACGGCAACCGGCCATGTCGAACAATGCACCACGGCCGAGACCGAGAAGCAGGAGATCGTCGAACGCCTGCTCGCCGGACTGCGGGCGCTCTGAGCGACTCAGCGACCAACGGCCAGGAGCGCAGCGACTGCGCTCAGCCGGCCGCCATCATCGCGGCGACGTCAGCGGCGGCAGCGACCGTCTGATCGATCACCTCGTCGGTATGCACCGTCGACACGAAGATCGCCTCGTATGGGCCAGGGGCGAAGGCGATGCCACGCTCGAGCATCCCGTGGAAGAACGTCGTGTAGCGACCGTTGTCGGCCGCGGCTGATGCCTGGTCGAAGTTCGTCGGCGTGGTGTCGGTGAAGAAGATGCCGAGCAACGAGCCGACTCGCGGAACGATCACCGGGATACCGGCTGCGGCGAACGCTTGCTCCAGGCCACCCGCCAGACGGACCGCCGTCGCCTCGAGCTTGTCGTAGGCCGCCTGGTCGAGCTGCTCCAGCATCGCCAGACCGGCTGCCGTCGCCAGCGGGTTCCCGCTGAGCGTGCCGCCCTGGTAGACGCCACCGAGCGGCGCCACGCTGCCCATGATCTCCCGTGACGCCCCGTAGGCGCCGACGGGGAGACCACCACCGATGACCTTGCCGAAGCACCAGACGTCGGGCTGCACGCCGTACCACTCGGCAGCGCCGCCCGGGCCGAGACGGAACCCGGTGATCACCTCGTCGAAAAGCAGCATCGCGCCGACCTCGTCGCACGCGGCACGGAGGCCTTCGAGAAAGCCGGGCTCGGGGGCAACCACGCCCATGTTCGCGGCGACCGGCTCGACCGCGACCACCGCCACGGTCTCGTCCAATTCGGGAACGACGTTGTACGGCGCGACGATCGTGTTGGCGACCGCGCCGTCGGGAACACCGTCGCAGCCGCTGAGTCCCTGGTTGGCGACGCCGCTTCCGCCAGCAGCCAAGAGATTGTCGCTGTGGCCGTGATAGTTGCCGGCGAACTTCACGACGTTGTCTCGGCCGGTGGCACCGCGGGCAAGACGCAGCGCGGACATCGCGGCTTCGGTGCCGCTCGACACCAAGCGAAGCATCTCCAGGCCGGGCACCCGGCGACACATTTCCTCGGCCATCAGCACTTCGCGCTCGGTGGGCGCTCCGTAGCTCGTGCCGTGGCCGGCGGCGACCGATACGGCATCGACGATCTGCGGATTGGCGTGACCGAGGATGCAGGGGCCGTAGCTGAGGACGTAGTCGATGTAGCGCCGACCCTCGACATCCCATACGTAGGGGCCTTCGGCGGTGTGGACGAAGTAGGGCGTTCCACCGACGGACCGGAACGAGCGAACGGGCGAGTTCACGCCGCCCGGCATCACCTCTTTCGCGCGCTCGAAGAGGTCGGCGTTGAACTGTCCGGTGGGTTGTGCCACCGGCGCAGTCTAGGACCCCGGAGGCCCCTCGTCGCCGTGGGTGCTTCGGTCCGCGGCCCATCGAACCAACGCATCGACCAGCCCATCGAGGTTGTGCGGATCGGCCTCGGCCGAGACCGCGATCCCATGGTCGCGGGCCGTTGTCGAGGTGATCGGGCCGATGCTGACGACCACGGGTGGCAGGGACGCCATCCCGACCAGCCGGACGAAGCGTTCGACGGTCGACGACGACGTGAAGGTGACAACATCAGCCGTTGCGGCGGCTGCGCGTTCGGCATCGTCGATCACCCCGTCGATGGTTCGGTAGCCAGCAACCCGCTCAACGTCCCACCCGTTCGAACGTAGGCCGTCGGCGAGAACCGCACGTGCGACCTCGGCCTGGACCAGCAGCAGCCGGGCCGACGAGGAAGCGGGCGTCCCCACGGCATCGACGAGTCCCTCGGCAACCGAACGGTCGGGTACGAGATCGACACGCAAGCGCGAGCCATTGAAGGCTGCCGCCGTCGCCGGCCCGACGCAGGCGACCGGCGGAAACGGTTCGCCCGCACTGCCGGCCGGCCGTGGCTCGCCGAGCGATGTAGCAAGTGTCTCGAGCAGTACTCGCGCTCCGTTGGGCGATGCCACCACCACGCGGTCATAGCTGCGGAGACGATCGACGGCGGCCCGAAGCGCCACACCACCATCGGAGGGCTCGGCGATGGCAATCGTCGCAAGCTCCAACGGCTCGGCCCCGAGCGCTCGCAGTCGCTCGGACAAGGCCGACGCCTGGCTCGCAGATCGGGTCACCAGCACTCGGCGGCCGGCCAACGGCAGTTCGCCGGGTTCTTCCGCCCTGGTCACCGGTCGATCACCGCCGCCCGAGTACCGACCGGAGGGTTTGGGCGAGCTCGACGCCGAGGGCCTCACCGTCTTCGCCCCGTAGCCGGAGCTGATGGCTCGTCGACAGGTCGGAAGCGGCGAGGAATCCGACCAGGTCCAGTTCGCCATCGAGCCCGCCGATGGCATGAGCCGCGGCAGGCAGCGAGCAGTCGCCCCCGAGCTCCCGAAGGAACGCACGCTCGGCTGACACGAGGCGAACCGCTAGCGGATCCGAGATCGAACCGAGTGCGGCCACAACGTCGTCGTCATCGAACCGGCATTCGATCGCCAGGGCACCCTGGCCGACCTGGGGAACCATGGTCTCGATCGGCATCGGGTCGACCTTGGCACCACCTACGACGTCGTGTCCGAGACGGTCGAGCGCAGCGACCGCCATGACGATGGCATCGAAACCGGCGAGCTTGGACAGCCGGGTGGCGATGTTGCCGCGCAGCTCGTGGAAGACCAGATCGGGCCGATGGCGTGCCAGCTGGGCGCGCCGACGAACCGAGCCGGTCGCCACCGAGGCGCCCTCAGGAAGCGCGTTGAGCGTCGAGCCGACCAGACAGTCTCGAACATCGCCTCGGGCCGGAACCGCAGCCAGCGTCAGGCCGGGAGGCGTGATGGCCGGAAGGTCCTTGGCCGAATGGACGGCGATGTCTGCGCGACCGTCAAGGACCGCAGCCTGGATCTCCTTACAGAAGACCCCCTTGCCGCCGATCGAGTGCAGCGGCGAGGTCGTGTCGCGATCGCCAGACGTTTCGACCACGACGATGTCGATCCCCTCGACGCCGCGTTCGCGGAGCAGGTCGGCGACATGATCGGCCTGCCACCGGGCGAGCGCGCTGCCTCGGGTTGCGATGCGCACGGTTCAGGAGAGGTCGAAGAGTTCGCGAAGCGCGTCCGCGAGTCGATCGCCGCGCAGGCTGGTGGCTGACTCCTTCAGCCGGACGGTCGGCTCGTGCAGCAGCTTGTTGATCACAGCCCGAGTGACGTCGTCGACCGCCTTGCGCTGCTCGTCGGTGAGCTCGTCGAGACGCGCTCCGTGGCGCTGGAGCTCTTCGACGCGCAACCGCTCGGCCTCGGAACGGAACTGGGTGATGAGCGGAGCGACCGATTTCTGACCGACGAGTTCCGCGTAGCGTTCGACCTCGGCGTCGATGATCGCCGTCGCGTCGTCGAGCTCGGCCGAGCGGCTCTCCAATCCTTCGGCCACGAATGCGCCCACGACGTCGAGGTCGCAGAGGTCGAGACCATCGATCGAGCCGGCGCCGGGGTCGACATCGCGCGGGAGCGCAACATCGACGATGAGCAAGGGGCGCCCGGCCCGCCGCTGCATGACCGATTCGATGATGTCGGCCTCGAGAATCAGCGTCGGTGCTGCGGTCGACGTGAACGCGATGTCGCACTCGACGAGGGCATCGGTCAGCGCGTCGATCGAGCGCACGTCTGCACCGATCCGTGCCGCCAGTTCGTCGGCTGTCCCGGACGTACGGCTCATCACCGTGATCGAGGCCAGCCCGCGGTCGGCCAGGCTGAGCGCCATACCCGAACCCATTTCGCCGGCGCCGATCAGCAAGGCGTGACGGCCGGCCAAGCCGGTACGGGATTCGGCGAGAACGATGGCGGCTTGGGAGACCGACGCGACGTGGCGCGAAATGTCGGTCTCGGTCCGAACCCGCTTGCCGACCTCGAGGGCCGACCGGAAGACGGCATTGAGGCTGGGGCCCACGCAGTCATACTCCTGGGCGACCTGCCAGGCCCGCTTCACCTGGCCCAAGATCTCGTGTTCGCCGACAACGGCAGAGTCGACGCCAGCGCTCACGCGAAACAGATGCTCGACGGCCTGGTCATCGAGGAAGGTGTACAGCGAGTCGCCAATGCGTTCCGGCGGAACGAACGACATCTGGGCGAGGAAGTCGCGGACGTCCTGGAACGAGCCGTGGAACCGCTCCGCCTCGACATAGATCTCGGTGCGATTGCAGGTGCTCAGTACGACGGCCTCGGAGAGGTGGGGCCGCAGCGAAAGATCGTGCAACGCCTTGGGAAGATCGTCCGCGGCGATGGTCACCTGCTCGAGGAGATCGAGAGGCGCGGTCGAATGGTTCAGACCGATGACGACGAAGGACATGGCGTTAGTGGCTCATTCTCGGGGACACACCATCATGACCGATTCGACCGGGAAACCTCACCCCGAGGCCCTGAGGTTTTTGTCACGCGAGGCCTCGCCTCGTGGCTGGTAGTAGCTCAGGATTTGGAGCTCGAGCGCCAGGTCGACCTGGCGCAGCGCGACCCCGTCGGGAACCTGGACCACGGTGGGCGCGAAGTTGAGGACCGAGGTGATACCTGCCTCGATCGCCCGGTCGGTGGCATCTTGAGCAGCGTGGACCGGCGTGGTGATGATCGCCGTGCGTGCACCCTGGGTCTGCACGATCGAGTCGATGTCATCGAGATGGGCGACCGACTGACCACCGACGATCCGGCCGATCTTGTCCGGGTCGATGTCGAACACGGCAACGATCGGGAATCCGCGCTCCCCGAACCCGGCGTGGTTCACCAACGCCTGGCCCAGATTGCCGAGCCCGATGACGACGACGGGCGACTGCTCGTCGAGCCCGAGTTCGAAGCGAATCGAACGCATGAGGTGTGCGACCTGGTAGCCGACACCGCGGGTTCCGTAGCTGCCGAGATGCGACAGATCTTTGCGAAGCTTGGCCGCATTCACGCCGGCGAGGGCGGCCAGCCGGGACGATGAGACCGTCTCGACCTCGTCGCGTTCGAGCTGCTCGAGGCATCGCAGATAGAGCGGCAGTCGTGCGACGGTCGCCGCGGGTACCGAGTTGTTCGGTACCGGCGTCGCATCAGGGGGCACGGGCGCAGGGTACGGCGGTTGTGCGAGAAATCACAATCGCACAAGCGCGTGAATTCCCGATTCTTGGGTGCAAGGACTCAGCACCGCGTAGGCGGTCGTCCGGTCTCGCCCGGTCGGTCAGGTACGCAGGACGCGGCGATGAACTTTGCCACCGAGGCCGCGCGGAATCTCGTCGACGAACTCGATGCGGTTCGGCACCTTGTAGCCAGCGAGCCGAGTGCGGCAATGAGCGACCAGCTCCTCGACGCTCGGCTCCTCCCCCGCTTGCGCCACCACGTGGGCGACCACGACCTCGCCGAACTCACGATCGGGTTCGCCGACGACCGCGGCAGCTTCGACGCTTGGATGGGCGGTCAGCCAATCCTCGACTTCGCCGGGATGCACGTTGAAACCCGACGTGATGATCTGGTCCTTGCTGCGCCCGACGATGAAGAGGTGACCGCGCTCGTCGACGACGGCCAGGTCGCCGGTGCGAAGCCAACCGTCGTGGAAGACGCTTGCCGTCGCCTCGGGATCACCGAGGTAGCCGAGAAAGATGTTCGGACCACGGGCCAACAGCTCGCCGACATCGCCAACGAGGGCGTCGTCGCCGAACTCGTCGATGAGCCTGAGCTCGACCCCGGGAAGTGGCCGTCCGACCGAAGTGGCCGGCGCGTCGGTCCCGACCGAACTGGTCAGGCCGGGCGACGCCTCAGTGAGGCCGTAGCCCTGGCGAAGTGAGATTCCGAGCGCCGCCTCGACACGATTCGCGAGACCGCCCGACAGTGGCGCCGCACCGCTGACCCCCAGCACGACCGATTCCATGCGAGCCCGATCCGGTTCGGCTTCGGCCAGCCGGTACCAGAAAACCGGAGGAGCAACGAGTAGCCGCACCTGATTGGACTCGATTGCGGCGACGACATCGTCGACCTCGGTGTCCGGCAACAGCACCAACGTGGCGCCAGCGGCGAGCGATACGCCGAGCACACTCACCAGCCCGAGCACGTGACTCAGCGGCATCACGCCCGCGACGACGGTGGCGATCTCGACGAGGCGCTCTGACGACACGATGGTCGAGCGGATCGCGGCCGACAGGTTCGCTCGACTGAGCATGGCGAGTCGTGGTGTTCCGGCGGTGCCGCTCGTGAAGATCAGCAGTCCGGGATCGTGCTCGTCGACCGGTACCTGCTCGCCGGGCTCACCGGTGCGTAGGTCGTGGGCGCCGACAACCTCGCCCAGCCCCGAGACCTGCTCGTCAGCACCGACGCTCACGATCATGCGCGGCGAGGCCATTGCACAGGCGTGTTCGAGCTCCGCCGCGGGATGTCGGGGGTTCAGCGGAAGCACGGTCGCCCCTGCGGCCAGCGCTCCCAGCATGACCTCGACGAACTCGATCGATGTGTTGCCAATGACCACGACGACGTCGCCGGGGTCGGTGCGCTCGGAGACGCGGCCGCACACTTGGGCCACCGTTCCGCGCAACTCGGCCCAGGTGCGGCGTTCGTCGCGA
>JBCCIC010000024.1:0-38344 GCA_039028435.1 Actinomycetota bacterium | reverse complement strand
AACGCCGCGGGCGATGCTCGCGAGCCCGCACGGCAGATGTTGCCCGCGAGCGTTAGAGGTTATTCCGTGCTGCGTGCCAACGCCGCGGGCGATGCTCGCGAGCCCGCAAAGGCAATGCTGTGAGCCGCCTCTCAGAGTCCAACATGCGGATCGCGGCGGACATCCTGTCGCGGTATCCGGTCAAGAAGTCGGCCACGATTCCGCTGCTGCACCTGGCCCAGGAACAGGACGGCTACGTGACCGACGAGGCGATGGAACACATCGCTGAGCTCGTGGAGATCACGCCGGCCGAGGTGCTCGGCACGTGCTCGTTCTACGAGATGTTCAAGCGAGCCCCCGTCGGCGAGTACCGCATCAACATCTGCCACGGGATCGCCTGCCACCTGCTCGGTGCCGACGACCTGATTCACCATGCCGAGGAGACCCTCGGGGTGCGTCAGGGCACGGTCACCAACGACGGCAAGATCTCCATCGAAGGTGTCGAGTGCATCGCCGCCTGCACCGAGGCGCCGTGCCTGCAGGTCAACTACCGCTACATGAACAAGGTCACCAACGAGGGCTTCGATGCACTCGTGGGCGGCCTGCGCGATGGATCGGTTTCGGTGCCCAAGCACGGCACCCTCGCCATTGCCCGCCAGCAGATCCCCGAGGACAAGGCCGCCGGCAACGCCATGGTCGAGGAGAACACGCCTCCTGCCTGGTGGCCGACCGACGAGGGAGGTGACTGAGCGATGGCATCCGACAACGTCGAACTCATCGTGTCGCTCCTCGGGCCTGAGGCCCTCGTCGCTTACGGGGTTGCTCGCAGGGCTCGCAACTCCCCACAGCGGCAAGGAGGTGAGCGATGACCATCGAAATGATCGTGACCAAGCGATTCGACAATCTGAACGCGCACGAGATCGATGAATACGAGGCCACGGGCGGCTATCAAGCGCTGCGCAAGGCCCTGACCATGACCCCGGCCGAAGTCCACGACGAGGTCCGCACCGCCAGCCTGCTCGGCCGCGGTGGCGCCGGCTTCCCCGCCGGCGTCAAGTGGGGCTTCTGCCCACCCAACGTCTGGCCGCGCTACCTCGTCGTCAACGGCGACGAGTCCGAGCCGGGTACCTACAAAGACCGCCAGCTGCTCGAGCGCGACCCGCACCAGATCATCGAGGGCTGCCTGCTCACCTGCTACGCCGTCGGGCTCAGCCAGTGCTTCCTCTACATCCGTGGTGAGATGGCGCATGCCCAGGAGCGAGTCGCCCGGGCTCTCAACCAGGCCTATGCCGCCGGCTATGTCGGCAAGAACATCCTCGGCAGCGACTTCAGCGTCGACATCGTGTTGCACTGGGGCGCCGGTGCGTACATCGTCGGCGAGGAAACGGCCCTGATCGAGAGTCTCGAGGGCAACCGCGGCATGCCGCGTCTCAAGCCACCGTTCTTCCCGGCCGCTGTCGGTCTCTACGGCAAGCCGACGATCGTGAACAACGTCGAGACGATGGCGAACATCCCGTTCATCGTCGAGCGAGGTGGCGACGCCTTCGCCGCGATGGGTGCCGAGAACTCCAAGGGCACCCGTGTGTTCGCGGTGTCGGGCCACGTCAACAATCCCGGCGTGTTCGAGGTCGAGTTCGGCACCACCACGTTCCGCGACATCATCATGGGCGACGACTACGCCGGCGGCATCCGCGACGGCAAGTCGATCAAGGCGTACATCCCCGGTGGTGCGTCGGCGCCGTGGTTCTACGAGGAACACCTCGACATCCCGCTGGAGAAGACCACCGTCGACCAGGCCGGTTCCATGCTCGGCTCCGGTGCCATCGTCGTCATGGACGAGGACACCGACATGGTCAAGGCGTGCCACAACGTCGTGCGGTTCTTCGCTCGGGAGAGCTGCGGCAAGTGCACGCCGTGCCGCGAAGGCACGACCTGGCTCGAGCGCATCCTCGCCCGCATCCTCGCCGGCCAGGGTCGCCCAAGTGACCTGTCGCTGCTTATGGAAGTCAGTGAGAACATCTCACCGGGCATCGCTTGGCCGCCGCGCCAGACCACGATCTGTCCGCTCGGCCCGTCCGCGGTGTCGCCGATCGCCTCCGCGCTTGAGCGGTTCCGCGACGAGTTCGAGGCCTACATCACCCTGTCCGATCGTCGAGTGATTCCCGTGGGGGCGGCATGACCGACATCGCAGACGCCGAGTCCGAGGCCGAAGGGGTCGAAGCAACCGAGCCCGAGCCGCCGCCGGGTGTGCCGTTCACGGTCAACGGCGAACAGTTCTACGCCGAGCCCGGCCGCATGCTCATCGACGCATGCGAAGACGCCGGCGCCTACATCCCGCGCTTCTGCTACCACCCGCGGATGAAGCCCGTCGGCATGTGCCGCATGTGCCTGGTCGAGGTCGACACCGGGCGTGGCCCGGGCCTGCAGCCGTCGTGCATGCTGACGGTGAGCGAGGGCATGGTCGTCGACACCGAGTCCGAGGCCACCAAGAAGGCCCAGGACGGTGTGCTCGAGCTGCTGCTCATCAACCACCCGCTTGACTGCCCGGTTTGCGACAAGGGCGGCGAGTGCCCGCTGCAGGACCAGACCATGTCCTACGGCCCCGGTGAGAGCCGCTTCGTCGAAGAGAAGCGTCACTTCGAAAAGCCGATCCCGATCAGCGACACGGTCTATCTCGACCGCGAGCGCTGCATCCTGTGCGATCGCTGCACCCGCTTCGCCAAGGAAGTCGCCGGCGACCCGCTGATCCACTTCATGGATCGTGGCAACCAGACCCAGGTCAACACGTTCCCCGAGGATCCGTTCAGCTCGTACTTCTCGGGCAACACCGTGCAGATCTGCCCGGTCGGTGCCCTCACCGCCAAGCCGTATCGCTTCAAGGCTCGGCCGTGGGACCTCAACGAGATCGAGTCGACCTACCCGAACCCGATGGGAGATCGGGTCACGATCCAGTCGAGCCGCAACGAAGTCCTGCGCTACCTCGGCGTCGACAGCGATGCGGTCAACTGGAGCTGGCTCGCCGACCGTGATCGCTTCAGCTTCGAGGCGACGATGCACGACGAGCGCCTCACCACTCCGCTGGTCCGCGGCGACAGCCTCGGCAACGCCAGCGACGACGGCGACGAGCTGGTCGCCACGACCTGGTCGGTCGCCCTGACCAAGGTCGTCGAGGCCCTCGAAGACGCCAACAACAATGCCGGCCCGGCATCGGTCGCCGTCATCGGCGGTGCCCGTCTGACCAACGAATCGCAATACGCGTGGGCCCGCCTCGCCAAGGGTGTGATCGGTACCGACAACGTCGACGCCCAGCTCGGCGACGGACTGCCCGGCGACGTCGTCGCCTCGCTGCCCCGCGGCACGATCGAACGAGCCTGCGCCCCCGGCAGCACGGTCGTGCTCATGAGCGGCGACCCCAAGGAAGAACTGGGCACCCTGTACATCCGCCTGCGCCACGCCTGCGCCGAAGACGGTGTGAAGCTCATCGAACTCACGCCAAACGAGACCGGTCTCACCCGCTACGCGGCCCTGTCAGCGCGTGTGCGTCCGGGCGACATCGGCGCAGTGGCCGCCGCCATCACGAGTGGCGACACGGCCAGCCGCGAGAAGGCCATTGGCTCGGTCTCGTCCGCCGAACTCGACGAGCTCGCCGCAGCGCTCGCGGGTGCTGGTCCGATCACCGTGATCGCTGGCCGCACGTCGCTGGCCGACCACGCAGCGCTCAGCGTCGAGGCGATCAACGCGTTCGCCGGCCTCGACGATGCCGTCTTCCTGCCCGGCCTGCGCCGCGGCAACGTCAACGGTGCCATCGATATGGGGCTCGCCCCGGAGCTGCTACCCGGCCGCACCTCACTCGATGCCGCCGGTAGCTGGTTCGCCGAGCAGTGGGGCAGCGTGCCCGCCGCCCCCGGTCTCGACACCGCCGGCATCCTGGGCGCGGCCGCCACCGGACGCATCGCGGTCCTGGTACTGCTCGGCGCCGATCCGCTGGCCGACTTCCCCGACCCCGAGCTGGCCCAGCAGGCGCTCGACACCGCCGATCTCGTGATCGCCGTCGACCCGTTCATCAACTCCTCGGTCGCCGCGGCCGCCGACATCGTGTTGCCGGCCGCCTCGTTCGGCGAGGTCGACGGCAGCCATACCAACCTCGAGGGCCGCATCTCGCCGATCCGTCAGAAGGTCACGCCGCCGGGCACAGCCCGTCCCGACTGGATGATCGCGGCCGAGATCGCCCTACGCCTCGGCAAGGACATGGGCTTCGCTTCCGTCGAAGAGATCGCCGACCAGATCGCCGCGGTCTCGCCGCTGCACACCGACGCCGATGCAGCTGCCATCGATGCTGCGATTGACGGCCTGGTCGTGCCGCTGGTCGAGGACCCGAGCCGTCCTACCCGCTTCGCCTGGCGCGACCAGGGCGCACCCGAGGAGCCGGCGAGCTACGACAGCTACTCGTACCGTCTGGTCGTCGACCGCACGATGTACGACGCTGGCACCCAAACCGCCCACTGCCCGTCGATCGCCGGCCTGGCTCCCGACGGAGCGGTCCGCATCAATTCTCACGAGGCCAGCCGTCTGGGCATCGACGCCGGCTCAACCGTGCGTCTCAGCTCCAAGCGGGCATCCATCGAGTGCACCGTCCGCATCGATGAGCGCATCGCTCGAGGCACGGCGACGGTGGCGCACAACCACCCCGGCCTCGATGTCCGCAGTCTGATCGAGGTCGGCGAGCCGGTCACCGACGTCAGGATCGAGACGGTATGAACGTCGCTCGCAAGCTCGCTTACCGAGTTTCGCCACCCCGCGGGTCCGGCGAGACGCACGTCATCGCGCATGGCGAAACTCTCGCTCGCAAGCTCGCTTACCGAGTTTCGCCACCCCGCGGGTCCGGCGAGACGCACGTCATCGCGCATGGCGAGACTCGCCGCGGAGGGCCACGATGATTGCCCAGATCCCTCTGGCGGTCGACCCGCTGTTCACCGCAGGCGTCGGTCTCGAGGAAGTCCTCATCGTCATCGTCAAGGTCGTCATCGCCTTTGCGCTGCTGCTGGTCTCAGTGATGCTGGTCATCTGGTTCGAGCGCAAGCTCCACGCCGACATGACCAACCGCGTGGGCCCGAACATCGCCGGCCCGTTCGGCCTTTTCCAGACCCTCGCCGACGGCATCAAACTGTTCTTCAAGGAAGACCTTCGGCCCGAGGCTGGCGACAAGCGCGTGTTCGGCCTGGCGCCGTACCTCACGCTGATTCCGGCATTCCTGATCTTCACCGTCGTGCCCGTCGGTGGCGACTTCGACAACGGCGACGGCACGATCACGATCTTCGGCAACACGACCCACCTCCAGGTCGCCGATCCGCCGGTCGGCATCCTGTTCGTCCTCGCCATGTCGTCGATGGCCGTCTACGGCATCATGCTCGCCGGCTGGTCGTCGGGCTCCAAGTACCCGCTGTTCGGCTCGGTCCGGGCCTCGGCCCAGATGGTCAGCTACGAGGCCGCCCTCGGCCTGTCGCTCGTGGCCGTGCTGCTCAAGACCGGGACCCTGTCCACCCACGAGATCGTCGCCAGCCAGGCCGATGGCTTGCAGTGGAATCTGTGGGTGACCGGCTTCATCCCGTTCATCGTCTTCATGATCGCCTCGACCGCCGAACTCAACCGGCCGCCTTTCGACCTCGTCGAAGCCGAGCAGGAGATCGTCGGCGGCTTCCACACGGAGTACTCGTCGATCCGGTTCTCGCTCTTCTTCCTGGGCGAGTACATGAACGTCATCACGATGTCCGGTGTCATGGTGACCCTCTTCTTCGGCGGACCCGACGGACCGATTCCGTTCCTGACCAGCATCGGTTGGGCCTGGGGCATCTTCTGGTTCCTGGTCAAGGTCATCGCCTTCTGCTTCGTGTTCATCTGGTTCCGAGCGACCCTTCCCCGCTTCCGCTACGACCAGCTCATGGATCTCGGCTGGAAGCTGCTGATCCCGCTGTCGCTCGGTTGGCTCATCGCCCTGGCGGCGCTCGAGTTGGCCCGCAGCGAGGGATGGAACCGCGGCCTGGTCGGTGTGATCTGCTTCGGCGGGCTGATCGTGATGGGTCTGTTGCTCAATGCCGCAGTCAATGCCGGCCAGCGCAAGCGCTTGGCCGGTGAGGGAGTCGACTGATGGGAATCTTCTCAGGCCTCGACGGCTTCAAGATGACGTTCGGCAAGCTCTTCGACGACCGGGTCACCGGTGAGTACAAGGGCGGCCGCTTCGACGACGAGAAGCGCGAGAAGCCGGTCCGCATGCACGGCCGCCACGTCCTCAATCGCTACGAGGACGGCATGGAGAAGTGCATCGGATGCGAGCTGTGTGCGGGCGTCTGCCCGGCCAACTGCATCTACGTTCGCGGTGCCGACAATCCAATCGACGATCCGGTGTCGCCCGGCGAGCGATACGGCTTCGTCTACGAGATCAACTATCTGCGGTGCATTCACTGCGACCTGTGTGTCGAGGCGTGCCCGACGCAGGCGATCACCGAGTCGAAGATGTTCGAGTTCTCGTTCCAGAATCGCCAAGACGCCATCTACACCAAAGACGAACTGGTCGTCGGCGACGATGGCATGCCCCAGCACCTCCCTTGGGAGGACTGGCGGCCCGGCGAAGACGTCCACACCTCGGCCTGGATGCGGGCCACGTCACCGAGCGGTGCCGCCGAATACGTGGGCAAGGTCGCGTGGTCGGGCGAACTCGGCTACGGCGTCCGTCCGCCCGAGCGCGGCCAAACCGCAGACGTCGCCGACACCGCCGACGCGGCGCCGTCCGGTGCCGACGACGATGCTGGCCACGGGGGAGGCCACCACTGACATGGAGATGGTTGTCTTTCTGATCGCCGGCTTCTTCGCCATCGTCGGGGCCCTGGGCCTCGTGTTTTCGAAGAACCCGGTGCATGCCGCCCTGAGCCTCGTGATGTCGCTGTTCGCCGTCGCCGTGCTCTTTCTGAACCAGGACGCCCAGTTCCTCGCCGCCGTGCAGATCATCGTCTACGCCGGCGCCATCGTGGTGCTGTTCCTGTTCGTGATCATGCTGCTGGGCGTCGACGAGAGCGAGGACCTCTCGATCGAACCGATCGCCGGCCAGCGACCCGTCGCGTTGCTCATCGGCGCGGCCGTGCTGGTGCTCAGCATCATCTTCGTCGCCGTCTCCGTCGATGGGGGAGCGACGGGCGCCGAGGCGCAGGTGGGCGAGAAGGTCGACTCGCTCACCAACTCCTCGCAGGTCTCGGCCACCGAACTGCTGACCGATGACGTGCCAGGTGAGGACGACGCCCAGATCGATGGCCGCGAGGCCAACCCGAACATCGACCAGCTCGGCCGCACGCTCTTCACCGACTACGTCTTCGCCTTCGAGATCACGGCCCTGCTGCTGACGATCGCGGTGGTCGGCGCGGTGCTGTTGGCCCGGCGTCCCAAGGGTGAACTGGCCCCGATGCCGGAGTTGCCGGTCCTCGATGAGGGCTCTGCCGACGAAGCTGACGAGTCGGCTGACGACGCGGCCGCGGCCGACGAAGGGAGTGCCTCCTGATGGAACTCACTCCGACCTGGTATCTGATCCTGGCCGCCATCCTCTTCGCCATCGGCGCAGTCGGCTTGTTGGTGCGCCGCAACCCGCTGGTGATGTTCATGTGCGTCGAGCTCATGCTCAACGCGGTGAACCTGACCTTCGTGACCTTCGGCGCCGATCTCAACGACATCGGTGGTGAGATCTCGGTGTTCTTCGTGCTGGTGGTCGCGGCCGCCGAGGTCGTGGTCGGCCTGGCGATCATCGTGGCCATCATGCGACGGCGGTCGGGGGCAACCGCCGATGACCTAGCGGTGCTGCGGGGCTAGGGGGTCGCAATCATGGAACAACTCGCAGAACTCGTCTGGCTCGTACCGCTCTTCCCACTGCTCGGCTTCATCACCCTGATGTTCGCCGGGCGCCGCCTCGGCGAACCGATGGCCGGCTGGCTGGCCACGGCGGCGATGGGCGGATCCTTCGTGGCCTCGGTCGCGGTATTCATCGGCTTGGTCTCGCTCGACTCCGAGGATCGCTTCGTCGAGGTCGAACTCTTCGATTGGGTCGTCGCCGGCGACTTCAGTGTCGACATCGGACTTCTGGCCGACCCGCTGTCGGTCACGATGATCCTGTTCATCACCGGTGTCGCCACGCTGATCCACCTGTACTCGATCGCGTACATGCACGGCGATCCGAACTTCTCGAAGTTCTTCGTCTACTTGAACATGTTCGCCTTCTCGATGCTCATGCTGGTGCTCGGCGACAACCTGTTGCTGACCTTCCTTGGCTGGGAGGGTGTGGGCGCCTGCTCGTACTTCCTGATCTCGTTCTGGTTCAAGGAGGAAGCCAACGCCTCAGCCGGCAAGAAGGCCTTCGTCACCAACCGCGTGGGCGACTTCGGGTTCATGCTCGCCACCTTCCTGGCGTTCTTCACGTTCGGCTCGATCGAGTACGGCGAGATGTTCTCCGGTGAGATCGGCAGCTCGGCGGCCACGGCTATTGCGCTACTGCTGTTCGTCGGCGCCGCCGGCAAGTCGGCCCAGTTCCCGCTGTACCTGTGGCTGCCCGATGCCATGGCCGGCCCGACCCCGGTGTCCGCGCTGATCCACGCGGCCACGATGGTGACCTCGGGCGTGTACCTGCTCGCCCGCGTGAACCCGATCATCCACGAGGCCAACCAGTGGGCGCCGAGCCTGATCGCTTGGGTCGGCCTGTTCACCGCCTTGTTTGCGGCCACGATCGCGCTGGGCCAGGACGACATCAAGAAGGTCTTGGCGTATTCGACAGTGAGCCAGCTCGGCTTCATGGTCGTGGCGGTCGGCACGGGTGTGTATGTCGCCGCCTTGTTCCACATGATCACCCACGCCTTTTTCAAGGCCCTGTTGTTCCTCGGCTCCGGCTCGGTCATCCACGGCATGCACGAAGACCAGGACATGAAGAACTACGGCGGGTTGGCCAAGTACATGCCGATCACCGCTGGCACGTTTTTGATCGGCTGGCTGGCGATCGCCGGCATCCCACCGTTCTCGGGCTTCTGGTCCAAGGACGAAATCCTGGTTGGCATCTGGGACAACGACGACGTCTTCCTCAACGAAGTCCTGTTCGTGTTGCTCCTCGGCGCCGCGGCACTCACGGCGATCTACATGACCCGCCTCGTGGTGCTGACGTTCTTCGGTAAGCCCCGCTGGCGCGACGAAATCACCGGCGAGGCCTGGGTTGCGGCCGACGACGATCAGCCATTGCCCGAGCGACATCCCCACGAGTCGCCGTGGCAGATGACCCTGCCGCTGCTTGCACTGGCCGGTCTCGCCTTCGCCGGCGGCTTCATCAACATGCCGTTCAGCTGGGGTTCCGGCGACAGCAAGGGCGACACCAAGTATCTCGAGCACTGGCTCGAGCCGTCGCTGGTGTGGGACGAACACCACGTGTCGGTCAGCGGCGGCGTCAAGATCATCCTGGCCATCGTTGCCACCCTGTGTGCCGCCCTCGCCATCGCCTGGGCGTGGCGCACCTACAACGACGAGCGCGGAGGCACCGGGCCCGACGCTCCGGAGATCCTGTCCCGCGGTTGGCGCTACGACGAATCGGTCAGCAACTTCATGGGCGGACCCGGCCGCAAGGGTTTCGATCTGTTGACCCGGTTCGATCGCACCGTGATCGACGGGGCGGTGAACAAGGTCGGTGAGCTTGTGCGCCTCGACGGCACCCTGTTGCGTCGACTCCAGACCGGCTTGGTCCGCAGCTATGCCGCGCTGATCGGGGTCGGTGCGGTCGCCTTGATGATCTACTTCCTCGTGGTGGGGAACGCCTGATGCCTGTGTTGCTTGCCGCCGACGTCGGCTTTCCCCTCCTTCCCGTCCTGGTTCTGCTGCCGGCGATCGGTGCCGCCATCCTGGCGATCACGCCGAGCCGGCGGGCCGATCTGCCGCGGTTCATCGCCATTGCCACCTCGATGGCCACCGCTGCGCTCGGCGTCTATCTGCTGTGGCAGTTCGAGACCAACGACGCGGCCTCGTTCCAATTCGGCAGCGAACAGACGTGGATCGAATCCCTCGGCATCTCCTGGCTCGCCGGTGTCGATGGCATCTCGCTGTGGCTCGTTGTCTTGACCGTGCTGCTGTTCCCGCTGGCCATCGTGGCCGTCGATCCCGAACACAGCCCCAAGCCATACTTCGCTTGGTTGCTGGTCTTACAGACCGGCTGCCTCGGCGTGTTCGTCGCCCTCGATCTCTTCATGTTCTTCGTGTTCTTCGAGATCGTGCTGGTGCCGATGTACTTCCTCATCGCCCAGTGGGGTCACGGCAACCGCCAGTACGCGGCGATGAAGTTCTTCGTCTACACGATGTTCGGCTCCGCGCTGATGCTCGTCGGCATGCTGAGCCTGGCCTTCCTGCATCGCAACGCGACCGGCGGCGATCTGACCTTCAACCTGGTCGAGATCGCCGAGTCCCAGGCGATCGGCACCAACGCCGGTCGCTGGATCTTCCTGACCTTCGCCCTGGCGTTCGCGGTCAAGGTGCCGATCTTCCCACTGCACACCTGGCTGCCCGATGCCCACACCGAGGCTCCGACCGCAGGTTCGGTGATCCTTGCAGGTGTCATGCTCAAGCTCGGCACGTACGGCTTCCTGCGCTTCGGCCTGTATTTGTTCCCCGAGGCCTCACATTGGGCCGGACCGGTGTTCCTCACGCTCGGCGTGATCGGGATTCTGTACGGCGCCATCGTCGCCACGATGCAAAAGGACCTCAAGCGGCTGGTGGCGTATTCGTCGGTGGCCCACCTCGGGTTCATCGTCCTCGGCACGTTTGCGCTGAACAGCGAGGGCATCACCGGCGGGCTCCTGCAGATGGTCAACCACGGTGTCTCCACTGGTGCGTTGTTCCTGTTGGTCGGCTGGATCTACGAGCGCCGCCACACGCGTCAGATCTCCGAACTCGGCGGTTTGCAGAAGGCCGCTCCGGTCATGGCGGCGTTCTTCACCGTCGTGATGCTGAGCTCGATCGGCCTGCCGGGTCTCAACGGCTTCGTCGGTGAGTTCCTGATCCTGGTCGGTGCGTTCGTCGCCCATCGTTGGTGGGCGGTCGTGGCCGTCGTCGGCGTGATTCTGGCTGCGCTCTATCTGCTGTGGGCGTACCAACGGGTGTTCCACGGTCCGGCCGAGGGCGAGAACGCAGAGATGAAGGACCTCAACGCTCGAGAGATCAGCGTGTTGGTTCCGTTCGTCGTGGCGATCGTGTTCATGGGTGTGTACCCCAAGCCGGTCATCGAGCGGATGGAGCCGGCGGTCGATGCGCTCGTCGCCCACATCGAGACCCACGTCGACGACTTCACCGAACCGGTCAACCAGGACCGGGGTGGGTCCGGCTGGAATGAGGCGGTCGAGGCCGTTCATGGCTCGCATGGCGATGACCACGATGACAAGGGCCACGACGATCACGGCGGCGATCTCGATCACGATGATCATGACCACGATGATCATGACGAGGGCGACCTCGACCACGATGACCACGATCACGATGACCACGACGACGATCACGGAGAAGACGGCTGATGTTGGCCCAGACCTCGTTTGATCTTCCGTCCGTCGACTGGGGCGGCCTCACGCCGTTGTTGATCATGGCCGGCACGCCGCTGGTGTTCCTGACCCTCTGGTCGCTGGCCTCGGGCTTCCTGCCCAAGCGCACGCCCTCGATCGTGGCGACCCTCGCCGGCATCGGAACGATCATCGCCGCCGCAATCCAGTGGGGCCGGATCGACGGTGGCGACGAGTTCGCCACCATCGCCGGGTCCTACACCGTCGACGGCTTCTCGATGCTGCTCACCATGCTCATCGCCGCAGCGGTGTCGCTCACCGCCTTCTTCGCCCACGACTATCTCGAGCGCGAGGACATCAACTCGGCCGAGTTCTTCGTGCTGCTGATGCTGTCGGCATCGGGCGGCATCGTGATGGCCGGCGCCAACGACCTGATCGTGTTGTTCCTCGGCCTCGAGGTGCTGTCGATCGCCGTCTACATCCTGGCCGCGGCCCACCTGCGTCGCTTCGAGTCGCAGGAAGCCGGCATCAAGTACTTCGTGCTCGGCGCCTTCGCCTCGGCGTTCCTGCTCTATGGCATCGCTTTGGCCTATGGCGCCACCGGCAGCACCAACCTGAGTGCGATCGCCGCGGCCGCCGATGGCGGGATCGAGGACCTGGGGCTGCTCTATGGCGCCATGGCGCTGTTGCTCGTCGGCTTCGGCTTCAAGATCGCCGCGGTCCCATTCCATGCCTGGACGCCAGACGTTTATCACGGCTCACCCAGCCCGGTCGTGTCGTTCATGGCCTCGGCGGTCAAGGTCGGCGGCTTTGCCGCCCTGCTGCGGGTGTTCTGGTCGACGTTCGGTTCGCTGGCCGACGACTGGTCGCCGATGATCTTCGCCCTGGCCTGCCTGTCGATGGTGTTCGGCACCGTTGTGGGCATCGTGCAGGACAACGTCAAGCGCATGCTGGCGTACTCGTCGATCAGCCACGCCGGCTTCATCCTGGTCGGTGCCGAAGCGGCCACCACCGAGGGTCTCAACGCCGCGTTGTACTACCTGACCGCGTACACCTTCATCGCCATCGGGAGCTTCGCCATCATCTCGGTGGCCTCGCCCCACGGCGACGACGCAACGTCGATCGACGACTACCGCGGCCTGGCCGCTCGCAAGCCCTGGCTGGCCTTCGGGTTCACGGTCTTGCTGTTGGCCCAGGCCGGCGTGCCGTTCACGACTGGCTTCCTCGGCAAGTTCCGGGTGATTGGCGCGGCTATCGACAACGAGTCGTACGTGCTCGGCGTGATCGCCATGCTCGCTGCGGTGGTCGGAGCGTTCCTGTATCTGCGGATCATGCTGGCGATGTACGCCGGCGACGACGATGCCGACGCGCCCACCGGCCGCGACGCCATCCCGTGGACTGCCACGTTGACCATCGGCGTGACCGTGGCCTTCACCCTCGTGTTCGGCATCTTCGCCGACCCGATCATCGACCTCGTCAACGACGCGACCGTGTTCGAGGCCGCACGAGGCTGACCGGGCGCGGCTAGCCACGCCCGGCGTCGCCTTCTCACCGACTCCAGCTCCGGTCTCTGGTTCTCACCGACTTCAGGTCCGGAAAGCGGGTACTGAATCGGTGAGAACGCAACAGCGGGCACTGCGCCGGTGAGAACCTCGTGGGGCAGGTGGGTGGCCTGCGCCTGAAGGGGCTGGAGTGGCGCGCGACGTACAGGGTTTGCCGCGCGTACACCACCTCGGCTCGCCAATCGATCGCGATGACCCATTCCCCGGCCGTCCCTTGTATGAGATAGTGATCTCACACCGCTTAACGCGGGAACAACTGCCGCACTCCTCCCACGCGGCGGACCTCCCTCAGGCCGGTCGGACTTGGCGATGCAGCAAGTTCGGCCGGCCTGCCGACGTCGCTCGCTGCGCTCGCTTACGGAGTTTCGCCCTGGGGGCGAAACTCCCAAGCCGCTCGACTTCTGACCTTGGGGCTCGTCGCTGTCGCTCGCTTCGCTCGCTTACACAGAATCGGCTGCGCCGATTCTGCCCGCAGGTGCTCGGGCGCCGATTCTGCTGTCGACGTCGTTGCTCGGGCGCCGATTCTGCCCGCAGGTGCTCGGGCGCCGATTCTGCTGTCGACGTCGTTGCTCGTGCGCCGATTCTGCCGCAGGTGGTTCGGCGCCGATTCTGCCCCCTGCCCCAGGGTGCTCGGGCGTCGCTGCGGGCCGCTCAGTCGAAGAGGACCTCGACGACGGGGGCGGTGGCGATCAACTCGTCGAGTGGGGTCTGACCCCGGTACCAGCTGGCGACGTCGGCTTCGAAGAGGGTTCGACGCGCCGCCAGGTCCGTGACCTCCTGCGCCCGCGCCGCAAGGTCAGCGGTCAACGATCCCTTGAGATGGAACGTGAACTCCGGCGTGTTGCGCAGGTTGGCCATCCAGTCGCGGCGACCCGGCGTGCCGGCAATGAAGCAGCGACCGTCGACGATGACGTACCAGATCTCGATCCGTCGCGGCTCGCCGGAACGTCGGCCGATCGTCGTGATGTCGATCGTCATGTCCGCCGCCAGCGCGGCCCGGATGTCGTCGGGCAGATGATCCATGACCTCAGTCTGGTGCACCGGCCATCCGCTCGCGCCGCTGCCGATCCCGCGCCCCACGGCCATGACAAACCTCACACCGAAGTCGTGACGCAGCTCAGTACCCGAAGTTGCCGCCATCCCGCACGATCGAGCCATGACCTACGAACCATGCATTCAGCTGCGCGGCATTACCAAGGTGTTCGGCGCCGGCCCGACGGCCAAGCGAGCCGTCGACGGCCTGGACCTCGACATCGGCAGCGGTGAGATCGTCGCCCTGCTCGGTCCCAACGGCGCCGGCAAGACGACCACGCTCGACATGGTGCTCGGCTTCACGACGGCTACGGCCGGCACCATCACCGTTCTCGGCCAGAACCCGACCGACGCTGTGCGGGCCGGTCGGGTATCAGCGGTGCTCCAGACCGGAGGACTGCTGCGGGATCTGCGAGTCGTCGAGACGGTGGAATTGATCGCCTCGACCTACCGGGCGGCGCCGAGCGTCGAAGAGGTCCTCGCCCGGGCCGGGATCACCGAGCTCGCCGGGTCGAAGGTGCAGGACTGCTCCGGCGGCGAGCAGCAACGACTGCGCTTCGCCCTGGCCCTGTTGGCCGACCCGGACCTGCTCATCCTTGACGAGCCGACCGCCGGCATGGATGTCCAGGCGCGCCAGGACTTCTGGGCAGCGATGCGGACCGAAGCGAACCGAGGCCGCACGATCGTCTTCGCCACGCACTACTTGCAGGAGGCCGAGGACTTCGCCGAACGCACCGTCTTGATCGCCAACGGCCGTTCGGTGGCCGATGGGCCGACCGCCGAGATCCGCCGCCAGGCCGCTGGCCGGCGCCTTACCGCCCGATTCGAGGCCGACGCAGTCGACGCCGTCGTGCGAAACCTTCGCCAGCGCAGCGATACCGGACGGATCGAACAACACGAGGACCGGGTCAGCGTCGAGTCGGCGAACTCGGACGACATCGCCCGTCTCCTGCTCGGCGAGCTCTCCGGTTACGACCTGGAGATCGAGCCCGCGTCGCTCGAACGGGCCTTCATCCAACTCACATCCGACGATCACGAACTCACCGGGAGCCCCTCATGAACCTCACCTACCTCCGACTCGAACTCCGCCGCCTGGCCCGTGACCGAGTCACCATCTTCTTCACCGTCGGGCTGCCCGGCTTCCTCTATCTGATCTTCGGAGCGCAACCCGACTACGCGGACGATGCGGTGCGGGACGGCAACGTGGCAATGTGGATCATGATCGCTATGGCCGGATACGGCGCCATGACGGCGACCACCGGGATCGGCGGTACGGCCGCCATCGAACGAATGCAGGGCTGGTCCCGCCAACTCGGCCTCACCCCGATGCGTGATCACGAGTACGTGCTCGTCAAGGCCGCGACCGCGGTCGTGATCGCCGCACTACCCATCGGCGTGGTGTACGCACTGGGTGCGGCTACGGGAGCACAGGCTCCCGTGGAGGTCTGGATCCTGTCGGCGATCGCCTTGATCCTCGGCGCAAGCATCTTCGCGCTCTACGGCCTGTCGTTCGGCCTGGCGTTCCGGTCCGAAGCCGCGGTCAGCGCCGCCGGCGGTTCACTGGTGATCCTGTCCTTCCTCGGCAACATCTTCATCCCGCTCACGGGTTGGCAACTCGCCGTCGCCAAGTTCACGCCGCTCTATGGCTACGTGTCCCTGGCCCGGCATGCACTGACCGGTGGCGCAACCGTCGACCCGGCGACCGGCGACCTGATCGACCTGCCGCTCTGGCAGACCGTTGCGAACGTCACGGTCTGGACAATCGTGCTCGCCGGTGCGGCGACGTGGCTGGTGCAACGGGGGCGAAGCCGGCAATGAACCGTGGGCTCAGCGACGATGCCAGGACGGCGTCGCGGATCGGGATGGTCGTCTCCAATGTGTGGTTGGCGTTTCTGCTGTTCCCGCTGATCAGCGTGCTGGCGAACGACCTCGCTAGCTGGCGGAAGCTCGTCGCCGTGGTCGTCCTGGTGTTGTTCGCAATGGCGCACGCGCTGGGTTTTCGGGCCATGATCCGCCATGAGGTCGGCGTACTCTCGAGCGCGCAAGCCCGCCGGACCGGGGCCGCCTGGTTCGGCGTGATGATCCTGTTGACCGCGGTCGGCCTGCTCGTCGGTGGTTGGCCCATGTTTGGTGTTGCGCCGTTTCTGGCGTCGAGCGCGGTCTTTCAGTTCGAACGCCCGAGGAGCTGGTTGATGGCGGGCTTGACCTTGGCTGCGACCATCGTGATCCCGCTCATCGGTGGGGTCCTCGGCGACTTCTGGTTCTTCCCCGTGATTGTCGGAAGTGTGGGCGCCGGTGCCATCCTTATCGCCTACTCCGAGGAACGCACCCAGGAGCGGGCGGCGTTCGAGACGCGCCTCGCCTTGAGCGATGAGCGACAGCGGGTCGCCCGAGACGTGCACGACGTGCTCGGCCACAGCCTGACGGCGATCGTGCTCAAGGCTCAGGTGGTTGATCGCCTCCTGGAGCAGGTGGAGCCCGAGGACGTTGCGACCCGATCGACCCTCGCGCAAGCGCAGGAGCATCTCGCCGAGCTCGACTCGGTCAGCCGCCGCGCGCTGGCCGAGATCCGGTCGACGGTCGGGGGCCTGCGTTCGGCCGACCTGGCCGACGAACTGACGGCGGCGAGGGCCGTGCTCCTCGATGCTGGCGTCACCCTGACCATCGCCGGCGATGCTGCCGGGGTCGACGAGCCGCTTCGCTCGGTGCTGGGTTGGGTGGTCCGCGAGGCGGTCACGAACGTTGTCCGCCACGCCGACGCGGGCCGGTGCAGCATCACGCTGGGTGATCGCGAGGGTGTGCTCCTGCAGGTTCACGACGACGGCATCGGAATGACCGACGACGAGGGCAATGGTCTCACCGGCTTGCGCGAGCGTGTCGCCGCCGCTGGAGCGGAGCTGCGCATCGCATCGTCCGGGAGCGGGCAGGGCACCTTGGTGGAGGTCGTCGCATGACCGAACCCATTCGCCTGCTGCTGGCCGACGACCAGGCCTTGATACGGGGTGCGCTCGCGGCGCTGCTGGGCCTCGAACCCGACCTCGAGATCGCCGCGGAGGTCGGCCGGGGTGATGATGTGCTCCACGCGGTGCGATCCGCCGCCGTCGATGTCGCGCTGCTCGACATCGAGATGCCCGGAATGGATGGGATCGCCGTGGCCCAGCAACTCGCGGCCGAAGCCCCAGCGGTTCGATCGCTGATCGTGACGACCTTCGGTCGGCCGGGCTACCTCAGGCGCGCCCTCGATGCCGGAGCTGCCGGATTCGTGGTGAAGGACACGCCGGCCGATGAGTTGGCCGATGCCGTGCGTCGTGTCCACGCCGGCATGCGGGTCGTCGATCCGGCACTGGCGACCGAGTCATTGCTCGAAGGCCAGAACCCACTCAGCGATCGCGAGCGAGAGGTGCTCGGCGCGGCGCTGAACGGCGCGCCCGTGGCCGAGATCGCCCGCACCCTCGCGCTCTCCCAGGGCACGGTCCGCAACTACCTGTCGGCCGCGGTCGCGAAGATCGGCGCTCGGTCAAGTGTCGAAGCGGCGGTCACGGCGCGAGACCGGGGCTGGCTGTAGATCGGCTGGACGCGACGTCAGGCTGGGAGCCCGTACCGTTGAGGCATGAGCGAACGGGCCGCGGCCGCCGACCGGCTCGGCGAACTCCTGACCGAGCGACCCGACGGCCTGAGGTTCTCCGAATATCTCGACCTGGTGCTCTACGACCCTGAGGTCGGCTTCTACGAGGTTGCCGGCCGGGCGGGAAGTCGATCGGGCGACTTCATCACCAGCGTCGAGACTGGGACCCTGTTCGCCGCCCTGATCGGGGAGTGGCTCGATCGGCGGTGGGACGATGCCGGACGACCCCAGCCGTTTCGTGTCGCCGAGGTCGGTGCCGGCGTCGGCACACTCTGGCGAGGCATCCAACGCGCTCGTCCGAGGTGCTTGCCCGACCTGGCGTACACGCTGGTCGAGCGAGCAGCAGCCCAGCGTGCGGCGCATGCCGAGCTTCCAGGCTCACCCGGCTCGTCGGCACAGCTCCCCGCCGGCGGCCCCCTGCATGTGATTCTGGCCAACGAGCTGCTCGACAATTTGGGCGTCGACCTGGCGGTCACTGCGGCCGGCGGGTGGCGACAGCTGGTCCTACGAGCGGATCCGGGCTCGACGACGGCCTCGGCAATGCTGGTTCCGGGCGATCTCCTCGATCCCGAGTACGCCAACCGCCTGCCATCGGCGAGCGGGCTTCCCGAAGGATCGACGTTGCCGCTCCCGGTGGGTGCCGACGCCTGGTTGGCGGAGGTGACCGCCAGGGGCCAGGTC
Source organism: Actinomycetota bacterium (assembly GCA_039028435.1). Taxonomy (GTDB): domain Bacteria; phylum Actinomycetota; class Acidimicrobiia; order Acidimicrobiales; family UBA10347; genus UBA10347. The sequence continues at coordinate 19,913 of JBCCIC010000024.1, read as the reverse complement.
GTGCTGTGCCTCGACTACGCCGCGACCACCGACGAACTGCTCAACCGCGGTATGACGGGCTGGTTGCGGACCTACGACGGTCATCGACGCGGGGGCGATCCGCTGGCAGATCCCGGCACCCGCGACATCACCCACGACGTGCCGGTCGACCTGCTCGACCCGCAACCGGTGCGAACGATGTCTCAAGCACGGTTCTTGACCGACCTCGGCATTGCCGCACGGGTCGATCAGGCGCGGGCGACGTGGGAAGAACGCCGTCATCTCGGCGATCTCGAGGCGATGTTCGCCCGCTCGGCCATCGGCGAGGCCGAAGCCCTTGTCGACCCAGCCGGACTCGGGGGTTTCGTGGCGATGGAGTGGCGTCAGAACGGCGGGTGAGACGGGCCCCGGAACGGTGCAGTGGGGCCAAATTTGGGGCGCGGTCCACTGTGTGAAAAACCGCGCGAGTATTGCCGCGAGAAGCTTGGATGACCCCCCTTCCAGGGTTAGGGTGGGCACTCGTGTCCGACTTCCTGCGCAGTTATCTGACAGTCGGCATCTTCGGCCTGCTCGCCGTGGCCTTGGTGTCCGCTCTGCTCGGCATTTCGTCGCTGCTTCGCCCCTCGCGCCCGCAGGCGCAGAAGTACATCAACTATGAGTCCGGCGTGGATCCTGTCGGCTCGGGTTGGGGCCAGAGCAACATCCGGTACTACATCTTCGCCCTGCTCTTCGTCATGTTCGACGTCGAGGCAGTGTTCATCTTCCCCTGGGCGACTCGACTCGAGGCCTACGGCTACTTCGGCCTCGTCGAGATGGCGATTTTCATCTTCATTCTGCTGCTCGGCCTGATCTACGCATGGCGCAAGGGCGTCCTGCGTTGGTTGTAAGGAGCCCCCATGGGATTGGTCGATGCGGGCAAGATGCCCAAGTCCATCACCAAACTGCTCAATATCAGTCGTAAGTACAGCCTCTGGGTGTACCAGTGGGGCCTGGCGTGCTGCGCACTCGAGATGGGTGCGGCGTTCGGTTCGCCCCGATACGACGTCATGCGCTTGGGCGTGATCCCGTTCCCGGCGAGCCCTCGCCAGGCCGACCTCGTGGTCGTCTCCGGCACGGTGACCGACAAGATGGTTCCGGCCATCCTGCGCCTCTACGAGCAGATGCCCGACCCGAAGTACGTCATCTCGATGGGCAGCTGCGCCAACTGCGGCGGCCCGTACTGGGATAGCTACTCGGTGACCAAGGGCGTCGACCAGATCATCCCCGTCGATGTCTATGTTCCCGGCTGCCCGCCGCGGCCCGAAGCCCTGCTCGAGGGCATCGTCCTGCTCCAGGAAATGATCCAGAACGAGGACCCGGCCGAACGTTGGACCGGTGCCCAGGACCGCGAGCCGATCGTCGTCGGCGGAGGTCCAATCTCATGATTGTGTCGCGATGCCTGATTCCGTGCTGCAAGCAACGCGAAGCGTTGCCGCCGACGCACGCGAGCGCAGTGAGCGAAGGGCGCAGAGCGTGAGTGATACCGCCGTCGAAGAGGACGAGGCCGTCGTCGAGACCGATGCGGTCCGTGAGGCGATCGCCAAGGCCTTTGCCGATCATCTGGGCGATGGATTCATCGACCAGCACATCACTCCGGGCTCGGATCTGTGGATCCGTATCGATCGTTCCGCCTGGGTCGATGCGGCGCGTTTCGCCAAGGATCGCCTCGGCATGACCTGGCTCGACTTCGTGTCGGCCATCGACTGGCTGCCGTCGCCGTTCGGTCGCGACATGGAGGCCGAGCAGGACTGGGTCGTCCACGGTCGCGAGGACAAGGAAATCGATCCTCAGGAGACCGGGGTCGCCGGTGGCGAAACCCGGTTCCAGATGCTGCTGCGCGTGTACTCGACCACCGAGCACATGGGCGTCACGATCAAGGCCGACCTGCCCGACGGTGACGCCACGATCGAGACCCTGATTCCGGTCTTTGCCGGCGCCAACTGGCACGAGCGCGAGGTCTGGGAGATGTTCGGTATCCACGTCGCCGGCCACCCCGATCTTCGGGCGCTCTACCTGCCGAGTGGGTTCGAGGGCAATCCGTTGCGCAAGGACTATCCGCTGGTCGCCCGCCGGGTGAAGCCCTGGCCGGGCATCGTTGACGTCGAGCCCATGCCCGGCGAAGACGACGACGCCGAAGAAGGGTCCGAGTGATGCCCGCCACCTCGCGTGCTCGGCGCTACGTGCCAACGGTTCCGTCGCAGCGCAGCAAGACGGAAGTAGGTGCACGATGACGTTGGAAGCCGACCTCGACATCAACGACAACGAGCAGCTGCGCTACATCGCGGCCCAGGCGGCCGACGCTCGCGTCAACGTCGAACTCGAGACCGAGGGCATGACCCTCAACATCGGGCCGCAGCATCCGGCGACCCACGGCACGCTGCGCATCGTCGCCCAGCTCGACGGTGAGCAGGTCATCGCCGCCGAGCCGATCATGGGCTACATGCACCGGGGCTACGAGAAGCTCACCGAGGTGCGCACGTACCCCCAGGTCACGACCCTGATCAACCGCATCGACTGGGTCGGCAGCTTCGCCAACGAGGTCCCGTTCATCCTCGCCGCCGAGGAGCTCATGGAGGTCGAGGCACCGCCTCGAGCCCAGTGGATCCGCACGGCGCTGTTCGAGATGGGCCGCATCGCCAACATCATGCTGTTCCTCGGCGACATGGCCGTGCAGCTTGGCGGTGTGACAGCGATCTTCTACGCATTCCGCGACCGCGAGTTCGTCCTCAACCAGATTGAGGCCGCAACCGGCGGACGCTTCCACCCGAACTTCAACCGCATCGGTGGTCTCAAGGACGACCTGCCGGCGGGCTGGGTCGAGGAGACCAAGTCGGCGATGCAGTCGGTCCGCGACTTCTGCGACGAGATGGAAGACCTGGTCGTCGGCAACGAGATCTTCCAGGCCCGCTGCCGTGGCGTGGGTGTCATCCCCGCCGATGTCGCCATGGCCTACGGCCTCTCCGGGGCCAACCTTCGCGGTTCGGGCGTCGACTGGGATCTCCGCCGCGACGCGGAATCACCGCTCGCCTGGTCCGAGCTCGACTGGAAGGTCTGGACCCACCCCGACGGTGACTCGTTCAGCCGCTACTGGGTCCGTCTCCAGGAGACCCGCGAGGCCACCTACATGGTCGAACAGCTGCTCGACGGCCTGCCGTCGGGTCCGATCATGGCCAAGGTGCCCCGCATCATCAAGGTCCCCGCGGGCGAGAGCTACGTGCAGACCGAGAACCCCCTCGGTTCGATGGGCTACTACGTCGTCTCCAAGGGAGAGCTGACCCCGTTCCGGGTCAAGATCCGCACCGCCTCGTTCTCCAACATCTCGATCACGCCGTGGCTGCTCGAGGGCGTTCTGGTCCCCGACATCGCCACGATCCTCGCCTCGCTCTACTTCATCCTCGGAGACATCGACCGCTAACGGCGACCGCCAGCTCGCCCCTCACACCCCCGAAACCCCACACCCCATGACCCCTTTTATTGCGGAACTTGCGTATTGGCAGGAGACGGTCCTGCGCGGCCTCGTCGGCCTCGTCGCCGTGCTCTTGCCGACCGGCGCACTGGTCTACCTGTTCCTGTTCAAGATGATGAGCTTCATGCAGAGCCGCCTCGGCCCCATGGAGACCGGCCCGTACGGCCAGCTCCAGCTGCTGGCCGAGTTCGGCAAGTTTCTGCAGAAGGAAGACATCTTCCCGGCCAAGGCCGACCGCGTCGTCTTCGCTGCCGCCCCGTTCGTGGTCTTGGTGTCGACATTCCTGCTGGTGCTGGTGCTGCCGGGTGGGCCCGACGCGCACTTCATCGATGTCAACACCGGCATCTACTTCGCCCTGGCCGTCTCGTCGGTGTCGGTGATCGGCATCCTCATGGCCGGCTGGGGTTCGAACTCCAAGTACTCGCTGCTCGGCGGTCTGCGTGCCGCCGCCCAGCTGATCGCCTACGAGCTGCCGCTGGTGCTGTCGGTGGTCGGTGTGGTGATCATGGCCGGCACCCTCAACATGAAGGGCATCGTGGAGGCCCAGGCCGGCTCGGTCTGGTACATCATTCCGCAGTTCGTCGCCTTCTTGATCTTCCTGGTGTCGATCCAGGCCGAGCTCACGCAGCCGCCGTTCGACATGCCGGTCGCCGAATCCGAGCTCGTGACCGGCTACCTGACCGAGTACTCGGGCATCCGCTTCCTGCTGTTCTTCATCGGCGAGTTCGCCACCGCCGCCGTGTTCTCGGCCATCGGCGCCACGCTCTTCCTCGGCGGGTGGCACATACCGTTCGTCGATGTCAGTTCCGAGGTGATGAATTGGATCGGGCCCTTGGTCTTGGCAGCCAAGATGATCCTGATCGCCTTCTTCATCTTCTGGTTCCGTATTACGTACCCACGATTCCGTGAGGACCAGCTCCAGCAGCTGGCGTGGAAGTTCCTGATCCCGCTGTCGCTGGCGAACATCGCCGTGACCGCGTTCTTCAAGGTGGTGTTCTAAGTCATGCCGCAACTGCCTGGAATGCTCGTTGGCCTCGGGGTCACGGCCAAGACGTTCTTCAAGACGGTGTTCCCCGACGGACCGACGGGTCCGCCAGCGCCCTCCAAGGGTGCCCACACCGTGCAGTACCCGCACGTCAAGGAAGCCCCGCCGACCCGGGCTCGCGGCGTGATCGCGCTGCACCAGGACAACTGCACCGCCTGCATGCTGTGCGCCCGTGAGTGCCCGGACTGGTGCATCTACATCGAGGGGCACAAGGAGCTCGCTCCGCCTCGTCGAGCCGGCGGCAAGCCCCGTCAGAAGAACAAGCTCGACCGCTTCGACATCGACTTCGCGCTCTGCATGTACTGCGGTATCTGTGTCGAAGTCTGCCCGTTCGACGCCCTGTTCTGGAGCCCCGAGTTCGAGTTCAGCGAGATGAAGATCGCCGATCTGCTCCACGACAAGTCGCGCCTGGCCGACTGGATGGAGACCGTGCCCGAGTTCCCGGCCTACGAAGCCGGCTCGGAGCAGAAGGTCCGCAAGGTTCCTGCAACATGAATGTGGCCATGAGCATGCTCGGCGCCGCCGTGGCGCAGAACATCTTCTTCTACGTGATCGCCCTGATCATGGTGGCGGCGGCGTTGCGGGTCGTGACGACCAACAACATCGTGCACGCTGCCCTGTACCTGGTCGTGGTGCTTGCCGGGGTCGCCGCTCAGTTCATCCTGCTCGGTGCCGAATTCGTCGGCGTGACCCAGGTCCTGGTCTACATCGGTGCCGTAATCGTGCTCTTCCTGTTCGGCATCATGCTCACTCGAGCCAAGGTCGGCTCCGAGGATCGTCTGAACCACGACAACGTGTGGCCGGCGATCATGACCGCCTGCCTGCTGGCCGTCGTGATGGCCTACGCGACGATCGACTTCGCCCGCGGCGAGGAGATCGACATTCTGTCGGGCAACTCGACGACGGTCGAGCAAGTGTCCGATTCCATCTTCAGCATCTACATCGTGGCCTTCGAGGCCATCTCCGTGTTGCTGCTGGCCGCACTGATCGGCGCCATCGTGGTCGCCCGGAAAGAGTAGGGGGAGCGCAGATGTATCTCGTCCAGTTCCTGCTCCTGTCGAGCATTCTGTTCTGCATCGGCGTGTACGGCGTGCTCGCTCGCCGCAACGCGGTGCTGGTGCTCATGTCGATCGAGCTGATTCTGAACTCGGTGAACATCAACCTCATCGCGTTCGGGCGCTTCAACGGCGCCACGATCCCCGCCGAGGTCTTCTCCTTGTTCATCATCGCCGTCGCTGCGGCTGAGGTCGGCGTCGGCTTGGCCCTCGTCTTGACCATCTACCGCAACCGCAAGAGCATCGACCTCCACGAGGTCGACCTGCTGAAGGGTTGATGATGTCGTTCTTCCTCGCCGCAGAAGCCGGCGGCCCGACGATCACCGCCGAGGGCTGGTTCCTCGAGAACGTCTACATCATCCCGCTGATCATGGCGATCTCGTTCGCCACGATTCTCTTTTTCGGCAAGCGCATGCCCCGAGGCGGCTCCGAAGTCGGTATCGCCGCGGTAGGCGTCTGCTTCCTGTTGGCACTGATCACCGCCGGGCAGTGGATCGGTCAGGTCAACCGGGCCGACAGCTGCACGATCAACCCCGAGGACCAGCACGTCATCTGCGACGGCATCGATGTGACCGAAGCCGAGAAGGCCGCGGCGGCGGGTGATCCCGTCTCGACGTTCGGCGACGGTGAGTTCGCCGCCGGTGCGACCGGGTTCACCGCATTCGCGGCCGAGGAAGACGGCGAGAAGCAGCATCCGGGCGTCAAGGCCGCGGTGTCACAGCGCACGTGGTGGTCCAACGGCGGCATCGACTTCACCGTCGGAACGATGGTCGACGGCCTGACGGTCACGCTGCTGGTAGTCGTGACATTGATCTCCTCGTTGGTCCACATCTATTCGACCGACTACGTGGCCGGCGACCGGCGCTACACGCACTTCTTCGCGTTCCTGTCCTTGTTCACCGCGGCGATGTTGTTCTTCGTCACCAGCGAGAACACGCTGCAGATGATCGTCGGCTGGGAGCTGGTGGGCGTCTGTTCGTTCGCCTTGATCGGTCACTGGTGGGAAGACCAGGACAACTCCGACGCCGCGCTCAAGGCCTTCCTGACCAACCGTGTCGGCGACATGGGCCTGCTCATCGGCATGATCGTCCTCTTCTTCGCCAGCGGCGAGACCTGGTCGATCATCGGCATCAACGAGGCCGCCATCTCCGGCGAGACCAGCCACACACTGCTGCTGATCGGCTCGCTGTGCCTGATCGCCGCCGTCATGTCGAAGTCCGGCCAGTTCTTCCTGCACACCTGGCTGCCCGACGCCATGGCCGGCCCGACTCCGGTGTCGGCGCTCATCCACGCCGCGACCATGGTCGTCGCTGGTATCTACCTGGTCGCCCGTCTCTACGGGGTGTTCTTCGAGGGTCTGTCGATCTCAGGCAGCTCGCTCAATGCCCTGGCGTTGGTCGGTGGTCTGACCACCCTGGTCGGCGCGTCATTGGCCTTCGTCCAAGACGACATCAAGAAGGTCCTGGCCTACTCCACGATCTCGCAGCTCGGCTACATGGCGATGGCGCTCGGCGTCGGCGCCTGGACCGCAGCGATCTTCCACCTCTTCACCCACGCCTTCTTCAAGGCGCTGCTGTTCCTCGGTGCCGGCTCGGTCAGCCACGCCGTGCACAGCTTCGACATGAAGAAAGACATGGGCGGCATGCGCAAGTTCATGCCGACGACGTACAAGACCTTCCTGATCGGCTCGATCGCGCTGGCCGGCCTCCCGCCGCTCGCCGGCTTCTGGTCCAAGGACGAAATCCTCGTCGGGACCGGCGGCTGGGGCTTCTTCGAGGGTGAGTCGCACGCCAACGGTGCCTACACCGTCATGCTGATCATGGGCATGATCACCGCGGCGATGACCGCGGCCTACATGACCCGGGTGATGTACCTGACCTTCTTCGGCGAGTTCCGTGGCGGCCACCACGACGACCACGTCCACGACGAGGATCACGCCCACGACGAGGCCGCCGAGGTCGACCATGCACACGCGGTCGCCCATCACGACGACGATTCCCACGACGATCACCATGGCCACCACGGCGAGCCCCACGAGTCGGGGCCTCGGATCCTCTGGCCGCTGCGCATCCTGGCCTTCTTGGCCGTCGTCGTCGGTTTCCTGAACCTGCCGAAGGGTTTCCTGGGGCTGCCCAAGAGCATCCTCCAGCGGTTCGAACACTTCGTCGAGCCGGTCGGTGTCTCGTACTTCCCGGGCATCAGCCACGGCGATCCGAGTTGGTCGCTGGCCATCGTGTCCACGATCGTGGTGTCGCTCGCCGTCGGCGTCGCCTACCGGTACTACTTCGTGACCGTCAATCGCCAGAGCCCCGCGGCGACCGAGATGGTCAACGGTCCGACCGAGCGATTCCCGCTGCTCAAGGCGGGCCACACGATGCTCAAGAACCGGTACTACCTCGACCACATCTACGACGGTGGCGAGCCGGTCGGTGCGGCGGGTGCCACGGCCGTGGCGACCATTTTCGGTGCGGCCGCCGGTCTGGCCCTCGGGTTCAGCCTCGACAACGGCCTCGATCAGGACTTCGTGCCGTCGCTCATCTGGGGCGTCGTGCTCGGCGTCACGGTCTTCACCATTGTCTCGCTCGCCCTGCGCACGGGTGTCGGCGTGGCCAGCTTTGTGAAGGGCCGCCTTGCCTGGGCCGCGAACTGGAGCCACGAGCACCTCATCGACGGCACCGTCGACACGATCGGTGAGACCTCCGTCAAGTCCGCGAACTTCGTCTACCGCTACATCGACCAGGGCGTCATCGACGGCACGGTCAACGCGGCCGGCGCAGGTTCCTCCGGTGCCGGCGACGAGCTCCGTCGCTGGTCGACCGGCCAAGTCCAGCAATACGCAACGGTCATGTTCGCAGGCGCCACGCTGCTTGCGGGCCTGCTGATCATCGTCATCTGAGGGTTCGATACTAATGGAAGCATTTCTCGACGACTGGGGTCTGACCCTCGTCACCTTCATCCCGCTTGCGGGTGCGTTGCTCATGATGGGCATCCCGAAGGAAAACGAGTCAGAGCACAAGACGATCGCCCTCGGCGCCACCCTGGTGGCCGCGGTCATCGGCGTGCTGCTGCTGTTCAACTTCGACTACGGCGCTGCCGGCGAGCTCCAGTTCGTCGTCGACAAGTCCTGGATCGACGTCATCAACAGCCGCTACATCGTCGGTATCGACGGCATGTCGTTGCCACTGCTGATCCTGACCCTCGGCGTGGTGCCGCTCTGCATCATCTACTCGTTCGGTCACTTCCCCGAGCCGCACAACCCGAAGACGTTCTTGTCGCTGATCCTCGTGCTCGAGACCGGCATGCTCGGCTCATTCATCGCCCAGGACCTGATCCTGTTCTTCGTCTTCTTCGAGGTCGTCCTCCTGCCGATGTTCTTCCTCATCGGTGTTTGGGGCGGCGATGACCGCCGCTACGCCTCGCTGAAGTTCTTCCTCTACACGCTGTTCGGTTCGGCCCTGATGCTGATCAGCTTCCTGGCCGTGTTCTTCCTCGCCGACGGCACCGTCGCCGAGGCGGCCGCACCGACGGCCAACACCTTCGACATGCGGGCCCTCTCGACCGGGGCGACCGGCGTGATCAGCCGCAACGCCCAGCTGTGGATCTTCGGTGGCATGTTCATCGGCTTCGGTGTCAAGGTGCCGATGTTCCCGTTCCACACGTGGCTACCCGACGCCCACACTCAGGCGCCGACGGTTGGCTCGGTGATCCTCGCGGCCGTGCTCCTGAAGCTCGGTACCTACGGCTTCGTCCGTATCGCCATCCCGTTCCTGCCCGAGGCCGCTGCCGCCTGGGCGCCGGTCATCGGCCTATTGGCCGTCATCGGCATCATTTACGGGGCGCTCGGCTGTCTGGCCCAGTCCGACATGAAACGCCTGATTGCGTTCTCTTCGGTGGCCCACATGGGCTTCGTCATGCTGGGCATCTCGACCCTGACCGACTTCGGCATCAATGCCGCCATCTTCGGCATGATCGCCCACGGCCTGATCACCGGCATGCTCTTCTTCGTCGCCGGTTCGGTCAAGGATCGCTATCACACCCTCGACATGGACCGCCTCGGCGGCCTGCTGGTCCAAGCCCCCAAGATGGGTTGGATCCTCGGCTTCTCCGCCATGGCTTCGCTCGGCCTGCCCGGCCTGGCCGGATTCTGGGGTGAGTTCCCAGCGATCCTCGCCGCCTACAACCCGGCCGAGATCCTGCCCGAGGCGACCTGGCGTGGCTACATGGTCGTCGCCGCCCTCGGTACCGTGCTGGCCGCCGGCTACCTGCTGTGGATGCTCCAGAAGACCGCCTTTGGCACGCCGTCCGCCGAGTTCGAGGACGATCCACACATCCACGACGTCACGACCTACGAGTGGATCGCCTGGGCCCCGTTGCTCGTACTCATCGTCGTCTTCGGCTTCTACCCCAACGCCATCTTCGATCTGACCGATCCCGCCGTCATCAAGTCCCTCGAGGTTGAAGGCGTGGCGGGCACCGCCGGCGGCTGTCTCGAGATGGGCGGCAACGCCGCCCAGCAGTGCTTCGATGCGATGCGCGAAGCAACCGGCACCGCTTCCGGCTGAATCGCCCAGGGATACGCAAAGGACTGATCCGTGAGCCCGCTTCTCGCCACCCTCATCGGCCAGGCTGACTCGTTCAACCGGCCCGACATCGACTGGCATGCGATCGCGCCCGAGCTGACCCTGCTCGCCGTCGGTGCGATCGTCACCCTGCTCGACGTCATCCTGCTCGAGCGGGGCAAGCGGCTGTCGCCGACGATTGCCGGCATCGGGTTGTTGGTCGTGCTGATCCCGATCATCACCCTGGCGGTCGACGGCGTTGCGTCGAATCCACGAGATGCGCTTGCGCCCTACGGCGTGTACATCGTCGATGGTTATTCGCTGATCCTCAAGGCGGTCTTCATCCTCATCGCCTACGTGGTGGTGTTGCTGTCGACGAACTACATCGCCGAAGGGGACTACTGGGAGTCGGAGTACTACGGCATGTTGCTGTCGTCGGTACTCGGCATGGTCGTGATGGCCTCGGCACGCGACCTGGTCACCGTGTTCGTCGCCCTGGAGCTGCTCTCGATTCCGGCCTATCTGATGGCCACCTGGCGCAAGCGGGATCTGCGGAGCAACGAGGCCGGCCTCAAGTACTACTTGAACGGCGTGTTCGCCTCGGCGCTGATGCTCTACGGCATGTCGTTGCTGTTCGGCGTGAGCGGTTCGACGGTGCTCGCCGACATCAATGACAGCCTGACCGGTTCGACCGGTGAGACCGCGCTCGTGTCGCTCGGCATCGTGTTGGTCATCGTCGGCTTCGCCTTCAAGGTGTCGGCGGTGCCGTTCCACCTCTGGGCGCCCGACACCTACGAGGGCTCGCCCACGCCGGTCACGGCATTTCTGGCCGTTGCCGCCAAGGGTGCGGGCTTCGTCGCCCTGATGAATCTGGTGTTCGTCGGCTTCGCCAACCGCGAAGAGGTCTACGCCCCGGCACTTTGGATCCTCGCCGTCGCCACCATGACGGTCGGCAACCTGACCGCACTGCGCCAGAACAACCTGATCCGGCTGATGGCCTACTCCGGTGTCGCCCAGGCCGGGTTCATGCTCGCTGCCCTGGCCGTCGCCGGCGAAGAAGGTGTCTCACAGACCTCGGTGTCGGCGGTGGTGACCTACCTGATCATCTATGCCGCCATGAACCTCGGTGCATTCGCGGTCATCCTCACCGTCGCTCGTCGGACCGAAAGCGCGGAGATCAGCTCCTTCAACGGGTTGTTCCAATGGTCACCGGCACTCGCGGTGATCATGACGATCTTCCTCGCCTCGCTGGCCGGCATCCCGCCGCTCGGCGGCTGGTACGCCAAGTTCGGTGTGTTCACCGCCTTGATCGAAGCCGACGTGTGGTGGGCTTACGTGCTCGCCGCCTTTGCGGCGGTGAACACCGTGATCGCGTTTGGCTACTACGGCAAGCTCGCATCACGCATGTGGTTCGAAGACGCACCGACCGAGTTCGAGACGTCGCCGATTCGGGTGCCGTTCGCACTCCAGGCTGCCCTGGGCCTCACCGTGGTTTCGACGGTCGCCTTCGGTGTCTACCCGGCGATGGTCACCCACTTCAGCGACGTCGATCTGCCGGCGATCGCCGCCGCAGCTGGCGGCTGAGCCCCTGAACGCGCCCACACCCGGGTCGAACGACGGAGGGCCGGACTCGTCCGACGGGACCGGGGTCTTCGACGGGATCGTCAGTCCGCACGCGCATCGGTCTCTGATCGATGTCATGACGCCGCGCCCTGGTGGCGAAACCGGCCACTACCTCGGCGACCCGAATCCGTACGGGGTCATGGGAATCTACGGAGGCCACTTCGTTGCCCAGGCCCTGGCAGCCGGGTTCGCCACCGTCGAGGAGCCCAAGACCGCGCACTCGTTGCATGCGTACTTCCTGCGGAAAGGTGACCCGGAGGAACCGATCGAGTACCGGGTCACTGCCCTTCGCGACGGACGGGGGAGCAGTGCGCGATCGATCGCTGCGTCGCAGCACGGTCAGGTCGTGTTTCAGATGATGGCGTCGTTCAAGCTCCCGGAGCCCGGGGACCTCCATCAACCCGAGCAGCCGGCGGTTGCGTCGGCCGAGGAGTTGATTGCCGCACGCGAGGCCAGCGGTGAGCCGGCGTTTCCGTTCCCTCCAACCCAGAATGGGTGGGTGCAGGCCGAGTGGGTCACCCCGTCGTTCCGTGACTACATCCCCGATCGCCGCGATGGCCTGACCATCTGGGCCCGTGTGCCCGGTGCCGATGAGCTCGACGAGCGACAGCGCCAGGTGGTGCTGGCCTACTTGTCCGACGTGCCGATCGTGTTCAACGCCGTCGTAGCGCACGGCGTGCCATTCGAAACCCACATGGTCACGAGCCTGGATCACTCGCTCTGGTTCCACCGGGCGGTCGATCCCTCGGGCTGGTTGCTCTACGACCAGGCGAGTTCGGCGGCCGCGGACAGCCGCGGGTTGAACGAAGGCCGCCTGTTCGCTGCCGATGGGCGGTTGGTCATGACCTGTGTGCAGGAGTCGATGTTGCGCCGGATGGCGCCGCCGGGCTGAGCGGTTGACCCCGGGCGGCGGCAGCCGTCACCGCCGGCTCGACCAGCCGGTTCAATCCCACCAGAAGTGCCTGAACCGGACGCCGCGGATCACCTTCGCGACATCTTCGGTGGCGCCGTACATCTGGCCCGTGTCGCCGCAGTAGCGCTCATGGGTCAGGGCAACGGTCCGGGCGGTGCGGCGGCGCCGAATTCGGCGGGCGATCTCGAACTCAAGGGTGTCGTGCGTGCAGGTCACCAACGAGGCACCATGCCGATCGCGCCAGTACCGGGCGACGGCGCCGTGATACTCGGCCTCGTCGCAGCCGTGAAGTCACCGAAGCGGAGATACGCGGGCACTTCGGTCGGATCCGAGGTCGGCAACAGGCCGATCACGACCTCGGCCTCGGAGCGGGCGTACCGCGAGTCCTGGATCGGGCGGAGCTCGGGGGGGACGCGCTCAGCAGTCGAGGGCCTGGAAACGCACCCCTCGGTTGCTGAGAACATCGAGCACCGACTCGAGGGCTGCGACGGTCGCCGTGCGGTTGTTTGGGCCGTCGTGGAAGAGCACCCGATCACCCAGCTCGACATTGCTCAGTACGTTCGACGCGATCGCGTAGCCGTCGTTGAGTTGCCAGTCCTCGGAGTCGACATCCCACATGTGCACGTTGAAGCCGTTGGCCCGAACAAAGTCGAACGTCGTCTGGTCGAGCGCACCGTAGGGCGGCCGCAAGCACGTGGTGGTGAACCCGACGGCTCGTGCGATGGCTGCGTTCGTCGCGCCAAGGGTCTGGAGGATGTAGTCGTCCTCTTGGAGCGGAAGGGCTTCGTGGTAGTAGGTGTGATTGCCGACCGTGTGGCCCTCGGCAATCATGCGCTGGACGATGCCCGGATGGGCATCGACGGAGCTGCCGAGCACGAAGAAGGTCGCTTTGGCGTCGTAGCGGGCCAACACGTCCAGGACCTGATTCGTGTAGACCGGATCGGGCCCATCGTCGAAGGTGAGGTAGACCACGCTGCCGTCGCGTGGCACCGCCGGAATGTTCGTCAGAAACGGCAGTGGGACCACCGTCGGGCTGTCCGGGGTAGGGGTGGACACGAGGTCAGCTGGGATCTCGACCAATGCCGGCGGGGCGATCTCCTCGATGGAACTGATGGTCGCCGCGGACGTGGTCGGCTCGGGTGTCGCGATCGGGCTCGGATCGGGTGCAAGCGAGGTGTCGTTCTCCGACCCGTCGCCTGCCGCTGACGAATCGATCGCTACCGCCGAATCGGTTCGGTCGGACCGGAGGTACAAGGTCGCTGCGACCCCCAAAAAGACCAGCGCCAAGACGGTCGCCACGAGCAGGCGTCGCACGGTCATGGATCGACGTGGGCCCTCATCTCGGCAACGGAACTCGACAAGTCAAGCAGATCGGGGCCGCCGATCGACGGCGGCCCCGGGGCGTTGCTTCGCTTGCGAAATGGGCGGCTGCGGCTACTTGGCGAGGAGGTCGCGGATCTCCTTGAGAAGCGCCTGATCCGGCGTTTCCGCCAGGGTCGTGCGGGCGCCGGCCCGGTTGAGCGACTTGACCAGCAGGAACACGATGAATGCCAGCACGACGAAGCCAACCAACTGCGTCAGGAAGGCCCCGACCGGCAGATCGCTGGGCTGCCAGTCGTCGAAGTTGACGTCCAGGCCGCCGACCTTGCCGATGATGGACAAGAGCAGGTTGACGAGCGAGTCGACGAGCGGCTGGAACGCCAGCGCCAGAATCAGCCCGACGGCGATCGGAACGACGTTGAACTTCTCGAGAAACTCGCGGAATTCGGTGAACATGGGTTGCCTCCAGTGGTGGTGTTGATCGGTTCGATCCCGAGCAGTGGACGGGCGGGCGGCCAATTTTGTCGCGTCGGTCCCGTGTCTGCTTGCCGACACGCCTCGGCCGTGAACCCAGCGTGAGCCGACCGTTGCCGTGCGGCTAAGGTCGGCGCCGGGCACACGGATGTCGTCGTCGGCGCCGTTTCGTGGCCAACCGGGTGATCAGGAGATCACCCTGGAGAGCGATGATCACGAGGGAGAGATCGCAACGATGAGCGACGCCACGATCGAGGTCTATGAGACCGAGGACCGCACCTTTCCGCCCAGCGCGGAGTTCGCCGCGGCCGCACTGGTGAGCGACGGGTCGCTTCATGACGAGGCCGACGCTGACTTCGAGGCATTCTGGGCCCGTCAGGCGCGTGAGCTGTTGACCTGGTACGAGGACTTCGACCAGGTGCTCGAGTGGGACCTGCCGTTCGCCAAGTGGTTCATCGGCGGCAAGCTCAACATCAGCTACAACTGCCTCGATCGTCACGTCGACGCCGGCAAGGGCGACAAGGTTGCGTACCACTGGGAGGGTGAGCCGGGCGACACGCGGACCATCACCTATGCGGAGCTGCTCGACGAGGTCGCCCGCTTCGCCAACGTGCTCAAGGGCATGGGGCTGGAGCAAGGTGATCGCATCGCCATCTACATGCCGATGATTCCGGAGCTGGCCATCGCCATGCTGGCGTGCACGCGAATCGGTGTGGCCCACTCGGTGATCTTCGGCGGCTTCTCGCCCGATGCCATCATCGACCGATGCGACGATGCCGAGGCCAAGTTGATCATCACCGCTGACGCTGGTTATCGCCGAGGTGCACCATCTGCTCTCAAGGTCAATGTCGATGCCGCGCTCGAGTCCGGTGCATCGTCAGTCGAGAACGTCATCGTGGTGAACCGGTGTGACACCGAGGTCACGATGGTCGAAGGTCGCGACCACTGGTGGCACGAATTGGTCAACAAGGCCAGCTCGTCGTGCCCGCCGGTGCCCCTTGACAGCGAGCAGCTGTTGTACCTGCTCTACACCTCGGGCACGACGGCCAAGCCCAAGGGCATCATGCACACGACCGGTGGATACCTGACCCAGGTCGCGTTCACCCACAAGTACATCTTCGACCTGCAGCCCGACGCCGACGTCTACTGGTGCGCTGCCGACATCGGCTGGGTGACCGGCCACAGCTACATCGTCTACGGACCACTGGCCAACGGCTGCACGTCGGTCATGTATGAGGGCACGCCTGACACGCCGCGCGAACAGGACCGCGATGGGGACGATCGGGCCGGCTGGGCCAAGGATCGGCTCTGGGACATCATCGAGCGCTATGGCGTGACCCAGCTCTACACCGCGCCCACCGCCATCCGTACGTTCATGAAGTGGGGGACCCAGGAGGTCGAGCGCCACAACCTGTCCACCCTGCGCGTCTTGGGTACGGTCGGCGAACCGATCAATCCCGAGGCCTGGATGTGGTACCACGAGCACATCGGCGGTGGAAACACGCCGATCGTCGACACGTGGTGGCAGACCGAGACCGGCGGCCACATGATCACCCCCATGCCGGGCGTGACCATCACCAAGCCGGGTTCGGCGTGCACGACCATTCCCGGTGTGAAGGCCGAGCTGGTCGACGATGACGGAAACGTCGTGACCGAGGGCGGCGGCTACCTGACGATCGCTCAACCCTGGCCATCCATGTTGCGAGGCATCTGGGGCAATCCCGAGCGCTTCCAGGAGACCTACTGGTCGCGCTTTCCCGGGCGCTACTTCGCCGGCGACGGCGCTCGCCTCGACGCAGATGGCTACTTGTGGTTGTTGGGTCGGGTCGACGATGTCATGAACGTCAGTGGTCACCGGATCTCGACTGCGGAGATCGAGTCGGGTCTCGTCGACCACCCGTCGGTAGCCGAGGCCGCCGTCGTGGGTGCCAACGACGACACGACCGGGCAGGCGATCGTGGGCTACTGCATCTTGCGTGGCGGCAACGAGGCGTCGGCCGAGCTGACCGAAGAGATCCGCCAGCACGTCGCCACCAAGCTTGGGCCGATCGCTCGACCCAAGGCCGTGTTCATCGTTCCGGACCTGCCCAAGACCCGAAGCGGCAAGATCATGCGACGGCTGTTGCGCGACGTCGCCGAAGGCCGGGACCTCGGCGACACCACGACGCTTGCCGACGCGTCGGTGGTCGACGAGATCCGCACGCGTGCCGCTGATTCCGACGAGGACTAGGCCGGCGCGACCTGGCACCGGTACGGCGGTCGGACTCGCACATGGGTGAACAAGACTCTTGGCCAGCGAACTGGACGTGGGCCGATGGACCGGTCGAGGCGGGACCATGCGTGCTCGTCGATGTTGATGGAGTCATCGCCAACGGCTGGCATCGACAGCACTTCCTGCAGAACGGTCGGCGCGATTGGAAGAACTTCTTCGCCAATGCGGGCGGTGATTCGCCGATCGAGGGTTCTGTGGCCTTGCTCGACCAGTTCTCAGCCGACCTCGTGGTGGTGCTGCTGACGGCTCGGCCGGACAATCTTCGGGCGACCACGCTGGGCTGGTTGGGCGAGCACGGCTATCGGTGGGACCTCTTGATCCAGCGTGGACCGGGCGACCGGCGCTACTCGTCGCCCGACTTCAAGCGTCGGTGTGTCGGTGATCTGCGGGAACGAGGCTTCGAACCGCAGCTGGCGCTCGACGACGATCAGCGCAACGTCGACATGTTCCGTGATGAGGACATCGAGACGCTGTACATCCACTCGGGGTACTACGAGGCTTGATTGTCGGCGCAGTGGCCGGCTTGGTGTAGCCGTGGCCCTTGAGTGGTCTGGACGGCCAGCTGGCGCGACCAATGGGGTCGGTGGTGCGTCCTGGAATGGGGTGCCTGCGGTTAGCGTTGGCGCTTCCACGGAGGTTTTCCCATGGGTAACTCGTTCAAGACGTTCGTACTGCTGGCTGCTCTCGGCGGTCTCGCCATGGCGATCGGCGGTGCGCTCGGGGGGTCGGGCGGACTCACGATCGGCCTGATCATCGGCATTGCGATGTCGTTCGGTTCGTACTGGTTCAGCGATCGGCTGGCGATCCGCAGTTCGGGCGCGGTGCCCGCGGACCCCGCCGAGTACCCGGAGTACTACGCGATCATGGAGGACCTCACCGCACGAGCCGGCCTGCCGATGCCCAAGCTCTATGTCACGCCGAATCGCCAGCCCAACGCCTTCGCCACCGGCCGCAACCCCGACAATGCCGCCGTCGCGGTGACCGTGGGTCTGATGGAGCTCATGACCTGGGACGAGGTCCGTGGCGTGCTGGCTCACGAACTTGCCCACATCGAGAACCGCGACATCCTCGTCGGCTCGGTTGCCGCGGCGATTGCCATGGCCGTGACCTACGCGGCCCGCATGGCGATGTACGCCTCGATGTTCGGCGGCCGTCGCGATGATCGCAACGGCGGCAACCCGTTGGTGATGATCGCCACGGTGGTGTTGGCTCCGGTGGCCGCCACGTTCATTCGCTCGGCGATCAGCAGGACACGCGAATACAAGGCCGACGCGAGCGCCGCCCGCTTGATGGGCGACGCCGAGCCGCTTGCACGAGCCCTCGAGAAGCTGGGCATCGCGTCGGGTCGCATTCCCGCGGACGGCGTGACCCCGGAGCAGGCATCGCACTACATCGTGAATCCACTCGGACCCGCAACCCGTTCGAACCTCGGCGGCGGCCTTGGCGGCTTCGGCCAAATGTTCTCCACGCACCCACCCCTCGAAGATCGGGTACGTACGCTGCGCAGCGGCGACTGGATGAACTAGCGCCGGGGAGCGGCGAGCCCTGCTTTCTAGGCCTCGCCGTCGTCGGCCGTGTCCTCGCAGCCCATCGACTCGATGTCGCCCGTCGAGGCCGTATCGAGGCTGACCACCCGCAGCGGTTGGGTCGGCTGGCTCGTCGGTGCCCCGAT
Source organism: Actinomycetota bacterium (assembly GCA_039028435.1). Taxonomy (GTDB): domain Bacteria; phylum Actinomycetota; class Acidimicrobiia; order Acidimicrobiales; family UBA10347; genus UBA10347. The sequence goes on along the minus strand of JBCCIC010000024.1, from coordinate 1,496 downwards.
CTCCGGCTTCGGGCGTGCGCCTCGGATCATCGGAACGATCTCCTGCGACGGCAGGTGCATCGGGGCATCGATGCGCGGTCTCGGCGGAAGTGGTGGCATCGCCGGCGTCGCTTCGCTCATCGGTGGTGCAATCGATGATGGTTCGTTGGGTGATGGTTCGATCGATGTCGGTACGGCGGTCGACTGGCCGTCGTGCTGGGTCCTCGACGCCGCTGATTCGGCGAGCAGGGGTGCGTCGAATGCGTCGTCCGTCGGCGGCCGCTCGATGACGGGCAGCGTGCCGCTGGTGTTCGTCAATACGGAACGGGCTTCGCGGGACGGGACTTCCTGCCAAGGCCGCCGATCGGCTGATGCCGTCGTGGCGGGTTCGTCAAGGAAGGACGGAACCGTAAGCGCCCGCGTTGTGAGGACGGGCGCAAGCGAGCCTTCGTTGGCACGCTCGAGCCAACCCTCGCCTTCGACGAGTTGCGCCCGGGGCGTTCGCCACCGGGCCCAGGCCCACAGCGCGCCGAGGAGGGCGCCGATGATCGGACCGGCCAGGGTCGTGATCCCGAAGCCTGCACCGGTGCGAGTCGCCGGTCGGCCTTGGCCGAAGATCTCGGCACCGGGGTCTCGACCCAAAGCATCGAGCGCGGCGACTGCGTCGGCCTGCTCGACCAATGCCAGGTCGCGGCGAATCTCCAGACGTTCCGCCTCGACATCGTTGCCGTCGAGCCGTGCCCGACCGAGGTCGTCAACCAGGTCGTCGAGTTCCAACTGGATGAGCTGCGTTCGCGTCGTCCAGACATCTCGAAGGACCAGCCGCCGCTCGTTGATGTAGGCCGTCGCCCAGCCGCCGGCGAGTCGCTGAGCGTTGTTTGCGGTCTCGCCAGGCGCGCGAAACGTCATCACGTTGGTATCCGGATCGAGCTCGACCTCGATCGTGTCCGCAGCCGTCGGGTCGACGCCACGAGCGGCGTCGCGGACTCGGGTCGAGTTGGCGAATCGGATCTCCGCCTCGCGCGGCGATCCACCGTCGACCGGGCTGGCCTGATCCTCGACGGCAAGTCGCGTGACGAGTACATCGACCTCGGCCTCCCAGCCCGACGGAGACAGCAGGGCGAGCAGTGCGGCGGCCACGAAGCCGACGAGGGCGCAGACGGCGATGCGCGGCCAAGCGAACGCGAGATAGCCCGGACGTCGTGCTGCGGGCGTCTGGGTTGCCGTCGACTGCACGGCTGCCGAGCCTAGTGGGACGATCCGTCTCGGCTCTCGGCGAGCGGGCCTGATCGCTCATGCTGCCAGGGGGTGGGCAGGTTGGTTGGGGTTGATGTCGGGCGCTCGGGACCGGCGGTCAGGCGGGGTCGTCGTCGCCGTTCGCCTCAGCGGGCCGGTGTTTGCCGGTCGAGGCGGGGCGGTGGGTTCGTCTCTGCGTGGCCGAACCGCGTTGAGCAGGTGTGGTCGTGTGGGGGCGAGTTGGTGGTGCCTTGCGTTCGCGGTGTCGCTGGGCGGGCGTT
>JBCCIC010000023.1:0-49766 GCA_039028435.1 Actinomycetota bacterium | reverse complement strand
GCAGCCCGAGCGAAGCGAAGCTGCGATTGCGAGTGACGTATCCGCAGAGCAGCCCGAGCGAAGCGAAGCTGCGATTGCGAGTGACGTATCCGCAGAGCAGCCCGAGCGAAGCGAAGCTGCGATTGCGAGTGATTTAGACGTAGTCCTTGTACTGGGGCAGGAAGCGCACCGGCTTGGAGAGGGCGTCTTTGCGGAACGGGTCGCCGAGCTCCTGGGTGCACATGATCTCGATGACCGTGGTCTTGCCCTCGTTCATCTGGGCGTTGATCGCATCGGTGAGCGCGGCGCCAACATTGTCGAGCTTGTCGACTCGAACACCTTCGGCACCCATCGCTTGGGCGATCTCGGCGTAGTTCTCTTCGCCGTCGAGTTCACCGGCAACGAAGCGGCGGCCGTAGAAGTCGACCTGGTTCTTCTTCTCGGCGCCCCACTGGCGGTTGTGGAACACGACGGCGGTCACGGGGATGTTGTGGCGCACGGCGGTCATGATCTCGACCATGCTCATGGCCCAGGCCCCGTCACCGGCGTAAGACACGGCCGGACGGTCCGGGGCGGCCTTCTTGGCGCCGATGATCGTCGGCAGTGCGTAGCCGCAGTTGCCCCAGCTCATCGGCGCGAAGAAGCTGCGGGGCTCCTCGAAACGCAGGTAGCTGTTGGCGACCGAGTTGATGTTGCCGATGTCGGTCGACACCATCACGCGGGCCGGCATCGCCTTCTCGAGCTCTCGCAGTACGGCGCGCGGGCTGAGCCAGTCACCCGGCATGTCCTTGGCGTTCTCGATGGCCTCGACCGACCAGTCGTCGCTCTCGCTCATCCACTCGTCGAGCTCGTCTTCCCACCGCTGCTGCTCTTCGGCGGTCTTCGCAGCACGAGCGTCGCGCGTGGCGTCGCAGGCAAGTTCGCGGTCCTGGAGACGAGCGAGCAGCGCGGTTGCCGCCTCGCCGGCATCGCCGTGGATACCGACCGAGATGGGCTTGACCAGGCCGAGCATCTGGTGGTCGGCGTCGATCTGGATGATCTTGGCATCGGCCGGCCAGTAGTCCATGCCGTGCTGGGGCAGCGTGCCGAACGGGCCGAGGCGGCTGCCGAGGGCGATCACGACGTCGGCCTCGGAGATCAGGCGCATCGCGGCCTTGGAGCCCTGGTAGCCGAGCGGACCACACCACTGGGGGTGGCTGGCGGGGAACGAGTCGTTGTGCAGATAGCTGTTGACGACCGGGCACCCGAGGCGTTCGGCGAGGGCCACACACTCGTCCATGGCGTCGCCCATGACCACGCCGCCACCGGAGAGCAACACCGGGTTGGCGGCCGAGGCGATCAGGTCGGCAGCCTCGTCGAGGCTCTCGGCGCTGCCCGCGCCACGGCCGTACTGGGCGGGTCCCTGGATCTCGACGTCGATCTCACCATAGAAGCGGTCGCGAGGGATGTTGATCTGGGTCGGGCCCATCTCCGAGATGGCCCGGTTGAACGCTCGAGCGGTGAGCTCGGCCATCCGGTTCTCGTTGTCGATGTGGGCCTGGTACTTGGTGAACTCCTCGAACATCGGGAGCTGGTTGGCTTCCTGGAAGCCACCGAGGCCGATGCCCATCGAGCCGGTCTGCGGGGTCACGATGACCACCGGGCTGTGAGCCCAGAACGCCGCAGCGATGGCGGTGACACAGTTGGAGATGCCCGGACCGTTCTGGCCGATGACGACACCCTGCTTGCCGCTCACGCGCGAGTAGCCGTCGGCCATGTGAGCCGCTCCCTGCTCGTGCACGACGGGGACGAGCTCGATGCCGGCAGGCGCGAAGATGTCCATGGCGTCCATGAAGGCCGATCCCATGATCCCAAAGGTCGTGGTGACCCCATGGGCCTTCAAGGTCTCGACGAAGGCCTCGCTCGGCGTCATCTTGGTCATCAGTGGGTCCTCCCCCTCGTGGCTGTCGCCACCCTATGTGTCCCGTTCGTAGCGGCGCGGCTCGACCGAGGCGCCAGGCGCTTAGACGCTATAACGAAATCGCAAGAGTGTCTATATCTCGGAAGCGTGCTTCCGCGGTGCGGCCAGCAGGTGCACGGGGTGCAACAGCTCGGCACCGAAGCGCTTGCCCTGGCTCCGACACGAATAGCCCGTTGCGACGACGAGAACGTCGTCGGCCTCGTCGATGGTTGCGGTGGCCTCGGACCAACCGGCGTGCCAGAGGGTTCGACTGATCTCCTGGTTGGCTGGCTCGTGGCCGAAGATTCCCGCCATGCCACAACAACCGAGTGCCGGGATCTCGACCTCGTAGCCCACGGAGCCGAGAATCGTCGCCCATGCGTCGAGTTGCTCGGGCGCATTCGTTCGTTCGGTGCAGTGGCCGAGCAGCCGCACGCGCCGACCCTCGCCGCAGGGTGTGAGCTCGTCGAGCTGTTCCAGCAGGACTTCGGGGAGCGTGCGCACCAGCTCACCTGGATAGTCGTCGACGGTCGCCGGATATTCGTGCCGATGCAGCAATGCGATTGCCGGCTCGATCACCACAGGAGTTCCGGCGCCCCAACGAACCTGTCGGAGTTGGATCTGCTGGCGACGAACGATCCGGGCGAAGCGCCGACGGCGACCCTTGACGTGATCGAACTTGCCCGATGACACGAACGGCGCCACCGAGGATTCGACGCCGATCGATTCGAACACCTGCATCGCGTGGTCGAGCGTCGACGGCTCGAGAGCGCTGGTGAACACGTCCGGAAGCACGACGACCCAACTGCGCCCACCCTTGCGGAAGCGTCGCTGCGGGCGTCGCCGCTCAGAGGGCGCCGGGAGATCGACCAACCCGGTCATGCGCCGCGCAAGCGGCAACAGCATCCGAGCAAGACCCGGCGTGAGCGATGCGAATCGCGCCGCTTCCTCGAAGCGGGACAGGATTCGGTGCGACAGGGTGGTCTTGCCGATCGAGTGCAGCACCCGCGACTTCAGCTCGCCGATGTCGACCTCGACCGGGCATTGGCCGGTGCAGGCGCCGCACGAGAGGCACTGGTTCAGGTTCTCGCGAAGGGCCGCCTCGAAGTTGCGATCGCCACGACGGTTGGCGAGCCACTCGCGGACGAGGTCGGCCCGCCCCTTCGGCGAGAGCGCGGGATCCCCGGTGGCCAGGTACGACGGGCACATCGCCTGGCGACTGTCCCATTGCTGGCAGAGCCCGTTTCCGTTGCACGCGAACGCATGATCATGCGCTCGCCGCAGCTCGACGGGCACGGCTTCGTCCCGACTTCCTCGCAGTGGTGCCTCGTCGAGGGCCACGATCGGCGCGTCGATCCCCAGCGGCCGATAGAGCTTGCCGGGATTCAGCAGGTCCTGCGGATCAAAGATCGTCTTGACCCGCCGCATCAGCTCGATGGTTCGGGCGTCGAGGACGTCGCGGCACGTCTCGCCTCGGAAGCCGCGCCCGTGCTCGCCCCACAGGATCCCGCCATGCGCGTGGACCAGCTCGGCGACGTCTCGGCTGAGCTGTGCATGGCGATCGCGATCGTCAGCGTGCGCCAGGTCGAGCGCCGGCCGCACATGCACGCAGCCAACGTCGGCATGGCCGAACATGCCATAGGTCACGCCAGCATCGTCGAGCAGTTGTCGGAACGATGAGATGAATGTCGGCATCTCCGCCACGGGCACGGCGCAGTCTTCGACGAAGGCCGTCGGTCGCGCTGATCGTTCGGGCACTCCGATCGCGACCTTGGCGAGGAGCCCTACGGCGTCGGCCCGGACCTTCCACATCGCCGCTTGATCGCCTGCGTCGTCGGTGATCTGGACCTCAACGCATCGCTCACCGGCCAGGATCTGCGAGCGGAGTTCCTCGACGGGCGGCGCGTCGGCGTACTCGAGCAGCAGCACCGCGCAGGTGCGATCGCCAACGATGGACCCCAAGGCTGGCCAGGCCGGCGATCCACGGCCACGTTCGAGTGTCGTCTCGTCGAATGCCTCGATCGCCGTCGGCCCGGTCTCGCGGAGCCGCACCGAATCGACCAGCGCATCGTCGAAGGTCGGATAGATTGCGACGGCCAACCGTGGCCGCTCTGGGAGCGGGGTGAGGCGGAGTGTGGCGCTCGCGATGATGCCGAGCGTGCCCTCAGCGCCGCAGAAGAGCGCCGTGGGATCGATCAAGCCGTCGCGACGGAGCCGATCGATCCCGTAGCCGCTCCACCCTCGCGCGAGTTCGGGAAGATCAAACCGGGACCCTTCGGCGATCGGGAGATCGAGGAGTGCTCGCCACACCGGGTCGCGCTCGGCGCGGCGTCCGGCCTCTTCGACCGCGAGCGGGGTGGCGGTCCATCTCGTGCCGTCCGCCAGCAGCACCGCGAGTTCCTCGACGTGGCGGTGGGCTCGGCCATGGACGAGGGATCCCTTGCCTGCCGCATCCGTCGAGATCATGCCACCAACCGTCGCCCGGTTGAGGGTCGACGTATGCGGAGCCCAGTGCAGGCCGTGTTGGGCGAGCTCGGCGTTGAGGCGACCGGTCACGACACCGGGCTCGACAACGGCTCGCCGTGCGTCGACGTCGATCGAGATGATGCGATCGAGGCTCCGCTTGAGGTCCACCATCAAGCCGTCCGTCAGGCTCTGGCCGTTGGTGCCGGTACCGCCGCCACGTGCAACGATCGGCTTCGGCTCCGGCGCCGCGGCGTTGTCAGCGAGGAGCTTGGCGATGTGGTCGATCTCATTCGGGAGCGCGATCGACTCGGGCACGACCTGGTAGACCGAATTGTCGGTCGAGTAGACGATTCTGGATGCGTCGTCGGCAAGGACCGCTGCACCGCCGTCCGATCCTGCGCCTCGAACCGACTCGGCGGCACCACTACGGTCGGACGCGACCTCCGGATCGGATGACACCATGCTCTGTGAATATTACGACTTGGCGCATGAAGCGGGCGACGCAGCCTTCAGCGTCGATGCATCGAACATCACATTCGGTCCCGGCTGTCTGACCGAGGCCGGCGACATCGCCCGAAGCCTCGGCGTTCGACGGATCGCGCTGTTCACCGATGCGGCGCTGGTCGCGACCGAACACGTGGCAACGGTCCAAGCGTCGTTGCACGCGGCCGGCATCGATGTCGCCCTGTACGACGAGGTGCGGGTCGAGCCCACCGACGAGTCGTTCGAGGCCGCCACGAAGTTCGCCGCCGATGCCGACGTCGATGGATTCATCTCGGTCGGCGGAGGCTCGGTCATCGACACAACCAAGGCCGCCAACCTCTACACGACACATCCAGCGCCCCTCCTCCGGTACGTGAACGCGCCGATCGGCGACGGCGCAGCCGTGCCAGGACCAACGAAGCCGCACATCGCCTGTCCGACCACCAGCGGAACCGGGAGTGAGTGCACCGGCATCGCGGTCTTCGACCTGCTGGAGATGAAGGCGAAAACCGGCATCGCCTCGAAGTTGATTCGGCCGACGCGTGCACTCATCGACCCCAACGTCACCGCAACGTTGCCGGCCAACGTCGTGGCGTCGAGCGCATTCGATGTGCTGAGCCACGCCCTCGAGTCGTACACCGCCCGTCCCTACTCGCAGCGACCGGCACCCGGCGCCCCGTCGCTACGACCGTCGAGCCAGGGCGCGAACCCCTGGAGCGATCTCGGCTGCGCCGAGGCGTTGCGTCTGACCGGCCGGTTCATCGAGCGGGGAGTCGCCGACGCGAACGACACCGAGGCCCGCCACCAGCTCATGTGGGCGGCGACGCTCGCCGGCATCGCCTTCGGCAACGCCGGCTGTCACGCACCGCACGGCATGTCCTACTCGGTCGCCGGCATGGCTCCGGAGCACTTCTGCCCCGACGGGTGGCCCCGGGGTGAAGCGATCGTCCCCCATGGGATGTCGGTCATTGTGAACTCGCCGTCGGTCTTCCGACATACCGCATCGGGTAACCCTGCGCGGCACCTGCAGGCGGCCGAGTGGCTCGGTGCAGCCACCACCGGCCTCGAGGCACCGGAAGCGGGCCAGGCGTTGGCCGATCGGGTCATCGCACTCATGCGGGCCACGGACATGCCGAACGGCCTCACCGGCATCGGCTACCGAGCGAACGACATCGGAGCGCTGGTCGACGGCGCGCTCCCCCAGCGGCGCCTGCTCGACAACGCCCCGGTCGAGATCGGCCGTGAGCTGTTGACGACCCTGTACGAGGGTGCCCTCTCCTACTGGAATTGAGCACCTGTGAGCTGCCGAGTCACCCGTCGGCTTGCGCGCGGATCCCCGCGCACAGGAGCTCGATCAACCCGTCGAAGGTGTCATCGAGATCGTGCGGATGCGGATGCCCGTCGCCGGCTTCGAGATGGCCGAAGCCGTGGAACGCCGAGCGCAGCGCGCGAGCTGCGTGCACCCGGTGGTCGTCGTCGAGGTTGAACCCACGCAGCGCCTGCGCGAGCACCTCGACGATTCGCTCGACCGCGTCTTCGAGGTCGGGATCGCCGGCGCACGGGTACCGATCGGTCGCCTCGTACAGACCGGGGTTCGACATGACCGTCGTGCGCCACGCCTTGCCCACCGCGGCGACCGCCTCGTCGCCCGACACGCCAATGGCCGCTTCGGCGAGCGCGTCGGCCAGCAGCTCTCGCCCCCTCAGGCTGAGGAGCCGCAATAGGTCGTTCCAGCTCTCGACATGCCGGTAGAGCGCCGGTTGCTGCACGCCGAGCTCGGCCGCAATCTTGGTGAGGGTCAGGTTTTCGAGGCCGTCGGCGTCGGCCAATCGCGCCGCTGCGTCGACGACCTGAAGCTGGTCGAGGGGGATTCGTTTGCTGCCTGTCACGCCGTGTCCGGTGTATCACATGCTCCACCGATCGCAACGCGCGCCCTGGTGGCGCAGCCTTCTAGGGTGGCGCCGATGGATCAGCCGGGGTCGGACACCGAAGACACGTTGGAAGAGGGCCAGCTCGTCGCCCGAGGGCACGCAGCTGGCGACGTTCTCGAAGCGTGGAACTGGCGCATCGTGGAGCGTTCGCACGGCTTGTTGATCCTCGACGTCGACCTCCCCGACTCTCTCAGGAATCCCCAGGGGCAGTTGTTCGGGGGCTTCACGCCGACCTACATCGACTTCGCGTCGATCTTCACGCTCCACACCCTTGACCTGGAGAGCGACCCGACCGAACCCCGATCGTGGGTCACGACGATCAACATGCGCTGCGACTACTTCGAGCCGATCGTCGGTCCGACGTTCGGGATCCGTGGCGAGATCGTGAACCAGCGCGGCAAGAACGCACTGGTGTCGACGAAGTTCTTCCAGGACGGTGTCATGGCCGCCCATGCACTCACGACGTTGCGACAGATGGACCTGATGACGCCGAACCTGTCCGAGCCCCCGGCCGACTAGATCGCAACCGGCTCAGCCCGTTGCGGCCTGGAGGAATGTGGTGTCGACCAAGGCGTCGAAGTCGTCGATTCGCGCCTCGAGCAATCCCAGGTCATCGAACGTCCGAAGCTGATCCGCCATGTTCTGGGCGACGCGGCCACCGAGCCAAGTGTCACTGAGCTGCTCCTCAGGTGATGGGAACGACAACCAGGTCCGACCGGCAAGGAATTCCCCCACGTCCTCGAGCTCGGCCGCTGCCGCGATCGCGCCGTTGACGCGCTGTGGGTCTTGCTCCCATGCCGCGTTGAAGGCACTCGTTGCTCGCAAAAAGGCGCTCACCGCCTCGGGCTGCTGCTCGCCGAATCGGGTCGAGATCGAGACGACGTCGTAGGTGCTCAACGCCAGCTCGCTCTCGAGTTCCGCACCGGTCATGATCAGCGCCCCACCCGACTCCTCCTGCATGGCGACGAGTGCGCTGCCAAAGGCACACCCCACGTCGATGTCACCGGCGGCGAAGGCGGCCGCGGTGTTGACCCCTCCAGTCGCTTGGGTCACCGTCAGAGAGCCGACGTCAACCCCCAAGAACTCCATCATCGACAACATCTTGAAGTGGGCGGTGCTGCCGATCGGGGTGACCACGGTCGCGCCGCGAAGCGTCTCGGCGGCGTTCTCGCGCGTGACCCCGAGAGCGGACTGCGCCACGCAGTTGTCCGCGTCCCCATAGTTGGCCGCGATCGCAACCACCTTGATGTCCGCACCCGCATTGGCCGTGGTGAGAAAGGGCGTGAGTCCCTGCGAATACGCGATGTCGATGTCGCCGGCTTCCAACGCCTCCGTCATCGCGCTCCCGGACGAGAACGATCTCCAGTTGATAACCGCCCCGACCGCCTCGTCGAACGAGCCATCAGCGACGCCGGCAAGATTGGGGGTTGGCCAGCCGAGGAAGAAGCCCACGTCGATGTCGTCAACGGCGAGGCCGGCGGGCGCTGCCACATCGGCCTGCGGCGTGGCCGTTGCGACTGGATCGGGCTCTTCGTTCGAGATGACCGGCGATTCGGTCGCGGCTGGTTCGACGGCCGACACCGGATCGGGCGATGCGGTGTCCTCCGGTCCGCGTTGGAGTAGGAAAATGCCGGCGACGAGCGCGAGCACCGCGGCCGCGACCGCCGCAATCCAACGCCACGGAGGTTGCGAAGCGCGGTCCACGGTGTGATCGTCGGAAAGGCCCTGCGATTCCGCGACCGGCGGTTCCGCAACCTCCGGTTGCGCAGGGTGTTCGGGGATCGTTACCGAACCGTGATGTGCCGTCTCGGGTGCCGACCCCGGGGACGGCGTGGAGGCGACGTCCTGCGGCGCAGGCGGCTCGTGCGGCTCGTGCGGCTCTGCCATCCCGTCGGCTTTGACCACGATCGTTCCCGTGCGAGGCGATCCGGGTGCGGGTTGCTCCGTGACCGCGATGATCTCGGGCCAGTGCAGCTCAAAGCGCCGACGACGCAGCCAACCGGACCCGAAGGCACTCACACCGGCAGTCGCCAGTTCCGCGGCGAACTGATTCGCGGTCGACGGCCGATCCGTGAGCTCCTTGGACAACCCTCGGTCGACCACGGCGGCAATCGGTCCGGGGACCTCGGGTCGTGCGCTGAGGACTGGTGTCGGTGGCGTGAACAGATGGTGGGTGATCACGCCGCTGATGGAATTGCTGTGCGGGAAGGGCAGCCCGCCGGTCACGAGCTCGTACGCCATCATCGCAACGCTGTAGATGTCGCTGGCCGGCGTCAGTTCCTCGCCACGGCACTGTTCCGGACTCATGTACGTCGGCGTCCCGAGGATGGTGCCGGTCGCCGTGCGGCGCGCCACGGCTTCGGTATCGCGTGCGATGCCGAAGTCCGCCAGCTTCACCGCCCCCTTGGTGTCGTAGAGAAGGTTCTCGGGCTTCACGTCGCGATGCAGGAGACCTCGGGCATGCGCAACGTCGAGACCGGCGAGACACGCGAGCACCGCAGCACACGCTTCATCCGTGGCCATGCCATCGTTCCGAAATCGGTCCGCGACCGAGCCGACGCAGCGCTCCATGATCAAGAAGCGGCTTCCCTCGAACTCGACGAAGTCATAGACCGGGACGACGTGCGGATGGTCGATGGAGGCGACCATCTGGGCTTCGGCGTCGAACCGTTCGCGCACCTGCTCGTCCTCGGCGTGCGCGGGTGGCAGCTGCTTGATCGCAACCGGTCGCCCGAGACGCACATGACGCCCTTCGTACACGATGCCGAACGCCCCCTGACCCAGATGTCCGGTGATGTCGTACGCGGGCAACGCCCGCTCGATTGACGCCCGCGCACCGTCATTCATACGTGGCAACTATTGCAGATTGGCCACCGCCCGGATCAGGACCGAGCGACGGCTTGCAGCGAAGCGATCACGGCGACGTTGACGATGTCGTCGGCGCTGCAACCACGGGACAGATCGTGGACGACGCCGTCGAGTCCCTGCAGCAGCGGCCCGAACGCCTGCGCACCGCCGAGACGTTCGGTGATCTTGTACGCGATGTTGCCCGCGTCGAGGTTGGGGAACACGAACACATTGGCGTTCCCCGCGACCGCTGAGCCGGGCGCCTTCGCCCCGCCGATCGCCGGCACCCAGGCCGCATCGAACTGCAGCTCCCCGTCGACGGCCAATCCGGGGGCGCGCTCGACGACGAGCGCCGTGGCCTCGCGCACCTTGTCCACGCTCGGCGACTCCGCGCTTCCCTTCGTTGAGAAGCTCAGCATGGCCACGCGGGGGTTCTCGCCACTCAGCTCCGCAAAGGTTGCCGCGGAGGCGATGGCGATCGAGGAGAGTTGGTCGGCGTCGGGATCCGGCACGACACCGCAGTCCCCATAGACGATCGACTCTCGCGGCGACCCGTCGGGAAGCACGAAGTAGAAGCAGCTGCTCAACGTTCCGGCACCCGGCGCAACGCCCAGCACTCGAAGACCCGCTCGGAGCACGTCGGCCGTCGAGCGGGTCGCGCCGGCGACGGCACCCTGCGCCCACCCGCTCTTGACCAGAACCATCGCCGCCCACAAGGGGTCGTCGAGGTCGACGGTGCGTCCCTTGGCCGCAGCTGCTTCTGCGACTTGTGCCGCCGTCTCGTCTACCGCAGCGATGCCCAGCTGCCCCGGCGACCCGACGTCGGTTCCCATGACTGCGACCTCGGCAAGACCCTCGGATCGGAGTCGCGTCGCGGCGGCGTGAGCGCGAGGGTCATCGTCAGCCAGCACGATGCGCCGCGGGTTCGCCGCGGCGCGTGCGTACCAGCCTTCGAGGACACTCGCCACGGTGAGCGATCAGCCCTTGCCACGCCAGGGGATCAGGCGAGACTCGAGGAACCGCAGCAGCAGATCCATGACGACACCGAGGATGGCGATCACGATGATGCCGGCCACCACGACGTCGAGCCGGAAGAACGGTCGCGCGGCGAAGATCATGGCGCCGAGACCTTCGCGGGCGCCCACGAGCTCGGCAGCGACCAGTGTCCCCCACGAGACGCCGAGTGCGACCCGGATCCCGGTGAAAAGCTCGGGCAACGCATTTGGCAGCAAGACCCGCCGCAACACCTGCCACTTGGAGGCACCGAGGGAGTAGGCCGCCCGCACCTTGGAAAGGTTGGCGGTCTGCACGCCGGATCTCGCGGCGATGATCATGATCCAGATGCTGGCGAAGATCAGCAGGCGCATGGCCGTGCCGTCACCGATGCCGAAGATCAGGATGAACAGCGGAAGCAGCGCGAGCGGCGGGATCGGTCGCAACAGCTCTACCGGTGTGTCGAAGAAGCCTCGCGCCCGACTCGACAGGCCCATGGCGAACCCGATCGGCACGCCGAAGACGATGCCCCAGAACATGCCCCGGATCACGCGCCACAGGCTGGCCGCCGTGTGCGCCCACAGCGTGTCGTTGGCGAAGCCCTCGTCGAACAACGTGCCGAAGGCATTCCAGGTGTCACGGATCGAGGGGAAGGTGAGCGGGCTGGCGAGCTGGGTGTACGCATCTCGACCACAGGCGTCGTCCTTGTTGCACAGCGTGATGCGTTCGGAATCGCTGACGTCCATGCTGGCCCACGGCTCGGGCATACCCCAGGCGGTCGTGGTGACCCACCACAGCAGGAGCATCGCGATGAGTGAGAAGAGGCTCCACAGGGGCGCGCTCCGCACTGCCGACGAGTCACCGAACGTGACCGTCTTACGATCCGACCCGCGCCGAGATCGGAAGAACCCCGCCGTCGAGAACGGTCCGGACTTGTCGGCGAGATCGAGTGAGTCCTCGTCGCCGACACCTGCCCCATAACCCAAGCTCATCAGGCGACCTCCCCGCGTCCCATGATTTCCTCTTCCATCTCCCAGATCAGCGAGAGGATCTCCTCGCGCTTCTCGATGAACTCTGGCGACGCCTTCATCTCACGGGCGTCGACGTCGGCGGCCTTCGCGGCGAACGGCAACTCGTAGGTGCGTTCGACACGCCCGGGTCTCGGCGCCATCACGAAGAGCTGATCGCCGAGGTAGAGCGCCTCCTCGACCGAGTGGGTCACCAGGATGATGGTCTTGCCGGTCTCCCGCCACAGGTCGAGGATCAGGCTCTGCATCTTCTCTCGGGTCAGTGCATCGAGCGCCCCGAGTGGCTCATCCATCAGGATGACGTCGGGGTCGTTGGCCAGGCACCGGGCCAACGCAACGCGCTGCTGCATGCCGCCGGAGAGCTCGTAGACCATCTTGTCGCCGAAGCCCCGGAGGCCGACGACCTCGAGCAGCTCCTGGACCCGAGCGCTGGTTTCGTCCTTGTCCGCCTTGTTCATGGCCGGACCGAAGGCGATGTTCTTCTCGACGGTCAACCACTCGAACAGCGCGCCCTGCTGAAAGACCATGCCGCGCTCTTGGCCCGGTCCGGTGATCGGATCGCCGCCAAGCGTGACCGAGCCGCCGGTCGGTGCGAGGAACCCCGCCAGAATGTTGAGCAGGGTCGTCTTGCCACAACCCGACGGGCCAAGCAGCGTGAGCAGTCGTCCCGCTTCGAGGTCGAAGGTCACGTTGCTCAGCGCGTGGACCGGTTCGCCACGAGGTACCTCGTAGACCATCTCCACGCCCTGTACGGACAGTTGTTTCATCTTCCCCCTCTTTCCCGGCGTCCCCACCCGGAGAACAACGGCGCCGGGCCCGTGCGACCCGGCGCCGTCATCAGTTGTTCAAAGTGAATCAGATCCTCGGGGCCCTGTGCAGCGGATCCCGAGGATCGGGTCGCATCAGCCCTGTGCGGCCTCGAGGAATTCGCTGTTCACCGCACCGTCGAAGTCGCCCGTCGCCGGGTCGCCTCCACCGAGTCGGGCCAGCGTTTCGACCTGGCCCTGCATGGCGTCGGCGACATTGCCGCCGAGCCAATCGGAGCCGAGCTGCTCATCGATGGTCGGGAAGACGAACCACACCGGTCCGCCGAGGAAGTTGCCGACATCTTCCATACCGGCGGCCTGGGCGATGGTCGGGTTGCGACCGGCCGGATCAGCGGCCCAGTCGGCGTTGAAGTCATCGAGTGCCGAGAGGAAGTCGGCGACCACGTCGGGGTGATCGTCACCGAACTGGCTCGGGATCGAGACGATGTCGTAGGTGAAGATGCCGATGTCGGCCTCGTGCTCGGCGCCGCTCATGATGAGGTTGCCGCCATTGTCGAGCATGTTCACGACCGAGCCACCGAAGGCGCAGCCGACATCGATGTCGCCGGCCTCGAAGGCAGCTGCGGTGGTGGCGCCACCCTCAGCCTGCACGATGTCGAGGTCATCGAGGTCGACCCCGAGGAACTCCATCATCGACAACATCTTGTAGTGGGTGACGTTGCCGAACGGCGTCATCACCGTCGCACCGGCAAGGGTCTCGGCAGCGTTGTCACGGGTGACACCGAGCGAACCCTGCACGACACAGTTGTCGGCTTCGGAGTACGACACGGCAATGCCGACCAGTTCGAGGTCGGCACCGTTGTTGATGGCACCGGCGAACGGGGTCAGACCCTGCGAGTACGAGATGTCGATGTCGCCGGCGATCATCGCCTCGGACATCTCACCACCGCTGTTGAACGGAATCCAGTTGATGTCGACGCCAACAGCGTCAGCGAACGAGCCGTCATCCTGGCCGTACTGGTTCGGCGTCGGCCACTCACGGAAGTAGGCGACGTTGAGCTCTTCGAGGTCGTCACCGCCGCCGCAGCCGGCGAGCAGCAGACCAAGACCGAGGGCGACTGCCCCGGCAAGCCACTTTGCAATTTTCATTATCCCCTCCACGGGTTGGACCTCGCGATGGTACGCGAGACATTCAGTACCAACAGGCGATGGTTCGCGCACTCAGCTGTTGGTGTCGATCCACTCCTGGGTACGTCCCGCGATCTGGCCCACGCGCTCCACCAGGTCGTCCAGGACCTGCTTGTCGGCAACCAGGGGCGGCGAGATCGCCAGGAAGGTCGCCCCGCGATCGTCAGGGCGGATCATGATCTTGGCATCGCGGACGAACTGACCGAGCGCTCCCCCGCGTAGGCCCAGGTGCTGGGCCTCGCTGAGCTCTCGGCCTTGCGACCGGCTCGCACAGAACTCGACGGCGTAGAAGTAGCCGGTGCCCCGCACTTCACCCACACAGTCGTGGGCGTGCATGACCGACTCGAGGCCGGCCCGGAAGTAGTTCTCGTGCTCGAGCACGTGGGCGAAGATCCGCTCGTCGCGCATCGCTCGCATGTTGGCGACCGCCACGGCCGTGGCCACCGGGTGACCGCCGAAGGTCGAGCCGTGGTTGAACATGGCGACCTCGGACTCCCAGACCTCCTCGACGAGGGGGCGCCGGACCATCACGCCGCCGAGCGGCATGTAGGCGCTGGTCACGCCCTTGGCGAACGTGATCATGTCGGGCACGACACCCATGCGCTCGGAGCCCGTGAAATGGCCGAGACGACCGAAGGCATTGATGACCTCGTCCGCGCAGAGCAGCACGCCGTACTTGTCGCAGATGCGCCGCAGTTCCTGCCAGTAGCCCTCGGGCGGCACGACGGCGCCGCGGCCGTTCTGGACCGGTTCGGCAATGACGAGTGCGACCGTTTCGGGCCCTTCTTCCAGGATCTTGGCCTCGATGGCCTTGACGCTGTCGAGATCGGCCGCGGTGCCGCCTTCGGGAATTTCGTCACCCCACGTGTTGCGCACGTGGCGTACGCCGTCCCACATCATCGGCCCGAAATGCGTCTTGAACTTCGGGATGCCGGTGACCGCGAGCGTGCCGAGGGTCGTGCCGTGGTACGCCCAGTCGCGGGCGATGACTTTGTAGCGGTCGGTGTCGCCCCTGGCGAAGTGGTAGTTGCGGGCGAACTTGAGGGCCGACTCGACGGCCTCGGAGCCCGAGTTGACGAAGAAGACTTCGTCGATGTCGCCGGGCGCATCCTGGGCGATCATCGCCGCGGCTTCGGCCGTCGCCGGGTTGGACCAACCCCAGTTCGGGAAGTACGCCAGCTGGTCCATCTGCTTGGCCGCTGCCGCGGTCAAGTCATGACGCCCATGACCGAGATTTGTGCAGAACAGGCCGGCCAAACCGTCGAGATACTTGTTCCCGTCGGTGTCCCAGACGTAGCAGCCTTCGCCGCGGTCGATGGTTCCAAGCTGCTCGCTGTTCCAGGCGGCACCCTTCGTGAAGTGTGGCAACAGGTGTCGTTGCGCCAGTTCGCGGGTGTCGACTGCGTTGGCGTGGTGCTGGCCTTCCATTGGATCCCCCCTCGGAATGCTTGGGTGTGATTTCTCTCAAACGTTCGTCTCGGGACGGTACCACTCTGCTGTTAGATCGTCTAGCGTCAACGTGATGGCTACTAACACCAGCCCCACCGACGGTTCGACCCTCGGTCTGGCGGAGTTCGACAAGGCAGCTGCGGCCGCATCGTCGCCGCGAAGTCGCAAGGAGCTCCCTGAGTCGGCCCAGGTCGTGATCGTCGGCGGCGGCATCATCGGCGCAAGCGTTGCCTATCACCTGACGCTGCGGGGCGTGAGCGACGTCATCCTGCTCGAACGCAACTCGCTCACGAGCGGCACGACCTGGCATGCGGCCGGCCTCGTCGCGCAGCTGCGGGCGACCGCCAACATGACTCGCCTGGCGTCGTACGGAGGCGAGCTCTACGAGCAGCTCGAGGCCGATGGCTTCCCGACCGGGTTCAAACGCACCGGCTCCATCGCCGTCGCCGCCGACTACGAACGGCTGGAGGAGCTGCATCGCGGCGCCGAGATGGCCAGCTGTTTCGGTGTCGACGTGCAACCGGTCGACGTCGAAACACTGGCGTCGCATTGGCCGCTCATGCACACCGACGACCTCGTCGGCGGCGTGTGGGTCCCACGCGACGGGCAGACGAGCCCGGTCGACACGACGATGGCGCTGGCCAACGCCGCCAAGGCCGGTGGTGCCCGCATCTTCGAGAACACCGGTGTCGACGAGATCCTCACGGCGAACGACCGAGCGGTCGGTGTACGCACGAGCGACGGACGCGAGGTGCGCGCCGAGATGGTCGTCACCTGCGCAGGGTTGTGGTCGCGCCACCTTGCGGCCAAGGCCGGCGCCTCGATCCCGCTTCATGGGTGCGAGCACTTCTACCTGGTGACCGACCACATCGAGGGTCTCGGCCACGGGCTGCCGACGCTTCGCGACCCGGGCAGCAACACGTACATCAAGGAAGAGACCGGCCGGCTGCTGATCGGGTTCTTCGAGCCGGTCGCCAAGCCCATCGACGCTCACGAGCTCCCGGACAAGCCATTCCTGCACCTCGACGACGACTGGGATCATTTGGCGCCGGTGATCGAGGCCGCGATCCACCGCATGCCGATCATCGGCGAGACCGGCATCCGCCTCTTCTTCAACGGGCCCGAGAGCTTCACTCCCGACGACGCGTACATCCTCGGCGAAACCCCCGAGCTGGCCAACCACTTCGTCGCCGCCGGCTTCAACTCGGTCGGCATCCAATCCGCCGGCGGCGCCGGACGCGTGCTCGCCGACTGGATGCTCGACGGTCACCCTCCGATGGACCTGGCCGACGTCGACGTCCGCCGCTTCCATCCGTTCCAGGGCAATCGGCGCTACGTGCGCGATCGGGCGACCGAGACCCTCGGCTTGCTCTACGAAATGCACTGGCCGTTCCGTCAGAAGGACACCGCTCGCGGTGCCCGCCGGTCACCGCTCCACGACAAGCTCGTCGCCCACGGTGCATGCATGGGCGAGGCCAGCGGTTGGGAACGTCCGAACTGGTATGCCGCGTCGCCCGACGAGGCGCACTACGAGTACACCTACGGTCGCCAGAACTGGTTCGACCTCTCGGCTGCCGAACATCAGGCCACCCGTGAGTCGGTGGCGATCTTCGACCAGACCAGCTTCTCCAAGTTCGATGTGCGTGGGCGCGATGCGTGCCGAGAACTGAACCGGATTTGTGCGAATGACATCGACGTCGACCCAGGCCAGGCCGTCTACGGCGCATGGCTCAACGAGCGGGGCGGCATCGAGGCTGACCTGACCGTCACGCGCCTGGCCGAGGATCACTTCTTCGTCGTGAGCGCCGTCGCCACGCAGAACCGCGACTTCAACTGGCTGACCCGCAATCTCTGCGACGATGCGTTCGTGACAGCGAGCGACATCACGTCGGGCTCGGCGGTGATCGCCCTGATGGGTCCGAACAGTCGGGCGCTTCTCGAGTCGGTCAGCGACTCCGCCTTCGACAACGACAGCTTTCCGTTCGGGGCGGCCCAGATGATCGACGTCGGGTACGCCAACGTCCTTGCACTCCGCATGACCTATGTCGGCGAACTGGGGTGGGAGCTCTACGTGCCGACCGAGTTCGCCGCCCACGTCTACGAGACTCTGGTCGACGCGGGCGCCGCATTCGACCTGCGTCACGCCGGTTATCACGCCCTCAACTCGCTGAGGCTCGAGAAGGGCTACCGCCACTGGGGCCACGACATCACCGACGAAGACACCCCGCTCCAGGCCGGCCTGTCGTTCGCTGTGGCCTGGGACAAGCCGGGCGGCTTCATCGGCCGCGAAGCCCTACTCGCAGAGAAGGAAACCGGCCTCGACCGTCGACTCGTCCAGTTCAAGCTCGACGACCCCGAGCCGCTGCTGTACCACGACGAGCCGATCCTTCGGAACGGCGAGCTCGTCGGCCACACCACCAGCGGCATGTACGGCCATACCGTCGGAGCTGCGCTCGGCATGGGCTATGTCCATGCGCCGATCGAAATGCCACGCGCCGACGTCCTCGACGCAGACTTCCACATCCGAGTCAACGGCACCGTCGTGCCGGCGACCGCCAGCTATCGCCCCTTCTACGACCCCACGAGCGAGAGAGTTCGAACCTGACATGCAAGATCGAGCAAGAGTCGTCATCATCGGCGGAGGCGTCCACGGCGCATCCCTGCTGTGGCATCTGACCCGAGAGGGCTGGACCGATGTGATGCTGATCGAGAAGGCCGAGCTGACGTCGGGATCGACCTGGCACGCCGCCGGCCAGATCACCCGGTCGGTTGCCGACTACACGACGGCTGCGTTCCATCACTACGCCCTCGAGCTCTACCAGGAGCTTCCGGGCATGACCGGCCAAGAAGTCTCGCTGCACACCCCGGGCGGAATCCGAGTCGCCTACAACGACGACGAGCTCGACGCGCTGAAGACCCATCTGGGCGTGGGTCAGTACATCGGCTATCCGATCGAGCTGCTCGGACCCGACGAGCTGGCCAAGATCAACCCGTACTACAACTTCGACGACGTCATTGCCGGCATCTGGACCGAGGGCGAAGGCCACGTCGACCCGAGCGGCGTCACGATGGCGTTCGCCAACGGTGCCCGTGCCGCAGGAGCGACCGTCATGCGTCGCAATCGGGTGCTCGAGGTCAACCAGTTGCCGAACGGTGAGTGGTCGGTCGTGACCGAGCAGGGCACGGTCGCCTGCGAGCACGTGGTCGACGCCGCCGGTTGCTACGGCGACCAGGTCGCCGCGCTGAGCGGCTTCATCGTCCCGCAGGCCAACGTGTTGCACCACTACCTGGTGACCGAGGAGCTCCCGGCGTTCGCCGCCGACCTCAGCTGGGAAATGCCGGTCATGCGCGACAACCGCGCCGCTGGCTACATCCGCCAGGAGCAGACCGCGGGCCTCATCGGCATCTACGAGCATCGTGGAGCGGAACAGATCTGGGCCGACGGCGTGCCTTGGGAAGCGGAGAACCCGCTGTTCCCGGCCGACTATGACAAGATCGCACCCTGGCTGGCCGAGGCATTCGAGCGGGTGCCGCTCATGGGCGAGGTCGGCATCAAGCGGGTCGTGCACGGCGCAATCACCCACACGACCGACGGCCACATGCTGCTCGGTCCCGCGCCGGGTCTGCGTAACTACTGGCTCAACACCGGCTCGTCGATCGGTTTGGCCTGGGGCCCAGGTGCCGGGCGTGAGCTCGCCCGGTGGATCGTCCACGGCGAGACCGAACTCAGCCTGCGTCACTACGACCCGCGCCGCTTCGGCTGGGCCGACCACGATTACATCGATCCCAAGGCGGTCGAGGACTACGAGTGGATGTTCCGGGTTCACCCGCCCGGCGAAGAGCGTCTCGCCAACCGGCCGGTTCGCACCTCGAGCCTCTACGAGCCCCTCAAGGCCAAGCGAGCGATGTTCACCGAGTTCTACGGCTGGGAACAGCCGAAGTGGTTCGTCCCCGAGGGCCAGCCACTCGAAGACGCGCACGGCTGGCGTCGTCCGTCCTGGTATCCGGCGGTGCGCGAGGAGTGCCGCGCCGTGCGGGAGCGGGTCGGGATGATGGATCTGACCGCGTTTTCGAAGTACGACGTGCACGGACCCGACGCCCGGGCGTTCCTCGACCGGACCACGACGGGTCGCATTCCCGGCAAGGACGGGCGGATCGCGCTCAACTACGTGCTCAACGACAATGCGCGAATCGAGACCGAAATCACCGTGACCCGGATCAGCGAAGACACGTACTACCTCGTGTCAGGTGCCATGGGCGAGTGCCGCGACTTCGACTGGTTGAACCAGTCGGTGGCAGAAGGCGAAGAGGTCACGATCGAGGATCGTTCTACCGACCGCGGCGTGCTGGTCTTGGTCGGGCCACATGCCCGCGACGTGCTGTCGGCAGTGACCGACGCCGACGTGTCGGCCGAGACGTTCCCGTTCCTGTCGTCGAAGCCGATGTCGATCGCCGGCGCCGACGTGTTTGCACTTCGAGTCGGCTTTACCGGCGCGCTCGGTTGGGAACTCCACATGGAGGTCGACCGGATGCAGGCCGTCTACGACGCGATGTGGGCCGCTGGCGAGGCGTATGGGATCGCCGACTTCGGGGGCCATGCCCTCAACTCGCTCCGCATCGAGAAGGCCTACCTGACCCGCAACGAGCTCACCCACGACATCGGGCCCGTCCAGGCCGGCGTGGAGTTCTTCGTCAAGCGGGACAAGGGCGACTTCGTCGGCCGCGAAGCGCTCGATCGTCCGCCGACCGGCAACCCGTGGAAGCTTGTGTACCTCGAGCTCGACGTGCCGGCCTTCGATCCCGCGACCGATACCGGCCAGGCCGGTGATGGCGTGGCCGATTGCGTTGGCGGCGAAGGGGTGTTCTCTGCCGACGGCATTGCGGTTGGACTGACCACCAGCGGTGGCTACGGCTTCACCGTCGACAAGTCGCTGGCTTTCGCCTACGTCACGGCGGATCACGCCGAACCCGGCACCCAGCTCGGTGTCCTCGTTCTCGGCGAAATGCAGCAGGCAACGGTCCTCGACGGTCCGGTGTGGGATCCCGAGAACGCCCACTTGCGGTCCTGATCCAGGACCGGAGCCGGTCGCGGCTGTGACGGCTGCGACGGTGCCTGCGTGAACCAGCTCACATAACGCCCCGCCGGCATCGGTCATGCTGCCCTCAGACGAGAGGCGGGAACCCATGACGGTGTCCGACAATCACATCGCTCCCCAAGCGGAGGACCACCGAGCTCACCAGGCCACCGTGCGCGGTGCGAGCTCCCGGTCCGGGTCGCGATGGGCGGACGCAGGTTACGTGAGTAGCTGATCGTCAGGGGCGCGCGGCAGCGCCCCCGGACGCATGGTTCGGCGGGAAGCATGCGGTCAGATGGAGCGCTTCGGCCCCGGCGGCCGGGGCGCTCTGTCGCGTTGTGCGGCTGCGTTGGTTCATTCTCGAGGCGGGCGGTGGCCATGACCCGGTCTTCGGTGCCGGTGTGGTGTTTCGTCTGGTGTCGCGGGCCGAGTCGTCCAGCAGCCGGTGGCGGGCTTGCGCTTGAGGGTGTGGTTGTCGTCGTGGAGTCGGTGGTGGCAGGTTGGCCAGAGCAGTGCGAGTTGGTCGAGGTCGGTGCGGCCTCTCGCGGGCGCGTTCCATGGGGTGAGGTGGTGGGCCTCGCATCGGGTGTGGTCTGTGCCGCAGAGGACGCAGCCTCGGTCTCGTAGGACGAGGGCGATGTGTTGGGCGGGTGTGGCGTGTCGGGCGAGGCGTGCTTGCCAGAGTTGTTCGCCGTTGCGGTCGAAGAGCGCGGCGATGATGTCGCCGTGTTCGGCGTAGTCGGCGAGCACCGTGTCAGGGATCAGTCCGAGACCGACCTGGGTTGCCATCTCGGCCGGGTCGCGGCCACACAGCTTGTCGACGGTGAGCCCGATCACGATCTTGGCCTGCGACCTACCTCGCTGCGCGCTGGTCTCCGAGGGTTTGGTGCGGCCGTCTGGTGTTGTGGTCAGGCCGCAGAGCAGTTCGAGCGCGGCGTCGAACTCGCGTTGGGTGCGGGTGCGTGGATGTTCGCTGCGGGGTAGGCCGCGTCCGCCGTCGCGGCGGTAGATCTCGTCGGCCCGGGCCCGGATGGCGTCGACCATCCGCCGGTGTGCCACGCCGTCGCCTTCGAGGCTGATGACGTTGAGGCCGTGTTTCTGTGACAGGTAGGTCTGCATGCGCCGCAGTGAACGCTGCCGTCGATGCTCCGACTCGACACCGTCGCTGGTCTCGCGTTTGGCGAGCCATTCGTCGCGGATCGTGCGACCCTGGTCGGGATCGGCGGCGCCGATGGCGTCCACGAAGTCGGTGTCGTTGGTGGCTGCACCGTTGGATTTGTCGTCGGCGTCGGCGATCAGGTCGGCCTGCTCCTCGGACAGCGAACCATCCGTCAGCCGGTCCGACAGTGTGCCGCCGGAGTTGGCGTTTGCTTTCGCCCGTCTGGCTCGACGCCGGGTCTCCGCCCGCGACGTCTTGCCGTCGCCCAACAGCTTCTCGACGGCCCGAGTGTCACCATCAGCGGTGACATGCTCGGCGAGCAACTCAGCCTCGATCCCGGCCAGCACCCGCTTGGCCCGAGAAAGCTCAGCGACCCCTGCACGTGCCGGTAACGACCGCACCGCCGTGGCGATCGCGTCGAGACCGACATCGACCATCCGAACAGCACGCTCTCCCGCCGCCTGATCGAGATCGAACACCGCCGCCACACACCAACACTGACACAGGGGTGTGACACGTTCGCCCGGACCTTGCCGGCCGGTCGGCTACGAGTCGCGGGCTGCCACCGGGCGAGTCGTCGCCGTCTGGAGCGGGTCGGCGGCCAACGAACGAGCGAACCACTCCTCGGCACTCTCGGTCACGACCGTGCGGCGCAACGAGGTCTTGATCCGAGCAACGCCCGAAGGTTCGTGCGTCTCGAAACGGGCCACAAGACGATCGACGGCAGCGAGCACGTCCTCATCGGGAACGGACTCGAAGGCCACGCCGAGGTCGACGAGTTCCGGACCGGTCAACCGATCGCCGAGAAGTGCGATCCGACCGGCCAGCGCTTCGCTGAAGCGAAGGCGCAACCACGACATGTTCATCGGCGCCGCCATCCCCTGTTGGATCTCGCCCACCTGCAGAAACGCGTTGTCTCCGGCAACCAAGAAGTCACAGGCCAGCGCCAGAGCCGCTCCACCGTTCACCGCCGCCCGCTGCAAGGCGCCGACGATGATGTGTGGGCTGTCGAACAAGGCTCGGTGCACCCGCCGCCACGACGTGGCGAAGTTCGGCACCCAGCCCGGTTGGGGGTCGGCGCCGAACTCCTTCAGATCGAGCCCGGAGCAGAACGCATCGCCCGCACCCCGGATCACGATCGTGTTCAGCTCGGCGTCGGCGTTGAGCACCTCGAGCGCATCGGCCATCTGATCGGCGAGCGGTCCGACCAGTGCGTTGCGACGCTCGGGCCGATTCAGCACGACGTGGGCCGTGCGCTCGGTGGGTCGTTCGACGAGGACGAGGTCGATCATCGGCCCATGATGGCCGATGGGGTTGACCGGCCCGAAGCAGGGCTCAGGAGTTGATGAGTGCCTGCACCTCACCGGCCAGATTTCCGTAACCCGTGCGGCGCCAGGTTCCGTCGTCGTTGATCACGACGTAGGTGCGCTGCTGCACGACACCAAACCGTCGCCAGATCTCACCGCCGGGATCCGGGATGTGCGGGAACGCACTCGCGCCGTGCCGACTGACGAAGGGGCCCATCTCCTCGAAGGCCGCGAGGCCAGGCACGCCGACGAAGCGGACTTGGTTTCCGAACTGTTGTTGGACGCTCACGACCGTGGGCGCTTCGGCATTTCAAAACGGTCACCACGGCGCCCAGAACCAGAGCACGACGTCTTGGCCCTGCAGCGACCCGAGATCGATCTGGCCGCCGCCGATCGTGGCGAAGGTCCCGGTGAGTTCCGGTACCAGGGGCGCGGCGGGGAGCGCGGTGGGAGTCGGTGGCGTCGGGGTTGCGGGCACCGCGGTTGGTGTCGGTGGGATCGCGGTCGGGGTCGTCGGGATTGGCGTCGAAGTTGGCGTCGGCTCCGTGACTGGAATCGGGGTAGCTGGAGTCGGGGGCGCATCGGCTGTTGTGATGGACTCGGTCGTTGCGTCAGGTTCGGTCGTTGGCTGGGACTCGACCGTGTCGGACTCTGGCGTCGTGGCCGGCTCGGTCGACGCTTGCTCGGAGATCGCGTCAACGTCTGCCGGCGCATCCTCTACTTGCTCGGCGGGTTCGCTGGCTGCCGGCGGGGTCGGACCCTCGCTGGCGGGCGCGGCGAGGGGCGGCGTCGTCGGGATGGGTGTCGCTGTCGCGGTAGCGGCAGCCTCGACTCGATCGGCGACGCCGATGGCCGTGCCGTCGCCGCCGCAGGCGGCAGCCACCAGCGCCAGCAAGGCGAAGATCAGCAGGCTCCGAAGGGAGGTGCCACGCCGAGTCGACTTCACAGGATCGACGGTAGACAAACCCGTCCTACGTGTCCGGTCGGTTCCCGAGTTGTTTCGTTTTCGACCAATGGCCCATTCCCTGACGCCAAGACCATGGCCTAGGGTCTCGGCCATGCGGGGTAGATGGTCATCGACCTGGGTGTTCGGGCGCATCGCGCTCGCCGGACTTGTGATGCTGATCGTCGTCGCGAACCCGTCGGACGCTGCGGCCCAGGACTCCGACGACGAGGTGTGCGTCCTGATCCGTCAGGCACTCGGTTCAGGCCCCGACGCAGCCGCCAGCGCGGCGACCGCCCGAGAGCTGTTGTCACCCAGCCCTCCGGGCATCGACGCCGCACTGGCACTGGTCGCCGAGCAGATCTCTGTCGAGGAATCCCCGTTCCACGACTCGGTAGCCGAGGCCCAGGCTCAGCTGGGCGAGTACTTCGCGCAGTGCGCCGACGAACTCCCACGCACCGGTGCCGACGACACCGGTGTGCTCGTTGCTGCCGGCATCACGCTCATCGCATTGGGCGCGGCCGCAGTCCGCGCCGGCCGTGTCAGCGCCGAATCAATCCGCAGCTGACACGCCGGCCCACTCGAGGAAGTTGGCGATCATCCGCCGACCCTCGGGGTGCTCGTCGGTCCAGTACTCGGGATGGAACTGCGTGCCGACCATGCGCCGTTCGTCGTCGATCGCGACCTGGATCGGCGTGATCGGCGTCGACCCAAGCGGCGCGAAGCCGTCGGGCGCATCGGGAACGTGCAGACCGTGGGCGTGGCGGAAGACCGGATCCTCGCCCAGCCCGGCGAGCACCGGGTGCGCACCGGTCACCTCGATGGGGTGATAGCCGAACTCGGCGCGACGCCCACCCGGCCACTCGGTGATGATGTCGTCCTCCAACCGTTCATCGGGAACATCGATCGCCTCGAGACCCGAGCCGAGCGCCGTGGCGATGAATTGCCACCCGCCGCAGAAGCCGAACATCGGCAAGCCCGACTCCCGCACGACCGATGCCAGCATGGCGGTGTCTTCCTCGGTGTACTTGCTTGGATCGGTCCCCTGGCCGCTGATGAAGACCGCCTTGGGGTCGATCCGGTCGAGCAGCTGCAGCGTGAGCCGGTCGTAGCGCACCAGCATGCAGTGCATGCCGGCGAGGTCCTCGAGCCGATACGTGATTCGGGTGCGGGCGGCGAGCAGCCAATCGACATCGCCCTTGGCGTAGCGACTCTCGTGCTCGTAGTCGACGAACATCAACACGGCGTCCACGCTACGCCTCCGCCGACCCATCGCAGCCGGCGAGCCATGTAGGGGTGACCACTCGTTTCGGCGACGGAGTAGCGTTCGCACATGCTTCCCCTCTCAGTTCTCGACCTGGCGATGGTGCGGGACGGCGCTTCGAGCGGCGAGGCACTGGCCGAAACCACCGAGTTCGCTCAGGCGGCGGAACGGCTCGGCTACACCCGAATCTGGGTCGCCGAGCACCACAACATGGCCACCGTCGCGTCGACAACGCCGGCCGTGTTGATGGCGCACCTGGCGGCGTCGACCGAGTCGATCCGGGTGGGCTCCGGCGGAGTCATGCTTCCGAATCACGCCCCGCTGGCGATCGCGGAACAGTTTGCTCTGCTCGAAGCGATGCATCCCGGTCGCATCGACCTGGGCGTTGGGCGTGCCCCCGGGACCGACGGCGGAACGGCGATGGCGCTGCGTGGCGCCCGGGCCGCCGAATCCGAGGACTTCCCGCGCAACCTCATCGATGTCATGGGCATGCTCGGCGACCGCAGACGCGAAACCGGCCTGTGGGATCAGTTCAAAGCCACGCCGGTCGCCGAGTCTTCACCGGCGATCGTCCCCCTCGGATCGAGCCAGTTCTCCGCCGAGCTCGCGGGACTGCTCGGATTGCCATTCGGCTTCGCCCACCACTTCGACATGGGAGGCACCGTCGAAGCCTGCGAGATCTACCGCTCCTCGTTTCGCCCATCAGGCGTGCTCGCCGAGCCGTACACGATCGTGACGGCCTCCACACTCGCGGCCGAGACCGACGAGCATGCGACCTGGCTCTCCGGACCTGCCCGTCTCCGGCGATTCGGTCTACGGACCGGCCGCCTCGTCCCCATGCTCACGCCCGAAGATGCCGTCGAGCACCCGTTCTGGCAGATGGCTTCGGAGATGCGGGTCGGTTCGCTTGTCGGTACGGCCGAGCGGGTGGTCGAGGGCATGCATGTCCTGGCCGAAGAGACGGGCGCAGATGAGCTCATGCTGCATACGTCGGCCTACGACCTGACGGACCGAATCGACAGCATCGAGCGCATCGCCGCCGCCTGGCGGTAGCCCGCCAAACGACATCAAACCTGGCACCGATGTCACTTTGCGATCGGCATCGGGCTCAGACGGGCAGCAAAGCCTCGACCGATGTACCGATGGCTGGATCATCGGCCGACCAGCGGCCAGCGACGACACCGTCGGGGCGGACGAGAACGACCTCATCGTCGCGGTACGGGTCCGACGGAGGTATCGCCGCCTGGCGGACGTCGCTGTCGATCTCCCCGACCGCATCCGGAACGAGCACCACGTAGTCACGGCCGAACTCGGCCAACACGGACCGAGTCCCGGCGGCATCGATCCACGCATGCGGAGCGCGCCGACCCGCACGCACGGTGGGTACGAAGTCGAGGATTTCGTTGTCCACCACCGGGCCCGGCTCCGGTTCAGCCTGACAAAGCGTCGACACGTATTCGCCGCCGAGCACCATGCCGTCGAAGTTCCCGTACTGCATGAGCCGGTCGACGGCGTGGGCTCGGGCCGATTCATCGCCTCCTCCGAGGAACGCGCGATACATCGCGCCCGCTCGGCGCGCATTCTCCGTCGCCGTCGCCAAAGTCAACGCAACCCGCGGACGCCGCTCGGCTTCGTAGGTGTCGAGTAACGCCTGGTCGGAGCGGTCTCGGATCACCGTCGCCAACTTCCAGATCAGGTTGTGGATGCCGTGGTAGCCCAGATTCATGCCGTAGCCGCCGGTCGGAAAAATCGTGTGCGCCGCATCGCCGACGAGCAACACTCGACCTGTCGAGTCGCGGAACCGATCCGCCACGCGCTCCTCGGGCTGCCACGGGGCGATGCTCAGGATGTCGATGTCGAGTTCGCCCGTATCGTCTCCCATCGCGCTGCGGATCCACTGCTCGCAGAGTTCCGGCGTCACATCGTCGGGGTCGACGGCGGGCGTGAAGGTCGTGCACTGCGCGCGCCACCGGTCGGCGCCGTTGAGCGGCTGGAACAGCCCGTAGCCCATCGGATGGAAGACGAAGAGCAGCGCTCCGGTCCGGTCGCCGACGAAGGCGGACATGTCGCCGTGGTACAGGACATCCTGGACCGGTGCCCCCACCGTTCCCTCGGCGAGGCCACAATGCGCCAAGTCGCGCACCACACTTCCCCGGCCGTCGGCACCGATGACCCACCCGGCACGCACCGTTCGACGCTCGGCTGAGCGTCGGTCCTGAAGGCGAACGGTCACCCCCGTCTCGTCAGACTCGAGCGCCACGACCTCGGTACCGAAGCTGACCGTCGCCGCATCGAACGACCGGGCGGCATCGAACATGATCGGCTCGACCAGGTCTTGCGACGTCATGATCGGCACGACCGGGCTGATGTCGCGTGGTGTGCAGTCGTAGCTCGCGGTCGGCAGACGAAGCACCTCAGGTTCGATCATCGTCGCCGAGTACCGGACCGAGTCGAGCCACTCGACCGGAAGTCCGGTCGCGTTCACCGAGTCGAACAGGCCGACCTGTTCGAGGATCTCGGCGGTGCGCACGTCGAGGAAACGCGCCCGCGGATGGGTGCTCGTCGTCGCCCGGTCATTCACCAGCATCGATTCGATGCCGAAGTGTGAGAGAAGAACCGATGCGGTCAGACCGATTGGCCCGCCCCCGACGATGAGGACCGGGACGTCCACGGGCGATTCAGATGCGCTCGATGATGATCGCCGGTGCCATGCCGCCGCCCGTGCACATCGTGATCAGGCCGATCTGCCCGTCGGTACGCTCGAGCTCGTCGAGCACCGTGCCGATGAGGATTGCGCCCGTCGCGCCAATCGGGTGGCCGAGTGCCATCGCCCCGCCGTTCACGTTGACCTTGGACCGGTCGAGTTCCAGATCGCGCTGGAACTTCTCGCTCACGACTGCGAAGGCCTCGTTGACCTCGAATAGGTCGATGTCGTCGATCGTCATGCCGGCGCGCTCCATCACCTTGCGGGCCGCGGGCACCGGCGCGTTGAGCATCAGCGTGGGGTCGTCGCCGATCGTGGCGGTTGCCACGATCTTGGCTCGCGGAGTCAGCCCGTGGGCCTTGGCGTACTCCGGGCTGGCCATCAGTACCGCGGCAGCACCGTCGACCACACCCGAGCTGTTGCCCGCGTGGTGCACGTGCTCGATCTCGAGGTCCGGGAACTTCATGTTGATGAGCTCACGGAAGGTCGGATTGTCCTCGTGGCGGTAGTCGGCGATCGCCGGGAAACTCGGCGCGAGGTTCGCCAGCGTCTCGACGGTCGTCCCTGGACGAGGGAACTCCTCGCGGTCGAGGGCGACCGAACCGTCGCGGTTGTGGACGGTCACGAGGCTCTTGTCGAAGCGGCCTTCCTTGATGGCGACATCGGCCCGTGCTTGGGATTCGGCAGCGTGAGCATCGAGGGCCTCACGGGAAATCCCCTCCAGGCTGGCGATGGCATCGGCGCAGACACCCTGATGCGATTGCGGGTGCAGATCACGCAGGTGTTCGTTGTCGGATCCGATCGGATGCAAGCCCTTCTTCGGATAGCTCATCATCTCGGTACCACCGGAGATGATGAGGTCCTCCATACCGGCCATCACGCCATGGGCGCCCAGGTTCACGGCCGTGATCCCCGACCCGCAGAACCGATCCAGCGTCACGCCGCTCGCCTTGATGTCGTAGCCGGCGTCGAGCGCACACATGCGCCCGAGGTCGCCGGACTGGGCGCCGACCTGGGCGCTGGTGCCCCAGATGATGTCGTCGATATCGCCGGTGTCGAAGTCGTTGCGCTCGGCCATCGCTTCGAGGACGGTTGCGCCGAGGTGCTGAGGATGCAGGTGCGCGAGCGCGCCCTTCCCCTGCTTTCCGATCCCGCGCGGGGTACGGCAAGTATCGATGATCCAGGCTTCGGTCACGTTGTGGCTCCTTGATGGGCGGTTCCGTCTCCATTTTGACCGCCCGGTCGGGCCGGCGAGAAGTCGGGTCTCAACCAGTTCTCCGGTCCTAGTCCTCCAGACCGGGTCACGGGTCGCCCGACCTGGTCACAGCAGCCCGTTTCGCGCGGCATCGATCACTCGACCTAGGTCGCAGCCGACGGATCGAGTCGACGAACCGAGATCGGCGAAGACATGCAACTTGCCACCCTGACCACACCAACTGTGTCCCGACGCACAATCACAACGATGCTCCTCTCCGGAGCGGCACTCGCCACGACCGGCGGCATCGCGTTGTCTGCCGTCGGCAGCGCCCAGCGGTTCGACATTCTCCACCCGCCGGACCGACGTGTTCGGTTCGGCTCCGGGGAGCGCTTCGAGGTCGTCGTGGAAGACCTCGATGGAAATTCGATCGAACACCACCACGTCACGCTCGCCGACCTGTACACGCTGAGATCCGTGCACTTCCAGGTCCGGGCACTTGGCGTAGCCGAGGTCTAACGGGTCGCTGCGAGTTCAGTCGACCGCCGCGGAGCGCGTGCCGGCCAGGGAAAGGACCAGCCGAGCACCGACCGCCATGTTCTCGGCGACGAGATCTCCACCGTGGGCTCGCGCGATCCAGCGAGCAAGCGGCAAGCCGAGCCCATGGCCCGGAGAGCTCGGGCCGCTCCGGAAGCGCTCGAAGATCGCTTCGAGATCACCCTCGGGAATTCCCGGACCGTGATCGACCACGGCGACCCCCGACACGCTGACGCCGACCGCGGCGGGTCGCTCGGTATTCGCCGCTCCATGGACGACCGCGTTGCGCAACAGGTTCTCGATGGCGCGTGCGAGGAGGGCGGCGTCGCCGTCGAACACGATCGGCTCCGCCTGCAGGGCGAATGCCGGATTCCCGTCGATGATCGCCTCGACGAGTAGATCGAGTCGGAGCGGCGACCGTTCGAGTTCCATGCGGTCTGCGTCCATCCGCGCCAACGTGAGCAGATCATCGGTCAGCACCGACGCGCCCTCAGCGAGCTCCGCGACACGAGCCAGTGGCACCTGAGGGTCGCCGGTACCGACAGGCGCTTCGGCCGTTGCCCGAATCGCGGTGATCGGCGTGCGCAGTTCATGGGCCGCCGCGGCGAGGAAGCGCTCCTGTTGCGCGAGAGCCGTCGCCGCCGGTCGGATCGATCGGCCCGCCAGCCACCAGGCAGCGAGGGCCGACATCGCTACGAGAGCGATGGCCACCGCGACCACCCGATTGCGGAAGTCGGCATGTGCCGCATCGGACGACGTCAAATCGACGAACACCATCGCGGCTCCGCGCGCCTCTGGTCCGTCTCGAAGCACCGCGCCACGGACCGCGAAGGAGCGGTCGTCTTCCTCGATCAAGAATGGGCCACTCTCCTCGTCGTCGATGACGAGCTCGGACACCCAGGTCCACCGATCTTCAGCGAGCGGCGTCTCGTCCGGCACGTACAAGGTCGTGGGTGACTCGACCTCGAGGCCCATGTCTTCGGCCGTGTCGATGAGATAGATCCGGTACGCCTCGTCCACCAGATCCTCCGGTGGTGCGTCGAAGAGGTCGTCGATCCGATCACTTCGGCTCTCGCCTTCGGCCCCGGCGAGGACCAGCGCCTCGTCCTGCACCTGGCGGTCGAGGTTAAAGAACACGTCTTCGACCAACTCGGCGATTTCATCCTCATCGGGATCGGGGATGTCGTCCCACGGTCCGCCCTCCTCCAATGCGTCGAACACGTCGAAGTCCGGCCGGATGGCGACCGCCGCCCACTCGTCGAGCGAGTCGTCCAGATCGTCCGGCGCGATCTCACCTTCGTCGAAGGTCACCTCTCGGCTGAGCTGACCGAGCTCGCGCAGCAACGTGGCGTCGTTCTGTTCCGTACGAAGATCGCGGTCCATGCCGATCACCACGTAGGACAGGACGGCGACCACGATCAGGACCAACGCACCGAGCAATGCGGCGAGCCGGACCCGCAGGCTCCCCAACTGCCGTGCCGTTGCCGGCGACAGTTGCTCCGAAGCGCCGAGCACGGACGACGTTGACCTGCTCACCCGACCGCCGCGCCGTCGGCGTCGAGCACGAATCCCGCACCACGGACGGTTGCGATCGGACCGGGTTTGCCCAACTTGCGTCTCAGCGATCCGAGGTGGACATCGACGACGTTGGACATGGGGTCATGAGCCTCGTCCCAGCAGTGTTCGATCAGGTCGGTGCGAGAGACGACGTGCCCGACTCGATCCGCCAGCACGCCGAGGATGCATCGCTCCTTCGCGGTGAGCGGCAGCAGCACACCATCACGCCGGACCTCGGCCCGCGAGCGATCGATCACCAGTGTGCCGATTTCGATCAACGTCGGTGTCTCGCGCTGCGCCCGACGACACAGCGCCCGCACCCGCACCACGAGCTCGTCGAGCGCAAACGGCTTGACGAGATAGTCGTCGCCGCCGGCCTCGAAACCGTCGACGCGATCGGCGACCGCGTCGCGGGCGGTGAGGAACAGCACGGGCGTGGTCGCTCCGTTGGAGCGCCACTGGGCGATCAGGTCGAGCGAATCACCATCGGGCAGCATCCGATCGGCAACGACCGTGTCATAGGCATTCACCGCATGGGCAAGATCGGCGGCTGCGAGGTCGGTCACGGCATCGACGGCGAATTCTGCGTGCCGAAGCGCGGACTCGACCCCGGCGGCGATGTCCGGATCGTCCTCGATGATCAGGATGCGCACGACCGAATGCTACGACCCGTCGGCGTCTTCATCCGCTCGCCCGTCGTCGAGTTCGTCCTCATCCTCGGAGTCGTCATCCTCGTCCTCGTCCTCGTCGAAGTCCTCATCCTCGTCGAAGTCCTCATCCTCGAAGATGAGCCAGGCGTTCTCCTCGCACACGAACAAGGCCTCGAGCAGGTCGCGATCCGTGACCTCGCGTAGGTCCAACCCGCTTCCGGAAGGTGGAGCCGCATACCGCTCGCCCGGCTGGGCCGGCTCACCGTCGATCGACGGCAGCGTGAGCTCGACGGACGAGTCATCTTCGAGCTCGGCATCGATCAGTTCGAGCGAATCCCAATCCACGAGGCCGCCATCTTCGCGACGGATGAACTCGCCGTCGATCGCCTCGCAATGCGGACCCATCTCGACCATCTCGGCAAGGGCCGGTTCGACCGGTCCGAGGGCCGATGCGGTGGTCGGTTGGGCCTCCGCGACGCTCTGTTCAGCCTTGACGCCAGGGCGAAGCGGTTGCACTCGCAACGCCGAGGCCGCGGCGGCCGAGCCGGCCGCTGCCACGGCCATCACGAGAGCCACGAAGGCGGTACGACGGGCCAATCGGCGCATGCGCTCACGGCGGTCATTTAGCGTGGTCGCCCTCAATACGGTCTTCATGCCACGACCTCCATCGGATCGACCCCAGTGCCCAGAATCTCCTGGCCGTCGACGCCGAGTACGCCTTGCGCCAGTCCGGCCAGGTAGCTGCGGTAGTCGCCGGTGACGATGAAGTTGTCGTCGTGATCGAATCGCTCCAACGACGGTGGCGTGCCGTGGTGGCCGCTCACCGCCCGCGGTCCGATGACGAACTGGGCACCGGCAGTTCCATGATCGGTTCCGCTCCCGTTCCAGTCCGGGCGTCGACCGAACTCGGTCCACGTGGCCAGAACCACGCGCGATCGCTGGTCGCCAAGCCGCTCGTCGAACGTTTGGACGGCCCGGTCGAGACTGCGGAGCAGTGCTGGGAGGCTCGCGACCTGGCTCGCATGGGTGTCGAAGTCGCCGCCATGGGCAACGTGATAGGCGCGGGTGGGGAGCCCACCTTTGATCAAGTCGGCGACGATGCCGAGACGGCGGGACAACGCGTCGCCCCCGGTCTCGTCTTCCTCCTCCGACTCCTCGAGCATCTCGACGGTCCGTCGAAGCGCATCGAGGTCGGTGGCGCCGCCGATCGTGTCCGCCACATCCCGCACCAGGAGTTGGCTCGAACGCACCCGATCGACGAGCGACTGATCGCCCATCGAATTCGCCGTCGAGGACATGAGACGTGAGTACGCCCGGACCAGATCCGGGTGCTCGTCGATGAACTCTGCGGTCCAGGGCAGGCGCCCGTCCTCGGCGAGTGCGACCGGGTTCCAGCCGGGTGCGTACATGGACGGTGAGAGCGTCCCGATGCTGACGCCGAGCATGGGATCGGCGTCAGCACCGGCGAATGCGTCGAGGCTCCGCCCGATCCACCCGGTACGAACGGTGGGGTCATCGCTTCCCCGTTCCCAGATGGCGGTGTCAACGAAGTGAGACAGACTCGAATCCGGATACCCGACTCCGTGGACGATGCCGACTTCGCCTTCGTGCCAGCGTCCCGCCAGGTACCCGAGCTCGGGGTGCAGCACGAAGTCTCGATCGATCGTGTGCGCCGCGGCCAAGTCGACCCCGGAACGCCGGCGTAGCCGGCGGTACCGGTCCGAGTCGGCCGGGATCACCGTGTCGAGGAAGTCGAGCCCTCCCTGGAGCTGGACGGTGACGAGGATCAGGCCTGTGTCGACGGCACCGCCGGTGGCGGCATATGGCATCGTGGCGCCTGCCGAGGTTCCAACGAGACGATCCACTGCATCCAGGCTCCCCGCGGCCGCCGCACCGACAAGGAGACCGCGACCGGCCATGCCGAGGAAGCCGCGGCGGCTGAGTAGGGAGGTGGCGGCAGGCGGCCGCGCAGCACCAGTCGACAGCGTTGGGTGGGTGGTCATGCGAGCGTTACCTCCGGTGATGTGAACGCGACGGCGATCGCCGCGGCGAGAGATTCTTCGGTGGCCGAGCCCAAGGCATCAGTGATCGCCGCCTCGGTCTCCGAGGTCCACGAGATGCGGCCGAAACGCGCCATGAGCTCAGATGTCAGATCGGCCCCGCCGCGGCGCGCCGTTCGATGCAGGGTCTCGGCGACGTCACCGCCCGCTTCCACGACCATGTGTCCGAAGTGGGTGCCCGCAAGCAGGCGGGCAGCCGCTCGGTTCGAGTCCAGCCACGCCTCGTTGTGAGGCCAGCCGCCGACGTTGGGCGGCAGCATCGGGACCTGACCGAACATCCACACCCATTCGGCGACGTCGGCCGGGTGCCATGCGCCATTGCGCAGCAGCCGCTCCTCGTCGTCATCGATCGACTCCAGCGTGTGCTCGATCACATCAGGCCACTCGATCTCGAAGCCGCGTATCGCCCGGATCGCGACCTCGAACGGCTGGGCGACCAAGCCTTCCTTCACCGACTCGGTGTAGAACTCGGGATGTGTGAGCAACACGGTGAGCACGTCACGGATGTGATGGCGGCGACCGAACGCCGCAGCGAGGTCGTCGACCACCTTGACCGGCGGAGGTGTACCGGCGTAGCGGAGCCAGAGTCTCTGAGCGAGAAACCGATGACACTCCGGACGCTCGACGACGATGGCGATGATGTCGGAGGATCCCAACGGGCCGCTTCGACCCAGGAACGTCTTCGGTCCGAAGTCGTGGAGGGCCGCGTTGACATGGGTGGGCCCGCCGACCGGACGTTCGTAGACCGTGTCGAGCGCAATGGTGTGGCCGGTGAACGCTCGCGCGGCCTCGACCACGTCGCGTTGCACGTAGCCATTGCCGGCACCCATGGAGAACAGCTCGAGCAGCTCACGAGCGAAGTTCTCGTTGGGGTTTCCCAGGACCGAGAGCTGCAGGTCGAGCCACATGATCATGGCCGGATCGTGGGCCATCGCCAGCAACAGGTCCTCGAAGGGGCCCAGCCCCCACCGGCGCATGGTGGCGAACTGCTGGACCATGAGGTCTGGGAACTCGACCTTCTCAATGCTGGTGGCGAAGTGGCCGTGCCAGAACCAGAGCAGGCGTTCGATAGCCGGTGTGGGCGAGTCGACGCACAGCCGGGCGAACCAAGCGACGAGCGCCTCGTGCTCATACGGGAAGAAACCGGACATCGATGCCGGTTCAACCAGGCTCGGCGCCTTG
The DNA here is from genome assembly GCA_039028435.1 of Actinomycetota bacterium. Classification (GTDB taxonomy): domain Bacteria; phylum Actinomycetota; class Acidimicrobiia; order Acidimicrobiales; family UBA10347; genus UBA10347. The sequence continues at coordinate 15,063 of JBCCIC010000023.1, read as the reverse complement.
GCGGCGTCGAGGAGGCGATCGACGGCGGCGTCGATGCCCTCGGCGGCGACCGCGTCGATCTCCTCCCTACGTCCACCCCAGGCCGCACGGCGCAACAAGTGGGCGGCGTTCGCTCGGCTCGCAGGAATCGTCATGCACCGGTTCTACAAACCGGCTTCTGAAGATTCGATGAAGACCGGTACTGGCGAGCGGCGCCGTCGGGGGCCTCCGTTGGGCGACCGCGGCTCGACAGCTAAGCCCCGGGAACTCCGGCGCGTGACTCCGAGGACGCGGCGTGCTGCGATGGGGACCGCTCCTCGACGTGGTCGCTGACGGAGCGGGCCCCGCCGACGGATTGCGCTTCGCGCGCGCTGTGCGCAACCTCGGCCATGATTGCGAACTTGTTGGCTGACAGCGGCGGGGCCAGGCGACTCCCCTGACCGAGCCCGACCCCGATCTCGCGGCAAACGGTGCGATCGGAATCCTGCTCGATGCCCTCGGCCACGACCTTGGCACCGAGCTCGCGGGCGAGCCGTACGATGCCCTTCAGAACCATCTGCTGCACTCCGCCGACGTTCCTGTTGTGCACGAGCGACCGGCTCAGCTTGATGCCGTGGATGGGGAACTGTCCGAACAGCGACAGCGCGTTGTATCCCACACCGAAGTCGTCGAGCGAAACCGATGCTCCCGCGTCAGCGAGACGCCTGAGCGTGTGCACCGCAGTTGGATGCAGCTCCCCGCGATGCAACTCGGTGACCTCGAACGCGGTGTCCTCCGGCTCGAGCGAGTGCCGGTCGAGGGCACGGGTATAGGCCGAGTAGAAGCCGTCCCAACTGAGCTGACGGTTGGAGACATTCATCGACACGGCACGGGTCGCCATGACGTGGATGCGGCGCTGCACTTCTGCCCAGTCGCGGTAAACCCGGTCGAAGCAGTACGTCGTCAACTCGTCGACGCACCCGATGACCTCGGCGCGTTCGAAGACCAGAGCCGGTGGGAGCACCCCGAGCGACGGGTGGTCCCAGCGCAGCAGCGCCTCGGCGCCGGTCCAGCATTCGTCGAACAGGTCCACGATCGGCTGATAGTGGAAGTCGACGGTCTCTCGGGACAGGCTTACGGCAAGATCACGATCGATCGTGAACCGCCGGGAGTTCCACAGTCGGGTGGACTCATCGGCGAACGCGATGGGCGTGCCGCTTCCCTTTGCGACATACATCGACATGTCGGCCTCGGCGAGCAGCCGCTCGGCCCTCGCCTGCGGCGTGTGCCCAGCGGCGACGCGGCCACTCGGGAGCGTTTCGTGTGCTTCGTCGATGCCGTCGACGGCGACACCGATACTGAACCGTGGGCTCACCGACGTCCCGCGCAGCGGAAGGGGCTCTGAGAGCACCGCGCTGACGCGATCGGCGACCGCGGCGATCTGCTCGATCGAGTCCGCGGAATCGAACACGATCAAGAACTCGTCGCCGCCCATTCGCGCCGCGGCGCCGCGTTCGGGGACCACGGTGGCGAGCCGCTGCGCGACGACTCTCAAGAAGTCGTCTCCCGCGAGGTGGCCGAATGCGTCGTTGATTCCCTTGAAGTCGTCGAGGTCGACGAACATCGCCGTCACCGGACCTCGACCCTGTTCGCACTTTTCGCGAAGCGTGCGCATGATGGCAGCGCGGCTGCTCAGTCCGGTGAGGTCGTCGTGGTCGGCCCGATATTCGAGCTGGCGCTCGTGGAGTCCCTGCGACGTGACGTCGCGAAAGACGGCGATCAGCGCCGAGATGTTGTCGTGTTCGTCGACCGTGCGACTGATGAGGAACCGTGCGATCGTTTCGCTTGTGGCCAGTTGGGCGGTCAGGTCGACGGGGACGCCGAGCGCGCGCAGCCGATCGACGGACTCTGCGACCCGTTCGACCTCGCCGGCACGGAAGGCATGAAGCAGGTGGTCACCGGCGACGAGGCCGGTCATCGCGGAGCACTGCTCGTTGACGTAGTCGATCGAACCGGAAGGTCGCGTGACCATGAGCCCGACGCCCGCCGCGCGAGCCCAGGCGGCAAAGAACTCACCAACTTGCTCAGTCACTGGCATCCATGCCCTACGTCAGACAGTGATTTTAGATTTGCGACAGACGTCCAAACCGTTTCGTACCTTACGCGACACATCGGGACTCGCCAAGTAGTCCTTACAAATCGTCTTCGGCCTGGCCCAGCGCGATGATGGGGCGATGCAAGCCGAGAATCGCCGAACGTGGCTGATGCGGACCTATGCCGGCCACTCCACGCCCGAGGCATCGAACCGGCTCTTTCGTTCGAACCTGGCAAAGGGCCAGACCGGCTTGTCCGTGGCGTTCGACCTGCCAACCCAGACCGGCTACGACCCCGACCACCCACTGGCCCGCTCCGAGGTTGGCAAGGTCGGCGTGCCCATTGTGCATCGAGGCCACATGGCGACCTTGTTCGACGACATCCCCCTGGGCGAGATGAACACGTCGATGACGATCAATGCGCCGGCGACCTGGCTCCTCGGCCTGCACATCGCCAATGCGGAGGACCAAGGCGTCGATCGTTCCATGCTCCGCGGCACGACTCAGAACGACATCGTCAAGGAGTACCTCAGCCGCGGCACCTATGTGTTCCCGCCCGAGGCCAGCCTCCGCCTCACCGTCGACTCGATCGCCTTCTGCTCCGCCGAGGTTCCTCGCTGGAACCCGATCAACATCTGCAGCTACCACTTGCAGGAGGCCGGCGCCACGCCGGTCCAGGAACTCGCCTTCGCCCTGGCCAACGCGGTCGCGGTGCTTGATGCCGTGCGCGCGAGCGGTCAAGTTCCCGCGCATCGCTTCGACCGGGTGGTCGCCAGCATCTCGTTCTTCGTGAATGCCGGTATTCGCTTCGTCGAGGAGACCGCGAAAATGCGCGCATTCACCGCGCTGTGGGACGCGATCTGTCGGGACCGCTACGGCGTCGCGGACCCGCGCGACCGGCGGTTCCGTTATGGCGTGCAGGTGAACTCGCTGGGGCTCACCGAGTCCCAGCCGGAGAACAACGTGCAGCGGATCGTGCTCGAGATGCTCGGCGTGACCCTGTCCAAGGACGCCCGTGCGCGTTCGATCCAGCTGCCGGCGTGGAACGAGGCTCTCGGACTGCCACGGCCATGGGATCAGCAATGGGCCCTGCGCATGCAACAGGTCCTGGCCCACGAAACCGACCTGCTGGAATACGAGGACATCTTCGCCGGATCGCATGTGGTCGAAGGATTGACCACGGACCTGATGGCAGACGCCCAGGTGCTGCTCGACGAGATCATCGATGCCGGCGGCGCCTTTGAAGCGATCGCAGAAATGAAGCAGGCCTTGGTCGAGTCGAATGCTCGCCGCATCCGTGGAATCGAGGCTGGCGAGATCACGGTCGTCGGCCGGAACGCCTTCACCGAGTCCGAGCCGTCGGCGCTCGGAGGCTCCGAAGCGATTCAGCACGTCGACCCTGCGGTCACCGAAGCGATGGTTGCCGACGTCGTGAGGTGGCGCGATCGTCGCGATCCCGACGCCGTCTCGGCGGCCCTCGACGAGCTGCGGCGCGTGGGGACCACCGCCGAGAACATCATGCCGGCCACGATCGACTGCGCCCGCGCGGGTGTCACCACCGGCGAGTGGGCGGACACCCTTCGGTCGGTGTTCGGCGAGTACCAGGGACCGACCGGTGTCGGCCAGGCCAGCGCAGCCACCAGTCCTCCGTTGGCGAAGCTTGCCACGCGGCACCGCGAACTGGCCGACGGTCCGCCCCGGGTGCTGATCGCCAAGCCCGGGCTCGACGGCCACTCAAACGGCGCTGAACAGATCGCCCTTGCCGCCAGGGACGCGGGCATGGAAGTCGTGTATCAAGGCATCCGGCGAACTCCGCAACAGATCGCGGCGACGGCCCGCGACGAGGACGTCGAACTCATCGGGCTCTCGATCCTCTCCGGCAGTCACCTCGCCGCAGTGCCCGAGGTCGCCGAACACCTGCGCGATCTGGGCGTGACCGCGCCACTCGTCGTCGGTGGAATCATCCCCGAACGCGACCGGTCAACGCTCGACGAGGCCGGCGTGGCTCGGATCTACACGCCGTCCGACTACGAGATGGCGGTGCTCATGGAGGAGTTGAGCGACCTGGCGCTCGCCTACCGGGCGGGCGATTCGGGTCTAGTCGGCTGAGTCGTCGGCGCCCATGACGGGATCACCAACCAGCGAGGGTTGGGTGTCCTTCGCGTGCTCGGCCTTCATGTGGTCGATCGCCGCGAGCATGTCGCTGGCGTACTGACGCTTGGCCTCGGCCTCTTCGCGCGCTTCATCGAGCACCTTCACCGCGGCGAGACGCATCTCGTCGGCGGCGGCCCGAGCCTCGACGATCATTTCCTCCGAGGCGGCCTTGGCCTTGGTCACGAGGTCGGCCGCCTCAGATCGGGCGTTCGACACGATTCGGTCAGCGTCGTTCGTCGCCTCGGTACCGGCGCGCCCGGCGTCGGACTTCGCCTCCGCGATCAGCTTCTCGACGCGTTCCTTGGCATCGGAAACCGTCTTCTCGGCGTCGGCGCGAGCTTCGGTCCGGATGGCGTCGGCTTCGTCTTGGACCCTTGCGGTGTCTTGGGCGACCGCAGCAGCTTCGGCTGCGACCCGCTCGGCCTCCGCGGTGGCCGTGCTGAGCACCTCTTCTGCCTCAGCCAACATCTCCGCCGCGTGCTCCTCGGCGCTCGCGACCGCTGCCGCCGCCTCCTCTTCGCCCTTCTCGACTGCCGTTGCCGCCTGCTCCCGACCGTTCTCGATCAAGGCCTTGGCATCGCGAAGCGATCGCTCGACGATCTCGGTGATGCTCGACTTGTACTCTGCCCGGTCCTGTTCGACCGCTTCGAGACCCGCCTGCACGGCTTCGTCCTCGATTGCCTGGGCTCGTCCCTGGGCCTGCTCGACAAGCATCTCGCCCCGCCCCTGAGCCTCGGCGATCATCGCCGTCGCCCGCTCCCGTGCCGATTCGACGACCTCGTTGGCCGTCTGGTCAGCACCGCCCAGCTTGCCGGCGATCTCCGCCTCGGCCTGTGCGCGTAGCTCTTGGATCTGGGCCTGCGTCTGGTTCATCAGCTCAGCCGCCTGCCGCCGAACCTCAGACGCCTCGTCGATCGCGCTTCCCAGCGCATCATGTGTGGTCATCGACATGTCGCTCATGGTGAACCTCCGTGCGTGCGGTCCGGTCGTTCAGCCCCTGCTGCTCTGTGATCTCACCAGGGCGCCGGAGCCGGTGACCCGACGCCTGCAGGGCTCGGTTCGTCGACGCGACTGAAGCCGAAGGAATCGGCCTGCTGCTCGGCCTGCTCCGCCGCCTCAGCCTCTTCCGCCTCCATACGCAACAAGACGTGCTCGAGGAGGATGAGAAGCGACTCCTTGGCCCGTTCACTGCTGCGGGCATCGGTGAGAAAGATCGGAACCTCGGACGAGACGTCCAGGGCTTCGCGCACCTCTTCGAGATCGTGAGCCGGACTGCCGTCGAATCGGTTGCAGGCGATGACGAAGGGCATGCCGCGGCTCTCGAAGAAGTCGACCGCGCCATAGCAGTCGTCGAGGCGGCGGGTGTCGACCAACACGATGGCACCAAGTGCCCCTTGTACGACGTCGTCCCACATGAAGCCGAAGCGGTCCTGTCCGGGGGTACCGAACAGGTAGAGCACCAAACCCTGCTGGACCGTCAGCTTGCCGAAGTCCATGGCGACCGTCGTGGTCGTCTTGCCCTCGACCTGGCTGGCGTCGTCGACGCCAACACCGACCGAGGTCATCGCCGCCTCGGTACGGAGGGGCTTGATCTCCGACACCGACCCGACCAGGGTGGTTTTGCCGACACCGAAGCCACCGGACACGACGATCTTCGCCGAGACGGGGCGCACAGCGCCGGGATCAGAGTGCACGGATGCCATCGAGCAGTCTCCTTACGATTGCGGCACCTTCGGTTGCCGCGGTGTCATGCATCTCGACATGACCGGATGCGGTCAGATCAGCGACGAGCACGCGGGCCACGCCGATGGGTTGGCGCATATGAACGGCGATCTCGGCGACCGAGAGCGGTTCTGCGCACAGAACGACCACCATTGCGTGGTCGGGATTGAGGCCGTCTCGCGTCTGGCGCGCGACGACCAACGTTTCGATGGGGATGTCACCCGCGGCACCGACGGTTCGACCGCCCGTGATCATGTACGGGCGGACGAACGACTCGTCGGCTTCGGTCGCCGCCTCGGTCTCGTCCATGAGCGTTCCCCAGTCCTACGCGTTCAGCGTGTTCTTGAGCCGGTTGACGAGTTCGGGCGACAGCACGCCGCCCACACGGTCCACCATGAGCGCCATCTCGTAGCCGACCATGCCGAGGTCGGCCCGCTTGTCGGCCAACACGGCGAGGCTGGACCCATCGGAGATGGTCGAGATGAACATGTGCCCTCGAGTCATCTCGATCAGGACCTGCTCGACCCCTTCCATGTTGAACATCTCGGCCGCACCTCGGGTGAGGCTGGCGAGACCGGCGGTCACCGCGGCGAGCTGCTCGGCGTTCTCACGGCCGGATCCGCTCGATGCAGCGAGCAGAAAGCCGTCACTCGAAACCGCAATCGCTTCGAGGACACCGGCGGTGTTGAACACGAACTGCTCGAGCAGCCAGTGGAACTGCTGGAGATCGTGGCTGATGTCGGTGCTCATTGGGCGCCTCCTCCATGGTTGGGCTGATGGGTGGACGGGTGGTCAGGGTGTTCATGCGCAGCACTCGGCACGGCCGGCGCACTCGGCGCAGAGCCATGGGCCCGGCCGGCTTCGACGCCTTGGCGGAACCGGGCGAGCGAAGCCTGGACTTCCTCCGGGCTGCGCCGAGGGGGATTCGGGGCCAAGCGGGCCGGCTCTGCGGGGGCTGCGGCCTGTTCGGGGGCACCCTCCTTGCCGCGACGGCGCTTGCGGAAGCCCGATCGGGTCTTGTCCGGCGAGGTCGGTGCGGGCGGGTCGACGACCGTCGACATCAGCACGGGAGGCTGGGTCGGCGGCGAGGTCGGCAACGGAGGCAGCGAGGGGCTGATCGGTGCCGGTGAAGCAGCCGGGCTCGGCGCAGGCGCAGGACGAGCCGCAGGTTGAGCCGGGGCGGCGGGAACCGGACGGCTTCCCGGCAGCGGCGGGGCGGCGTGCGCGAGTGGCTGCGAGGCAGCCGGTGCCTGGATGCCGGGCGTCGGCGCGACCGCTGGAGAAGCGACGGCCGGTGCCACGGGTGCGGGTGCGGGTGCGACGGGTGTTGGGGCGACAGCACCCGGGGCAGGAGCCATCGCTTGAGCGGGCAGCGGCTGGGCGACCGGAGTGGCCGCAACCGGCGCAGGGGCTTCGACCGGCGCGGCCGCAACCGGCGCAGGGGCTTCGACCGGCGCGGTGGTAACCGGCGCAGGGGCTTCGACCGGAGCGGTGGTAACCGGCGAAGGGGCTTCGACCGGCGCGACGGGCGCAACCGGTGGCTGCACGGCTGGCGCAACCGGGGGCGCGGCGACCGGTGCGAGTGGTGCCGGTGCAACCGGTGCGAGTGGTGCCGGTGCAACCGGTGCCGGAGCGGATGCCATCACCGATGCGCTCTCCAGACCGGGGTCATGCGTCGGGGTCACGTCGCCGTGCGATGGCGGTGTCGCTTCGATCGGCAGGACCGGCTCGCTCGGAAGCGCCGGCTCGCTTGGCGAGAACGCATCGTGCGGTACGAGTGCCTCGGTCGGCAGCAGCGGCTCGGTCGACAGCAGCGACTCGACCGGCGGTGCCGGATCCGGCGCGCTCTGCGGTGCCGGTGCAGGGTCGAGCGGAGCGGCGGCCGCCTGCTCGAACGTGCTCGGGTGCTCGCGAGCCTCCGGCTGGTCCATCGAGGGCGCAGCCGTCGGCATCGAGGGCTCGGCGGGCGGCGAGAACGCGGCCTCGGCGTCCGGCATGCCCGGCGTGATCGCGCCGTCGGAGGCGCTCATCGCGGCCATTTGGCGAACGCTCTCGTCCTCGGCAATCGCTACGTGGGTGTCGGGCGATGCCTCGGCGACGACGCTCGAAGCAGGGAAGGCGACCGGCGCATCGACCAGCACCGACTTCGGCAGCTGCAGATGGGCAGTCGTACCGCCATTCGGCGTGGGGGTGAGCTCGACCCGGATGCCGTGGCGTCGCGACAGATGCCCGACGACGAAGTGACCGAGGTAGGCCGACGGTGCACGATCGAATTCGGCCGGGCTCGACAGGCGCTCGTTCGAGGCGATCATCTCCTCCGGCTGCATGCCGATGCCTTGGTCGACGACGGCCAGCCAGTAGCCGTCATCGGTGCGACGACCATGCAGGGCGATCGAGGTGTCCGGCGGGGAGAACGACGAAGCGTTCTCCAACAGCTCGGCAAGCAAGTGGGCCACGTCCGATGCCACACCGCCCTCGACGCCGACTTCGTCGACGGTGCCGAACTGGATACGGCTGAAGTCTTCGACCTCGCCACCCGCGGCCTGGAGCAGCTGGTGCATGGCCACCGGACGACGGAAGCGACGCGGTGTTTCCTCGCCGGCGAGCACCAGCAGCGACTCGGCGTTTCGCCGCATGCGTGTTGCGAGGTGGTCGAGCTGGAAAAGGCGCTGGAGCATCCCAGGGTCGGTCTCGGTGCTCTCCATCGAGTTGATGTGCTCGAGCTGACGGGCCAGCAGGTTCTGGTTACGTCGACCCAAGTTGACGAAGGTCGTCGCAACGTTCTTGCGGCGCAGGCGAGCCTGCTCCGAAGCCAAGTTCGCCGCCGTCTGCTGCACGGTGTTGAACGACTGGGCGAGATCCTCGACCTCATCCCCGGTCTCCAACACGAGCGGTTCAAGCGCGGGCAACGCATCGTCTTCCTCGAGCTCGTCCATCTGGGCCACCACGCTGGGCAGGGTGACTTCGGCTGCCTGCACCGCGGCGTCACGGAGCTGGGCGATCGGCTTCGTGAGACGGCGACCGGAGGTGAGCGCCACCAGTGCGGCGAGAATCAGACCACCGCCGGCGATGAACGCCACGACGATCATCAGCGTCGTCGATGTGCTCGACAGGTCGTCGGCAAGACCCTCGATGGGTGCCAGCGAGGCGAACGCCACGTCAGACGGCTGCTCGACGACGACCGTCCAGCCGAACGGACGGAGGCTGGTGTCCATGTCGCCACGGAGCCACTCGAGCTGCTCGCCGACCTGGCCGTAGCCGCCGATCGCGTCCGGGTGAATCGAGAAGCCCTCGGGATGCTGGGTATCGCGGGTCGGGCTCATGGCCACGGCGATACGTGGGTTGGCGAACAGCGCGTCCGCCGCCAAGTAGGTCGTGCTCATGATGTGCGTCGGATCGTGCTCGGAGCTGGTCTCTGCCAGGAAACGTCCGTCGGAGTCGATGATGGCGACGTCGTAGCTGTCGGCGGTTCCGGTGAATCGATCCGAGATCTCCTGCACCAGGGCGATGTCGAGCGACGACTTCATCACACCAACGGGTATCCCCGCGTCATCGAGGCGGAACGACAGGTCGACCGAGAACACGCCCGAGGAGGCGTCGAAGCCCGGCGTCGAGATGTGGACGCCTTCTTCCATCGCCAGGCGCCACCACTCCTCGTCGCTCTGCACGAAGTCAGAGGTCTGGTTGGTGTAGTCGACGTTGTAGCCGTTGACGTCGGTGAGGAAGACCTCCTTGAACGCCGGGTTGATCGAGATCACTTCGGAGAGCGAGCGGTCCAAGGCGTTCGAGTCGTCAGCGAGCCGGGGCTCCTCCGCGAAGATCTCCTCGATTTCCTCGATCTCGAGGTCGTTCAGGCCGAGTTGGTCGGCCCGAGCCGCGCCGGCGCGGGCGGCCCGGATGAACACGCGATCGTCAGACCACGCCTCGGCATCGGCGAGTCGTTCATCCAGGAAGATGGCGATCTCACGGGCGATCTGGTCCGAGGCGGCGGCGATTCGCGAACCGACGACATCCTCGGTCAGCGTCGTCCGTGCGTCCTCCACCGAGCTGTCGGCAGTCGACGAGAGCGACTGGAGTGCGTAGACCGCGGCACCGCCGATGACGAGAACCGGGATCAACACCACCACGAGGGTCCGTGAGAGGATCTTGCCTCGAATTGTTGACCAGAACGATCGTTCCATCCCGCTGCCTCCTCGGGCCTTCGGTTCCTGCCTCGCCCCGATTGGTCAAATCGGGGGTGGGACCGTCGAGCCGATCGGCCTAGGCATCTCCAAGGTGAGAGAGCCCTACAAAGATGGGCAGTCCGGACCAGGTCAAGCGGACCGGGCGGCGCGCCGCGAGCCCCTACAACCCGCATGGGCATTGGGACTATGGGGTTGGAACAGTCGTCTCAGCGACAATTGGATAGGGCCGACGACCCAAGAATGCCTCGCAGACCGGGTTCCGGGGAGGAGGAAGTCGACCTACTCGTGAAGGTAGGCGGTCGCCTTCGGCTTGAGCGGCCGTGCGTACCACAACGGCCGTCGCAACCCGCCAGGGCCGGGCGCCGGACGGGTCTTCGACAGCCAGTCGAGGTACGCCTCTCGGGACTTGTTCGTGTCCACGACGACGTCGCCGTATTGGTCGCCGGACTCGGCCGGGGTCACGTGCACCCGCTGATGCCAGCATTGCATGCCGCTGATCGGATCGGGCTGGACGGCGAACGTCAGGTTCTGGTGCACGCCCGTGTCGTTCCACCAAATGCGCTCGGAGTCGGAGTCGTCGGACTTCCACGTGCGGATGCCGTCATTGCGGGTGAGCTTCCACGAACCATCGCCACCGTCGGCGATCGTCGCCTTGCCGGCGCCCCAGGAGCGGGCCTTGTCTTCCTCGACCCGCCAGCGCCCCATGTGATGCGATGCTGCGACCACACCGGGGCGAATGCCTTCGGTGCGCCAGGCCTGGATCACGAAGTGACCGATGCGGGTCGTGATGCGCACCAGCCCGTTCTCCTCGATCCCGAGCTTCTCGGCATCTTCGGGGTGGATCCACAGCGGGTGACGGTGCGAGATCTCCGACAGCCACTTGGAGTTCGCCGAACGGGTGTGAATCAGCGTCGGGATGCGGAACGTCGGTAGCAGGATTCGCTCGTTGCCGGCGATGTCCATGTCCTGATGGTGCACGTGCGACGGAATCCAGGTCGGCGTGGCGTACTCGGGCCATCCCCAGTCGGCGATCGTGTCGCTGTAGAGCTCGAGCTTCTTCGATGGCGTGTTGAACCCGACCTTGATTTCACCCTCGATCTCGACGGCAGGTGAACCCTCACCGAGCGAGACCAGGGAGATGTCGGCCAACCCCTCGGCGGTGCCGTCCCAAGTACCGGCACTGTTCGGCGCCAGGAACACGCCGTCGTCACGACGCTCGCAGCCCTCGACCTCCGACGCTTCGACCACGGCCTCGTAGGGCTGGTAGCGGTCACCTTCGAGCTCGAACGCCGAGCGGTTCTTCATGTACTCGAGTGGTGTCTCGCCGGCGTCGGCAGCGGCCTCGGCAAGACCGGGCACCGAATCGCGGAACATCATCTCGTAGTACTCGTCGATGCCGACCGGCGTGCCGGGATTCTTCTCCGACTCGAACCACTGGCGGATGCCCATCGACCCGTCGGGGTCGATGCGCCACGAGAGGTCGATCCAGAGCTCGTTCTCTTCCCAGACCTCGCCGGGGTTGTATTCGTGGGTGCGGTTCTCGGCGGTGACCGGCGAGCCGATGCCGCGCCCGGCCTCGATCTCCGCGTAGCGGCGGAACACCGGCTGACGGAACGCGATCCAGCGGCTGGCCTGGGTTTCGTAGCTGACGATGTCGTGCCGCTCCGCTCCGACGCCCATCGGCAGTACGTAGTCGGCGAACCAGGCGGTCTCGTTCCAGGTCGGGGTGAGCGCCACGTGGCAGTTCACCATCGACTCGTCCTTGAGCGCCTCCATCCAGGTGAAGCCGTCGGGGTTCGTCCAGATCGGGTTGTAGACCCGGCTGAAGTACACATCGAGCTTGCCGCGGCCTTCCTTGAGGAAGTGTGGAAGCAGGATCGACATCTCGTGGTACGCGAGCGGGAACTCCTCGGGCCATTCCAGGTGGTTCCAGCTGTCGAGCTTGGGGGCACCGATGGGCGCCTTGGGCGCGAACTTGTTCCAGCCGTTGCCGCTGGTGCCACCGACGGTGGCCACCGAGCCGGTCATCACCGCGATGAAGAAGAGGCAGCGGGCGGTCTGCCAGCCGCCCATGTTGCCCGCGCCTGCCGCACGCCAGTTGTGCGACGAGAACTTGGTCGGGTGGGCGCCGATGATCGCGGCAATCTCGCGGATCTTGTCGGCGGCGATGCCGGTGATCTCCTCGGCCGCCTCGGGCGTGTACTCGGCGTAGTGCGCCTTCATCGCCGGCTCGAACTCGTCCCAGGAGACTTCGCGGTCCGGGAACTGGCGCCTCAGGAACGTCTCCCAGTTCACCCAGCGCTTGACGAAGTCCTTGTTCCAGGTGCCGTCCTCGAGCATGCAGTGGATGATGCTGAGGCATAGGAACGGCTCGGTGCCGGGCCAGGTCGGCAGCCAGTGATCGGCCTTCGAGCCGGTGTTCGACAGGCGCGGGTCGCACACGATGACCGTGGCACCCTTCTGCTGAGCCTCGATGATGCGCTGGGCGTGGGGGTTGAAGTAGTGGCCGGATTCCAGGTGGGCGGAGATCAGGAAGATGACCTCGGCGTTGGCGTAGTCGGCCGACGGGCGATCGTGGCCCATCCAGCTCTGGTAGCCGATGCGAGCGTTCGAGGAGCAGATGTTGGTGTGGCTGTTGTGCCCATCGACACCCCAGGCCTGGAGCACGCGGTTCGTGTAGTCGGTCTCGCCCGGACGACCGACGTGGTACATGATCTCGTTGTTGCGACCCTCGTTGATCGCCGTGCGGATGCGATCGCCGATGGCGTCGAGGGCTTCGTCCCAGGAGATGCGCTCCCACTGGCCGCTCCCCCGCTCACCCACGCGGCGCATCGGGTACATGACCCGCTCGGGGTCGTACACCTGGTTGAGGGTCGCCGGGCCCTTCGCGCAGTTGCGGCCGCGGCTCGCCGGATGCTCCGGATTGCCCTCGATCTTGTCGATCTCGCCAGTCTCCTGGTTCATGTAACAAACCAGGCCGCAACCGGCTTCGCAGTTGAAGCAGCTCGTCGGGACGAGCGTGTACTTCTTCTCGACCCGATCCGGCCACGCCTTGGCGTCGAGCTCGGTCCAGTCGTGCCACTGCTCCAGCGGCGGGTACTTGTTCAGATCAGTCATGTTTCCCTCGCAATCGGCTCTTCGGTCCTGGGGGACCTCCGGACCCTCTGCGGATTGGTGTCGGAAGCGGCGGGCGGTTGGTGGATGCTCGTGTGGAGCGTGGATGTTTCGGGGGGCAGTCCGCAGAGCAGCCGAGGCCCCAAGGGGGCCGTAGCTGCGATTGCGAATCAGCTGAGCGGGACGGATTGGCCGGCGCGGACGAAGGTGTCCTCGTAGGCGAACATGCCGACGAGAGCGCAGATACCGGCGATAGCGGCAACCGACCCATGGAGGCCGGCCGTGAGGGCGATGACCATCAGCACGCCTGGCACGACGAGGCCGAGCAAGATCCCGCCCAGCCAGAATTGGCGGGCGTACGCACCGTGGGTCATCTCGTGAACGGCGAGTTCGACGTGGCGGCTTCCCTTGGAGGTCAGCTCCATCGCAATGATCGCCGCGGTGGCGATGACGCCGCCGAGGAGCACCCAGCAGATCGTCGCCGACTCGGGCACGTCCATGAACCACTCGAGGATGGCGTAGGTCGCGCCGCCGGCCGTGACGGCCTGGGCCAGCAGGGTGGGAAGAAGCAGAGGCGTCTGCCACAGGTCGCGACCCTCGCACTGGCCGAACAGGAACGCGGTGTAGCCGGCGGTCCCGATCGCGCCGAGCACGGCCGGGACGGCGAGCGCCTCGATCACACCCGGCGCATCGACCACACCGGCGAGGAACCAGAGGGCACACACGACGGCGAAGAACATCAGGATGTACGCACCCTTGACCAACCAACTCGTCCAGTTGCCCTTGGTGATCAGGTAGTGGAAGCGGGTCGGCTGCTTGAGGTCGGCGATCAGGAGTGCACCGGTGATGGCGAGGAACAGCCCGGCCACGATCGGTGGCACAACACCGACGGCGGCCTGGACATCGGCGTGGCCCATCAGCACGAGTAGCGCAGCTACGAGCATGACGCCGGCCGCGATCGCCTTGGTCACCAGGTAGCCGGACACCTTCGCCTTCCACGTCATCAGGTGGGCGGTCGTGTATGCGGTGCGGGCGACAACACCCGTCTCGTCGGACGGCTTGGCGCCGATGCTGACCGGCACCGACGGATGCCGCTTGCCGCCAGCGTCGTCACCACCTCGCAGCGTGTCGGCCCAGATCATGCCGTCGTTGGCGATCGCGGTGCGGGTCGGATCGAGGGCGGCCTGGTCAGCACCCTTGTAGAACACCTTGGGCTTGGTGTTCTGCTCGGGGGCGCGCACCTGGGTGTCGTTGCGCGCCATCAGCTGGCTGATCTTGCTTGCGGGATCGTCGAGGTCGCCGATGATGATCGCCTCGGTCGGGCACACGATCTGGCATGACGGCTCGAGCCCGACCTCGACCCGGTGATTGCACATGTTGCACTTGTGCGCCGTGTTCGTTTCGGGATTGATGTAGAGCGCGTCGTAGGGGCAGGCGTTCATGCAGGACTTGCAGCCGATGCAGTTGTCGTCCTGGAAGTCGACCACCCCGTTGTCGGCACGGAACAACGCCGAGGTGGGACAGATCGACATGCATGGCGCGTCGTCGCACTGGTTGCACCTCATGACGGTGAACTTGCGGGCGACGTCGGGGAACGTGCCGGTCTCGATGTACTTCACCCAGGTGCGGTTCACGCCGAGGGGGACATCGTGTTCGCTCTTACAGGCGACCGTGCAGGCGTGACACCCGATGCAGTTGTCGCTGTCGAGCAGGAAGCCCAGTCGTGTCATTCAGTCATGTGACCATGGTCACGGACGGTCCGCTAGAGGGCCAACCTCTATGGGGTCATAGGTGCGTCCTATAGGATGCGGGTGTGCCGCTCGGCCCGTCCTTCCCGG
>JBCCIC010000022.1:0-53416 GCA_039028435.1 Actinomycetota bacterium | reverse complement strand
CCTGGGACGACCCCGCCTTCCACGACGAATTGAACGGGCTGCACAAGGACTACGCCGGCCGCCCGTCGGCACTGACCGACTGCCCTCGCCTGAGCGAGGAGTTCGGCTTCACCGTCGTGCTCAAGCGCGAGGACCTGAACCACACCGGATCGCACAAGATCAACAACGTGCTTGGTCAAGCGCTGTTGGCCAAGCGCATGGGCAAGACCCGCCTGGTCGCGGAGACCGGCGCCGGCCAGCATGGTGTTGCCACAGCCACCGCGGCCGCACTGCTGGGCATGGAGTGCCTCGTCTACATGGGCGAGGTCGACATGCAACGCCAGGAGCTCAACGTGTTCCGCATGCGGTTGCTCGGCGCGGAGGTCCGCCCGGCGCTGAGCGGCTCGAAGACGCTCAAGGACGCCGTCAACGAGGCGATGCGCGACTGGGTCGCCACCGTCGAGAACTCCCACTACTGCCTGGGTTCGGTCATGGGGCCGCACCCGTATCCGTTCATGGTTCGTGAGTTCCACCGCGTGATCGGCCGCGAGGCTCGCGAGCAGATGCTCGAACGCCATGGACGTGACCCCGATGTCGTCACGGCCTGTGTCGGCGGCGGGTCGAATGCCGCCGGGATCTTCTCCGGCTTCGTCGACACCGATGCCGAGCTGGTCGGCGTGGAACCGGCCGGTGGCGCAGCCGTCGGCGACGGTGTGCCCGGCGTCGTCCACGGCATGCTCAGCTACCTCAAGCAGGACGAGTGGGGCCAGGTCCTCGAGGCCGAGTCGATCTCCGCCGGTCTCGACTATCCAGGCGTCGGCCCCGAGCACTCGCACCTCGCCGCGCTCGGCCGGGCCCGCTATGAGCAGGTAACCGACGCCGAGGTGATCGAGGCGTTTCAGATTCTTCCCCGAACCGAAGGCATCATCCCGGCCCTCGAATGCGCCCATGCTCTGGCATGGATGTCGCGGGCTCGCGAGGAACTCGCCGGCAAGCTTGTGCTGATGAATCTCTCCGGCCGAGGCGACAAGGACGTCAACCAGATGATGGGGATCCTGAACCTGTGAGCGCCGAACACACCCCTGGCACCCTCGAGACCGCACTGCGGGCCCGCCGCGAGTCCGGCGGTAAATGCTTGGTGCCGTACATCACCGGAGGGTTGCATGGCCCGAGTTGGCTCGATTCGCTGGCCGCCGTCATCGACGGGGGTGCCGATGCGTGCGAGGTCGGCATTCCCTTCTCTGATCCGGTCATGGATGGCCCGATCATCCAGCAGGCGAATGACATTGCGCTGGAATCCGGTGTCACGCCCGAATCGATCGCGAGCGACCTTCGGGGCTTCGAATCGCCGATCCCGCTGGCGTTCATGACCTACTACAACATCTGCTACCGCATGGGGCACGAGCGCTACGCGAAGATGCTCAACGACTGCGGCGTGAGCGGCTCGATCCTGCCGGACATCCCCATGGACGAGAGCGACGACTGGATCGCCGTCGCCGATTCGATGGGCGTGGAGAACATCCTGTTCGCCGCACCGACCTCGCCTGACGAGCGTCTTGCTCGCACCGGCGTGAGGGCCCGTGGCTTCGTCTATGCGGTGGGCCTGCTCGGCATCACGGGCGAGCGCGAATCGCTGGCTGAGAGCGCCACGAAGATCGCCGCCCGAACCAAGCAGCACACCGATCTGCCGGTGCTGGTCGGTGTCGGCATCGGGAGCCCCGAACAAGCCGTCGAGGCGTGCTCCCAGGCCGATGGCGTGATCATCGGCAGCACCGTCGTGCGCCGCCTGGTCGAAGGCCAAGGCGCCGGGGCGGTCCGCGAGCTCATCGAGAGCTACCGCGAGGCCCTCGACTCGGCCTTCCCTTCCGCTTAGGAATCGGCGGGCGCGGGAATCTCCCAGCGTGCGGCGGAGTTCCCCCTCCGTGCCTCGCCCACCACTGGCCGTCGACTGGACGGACTTCTTCCTCGACATCGTGCTTCCGGAGACGGATCGCACCGTAGGCATTCAATGGGCCGTGATGGCGCCGATCTGGATGTTTGTGATCGGTTACAGCTGGGGCTGCTCCCGGGACATACGGCACTTCTTACAAGGCCTGTGCCTGATCACGTTCGCCTGGTTTCTCGCGAGAATGATCCACTGATGGCCGATGTCGACCTGCTCGTGCTCGGCGGTGGCGCCGGTGGTCTTGCCGCAGCCCGTGCTGCCCGTTGGGAGGATGCCTCGGCGGCGCTGATCAGCGATGCGCCGCTCGGCGGCGACTGCACGTGGACCGGCTGTGTGCCGTCCAAGACGCTGATCGAGGCTTCTCGCGACGGCTCGTCGTTCGCCGAAGCGCTCAAGCGTGTCGCCGAGGTCACCGAGCGGATCGGGTCGACGGAGAACGCCGAGGTCCTGCGCTCCGAGGGCGTCGACGTCATCGAGGGCCGCGGCACGTTCACCGGTCCGCGGACCATTCGGGTCGGTGATCGGACGATCTCGGGTCGCAACGTGATCGTCGCGACTGGTTCTCGGCCCGCCATTCCGCCGATCCCGGGTCTCGACGAGGTTCCGTATCTCACCAACGAGGACTTCTTCGATCAGGCCGCACTGCCAGAGTCACTGATCATCATCGGAGGCGGCCCGATCGGCGTGGAGCTGGGCGAGGCAATGCAGCGCTTCGGCACCCAGGTCACGATCCTCGAATACTTCGACCGCATCCTGAACAACAACGAATCCGAGGCGTCCGAACTCGTCGCCCGCTCACTGCAGGACCGAGGCGTCGAGCTGATCACCGAGGCCCGAGGGAAGCACGTCCGCCACGAAGACGGGCGGTTCATCTTCGAGCTCGAGTGCGGCCGCGTGCTCGAAGCGGACCAGCTCTTGGTGGCCGCAGGGCGGTCTCCGAACACCGAGGGCATGGGCCTCGATGTCGCTGGTGTGGACCTCGGGGAACGGGGCTACATCACGACCGACAACTATCTCCGCACGAGTGCGAAGCGTGTGTTCGCCGTTGGTGACGTGAACGGCAAGCAGATGCTCAGCCATGCCGCCGACGAAATGGGTCGAGTTGCTGCATGGACGGCCCTTCGGCCCGGACGTCGCTACGCCTTCAAGCCGGAGCGCATTCCGTCGGTCGTCTTCACGACCCCGGAGCTCGCCTCGATCGGCATCCTCGAATCCGATGCCCCCGACAACGCCCGAATCGCCGAAGCACCGATGCACATCAATGACCGGGCGTTGGTTGCGGACGAGCCCGAAGGCTTCGTCCGCATGATCGCCAAGCGGGACTGGCTCACTGGCCACGCCGCCGGCGGCAAGCTGATCGGTGCGACCATCGTCGGTGGTCGCGCGGGCGAGCTCATCAATGAGTGCGCGCTGGTGATGCGCAGCAACACCTACGCCGGACGCCTGGCCCAGACCGTGCGGGCGTACCCGAGCTGGTCGACCGTCATGCAGAAGACCGCTGCCCGCTGGTTCTTCGACGTCGAAGGCCAAGGCGCCCGCCCACCCCGCAAACCTTGAAGGGGTCTGACCCCAAAGTCTGAACCAGTCTGACCCCGCCTGATTAGACGTCGGCGGGTTCGGATTCCTCGGGAGGAGGGCCGTTGGCGGCCAATTCCTCGGCCATGGCGCGGATGCGGTCCATCGAGTCGACCGATGGCTCGTCCTGGTGTGCTTTGAGCGACGACTTGATCTTGAGGTACATCTCGGCTTCGAGACCGCAATCACGGCATGCCTCGAGGTGCTCGAGCACCTTCGGGACCATCGCCGGGTCGAGTTCGCCGTCGAGATACTCCTGCATCACGGCCTCGACCTGCTGACAGGTGAGCCCGCTGTTGCGGCGGAACAGACGATCGAGAAGGCTCATGACGGGCTCCCATCGAACTCCACGCTGTTGGCCAGATCGTTGCGGATCTGCTTGCGTCCTCGGTGCAGGCGGCTCATGACCGTGCCCACCGGAACATCGAGGACGGCAGCAGCTTCGTTGTAGGACAATCCGTCGATGTCGACCAGGTGGATCGCCTCGCGGAACTGCGGCGAGAGATCGGCGAGTGACTGCTCGATTGCCGCATCAAAGGTGACGTCGACGACCGCGGACTCGGGTGTGCGGGAATCGGAGTCGGTGTTGGCGACGATCGCCAGCGTGACGTCGGGGTCGCGCATGAGCTCCGGGCGTTTCCGCCGGACCCGGTTGATCTGGGCGTTGCGCATGATCGTGAGGAGCCACGCCCGCGGGTAGCGGCCGTCGAAGCGGTCGATCGACTTGTAGGCCCGCATGAGGGTGTCTTGGACGAGGTCATCTGCATCGGTCGGGTTTCCGGTGATTGAGCGAGCGACTCGCATCAATACTTCGAGTTCGGGTAGGACGTATTTCGTAAACCCGTCGTCAGCGTCGGATGATTCCCGGCGTCGGCGCGTAACCACGGAGTAGACGCTAGCAGCGGCTCAGAGTGCTCATCCGCCGCCCTGAGACCCCCGTACCGGGTCGGTCGAGTCGGCATGGCTTCGCGCGAAGGGTGTGGCCGCATAACCACGCGAACCGCCAAAACCGTTGGAAATGCTTGACTTGCCTGCTGCGGTGGACTCTTCTCGTGTCGCTGATTCGATCCCCCCTGGCTCGAATCGACGCCCCGAAGGAGTAACCATGAACAAGTCCGAGTTGGTCGAGAAGATCAGTGAAAACACCGGGATGACCAAGTCCGACGTGGACACGGCGCTCTCCGGGTTCTTCGAGGTCGTCTCTGCTCACGTCGCATCGTCGAGCGAGAAGATCACGATCCCCGGTTTCCTGTCGATCGAGCAGGTTCAGCGTGCCGGCCGCATGGGTCGCAACCCGCGCACCGGCGAGCCGATTGAGATCGCAGCGAAGAAGAGCGTGAAGGTCACCGCTGGCAGCACCCTCAAGAAGGCTGCTGAAGGCTGATCGCGCCGGCGGCGATGCCGCTGGACAATTGATCGAATCATCGATGGGTCGACTTCGGTCGGCCCATCGGTCGTTTTGGTCGAGCTTCGACTCGCTTCTGGCTGCGCGACTGCCATGATTGGGCCATGTCGTCGCTTCCGGCCCCGTCCGAGGTCATCCCGCATCGCCCGCCCTTCCTGTTCCTCGACGAGGTGACGGCACTCGAACCCAACGTGTCGGCGGTCGGCTATTGGGTACCGGGCGACGATTTCGACTTCTTCGCCGGCCACTTTCCAGGTCGGCCCACACTGCCTGGCGTGCTGATGGCCGAGTCGATCGCCCAGCTCGGCGCCTACGCCGTGCTGCACGGTGGCTCGTTTGCCGGCAAGTTGCCGTTGTTCGGTGGGCTTGACGGAGCCCGGTTCCGGCGTCAGGTGTCGCCAGGGGAGCGGCTCGACCTCGAGATCGAAGTCACCCGCATCGGTGCGCGAGCCGGCAAGGCGAAAGGCCGTGCTTCGGTCGACGGCGATCTCGCGTGCAGCTGTGAGCTCATGTTCGTCGCGGTGGAGGCGTAGTACGCCCTTCGTTCGCAAGCTCACGAAACGCTGCCGGTACTCGAGGATCGGCGGTCCCCCTGGGCGCTACTGGGCGCGCCTACGCGGTGTAACGATCGGTGCCTGGCACCAATCGTTACAAGTGATGCGGTTTGGTGCCTGGCACCGATCGTTACATCACGGCTCGGTGAGCGAGGACCGTGGCTTCGGCGAGAACTTGGGCGCCGAGGACGATGTCGTCGAGGTCGGTGTCCTCGGCGAAGTCGTGGCTGATACCGCGCAAGCTGGGTACGAACACCATGGCGCTCGGGAGGTGATTGGCGAGCACACCGGCGTCGTGGCCGGCGGCGCTCGGTATGCGGATCCACTGACCAGGCGTGACGGATTCGGCTGCGTCGGCCACGAGATCGACGATCGCCGGGTCCATGGGTGCCGGAGCGACATCGACGTCGGTGTCATCGACCGTCACCCGCACTCCATCAAGGGAATCGACATCGGCGGCCGCTGCCCGCACCATCGCGCCCATGGCGTCGAGCACGCCGGGGTCGGTGTCGCGCATCTGCACCATGACCTCGGCGTGGCCGGGCACGATGCTCTGAGCGCCCGGTAGCACCGACACCTGGCCCATCGTCCAGACCGAATCATCTCCGGCGGCGGTGGGCATCCGCCGATTCAGCTCCGATCCGAAGTCGAACATCGCCGCAGCGGCGTCCTTACGGCGATGCATCGGCGTGGTTCCGGCGTGGTTCTGTTCGCCCGAGAAGGTGACCCGGAGCGCCCGGATACCCACAATCGCGGTGACGGCCCCGATCTTGAGTCCATTTTCGTCGAGACGAGGTCCCTGCTCGATGTGCGATTCGAGGTAGGCGACGTGTCGATTCGGATCGAACCGCACCCGAGGCCTGTCCTCGAGGCCGCAGCGAACGAGCGCAACGCCCACGGTCTCGCCTGCGGGCCCGACATGATCGAGGTCCGCCGGTGAATCCTCGCCGACGAACGAACGGGCCCCGAGGAAGCTGCTGTACGTGCCCTCCTCGTCGGCCCACGAGGCGACGTCGACGGCCAAATCTGCAGTTTCGGAGTCCTCAGCCAGAGCACGTGCGACCTCCAGCGCGTGGATCACGCCCATGGCTCCGTCGAGCCAGCCTCCTTCGGGCTGGGTGTCGCTGTGACTACCCAGCACTACGGCGGGCCCAGGGCGGCGAGAACGGCCGTAGACGGTGCCCACGCCGTCGATCGCGGCGTCGAGCCCGGCCTGCGTGCATCGCTCCACGAGCCAGCGTCGGGCCGCCATGTCGATGTCGGAGAACATCGGCCGCACGACCCCGTTACCGGACGCGCCAAAGGTCCGGAGCGTCGCCAGATCGCCCAATAGGCGGTCAGCGTCGATCCGGACCATCGATTGGTCTCGCTAGGAGGGTGCCGGGCCGAAGATCAGGCTGGCGTTGTGGCCGCCGAACCCGAACGAGTTCGAGATTGCCGGGCCGGGTGTCCAATCCGTGCCATCACCAATGACGACATCGATCGGCGGAAGCTCCGGATCGACCGCGGTCGTGTTGGCCGTCGGCGGAATGAAGCCACGCTGCATCGACTCGATGATCGACACCGCCTCGAGCGCGCCGGCAGCGCCGAGCGAATGTCCGGTCACACCCTTGATCGAGGTGACCTTGGGGCCGGGCGAGGTGCCGAACACCGTCTGGATGGCGGCGGCCTCGGCGGCGTCGTTGAGCGGCGTGGAGGTGCCGTGGGCGTTCACGTAGGTGATGTCGCCCGGTTCGAGACCGGCATCGGCGAGCGCCATCGTCATGCACTCGATCGCTCCGGCGCCACCTTCGGCCGGGGCCGTGATGTGGCCGGCGTCGGCGGTCGTGGCGTAGCCGAGCACCTCGGCCAAGATCGTCGCACCGCGTGCCTGGGCACCCTCGAGCTCCTCGAGGATGATCGTCGCTGCACCCTCGGCGTGGATGAAGCCGTCACGCGCTGCGTCGAACGGGCGGCTGATGCCCTCGGTCGACAGCGCGGTCATGTTGCGGAAGCCGGCCATGCCGGTCGGCGTGAGCGCAGACTCGGTTCCGCCGGTCACGACCGCATCGCAGCGGTTCCAGCGGATCATGTTGAACGCATTGCCGATGCTCTGGTTACTGGCGGCGCAGGCGGTCACGGTCGTCTCACACGGACCCTTGAAGCCGTAGCGCATCGACACATTGGCCGAGCAGGCGTTGGCCATCATCATCGGGATCAGGAAGGGGCTGACACGGCGGTCACCCTTCTCGGCCCGGGTGATGACCTGCTCCTCGAAGGTGCGCATGCCGCCCACACCGGTACCGATGAAGGTCCCGATTCGGAGCGGGTCATAGGGAAGCTCACCGGCCTCGTTGAGCGCCTCGATCGTCGCAGTGAGCGACAGGTGAGCGTGGCGATCGAGTCGACGCGCTTCCTTGCGGTCGAAGTAAGGGCTCAGGTCGTACTCGGCAACCTCGCGCGGACGTTGGGTCGGTGCAGGGGCAAGCAGGCCGTCGAAGAACGCTTCGCGGCCGATCCCACAGCAGCTGACTGCGTCGGCGCCGGTGACGACCACACGGCGCATCGACATCAGGCGTTCGCCTTCTCCACGATGAGGTCGTAGGCCTTGCCGACGGTGTCGATGCCTTCGAGCTCTTCCTCGCCGACTTCGACGTCGAATTCTTCTTCGAGCGCCATCACGAGCTCGACGAGATCGAGGCTGTCGGCATCGAGGTCGTCAGCGAAGCTGGCTTCCTTGGTGATGTCGTCCTTCGAGGCGTCGAGCACCTCGACGGCGCAGTCGACGAACTTGGTCCAGTTGTCATCGCTCATTGGTCGGTTACCCCTGTTCTGTGAGCGTGGTTTCAGCCCATGCTCAGGCCGCCATCAACCGGTAGGACCGTGCCGGTGATGAAACCGGCGCTCTCCGAGGAGAGGAAGGTCACTGCTGCTGCGACTTCGTCGGTTGACCCGACCCGTCCCAGCGGCACCAGATCGACGATCTGAGCGTGTTGGTCTTCGTTCAGCGCCGCGAGCATATCGGTGTCGATCGGCCCGGGAGCGACGATGTTCACCGTGATGCCTCGCGAGGCGAACTCCTTGGCGAATGAGCGGCCGAGTCCGATGAGGCCGGCCTTGGATGCGGCGTAGTTGGCTTGTCCGGCCTGGCCGCCGAGGCCGACGACCGAGGAGATGAGAATGATGCGACCCCAACGGCCCTTCATCATCCCCTTGATCGCCCGCTTGCAGGCCCGGTAGGTGCCGATGAGGTTGGTTTCGATGACCTGGGTGAAGTCGTCGTCGGTCATCCGCAGCACCAGGTTGTCCTTGGTGATGCCGGCGTTCGCGACCAGGATGCCGATGCGGCCCAGCTGATCTTCGACGGTGGCGAATGCCGCATCGAGCGACTCGGGGTCGGTCACGTTGCACTGCACGGCGAGCAGGCCCAGCTCCTCGGCCGCGGCCGGGGGAGAGGAGTTGTAGGTCACCGCAACCTGGTGGCCGGCTTCGGCGAGTTGGCGGGCGATGGCGAGGCCGATGCCCCGAGAGCCGCCCGTGACGACGGCGACGCGTGCTTCTTCGGTCATGGATCCCATCGAATCACGGCCGAGGCGGAACTCATACCTGCCCCGAAGCCGGTCATCAGGATCAGCTCGCCGGGCTGGATACGCCCGGCGGCTTCGGCGTCGCCAAAGGCCAGCGGGATCGACGCCGACGAGGTGTTGCCGTACTTGTCCATGGCCACGGCGACGTTGTCCATCGACGCACCGAGCCGCTTGGTGGCGGCCTGGATGATGCGGATGTTGGCCTGGTGCGGAACGATCAGCGAGATGTCGTCGATCGTCACACCCGCCTTCTCCATGGCATCGCGACTGGTGCCGACCATGTAGTTCACGGCGTGGCGGAAGACTTCCTTGCCGATCATGATCAGGTTGCCGCCGTGGTGTTCGGCGTAGAGCAAGCGTTCGAGCGAACCGTCGGAGCCGAGTGACCACGACAGCACGTTGCCGGCGCCCTCGGTGGCCGAGAGCACCATGGCGCCGCTGCCGTCCGCGAAGATGATCGCGGTCGAGCGGTCTTCCATGTCGGTGATCTGGGTTAGCGTGTCGGTACCGATCACCAGGACGTTCTGTGCGCCCGTGGAGATCATGCCGTCGCCCACGGCCAGGCCGTAGACGAAGCCGCTGCAGGCGGCGTTGACGTCGAAGGCGCCGCCGGTGATGCCGAGGCTGTCCTGCACGACCGATGCCGAGGCGGGTACCCGCTTGTCGGGCGTGGTGGTCGACAGCACGACGACGTCGATGTCGTCAGGGGTCAGCCCAGCGCGGGCGATGGCGGCCTTGCCGGAC
This sequence comes from Actinomycetota bacterium, assembly GCA_039028435.1. GTDB lineage: Bacteria > Actinomycetota > Acidimicrobiia > Acidimicrobiales > UBA10347 > UBA10347. Next base: position 43,648 of record JBCCIC010000022.1, on the reverse strand, counting down.
TCGACTGACAGATCGTGCGTCGTGCCACCCCAGCGGCGCTCGTGGATGCCGGTGCGCTCGACGATCCATTCGTCGCTCGTGTCCATCATCTCGGCCAGCTCGTGGTTGGTCACGACCCGGTCGGGCACGGCGGTGGCCCAACCGGTGATGCGGGAGCCGCGGCCTCGAGCGCTCATGACGACCTCAGCCAGGCGATCGGTTGGGCGAGTTGCACTCGCTCACCCGGCAGGGCGAGGAACTCGATGAGCTGGCCGGCGAAGGCCGAACGAACCTCGGTGTCGCCGATCGTTCCGAGGACGGCGCCGGTTTCGATGATGGTGCCGTCGGACACGGCGAGTTCGGGTTCGAAGACGCCGGCGCAGGGGCTGACGACGAGGCGTTCGGTGACGTAGAGATGCTCGCCTTCGGCGGGTTCGCTGGTGTCGCGGCCGCCGAGGCTCTCGAGCAGGGCGTCGAGGTCGGCGGGCGTACTGACGTTGAGACGGCTCGACGAGCGGGCGACGCGCTTGACCATGCCGGCGAGCGCCGTGCCCGGGCCGATCTCCACGAAGGTCGCGTAGCCGGCGTCGACCATGTTGGCCAGCGTGCGACTCCAGCGGACGGCGCCGGTCAGCTGGTCATGGAGGAGGTCGTTCCAGGGCTCGGCCGTGGTCTGGGCGGTGCCGTTGACGTTGGCATACACCGGATGGTCAGGGGCCCGGAACTCGGTCTGGGCGAGAGCCTTGTCGAGACGCTCCTGGGCGGGCGACATGTGCGGCGTGTGGAACGCACCGCCGACCACGAGCGGCATGACCCGCTTGGCGCCGGCGGCCTTGCACGCCTCGCCACCTGCTTCGACCCCGGCGGGTCCGCCGGCGATCACGACCTGGCCGGGCGTGTTGTAGTTGGCGACCCAGCAGTCGTCGACCTCGGCCACGGCGGCCTCGACATCATCGTCGTCGAGGCCGATGATGGCGGCCATGGTGCCGTGGTGCTCGTCGGCGGCGGCCTGCATGGCTTCGCCCCGCTCCTGCACCAGCTTCACGGCATCGGAGAAGTCGAGCACACCGCTCGCGGCGAGCGCGGAGTACTCCCCGAGGCTGTGGCCGGCGTGTCCGCTGGTCTCGATCCCGAGGCGGCTCAGGGCGTCGAAGGCGACCATGGACAGCGTGAAGGTGGCGAGTTGGGCATTGCGGGTCTCGCGCAGCTCGTCGTCGTCGGCCTCGAGCAGCAGATGGCCGATGTCGCGGCCGGTGATGTCGCTGGCTTCGACCACCAGCTCCCAGCTGTCGTGGTGGCGCCAAGCGGCGCCCATGCCGGCGTGTTGTGAGCCCTGACCCGGATAGAGGAAGGCGATCATCAGTTGTGCAAACCCTCGTGGTGTGTCCCTGCGGGTGGTTCGACCCGCGTCCCGCTTCCATGGTTTCACGTTTCTGCGCAGATCGCATCGAACCGACCCGAATTTCCCGGCGATTCGGTCGGGATTACTCCCACGGTGCGGCGGGGTGGGTACGGTACGCTGCCCCGAACACCCCCATCACCTTGCCCGGATGGCGGAATTGGCAGACGCGGCGGACTCAAAATCCGTTGTCCTCACGGACGTGTGGGTTCAAGTCCCACTCCGGGCACTTCATTCTTGACGTGAAGTCAACTTCGTGCTCTCGCTGATGGTGGCCGCGCGATCGGCTGCCCGGTTGCATGCCCCACACGTGAGGGTGGCCTCGAGTTCGTTGTTGCAGGTTCGGTGAATGAGCTCGATTGGGGCGGTGTTGGCGCTGAACCACTTGCGTCCCCAGGTGAGCAGGGCGAGTGGGATGGGGTAGACGGCAAGGCCCTTGTTGGTGAGGCGGTATTCGTGCCGGGTGGGCTGTTGTTGGTATTCGGTCCGGTTGAGGACGTCGTTGTCGACGAGGTGTTTCAGCCGTTTGGTTAGCGTGTTGGTCGCGATTCCGAGCGTCGAGGTGAAGGTGTCAAATCGACGGGCGCCGAAGAAGCACTCGCGGATGATTAGCGATGTCCAGCGATCGGCGATGATGCTGAGAGCTTCGGCCAGTGGGTCGAATTGGTCGAGGAGCTGGTTCTTGCCGGTCACGAGTCGCGTCCGGTCACCGGCTATGACACTGCGGGTCGTGGCGTCAGATGTGGCCTTGACCGCCCTGGGGTCGATCGGCTCGGCGCAGGCACGGCAGCGGAACTCTGGAAGGAACTCGTGGCCGCAGGTCTCGTGGATCATCGAGATCAGTGACGCGTCAGCTGGCGCGCACCACTCCTGTCCCCAACGGGTCGCGACGGCGATCGATGCGAACAGGTCCTCGCCGATCTGGGTCGGTAGGTAGAGCACGGCCTGGCCCGAAGCGGCGTCGTGGCGCGCCAGGACGTTGTTGTCGACGAGGCGCTCCAGCCGAGCGGAGAGTGTTTCTCGGCTGATGCCCAGTCGACGTTGCAGGTGGTTGAAGCGGTTGACGTCGTGAAACAGCACGTCGCGCATGATCAGCCAGGACCACGAGTCCCCGAGTGCGTGGACCGCTGCGTACAGCGGATCGATCTTGCGGTTGTCGCTGACCATACTCGCAAATCATACTTGCATTTTCGAACCAGTTCGCCTAGAACAGTAACCAGTCCAGTTACGCAAGGAACTGACTGGCAGCGCTCCAGGAGGTGCTGAGATGGAAGAAACTGTGTCCGAGACGGGCAAGCTGATCGTGCAGAAGGACGGTCCCGTAACCCGCATCGTTCTCAACCGGCCGGAAGTGCACAACGCGCTCGACCGTGAGTTGTCCCAAGAGCTGCACGACGCCTTTCGCGACGTGAGCTTCGACCGCGAGTGCCGGGTGATGGTGCTGTCGGGAGCTGGCGACACGTTCTGCGCCGGCGACGACGTCAAGGAGTTCAACACCTGGAAGCCCCAGGACGGCCATTGGCAGATCCGCCTCTACCAGGAGACGGTGACGACACTCGAGAAGCTCGATGCGGTGACCATCGCGAAGGTCGACGGCGTGTGCACCGGTGGTGGCCTCGAGCTAACGCTCGCGTCGGACTTCGTCGTGGCCACCGATCGCTCGCGTTGGGGCATGCCCGAGATCAACTGGGACATCACCCCGGGCTGGGGCGGCACGGCCAAGATCGCCAAATACGCAGGCCGACGCAAGGCCAAGGAGTGGAACCTGCTCGGCACGCTCTTCAGTGCGGCAAAGGCTGAGCGCTACGACCTCGTCAATCGCCTGGTCACACCCGAACAGCTCGATGCCGAGGTCGACCATCTCGTCGAGATTCTCCTGTCCAAGGGCACCGAGGCGCTCCGGCGCACGAAGTACTACCTCGACCAGGGCGCCGACTTGAACTACGGCCAGACGATGGCGTTCGAAGGCGTGCCCCGAGAGGCCCCGAGCTGGGAGGGGATCCGCGATTTCGTCGGCACCGACTCACGCAACGAACGTCGCAAGCTGCTCGACGGCTTCTGGTTCGACTGACCCAACGGCGCAGTAATCCAGCACGATGGTTGCGCGCCCAACCGGAAGGCGCCACCTCGCTATCCCTCCGCCCGTCGATATGACGCTCTGATCGGAGCGTCCTCGAACCGTCGAACGTCGACTCACGATCGAGGGTTCGAGAACTGTCTCATCAGGTGCACTTCACTCCTGACGTAACGGCAAATTGATCCAGAGCACGGATCAGTAATCCTGACCACGGGTTGATCTATCGCGGCGCCGGCGATCGAGTGGTGAAATGTCGATGGGCGCCCGCAGCACGCGCTGCGAGCCAAGTTGTTCGAATTGGACGTACTGGCCATTGTTGGGTGCATGCTTCGACGATTCAAACCAGCTCCGAAGATCGACTACTCAATCAACGAACGCATCGGTCGCCTCGGCGTGCTCGTTACAGTTACCGCGCTCCTGCTCCTTGTCGAATACGCGTACGGCGACTACGACAGGTGGGACGGCATGACCGCCACGCTGTTCGGCGGCTTCGGAATCTGGTGGATGGTTCAGGCCGGTATCGGAGGTCACTTCGAAGCTGCGCTCGTGGGCTTGCTTGTTGCCGGATCGGGGCTGGTCCTGGGCCGGGCCATCGTCGACTGGGAAGAGCCTGTCGACGGCGAAGGGTGGCTCGGTATCGGCCTCGTTCTCATGGGCGGGCTGGGTGCTGTGATTGCACACGCGACGGGCTGGCGCGGTTGGGTATCAGTTGCCCGTTCAGAGGCCGAGGCGACCGACAAGACTGCATGATCCGAGCCACTCGTCCGGCGGGTGGACGTCATTGGCATCCGCCGGCGGCAGCAATGGCCAATAGATGTCGAGCTTGACCGTGATCGACGAGTGCCCCATCCAGCGCTGCAAGGCCTCCGGGTTGAAGTGAGCAGCGCACCTCCGGGCGGCGAAGGTGTGGCGCAGGCCGTGGAACCCTGGCCGCTCCCGATCAGAGTCGGCCGGGCGCCGTCGGAGTTCTCGCATCGCTCGCTTCACGGCCGGCAGGTAGGGGTTCTGGCCTGAGTGCGGGCCGCTGTCGCAGTTCGACCAGACGAGCTCGCCTCCTGACCAATCTGACACCGTTACCTGCGGCAGTCCCAGTCGCTACTGTGCTCTGCACTGACCATTGGACGACTGCTGGACTCTCCGTGGCGAAACAGTTTCCCCTGCGGCTGCCTTCGGCGCTGCTGGTAGCGGGCTTCATCGTCGGCTTCGGCCTCTCGATCCCGCCATCGAGTAGTCATGCCAGCGCGCACCAGGCCGGTCCATGCACCGTGACACTCGAACAGGTCACCGAGACGATCTACCAGATCACGTTTCGCCAAGACTTCAATTCCGCCGTCCCGGTCGCGTGGAGTTACGTCGTGGTCAACAGTTCGGGATTAGTAGTCCTCGAAGGTGGTGAGCCCGCCAACGGAACCCATCGAGCGACCTTTGATGTTGAGGGACTGGTAGGGGGTACCTATCAGGTCCGGACAAACTTCGAGTGCTCGACATCTTTCGCGATCGTGGGCTCCGCACCGACATCGACACCCACACAGTCTCCCATTCCGGCGACCCCAACTCCCGGCCCAACTACCCCCGCCCCGATTCCACCGACTGAAACCCCGGTCCCAGCGACACCCTCAACGCCGACCAGAACGCCTAGACCGGCAACGCCCACGCCTGTTGCATCTCCGGTTGGTGTCGCGCCTAGCTCCACGCCAGGACCACAGCCACCGGCACCAACCTCCACCCTCGAGCTAGTCGAGCCAGTCGACGAAACCGAACCGACACCTCAACCAGAACCGAACCCGACTTCCCCGCCGCCCGTTCTCGGGATCCCTGATTCCCCTGCTTCTAGCACGCCGGCTACGACTTCGCAGTCAACGAATGGTCAACTGATCTTCCCTGGGACGCTAGATGTCACGTGGCCTGCGGAGCTGACAGTCGGCGAGCCGGGGACGATTGATCTGAAGCTGGCGATGTTCGACTGGCGAGTCGATACGGAACCGTACATCGAGGACGGCTACGCCGAGCTGGAGGTAACGGTGGGCGATCAATCCCGGAGGTACCCGATCTATGGTCTAAGGGGTGAGCTTGGACTGGAGCTCTTGGTAGACGAGGAGCTCCTCGAGATTGTCAGTGGGCCCGGCGATGAACCACCCGAGCCCTCCAGACCATTCGTCTTCGAGCCGGGTGTGGTGAGCGTCAAACAGTGGAGCGTGGTCGCTCTAGCGCCCGGGACGGCCCGATTCGTCATCACATCAAACCGAGCGGCAGTCGCAAATCCTGCGATGCCGCTTGACGACGCTCAACTCGCCGACATGGATCCAAGGGACCTGAACCTGTTTCTCGAGCTGGACGTCGTTGCGTCCGAACGAGCCGAGTGGCGCGTGTTCGCTCTTTGGATGTGGCTACCGTTTGCGCTCCTGGCCTTCGTCCCCGTCGTCGTTCTCCACCACGGGGCGCGAAAGAACCCGCGCGAGTCACCATGGCCAGCGCCTCGCTCTGCGGCTGAACCTGAAGACGGCGACCATGAACCGGAAGAGGAAGAGGACGAGGCGGTGGATCTCGGCCTCGTGCTTTCTGGCGGCGGCATGAGAGCGGCCGCATTTTCGCTCGGCGCGATCATCTACATGGTCGAGCATGAGCAGTATCGGAACGTGACCCACATCGGCTCGGTATCAGGAGGGTCCCTCACGAACGCGGGTGTCGCAGGACGGACTGCCCAAGGCGGTGGCCGGGAGCCGTCACTGGATGACCTTCGTGCTCTTGCACGGCGCATCGCGAGCGGAGGTCTACCTCTCGAAAGAGCCGCGAAGCTCATGGGATTACTCGTCGTATGTGCGGCGGTGAGCTTGCCGATCGGGTTCTTCTGGGCAGCTCCTAGCCCTTGGGGTGACGGACTACCCTGGGCCGTCACCTCGGTGCTTGCCGTTCTGCTGTACTCGTGGCTTCTCCTGACACGGTTCGGGGTCAGGCCCTCGATCCGGACCTGGATTCCCAGATTCACTGGCCTGCCCCCCGACCTAACTCTCGGAGATCTGCAGCAGGCCTTGTCACCTCCTCCCGTCGACCACCTCTTCACGGCAACGGTTGTCGGGACCTCTGAACACATGCATCTTTCGAAGTACGGAACTGTGATTCAAGACCGTCCGAATCTCCCCTCCGGTAGACCGGATCGGGTCAAGGTCGCAACAGCGGTCCAGGCATCGGCGGCATTTCCTGGACTTCCGCACGTCGACCTTACGGCGGAAGAGGTTGGTCTCCGCTCCGAGGTCGGTGCGCTGACGCTCCGCGATGGCGGAACGCTGGACAACCTCGGGCACATCCGTCAAAGGGTGACTTCCTCGGCTGCCGGCATTGAGCGTCAAGGCGTCAGAATGGGATGGGACCACGTCCGAACATGGATCGTCGTCGACGCCTCAGCCCCAAGGAAGCCAGACGACAGCAGGCGAACTCAGCGGCCGATGTGGTTGCTTCGACTGCTCCACCTTGGTTTCGTCGTGGACGTTGCAGAGATGGCTGGCCATGGTGCGGCCGAGGAAACGCGTGAAACCGCCGCGGCGGTGCAGGCATTCTTCGCTGAAGATGGTGTCGGCATCTATCTGAGCCTGGAACAGAACCCCGTACGCGTTTGCGAAACTGCGCTGGGTCCGCAAAGTCGCGACGGCCTCTCTCGCAATTCAGCCGGGGATTCGAGCGCTGACGATGAATCGCGCATCAAGACGGCGACGCTCTTGCTTCGGCGCCTCGAAGAGACTCAGCTCGGGTCGGCTTACAACGATTGGAACACCCGCGTCGACCGCAACAGCGAGACGGTCACAACGCTGAGTAGCTTGCCACGAGAGCGAGTCGCCTCGCTGATCCAGCACGGCTACGTTCTTGCGGGCACACTTGGGGCGCTAGACCTTGGTTGGGAGCCCCCGACAGCTGAACAGATGCGGTTCGAACGCTTTGTCGAATACGTAAGGTAGTCAGCCTTGGTCGGCGGCGAACACCGCAATATTCCTGCACGGCCGACGCTCAGGGAGTCGAACCGCCGACCAGTTCGTGTTTCACCTTGCTCCGCTCAGGAATCGCGTTGCGTCCCGCCACGTGCACGCCGATCGCTGTTTCGGGAGGTGCGGCGAGGGTTCGAGATGTGTCCCGTTAGGTGCACTGACTATTTGACGTTAGGTCAAGTTGATGGGAGGGCTGGGCGCGCCGTTTCGGGGGTCGGGAGGGTGGCGCGCTGCCACAGTCCACATGGATGAATGGCTTAGGACTAGCTCAGCTCGATCGTGAGCTGCTCGACATCTTCTTCGTCCAACTTGAACCACTCCGTGCGGCCCATTCGAGAGTTGACGTAGCGCGCGTGAAGCTCCTGCTCCTTCTTTCCGACGTCGGCGTACCTGCGGGCTGCAATGACTCGCGGATTCGGATTGTGGGTTCGGTAGGCCTTCAGCCGATCCTCGACTGTCTGAGTCGTCTTCCCAATCGTGTACTCATCCGTGTCGCCGTTTTGTATGAGATACACGAAGCCAGGTTCTGAGGCTCGTGGTACTGCCGCCGACAGCAAGGCCGCTTCGGAGATCTCGTCAGCCTGCCACTGTTCGATTAGGCGCCAGCACCTGGCGATGCCGCCGTATACCCCTTCGTAGTGATAATGGGTGTAGGAGGTGCCGACCTTCCGTCCATAGATCTCAAGTTGCTTGCGGCCCGGCGGCGTCGACTCGGGGTTTGCGTCAGGGTCGAAGGTCGCCGCGATCAAATGTTCGACAAGACTCTGCGCATCTACGTCCTCCATGAAGATCGTGGATGCGACGAGGCCGGCTCTTTCCATTGCCATGCGCCATCTACCGAACTTCTTACTAATCGAACCTGCGGAACCGCGCTTCTGGGGTGACTTCCACGCCGCATACTCGTTGATGGAGAACGATCGCTTGCTAAGGTCGGCGGCGCATGCCCTCAGGCTGTCCAGCATGTCGTCTGGGTGTACGTTGGCACTCCTTGAGAACTCGATCTCGGCCAAGGACAGCCCGGCTGGGATCGTGACGATCACCTCCGAACCACCGAGGGACAGCACCAGGTCAGAGGCCTCTTGTTGAGCCGGTCGGCCCTCTCCCCACGCTTCGACGAGAGCTTTCCAGTAGGCGCTCATCCCGACCGGTGTCGATCGCTCGTAGCTCTTAGCCCCGATGGGCCAGCCTGACTTCTCCTGGAAGGCCCTCAGTATGGCCCCGCTGGGGACGCGGCCTCCAGGATTGGAGTCAGGGTCTGCAACTGCGTCGACCATGAATTGAGCGAGCCGAGTTGGGGTCAACTCGTGGTCTGGTATGCGCTTTCCAAAGAGCCCTGCGGCCCGACACGCATTCCACCAGGAGCCATCGAACAGCCGAAGGACCACGCTCGACGATGCGATCGCGTTCTCCCATGCGTCGTACTGCTTCGAGCTCAGCTGCTTCGAGCCGCAGTGGTGCGCGAAGAGCTCGAGGTTTGCGATCACGTCGTTCCTGTCAATCGCAATCTTGTTGTAGGCAGTCCGCTTTTGCGAGATCGCTTCGAATCGGGCGCCGTCCGGTACCTCAATGGGCATAGGAGTCTTTTACCGCACATCACCACGCCCTCGCTCGTCATGCGGATCGCCGGCAGGGCCCGAGCGAATGGGCGCAACCTCGCAGCGCCTAGTACTTCAGCTGGTATTCCTCGCTACGTGCCCGCTCACCTGGGCGACAGAGTGGGGCGAGGGTTCAAGATGTGTCCCGTTAGGTGCACGTCGTTCGCTTCGCTCACTTACCGAGTTCGGCTTCGCCGAACATCGTCTTCGAGGGCAGGCGAGGGTTCAAGACATGTCCTGTCCCGGGCACTCTTGTCCTGCTTCAGGAGATGTGCAACGTCTGAACCCACGGTGTGGGGCAGACGTTGTTGTCGTTTCGGGGTTGCTCGTTCGACGGAGCAGTGCCTGGCGGATCGTGTAGCCGCCCAATGCTGTCTCGAACCGACGGCGCCTAGTCTGCGCACAGTCAGAGAGAGGTTCGCCAATGATCGAGGATGCCGAAGTCGTCTGTTACGTCAGTGTCGAAGGCAACCTGCGCGACTACCGGCCCTTTGCTCTCGCTGACTTCGAGGCCTTCGTTCGCACGGTCGCGGCGTTCGACGGCCCCGAGCATGAGGCCGTTGGATGGGACAACTTCGTCTCCTACGTGACCTCCGGGAGCTACTCGAACTACTTCGCCAATGCGCTCGACAGGGCCGGTTCCGCGGTGATCTCCGTTGATCGGAAGGACTCGCAGGGCGCCTACGGGCGCTGCCAACGCCTCTGCCGCCGCCTTGGCATCGGACGAATGCCCGGCAGTTTCTGGCCGATGAACATCAATCACATGCTGGCGCTGTTCGACGACTGGCTCGACCAGCACGGGTACGCCTGTTTCGACGTCCCTTCGGATGGCGACGGCCACACCGCCGTCGTCGCCAAGGAACCAGCGGTCTTGGCCGAATTGGCGAGCGGCATCGGTTTCGAACTTGAACGGTGCGGTCCGGCAACCGCAACAGAGCCGATGCTGGAGCCAATCGTCCCGGTCTCGCGGGCCGTGGCCCGGGACGCTTGGGCTAGAAGCGCCGAATCGATCGAATTTCTCAGCGCTGCGGTCGGCGACCGACTGATCCCGCAGCCCTACTCGTTCCAAGACCCGGCTCAGCGACTCTGTCGAGACAAGGCCGAATTCGCCCGACTCTGCTACTCGGCGGGCGAAGACTCCGCCGCGGTCACGACTGCCGTCGGCGAAGCGCTCGAACTCAGCCTTCGTTGCTTCAGCGACCCACACGACCGTCTTCGTCCACTGGAGCGCGGTGTCCTCGCAATGGCCCGGCTCCTTGCGCTCGATGACGTGCTCTCCGAAGTGACGACCGGCGTCGAGACGGTGAACGAGAGTCTCATGAGCGCGCTGATTTGGCCGGATCGAAGGCCTCTCGCGTCGGGCCATAGTCACTTCGATCCGTTCGTCGAGCCGGTCACGATCGTCCTGGAGGATCCTGCGAACGCAGCTGACTCACTGCTGAACGCGTACGAACTGTGGTTTGACCTGTTGCCCGAACGAATCGTCGACTTCCGCGAACCCGAGACCTCCTACCTCGGCAGCTGGGCGTTCGAAATCGCCGCCCTTGTCGCCATGACCGGAATCGACGACTCCGCGCTTCTAGACCGCCCGCTCTACCCGGCCGACCTTGTCGGCGGACGAAGCGGCCGGAGTTCGCACACGTAGGACGCTGTCACGCCTCATCCGTCGCCGTCTGCTGCGCGGACAGGATCCGCTTCATGCCACGGACATGCCTAGGATCATGCACCTACCCAATCGGCTGGAGGATCGGCATGGAAACCTTGCCGGAGCCGTGCGAAGACGCCACGGTGGTCTTCGTCGATCGCCGCGGTCGACGGAACGTGTACCCGGTGTCCGAGATTCGCTGGCACGCGTTTCTCCATCCCCCGGACGGTCTCGGCATGCTGTTGGAGGTTCGCTCGGGCGACCGGCCGCTCGCCAGCGACGAAGTCGAAGAACGCGAACACCTTTGGGATGATGGCGGCCAGGGTGGTGCGTTCGACGGATCCTGGTTGGCGGCGACGTCCAAGACACCGCTTTCGTTCAGCGATCCGATGACGTTCGCGGTTGACGATCCGGATGACCCCACGTCGACCGGTTTGGCCGATCTTCTCCGTTCGAGCGCTCGCTCCGACGACGATCAAGACGGTGCAACCGACAGCAGTACCGAGCGCGATCTCTCGTTCTGGCTGTACTGGGTGGCCGAGCACCTGCTCACTCACTCCCATCGGATCCGGTTCTCTCCCTGTGCGGACTCGTCGCTGTGGCACCTTGACTGGCAAGGCGTCGTCGGCGATTGGATCGGTCACCGACCTGTGCACCATCCGTCGGCTGAGCAACACGTGGTCTGGGAGCTCGAAACCCTTGTGAGGTTTGCGGTGGCCGGATGCGTCACCTTCGGCGGAGTGACGGTGCCGGACGGGATGACGGAATCCGACGCGATCGCTCAGCTCCGGGCGCTCACGAGCGACAGCGACCGATTCGAGTTCGTCGACGGTCGATACGTGCTCGTCAACGGGCCATCGGCGGTCGGAGCTCGGCCTGAAGCCGAGGCGTAGTCCAACGACACGGCACGCGTCGCACGTGGACGGTCACAATGCGACGTCCCCCTCTGGCGCTGATGCAACCAGAGGGACCCCGACGACGCTCGGCGGGGTTGTGGGTCCGGCGCACGGTCTAGCGTTGATCTGATGGGAAGAGCTGTCCGCCGTCTCGGCAACACGACGAACCTGATTCACGGGTTCATCTACTTCGTTCCCGAAGCTGCCCAGGCGTACGAGAAGCTCGGCCTGACGTCGTTCCGGTCGCAGTACTTCGGCAGCCGCTCCGCGCCGATGGGTGCGGTGGGCCCTGAGGTCGTACTGGCGACGTTCTTCAACTTCAGCCCCGAGGCGGTCAACCAAGGCATCCCGGCGGCGTGGGAGACGGCCCCGCCCGCCGCGATCCAAGCCGCCCGGCTTGCCGCCGTGGCTCGGGTGCTCGGCCGCGTCTCGAGCGCACTCCCTGCCGAGGATGTCGCGGAAGCCACCGAGATCGCATCAGCGATGGTGTCCAACACCTCGATGGCGGGACGCGCACTGGCCGCAGCGAACAGCGGTGTCGAACTCCCGGACGAACCGCTCACGCGACTCTGGCAACTTGTCACGGTCATCCGTGAGTACCGCGGCGACGCGCACGTGGCGTCGCTGACCGCGGCGCCCGTGAGTCCGGTCGAGGCGCTGGTGCTCCATGCTGCGACCGGACTTGTCGATCGCGGAACGTTGCAGGCAACCCGCGGCTGGTCGGATGCCGCCTGGGCCGACGCCGTCGATGCGCTGTGCCGTCGCGAGCTGGTCGATGCGGACGGCGCCTTCACCGACGCCGGCGCGGCGTTCCGGGAGTCGATCGAGGAGCAGACCGATCGCGCGACCCAACCCATGCTCGACACGGTCGGCGACGAGCAAGTGCACCGCTTGTGCGAGCTGCTCAAGCCGCTGCGCGATGTCTTGATCGCCGAGGGCGTCTATCCCTGGCGAGGGCTCAAGTAGCCCGTTGGCCCCGCCACCACGGATCATGCATTGTCCATTGTCATGCCGCGCACAGACACCTGCGCGCAGGTGTCTGCAGGCCGTATGCGAACGGCTCAGCCCGCGCCCTGCCGCAGCTCGCACGTGAAGAACGGGCAATCGGTCGGGGCGGGCAGGCCGTCGAGCCCGTTGATTGCGCGGACTTCGAGGCCGACGGCGGTCGCAAGCTCGGTGAACTGATCCTGCGAATACCAGTGCAGCAACCACGGCTTCTCGACCGCTTGCACGTGGTCGCCATCGATGATCTCGTAGCGCAGCATGGTGATCTGCGTGCGAGTTGCGGCGTCGTGCTCGCAGGACGCTGCCGTGACCCGCAGCCGGCGGCCGCTGTCCTCTACGTGCTCTCGGGCGACGCCGAGGTGCTGCTCGGGCACCGGTTCGGGGATGAAGAGCGGGATCAGGGCCGCCCCATCGGGTTCGAGGTGTGCAGCGATCCGTTCGAGCGCCTGTGACGCCGCCGCATCGTCCGGAAGCAGGTTGAAGGTCGGGCCGGCAAGAAAGATCGAGCGGTACCGCCGCCCTAGATCCATCGTCTCCATCGCGGAGAGGTGCGTTGTGACGTCGAGTCCTCGGTCGGTCGCATCGGACTCCAACCGGGCGAGCATGTCCGGAGACGAGTCGAGGCCCTCGACCTCGAGACCGGACTCGACGAGCGTCAGCAGTGGATCGCCGCTCCCACAACCGAGCTCGAGCGCCGGCTCACCCGATCGTCGGATGAATACCGCACACGACTCCGCGTCGGGCGTCGAGCCGCGCAGCGGGCCGTAGACATCGACGACGATCCCGGTGTAGAAGTTCGCCGGCGCCGCAGGGTCCACCCCGCCGTTCTAGTGCTTCGCCCGGCCCGAGCGAGGCGAGTTTGTGGTGTGGCGAAGGTGGGGGTAACCCCACCACACGACGCCGGTTGCCTCCATTCCGGGTGACCCCCGACTTCTTCACGATGGAGCCATGGTCAATGCAACCCTTGAATCCAACCCTCTGATCGCTCCGACCCCGGAGGTATTCGGGTCGACGGCGCCACCGCTCATCGAGTGCCGCAGCCTCACCAGGGTGTGGGGCAAGGGCGACGCCGCTCAGATCGCCGTCGACCACGTCGACCTGTCGATCGCCTCGGGCGAGATGGTCGCCGTCGTCGGCCCGTCGGGTTCGGGGAAATCCACCCTCGGCGGGCTCATCGCCGGCCTCGACCGTCCTACCGAAGGCTCGGTCGTGGTCGGCGGGACTCGGATCGACCAACTCCGCGACCAGCAACTCGCTCGTTGGCGAGCCGATCACGTGGGCATCGTCTTCCAGAACTTCCATCTCATTCCGACGTTGACGGCGTCCGAGAACGTCGCCATGGCCCTTCGCTTCGGTGGGCAACGGCGCGGTCGGCGAGGTCGGGCTCGCGAGGCGCTGACCGCCGTTGGGCTCGGTGGCAAGTACAAACGCCTGCCCAGCCAGCTGTCGGGCGGTGAGCAACAGCGTGTCGCCATTGCTCGGGCCCTTGTGCACGGTCCCGAAGTCGTCGTGGCCGACGAGCCGACCGGCAGCCTCGACACCGCGTCGGGTCGGGCCGTCTTCGAGCTCCTGCTCGGCATCCGGGCTCGCGGCACCAGCGTGGTCTTCATCACCCACGATCCCTCTCTGGCCGCCGAGGCCGATCGCACCGTCACGATGGTCGACGGCCGCATCGTCGGCATCGAGTCGAACGGAGCGGTGGCATGATCGCCGTCTTCCGCCAGATGCGGCGAGCCCCGGTGCGGGTCGCCGCCAGCGTCATGGCCATCGCCCTCGCCATCGCGGCGATCGGCGTGTTCGCCGTGCCCGGGGTCGGCTCGCAGACCCTCGAATCCATTGCGGCCGAGGACAACCTCACCCACCTCAGTGCGACCACCACGCCGTTCGACGAGCTCCCGTCATCCATCGGTGACTTGTCCGATGTCGCCGCGATCGAGGCTCGATCGGTCGTCGTCGTTCCGCTCGCCGACGACGAGCTCGACGAGATCGTTGTCATCGGCCAGCCGGCCGACGCCACGATCAACACGTGGCGGGTCGAGAGCGGGCGCTTTCCCGCCGCAGCCGGCGAGGTCCTGGTGAGCGACGACGCGGCCGCCGCGACAGGCCTGGTTCCGGGCGACGTGTTCGACATCGGCGCCACCGCGGTGACGGTCACCGGGATCGGCGATACGACCTGGTTCGCTTCGTCGGATGCGATCGTCGCGCTGCCGGAGACGGCCGAGGCGATCACCGGTCAGGCCGGTTTCAACCGGGTCTATGCCCAGTTCACCGACCCGTCGTCCGAGGCGCTCGACGCTCGCGTGCACGAGCTGCGCTCGATCCTGGCCGACGCTGACATCACGTACACGACCTTCCCCGAACTTCTGCCCGACGGTGCGCATCCGATCGAGGAGGACCTGACCCAGGTGTCGTTCATGATCGGCAGTCTCGGTGTGGTGGCCGGCATCGTCGCCCTGGTCCTGCTGGCGTCGACCGCCAGCGCTGTCGTGACCGAAAGGAGTCGCGACGCCGCCATCATGCGGGCCGTCGGTGGCCCCCGCCGAGTCGTTCGTCGAGACCTGCGTCGGCTCGCACTCGTGATCGGTGGCCTCGGCACCATCGTCGGCGTGCCGCTGGGTGCGATCGTGGCCAACGTTGTCGCGACGATGGTGCTCGAGGACTTCGCCGGGATCTCGCCGGACTTCGCCGTCGACCCGATCGTGGTCGGCGCGAGTGTCGCCTTCGGCCTGCTGGGCGCCCGCCTGGTCTCGGGACGGGCCGCGCGCCGGGTCACCCGAGCCGAACTGGCGTCGAGTCTGCGGGATCGCGACGCCGTACCGTTCGGCAGCCGCCGCATGCACCGGATCGCCGCTGCAATGCCGCTGGGAGGCCTGTTGCCACGGATCTCCCTCCGCTCGATCGCTCGCCGCCCCGCACGGGCTGGTGCGATCACCGCGCAGTTCGCCGGCGCGGTCGGCGCAGCCGTGCTCGTCGCCAGCCTGGGCACGTCGATCGTGGACTTCAACACCGCCGAACTCGCCAGCTTCAACTGGGAACGCGTGGTCACGCCCGACAATCCGGTACACCCCTTCGGCCTCGATGACGAGCGCCCGAACGATCAAGAGGCCGCGCTCCAGGTTTACGGATGGGTGGGGGAGTGGGAGGTCGAGGTCTTCGGCGTCGGTCCCGACACCGCGATGATCGACACCACCGTCGCCGACGGCGTCTGGATCGACGATGCCAGTACCCGCCAGGCCACCCCGGTCGTGCTGGCCCAGCGTTTCGCCGAGCAAGAAGGACATGCGATCGGCGACGTCATCACCGCCGACCTCGCCGCCGGCCCGGTCGAGTTCGAGGTCGTCGGCCTGCACGGCATTCGATCGGTCGCCTTGTTCGCCCCGGTCGATGCGTTGGCCGACGCACTCGGGACCGATGGCTACGGCAATCGCCTCTGGTTGCGAGGCGATGCCACAGCGGAGACGACCCCGGGCGTTCCGACGACGACAACCGCTGTCGACGATCTCTTCGCCGACGACGCGGCGGCACGCGACGCCATTCTCGGTATCTTCGCCGCCATCGGGATCATCGTGGTCGCCATCGCAGCGCTCGGCACGACCAGCACCGTCGCCATGAGCCTCTACGAGCGGCGAGCTGAGTTCGCGACGGTGCAAGCCCTGGGTGGAGGCCGTCGGTCGATCGCCGGTCTGGTAGCCACCGAGCTGACCCCGCTCGCGGTGGTGGGCGTCGCCACCGGCACGGTCGCCGGTGTTGCCGGTGCGGCCGCGATCATGAACTTCTTCGCCACGGCCAACGCCGTCGAGCTCGGCTTCACCGTGGCATGGATCGCGGTCCCGCTGGCGGGCGCCGCTGCGGTCGCAACGGTTGCCCTGATTGCGGTCGGTGCCGCCCGTCAGGTCGGCGGTCGCTCGACGGCGACAGCCCTTCGAGCCGCGGTCTGATCCGAGATGGGAGACTGGGCACATGAGCGGATCCCCGCCACGACGATCGATCGGCAGCCGCCGGTGAATGCCTACGAGATGTGGCAGTCGGTCACCGCCGGATTCCGTGACGCTCGCACCTGGCGGGGGATGCTCTTCGTCGTCGTGTCGTTCTTCGTCCACCTGGCCTTGTTCGTGTTTGCGCTGGCGCTGCTGGCGGTCAGTGTCCCGCTCGTGGCGATCGGCGTGGGCATCCCGCTCACGGTGTGGAGCCATGCGGCGATCGACCGGTTCGTGGGCTTCGAGCGGGGTCGGGCACGGCGGCTCGGGCACGACGTCACCGCACCGCCGGCACCCAGCGGCTCGATGTGGGAGCGCTTTCGCAGCGGGTCTCGGTGGCGTACCGCTGGACTTGCGCTGACGATCTGGTTCCCGACGCTGCTGCTGTTCGTGCTCCTGGTGGTGGTCTGGGCGATCCCGCTGTTCGCTCTTTCGGTGCCGATCTGGGGCTGGGCCTTGGACACCCCGTGGATCCGGCTCGCGCTGACCGCGCTGATCGGCGCCGCGCTACTGCCGCTCGCGCCTTGGGCATCGCTGGGGATCGGACGACTGGTCGCCCAGCTGATCGGCTTCGTCGGCAGTCGATCACGTCTGGTCGCCGCCGAGGCTGAAGTCGCCGAAGTGAGCCAGAACCGCGACGAGATTCTGACGGCGGTGACGTCCGAGCGACGCCGCATCGAGCGCAACCTCCACGACGGGGTGCAGCAGCAACTCGTCGCCCTCGGCATCGACCTCGGGCTGGCCGAGGCCAAGATGGCCACCGATCCGGAAGCGGCGGCAACACTCCTCGCCGACGCCCGCCGCAAGGCACGCGAGTCGATCGGCGAGCTCCGCGTGATCGGCAGAGGGCTGCACCCGGCGATCCTCGGCGACCGCGGCCTCGACGCCGCCCTTTCGGCGGCGGTCGCATCGTCGACCGTGCCCGTCGAGTTGCGCACCGACCTCGAGGTCCAACCGCCGCTCGACGTCCAGGAAGCCG
This sequence comes from Actinomycetota bacterium, assembly GCA_039028435.1. Lineage (GTDB taxonomy): Bacteria > Actinomycetota > Acidimicrobiia > Acidimicrobiales > UBA10347 > UBA10347. The sequence goes on along the minus strand of JBCCIC010000022.1, from coordinate 26,119 downwards.
CCTACTTTGTGGTGAGCGAGGCCTTGACCAATGTGATGAAGCACGCCGACGCCAACCTCGCCGTCGTCGACGTCACCACCAGCGAAGGGCACCTCCACGTGTCGATCTACGACGACGGCAAGGGCGGCGCGACTCTCGCAGGTACGGGCGCCGGAGGCGGGCTGAGCGGTATCGGCGCCCGCGTGCGCGGGCTCGGCGGCACGTTCGATCTCAACTCACCGAAGGGTGGCCCGACCACCATCGCCGTCGCGATCCCGCTCGAGGGCCGCTCGTGAACGAACCCTTGCGGGCTGTGGTCGCCGACGATTCGGTCCTGCTGCGTGACGGCCTGGTACGGCTCCTTGCCGAGGACTCGATCGAGGTCGTGGCAGCGGTCGGCGACGCCGATGCGCTCCTCGTCGCGGTCGACAAGCACGATCCCGACCTGGCGATCGTCGATGTGCGAATGCCGCCGACCCACACCGACGAAGGAATCCGCGCCGCGCTTGCGCTTCGCACCTTGCACCCCGCCTTGCGAATCGTGGTGCTCTCGCAATACGTCGAGGAGCGCTACGCCGCCGACCTGTTGGCCGGCGACACCAGCGGCGTCGGCTATCTGCTCAAGGACCGGGTCGTCGACATCGCCGACTTCCTTGCATCGGTACGACGGGTCGCAGATGGCGGAAGCGCGATCGATGCCGAGGTCGTCTCCCAGATCCTGCAGCGGACCCGTCGGGTCGACGAACTCGACCGCCTCACGCCGCGCGAGCGCGAGGTCCTGGCGGCACTCGCCGAGGGGCTCTCCAATCGCGGCATCGGCGAGAAGCTGGTCATCAGCCAAGGCGCCGTCGAGAAGCACATCTCCAACGTGTTCACCAAGCTCGACCTCGAACCCGAGGACGGCCAACACCGTCGAGTGCTCGCCGTGCTCACCTATCTCCGACAGCCCTGATGGCTCCGGCCCCTAGGGCTGGCACGAGCGATCGGCACATGCGATCAGGACGAGCCCCTCACCGGGAACGTGATGGGCGATGACCGGGCGATCGAGCGGGTCGAGGACCATCGAGAGATCGGCGCCGGTGTAGGCAGAGCGATCGACGCGCTCGCCGCCCGTCGTCTCGGCGCACTTCGGCTCGACGCACGCGATGACCTGCAGCTCGTCGACGCCGTTGTCGAGGTGGGCGATCAGGGGTGCGCCTGCCGAGTCCAGCTGGAGCGATGCGAAGTAGCCGGCGCCACGAGTCGATGCGAGCGTCGTCGGCGCGGGCCGGTCATCGCACGTCCGCTCCTCGCAGCTGATGAGTCGAAGGTCGCCATCGGTGTTGTAGGCGATCCGAGGGAGTTGGCCTTCAACCAGCGCCAGGGACGGGTACCAGCCGCTGTTGCCGGAGTCGAGGGTGACGATCCTGGGACTCTCCTCGCACGACGGGCTGGCACATGACGCAATGCGCAGCTCGTCGCCAGCCATGCCGCGGAACTTCTGATACGCCACGATCGGTCGATCTTCTGCGTCGAGCGCCAACGAGGTGAACCATCCGGTCTCGGTTGTCGGATCGAGCGTGCGTGTGGTTGCCTCCCCACGGCACACGTCGTCGGCGCAGATCGCCAGCTTGAGCGTTTGATTGGCGTAGTCGAAGTAGGAGATCACCGGCCGTTGTTCCGAGTCGAGCGCGATTGAGGTGTACGCACCGACCTCGCCCTCGCCGTCGACCACCCGTCGTGTGACTGAGCCACACTCCGGATCGTCGCAGATGGCGACGACGAGGTCTCGATCGGTGACCGAGGTATACGCGACGATCGGTCGGTCGTCGTTCCGTATCGCGATCGAGGAGTACCAGCCGACGTTGCCGACGGTGTCGACCGCGATGGTCGTGCTTTGCGAGCAGCGTGCGTCCGAGCACAGCGTGAGAAGGAGATCCCGCTCCTCGGCATGGGTGTGGGAGATGACGGGACGGAGGTCGGTTCGCAGTGCCAGTGCGGGATACCAACCGTCATCCGGATCCGCGCTGGTCGACGTTCGGGTCCAGGTCCGCTCGGATGCGTCGATGGGGGTCGGCGCTTCCGGGCGAGCGCTTGTCAGTACTGGATCTTGATCCGGAGCGACCTCCTCTCGTTCCTTCGGCACATGATCGACGGCAGTCGCATCCCGATCGAGTGCGACCGTCGGGATGTCCTCGGCGACACCTCTGTCCGCAACGGACGATGGCTCGACCACAGCGCTGCCGGCACAGGCGGTGCCGGCGACCGCGATGAGCACGGCCAAGGTGATGAAGCGTTGCAGGCGCATGTGGGTACATCGGCCGGTGAAGGATTGGGCTGAGGAGTCTCGCCCTCTGCGCCGCCGGTCCCCAGACCGGTGTGCTCCCGATCATTCGAGGACTTCGTCCCATTTCGTAAGCTCGCAGGCCATGGCCGATGACTTCAACTCGCCCGATCCGATCGCGAGCGACCTGTTCGCGCTGGACATGTGCGTGTTGGCGTACCAGGTGTACAACCAGAGCCTTCTGTGGCCACTCGACCCGTACTACGAGGAGTGGTCGCGCATCGGATCGAGCCGGCGGGACAACACCTTGGCGATCACCCACCAGCTTGTCGAAGGCCGCACGTCGTTGCGCGGCCCGGGTTCGACCCGTGGCTGGGCCACGAACCCACAGCTCGATCCGATCATCACCGACTACGCCGATGTCGCACCATGGCGGGGGTGTGCGATGTTCGACGGCCTGACACATCGCTATCTGGCTGCCCATCCCGACACCGTCGCGGCGATCAACGAGGTAGTGGTCAGCGAGTACGGCTCGTTCGGCGACGATGGACCGGCCGCACCGTTCTTCTCCACACGCCGTCCCAACCCCAAGGCGAGCACCGATGCTCGCGACCGGCTGTATGCGTTCGAGGGCGCGACCGGCTCCTACGACGGCAAGCCCCCGGCGTGGAGTCTCATGGGCATCGTCCTGGAACGGCATCGATCCGGCGCCGACTACGAGGTGCACATCGCGTATCGAGGCAGCCAGAGCGGAAGTGCGGAACGGGCCGCCTTCGAGGGATTCGTGCTCGAACAGGGCAACCCCGACTGGGTCACCGACATGGAGGTGTTGAAGAACGTTCAGGACGGCCGGATTGCCACCGGCGGAAAAGCCGTTCTCGGTCTGCGCGACGCGGTGCTGACCTCGACCGACTCGATCGCCCACTGCCTGGCTGACATCGCCGAACGTAACGGCGCGGCACCGGCTTCGATCCACATCACCGGCCACAGCCTCGGCGGTGCATTGGCAACCCAACTCGCCGCGGCCCTCACGATCGGCACCACTGCCGAGGGGTTTCCGAGTGCGCTTGTGGACTGGCCTTGGCGCAAACTGCGGCTCACGGCGTTCAGCGCGCCCAAGTGCGGCAATGCCGACTTCGCCGAGCAGCTCGACGCGGCGTTGACCAGCCGGCGGGTGTGGGCGAGCGGCGATCCGATCGTCGCCTTCCCGTACAACCACCATGCAGGCGTCGCAGTCGAGCTCGATGCCGGGGTCAGCGGCGCCCAGAATCACGAGCCGATTCACGTGCGCTCGGCGATCGTCAAGCACCTTCGGGCTGACCCGGTCCACGCCAGTGATTCCAGGCTCGATACCGAGCCATGGCGGTACCACGACGATCTCGCCGCGATGTTGCTCGCAGCCGAAGCCGATGGCGACTCGATCGCCGATCTCTTCCCGGCAGCGAAGCTCGAGCACCTCGAGCTGTTCGTCGAGATTGCTGCCCGAGTGGTCGCCGAGCCGAGTTCGTATCGCTGGCGTTGGAACAAGCCGAGGAGCAAGCTGCGCAAGCGCGGGCTGCTCCTCAAGTCCTCGTTCGCGACGGAGCTGAGCTCGATCGATCGACTTGCGAGTGGGCCTACGTTTGCGGGCGTGCAGCCGGATTCGACGGTCGAGGGTTACCTCCGCAAGGTGCACATCGTGCGGGAAGCGGCACGCAACGGGTGGACCGCCAGCGAGCTCATAGCGAATCCGGAGATCGCCGCAGCACTTCAGGCCTAGGACCCGCTCTCGGTCAGCAGGTCGGCCAGTACGAGAGCGGGCGCTGCTCGGGCGGTGGGATCGGCCGGCTCGCGAGTCGGTTGAGATCCTCGGCCAGGATGACCCGGGTTTCGGCGGGGTCGATCATCTCGTCGATGCGCATCGTGCCCGCGGCGTCATAGGGCGAGGTTGTCTCGTTCATCTGCGCGACGAGTCGCAGCCGCTCGGCCTCGCGCTCGTCAGGGTCCTCGATCGCCGCCAGCTTCGAGCCGTAGGCGACGTTGATGCCGACCTCGGGATCCATGAAGCCGATTTCGGCTCCGGGCCATGCGTAGATGCCGAGTGAAGGCATCTGCGAGCCGTTCATCGCCTGCCAGGCCATGCCAAACGCCTTGCGCAGGCACACCGTCAAGGTCGGTGTCGTCGCCAGCTGCAGTGCCGTCATCATGCGCATGCCCCAGTGCAGCAACCGATCGTGTTCGACTCGCGTGCCGACCATGAAGCCGGGGACATCCACGAGGAAGACGACCGGCAGGTTGAACGAGTCACACACGGTCATCAGGCGGATGATCTTGTGGCACGTCTCCGGCGTCATCGCACCTGCGCCGTACATCGTGTTGTTGCCGATCACGCCGATCGGGAACCCATCGATTCGAGCGAGCGCGGCCGTGATCTGGCGTGCGTATCGCGGCTGGATCTCCATCACCGATCCGGGATCGCAGAGTCGGGCGACGACCTTGCGCATGTCGTAGCCCCGCGTGCGGCGCTCGGGAACCATCTCGGCCAGCTTGGGGTCCGGCTCGATCGACGACGGCCGCTCGCCCCGTGGCGCCCGTTCGTGGGCGTTCGATGGGAGATAGCTCAGCCAGCGTGCGATGGCTTCCCAGGCCTCCTCGTCGGTCTCGACGGCGAGGTCGATCTGTCCGGTCGTGGTGGCATGGACATCGACGCCACCAACGTCCTCGAAGGTCGTGACTTCCCCGGTGGCGACCTCGAACACGCGCGGCGATGTGACGGCCAGACACGAACCACGGGTCATCACGACGAAGTCGCTCAGGGCGGAAAGAAAGCTCGACCCCCCGAAGCTCTGGCCGACGATCGCCGTCGCCATCGGCACCTGATGCCGTCGGGTGGCAATCTCGAAGAGCTGGCCGGGTTCGCTGATTCCTTCGCTGCCCATGATGTCCGGAATTCGCCCGCCACCGGTCTGGCCGAAGTGCACGATTGGCTGCCCCATCGCGATCGCCCGTTCGTGCAGGCGCCACTCCTTGCGAGTGCCGACGATCGATGACGAACCTCGCAGCACAGTGATGTCGTCGCCGAATACCGTCACCGGTCGTCGGTCGATCAGCCCATGGCCGCCGATCTTGCCGTCGCCCGGCGTCGACCCCCGATCCTCGGGACGCAGCGACTGGGCGAACGTGCCGATCTCGCGGAATGAGCCATCGTCGAGGATCCCATCGATCTGCTGGCGGATCGTGAGATCGCCGCGTTCGGCCAGCCGGGCGATCTTGTCGCGTCCACCCATCTCCGAGCGCACATTCGCAACCCGATCGTGGTACTCGGCCGTCCGGTCGATCGGTTCTTCCTGGTCAGCTGACGCGTCGCTCATCTTGCGAACGTAGGTGTGGCTGCTCGTCCGACCCAATCGAGATGGGGAATGGTCCTCAGTGCTCGGTCATCCGTTCGGCCGTACGGTCCGATCATGGGGGAGAGACGATCGGGGCGACACCTGCGTGCCGCGTGCTGTTGGTTGCTTGTCGGTCTGTGTCTGGGTTGCACATCGACCACGGTCGTCGGACCAAGCGTCGAGTCGGCGAGCGAAACCGGGTCCGTCTCGGCTGCGGCGACCGTCGAGCCAATCGCAGCGCCGGATCGATTCGAGAGCGCGCGGCAAGCCCTCGAAACACTGTTCGCATGGCTCGACGGGCCGGCCCCGGCGCGCGCGGACTACGACCGGCTCGTGGGTTCGAGCGCCTTGACCTACGAGGACTTCCTCGGCCTGCGCGCCTACCTGCTGCCTGGACCTTGGACGATCGAGGGCGTCGAGGTCGAGCGCTCGACACGCATCGCTGTCGCCGCATCGTCGCCCCATGGTGACTCCGTGCTCTGGGAAGTCTCGGTCTTCCGAGGGCAGATCGACTTCTACATCTTCCAGCTCGATCCGCGTGATCCGACCTTCGACACGTTCGACGAGATGTTGGGCCTGCTCGATCGCTACGGCACCGTGCGACATCTGGTGGCACCAGCTGACGACTGCGCCGCTGCGGTGAGCGAGAGCGGTGCGGACGACGTCGTGCCGATTGGTTCGGCAGCGAGTCTCTACGTGGCAGCGTCGGCCATCGACCGCGTGGCGGCGGGCGAGATGGCATGGACCGACCCGATCGAGCTGGTTGCGGAGCACGACACCGTGACACCGACCGATCCTCGACGGGTGCGCGACGACGTCGGCGACGTGCTCGAGCTCGGTGAAGTCGTCGAGGACATGGTCCGCCACGAAGATTTCGCACTGATGGATCACTTGATCGCACACCTCGGACGCCATCGAATCGAGACCGGCCGCGTGCCTCCGTCGGCACAGCCGTTCCTTCGGATGGACGAGTACCTGCGGCTGACGAGGTCGGTCAGCGCGGACATCCGCGATGAGTGGGCCCTCGCCGACGACGATCGCCAGGTCGCGCTGCTGGAATCCGATGTCGCAGCGTCGCCGGCTGTCGAACTGATCGATCTGGATGCGCGGCCGATCGAGGTCCATGCGATCGGTTGGTTCGGATCGCTCCGCGACCTCTGCGAGCTCGCTGGGCCATTGGCATTCGACGAGGTCGCAGAACCCGTCGCGAGATTCATCTTCCTGGGAAACAGCGTCGGACCGTCGATTCGGATCTGGGATGCGGCGGAGTCGCAAGCGATCCCCGGTCTCTCGCTTGCCGTGCAGGTCGCTCGGACCGAGGACGGCGATGCGATGGTCGTGATCACCCACATCGATGGGGGAGCCGCGCATCCAGGGGTCATCGCGTCGGCTCGTCAGATGAACGGTGCACGACTGATCGCCGAGGAAGTCTTCGGTGTGGCGCCCTGATCAGTCGTCGATCAGCGTGGTCAGTACAGCTCGTTGCCCGCGTGCCACGTCGCGAAGCGAGTCTCCATCTCCTCGACGGTCTCGTCCGACGTCGTCTGGTCGGCCAGGCACTCGGCGTAGCTCGCCAGACCACCTACTCCTGGCCAAGCTTCGGGGGACCACAGACCGCTGCGAATGACCGACTTGCCGCAGTGAAACATGACCTCGCGGATCGAGACGACGAGTGCGAGGACGGGGTCACGTCCGCGTTCGGTCAACGTCGTGAGCAAGTCGGGGTCATCGACGACCTGGGCCGAGCCGCGAATCCGGAGGACCTCGCCGCGTTCCGGCACCAGGAACATCAGACCGACCACTCCGGTCTCGATGACGTTCTGAAAGGTGTCCATGCGGCGATTGCCCGGTCGATCGGGGATCGCGACCGTGGTGTCATCGAGGATCCGAACGAAGCCGGCGGGATCCCCCTTGGGGGAGACATCGATGTTGCCGTCGTTCGAGGTGCTGGAGATCACCACGAACGGGCTCCGCTCGATCCACGCACGTCCGTGGCGGTCGAGACGCCGCAAGACCTTGGTGGCCTGCGCTGGCCGGGGTGGCGGCACCCGATCCCGGAGCTCATCGACGGTCGACACGACATGGCGCGGATCGAACATGACCCACCATGGCACGCTCGGGTCCTCGAAACCGATCCGCAGTCACAACCGAGCGGCGCGCCGATGCCGATCGATCCGCCGCGGGCATGATGGTCCGATGGCCATGACGAAGCTCGCAGCGCTCGTGACCCTTGCTCTCGTAGCCGTTGGTTGTGGAGGCTCGGACCCGGCATCGATCGACTCGACGCTCGAACCGGCGCGCGACGGTTGGTTCGAAACCCTGCCGCCCGGAGCGGGTTTGCCGTCCGATGCCGAGTGCGCGGAGCGCGTTCGCTCGGAACCTCTGCCCGAGACCCACCCCGAGAACGCGACGGCGAACCGGACGGCCGGCGGCCCCGCGGTCCTGATTGACGGCGCTCATGGCTTCCAAGACGATGCGCTCGCAGCCCGGATCTCCGGCGACTTCACCGGCACGACCGAGGAGCTGATCCGGTGGGCGGCCTGCAAATGGGGCTTCGACGAGGACCTGACCCGCGCCCGGGTGTGGACGGAGAGCTCCTGGGAGATGGACACCGAGGGAGACCAGACCGACGACGCCGAGGCGTGCGCGCTCATCGGCCTCGACGCGCCATGCTTCCAGAGTTACGGGCTGTTGCAGCTCAAGGGCACGGTGCATGAGGACACCTACCCCCGGTCGACCGAGTCGACTGCCTGGGGTCTTGACTACGCGATGGCGTGGCAGCGCGCGTGTTTCGAGGGCGCGTTCACTTGGCTCGACGAGCAGGGCTACATGGCCGGTGACGTGACCGGCTGTGTGGGTGCGTGGTTCTCCGGAGAGTGGTACGACGAGCTGGCGCTGGGCTACCTCGACGACGTCGAGGAGCGACTGAGCGAGCGCCCCTGGGACTGAGGCCTTGCGCCGCCGTCAGCTCTCGGGAATGAAACGGTCGCCGACGAAACCGACAACGGCCATCAAGATGCCCGAAACGAGCGACAGGTAGAAGCCCCATCCGGCGCCGATCGTGGTCACGTCGCTCCAGTTGACGAGCACGATCAACACGATGAGCACACCGGCGATGCCGGCAACGATCGACATCCAACTCGCCCGACCCCGCGACAGGCTTGCACCAGCGATGCCTGCGGCGATGATCGCCAGGATGAGCACGAGCGTGCCGTCGCCGTCCAGCCCGCCCACGGTGAAGCCGGCAAACGAGACCCATGGGCCGATGGATCCGAGCAGTCCGAGAACACCGGTCGCGATCACTGCGAACGCCCAATTCCGCTTGACATCGGGCGTCGTGGCCGAGCCACCGCTCGCGGTCGGAGGGGTTGCGCCCCCGGACTCCGATCGAGTCCGCGGGTCACCGACCCATCCGTTGCCATCCCAGTAGCGCTGCGTGCCTTCCGGGTCGCCGTCGGCGTAGTACCAGCCAGGTGCCGTCATGAGTTCATCCTTCCGCATTGCCGCGTCGCCCGCGGCACTTCGTCACGGTCGGGGCTCCTCCCGCCCCGACCCGCCGTGATCACCATGCCACGTGCGGGCGTCGGCCGTCCAACAACAGGATCCGTCCGGCACAGGGTCCGGCGGCACCGGAGGCATTAGCCATTCGGTCGGCTGTAAACGTCCTTCTCGGCGATGCGGCCATCGCGAAACGTGTAGCGCTCGACTCCGACACGCTCGAATTGCTCGCCGCTGGCGGTGTCCGTGCCGGTCACCCGATAGGTCATGAAGGATGCCTCGGGAGCGTGGTGGTACACGACGTCCTCGAAACGCACACCGGTCTGTGTCCCCTTGCGTTCGGCGAAGAAGGCTTCGACCTGGTCGCGGGTGTTCATGATGCGAGGCTCATCGTTCACGAGGATCGAGTAGGTGAAGTCCTCGGTCACGACGCCATACATGGCGTCGAGGTCCTGTTTGAAGAACGCACGAGCGAACGCCTTGAACAGCTCGTCTCGTGCGTCGGGTTCTGGAGTCACCCGACCATCTTCGTCGACGAGAACATTCCGTTCACAAAGGTTCACCTGCACCGGCGGCGACCGAGCGGGCTGGTAGCCGCGTTGGGAGGCCCGCACGCTCGGCTCGTAGCTTGGCGTGCGATGACCAAGGCCGAGATCGAGCGCCGCCGTTTGCCGGTGGCGCGCGTCGGCGGGTTCGCCGCGGTCTTCATCATGGTCTGCGTCGCTGGCGTCGCTCAGTCGTTCGGACGGTTCGCCTTCGGCGTTGTGCTCCCGGCGGTCCGCGACGACCTCGGCCTCTCCAATACCGTTGCGGGGACGTTGACGACGGTGAACGTCGGTGCCTACCTGATCGGAACGTTTGCGGTCGCCTGGGCGACCGGGCGATACAAGCTCCTCGACGTCATGCGCATCGGGTTCGCCTTCGCACTCGTCGGGCTCGGCCTGACGGCGATTGCGCCCAATGCCGCAGTCGTCGCGGTGGCCATGTTCTGTTCCGGCTTCGGGGGTGCGCTGACGTGGATCCCGGCGCCGGTCGTGGCGACCGACGCCGTGGCGCCCGAGCGCCGGTCAATGGTGATCGCATTGATGGGCACCGGCATGGGAAGCGCCGTCGTGCTCGCCAGCCAACTCAGTAGCTGGGTGCGGTCGAGCCGCGGCGATGGGGATTGGCGACTGGTCTACGTGATCCTGTTTGCGATCGGAGCGGTGGTGCTCGTCGCTGCGACGCTGCTCATCGGACACGACCAGGACAAGCCTCGGGGCGGCGGAGGGATCGGCGGGTTCACGGCCCTCAAGCGCATGCCCGGGTGGCTTCCACTGACGGCGGCGTACACCGCGTTCGGACTCATGTACTTGCTCGTTCTGGCGTTCCTGACTACGAAGCTCGAGGATGACAACGGGTGGACGAGTTCCCGAGCATCCCTGGCGTTCACCCTGGTCGGCATCGCGATGATCTTCGGCGGTCCGGTATTCATAGCGCTGGGGGAACGAATCGGTGCTCGGTTGGGGCTGACGACAGCCTTCGTGGGATGGAGCATCACCGTCGTCGCGATGCTGCCCGGCTGGAGCTCGGTCACGCTGCCCGCCGCGTTCCTGACCGGCATGTTGTTCGCCGGCATTCCGACCATGATCACCTTGTACGTCGTGCGCAACACCTCGGTTGAGGACTACGGCCCAGCCTTCTCGGCGGCCACGCTGGCCTTCGGTCTGTCCCAAATGATCTCGCCACAACTCGGTGGCGCGATTGCCGATCTCGCTGGCTCGTTCACGCCGGTATTCATCTTCTCGGCGGCGCTGGCGGTCGTCGGCGCAATCGCCGCACTGCAGTTGGCCAAGCCTGGCGCGAGCCAGACCGTTGGCGCTACGGACCCTGCGGGCGTGGACTGCTAGACACGTCGTGTGACCCTGCTCACCGACGAACAGGAAGCCATTCGGGCGACAGCCCGCTCGTTTGCGTCGCGTGAGATTGCGCCACACGCCGCCGAGTGGGACCGAACCGGTGACGTTCCCAGGTCGCTGTACCGCCAGATGGCGCAGGTCGGCTTGATGGGCGTCACGATCAGCCCGAAGTGGGGCGGCGCAGGCGCGGACTTCACGTCCTACGTGCTCGCCATCGAGGAAATCTCGGCGGCGGACGGTGGCATCTCCAACATGATGGCGGCCAACAACTCGCCGGTTGCCGTCGCGATCGAACAACTCGGCACCGAACGTCAGAAGGATGAGTATCTGACCAAACTCACCTCGGGGGAGTGGCTCGGCTCGATCCACTTGACCGAGCCCCACACCGGTTCCGATGCCTCGGCAATCACGACCCGAGCAGTGCGCGACGGTGATCACTACGTGCTCAGTGGACACAAGTCCTTCATCACCGGCGGGTCCACGTCCGACCTCGCCATGATCATCGCCGTCACCGACCCGGCTGCCGGCAAACGCGGAATCACGGCATTCATTACGCCAACCGACAATCCCGGCTATCGAGTCATCGCCAAGGAGTCGAAGCTCGGCCATCGCACCAATGACACGTGCCAAGTGGCGTTCGACGACATGCGCGTGCCCGCATCAGATGTTCTCGGCGAGGTCGGGCGCGGACTCGGCATTGCGCTCGGCAACCTGTCGATCGGCCGCATCGGGGTTGCCGCCCAGTCGGTCGGTGGCGCCCGTGCCGCACTCAAGGCAGCCGCGGCATACGCGAAGGAGCGAGAGACCTTTGGCCAGCCGATTGCCCGCCATCAAGCGATCGCCTTCAAGCTGGCGGAGATGGCGACCGAAATCGAGGCGGCGAGGCAGCTGTACCTCCATGCGGCGGCGCTGCACGATCAGGGCATCGAGTGCGCTCGCGAGGCGTCGATGGCGAAGCTCTTCGCCTCGGAGATGGCCGAGCGCGTGGCTTCGGCCGCGATCCAGGTCCATGGTGGTTACGGCTTCCTGAGCGACTATCCGGTCGAGAAGATCTACCGCGATGTCCGCGTGTACCAGATCTACGAAGGCACCTCAGAGGTGCAGAAGATCATGATCTCTCGACTGCTGGATGGTCTGGATCTTTGAGATTCGCTCGCGAGTTACTCGAGTGACTCGGTGGTCACATCGCGGCCGGTGACAAAGTTGTACGAGTCGATCACGAGCTGCAAGGTGATCTCGGCTTCGTCCTCGGACTGCGGTGTGTAGAGCATCACCATGCCATCCCAGAAGTCTTCGCGGCCGACCCATGGATGGAATTCTGCCCACTTGGTTTCGATCGCCTCGAGCGCACGATCGACCGGCAACACGAGATGGAAGCTGCCATCGGGGTGGATGTGCGCGAACTCGCGCTCGCGTAGCGTCGCCCGGGGCGTTGGCGCTTCGGGCGTCAACCAAAGTGCGTACGTGCCCTTGATCGAGGTGATGGACTCACGTCGTTCGACGTCGGGTAGCAAGAAGATGCGGCGCCGAAGCTCCGTATCGACCTCGGGCACCGGGTCTACGAAGACTTGCACGTGGGGAACGGTGTAGGACGTCTCGGTCCGAGGTCCGGGCCGGACCGGCAGTTCGACGACGGCGGCCGTCGGGACCGTGGCAGTCGGCGCCGACGCACACGTCGCGAGGAGCCCCAGCACGATCAGCGGCGCGAGCGCGGTCCCGACCCTCGGACCACGGCCGGGAACGAGTAGGTCCGGGCGACGCCGCATCGCCCCAACGTAGTAGGGGCCGGCGAGCCGTTCAGTCCGACGGCGGTTGCTTCGACGCGTACATGCGCCGATCGGCGATCGCCATCAGCTCGACGATGTCGGCTGCGGAACCTTCCGCGATACCGATGCTGTAGTGCAGCGGCTCCTGCAACGGCGACCAGTCGTGCTCGGCCAAGGTGCGCTCGATTCGCCGCCGGACCAACGGACCGACCCGGGAGTCGCTGCGGCTCGCATCGGCGATCACCAGAAACTCGTCGCCTCCGAGTCGGAACACATTGTCCGACGAACGACTCACCCTGGCGATCAGGCGCCCAACATCGGTGATGATGCGGTCGCCGAGTGCGTGGCCGTGCGTGTCGTTGATCACCTTGAAGTTGTCGATGTCGAGCACCATCACCATGACTTTGGTGGTGTCGCCGCGTCGCACCGATTCGAGGTGCGCTTCGAGTGCACGCCGATTGCCGACACCGGAGAGCTCATCGATCATTGCCTGAAGACGCAGTTCGCTGGCACGCGCTTCGAGGTCGGCTCGACGGTTGATCTGGGTAATCAGTACGTCAGGGATGCGGCTGAGCGTGGCCGCAGTCTCCTGCGCGCACGTGTGGGCCGCGTCGAGGGCGGCCGCATGCTCGCCGCTTGCGGCATGCAAACGGGCCCGCAGTTCGAACGCTTCGGCGCGCAGGAGGGGGAAGACCTCGCGCGGTTCGGTCGATGCCAGTAGCCGACCGATCACGGCATCGGCACGATCGAGATCGCCGAGGTGAAGCGTGATGTAGGCCTCGGCAAGGCAGAACCATCCCGTGAACAACCAATCTGGATCCATCTCCAGCGGGTCCGGCCGGTCGATCGCCGCAGCCGCGTCGATGTCACCGACAGCGAGCGCTCGGTGAGCTCGGATGCTCGATACGAAGTCGGCGACCTCGCCCGTTGGCCCATCGCGTAGGGAGCTGGCGATCGCGGCGTCGATCGTGGACATGGCGAGGTCGAATTGGGGCGGGCGTTCCTTCGGCGTTCGACAGCGTTGGTCGCGGGTGATCGCGATCAGCAGGTTCATACAGGCCGAGACGCGCTGCAGCTCCGGCCCGCGCTCTGCGACGATGTCGAGGGCGGCGAGCATCCACGATGCGGCTTCGGCGAACGCGCCGAGCTGCACCAACGCCACCCCGAAGTTGAGTCGGGTTCGGGTGTCGAGCGTGATGCTGCGGTCGTGGGCGATGCGACGCAGGACGAGGCAGTGCTCCAGACTGCGGTCCAGGTCGTTGGACATCGCGGCGATCGACGCGGCATTGGCTCGGGCCGATGCGCGAAGTTGGGCTGGAGCGTCGTCGCCGAGGAGTTCGATGGATCGCTCGATCATCGTCAGGAGCTCGGGACGGCTGATTTCACCCTGGGCGACCACGCTGTAAGCCAGCAGCGCCGACCCGCGGAGCTCCGCGCTCAGGCTCGGGTTCTCGACCGCCTTGGAGAGCTGGACGGCGATCTCATCGTGATCGCCCATGGGGCCGGACAGCCGGGAACGCGCGATCAGCTCCAGCAGGGCTTGCTCGTCCATTGCCGGCCCGTCGGTGCCGGACTCATCGCCTGTCAATTGCGCGCTCCAATTCCACGGTTGTGGAGCAACGCACCAGCCGCAACAGCGTCAAGTACGTGGTGAACCCGGGGTCGTCCAGTCACGGCTGTGACCGTGCCGTCACCCTATGCGACTTTTTTCCCACGGCGCGTCATCCAGATGCGGTAGTTCTGGGCGCGGAGGGAGCGTTGATCCCGATCGCCATGGAGTGAATCGTGCGCTCATGAAGGAGGTCCGGGGGCCGATAGGAGCGGGTGCACGCAGCGACAAGCGACCAAGTCCACCGCGCCGCGGTCGAAGTCACCGGACTGGTCAAACGATTTGGCGAGAAAACGGCGGTGGATCGGCTTGATCTGACGGTCCCGGCCGGTAGCTGGTTCGGCGTCGTCGGACCGAACGGGGCCGGCAAGACCACCACGATTCGCATGATCGTCGGCCTGCTCCGGCCCGACGAGGGAGCGGTCCGCATCCAAGGGTGCGACGTCTGGCCCGATCCGACGGCAGCGAAGCGCCTGGTCGGGGTGCTGCCCGACGATCTGCGCCTCTTCGAGCGGCTGACCGGAGAGGAGCTGATTCTCTATGTGGGCCTACTGCGGGGATTCGAGCGGTCCGAGGTCCTGCGCCGAAGCGAAGAGCTCCTCGAGCTGCTCGGCCTGCGCTCGGCCGGAAACGACCTGGTTGCCGACTACTCGACCGGCATGCGGAAGAAGATCGCGCTTGCTGCGGCACTGGTGCACTCACCCCGGGTGCTCCTGCTCGACGAGCCGTTCGAGTCCGTCGATCCGGTCTCGTCGAAGGTGATCGTTGAGGTGCTCGAGCACTATCGAGCCGGTGGCGGGACGGTTCTGTTCTCGAGCCATGTGATGGACACGGTCGAGCGGCTGTGCGATCACGTCGCCATTGTCAGCGACGGCCGAGTCGTGCGCTCCGGCACGGTCGCGTCGCTCACCGAAGCGTCACATGTGCGTCTCGAGGACGTATTCGTCGACGCCGTCGGCGGAGCCGCATCGACCTCGGACGATGCGCTGGCCTGGCTGGCCGCTGGCTGAGCGTGGCGCTCCTCGACTCTCCGGTCTCAGCGACCGCAGACCCGGACGCGGCTTTCGACCGGCGTCATTCCTTTGCCGATCTGGCGGTACTTGCTGTTCAGCTGCGATGGCGCCTCTCGACCAATCGCCTGGCCAGGCGCGGCAAGCGCACCCGGCGGTTCGTCATCGCGGCGGCGAGCCTGTACACCGTGGCGAACATCGTCGCCCTCGGAAGCGCGCGCTTCCTCGAGGACGATCAGGCCGGCGCGACCGTGATTCTGCTCATGGCTTCGATGGCGATGGGCTGGGTATTCGGCCCCGTCATGATCGGTGGCGTTGACGAGACGGTGGATCCGACGCGCCTGGCGTTGCTCCCGCTGACGTCGACCGATCGCTACGTGGTCCAGCTCGCCGCGGCGCTCAGTGGCACCGGCCCGATCGCAGCGTCGGTCGGGCTGCTGCTCGGTTTGACCTTCGGCCACACCGCGCTCGACGCTTCCCTCCTGATCGTTCCGTTGTCCGCAGCCGTGGCGATTCTCTTCATGGTCGGTGCCGCACGCTCGCTGGCGGCGCTGCTGGCGATCGCCCAGCGGAGCCGCACCGGACGCGACCTTGCGGTGCTGCTGGCGGCCCTAGTGGGTGGCACGATGTTCACGCTCGCCCAGCTCTCGCGCGATGTGCTGGGCGCCGGAGGCGGCGCGCTGCTCGACGTGCTCTCTTGGCTGCCGTTTGCCTGGCCCGCCCGCGCGATCAATGCCGCCCGTTCTGGCGACGTCGTGGTTGCGTGCGGGTGGTTGTTGATCTCTTCGATCGCGATGGTGCTCGCCCACCTGCTGTGGATCCGTCTCGGCAACTTCCTGTTGCTCAACGGCGAACGGGTGGCGCAGACCCGCCGATCGCGCCGGCGTGCACTGCTGAGCGGCGCGAGCGGGGAGTTCGGCGGTGCGCTCGCTCGCCAGTGGGTCTACCTCCTCCGTTCGCCGAACAGTCGTGTCGGGTTCGTCTTCGGGACCGTGTTCGGCATCGCCTTCGCGCTCGTCCAGATCGTTCAGCAGGGCGAAGGCAACTCCGCTGCGGCCGCCTTCGGCATCTTGCTCGCCATGCTTGCCAACCTCGGCGCAGCGACGAATGTGCTCGGCTTCGATGCCGGTTCGTTGTGGCTCGAGGTGCTGGCCGGAGGCCCGTCACGAGCGAACATGATCGCCCGCCAGTTGATCGCCCTGCCGAACCTGTTGCTACCGACCTGGGTTTCCGGCCTGATCGTCGGCGTCTGGACGGGGGAGTGGCGCCTTGTTGCGTTGGTGTGTCTTCTCGCGGTTCCTGTGGCGTTCAACGTGCTGAGCTTCGGGATGGTGACGTCGGTCGTTTCACCGGCTCCACTCCCCGATTGGGACAACCCATTCGGCAACCGACAGGGCAATGAGTCCCGGGCGACGAGGGTCGCGGTGATCGCGCTCGGCGGCGTCGCATCGGCGATCGGGTTGTCGGCACCGATCTTCATCGTGCTGTTCCGCTCGCTGCGCGAGTGGTACCTGTGGCTCGTTCCTCTGGGTGGACTGGTCTACGCCGTCACGCTCTTCCTGCTGGTTTCCCTCTGGTCGGGGCGGTACCTGCGCGGACGCGAACCCAAGCTGATCGAACGCCTCGCACCTCGGGCGCTGAACTGAATCGCACTTCACGGCCCGGCGGGAATGTGCGAGTCTGCACCGATGGCACGCCGCGTGGTTCAGCTATCCGATACCCACTTTCTCGAAGCTGGCAGTGCGCCGGAGGGTGGCTTCGCCTACGACACCGTTGCCGCCTTCGACGCTCTTCTGCCGCACATACGAAGCCTGGCGCCGGATCTCGTCGCGGTGACCGGCGACGTCGCCGACCACGGCCGGCTCGAGCAGTACCGAGTCGCAGCCGAAGCGTTTGAACGCATCGGGCGACCGGTCAATCTCTGCCCTGGCAACCACGATCAGCATGCGGCGTTCACGTCGGTCGCGCGCCCGACGCTGGCGACGTCGCGCGTGGTGCACTCCGACAACTGGTGCCACCTGTTCGTCGACTCGAACGCCGGGGCGCTGACCGTTGGACCCGACGGTGAGCTCTCGGATCCGGAGGACTACGACGACCGTCTGCACATCAACGGTGTGCTAGGCGAGCGAGAGGCACGCTGGATTCACGAGCAGGCTGAACTGACCGACGCCGACCACCTGTTCATCTGGTGCCACCATCCGCCGGCGCCGACTGCGGGTATCAGTGCCGACGAGGCCTACGAGGCCGAGTGGCGATCACTTCTCCCGGAAATCGCCAACCTGCGAGGCATCGCGGCGGGCCACACCCACGTGCCGGGGGAGTACGAGTTGCTCGGCGTGCCGGTGTTCATGGCCCCGGCGCTGAAGAACAACTTCGACATTGAGGCCCGCACGCTGCTGCCGCCCGGATTTCGGAGCTTCGACTTCCGCGACGACGGATCGGTCACGAGCGAACTGCATTTCGCGGACGGTCCCGAGTGGCCCAGGGCACCGTATGGTCGGGCCGTTCACGCCCTGATGACGGGTGAGCTGTCGTGGCAGGAGTTCAACGCCATCGTGGCCCGCAAGGCCGCGTCTGGGTGAGATATCAGTGGGGGACGTCGTCGGGTGGGAAGTACAGGCCCTCGATCGACGCGCCGGTGGGGATCTGATCGATCACCGTCGATGAGACCGCAGAGCCGACGTTGGGCGGAGCGAAGATGTGCTCGCGGCCCATGCCTTCGCCCGCCAGTGGGATGCCCGCAATCTCCTTGACCGGCACGATGAGCGAGACGTTCCCGATGTGGATCGTTTCGGTGCCGACCGTGCGGACGTTGAACCAGATCTTGAGGTCCCAGTAGTCGCCATGGTGGCGCGGCCCTTCGTCGCCGAACAGATGGTTGTGATCGTGGTGGGCTTCGAAGCCCCCGTCGTCGGTGTGCTTGCCGGCGACGTGGACGAACCACTCGTCGATCAGCGGCGCGAGCTCGGGCGCGAAGAAGTGAGGATGCGTGGTGTGGCGGAACGGTCGGATGTAGCCACAGCCGACGAGTGAGCCCCCGGTGTCGAAGAAGAGGGTCGACGGATTGTCCAGGTTGATGGTGCGGTTCAGATCACCGCTCTCCTCGACGTCGAAGGCATCGACCACGTTCGCGAACGTGTAGCCGTTGTGGGCGTACAGGAGGTTGCCGTAGTTCTTCGACGGGCTGGTCTGGAGATGTCCCCCGTTGTTCCGAATCAGATCCCCGAAGGCACCCGCGGCACCGCCGTTGAGGGCAGCGGCGCCGGCTCCGAGCACCTTGCGCGCCGTCGAATCGACGATCGCCGCGGCCTCGAGTGAGCCTCGCCAGTCGAAATGCGAGGCGAAGTACACGTGGCCCTGGCGCTCGAAGCCGACCGTGTGGAGCGCATCGAACGGCAGATCGTGGAAGCGGTGGAACACGCGATCTTGGATGTCGAGTAGCAGCTCCGCTCGCTCGACTGCGGTCTTCAGCGAGACGTGGCTGTCGCGGTTGTCGGGGAAGAGGTCGAGCAGTTCGTTGATCGAATAGCCCGGGCATCGGGCGAGCAGGTCGTTGATCGAGTTCTGGGTCACGGCATTACTGCAGGTTGATGAGGACGGGGATCTCGCCTGTGCCGTCGGGCAGCGAGCCGAGTGCCTTGCCGATGATCGCGCCGGCCGCAGCCTCATCCGTCGGGACGCGGCGCGCGTGGCCTGGCGTGCAACTTGTGGTGAGGAGATCACCGACGCGGATCGGGGCGCTGGTGGCATCGACTCGACAGACCGCCTTGCCGATCATCGTCACCGGCACGCGACCGGCCCGACCCTGGTGGTCGAGCACCAGCCCCGGCTTGTACCGACCCGCGCCGGCGACGACGCCCACCACGCTCGTGTCGCGGTCCTGCTTGCAAGGCCGGACTCGGGTCTCGTCATCAATACACACGATGGTTCCCGGCGCGAGGTCGCCATCGGCCGCGTCGAACTCCTCGGCGATGTCGGCATTGCCAAAGCGGATGTCGCCGTCCGAGCCGCGAAGGTGGATGGCGGCTGCGCTGTCGTCGTCCAGGTCGGGAGATCCGGTGTCATAGATCAGCAGGTCGCCGGGGGAGCGGACGCCGCCGATTCGAACCCGCGCCCCGCCGGCGTTGAGGAAGATGTCGGCGTCGTCGGTGCCGATGTCGCCTTCCGCCGAACTCACCACGAGTCCGATGTCTCCGGTGGTCCCGTTTCCGCCGGCCAGGTAGCTCGCCACGCCGGCATCGAGCCGGATCGAGGCATTGTCCGAGTTCAGGGTCCCCGTCTCGTTGGCCGGGATCAGCGAGATTCCTCCCGCTCGGCCGTTGCCGCCCGCTCGCAGGTGGGCATCGTCGGCATTCAGCCGGATCGCTGCCACATTGGGATTCCCGGCATCCTCGAGCGGGGTGTCCTGATCGAACAGCGTCAGATCGCCGTCGCGACCGGGGCCGCCGGCTCGAATGTTGCCGTTGCCGCCATGCAGTTCGATCGTGGCCTTGTTCGGCTTGCGGGCCTCGTCGCCAGAGACGTTGGCGGTGTAGAGGCGAATTTGGCCCTCCGCCCCGTTCGCTCCGGCTCGAACCACGCCGCGCGAGGCGGTCAGGCGGATCGTCTCCTGCCCGTCGGCGCCGTCGGCAGGGTCCGCGTGCTCGGGCAGCATAAGCAAGAGGGCGCTCGCGCCGTCACCGCCCATGAAGATGTTGGCCGCATCGGGATTGAGCAAGATGCGTAGTTCGCCGGTCTCGGCGAGCAAGTCGACGCGCCCGGTCACCGTTTGTTCCATAGTTGAACCCTTTCGCCACTGGGCTTTCGCCACTGGTCTTTCGCCATTGGTCCGCCGGCTCGAACGTACTACGGCACCGTCGCGCCGATCTCCGCACCCGTACCCAGACCTCGGCGATTCCGGTCCTATCCTGGGGCCGTGGCGCGGAACCGCATCGAGAAGCGACTGAAAGATGTTGGCGTACGGCTCTCCAGCCTGCGAACCGACCTGGCGGTCGCCGAGCAGGCGGTGATCCAGGTCGAAGGCGAGGCCGATGACGCGCGCCTTCGCGCCCTCGTCAGCGAAACGCCATTGGCGGAGAAGGAGCACCGCGAGATCCGCCGCCAGGCCGAAATGCAACGACGCAATCGCGACTCGCTGATTGAGGAAATCGTGAAGCTCGAGGCCCGCCAGGACGAGCTGCTCGACCAGTACAACGCATCATGAGCACCGCGTCATGACCCGTGTGTTCGTCGCCGAAGACGAGGCGATCATCCGGCTCGACATCGTCGAGACACTCGAGGCCCTCGAGTTCGAGGTCGTCGGGCAGAGTGGACGCGGCGACGAGGCCGAAGAGATGATCCGGGATCTGCTGCCCGACGTCGCCGTGCTCGACGTCAAGATGCCCGGCCAGACCGGGATCGAGGTCGCCAAGTCGCTGACCGATGATCTTGTATGCGGGGTCGTGATCCTCTCGGCGTTCAGCCAAAAGCCACTGGTCGACGACGCCGTTGCGGCGGGTGTGTTCGCCTATCTCCTCAAGCCGTTCCAGCGCAGCGAGCTGGCTGCCCAGATCGCCGTTGCTCAAGCGCGCTACCGGGATCTCGTCGCCAGGGCCGGCGAGATCGACGACCTCGAGCAACGGTTGGCTGACCGCGTGGTACTCGACCGGGCGAAAGGTGTGCTGATCGACCAGCACGGGCTGAGCGAAGCCGACGCCATGCGCTTCGTGCAGAAGGAGGCGATGGATCAGCGACGCCCGGTCCGAGATGTCGCCAACGACGTCCTCTTGGGAGCGCTCGCTCCCTGACAACTCGCCTCGCCTGCGCAAAGTGACATCGGTGCCAGGTTTGATGTCGGCCCTCCCGCGCAAAGTGACATCGGTGCCAGGTTTGATGTCGGCCCTGTAGCGCGAAGTGACATCGGTGCCAGGTTTGATGTCGGTTGCGGGCGCGGTTGTCGCCACTCGTCTGGACGCGAACCGATAGGTTCGGGCCGTGGCCAAGCTGATGCTGATCGACGGACATTCGCTGACCTATCGCGCCTTCTTCGCATTGCCTGCGGACATGGCGACGACGAGCGGTCAGGTGACCAATGCGGTGTTCGGGTTCACCTCGATGTTGATCAACCTGCTGCGCGACCACGAGCCGGACAAGCTGGTGGTGGCGTTCGATCGGCCCGAGCCGACGTTCCGCCACACGACCTTCGATGCGTACAAGGCCGGCAGGCAGGAAACGCCGGACATCCTGCGCCAGCAGCTCGGTCTGGTGCGCCAGCTCGTCGAGGCGCTCGCCATTCCGATCATCGACCAGGCAGGGCTCGAGGCCGACGACGTGATCGCGACGTTGGCCACGCGGGCCAAGGGCTCGGGCGACGACGTGATCGTCGTGACCGGTGACCGCGACGCGTACCAGCTGGTCGAGGATCCCCACGTCAAGGTGCTCTACAACAAGCGCGGCGTGTCCGACTACGCGTTCTACGACGAGGCCGGGATCAAGGAGCGCACGGGTGTCGCACCCGCGGACTACGTCGACTACGCCGCGCTTCGTGGTGACAAGAGCGACAACCTCGACGGCGTGCCGGGTGTGGGGGAGAAGACCGCGGCGAAGCTCATCAACACCTACGGCGGCATCGACGGCATCTACGCCCACATCGACGACCAAACCCCGAAGCTGCGGGAGAACCTGGCGAACTTCGAGGACAACGTTCGCCGCAATCTCGAACTCATGCCGCTGATTCGCGACGCAGATCTCGACGTCGACCTCGACGCACTCGACATCGGCACGATCGACGCGGAAGAGGTGCGCAAGCTCTTCGACTTCCTCGAGTTTCGTGCGCTGTATGACCGGCTGACCCAGGTGCTCGACTTCGACGGTGGCCCGTCGATGGGCGAACTCGATGTGATCGAAGCAGAAGTCGCGGCACCGGACTCGGCCGCCGACGTCATCAGTGCGCTCGGAGCGCTGGCAGGTTCCGACACCATCGGCATCGCCGGGCGCATCGAGGGCGTGACCCTGCAGGGACTCGCCGTGACGATCAACGCGGAGTCCGGTGACGTGCTGTGGGTATCCCAAGCGCTGCTCGGCGACGAGTCGGTGCAGAAGGCGCTGGCCGAGGCGCTCGGCTCACCGGACCGTTCGATCGCGGGCCACGACATCAAGCCCACCATGCGGGCCCTGGTCGACCTGGGCGTCGACCTCGTGGGGTTCTCCTTCGACACGGCGCTGGCCGGCTACCTGCTCGAACCGGCCGAAGCGGGCTATCCGCTGGCTGGGCTCTTGCAGCGATACGCCCAGGCGGAGCTGCCCGAAGGCGAGGTCGCTCCCGAGGGCCAGCTCGACTTCGGCGAAGACACGGTCGACGACGCCCTCGTCACGGCCCGCGAGGCACTCGGTGTGTCGCGACTCGTCGGTCCGATGCGCGAGGCGCTGGCCGACCAGGGCCTCACCAGTCTGAATGAGGACATCGAGGTCCCGCTGGTGCGGGTGCTTGCCAAGATGGAGTCGCTCGGTGTCGGTGTCGACGTCGACGTGCTCACGGAATTGCGCGACGGGCTGGTTGCCGAATGTGACCGCCTTCGAGTCGAAGTCATCGATGCCGCGGGCGAGGAGTTCAACCTGAACTCGACCAAGCAGCTTCGCGAGATCCTCTTCGACAAGCTCGGCCTCACACCGCAGAAGAAGACCAAGACGGGCTATTCAACCGATGCCGCAACCCTCGAGAAGTTGCGGGACGAGCACCCGATGGTCGAGTTCCTGCTGCAGTACCGCGAGGTCGAGAAGCTTCGTTCCACCTATGGCGAGGGCCTGTTGAGCGAGGTCGGCGCCGGCGACCGCATCCGTGCGACGTTCAACCAAACGGTCGCCCGTACCGGCCGCCTGAGCAGTGACCAGCCGAATCTGCACAACATCCCGGTCCGGAGTGAACGCGGCCGGAACTTCCGTCGAGCGTTCGTCGCCGCCGAAGGCTTCACGATGTTGATCGCCGACTACAACCAGATCGAGCTGCGCTGCATCGCCCATCTCGCCGAGGACCCCGGGCTGATCGGCGCGTTCGAGGCCGGCGACGACATCCACAACGCCACCGCGTCGAGGATCTTCGACGTCGAAGCGGCCGACGTCTCGGTGGACCAACGGTCGAAAGCCAAAATGGTGAGCTACGGCCTCGCGTATGGCATGGAGGCCTACGGGCTGGGTCAGCGCCTGGACATCCCGACGAGCGAGGCCAAGGTCATCCTCGATGCCTACTTCGAGGCCTTTCCTGCGGTCCGTGCGTACATGGACGACACGGTCGCTGAGGCCCGCCAGCGTGGCTACACCGAGACGTTGTTTGGTCGTCGGCGCAAGATCGCGGAGCTCAGCTCGGGCAACTTCCAGCTGCGGATGGCCGCCGAGCGCCAGGCGATGAATGCCGGCATCCAGGGCCTGGCCGCCGACATCTTCAAGGTCGCGTTGGTCGAGCTCGACCGTGCGTTGGCGTCGCAGGACGCCGGCGGGCGCATCATTCTGCAGGTGCATGACGAAGTCGTCCTCGAGGTCCCGCCGAGCGAGCTCGACGCGACGCGTGCGGTTGTCGTCGACGTCATGGCTTCGGCGTTCGAGCTCCGGGTGCCGCTCGCCGTGAACCTCGCCGACGGACCCACCTGGGCATCAGCCAAGGGCTGAAGCAGCCGAGCCAAGGGCTGAAGCAGCCGAGCGCCTTCTGTCGGGGCTCAGACACTTTGAGAGTGTTGGCTCAATGACAGGAAATTTCCTACAAAAGTTCGCGACTTCGACGCGACCTGCCACGTCCGGAACACCGGCGCATGGCAGGAAACAGCGCCGCAAGAAATCGAATACCCGAATCCCCCCGTCGGGTCGACGTGAGATCTCGCGGGCGAGGCGGAGTTCCGCCGCCGCCGCACGACTCGCCCGCGACGCCGGACGAGGGGTTGTAGTCAGCGCCGGGGATGACTGCGACCCCTCGGTCCCGCCATGAGATCTGGGGCCGCAGCCACTCGCCGGGGAGGGCTGCGGCCCCGTCCTGTCCGGACGCTTCGAGGTATCCGAGGCCCGTGATTTCACCAGTGGAACGGGTCCTTGAACCGGCATTGTTGCGACGCAGGGCCGATACCCTTACCCGTTGCGTCACTCTGGCGCTTTCCCTGTCCACTGAAATAGAGAACCCCCGTGTCCGATACCGCTACCCCCGAACCCACCACCACCGTTGAGGAAACGGTCGAAGAAGCACCAGCTGCGGCAGCTCCAGCCCCAGCTCCTGCAGCCCCGTCGGATGACGGTGGCCTCTTCGGCAGCTTCGACGAGGTTACGGGCGAATACACCCCCCGCCAGATCGTCTCCGACGACATCACCGACGCCGAACTCGATGCCGCGTACGGCATGACCTTCGTGTCGGTCGAAGAAGGCCAGATGGTCAATGGCTCCGTCGTGCGCATCGACACCGACGAAGTCCTGCTCGACATCGGCTACAAGTCCGAAGGCGTCATTCCGAGCCGCGAGCTCTCGATCCGCAACGATGTCGACCCCCGCGAGGTCGTGTCGATGGGCGAGGGCATCGAGGCGCTGGTCCTCACCAAGGAGGACAAGGAAGGCCGCCTGATCCTGTCCCGCAAGCGTGCGCAGTACGAGCGTGCCTGGGGCAAGATCGAACAGCTCAAGGAAGAGGACGGCATGGTGTCCGGTCCGGTGATCGAGGTCGTCAAGGGCGGCCTGATCGTCGACATCGGCCTCCGCGGCTTCCTCCCGGCATCGCTGGTCGAGTTGCGTCGTGTCCGCGACCTCCAGCCCTATGTCGGCCAGACCCTCGAAGCCAAGATCATCGAACTCGACAAGAACCGCAACAACGTGGTCCTGTCCCGCCGTGCCTGGCTCGAAGAGACCCAGAAGGAACAGCGCGAGGAATTCCTCGACAACCTCAAGCCGGGCGAGGCCCGTCGTGGTGTCGTGTCCTCGGTCGTCAACTTCGGTGCATTCGTCGATCTTGGCGGGATGGACGGCCTTATCCACGTGTCGGAGCTGTCCTGGAAGCACGTCGATCACCCAAGCTCGGTCGTCCAGGTCGGCGACGAGGTTGAGGTCCAGGTGCTCGAGGTCGATCTCGACCGCGAGCGCATCAGCTTGTCGCTCAAGGCGACCCAGCAGGATCCCTGGCAGCAGTTCGCATCGGCCCACAAGGTTGGCGAGCTCGTGTACGGCCGGGTCACCAAGCTGGTCCCGTTCGGTTCGTTCGTCCAGGTCGGCGACAGCATCGAGGGTCTCGTCCACATCTCCGAGATGTCGGCGCACCACGTCGATCTGCCCGAGCAGGTCGTGTCGCCCGGCGAGGAGCTGTGGGTCAAGATCATCGATCTCGACCTCGACCGTCGCCGCATCAGCCTGTCGATCAAGCAGGCTGCCGAGGGTGGCGTCGTGGCGGCCGAGTACCAGGAGCACTTCGGTGAGCATGCCTACGACGACGAGGGCAACTACATCGGCGGTGGTGCCGATGATCTGCCCGAGGACGAGGTCGAAGCGGCCTACGCCATGATCGAAGGCGACAACGCGGAGACCTTCGAAGCCTGATCACGCCGAGGCCCTCGGCCTCAGCCAACAACGCACGCTGCCCCTGTCACCTCGGTGACAGGGGCAGCGTCGTTTTGCTTGGCCAACAGGGTGATGCGCGTTTGTGGCAGGGCCCCAAGCGCCAAACCGCCGGGTACCCGGGGGGTGCCGGGGGGACGGTCACTCGGGCCGCGCCGGGGGCGGGCACCCGGG
>JBCCIC010000021.1:0-56407 GCA_039028435.1 Actinomycetota bacterium | reverse complement strand
TCGGCCCTGGCGGGCCTCGGGCGACTCTGCGGAGTTGCTTCGCAATCGTCGCTTCGGCCCTGGCGGGCCTCGGGCGACTCTGCGGAGTTGCTTCGCAATCGTCGCTTCGGCCCTGGCGGGCCTCGGGCGACTCTGCGGAGTAGATTCGCTGCGGCCCGCGTTCGGGCAGCGTTCCGCAGAGCGGCCAGAGGCGGAGCCGAAGCTGCGATTGCGAGTGACGCCGCGTAATCAAGGTCAGGCGCGTTGTCAAGGGGAACTTTCGCGGTCTAGACTGTTCGGGCCTTGTCGTCGGCGCGCGTTGTCCCCCTTTGATCCCCCGTGGATCTGCTTGTGGTGTTTGCCGCGCGTCTCTTCATGAGCTCCTACCCGTTGCAGATCCGGGTTCGATCTGCCACATGGCGTCCGCCCCGCGGACCCATGTGCCACCACCGGTGACACCAACCAACCAGGAGTGAACGTGGCCCCCGATACCGCGCCCCGGCGCTATTCGTTCGGCAACCTCGAGGATGTTCTCGAACTTCCCGACCTCATCTCGATTCAGCGGGATTCGTTCCAGTGGTTCCTCGATGAGGGACTGGCGCAGATCTTCCGCGACATCAGCCCGATCACGGACTTCAGCGAGAACCTGCAGCTGGAGCTCGAGTTCGACCCGACCGACGAGGACCTGCGGCCGCCGCCGAAGTTCTCGGTGGCCGAGTGCAAGCGCCAGGACATGACCTACAGCGCACCGGTCTTCGTCCGAGCCCGCTTCATGAACGCCGAGACCGGTGAGATCAAGGAGCAGACCGTCTTCATGGGTGACTTCCCCATGATGACCGAGAACGGCACCTTCATCATCAATGGCACCGAGCGTGTCGTCGTGTCCCAGCTGGTCCGCAGCCCCGGCGTGATCTTCCAGCCGGGTGAGCGCTACCGCCTGCGTAACCTCGCCAAGCACCAGCTCGTCACCGGCACCATCCACCCCTACCGCGGTGAGTGGATCGAGTTCGACGTCGAGCAGAAGCCCGGCAAGGACGTCACCGCCGGTACCCGTGTCGCCCGCAAGCGTCGCCTGTCGATGTTCACCCTCATGCGGGCGCTCGGCTTCGACGAGGAGAACGCCCCCGGCTTCCTGCCCCGCTTCGTGCAGCACTTCGACTTCCTCGAGGGCCAGTGGGAAGAGGACCAGACCAAGCTCTTGGCCCAGACCCAGGACGAAGCCCTGCTCGAGATCTACAAGCGTGTTCGCCCGGGTGAGCCGCCGTCGGTGGAGTCGGCCCGCAACTACTTCCGCAGTGCGTTCTTCGAGAGCCGCCGCTACGACCTCAGCCGGGTCGGCCGCTACAAGCTCAACCGCAAGCTCGGTCCGGAAATCGATCGACTCGAGGAGACCTTCGGGCTGACGCTCGAGCGTCCCGAGATCGATCAGCCGGTCCTCACTCCGGCCGAGGTCCTGGCCAGCTGCACCTACCTGCTGCACCTGGTCCAGGCCGAGCCGGGCTACCGACTCGACGACCAGGACCACTTCGCCAACCGCCGCATCCGTTCGGTGGGCGAGCTGATCCAGAACCAGGTCCGCATCGGCCTGTCCCGCATGGAGCGGGTCGTGCGTGAGCGCATGACCACCCAGGACGTCGAGGCGATCACGCCGCAGACCCTCATCAACATTCGCCCGGTCGTCGCCGCGGTCAAGGAGTTCTTCGGAACCTCGCAGCTGTCGCAGTTCATGGACCAGGTCAACCCGCTGTCGGGCCTGACCCACCGTCGTCGCCTCTCGGCGCTCGGCCCCGGCGGCCTCAGCCGTGAGCGTGCCGGCTTCGAAGTGCGAGACGTCCACTTCAGCCACTACGGACGCATGTGCCCGATCGAGACTCCTGAGGGTCCGAACATCGGCCTCATCGGCGGTCTTGCCAGCTTCGCCCGCGTGAACGACTTCGGCTTCATTGAGTCGCCGTACCGTGTGGTCGAGAACGGCCAGGTCACCCGAGACATCCGCTACCTCGCGGCTGACGAGGAAGAGGAATACGTCGTCGCTCAGGCCAACGCTCCCGTCAACCCCGACGGCACCTTCGCCGCCGACAAGGTGCTCGTGCGTCGCTCGCCGCAGGCGGCAACCCTCGAGGGTCTGCGTCTGCAGCTCGAACAGGACGTCTTCTTCGGTGCGACCACCGAGATCTCCTACGTCCCACCGAACGAAGTCCAGATGATGGACGTCTCGCCGAAGCAGATTATCTCGATCGCCACGGCGCTGATTCCGTTCCTCGAGCACGACGATGCGAACCGCGCCCTCATGGGTGCGAACATGCAGCGCCAGGCTGTGCCCCTGCTCCGCGCCGAGGCGCCGTACATCGGCACCGGTGTCGAGGCCCGTGCGGCCAACGATGCCGCCGACATGATCCTCGCCCGTGAAAACGGCACGGTCGAAGAGGTCAACGGCAACAGCCTGATCATGAACTACGACGGCGAGGGCAAGTTCACCCACGTCTTGTCGAAGTTCAACCGCTCGAACCAGGACACCTGCATCAACCACAAGACCCGTGTGGTCGCCGGCCAAAAGGTCAAGAAGGGCCAGCTCCTCGCCGACGGCCCCTCGACCGATCACGGCGAGTTGGCCCTCGGCAAGAACCTGCTCGTGGCCTTCATGCCGTGGCGTGGTTACAACTTCGAGGACGCCATCATCCTGAGCGAGCGTCTGGTCAAGGACGACGTGCTCACGTCGATCCACATCCACGAGCACGAGATCGATGCCCGTGACACCAAGCTCGGCCCCGAGGAGATCACCCGGGACATCCCGAACCTGAGCGAGGAGATCCTCGCCGACCTCGACGAGCGCGGCATCATCCGCGTGGGTGCCGAGGTCAAGCCGGGCGACGTCCTCGTCGGCAAGGTCACCCCCAAGGGCGAGACCGAGCTGACCCCTGAAGAGCGCCTCCTGCGGGCCATCTTCGGTGAGAAGGCCCGCGAGGTCCGTGACACCAGCCTCAAGGTGCCGCACGGCGAACAGGGCAAGGTCACCAACGTTCGCGTGTTCAGCCGCGACGACGGCGACGAGCTGCCCCCCGGCGTCAATCAACTGGTGCGGGTCTACGTCGCGCAGAAGCGCAAGATCAGCGTCGGTGACAAGCTCGCCGGTCGCCACGGCAACAAGGGCGTCATCAGCCGCATCCTGCCGGTCGAGGACATGCCGTTCCTCGCCGACGGCACCGCGGTCGATGTCATCCTCAACCCGCTCGGCGTGCCGAGCCGCATGAACGTCGGCCAGGTCCTCGAGTCGCACCTCGGTTACGCGGCCCGGTGGGGCTGGGAAGTCGACGGTGACCGGGTCGGCGACGATCCGATCCGTGGCACCGAGACCAAGACCCGTCCGGTCACCAAGCCGTCGACCCTCGTGGCCACCCCGGTGTTCGACGGCGCAAAGTGGGACGAGGTCGAGATGGCGGGCAAGCACCCGACCATCCAGCAGATCCTGCGCAACCTCAACCCGGAAAGCCCCGACGGCGAACGCCTGATCGGCGACGACGGCAAGACCCAGCTCTTCGACGGGCGCACGGGCGAGCCGTTCGACAACCGCACCACGGTCGGCTTCATGTACATCCTGAAGCTCGCCCACCTGGTGGACGACAAGATCCACGCCCGCTCGACTGGCCCGTACTCGATGATCACCCAGCAGCCGCTTGGCGGTAAGGCCCAGTTCGGTGGCCAGCGCTTCGGTGAGATGGAAGTGTGGGCCCTCGAGGCCTACGGCGCCGCCTACTGCCTCCAGGAGTTGCTCACCATCAAGAGCGATGACGTGCTCGGACGTGTCCGGGTCTACGAGGCGATCGTCAAGGGCGAGAACATCCCCGAGCCCGGAATCCCCGAGAGCTTCAAGGTGCTCATCAAGGAGATGCAGGCCCTGTGCCTCAACGTCGAGGTCCTCAACCTCGACGGCTCCTCGATCGAGATGCGCGAGCTCGACGACGAGGTCTTCCGAGCCACCGAAGAACTGGGCATCGACCTGTCCCGTCCGGAGCGAGGCTCCGATGAGGAGGACGCCCGGAGAGCTCGCGAACGAGCCGAAAGGATGGGCAGCTGATGCTCGACGTCAACGATTTCGCACACCTGCGGATCGGCCTGGCAACGGCCGATTCCATTCGTACCTGGTCCAACGGCGAGGTCAAGAAGCCCGAGACCATCAACTACCGCACGCTCAAGCCCGAGAAGGACGGCCTCTTCTGCGAGACCATCTTCGGTCCCCAGAAGGACTGGGAGTGCGCGTGTGGCAAGTACAAGCGCATCCGCTTCAAGGGCATCATCTGTGAGCGCTGCCGCGTCGAGGTCACCCGCTCGAAGGTCCGCCGCGAGCGGATGGGCCACATCGAGTTGGCCGCGCCGGCCGTGCACATCTGGTATCTGCGTGGCACCCGCTCGTGGCTGGCCTACCTGCTCATGGGCACCGAGCCCAAGGAAGAGCTCAAGGCCAAGCAGCTCGAGAAGGTCATCTACTTCGCCGCCAACCTCGTGACCTGGGTCGACGAGGAGAAGCGCGACGAGGACCTCGACGAGCTCGAGAAGGAAATGCTGCTGGAGAAGGAGGACATCGCCAAGGAGCGTGACCTCCGTCTACAGGAGCGCACCGAGGAGCTCGAGCAAGAGCTCGCCGACCTGGAGAAGGACGGCGGCACCGACAGCGAGATCAAGCAGCGCCGCAAGGCTGCCGACAAGGACCTCGAGGCCATCCGCGAGGAGTACGAGGCCGAGCTCGAATTGATCGAACTCGCCTTCGACCAGTTCAAGAGCCTGTTCTCCCGCCAGATCATCGAAGACGAGATGCTGTGGCGTGAGCTCGCCGATCGCTACAGCGAGTACTTCGAGGGTGGCATGGGCGCCGACGCGATCCAGTCGCTCATCGACCGGATCGACTTCGACGAGGAAGAGGTCAAGCTCCGCGCGGCCATCAACCCCGAAGAGGGGCAGCGTCCGCTGTCGGCCCAGCGCAAGCAGAAGGCCATCAAGCGCCTCAAGATCGTCACCGCCTTCAACCGCCGTGACGAGCGTGGCAACCGGGTCAACGATCCGGGCGCCATGGTGCTCGACGTCGTGCCGGTCATCCCGCCGGAACTGCGCCCGATGGTGCAGCTCGACGGTGGCCGCTTCGCGACCTCGGACCTCAACGACCTGTACCGCCGGGTCATCAACCGCAACAACCGCCTGAAGCGTCTCCTCGATCTCGGTGCTCCCGAGATCATCGTGAACAACGAGAAGCGCATGCTCCAGGAGGCCGTCGACGCACTGTTCGACAACGGCCGTCGCGGTCGCCCGGTGACGGGCCCCGGTAACCGCCCGCTCAAGTCCCTCTCGGACATGCTCAAGGGCAAGCAGGGTCGCTTCCGCCAGAACCTGCTCGGCAAGCGTGTCGACTACTCCGGCCGTTCGGTCATCGTGGTCGGCCCGACCCTGCGCTTCCACCAGTGCGGTCTGCCGAAGCTGATGGCGCTCGAGCTGTTCAAGCCGTTCGTCATGAAGAAGCTGGTCGACGAGGGCATCGCCCAGAACATCAAGTCCGCCAAGCGCATGGTCGAGCGTCGCCGGGGCGAGGTCTGGGATGTCCTCGCCGAGGTGATCCAGGAACACCCGGTCATGCTGAACCGTGCGCCCACGCTCCACCGTCTGGGTATCCAGGCGTTCGAGCCGGTACTGGTCGAGGGCAAGGCCATCCAGCTCCACCCGCTGGTGTGCACCGCCTTCAACGCCGACTTCGACGGCGACCAGATGGCCGTCCACCTGCCGCTGTCGGCTGAAGCCCAGGCCGAGGCCCGGGTCCTCATGCTGTCGGCGAACAACGTGCTGAGCCCGGCCAACGGCCGTCCGCTTGTCACCCCGACCCAGGACATGATCATCGGTGCGTACTACCTCACCGACGATCCGGACCCCGACGCCGAGGTGCCCGAGCGTTTGCCCGTGTACCGCAGCTTCGACGAGCTCGATCGGGCCTACGAGGACGGCCACGTTGCCGTCCACGAGCAGATCGAGTTCCGCACCCCGGGCCTGGTGGCAACACCGGCCAACGGTGTGGCGGCGACCTATCACCCGACCACGGTCGGCCGTGTGCTGTTCAACAACGTGCTCCCGGCCGACTTCCCGTTCGTCAACCGTCCGGTCGACAAGCGGTACATGGGTGAGCTCATCGACACGCTGGCCCGCGAATTCCCCAAGCAGGACGTCGCGCTCAGCCTCGACGGGCTCAAGGACATCTGCTTCCTCTATGCCATGAAGTCCGGTGTGACCGTCTCGATCGACGACGTCCAGACTCCGCAGAACAAGCAGGAGATCCTGGACCAGTACGAGGCCGAGGCCGACCGGGTCGAGCAGCACTTCCGCCGGGGCATCATCACCGATGGTGAGCGCCGCCAGCAGGAGGTCGAGATTTGGACCGACGCCACGTCGGTGATCGCCGATGAGATGCAGAAGAATCTCAAGGCCCAGAAGTTCAATCCGGTCGACATGATGGTCGGTTCGGGTGCTCGTGGTAACTGGATGCAGGTCCGCCAGATCGCCGGTATGCGTGGTCTCGTGGCCAACCCCCGCGGTGACTTGATCCCTCGTCCGATCAAGTCGAACTACCGCGAGGGTCTCAAGATGCTCGAGTACTACATCGCCACGCCGGGTGCCCGTAAGGGTCTGGTCGATACGGCGCTCCGTACCGCCGACTCCGGGTACCTGACCCGCCGTCTCGTCGACGTCGCCCAGGAAGTCATCATCAACGACGAGGATCCCTTCGCCGATGGTGGCCGCCCGCCGACGATCGTCATCGACGACGTCAAGCCCGACGAGTCGGGTGCGCGTTACTACCTCGAGACCCGACTGTTCAGCCGAACCCTCGGCGAGGACATCACCCTCGAGGACGGCACGGTCTACGCCGCCGGCACGATCATCGACGAAGAGATGATGGAGCGGATGCGCGACGACGAGGGCATCACCGAGGTGCGCTGCCTGTCGCCGCTCACCGACGATTCCCGTCACGGCATCAGTGGCCTGAGCTACGGCATGTCGCTGGCGACCGGTGGTCACATCGAGGTCGGCGAGGCCGTCGGCGTCATCGCCGCCCAGTCGATCGGTGAGCCGGGTACCCAGCTGACCATGCGTACGTTCCACACCGGTGGTGTCGCCTCCAAGGGCAAGGACATCGCCGGTGGTCTGCCCCGAGTCGTCGAGCTGTTCGAGGCTCGTTCGCCGAAGGGCAAGGCCACGCTGAGCCGCATCTCCGGTGTCGTCCGGATCGGCGAGGACGAGGGTCGCGGTCGTGCGATCACCGTCGTCGGCGACGACGGCGAGGAAGAGGTCTACCTCATCCCCGGTCAGCAGCGTCTCGAGGTCGAGGACGGTGACGAGATCGTCGCCGGTGATCCGATCGTCGAGGGTCCCCGTGATCCCAAGGAGCTCCTCGAGATCCGTGGTATCCGTGAGACCCAGCGCTATCTGGTCGAGGAAGTCCAGGCCGTGTACCGCGACCAGGGTGTGTCGATCCACGACAAGCACATCGAGCTGATCGTGCGACAGATGACCCGTCGTATCGCCATCGGCGAGGCCGGCGATTCCGACTTCCTCCCCGGCGAGAGCGTCGACGCCAAGGTGTTCCGTGACGTCAACCGTGCACTGGTGACCGAGGGCAAGCGTCCGGCCGATGGCCGTCCGGTGCTCATGGGTATCACCAAGGCATCGCTGGCCACCGATTCGTGGCTCTCGGCTGCATCGTTCCAGGAGACGACTCGTGTCCTGACCGAGGCCGCCATCGAGGGCAAGAACGACGGTCTGCGTGGTCTCAAGGAGAACATCATCATCGGCAAGCTGATCCCGGCAGGTACGGGCATCGATCGGTACCGCGAGGTCGTGACCGAGGCTCCGGACTACACGCCGATGGACTTCTACACCTCCGAGGACTCCGACATCGATCCGAGCGAATGGCTCGCCGGTGGCGGCACGGGTGCCGGCGGCCGTTTGGCCGACATCATCGACATTCAGTCCTGACCTCGACCCCCCGGCTTCCTCACGGCAGCGGCGGGGGAGCGAAACCATCGAGTGACCGGCCTGGCCCTTCGGGGTCGGGCCGTTCGCCGTTTTGCGGGTCGGCTGGTTTGGCGTCGGCCGGCGACCAAAGCCGGGGCGACCGCCGTGTGGGGTTGCAATTGCGTTACAAGCCACGCTGCGTGGTTGACGCGATGAAATTTCGCTGGTGTAGTTCCTGTGGCTGTAGGGGCTGTTGTTGTTTCTGTTGTTTCGCCGATGGGCGGATCGCAGAGATGGCGACAAGCGTCGACCACGACGGGACCCCACATGCACACCACGACCACGATCGGCCGATCGAAGCAGGCGCTGCTGCGCGGCTTCCTTGCGGGACTGATCGTGATGCTGCTGGTTGCCGCTGCTGGACTGGGTCTCGCTCCCGGCGTTTCGGCCCAAGACTCCGGTGGCGATGACGCCACGGGTATTCGACTCACCGACTTCACCGAAACACTGAGCATCCCAGGTTTCGATGGGTCGCTCGGCGTGCTCGCCGCCGCCGAGTTGACGATCTCCGGCGAGTACGAAGGGCGCGTCCTGCGCATCGTCAACCAGTCCGGCGGTCAGGCGGACTTCCTGGTCTCGACCAACGTCCAACTCTGCGTCGGGCTGAGCGGTGGTGGCGCGCCGACCTACGCCGACTGCCAGGCCGGCGCCGCGTCCACCACCGTCATGTTCGAGACCGACGTGGTCCAGGAATCATTCGCGGCGATGGCGCCGGGTGGCACCGGCCAGAGCGCAACGCCGGGGAGCGCACAGGAGAGCCAGACGCTCACGATCCTCGACCCCGCGGCGCTGACAACGTTCATCGACACGCCGGCGATCGACTTCGGCGTGGCCACCTTGGCCGGTTTCGAGGCCCTCGGGGGCGGCGGCAACTCGACCGTGCAGGTCGAGACGTTCGCCGACGTCGCACTGAGCATCCGCTACCAGTACATCTCCCTCGATGTCGCCAAGGCGACGAATGGGCTATCGACCGCGACCGTCACTCCCGGCGATCCGGTGGAGTGGACCTACGACGTCACCAACACCGGCAACACCGAGCTGGTCGACGTTGCCGTGACCGACGATCAAGAAGGCGATGTCTGCACGATCGCCTCGATCGCCGTCGGCGCCACCGAGCGCTGCACACTCACGGGTATCGCCGGCGATGCGCCGTACACCAACGTGGCCACCGCGATCGGCGCGGCAGCCGTGAATCCGGGCGTAACCGACTCGGCCGATGCGTCGAGCAGCTACCTCCAGCCCGACCCGACGCCTACGCCCGAACCGACCGCGGAACCGACCCCCGAACCGACGGTCGAAGCCACCCCGGCGCCGGCACCGGCGGCGACGCTGCCGGCCGTGAGCATCGAGCTGGCTACCAACGGCATCGACGCCGACGAGGCTCCCGGCGTCGAGCTCGACCCGGGCGCGCCGATCGTTTGGCGCTACTTCGTGACCAACACCGGGCCCGACGACCTGTTCGGGCTCGTCGTGACCGACGATTCGATCGGCGGGATCTGTACCGCCGACTCCTTGCGCTCGGGCGAGAGCTTCGAGTGCTCTCGCGAGGGCACCGCTGTGGACAGCGGTTCCGACGCACTCGTGGCCACCGTCGTTGGGCAGAACGCCAGCGCCGTAGATGTCACCGACCGCGACCCGACGCATCACTCGGTCGGCGACGAGATCCTCGGCATCGTCATCACGCCAACGGCGGTCCCGGTCTCCGATGTCCCCGACGAGGTCCTCGCGCTCACCGGCGACGGAGCGAACGGCCCTGCCGCCATCGCCCTGATCGCCTCGGGAATCGGCCTGGTCGCCATCTCGGCCAGCGAAGCCCTTCGTCGCCGTCACCGGTCTCTGGAGGACGAACTCCTCTAGACCAAGCATCGACAATCGCTCGCCCACGAATCGCCCCCCAGCACACACCCCCCAGCAAGAACGGGTCGGTCGGGCCGCCAGGGACTAACTCCACCCCGGCGGTCCGCCCGGCTCGGTACGCGTTCGGAGGCGATGGGGTAGTGGCCCTCCGAGTTCGGATCGTTCGCTGGACTAGCTTTGGCGACTGTGGGTAGGCCAACAGGGTTTGTGTTCTTCCTCTTCACCGACGTCGAAGGATCGACCCGGCTGTGGGAGCACCACCCCGATCTGATGCGAGCGGCACTCGGCCGCCACGACGAGATCGTCCGGCAAGTGGTCGACGATTTCGACGCCTATGTGTTCTCCACCGCCGGCGACGCCTTTGGTATCGCCTTTCAGAGCGCGACCGCTGCGGTTGACGCTGGAGTGGCGATCCAGTCTCAGCTCGCCGAGGAAGCGTGGGCCCAGGAAGTCCCGATCCGAATCCGCATGGGACTGAACGCCGGCGAGTCGCACGAGCGTGATGGTGACTACTTCGGCCCGCCGGTCAACCGCGCTGCACGCATCAGCTCAGCGGCCCACGGTGGCCAGTTCGTGATCAGCGATGAGATCCGGATCCATCTCGACCGTGTCGGGCGCGAGATCGAGCTCATCGATCTTGGCGAACATCGACTCAAAGACCTGGGTGCACCCGAACAGATCTGGCAGGTCCCGATCCCCGGAGTCGACGGCGCACATCCAGACCTGAACAGCCTCAGTCGCCGCCTCACCAACCTGCCGGTGCAAGTGACCGAGTTCGTGGGGCGAGAGGCTGACGGCTCAGCCGTCGTCGACCACCTCGGTCAGTCCCGCCTGGTCACGATTCGCGGCCTCGGCGGCATGGGCAAGACCCGCCTCTCGATTCAGGTGGGCGCCGAGGTCTTGGAGGACTTCGACGACGGCGTGTGGTTCGTCGAACTCGCGCCGGCCCGGGAGCCATCAGCGGTGCCGTTTGCCGTCGTCGAAGCCCTGGGCTTTTCTTCGCTTGGGCGAACGGCGCTCGAGGCGGTGGTCGACGGCATCGAGGATCGCCGGATGCTGCTGATTCTCGACAACTGCGAGCACGTGATCGAGGCGTCCCGGGATCTGGTCGCGTCGCTCCTCGAGTCGTGTCCCAACCTCCACATTCTCGCCACGAGCCGCGTCGCCCTCGGTCATGCGGGCGAGCGTGTCCACTTCCTGTCGCCACTCGACTCGAGTTCGGCCGATAGTCCAGCGGTCACACTCTTTCGCCAGCGGGCCGAGGCGGCAAACCCCGACCTCGACTTCGGACCGGAGCGGATGGTCGTGATCTGTGACCTGGTCACTCAGCTCGATGGCATTCCGCTCGCGGTCGAGCTCGCAGCCGCACGGGTGCGAAGCCTGACTCCCGAGGAGATCCTCGATCGCCTCGACAGTCGATTTCGCCTGCTGGCCAGCAAAGATGGCACGGTCGAGCGCCACCGGCGACTGGTCGACACGATCGATTGGTCGTACACACACCTCGCTGACGGCGAGCAGCTGCTGTTCCGGCGGCTCGCCGTGTTCGCCGGTCCCTTCTCCCTCGCGGCCGCCGAGGCGGTCTGCGCCGACGATGAACTCGACGATCTCGACGTGCTCGATTTCATGCAGGGCCTCGTCGATCAGTCGATGGTCCTCGTGGATCTGACCGGGCCAACAGCCCGGTATCGCCTGCTCGAGAGTCTGCGAGAGTTCGGCGCCGATCAGCTTGGGACCGACGAGGCGTTGCTCGCCCGTCACACCGCCTATTTCGCGACCGCGGTTGCGGCGGAAGCCGCGCGGAGCATCACCGTCGACGAGGAACGTGGCCGGGTAGCCGTCGACACGATGTGGGGCGACTTGCGGTCGGCGTGGTTCCGGTCGCACAGCGCAGGCGATACCGCCTCGGCCTGCGCCTTGTCCGGACACATCGCTCTCGAACTGCTCTGGCGGTCTCGCCTCGAGCCGAGCCAGTGGGCCCAGGCCACGATCGACATGGACGACTTCGATGCCCAGCCGCCCATCGAGCGACTCGGCGCATTCTTCGTCGCCGCCGCCGGGCTCATGCACGGGGTCGAAAACGAGCGGGCCATCGCCTACATCCACCGAGGTGTCGCCCTGATCGACGACATCGCCACCGAGGATCTCGACCATCGGCTCGTGCACGGCACGTCGGTCATGTTCTTCACCGGTCAGCTCCGGGAGGGGATCGAGGCGATCGGCGGACTCCTCGAGCGTCTCGGCGGTGTCGCGGACGAACACTCGCGACTGCTGGCGGCCGCTTTGCAGATCAGTCAATCCTCGATGTGCGGCTACTCCGGGCTCGGTGAGCGCGCTCGCTCGCTGGCGATCGATGCGCTGGACCGGTCACTCCCGCTGGGACCGACGTGGGAGACCTTGGGGCGGTGGGACGTCGATCGCTACGGCGACGACGTCGATCCGGGTCCGTTGATGGAGGCGTTGCCGGGCTACATCGAGCAATTCGCCTCGGTGCAGAATCACTTCCTCGGCGCAACGGCCGAGCGGCATCTGGTCGGCTTGCGGGCCCAGAACGCAGAGTTGGGTGAACATCTCGCCGATACCGCGTCGCAACTGGAGTCCATCGATGTGACCGATCCGCGGGTGCCGACTGGGTGGCTGCTGACGGCAGCGATCGGCCTGCTTAAGGCGCGCTCGTGGTTCGACGCTGCCGTGCTCCTCGAATGGCAAGATCGCTACCGAGTCGCGCCGATCCTGCCCGATCGTCAAGCGGAGCTCGACGAACTCGTGCCGCTGATGGACGCGTCGATCGACGATGAACTCCGGGCGCGAGCCGCGGAGCGGATCGACTCCATGGACCTGTCGGCGACGGTGCGCTTTGCCGTCGAGGCCCTGACGCTGGCGCGGGCGTCGCTCGCCGGCGTCGAGGTGCCCTCGGCCGAACGCTGACCGCTCGCCGGAGCCGCGGGCGCACCCGCCTCAGCCGCCGGTCGGGTCCGCCGTCCAGAGGATCTCGCCGACGTCCTGCAGGAACTCCATCGAGACCTTGAAGCCGACCTGCAACTCCTGGTCCTCGATACCGAGATCGTGGCCGACCGGGTGGCTGTCGATGTGGTGCAACGTGAGGTTGTACGCCTCGGTCATCCCTTCGAACTCGAGCTTCTCGGTGACCGCTCGCGACGCGCAGATCGCCTGATATGCGGCGCCGAGACCTGACTCGATGTCGCGAATCTGCTTGAGGTAGAGCTCGGGAACCGCGGTGGTCACGACATCGTTGAGTAGGTCGGCACCGATGTCCCAGGTCATCTCGATGTGGTTGCCGGTGGCCGTCTCGTAAGTCGTGTAGAGCGCCTTGACCATGTCGAGCAACGTGGAGCCGCGGATGCCGGCGGCCTCCGATCCGGACCCGCTCGGTGTCATCTCGAGGAGCGGCATGAACGCCGGCATGTTGTTGGGACCGAAGTCGAGCCCGTAGCACTTCATGGCGAAGTCCTTGCTGCTGTCGTCGGGCAGTGTGATCTCGGCCATCGATTTCGGCCAGCCGTACACCTCGCGGCCCGTCGCCATCGACATCGCGTTGTTCACCCAGATGTACGAGGTGAACATGAAGAAGCGGCTGGCGCGAAGTTCCCCATCGTGTTCGGTGACCTGGACCGTCGGTACCCAGAACGCCACCTGGGTCTCGTCCACGCTCCCCATCGTGTTGAACGGCGGTGTCTCCGGGATCACGTGGTGGATGTCGCCCAGCGACATCATCACGTAGGGGCCGAGCGGTGCGAAGCGCATATCGCCGGCCGCCGGCTCGTTGAAGACCCGGTCGATGAGTTGTTGCAGCCGGTTCTCATCGGCCTTGACCATGAACGACCAGAGCTCGGTGTCCTTGCACTGGTACGGGCCCGGGAACGTGTCGAGGCCGCCGAACTCGACATAGGGCGGTGGGCCCGCGTGCTCGCGGCTGTCCTCGAACAAGCCGTGTGCGCCCGGTACGTGGCGGGGGTAGCCGGAGATGGCCTTCGACGCCAGACGGCCCGATGTCACCGCAGCCTCGAAGGCCCCTCCGTCGATGCCGTTGCGTGTCCAGTCACCGGCCAACGCAAGATTC
The DNA here is from genome assembly GCA_039028435.1 of Actinomycetota bacterium. Taxonomy (GTDB): domain Bacteria; phylum Actinomycetota; class Acidimicrobiia; order Acidimicrobiales; family UBA10347; genus UBA10347. The sequence goes on along the minus strand of JBCCIC010000021.1, from coordinate 42,447 downwards.
GCAAAGGCGGTGCCGTCGGGCCAGAGCCGGTAGCGGATGTCGGCGGCAGGAGTGCGGACGTAGCGCTCGCTTCCCTGGGTGTTCGCACGCCAGTACTGACGGTCGAACCGTTCCGACCCGGTGCCGTCGTCGGGGTCGAACAGGACATCCCAGTCGAAGCCCGAGCCGCTTGTTGCCTTGGGCCACAAGCCGCCGCCATCCTGATCCAGGAAGCGCACCGCACGCTCCTTGACCGCCTCGGTGCTGGCGGCGTGCTCGCCCGGCGTCGGGTGAGCATTGCGGTCGTCGAGAGGCCCGCAGAAGTAGCCGATGCTGGCGACGTCGCCCTTAGGCCACGCTTCTCGGTCGATCAGGTGGCTCATGTTGCAGTAGGTGTCGAGCGGCTCGCGGTAGGCGCCGGCGATCGACTCCGCGTCGTAGGCCCAGCCGAGCTCCTCGGTCGTGCGGCCGGACCAGGTCTGGAACGCCTGGGTGGCGACCGTGGCCGAATGGTCGAGCATCGCGGCGAACTGCGGATCTCGCTCCGACAGCTCGTCGCACATGCCGCCGAGCGAACCGATCGAGATGCCGAGCACGACGTGGTCGAAGTCGACGCCGCGACGGAGGGTGGTGATCGGCTTGCCGAGCGGATTCGGCGTGTGCTCGAGGTTCACGCCGTCGTCTCGGAGCTTGGTGCCGTGCTCAAGTTGGTCCCAGTCCGGCTCGGACGGCCACGAGGGCACGCCGGCGACGTCGATCAGGTACGGATACGACGCGGACGGCGTGGTCTGCGAGTACACCTGAATCGTGTCGACCAGATCGGCGTGCGGATCGACCGTCAGCTTGTCGACCCAGTGGAAGAACTCGAAGCGCACGCCGCGCTTGACGAGGGTTTCGTACATCGGCGCGAACACCGTGTCGCCCATGCCGGCGTTCATCTTGTACAGGATGTGGCCCTTGTATTGGGTCACGATCCGGATCATCGCTTCGACCGCGGACCCGGCGGCCAGGTTCGGCTTCGAGGTGTCACCGTCCTCATACGCGAAGGTCAGGTCGTAGAGCCCGCGCAGCAGGGGCGAGTTCTCGAGCGTGACCTCCTTGGCGCCGTGGCGATGGAGCCAGGCGCGAAGCTCTTCGTCGTTGACTGCCTGGAAGCCGTCGCCGAGCAGGTTGTCTTCGACGATGCCGACGAAGATCGTCGAGGCGAGGTCGAGTGTCGTGTACCAGAAGCGGACATCAGCGTCGTCGAGGTGATGTCGGACCCATGCCTCGTAGATCACGTTGGCCGCGGTGCGAAGTCGCCGGATCCACGGATCGAGCTCGTGCTGCAGGCTCTCCCCGATGTCGTGTTCGAGTTGGTGCTCGAGATCGGTGAGGAGCTTGAAGAACTCGTCCTCGGCGGCCTGGCCGAACCGCCCGAGCAGGCCGCGGACCCAGTCGACGATGCGGTCCCACCACGACTTCGTGGCTGCGGAAGCGGTGGCGGCGGGTCCACCGGGCGCGTTCTCGTGGTAACCGAGCGACTGTCCGTGGTGGAGGAGCATGCGGGCGACGTCGACGATGATCTGTCCGATTTCGTCGACCACGCCGGCGAACGTCGGCACGGCGGACTCGCCGGGCTCGGCACCGTTCGTCGGGGCCGTGAACGAGAATCCGGTCGACGTGCCCTTCCACAGGTCGTACACGACGAGCTCATCGCAGGGCGTGAGTGCCTGGTCGAATGTTGCCATCGGATCCGACGCCGGCCGATCGGCCTCGCGATACGCGGTCCTGAGCATCTCGAACGTGTTGTCGTAGAAGCCGAACAGCACATGGAGCCCGTGCTCCTCGATCCGATCCCCCAGCGATCGGTTCCGCCCGCTGGCGGCCTTGCCGCCGAGCCGCCACCCGGGCGTGTACACCGTGATGTCGTATTTCGCCCGCTGGCTCGCCGTCGCGCTGAGTTCCATCGCCGTGGCGATAGCGCCCCCGCCACCGCCCAGAATCGCGACCTTCTGCTTCGTCACGTCCGCATCCCCATTCCGCATCCCGAAAGTTGGGGAAGTTGAGCACACGCCTCGACGGCCACGCAATCGGCCAGGCGTCACACCTCGGCTAGGTTCATCGCCGATGGCGACGACCGATTGGAACCCGCTGCTGCGATCCGAGTTCGAGGAGCCGTACTGGCCGTCACTCCAGGAGTTCGTGCGAGCCGAACGGGCCTCCGCCACGATCTATCCGGCGCATGAGGACGTCTTCGCCGCGTTGCACCTCACCCCGTATGCGGACACCAAGGTCGTCATCCTCGGCCAAGATCCGTATCACGGCCCGGGACAGGCGCACGGCCTGAGCTTCTCGGTGCGGCCTGGCACCGACATCCCACCGTCGCTGCGCAACATCTACAAGGAGCTGGCCGACGACCTCGACATCGCACCCGTGAACCACGGCTTCCTCGAATCGTGGGCCCGCAGCGGTGTGCTGCTGCTGAACACGTCGCTCACGGTGCGGGCGCACCAGGCCGGCAGCCATCGGGGCAAGGGTTGGGAGACGTTCACCGACCGCGTGATTCAGGTGGTGTCGGCCAAGCCGGAGACGTGTGTGTTCATCCTGTGGGGTAACAATGCGCGCGCCAAGAAGCCGCTCATCGCGCCACACCACCAGGTCATCGAGTCGCCGCACCCGAGCCCGCTGTCGGCGAGCCGCGGCTTCTTCGGATCCAAGCCGTTCAGCCGCGCCAACGCCGCGCTCACCGCGGCCGGCCGCGACTCGATCGACTGGCGCCTTCCGCCCACCCCAACCTGACCGCAGAACTCACCGACTCCAGATCCGGATCTGACTTCTCACCGATTTCAGATCCGAAAACCGGGCACCGAGTCGGTGAGAAGCAAAAGAGCGGGCTCTGAGTCGGTGAGAACGCTGGTGCCGGTCGGGCTGGGGGCAGGTCGGTCGGGCTACTCGTCGAGGAGCAGTGCTGCCACTCGGGAGCGGAGCTCGGGGATCCCCGCGCCCGTCTCCGACGACACCCAGGAGATCTCGCCGGACTTGACGCCCAGCTTCTCGGCGGCCGTGCGTTGCTTCTTGCCGCGCTGGGACGACTTGATCTTGTCGATCTTCGTGCCGACCAGGATGAAGTCGAGTTCGATGTGGCGGAGCCAGTCGACCGTCTGCAGGTCGAGGTCGGTCGGGCCCACGTTCGCGTCGATCAGGACGATCGCGCCGTCGACCGTTTCGCGCTCGAGCATGTAGTCGTTGATCATCGTCGCCATCGTCTGCTGCTGCGCCTTGCTCATCTTGGCGTAGCCATAACCGGGCAGGTCGACCAGCCACCGGCCCGAATCCTCGTCGCCGAACTCGTAGACGTTGAGCAGCTGCGTTGCCCCGGGTGTCTTCGACGTGCGGGCGAGTTTCTTGCGCTGGGCGATCGCATTGATGAGCGACGACTTGCCGACGTTGGACCGGCCGACGATCGCGAACTCGGCAACCGACTCCGGGAGCTGTCCGTGCTCGCTCGCGGATCGCAGGAAGCGCAGCGGCAACGGCGAACTCATGTCGAGGACGATAACCGCCGCGACTGGGACCGGAAGCGGCCGTCGAACAGGGCGAACACCTGCGTCGCGGCGAGCAGTACGAGCAGCGTGACGAGCATGATCGCCGGGTCGTCGATGACCTCGGCTGGGTGGATCGTGCGAACGAAGGGCGCGAGCAGCACCATCGCCGCGGCGCTGCCGGCGATGACGCTGAGCCGCCGGCTGGTCGTGAACCAACCATGTTGGGCTGCGAGTGCGAGTAGCAGCGTGAGTTGGAGTACCAAATAGAAGGCTGACGGATCGACGGCGCCGAGCAGCACGAAGATCGTGTTCAGACCGCACGCTGCGAGGAGCGCTCCGCCGAGCCTTCGACCGGTCAACAAGGCGGCACCGAGAACCAGCTGCACGACCATGACCACGAGCGCGGTGAGCTGGGGGAGCGGACGGACGAGCGAGTCGGTCAACGGGTCCATGAACGCGAGCATGTGGGTGCTCTGCTCGGCCAGGAAGGCCTCGAGCTCGGCCCCCGACCACCAGTCGGGGGAGATCGCTTTCTCGGCGGCAGCGCGCAACCAGCCGAATGCCAGAAAAGCGCGGGCCGGGAACAACACGAAGCGACTCGACGCGGCGGTGAGTTCGGGTGGCGCGACCGCTTGGGGCGACGGCGCAGGAGCCGGGGGCGACCAAGGCCGCTCCGGCGATACCGGGGCAAGGGCAGGGGGCATGGCACCAGAATCCGGCGGTACTGATGCCGAAGCAGCAGCGTCCTGCAAGGATCGTTCCAAGAACCGATTTCCCCCGATTTTCGGCGACGCTCGAAGCGGACGCCCGCCCGTCGCTGCCTCGCCGTTTTGTCACATTGGGAGGTTGTGCACGCCTAGTGCGGTTCGTAGGCTTGTCTGCTGGCCCAGCGGCTGACCGTTCGTCGCGCCGGGCTGCAGTCATCTAGTCCCCCCGAGTACAGCGCAGGGAAGCATCGTGCCCACCATTCAACAGCTCGTCCGCAATGGACGCGAGGCGAAGTTCCGCAAGGAGAAGACGCCGGCACTCAAGGGTGCCCCGCAGCGTCGTGGCGTGTGCACCCGTGTGTACACCGCTACCCCGAAGAAGCCGAACTCCGCCCTCCGCAAGGTCGCACGTGTTCGCCTCACCACCGGTATGGAAGTGACTGCATACATTCCGGGTGAGGGCCACAACCTGCAGGAGCACTCGATCGTCCTCGTGCGCGGTGGTCGTGTGAAGGACCTTCCGGGTGTCCGCTACAAGATCGTTCGCGGCACCCTCGATGCGAGCGGTGTCGACAAGCGCCAGCAGGCTCGCAGCCGCTACGGCGCAAAGAAGGGCTGACCATGCGCAAGAACGCAGCACCCCGTCGCGACGTCCCGGCCGATCCGCTGTACGAATCGGTCCTCGTCACCCAGGTCATCAACAAGGTGCTGCTCGACGGCAAGCGCTCGACCGCCGAACGCATTGTCTACAGCGCCCTCTCGACGATCGGTCAGCGCACCAGCGACGACCCGGTCGCCACGCTCAAGCGTGCGGTCGAGAACGTCAAGCCGCCCCTCGAGGTTCGTAGCCGCCGCGTCGGTGGCGCGACCTACCAGGTGCCGGTCGAAGTTCGCCCGAAGCGTGCGAACACCCTCGCCATCCGCTGGCTGGTCGAGTTCTCGCGGGCCCGCCGCGAACGCACGATGGCCGAGCGTCTGGCCAACGAGATCATGGATGCCAGCAACGGCATCGGCGCTTCGATCAAGCGTCGCGATGATCTCCAGAAGATGGCCGACTCCAACAAGGCCTTCGCCCACTACCGCTGGTAACACCGCCGTGGCGACCGGCGGCTTGTGCTGACCGGGGCCTGCGGCCTGCCCTTCCCAGCGTCTTCCCGACCCGCTCCGACCCCCCAATCCGCAAAGCCCGAAGCAGCGAAGGCACCGCCCCGAGCAGCACGGCAAACCGAGGCAACGCAACCGAGGCAACATCGTCATGGCACGTCACAAACTCGACAAGGTCCGCAACATCGGCATCATGGCCCACATCGATGCGGGCAAGACCACCACCACCGAACGCATCCTCTACTACACCGGCGTCAACTACAAGATCGGTGAGGTCCACGACGGCGGCGCCACGATGGACTGGATGGAGCAGGAGCAGGAGCGTGGCATCACGATCACCTCGGCTGCCACAACCTGCTACTGGGGCGAAGACGACGACCCGGCCAAGAAGACCAAGATCAACATCATCGACACCCCGGGCCACGTCGACTTCACGGTCGAGGTCGAGCGTTCGCTGCGCGTGCTCGACGGCGCGGTTGCGGTATTCGACGGTGTAGCCGGCGTCGAGCCGCAGTCCGAGACCGTGTGGCGCCAGGCCGACAAGTACGGCGTGCCCCGCATGTGCTTCGTCAACAAGCTCGACCGCACCGGTGCCGACTTCTTCTACTGCCTCGACACCATCAAGGAACGCCTGACCGAAGACGTGGCCGTCCTTCAGCTGCCGATCGGCGCCGAGGGCGACTTTGCCGGCGTGGTCGACCTGGTTCGCATGAAGGCCCTCGTGTGGCCCCAGGCGACCGACGAGAAGGACCTCGGCGCGACCTACAACATCGAAGAGATCCCCGACGAGCTCGCCGACCAGGCCGAGGAGTACCGCGAGCTGCTGCTCGACGCCCTCAGCAGCTACGACGAGGGCATCATGGAGAAGTACCTCGAGGGCGAGGAAATCTCCGAGGCCGACCTCAAGGCTTCGATCCGCCAGGGCGCCATCGAGGGCCACATCGTGCCGATCCTCATGGGCACCGCCTTCAAGAACAAGGGTGTGCAGCCGCTGCTCGACGCCGTTGTCGACTACATGCCGTCGCCGCTCGACCTGCCCGACATCGAGGGCACCAACCCGCGCAACGAAGAAGAAGAGCGCGTCCGCAAGGCCGATGACGGTGAGCCCTTCTCGGCCCTCGCCTTCAAGCTCATGACGATCGATCAGCGCGAGGGTCGCCTGACCTTCGCCCGTATCTACTCGGGCACGCTCGAGAAGGGTTCGACCGTCGTCAACACCCGCAGCGGCAAGAAGGAGCGCATCGGTCGCCTCCTCGAGATGAACTCGGCCTCCAAGCAGGATCTCGATGTCGCCTATGCCGGTGACATCGTGGCCTTCCTGGGTCTCAAGGACATGCGCACCGGTGACACGCTCACCGACGAGAAGGACCAGATCGTTCTCGAGAACCTGACCTTCCCCGAGCCGGTCGTCGACGTCGCCATCGAGCCGAAGTCCAAGGCCGACCAGGACAAGCTGGGCAACGCCCTGGCCACCCTCTCCGCGGAAGACCCGACGTTCCGGGTCGAGACCAACGAAGAGACCGGCCAGACGATCATCTCCGGCATGGGCGAGCTGCACCTCGAGGTGCTCGTCGACCGCATGCTCCGCGAGTTCAAGGTCGAGGCCGCCGTCGGTCGCCCGCAGGTGGCCTACCGCGAGACGATCTCCGGAAGCCTGGACAGCTACACCTACACCCACAAGAAGCAGTCGGGTGGTTCGGGTCAGTTCGCCGTCATCAGCTGCACCCTCGAGCCGAACCCCGGCAACGGGTTCGAGTTCGAGTCGAAGATCACCGGTGGTTCGATTCCGCGTGAGTACATCCCGCCGGTCGAGCAGGGCATCAAGGAAGCCATGAGCAATGGCGTGCTCGTCGGATTCCCCACCGTCGACATCAAGGTCACCCTCGAAGACGGCAAGACCCACGATGTCGACTCGTCGGAAATGGCGTTCAAGATCGCCGGCAACGCATGGTTCCGCGAGGCCGCCCGCCAGGCCAAGCCCAAGTTGCTCGAGCCGATGATGGCGGTCGAAGTCGTCACCCCCGACGACTATCTCGGCGATGTCGTCGGCGATGTCAACGCCCGCCGCGGCCAGGTGCAGGGCACCGAGCAACGCGGCGTCAATCAGGTCGTCAAGGCACTCGTGCCGCTCTCGGAGATGTTTGGTTACGCTAACGATCTCCGCTCGCGGACCCAGGGCCGAGCGAGCTACTCGATGCAGTTCGACTCCTACCAGGAGACGCCTGCTTCGGTACAAGAAGAAATCGTCAAGCGGATTCGCGGTGAGTGATCCGAGGCTGACGTACCAACCCAAACCACCACCACTAGAAAAATCCGTCTGAGGAGAAACAATGTCGAAGGAAACGTTCGAGCGGACTAAGCCGCACGTCAACGTCGGCACCATGGGTCACATCGACCACGGCAAGACGACACTGACCGCTGCGATCACCAAGGTCCTGGCCGACAATGTCGAAGGCTCGTCCTTCACCGAATTCGAGAACATCGACAAGGCGCCGGAAGAGCGCGAGCGCGGCATCACCATCAACGTGTCGCACGTCGAGTACGAGACCGACAACCGGCACTACGCCCACGTCGATATGCCGGGTCACGCCGACTACATCAAGAACATGATCACCGGCGCCGCCCAGGTCGACGGAGCGATCCTCGTCGTGTCGGCTGCCGATGGCCCGATGCCGCAGACCCGTGAGCACGTGCTGCTTGCTCGCCAGGTCGGTGTGCCGAAGATCATCGTCGCCCTGAACAAGGTCGACATGGTCGATGACGAAGAGCTGATCGAGCTCGTCGAAATGGAAGTTCGTGAGCTCCTCGATGAGTACGACTTCCCCGGCGACGACACCCCGATCGTTCCCGTCAGCGCCCTCAAGGCCCTCGACGGCGATGCCGACGCCGGCGCCGCCATCATGGACCTCATGGCGCAGGTCGACGACTACATCCCGACCCCCGAGCGTGACCTCGACAAGCCGTTCCTCATGCCGATCGAGGACGTCTTCTCGATCACCGGACGCGGCACCGTGGTGACCGGCAAGATCGAGCAGGGCGCCGTCCATACCGGCGACAGCATCGAGATCGTCGGCATCAAGGACACCCAGACCACCACCTGCACCGGTGTGGAGATGTTCCGCAAGCTCCTCGACGAGGGTCAGGCCGGCGACAACATCGGCGCACTGCTGCGTGGTATCGACAAGGACGAGGTCCAGCGTGGCCAGGTGCTCGCCGCCCCCGGCAGCATCACCCCGCACACCAAGTTCGACGCCGAGGTCTACGTCCTCACCCAGGAAGAGGGCGGCCGTCACAAGCCGTTCTTCTCGAACTACCGCCCGCAGTTCTACTTCCGGACCACCGACATCACCGGTGAGATCCAGCTGCCGGATGGCACCGAAATGTGCATGCCGGGCGACAACACCACGATGACCGTTGAGCTGATCAACCCGATCGCCATGGACGAAGGTCTGCGCTTCGCCATTCGCGAGGGCGGTCGCACCGTCGGCGCCGGCGCCGTCACCAAGATCATCGAGTAGGACACCCTCATGGCTGCCGCACAGAAGATCCGCATCCGCCTCAAGGCTTACGACCACGAGGTGATCGACCAGTCGACGAAGAAGATCGTCGAGACGGTCAAGCGCACGCAGGCTGAAGTGCGCGGCCCGATCCCGCTGCCGACGCGCAAGCATCGGTTCACGGTGATCCGGTCCCCGCACAAGTACAAGGACAGCCGCGAGCACTTCGAGATGCGCATCCACAAGCGTCTGCTCGACATCCTCGAACCGTCGCCCAAGACGGTCGATTCGCTCCAGCGCCTCGACCTGCCGGCTGGTGTCGACATCGAGATCAAGCTCCAGCAGGCCTAAGCGGTCCGTCCCCTTTCGCACCGTGACCCCCGGCTTCGGCCGGGGGTCACGGGCGTTTTTGCGCCGAACTGGGCACAATCCACCGGCGAGCGCGGGACGTGTGATGACTCCGCCTCCCAAACTGTGTGACGCCAGGTGTCACACTTCGTGGGCAGGTGTGCCCGAGATGACACGAAGTAGGGTGACCGTCCGATGGCGGGAAGCATGCAGCAGACCAATGCCTTCCTCTTCACCGATGTCGTTGGTTCCATGCGGCTCTGGGATCACAATGCGGCGGCGATGGGGGAGGCGCTCGAGCAGCACGATGCAGTGTTGGCCGAGATCTTCAAGACGCACGGTGGCACGATCTTTGCCCATGGTGGTGACGGCTTCGGTGCGGTGTTTCCGAACGCGTCCGAGGCGATGGCAGCCGGCGAGGCCCTGCGGGTGGCCCTGCGCGAGCGGGAGTGGCCGGGCGGACTCGACCTCGCGGTGCGCTGCGGTGTACACGTCGGCCAGGCGCAGCGTCGCGACGGCAACTGGTTCGGCCAAGCGGTCAACCTTGCCGCCCGGGTCTGTGGGGCCGCGAACGGCGGCCAGGTGCTGGCCACCGAAGAGGTCGCCGAGGCGGTACCGACAGCGGAGTTGCTTCGACTCGGCACCTTCGAACTGCGCGGTGTCTCGGACAAGCGGACCTTGTACCAACTCGGCCTCCGCGACCACTTTCCGGCGCCCCACTCGGTCGATCCGAGTCGTGACACGCTGCCGGAACCGGCCAATGCCCTGATCGGACGCGACGCCGAGCTTGGCTCGATCCGGCGGATGCTCGAGCAGCACCGCCTGGTGACGATCGCCGGCACCGGCGGCATGGGCAAGACCCGCTTGGCCATCGAGATCGCTCACACCATGGCGCCACAGTTCACCGATGGCGTCTACTTCGCCGATCTCTCCTCGGCGTCCGACGACGAGTCGATGATCACCCAGGTCGCTGCGGCCGTCCGGCTCGAGCTGTTGAGTGGCGAACTCCGCGAACAGGCTGTTTCGCAAGTCGCCAATCGGACGGCGTTGCTGGTGCTCGACAATTGCGAGCACCTCGTGGGGGCGGCGGCGCGTTTCGTCTCCGAGGTTCTCTCCCGTCCGGGCCCCGGGCGTGTGCTGGTCACCAGCCGCGAGCGACTCGGCGTTGCCGGCGAGAACCAGTTCCGGCTGGGCAACCTCTCACTCGACGACGAGGTCGGTTTGAACGACTGCGCCCGCCTGTTTCTCGACCGGGCGATCGCCATCGATCCCTCGTTCGAGGTCGACGACCAGGACGCGCTCGGCGAGATCGTCCGCAGTCTCGACGGCCTCCCTCTTGCGATCGAGTTGGCTGCGGCGCGCACATCGATCCTTTCCGTCGGCGAGATTCGAGATCGCCTCGACGATCGGTTGGCCTTGCTGACATCGCCGCGTTCAGAGGCCGGGCGCACCCTCGCCACGATGCTCGATTGGAGTTGGCAGCTCCTCGACGATGACGAGCGGCGCTACCTCGCGTTGGCCAGTGTGTTCGAGGGCAGCTTCGACGCCGAGCTTCTTGCCGGGGTTGGCGATGGGGACATCTACGCCGCGCTGGATGTCGTGGAGTCGCTCGTCGACAAGTCCCTGCTGTCGGTCGAAGGTCGACTCGGTAGCCGCACCCGCTACCACCTGCTCGAATCGATCAAGGTCTATGCGCAAGCCCGCGCCGCCGAACTCGACCTCGGCCCGGTCGACGAATCGTTGCAGCGGGTGCTTGTCGAGCGCTTCGCCCACGATGCCGAGCCGTTCGAGTCGTCGCCCAACCTGCCGAATCACGTCCTCGCCGGCGATCTGGCCACCGCCATGGCGTTGCACCAGCGCCTGTGGGCGCGTGGCGAATGCGAGTCTGCGGCGGCGCTGGCCGTCCCGGCCTCGTCGGTCTTGCTCAGCGTGGGTCGGGCGGCGGAGGCGCGGTCGATGCTTGCGGACATCCTCGACCATCCGGCGATCTCGGAGAAGCTGCAGTCCCGCGCCTCGGTGGGCCTCGGGATCGGCGCGATTCAGATGGACGACTTCGGCGCGGCGATCGCGTTGGCCGAACGACTCACCGATCAGCAGGACCCGTGGATCCGGTCCTGTGCGCTGGGCTTGCACGCGGTGCCAGGCCTGTTCGACGGCAATCCCGAGACCGAGGCCTATGTCGAGGCGTCGCTCGCCGCAGCCGCAGAGGTCGATCGACCGGGTGCTTTCGTCGCGTTGATCGCCGGATTCCATCGGTTTTCCCACATGGACATGGCGGGAGCTGCCGCGGCGATGGCGCCGGGTGTCCCGGAAGACCAAGCACCGATGTCGGTGCTGCAGGTCATGGCCGCATGCGGGCGAGCCACGGCGCTCACGCTGGCCGATCGGTTCGCCGAGGCCGAGGCCACGCTCGACAAGCTCATCCCCGATGACTCGGTGTGGGACAGCAGCAATCTGTTACGCGCCATGATCGCAATGCGCTCGGGGCGACTCGATGAGGCCGAGGCACAGCTGCTCGTCGTCGCCGACACCGCCTTGCTCGGGCGGCTCAGCCGCGAGGCCAACGATGTCTTGATCGGTTTCGCCGCGCTTCGTGCGGCCGAGGGGGCGCGTGCCGAAGCCGAGGAGTTGCTGATCAAGGCGTTGCTGCCACGGAGCGTGCAGATGTTCGCCTTCGCCGCCCACGTCGCAATCGAGCTAGACGCGCTCGAGGCGCTCCTCATCCGTTCTCAGGAGTTGCGGGCCGAGCAAGGCCCGACTCGACTCGAGGCGCGGGATGCCCTCCAGGCAGAGCTCGACCGCCGCCGATCCGGGTGATCTGAGGGCTACCTTCCTGCGGTGCCTCGAGCGTCGCGAACGAGCAGACCGCTGGCCCTGGTCTTGATCATCGTCGCGCTTGCGATCGGTGCGTTGACGCCGTCGGCGATCGCGCAGGGACTGGTGCAGGTGCAACTCGACGAGGACCCGTTCGTGTGCGACGGCGGCACCCGCATCATCGGCACGGTGGACGGATTCGGGGCAGGCGAGGACGTCGAGTTCCGGTCCCCACAGATCGATGGCGGCGCCGATGGCATCTTCTCAGTCCGCACCGCCGACGATCTCGGTGTCGTCGAGATGAAATGGTCGTGCACCGCGCCGAAGATGTGGGAAGTCTCGGTGCGTGGCCGAGCCTCGAACCTGGGTGCGACCTTCACCATTGTCGGCGTGCAGGCGCCACCGCCCCCCGATGCGCCTCTCGGCGCGGCCTTCGATGCGAAGTCGGCCATGACGGCTTCGGAGATGGCGATCTGGAAGGACGTCTCGCCGTACAACGGGGTGGGTATCTACATCCCCGTCGACAGTGAGTGGGACAACCGTGCCGACAAGGTGCAAGCGAACCTCACCCCGCAGTGGGTCGATGCCGTCCTGGGCGACGGGTGGCGCATCCTGCCCATCTATGTCGGGCGCCAGGCTCCGCGGTCCTGCGCCATCGGCTCATTCGACTACATGAGCCTCGACCCCGCGACCGCCCGGGCTCAGGGCGCCGCGGCGGCTGCGGACGCCGCCCGTTCCATGCGAACACTCGGCCTGGCCGCGGGCGCGCCCGTCTATTACAACCTCGAGAGCTATCGGCCGGGATGCAGCGCCGCGGTGCTCGCGTTCATCGACGGCTGGACGCAGGGCCTACGCAGCGAGGGTTTCGCGTCGGGTGTGTACGGCTCACAGAACTCGGCGATGACCGACCTCACCGTCGCCGCGCGCACCGGCTCGATCGCGGTGCCGGATGCGGTGTGGATCTCGACGAACAGCGGCGTGTCCGGAACCCTTGGGCTGGAGGCGCCCCCCGACGACCTGTGGACCAACGCCCGTATTCATCAGTTCCGACTGAACGTCACGCGCACGTACGGGGGAGTGACCCTCGAGGTCGACGACAACATCGTCGACGCCCCCACGGCGATCTTCCAGCCTGCGGTCCTCGACTCCGACGGCGATGGCCACGCCGAGCCCGAGCCGGACAACTGTGACGGGGTGGCCAACCCCGACCAGGCCGACCTCGACGGTGACGGCGATGGTGATGTGTGCGATTCGGACCGCGACGGCGACGGCGTCGACGACCCCAGTCCGGACAATTGCGACCTCGTCGCCAATCCCGACCAAGCGGACCTCGACGGTGATGGCGACGGCGATGCGTGCGACGGCGACATCGACGGCGACTTCATCGCCAATGACGACGATCCGGAACCCCGCGACGCGGCGGTGCCCGGGGGCCCCACACCCACTGCGCTTCCGACCGCAACGATCGTGCCGTCGCCCACCCCAGCCGATTCGGTCCCTGTCGAGCCGACGACGACAGCCACCGCATCGCCGTCGGCAACACCACCGTCGGCAACACCGCTCGCTGTCCCGACGAGCGATGTGATCGTCCTCGTGCCGCCCACGCCGGACCCAACTGCGACCCCGGAACCGACGCCGACCGCGCTTCCCGCGATCGACGAATCCGCAACGGCAACGGTCACCGTGGCAACCGAGGACGACACCTCCTCGCCCTGGCGCACCGTCGCGATCATCGCGACCGCCCTCGCCGCCGTCGGATCCGCCGGCATGGCCGTCCGCTCCTGGCGCAACAGCTGAGCGCAGCACCTGGCCGCACCACCGACTGGCAGGTTGAGACGGTCGTATTCGACCGTATGGGCCTGCCGACCGACGGGCGAGGCGCATTGGCGGGCTGAAACGGTGTCTTTTGGCCGTTTGGGCCTGCCGATCCCGTGCTCCCGGCGTCGACCCGGCAAATACCCGCCGATGGGGTGGGGAACCCGATATCGCCCCGTTAGCCTTGCTTGGTCCGGTCGAACCCCGGTTCGACTCCATTTCGACGTTGATCAAGGCCCACGGGAACCCGATCACACAACCGAAGCTTCGCTCCGCACGGCCCTGCGCCTGGCGGAGCGTTTGCGTGAACGCCCCCCTCTCAATCGAGATTCCGGAAAGACCAATGGCGAGCAAAGCGATTGTTGGAACCAAGATTGGCATGACCCAGGTATGGGACGAGGAAAACCGCCTCGTCCCGGTCACGGCACTTGCCGTGAAGCCGTGTCGCGTGGTGCAGGTGAAGTCCCCCGAGATCGACGGCTACAGCGCCGTGCAGGTCACCTGGGGTGAACAGAAGCCGCAACGCCTGACCAGCCCTGAGGCCGGCCATTTCGCCAAGGGCGGTGTCACGCCCGGCCCCAAGCTGGTGGAGTTGCGCCTCGACGATGTCGGCCACCTCGCCGTCGGTGATGAACTCACCGCCGCGGTGATGGTGCCCGGCGAGCTCGTCGACGTGACTGCCGTGAGCAAGGGCAAAGGCTTTGCCGGTGCGATGAAGCGTCACAACTTCGCCGGCCAGCGCGCCAGTCACGGTGCCCACCGCGTGCACCGCAAGCCTGGCGCCGTCGGTCAGTGCGCCACCCCGAGCCGCGTGTTCAAGGGCAAGAAGATGCCGGGCCGCATGGGCGCCGAGCAGGTCACGACCCAGAACCTGCAGGTGGTGCAGGCCGACGCCGAGAACCACGTGCTGTTGGTCAAGGGTTCGGTCCCTGGTCCCCGCGGCGCCACGGTGATCGTGCGCAACGCCGTCAAGAGCACCCCGATGGAGCCGGTCGCTGTCGAGGCTGCCGCCGACGGAGGCGACGATGCCTGATTTCAACGTTCTCACCGCCGCCGGCGGATCCGCCGGCTCGGTTGCCGGCCCCGACCACCTCTTCGGCGTCGAACCCAACGTGGCTGTCATGCACCAGGTCGTGACCGCCCAGTTGGCCGCCAAGCGCCAGGGCACCCACTCGACCAAGACCCGGGCCGAGGTCCGCGGCGGTGGTGCCAAGCCGTGGCGTCAGAAGGGCACCGGTCGTGCCCGCCAGGGTTCGATCCGCGCGCCGCACTGGCGTGGTGGCGGCGTGGCCGCCGGCCCCAAGCCCCGCGACTACGCCCAGCGGACCCCCAAGAAGATGATCCGCCTGGCGCTCTCGTCGGCCCTGTCCGACCGGGCAGCCGACGACAAGGTCCGCATCGTCGACGACTTCGGCCTCTACGAGCCGAAGACCAAGCAGGCCATCGCCCTGCTGAGCCAGATCGACGTCTACGGCCGCATTCTGATCGTCGTCGACCGCGAGGACACGGCGGCCGTCAAGAGCTTCCGCAACCTGATCGGCGTCGAGACCATCACGGCCGACCAGCTCAACACCTACGACGTGCTGGTGAGCGATTTCGTCGTCTTCTCCAAGGCCACGTTCGAGGCGACCTGTGAGACCCGCCCCGCACCCGCCGAGCGCAAGGCCGCTCGCGCTGCTGCGTTCGAAGCCAAGCTCGCCGGTGCTCCCACGGTCGCGGTGGATGACTCCGGCGACGAAGAATCCGCAGAGCAGCCCGAGGCGCCGAGCGCCGAAGCGGCGATTGCCGAGGAGGAAGAGTGAAGGATCCACGCGACGTCATCGTTCGCCCTGTGGTGAGCGAGAAGAGCTACGCCCTCCTCGAGGACAACGTCTACACCTTCGAAGTCCACCCCGACTCCTCCAAGCCCGAGATCAAGGACGCCGTCGAGTCGATCTTCGGCGTATCGGTCCTGCGGGTGAACACCATGAACCGCAAGGGCAAGCGCATGCGCAACCGCCGCAACAACACGTTTGGCAAGCGCCCGGATCGCAAGCGTGCCCTCGTCACCCTCGCCGAGGGCGACTCGATCGAACTCTTCGAGGTCTGATCATGACGATTCGTCGCCGCAAGCCGACCAGCCCGGGCCGTCGTTTCCAGACGTCGCACGATTTCTCCGAGATCACCACGACCTCGCCGGAAAAGACCCTCCTGGCCCCCAAGCCGAAGACCGGTGGTCGCAACAACCACGGTCGCAAGACCAGCCGCCACCGCGGCGGCGGTCACAAGCAGCGCTACCGCGAGATCGACTTCAAGCGCAACAAGGATGGCGTTCCGGCCACCGTTGCCTCGATCGAGTACGACCCCAATCGCACCTGCCGCATCGCCCTGCTGCACTTCCACGACGGTGAGAAGCGCTACATCCTCGCCCCCGACGGTCTGGCCGCCGGCGACGTGGTGAGCAACGGCCCCGATGCCGAGATCCGCCCGGGCAGTGCCCTGCCGATCCGGTACATCCCGGTCGGTACCGTGATCCACAACGTCGAGCTCCAGCCCGGCGGCGGCGGCAAGATGGCCCGCAGCGCCGGCTCGAGCGTCCAGCTCGTCGCCAAGGAGGGCAAGTTCGCCACCCTGCGTCTGCCGAGCACCGAGATGCGCCGAGTGCCGATCGACTGCCGAGCCACGATCGGTGTGATCGGCAATAGCGATCACGAGCTGATCAAGATCGGCAAGGCCGGCCGCAACCGCTGGAAGGGCGTCCGCCCCCAGACCCGTGGTGTCGCCATGAACCCGGTCGACCACCCGCACGGTGGTGGTGAAGGCAAGACCTCCGGTGGTCGCCACCCGGTGTCGCCCTGGGGCAAGCCCGAGATGCGCACCCGTGATCGCAAGAAGCAGTCCGAGCAGATGATCGTCCGTCGCCGCCGCACCCGCGGCAAGCGTCGCTAGGAGTTCCGTCATGCCACGTAGCCTCAAGAAGGGTCCGTTCGTCGACGGGCACCTGCTCTCCAAGATCGACGAGCTCAACGAGTCGGGCGACAAGAAGGTCGTCCGCACCTGGTCTCGCCGCTCGACCATCATCCCCGACATGGTCGGCCACACGATCGCCGTCCATGACGGCCGCAAGCACGTGCCGGTGTACATCAACGAGTCGATGGTGGGCCACAAGCTCGGCGAGTTCGCCCCCACCCGCACGTTCAAGTTCCATGCGGGTCAGGAAAAGGGAGCACGTCGCTGATGACCGGCCCCAAGACCAACGAGCGCCCCGGCACCCGCGCCGTCGCCCGCCACATCCGTGGTTCGGCGAGCAAGGCCCGCCGGGTCCTCGACCTGATTCGCAACGAGTCGGTCGAAGACGCTCGCACCATCCTGCAGTTCTCCGAGACCGGCGTGTCCGAGACGGTCGCCAAGGTGCTCGAGTCGGCCGTCGCCAATGCCGGCCACAACGATGGCATCCCCGAGGACGAGCTCTACGTGTCGGCGTGCTTCGCCGACGAGGGCGTGACCATCAAGCGGTTCCGGCCCCGGGCCCGTGGCCGTGCCAGCCGCATCAACAAGCGCACGTCGCACATCACGGTGATCGTGAGCCGCTACGAGCTCGACGAGATCGAGGAGCGTCGTGAGCGCCAGGCCCAGCGCGGTGGTACGAGTGCCGCCCAGGCCGAGGCTCGCCGCCGCCGTGTCCAGCAGTCGCAGGCCCCGGCCGACGACGATCACGCCGAGGACACCGCCGACACCAGCGGCTCCGACCTCGAGCAGATCAATGGCATCGGCCCGAAATTCGCCGAGCAGCTCCAGGCTGCGGGCGTCACGACGATCGCCGAACTGGCCGGCATCAGCGACGAGCTGCGCGAGCAACTGATCGACGACATCAAGGGCGACGACATGGACGACTGGGTTGCGCAAGCGCAGGCCCTCATGGCCGAGGAAGAGGAGTAACCCATGGGACAGAAGGTCAACCCGTATGGCTTCCGCCTCGGCATCACCACCGAGTGGAAGAGCCGTTGGTTCGCCACCCGCCAGGAGTACCAGGACCTCCTCATCGAGGATTGGAACATCCGCAACTACCTGATGACCGAGCTGCCGCATGCCGCGATCAGCCGGGTCGAGGTGGAGCGGACCCGTGATCGCCTGCGCATCGATGTGCACACCGCCCGCCCGGGCATCGTCATCGGTCGCCGCGGCACCGAGGCCGATCGCCTGCGTGGTGGGTTGGCCAAGATCACCGGCAACAACAAGGTCCAGCTCAACATCCAAGAGATCAAGCAGCCCGACACCGATGCTGCGATCCTGGCGCAGGGCATCGCCGACCAGCTCGCCGGCCGCGTCGCCTTCCGGCGGGCCATGAAGCGTGCCGTTCAGAACGCCCTCAAGGCCGGCGCCCTCGGCGTGCGGGTCCAGTGCTCGGGTCGCCTCGGCGGCGCCGAGATGAGCCGCACCGAGTGGTACCGCGAGGGCCAGGTGCCGCTGCACACCCTCCGGGCCGACATCGACTACGGATTCCGCGAAGCCATCACGACCTACGGTCGCATCGGCGTCAAGGTGTGGATCTACAAGGGCGAGATCCTGCCCTACAAGGTTCCTTCCGAGGACAAGATCAGCCGCGAGGCCGCCATGGCCGTCGGCGAGACCGCCGGGCAGGACCGCCCGAAGCGGGTCATCAGCTCCGGCGGACGCGCCGAGGCCGCACCGGCCGAGGAGACCGCCGACGAGCCGGCACCGCTGCTCGGCGAGGCCGATCCCGAATTCGAGAAGCTCCTCGACGCCGAGGAAGAGATCGATCGCCTGTCACGCGACAACAGCGAAACCGAGCGCTTCCGCCCGGGTCAGGGGGATTGATCATGTTGATGCCCAAGAAGACGAAGCACCGAAAGCACCAGCGCGGTCGCATGAAGGGCCAGTCGAAGGGCGGCACCGCCGTGACCTTTGGCGAGTTCGGTCTCCAGGCGCTCGAGCCGGGTTGGGTCACCGCCCGCCAGATCGAGGCCGCACGTATCGCCATGACCCGTCACATCAAGCGTGGCGGCAAGGTCTGGATCAACGTGTTCCCGGACAAGCCGATCACGCAGAAGCCGGCCGAGACCCGCATGGGTTCGGGCAAGGGCAACCCCGAGATGTGGGTGGCCGTGGTCAAGCCCGGTCGCGTGATGTTCGAACTGGCCTACCACGACGAAGACGTCGCCAAGGCCGCCATCGAGCGTGCGATCCAGAAGCTGCCGATGAAGTGCAAGTTCGTGACCCGCAAGGACGGCTTCTGATGGCCAAGCAGAACCTGACCGAGCTGAGCGACGGCGACCTGCTGGAGCTCCTCGACGAGACCAAGGACGAATTGCTCAACCTCCGGTTCCAGATCGTGACCGGACAGTTGGACAACAACCAGCGCATCGGCCTCGTCCGCAAGGACGTCGCCCGCATCAAGACCGAACTCCGGATGCGAGAGATCGCCGCCGCCGAAGCCGCCGTAGAGACGGGAGCCGAGTGATGGCTGAAGCCACTGAGACCGAGACCCGCGGAAACGGCCGCAAGGTCCGCGAGGGCATCGTCGCCTCGACCAACATGAACAAGACGCTGGTCGTGGTCGCCACCGACCGTGTCCGTCACCGTCGCTACAACAAGACGGTCCAGCGGGACAAGCGCCTCTACGTGCACGACGAGAACAACGACGCCAACGTCGGCGACCGTGTTCGTGTGCAGGAGACCCGTCCGATGTCCAAGACCAAGCGCTGGCGGCTGGTCGAAATCGTCGAGCGTTCGCGCTGAGACGGGGAAGGACAACGGAGCAATGATCCAGCAAGAATCCCGACTCAAGATCGCCGACAACAGCGGCGCCAAGGAAGTCCTGTGCATCAAGGTGCTCGGTGGCTCCAAGCGTCGCTACGCCGGCGTTGGTGACGTCATTGTCGCCACCGTCAAGGACGCCATGCCAGCCGCCGGTGTGAAGAAGGGCGAAGTCGTCAAGTGCGTCATCGTCCGCACCGCCAAGGAGCGGCGTCGCCCCGACGGCAGCTACATCAAGTTCGACGAGAACGCTGCCGTCATCATCAACGAGAACCGCGAGCCTCGCGGAACCCGCATCTTCGGCCCGGTCGGCCGTGAGCTGCGTGAGAAGCGCTTCATGCGCATCGTGTCGCTCGCCCCGGAGGTGCTCTGATGGCAAAGATTCGCAAGGGTGACCGCGTGATGGTCCTCTCCGGCAAGGACAAGGGCGCCGAAGGCGTCGTCGTCAGCGTCGATCCCCGCGCCGAGCGTGCGATCGTCGAAGGCGTCAACATCGCTCGCAAGAGCCAGCGTCCGGTCGACGAGATCAACCAGGGCGGCATCATCGACATCAACATGCCGATCGGCCTGTCGAAGCTGGCCGTGGTCAGCCCGTCCGACGGCAAGCCGACCCGCGTCGGCTTCCGGGTCGAAGACGATGGAACCAAGGTGCGCATCTGCCGTCGCACCGGAGCGGAGATCAAGTGAGCACCGCAACGGCCACGGGCCCTCGCCTCAAGGTCCAGTACGACACCGAGATTCGCGCTGCCCTCAAGGACCAGCTCGAACTCGACAACGTCATGATGGTCCCTCGCATGTCCAAGATCGTCGTCAACATGGGCGTCGGCGAGGCTGTGCAGCAAGCCAAGCTCCTCGAGGGCGCGATCAAGGACATGACCACGATCACCGGTCAGCGTCCGGTCACGACCCGAGCCAAGAAGTCGATCGCCGGCTTCAAGCTCCGTGAGGGCAACCCGATCGGCGTCAAGGCCACCCTGCGCAACGACCGCATGTGGGAGTTCTTTGATCGCCTGATCACGCTCGCCATTCCGCGAATCCGCGACTTCCGTGGCCTGCCCACCAAGTCGTTCGACGGCAATGGCAATTACACGTTCGGTGTGACCGAGCAGCTGATCTTCCCGGAAATCGAGTACGACGATGTCGACCGGACCCGGGGCATGGACATCACGATCGTCAACACGGCGAAGACCGACGAGCACGGACGAGCACTGCTCGACGCATTCGGCTTCCCGTTCAAGAAGGACAACTGATCATGGCAAAGAAAGCGCTTCGTGAGAAGCAGCAGAAGACGCCAAAGTACAAAGTCCGTGGCTACACCCGCTGCCGCCGCTGTGGTCGGCCCCGCTCGGTGTACCGCAAGTTCGGCCTGTGCCGTATCTGCCTTCGCGAGATGGCCCACGCCGGTGAGATTCCCGGCGTCACCAAGGCGAGCTGGTAAGGGGTGATGCAACGATGATGACCGATCCTGTGGCAGACATGCTGACCCGCATCCGCAATGCCAACACGGCAATGCACGATGAGGTCGCCATGCCGAGCTCCAAGCTCAAGGTCGCACTCGCCTCGATGCTCGAGGCCGAGGGCTACATCGGCGGCTACGACGTCGCCGTCAATACCGACCGTCCCGGTCAGACCCTGACGATCCGGATGAAGTACTCGCCCAAGCGTGAGCGTGTCATCTCCGGCCTCAAGCGGGTCTCCAAGCCCGGTCTGCGGGTTTATTCCGGTTCGAAGGACATCCCCCGCGTGGTCGGCGGCCTCGGCGTTGCCGTCGTGTCGACCAGCAAGGGACTCATGAGCGATCGCGAGGCTCGTCGCCGCCGTCTCGGCGGCGAGGTCCTCTGCTACGTCTGGTAAGGCGAGGTACTCACGATGAGTCGTATCGGCAATGCCCCCATCCCGGTCCCGTCCGGCGTCGACGTTTCGGTCGATGGTCGCCAGGTCACCACCAAGGGTTCCAAGGGTGAGCTCAGCTACACCCTCCCCGAAGGCATCAGTGCCTCGGTCGACGGTGACACCCTCACCCTCGAGCGTCCCGACGACGAGCGCGAGTCCAAGGCCCTGCACGGTCTGGCCCGTTCGCTCGTCAACAACATGGTGATCGGTGTCAGCGAAGGCTTCCGCAAGGACCTCGAGATCATCGGTGTCGGTTACCGAGCCGCAGCCAAGGGCAAGAACGGCCTGGACCTGCAGCTCGGCTACAGCCACCCGGTCAGCTACACCGCACCCGACGGCATCGAGTTCGAGGTGCCGGACCAGCAGAAGATCTCCGTGATCGGCATCGACAAGCAGGCCGTGGGCCAGGTCGCCGCCGAGATCCGGGCCTTCCGCAAGCCCGAGCCCTACAAGGGCAAGGGCATTCGCTATGTCGGCGAATACGTCATCCGCAAGGCCGGCAAGGCCGCGAAGTAGGAGCTTGACGATGGCTACCAAGAGCCGCCGGGCTGCCCGGCACCGCCGCCACGCACGACTGCGCCGCAAGGTCGTCGGTACCGCCGAGCGTCCGCGCCTGTCGGTCTTCCGCTCGAACCGTCACATCGCGGTCCAGCTGATCAACGACGACGAAGGGGTCACCCTGGCCTCGGCGTCGACCCTCGAAAGCGACCTGCGCAGCGACGCCACCGGCAATGCCGATGCTGCTGCCAAGGTCGGAACCCTCATCGCCGAGCGGGCCAAGGCCCTCGGCATCGAATCGGTGGTCTTCGACCGGGGTGGCAACCGCTACCACGGCCGGATCGCCGCCCTCGCCGAAGCCGCCCGCGAAGCTGGACTGGAGTTCTGATGGCTGAAGAACGTGGTCGTCGTGACCGCAACGACCGAAATGACCGCCAGAGCCGTGAACGCGACGATGGCCTGCGTGACTCACGCGTCATCAACATCAACCGCGTGGCCAAAGTCGTCAAGGGCGGCCGCCGCTTCTCCTTCACCGCACTCGTGGTGATCGGTGACGGCGCCGGCCGGGTCGGCCTCGGCTACGGCAAGGCCAAGGAAGTCCCCCTCGCCATCCAGAAGGGGACCGAAGAGGCCAAGAACACGATGATCAACGTGCCGCTCGCCGGTGGCACGATCACCCATCCGATCGTCGGCGAGCTCGGCGCCGGGCGTGTGCTGCTCAAGCCCGCTGCCCCCGGTACCGGTGTGATCGCCGGTGGCGCTGCTCGCGTCATCCTCGAAGAGGCCGGCATCCACGATGTGCTCTGCAAGTCGCTCGGATCGTCGAACCACATCAACGTCGCCCGCGCGACCATTCAAGGCTTGGGAGCGCTCATGCGCCCCGACGAGGTCGCTCGCCTGCGTGGCCTCGACGCCGAGGAGTTCGTCCCCGGTGGCCTCTGGGCCGCGTACCTCGACACCCGCAAGAAGGGCGCCGGCGTCGGCGCCGGTGAGGGCTGATCATGGCACTTCGCGTCACCCAGACCCGCTCGGCGATCGGCACCAAGCCGAAGCAGCGCGGCACGCTCCGCGCCCTCGGCCTTCGCCGTATGGGTGCGACCAACGACCTGCCCGACCGTCCCGAGATTCGGGGCATGCTCGCCAAGGTTCCCCACCTGGTGAGCGTCGAAGAGATCGACGACTGAGGACTCGACCATGAAGATCCATGATCTCCAGCCCGCCGAGGGCTCGAACAAGCGCAAGAAGCGCGTCGGTCGCGGTATCGGCGGCGCGGGCGGCAAGACCGCCGGCAAGGGCACCAAGGGTCAGAAGGCTCGCGGTCGCGGCAAGGTCCCGGTTGGCTTCGAGGGCGGTCAGATGCCCCTCATCCAGCGGGTGCCGAAGCTGCGCGGCTTCAACAACCCGTTCCGGGTCGAATACCAGGCGATCAACCTGGACACCATCGCCGAATCCGGCCTGAGCGAGGTCTCCCCGGAGAGCCTTTACGCCAACGGCCTGATCAGCAAGGGCGCGCTCGTCAAAGTGCTCGGACGTGGCACACTCGAGGCCGCAGTCACGGTACATGCGCACGCATTTTCGGCTTCTGCCAAGGCCGCAATCGAAGCCGCTGGTGGCACCGCCACCGAGCTTCCGTCGCCGTACCGAGTTCGTCCAGCGGCCAAGGGCAGCGCCCACCAGAACCGCTGATCCGGATCGGAGAAACCCCACGTGCTCAGCACTCTGCGGAACATCGGCAACATCTGGCGTATCCCGGACCTTCGGAACAAGGTGCTCTTCACCTTTGCGATGGTGATCATCTATCGCATCGGTGCGTTCATCCCGTCGCCCGGCATCAACTTCGACGCGGTCGCCGCGATCCGGGCTCGGACCGAGCTCGAGGGCGGCGGCGTGCTCGACTTTCTCGCCCTGTTCTCCGGTGGCGCACTGACCCAGATGGCGATCTTCGCCTTGGGCGTGTTCCCGTACATCACGGCCTCGATCATCATGCAGATCCTGGGCATCGTGATCCCGCGCATCGAGCAGTGGCAGAACCAAGGTGCGGTCGGTCAGCGCAAGATCACCCAGTGGACGCGCTACATGACGATCGCCATCGCCATCGTGCAGTCGACGGGTTTCGCCTTCCTGTTCAACCGACAGGGGAGTGGCTTCGGCACCGGTTCGTCCGGTCAGGCTGGTAACGGTCTCGACCTCCTGCCGACCTTCACGCCCCCGCGTGTCGGTCTGGTGGTGCTGACCCTCACTGCTGGCACCGCACTGCTGATGTGGATGGGTGAGCTGATCACCCAGAAGGGTGTCGGCAACGGCATCTCGATCATCATCTTCGCCTCGGTCATGACCACGATTCCGAACCAGTTCGTCGATGTGTACAACAATGGTGGCTGGGGCTGGATCGCCGGCATCCTGGTGCTGTACATCATCATGCTGGTCGCCATCGTGTTCGTGGAGAACGGCCAGCGCCGCATCCCGGTCACGTTCTCCAAGCGAGTCGTTGGACGTCGCCAATACGGCGGCACCTCGACCTTCATCCCGCTCAAGGTCAACCAGAGCGGCGTGATCCCGATCATCTTCGCCTCGTCGGTGCTGTACCTGCCGCAACTCGTCGCCGTCGTCCTGCCGGCCGGTTGGGGGGACACGGTGCGCGACTGGGTCGACCGTCGACTCGTCAACCCGGCCGACCCGGTGTATCTGATCATCTTCGGACTCCTGATCGTTGGGTTCGCGTACTTCTACACCGCCATCACGTTCGATCCGGTGAAGAAGGCCGACGAGCTGCGCCGCCAGGGGGGCCACATCGCACCGATGCGCCCGGGCTACGAGACCGAGCGCCACCTGGCCAAGATCCTGTCCCGCATCACCTTCCCCGGTGCCCTCTTCATCGCCGTCGTCGCCCTGTTGCCCGCCGTGGCACTGGGCCTCGTGCTGCCCGCCGGCAGCACCGGCTTCTTCGGCTTCTCCGGTATCTCGATCCTCATCGCCGTCGGCGTGGGTCTCGAGACCATGAAGCAGATCGACAGCCAGCTGATGATGCGCAATTACGAGGGCTTCCTCAAATGAAGAGCCAGCTGATGACGCGCACAATCACCTGGGGCTTGCTGAAGTGAGCCCGCTCCATCTCGTCATCTTCGGACGTCAGGGCGCCGGCAAGGGCACCCAGAGCGAGCGGATCGTCGCCGAATTCGGTGTGGTCCACGTGTCGACGGGCGACATGCTTCGTGCCGCCATCGCCGCCGAAACCGAGATGGGTCTCGCCGTCAAGTCGATCCTCGACAGCGGCGGCCTGGTCGACGATGCCACGATGATCGGCCTCGTTGACGAGCGCCTCAGCCAGGCCGACATCGTCGAGAACGGTGTGCTGCTCGACGGCTTCCCCCGCACGACCGCCCAGGCTGAGGCCTTGGTCGAGCTGCTGGGTGATGACCGAGCGATCGACGCCGCCATCAATCTCGAGGTGTCCGTCGAGGAAGTCACCGAACGCATGCTGGCCCGGGGTCGCAACGACGACACTCCGGAGGCGATCGCCGAGCGTCTGGGCCTCTATGAGGCCGAGACCGTCCCGGTGATCGAGTGGTTCGGCGAACGCGGTTCGCTGCTGACCATCGACGGTCTCGGAGGCGAAGATGAGGTCTTCGGCCGGGTCCGCGAGGCCCTGAACACCCTGCCTGGGGATGTTGGTTCCGGGGAGTCCGTGGAATAAGCTAGTCGTTTGCGCGCGTTGAGCTTTGCTTGGCGCGCCTCTGGTAGGTGTGCCGCCACACCCACCACCCTGAACGGAAGGTCAGCATCATCGCTACCAAAGAAGACGCCATTTTGATGGAGGGCACGGTTCAAGAGAGCCTGCCCAACGCCATGTTCCGTGTCGAGCTCGACAACGGACATGAGCTCCTTGCTCACATCTCCGGAAAGATGCGGATGCACTACATCCGCATCCTGCCAGGTGACAAGGTTCAAGTCGAGCTCACCCCCTACGACCTCACCCGAGGTCGGATCACCTACCGCTACAAGTAGCACCCCCCGAACAGTCTCCGAGAGCGCAATGAAAGTACGACCAAGCGTCAAGAAGATGTGCGACAACTGCCGCGTAATCCGCCGGCATGGGCGCATCCAGGTCATCTGCACCAATCCCCGACACAAGCAACGGCAGGGCTGAACCATGGCACGAATCGCCGGCGTCGACATCCCGCGCGAAAAGCGCGCGGTCATCTCGCTCACCTATCTCTTCGGCATCGGTCCGACGGTCGCCCGTCAGGTCCTCGATGCCTGTGAGATCGACCACAGCACCCGAGTGCGCGACCTGAGCGACCAAGAGGTCGCGAAGCTCCGCAGCTACATCGAAGGCAACCTCCGCGTCGAGGGTGACCTGCGCCGTGAGATCCAGCAGGACATCAAGCGCAAGATGGAGATCGGCTGCTACCAGGGCCTGCGCCATCGTCGTGGACTTCCCGTCCGCGGCCAGCGCACCCACACCAATGCTCGCACCCGCAAGGGTCCCAAGAAGACCGTTGCCGGCAAGAAGAAGGTGATGAAGTAATGGCGAAGCGCAAGGAGCGCAAGAACGTCCCGTACGGCGTCGTTCACATCAAGAGCTCATTCAACAACACCATCATCTCGATCACCGACCAGTCCGGCAATGTGATTGCCTGGGCTTCGGCCGGAAGCAGCGGCTTCAAGGGTTCGCGCAAGTCGACCCCGTTCGCCGCCCAGACCGCCGCCGAGGCTGCCGGTCGCAAGGCGATGGAGCACGGCATGCGCAAGGCCGACGTCGAGGTCACCGGTCCGGGATCGGGCCGCGAGACCGCCATCCGCTCGATTCAGAATCTCGGCATCGAGGTCACCGGCATCAAGGACGTCACGCCGGTGCCGCACAACGGTTGCCGCCCACCCAAGCGTCGGAGGGGCTGATGTCTCGCTATACCGGACCCAAGGCACGCGTCGCGCGCCGCCTCGGCACCAACATCTGGGGCACCAAGGGCGAAGCTGTTGCCCTCGACAAGCGCCCGTACCCTCCCGGCGAGCACGGTCGTACCCGTCGTCGGGGCAATGTCAGCGAATACCTGATCCAGCTGCAGGAGAAGCAGAAGGCTCGCTTCACCTACGGCCTGACCGAGCGTCAGTTCCGCAACCTCTACAAGGAGGCCAGCCGGAAGCAGGGTGTGACCGGCGAGAACATGCTCCAGTTCCTGGAGCTGCGTCTCGACAACCTGGTCTACCGCGTCGGCTGGGGCGAGACCCGTGCCCA
Organism: Actinomycetota bacterium; assembly: GCA_039028435.1. Classification (GTDB taxonomy): domain Bacteria; phylum Actinomycetota; class Acidimicrobiia; order Acidimicrobiales; family UBA10347; genus UBA10347. Next base: position 15,272 of record JBCCIC010000021.1, on the reverse strand, counting down.
GGCCCGCCAGTTCGTGAACCACGGTCACATCGATGTGAATGGCCGTCGGGTCAACATTCCGAGTTACCGCTTGCGCAAGGGCGACGTCGTGTCGGTCCGAGCCAAGAGCCGCGAGGGCGCCACGTTCCAGTGGAACAAGGATGTCGTCGATCGTCCTGCCCCTGCATGGATCGACATGGACGGCGAGGGGTGGGAGGCCACCGTTCGCAACCGTCCCATCCGCGAGCAGATCGACGTTCCCATCCGGGAGTCGTTGATCGTCGAGTTGTACAGCAAGTAGTTAGTCGAAGCGCAGCTTCGGGCGGCGGGTCCTGCGCCGCTCGAAACCCCTACCCCCGAAGGTGACACGGATGCTCGTCATTCAACGCCCCACCGTTGAAGCCGTCAATGACGAAACGGCGAACCGGCAGAAATTTGCGATTGGCCCGTTGGAGCCGGGCTTTGGCCACACGCTGGGTAATTCCCTGCGTCGTACCCTCCTGTCCTCGATTCCGGGTGCCGCGATCACCCAGGTACGGATCGATGGCGCACTCCACGAGTTCGATACGCTTCCCGGCATCGCCGAGGACGTCACCGACATCATCTTGAACCTCAAGGATGTCGTGCTCTCGAGCTACAGCGATGAGCCCGTCGTGGTTCGCCTCGATGTCGCCGGCCCGGCGACCGTGACCGCCGCTGATCTGCAGACGAATCCCGAGATCGAGGTGCTCAACCCCGAGCTCGTCATCGCCACCCTCAACGAGAAGGCCCGCCTGGCCTGCGATCTCACGATCGAGCGGGGCCATGGCTACCTCTCGGCCGGCGATCAGGACACCGGTGGCGCCATCGGCCTGATCCCTGTCGACGCCATCTTCTCGCCCGTGCGCCGGGTGAGCTTCAGCGTCGAAAGCGCTCGCGTCGAGCAGTCGACCAACTACGACCGTCTGGTCCTCGATGTCCAGACCGATGGATCGATCGCTCCCCGCGACGCACTCGCTTCGGCGGGCGCCACGCTGCGAGCCATCGTGCAGCTGGTCGAGGAAATGACCGAAGAGCCCGAGGGCCTCGAGCTGGCAGAAGCCACTGCTTCGGCGAGCGGTTCGCCCGACCTCGACCTGCCGATCGAGGATCTCGAACTGTCCGAGCGTCCCCGGAACTGCCTCAAGCGTGCCCAGGTCAACACGATCGGTGAGCTGCTCGAGAAGTCCATCGACGATCTGCTGGCCATCACCAACTTCGGCCAGAAGTCGCTCGACGAAGTTGCCGCCAAGCTGGATGAGCGGGGTCTCTCGCTCGCGACCCGGAGCTGATTCGCCATGCCCGCAACCCCCCGCAAGAGCCGCAACTTCGGTGGCAGCTCGCAGCATCAGAAGCTGATGATGGCCAACCTGGTGTCGTCGCTGGTCGCCGCTGAGGCGATCGTGACCACCGAGGCCAAGGCCAAGGCCATGCGCCCCATCGCCGAGAAGATGATCACCAAGGCCAAGAAGGGCGGGCTGCACAACCACCGTCAGCTCATCCAGTACTTGGACGACCGTGAGATTGCGCAGAAGCTGATCGACGAAGTCGGTCCGCGTTATGCCGATCGCCCGGGCGGCTACACCCGCATCCTCAAGATCGGCCCTCGCAGTGGCGACAACGCCCCGATGGCCCGCATCGAACTGGTAGAGGGGTAGTCCGTATTCGGCTTCGCCGAATACTGCGCGGTTTCGACGCCACTGCGGTCCCCATCGGGTTGCTGTCACTGTGCGGTACTTGCTGCGGCTGAGTTATCACGGCGGACCCTTCCGAGGGTTCGCTCCCAATGAGGGCGTCCCTACCGTCGGGGGCGCTCTTTGCGTTGCGCTGGAAACGATCGTCCGCCACCCCGTGTCGATCACCTGTGCGGGTCGAACCGACGCCGGCGTACATGCGACGGATCAGGCGGTCCACTTCGACACCGACGTCGAGGTCGATCCCGACGGCCTCCGCGGCTCACTCAACGGGTTGTGCAAGCCGCATATCGCCGTCCGGTCGATCGAGCAGGTTGCCGACGACTTCGACGCTCGCTTCAGCTGCACCGGGCGGACGTATCGCTACCGGCTGTTGAACCGGCGGGTACCGGACCCGTTCCGTCACGAGGTCACGTGGCGGGTCGATGGCGAACTCGACATCCAGGCCATGAATGCTGCGGGTGCGGCCCTCGTCGGGACCCACGACTTCTCCTCGTTCTGTCGCAAGCAGTTTGCCGACGTCGATGGTGCTGAGGTCGAGAAGACCCGGGTTCGTGACCTCCGTCGCGTCGCGTGGACACGAGCGGCCGACGAGGAAGTGCACCTGATGATCTCAGCGTCGTCGTTCTGCCAGCAGATGGTGCGGTCGATCACCGGTTTGTGTGTCGACGTCGGCCTGGGGCGGGTCTCGGTCGAGGGGGTACCGGGCATCCTGGCGGCGCAGGATAGGACTCGCGTGCCGAGGGTCGCGCCGCCACAGGGTCTCTTCCTCGAGCGAGTCGACTATGCCTGAGCGCGGTCAGCAGCGCGACGGATCGAACACGATCACGGACCTGATCGACGCACCGGCGCGTCCTCGCGGCCGGCGGCATCGAGGGTGTTCGGTTCAGGTTCTCGGACCAGATCCCCGCGATGATCGCGGGTTGCTCGCCCGAGAACGAGCGGTTGGTGGGGTCAGTCGACGATGCTGACGGTGGTGTTCGACGAACGGCCGAAGACCTCGGGCTCGTAGATCTGCTCAGCGCGGGTGGGCGGAACCACGAACGTGCCCGGCGTGGTCGCCCGAGCGACGTACGTGTACTCGTAGGACCCGGCCCCGAGCCACGTGGAGAACGCCTCGACCCGATCGTCGCGCAGGTTCTGGTGATCGAACCAGCGATACCACCAATACGAGCTGTAGAACGCTTCGGCTGGATCGGCAGCCGGGATCGGCTCGGTCGTCGCCAGGGCTGGGTTCAGCGCCTCGAAGCCGGCCGGCATCGGGTCGAGCAGTGCGACGTGAGTACGGCGACTGTCCGCGACCATCGTCAGCCGAATTCGGACCCGGGCGCCGGCCTTGATTGTCCAGGTTCCGTCGTCGTTGCGGACGACGTCGTCGGGGTCATCGACCGCCTCGTACATCCGATCGACCACGAACCCCTGATCGCGAGGCTCCAGGTCGAAGTCGGTCGGCGCGTAACGGAGGCCCAATCGGTAGTAGAGCCGTCCGTCGTCACCGTCCTTGGCCAGGACGATGTCTGTGTCGCCCTCGTCGACCACCACGCCCATCGGCACGAGCGTGGCGTTGACGTCGGTCGAGCGACCCTCGTAGACGTGCTCGACCGCATAGGTCTCGCCAAGCCAGGCCCGGGCAATGAAGTCGGGGTCGACGTTTTCGAAGCGCTCGAAATATGCGCTGCCGGCGAGCAACACGAAGCTGTTCTCGGAGATGTTGCCCCAGTAGCCACGGTTGCTGCGGGCCGAGAGGATCCCGTTCAGCGTCTTGAGCACAAGGTCGCTGTCGGGGCGCATCCGCAGGAACGCATCGAGCACGATGGCGTCGGTGCGTCGGTCGCTGTGCAAGAACAGGTACGCATCCTCGCCATAGTCGGTTGCGAAGGTCGCGGCATTCGGTGTCTCGGTGACCCGATTCCTGAAGAGGAGCTCGATCTCGCCATCGCGGCGGTTGCCTTCGAGTACCGGCCAGAGCCAGGCGGCGACATCGAGCTGATCGTCATCGATCTCGTCGAAGATGCGCTCGGCCTTGGCGACATCGTTGTCGCCGGCCAGATGGCGAACGTGCAACGCATAGGCGCCGATCGACCGTCGTGTCCGAGGGCTGTAGCGCTCCTCGGACATGTGATCCTCGATGTTGGCGAGGTACGACAGTGCGTTGGCCAGTGCATCCTCCGGGACGGCGAAGCCCGCATCCCGAGCGAGCACCAACGCGTGGGTGGCGTGAACCGTGTTGTAGGGCCATGACCGACGGCCGCGCTCCCACGTGGCGAAGCCGCCGTCGAAGTTCTGCAGCGAGAGCATGGCGTCGATGTCGCCGTTGACTCGCTGACGCAGCTCATCGGGTGTGGGCAGCTGGTCGGACTCGAACGCCTCGAGCACATCGTCGAGGGCGACGATGGCGATGATCCGCGAGGCCAACGCGTCGCTGCTGCGATAGCGGTAGTCGTTCATGTAGATCACCGCATCGGTGAGCGCCGAGACCGCAGTGGAGGAGGTCGAGATCTCCAGCCCGCCGAACTGGGGGAACACGTCCTGGGGCTCGGTGATCGGCTGCGCGATGCTCCCGTCGTCGACGACGCCGTACGTCGCGAATGCCTCGGCGGTTGCCGGCGTGTACACCGGGAACGAGCCTTCGGCGGCGTCGGCGAACGACCCGCTGGAGGCCGCGATCTGGAAGCGGGCGGTGCCGGCCTCGTCGGCCGCGACGTCGAAGCGGACTTCCACTCGATCATTCGCCGGGACCATCACCGTCGTGCCATCGCGTCCATCGACCACGAGGTTCGTGCTGCGGAACGCCACGTCGATCTCCAGGTCGTCGTCGGTCGCGTTCTGCACGACCACGGGGAAGGCGAATCGATCGCCGAAGTTGGCAAAGCGCGGGGGCGTCGGACGCACGGTCACCGGAAGCCGGGCGGTGATGTTCGAGTCGCCGGACCCGGCGTCGGTGGCCTCGGAGGTCGCAACCACCATCACCCGGTAGCGAGTGAGGTTGTCGGGAAGCGGTACTTCGATGACCGCCTTGCCATCGGCGTCGGTCGTGACCTCGGGTTGGAACACGGCCAGTGCATCGAAGTTGGTTCGGATCTCGATCGGTGCTTCGGCCTGGGCGCCGCCCGTGGTGGCCAAGTTCACTCCCTCGGCGCGGGCCGCCTGTGGCGCCGGCGCGGCCTCGAGGGCGAAGTCACCGTCGGCCATGGCTTCTTCCTCGACCATGTCGAACTCGGCCGAGTCGGCCGAGTCGTCGGCGGAGGTCAGCTCGGTCTCTGCGCCGAGCCCGCTCAGGTCGGGATCGGACAACACGAGCGAGGACCGGCCACGCCAGATTCCGGCTTGACCTGCACCCGAGCCGTAGAAGGCTGCGAGCGGATCGCGCAGCTGATAGCCGGTGAGCGACAGCACGGCCTCGTCGACCACGATCACCGCCAGCTCGGCGTCTTCGACGGGTTCGCCATCGGGCCCCGTGACCGTGACCTCGACCTGGGTCTCGGAGCCGGGCTCGAGACGGGCAAGGCGTGGTGCCACATCGATCGACAGCTCGCGAGAGTCGGGCGGCACGGCCAGCGTGAGCTGGCCGCTGGCGAAGGCGGGGCGAGGTGGCAACTCGGGATCGGGGCGTCCGTCGGCGCCGGCGCGTACTGTCGAACCGACGGCCTCGATCTGCAATCCCACGCCGGGAACGTCGTCGTCGAGGATCGGGACCTCGAGCACCGCGGTGCCTTCGTCATCGAAGTCGAACGTCATGACCCGGTCAATTCCCGTGCGGGAGATCACCACCAGTCCGTGGGCGTCGGCGAACGGCGACTGGACCAGGACCCGGGCGACATCGCCGGGCTGCCAGCTGTCACCCTCGGGCACCAGGGTCAGCGACTCGAGCTCGACGCGGCGCGACTGAGGGCGGGTGCCACCCGGGACCCACCTCGTGATCTCGGTGAGATTCGTGCGTCCCTGTCCATCGGTCACCGTCGCCGCGATCGTGTAGTTGCCGCCCTGTTCGGGTTCGAAGGTGCATCGCTCGGGCTCGGTGGTCGACGTGATCTCGCATGAGCCCTCGGTGACGTGGAACTCCTGCCACGAGCCGTTCTCGAACCGCCATTCGCTGCGGGTCGCGAGCACGATCACCTCGTCGCCGCCAGTGATCTCGCCGTCGAGGTCGGTCACGATGACGTCGACGTCGAGCGGTTCGCCGGCCGGGACGAAGGTGCGTCCGCCGCGCAAGCCGACGTAACGATCCGCGGGATGGAACATCGCTCCGGCCGAAGACGAGATGGACTGGCGATTCACGTCGGTGACGGTCGCACTGGCACTGATCCGCACCGGCTGGGGCTTGCCGTCGGCCGACACGGCGGCAGAAAGCGCATGTTGACCGGACCCATCGGTCGAAGCCGACCAGAACTCGAAGGTGCCGCCGCCTCGGACCGGTCCGCCGAAGTCGTCGAACTCCGCGCTCTCGGAGAAGCCGTAGTCGAACCACCACGGCACCCAGATGCCGAAGTCGAAGTCCGACCAGCCCGGCGGGCGATAGCTGGTCGTGCTGCCTTCGACCTGCCAGTTGACCTCGGAGCCACCCAACGGACCGCCGGCGAAGTACTCGGCCGTGGTCTCGATCGTCAGCTCGTCGCCTAGGAAGTGCGGCTCGGCGTCGACGATCTCGGTCGAGACCTCGAAGTCGGGTCGGCGGAACTCCTGGATCTGGAGCTCGTGCCACCATTCGCTGCCCTGGGCGTTCGTGAACGCCGAGGTCGAGAACGAGATGCTGGCGTAGCCGAGGGTGACGTCGGTGGGGATGTCGACCGTGAGGTCGAAGCCGCCCGCCGCCGACAGATCGACTTCGCCGGTGGCGAATTCGTTACCGAAGCCGTCGCGCGCGAACCAGCTGACGACTCCGCCCTCGGGGAGGGACAGACGAGCCGGTCGCTCGGCGTCGATGCGGCGCACCCAGCCCTTGACCGAAACCGTCTCGCCCGGCCGGTACAAGCCCCGGTCGTCGATCACGTACCAAGCGATCCGGTCCTGCCGGTTGTACCGGCTGGCCCAGAACTCGCCGATCAAGGCGCGGTCACCTTCGTACTCGGCGAGTGCGCCACGGTGGTCGTTGGCCAACTCGATGGTGGCCAGGCCATCGGCGTCGGTGCGAGCCGAGCCTCCAGGGAGGAGCCTGACGTCCGCGCCAACGATCGGCTCGCCGGTGCGAAGGTCGGTCACGCTGGCAACCGCCTGTGCGTCGTCGGCGTAGGCGTCGATCGCGATGGCCGTACGCTGGACCCAGGCGACGGCCGGTTGGTTGAGATAGTCGTCGTCCTTGGCGTCGACCTCGACGAGTACGACCAGATGCTCGCTGCGCTCGAGTTCGGCGCTCAGGTCGATCGCGACCTCTACGAATTCATCGTCGTCGCCGCCCGTCGCAATCGATCGCGTCGCGATCCGCTCCCAAGGCGGGTTCCACGCATTGCGCTCGTCTTCGGGGATGGTCAGGCGCCATGCGTTGTCTTGATACTCGGCCCAATCGTCGGCCGGATCGACCTCCCAGACCGTGAGCTCGACCTCGTCGTGGTTGATGGAGTTCACGCCGAAGCGGTTGTCGGCGACGACCGGGTCGAGCGTTACGAGCGACTGCCGAGGGCCGAAGAGGGCCGGGCGGGCGCTACCGGTGCGGATCGAGCCGATCGCCTCTTCGTCGAGCGACTGGCCGAAGATGTCGGTCAAGCCCTCGGTGACCGTGACCGTGTACAGCGTGCGCCCGCTCGTCGCGCCGCGGATGGTGATCCGGTCGTGGCTGACACCGATGGCGGCCCCGGGCACAGGCGGGTCGATCGAGACGAGGCCGGAAGTGAACTCGGCCGGGTCCAGGCGGTTGTTGAACCGGAGGTCGATGGGACTGCCGGGAGGACAGTCGCCCCAACAGTCGATGTCGAGGAGCCGGAGCGGCGCATAGGTGCGACCGCTGTCGCTGTAGACCTGGTCGCTGAGAATAGGCCCCTCCGCCGAGGGGATGGCCGGCCCGATGGTAAGCGTGATCGGGGTGTCCTTCGGAAGCGACTCGCTCGGTCGGAATGCCATCCATCGACCGGGGAGGAGGTTGTCGGTGTTCGGGTAGCGCTCGATGATCTCGTCATCGGCGGCGAGGCGAATGGCGACGATGTCGTCCCCGGCAGCCACGGTCGTCACCTCGAGGATCTCCTCGGGGTCGACGACCTGGTTGAACCGTGCCAGGAAGACGGGGTCGAGCTCCATTCCCGAGGGGAGCAGGCCGCTCACGTGCTGCACCACCACGGCGGGTGTCGAGAACGCAAAGGAGACCTCATCGGAAAGCTCACCGCCGGCCAGCGATGTCGTACCGGCATCGATCGTGACCTCGTACTCCGTGGCCGCCGGGATGCGATCGATCGCGTCGCGCTCGTACTCGAACCGAGCGGTCTTGGTGCCGAGCCAGATCCACCGACCTGGCATCTCCGGGGTGATCGAGATCGGCACGTCGGCGGTCTCGACCGCGTCGAGGGTCCCCAGTGCAATCATCGGTTGGTTGAACGTCACCGAAATGAACGGTGCGACGTCGACATCGCCCTCGGGTTGGAATCGCAGGACTTCGAGCGGGCCTGCATCGGTGATCTCGGTCGGTGGCGGCTCGGGTGGCGGCGGGAAGACCTGGTCGACCGTGTCGCCTGGGCGTGGACGCGGGCGGGTCTCCGGCGGACGGTTGAAGTCCGTGCGGTCGGTGACCTGCTCGTCGAGGTCGGGCAGGCGGTCGAGTAGCCGAGCGGTGTTCTCGTCGCCGAGCGGTGAGCCGTCGACCGTCGTCTCGCGCGGCGGTGCGTCGTCGTCGCCCCCGCTGGCGTCGCCCACGGCATCGGACAGCTCGATCATGACGGTCGTGTCGGCATCGCCTCCGAGGTCGCCGCCCAGTCGAACCGCTTCGGTTGTCCCACCGGCGCTCACGCTGTCCGTACCATCGGAGGATTCGTCCTCCGAGCCGCCCGAGGACGAGCTGGAATCGGTGTCGGGATTCTCCGATGTTCCATCCTGAAGGACACCCTCACCCTCGGACGAGTCGCTGCACGCCGTCGCAAGGACGGCGAACAGCACGATGATCGAGAGCACGCGCAACGAAATTGTGCGCCGGCCGCGGGACCGGAATGAAGGAGAATGCATGCCCCTCTGACGTGCCATGTCGGCTCCTGGGTTCCACGAGTACGAAGATTCTTCCATCTCATCGGCCGGATACGGGTCGAGTCGACCGGTTCGGACAGACCGATCCGTTTGGAGGGTGGGAAACCACAGGCAACGGTCGTAACCTATGGGGCTGGCCCGTGCGCTTACGCGTGCATCCGTGGCCACGTGCTCGCCAGAGCGTGTTACTGCTCGCCGGAGCATTTCCCCCGCCGGAGTTTCTCGTGAAGACGTTCTCACCAAAGCCCACCGACATCGAGCGCGAATGGTTCGTCGTCGATGCCGAAAACCTGGTGCTCGGCCGCATGGCGACCGAGATTGCCCGCATCCTTCGTGGCAAGCACAAGCCGACGTTCGCGCCGAACGCCGATGTCGGCGATCACGTGATCGTCGTCAACGCCGACAAGGTCGTGCTGACGTCGAACAAGCGTGAGACCAAGATGGTGTACCGCCACTCGGGCTACCCGGGCGGCCTCAAGACTCGCAGCTATGGCGACCTGCTCAACGAGCAGCCGGCCGAGATCGTGCGCAAGTCGATCGTCGGCATGTTGCCCCACAACCGCTTGGGTGCCCAGATGGCTACCAAGCTCAAGGTCTACGCCGGTGCCGAGCACCCGCACGCCGCCCAGAAGCCAACCGAGCTGGTCCTCGACAAGGCCCGCGCCAAGGACTGAGGAAATCAACGATGTCGTATCTCGTGCAAGCAACTGGACGTCGTAAGCGGGCCGTCGCTCGTGTCCGTCTCCACTCGGGTACCGGACAGGTCACCATCAACGGCAAGAGCGGCTCGGAGTACTTCCCGCAGACCGCCCAGCGCAATGCTGCGTTGGCGCCGCTGCAGGTTGCCGAGGCTGCCGGTCAGTACGACATTGAGGCCACCATCGAGGGTGGCGGTGTGTCCGGCCAGGCCGGTGCCCTCCGCCTCGGCATCGCCCGTGGTCTGGTCGAGCTCGATCCCGAGCGTCGTGACTCCCTCAAGCGCGCCGGTCACCTCCGCCGTGACCCCCGCAAGAAGGAATCCAAGAAGTACGGCCTCAAGAAGGCTCGCAAGGCGCCGCAGTACAGCAAGCGCTGATTCGCCGCAGCGGTGCAAAACGCGCCGCTCGGTGGATGTGAGCTGACGGGATGGGCGGCATACGCTTCGGCACCGATGGTGTCCGCGGTCGCGCGTTCGACGAACTGAGCGAAGCGCTCGCCTACGAGATCGGTCGAGCTGCCGCGCTCGAGCTGCAGGGTGACCAGGCCGTGATCGGTCGAGACACGCGCGAGTCGGGTCCCGCCCTCCGGGATGCGCTGGCGCGAGGCCTGGCCGATGGTGGTGTCGAACCGCTTGATCTCGGCGTGGTTCCGACACCCGGCGTTGCCTTTGCCGCCGCATCGCGCGGGGCGATCGGCGTGATGGTCTCCGCATCGCACAACGCCTGGCACGACAACGGCATCAAGCTCTTCACCCGCGAGGGCAACAAGTTGAGCGACGGCGAGCAGGCGGGGATCGAGGCCCGTCTCGACGCCGCCACCGATACCGAGAGTGCGCAAGACGCCCGCCAGTCCGACACGGCGGTGACGTTGGCGTCCGCCCAGACCGATGTCGGCGATTGGGTCCGTTCGGTGGCCGGCAGCGTCGGAAATCGTCTCGATCGGCTACGCGTGATCGTCGATGCCGCCAACGGTGCTGCGAGCCATGTGGTGGCCCCCGCCTTGGCCGACCTCGGCGCTGAAGTGACGGTGCTGTTCAACCGGCCCGATGGTCGCAACATCAACGAGGGGTGTGGCTCGACTCACCCCCAAGCGCTCGCCGCAGCGGTTGTCGATCAGGGCGCCGATGTCGGGATCGCCCTCGATGGCGACGCTGATCGCCTGCTGTGTGTCGACCATCTGGGGCGAGTGGTCGACGGTGATCGACTCATGGCGCTCTTGGCCACGGGCCTGCGCGCTCGCGGGCGATTGACCGACGACGTCGTTGTCGTCACCGTCATGTCGAACCTCGGATTTCACCGGGCGATGGACTCGCTGGGTATTCGAGTCGAGGTCACCGCCGTTGGCGATCGCCACATCCTCGAAGCGCTCTCGACCAATCGGTGGAGCTTTGGCGGCGAGCAATCCGGCCACCTGATCTTTCGCGACCTCGCCACCACCGGCGATGGCTTTCTCAGCGCCGTGCAGCTGCTCGATCTTCTCGCTGACTCCGATCGTCCGCTGGCCGAGCTTGCGGACGCGGCGATGACACGTTTCCCGCAGATCCTCGAGAATGTTCGGGTCGCCGATCGCGTCGCCGATCCTGCCGCCGACCTCGCGGAGGAGATCGCCGCGGCCGAGGCGGAACTTGGTGCCGACGGGCGGGTGCTGATCCGTGCCTCGGGCACCGAGCCGTTGATTCGCGTGATGGTCGAGGCGGCCGACGAGGCGATGGCGGAGCGGGTGTGCGCCGACCTGTGCGACGCAACGACCGCCCGTTTCGGCGGTTGATGCCTGTACTCCCAAAGGGGCGGAACCCTTGGGATGTCGGATCCGAGCCGGGCGATCGATCGACGCGCCGATCGCGGGTCGTTCGGCCCCTCTGAACCAGGGTTGGGGAACGCTCCCCGGCGGCCCCGATGCACGGTCTTGGTGCCGTACAGTGGCTGGCCTGCACACCGATAGGGGAGTGGCAACACATGTGCGGAATCATCGGCATCGTTCGGCGGCCATCGAGTCGGCCGGCACCCAGCTCGGCGGACATCCTCGACAGGATTGCTGTCGCCATCGAGGGAAGCGATCCCCACGACAGCGATTCGCTGGAGCGAACCGCCGCGGGGCTCGTGGAGATCAACCGGCTTCTGCTCGGCGTTCCCGGCGTCACGAGCCTGCTTCGCCATCCGGGCCTGGTCTCGGAGATCCGAGCGCGACTCACGCCGCTGCAGGAAGAGATGGCGGCGATCGATCGCGAGGCGCTGGCGGCTGACGTCACTGTCGACGAGCAGCTCAACGCTCGACGGGTTGAGCTGAAGGACGCACTCTGGGCGATCCTCGAGGATCGGCTGGCGGTCCCCGCCGGCGTGCTTGCGCTTGCGGGAGCGACACCTCAGGGCGCCTCGATCGCGGCGATGACCTCGGTCTACGACGCACTCGCGGCGCTCGACCGGCTCGAGGTTCGCGGGCGCGACTCGGTCGGCCTGCATCTCTACGTCTCCGACCACGGTTGTGACCTCGACGACCCGGCGCTGGCCCGTGCCATCGCCGATCGCAGCGGCGACCCGAGCTTCGACAACACCAGCGTTCGCCGGGTCGGCGATGTGGTCAGCTTCGTCTACAAGGAAGCGGCCGAGATCGGCGAGTTGGGTGACAACACCCGGGCCATCCGCACGGCGATTGCCGCCGATGATCTGCTGCACGCGCTCCTCGCCAACGAGAAGGCCCAGGTGCTCGTGCTCGGCCACACCCGCTGGGCCAGCGTCGGCATCATCAGCGAGGCCAACGCCTCACCGATCAACAGCGACGCGATCGACCGCGAGGCTTCGCCCTACTTCGTTGCCGCTCTGAACGGGGACGTCGACAACTACGCCGATCTTGCCAATGGTGCCGGTCTGGCTTTTCACGAGTCGATCACGACCGACGTCAAGGTCATTCCGACACTGGTCGCCGATGCGGTGACCCGCGGCGCCGACGTTCACGAGGCGTTCCGCGGAAGCGTGGCGTCGTTCGAGGGGTCGGTTGCCATCGGGTTGTGCGGCGCCGCCGAGCCCGGCGTGCTGCATCTCGCCCAGCGCGGTAGTGGCCAGGCGCTCTACATCGGCTTTGCCGAGGACACCTATGTCGTGGCCAGCGAGCCATACGGGGTCGTGGAGCTCACCGATCGCTACATGCGCCTGGACGGAGAGTCGCCCGTCGACCCGTCGAACCCCGCCTCGGCCCGAGGCCAGATCGCCACGCTGCGCACCGAGTCCGCGGGCGATCCGCTTGCCGTCGAGCGCTTCAGCTACGACGGCCGTGCGCTCCCCGTGACCGCCGACGATCTGGTGACCGCGGAGATCACCACGCGAGACATCGACCGCGCCGGCTACCCACACTTCCTGCTCAAGGAGATCTCCGAGTCGCCTCGATCGTTCCGCTCGACCCTGATGGGCAAGCTGATCGACACCGGCGAGGGCTACGAGGTCTCGGTCGGCGAAGACACGCTGCCGAGCTCGGTGCGCGAACGCCTCGCCGACGGCTCCATCACCACGGTCATCGGCATCGGCCAGGGCACCGCCGCCGTCGCCGCCCAGAGCTTCGTGAAGGCGCTGGCCGACCAGGTCGGGGATCGACTCAACGTGCGGTCCTCGCTGGCCACCGAGCTCTCCGGGTTTGGCATCACCGCCGACATGCGCGACACCTTGGTGGTCGCCGTCTCCCAGTCGGGCACGACCACCGACACCAACCGCACCGTCGATCTCGTTCGCGAGCGAGGAGCGACGGTGGTGGGGATCGTCAACCGCCGCAACAGCGACCTGACGGACAAGGCCGACGGTGTGCTGTACACGAGCGATGGCCGCGACGTCGAGATGAGCGTGGCGTCGACCAAGGCGTTCTACTCCCAGGTTGCCGCCGGCTTCCTGCTCGCCACCGTGATCGCCGACGAGATCGGACGCGACGTTGCCGGCGCCGCGACCGCCCAGCGGGTGCTGTCCGGCCTCGCGGACCTCCCGGCAGCGATGGAAGCCGTCATCGCCTCCCGTGAGCGCATCGGTGAGATCGCCGCCGTCGCACCGCCCCAGCCGTATTGGGCCATCGTCGGGAGTGGAGCGAACCGCATCGCCGCCGAGGAGATACGGATCAAGCTGAGCGAGCTCTGTTACAAGGCGATCGCCTGCGACAGCATCGAGGACAAGAAGCACATCGACCTCTCATCGGAGCCGATGATCATCGTGTGTGCCGCCGGTCTGATCGGCGGGACCGCCGACGATGCGGTGAAGGAGGTCGCGATCTACCGGGCTCATAAGGCCGTGCCGATCGTGATCGCCAACGAAGGTGAGCAGCGCTTCGGTTCGACGAATGTGATCCGGGTCCCGGAAGTCCCGGCCGAACTCGGCTTCGTGCTGTCGGCCGTGGCGGGTCATCTGTTCGGCTACGAGGCGGCGTTGGCCATCGACGCGCAGGCCATGCCCATGCGGCGGCTCCGGGCGTCGATCGAGTCGGCGATCGCCGCCGACCCCAGCGCCCAAGGCGTCGACCTCCTCGAGCGCCTGCAACCGAGCATCGGTCAGGCTCGACGCGACTTCGCCGGAGAGCTTCGCCAGGGGCGCTACGACGGCAATCTGGGTTCGTCGACCGCCGTCGACCTCGCCATGTTGCTTCGCTATGCGGCCGGTGTCGGCGCCTTGGCCAGCTACCAGGTCGATTTCGGCAAGGTCGGAACTCCGGCCGTGGTGCTCGAAGACCTCACGCGGGTGCTCGGCCGAGCGATCGACGAGCTGACACGCCCCATCGACGCCATCAAGCACCAGGCCAAGACCGTCACCGTCGGTATCAGCCGGTCCGACGAGAGCCTGTTGCACGTCCCGCTGGTCGCCGAGACCATTGCGGCCGGGGCGTCTCGCGATGCGCTCAGCTACGCGACCTTGCGCACGCTGGCCGGCCTCAGCGCTGCGGTCGACGAGGTCGTGGGTCACACCCGCTATCGGATCGAGGGCGACGCCAAGCGTGATGACGCCATCATCTCGATCGTGGACCGCTCGGGCATCTCCGCCAAGATCCCGTCCCGGGTCGACCGCGACCCGGTGCTGCGCGGCACCAAGCACCGTGTGGCGATCGAGGGTCAGGTCCTCGTGACCCGAGGTCTGCGCGATGGTCGGTTGATCGTGCTCGTGCCCGAGGTCAAAGACGCCCAACCGGTCGGCATCACACTGCTGCATCTCCAGCTCGTCGACGAGCTGACCATTGACCAGACGCGAGCGGTGCTGCAGTCGTATCAGAACCGCTTCGTGGCGATCCGCGACGCGGTGCTCGAGACCGAGGCCGCGTTCGACGAGCAGGTGCTGGCCGAGGTCCCGATCGACGACCTGCTCGTGCGTCCCCCAGTCCTGCTGGCCGAACGCTGGCGCGCCTGACCGACGCAACCCGTGCTGCCCATCGTCACACCGGAGGAGATGCGCGAGATCGACGCGGCCGCGCCCGAGCCCATCGACGAGCTAGTCGAGCGGGCCGGCCGACGGGTCGCTCGCACGGCTCGGCGCATGCTCGGCGGTGTGTACGGCCGACGGGTCACCGTTGTTGCCGGGCCCGGCAACAACGGCGCCGCCCCGCACGGCCCGGCCCGGCGCCCCGGCGCCACGCCCCCCGCTTGCCGCGGGGGCCGCCGCCGGGGGCGCGCGCGCGGCCGGGCGATGGCCGGGGGGTGTCCCGGCCCCCGGGGCCACGTTGGTGCCGGGCCCCGCCAACAACGGCGACGATCGCGTCGGCGCC
>JBCCIC010000020.1:0-96339 GCA_039028435.1 Actinomycetota bacterium | reverse complement strand
GAAGGTGCCATCGGTGACCGCAATCTCCAACTCACGATCACCCGCCACCGCATTCACCGCATCGACCATCGACTGCGTAAACGCCAAATCATTCGACGCCGAAGGCGCCACCACCGCAACCCGCAACGGACCCGCCGGCGCCGCTGCCTCGGTGTCGTCGGATTCTTCGGGTTCCGACGCGCTGGCCGAATCGGAGTCCGATGAACTCGTCGTGTCCTCGGATGCGCTGTCGTCGGAGCTGTCACTCCCGCCGCAGGCCGCCGCCAGTAGCGCGAGTGCTGCCAGCAGGGCCAGCAGCCTCGCAAGTGTTCTGGATTTCATGGTCCCTCCTCAGGGTTCGAGTGTCAGGCATCCCGATCAAATGGTCTGGTCAGCGCGGATGGCTGTCCAATGCGCCGGCTGACGATGACCAGCACGACGATCGTGAGCAATGCGGGCGCCATCGCGGTCAACGCCGAGGCCGCGCCGCTCACGATTCCGAGCGTCTTGAGTTGGAGCACCGTCGACGAGACGATGCCGAAGAGCAAGGCACCGCCCATCACGCCGGCGGGGCGCCACGCGCCGAAGTAGACGAGGGCGACGGCGATGAAACCCTGACCGGCCGTCAGGTTCTGCTGGAACACGTTGGTGTTCATCACGAGCGCCGCACCGGCCAACGCCGCCAGGGTGTTGCCGATCAAGATCGCACCCAGGCGGACCAGGTTCACGCTGACGCCGAGCGTGTCCGCGGCCTCGGGAGTCTCGCCGACGGCGCGGACGTTGAGTCCGAAGGTGGTGCGGCTGATCATCAGCGTGAGCAGCGGGACCAGCAGGTATGCCGTATAGACGAGCACGTTGTGATTGAAGAAGATGTCGCCGATGTGTGGGATGTCGCCCAGCAGAGGGATCTTGACCGGGCTCAGGCCTCGGATCGGGAGCGGCACGCCGACCTGCTTCTGGAACAAAAGGTCGGTGAAGCCGAGGCCGAAAAGGAACACACCGATTCCGCTGATGCCCTGCTCGGCATGCATGACCAGGCTCATCCACCCATAGAGCAGCCCCATCAGCAGACCGACGACGATGGCCGCGAAGATCGCTGCCCAAAGGCTTCCGGCCCACCACCAGTCGCTTGGATTGAGTCGCACGTAGTAGGCGGTGAATGCGCCCATCAGCATGACGCCCTCGACACCGAGGTTGAGTACGCCGGCGCGCTGGCCGATCGTTTCGCCCAGCGCGGCCAGCAGGAACGGCGTGGCGAAGCGCACCGCCGAGGCCAACGTGGCGACCAGTACCGACACGGTGAAGAAGTCACTCCACATCGGCGGCCTCCTCCGGTCGTGTTGCCGCGGGGTCGCCCGCAGCATCGCCAGGCGGATCGGCGTCGCCACGATCATCACCGATCGACGAGCCAAGACGGTCGGCCCACGCTCCGAGGCGACCGCGGAGCCGCAGGCTCGACACGACGAAGATCACGACCAGGCCATTCAGGGCGACGATGAGGGCGCCGGGGACCTGAACCTCGCGCTGCAGGTCGATGCCGCCCTGAAGGAGACCCCCGAACAGGAACGACGCCGGGATCGTGGTCAGGGGATGCAGGCCCCCGAACAGCGCGGCAACGATGCCGTTGAAGCCAGCATTCTGGGTGAATGCGGCAGCGCCGCCCTCGCCGATGAGTCGGTGCGATTCGCTGCCAAACACCAGGACCGCGCCCGCAATCCCCGCGCACGCACCGCTGAACGCGAGCGCCTGGACGATGCTTCGCGACACGGGCATCCCGGCATAGCGAGACGCATGTGGATTGTGACCCACCGCTCGCAACCGCATCCCGAGGGCCGACCGGAAGAGCAGCATGTAGCCCGCAATCGCGACCAGGACTGCGATCACCACGCCGAGATGGAGCCGGGTGCCCCCGGGCAGCAACGGAAGGTCGGAGTTCTCGCTCAGTCGCTTCGTCTGCTGGATCTTGATCGCGCCTTCCTCGATCAACCAGTCCTGCAGCAAGAAGCTCAGGAACTGAGCGGCGACGATGTTCATCATGATCGTCGAGAGGATCTCGTTGACGTTCGCGTAGGCCTTGAGCGCACCTGGGATGGCGCCCCAAATCGCTCCGCCGACCGCACCGGCGAAGAGAACGAGGGGGACCAGGAAAACCCTCGGCACATCCCCTAGCCAGAGCGAGACCACGGTCGAGAGGATGGCGCCGGCGATGATCTGGCCTTCGCCGCCGATGTTGATCACGCCCGCGCGGAACGCGATACAGATGCCGACACCCACCAACAGCAGGGGCATGGCCTTGATGGCGGTGTCGGCGAGCGCCTCCCATCCACCAAAGGCACCCGAGAACAAGGCTCGATAGCCGTCGATGGCATTCGCGTCGAGTGCGATGAGCATGAGCGCGCCGACGATGAGTGCGGCCAGCACGGCGACGACCGGAACCGCCGCACCTGCGAGGGGTCGCGCGATGCGCCGGAGGCCCGCAGACTCTGTTGGATCGCTCACGCTCACCTTGCCCCCACGATCTACCACCCCAGCCAACCCTCGAAGACGGCGGCCGCGGCGACGCGACCCGCAACTTAACAAACCGTTCACCTCGGCCGAAGCCCCGGCAACGGCGCTCTACGCTCGTCTCGTGGACGCGGCGCATCTCGAATTCCTCGTTGAACCCTTCGTGATTGACGAACCCGGCTCGCACGTGCTGGCCGCCGTCGACGTCGCTCGCGACGCGGGTCTCGACCCCGACATGGGGCCGTTTGCGACCAGCGCCACCGGTTCGATCGACGACGTGATCGACGCGGTCGCCGACCTCTTGCGTGCCAGCTTCGCCGACGGTGCGAGCTCGGTTCAGCTCCGCGTGGACCTCGGCGACCGAGCGCCGAAGCCCGGGCTGCACGACGCCCTCGATCGCATGATCGCCGACGTCGAGCGCGAGATCGGCGCTGAACTCGTGGCCATGTCTCGGGCCCAGAAGCAGGAAGCCGCGGCCCGCCTCGAGGCGCAAGGGGCCTTCCTGCTGCGAGGAAGCGCTGAAGCGCTCGCGGCCCGGATGTCGATCAGCAAGGTCACGCTGTACGCCTACCTCAATGCCCTGGATCGATCGTGACCGACGCCGATCAAACGACGGAACGCATCCGCCAACATGCGCTGCGCCTGTTCTGTGAGCGTGGTTACGGCAGTACCAATGTCGATGACATCGCGACCGCAGCCGGGATCGGCGTGGCCACCCTCTACCGACGATGGACCGACAAGGCTGCGCTGGCGAATGACATCTTCGCCCGGGCCATCGATGACTTCGAGACGATCTACGCCGATCCCGGCGAGGCCGCACGTGCGGACGAGTTCATGACGTTGTGGCTTCGGTTGTGGGAGTGGGCGACCGCGAATCCCCACGAGTTCCTGTTCGTCGAGAGCCATCTCGACAGCGCCTTCCTCGACGATGAGAATCAGGAACGGAAGCGGCACAAGGACGCTCGCTCCGTCGCCACTCTTGCGGCACTCGAACTCGATGTGAGCCTGGCCCTGGCCCGAGCCTTGGTGCTTGGGACGCTGTGCGAGTTGGTGCGACAGGGAGCCGACGTCGACGCCGACGACCTGGGCCGCCGCCTGTGGTCGGCGCTCCACACCGGTACGGGCTGAGCCGGCCAAGCGGCGTGAAGCGGTGAGCCCGCGTCGTATCCGTAGTTGACGAGTGCCTATTCATCGTTTATCGTCGATAAACGATGAATACTCCCCACGCGATCTCCGAGAACCGTGCCGAGACCTACGCACAGTGGTTCCAGTGCCTCGCCGATGGAACCCGCCTGCGCATCCTGAACTTCGTGTCGCTGGCCGACGAACCCGTGACGGTTGGCGAGATCGTCGATGCCATCGGCAAGAGCCAATCCACCGTGTCGCGCCACCTGGCGATCCTGGCCGTCGACCGCTTCGTCTTCATGGAGACCGAGGGCGTGCGGACGCTGGTGACCGCCAACCCGGCGTGCATGACCGCGCTGCCCGATGCCGCGGCCGAGATCATGGGTCGCGCTCCCGAGGCATCCTGATGGGAGGCACCGTGTTCCTGCTCGCCGAACTCGCGGTCCTCTTCTTCGGCGTCGCGTTCCTCGTCCAGATCGTGCAAAGGCGCCTGGGCGGTGAGCGACTGCGTTCCTGGATGGGAGGTCACCCGCTCGTCTCCGCACTCAAAGGAATCGCCATCGGGTTCGTCACTCCCTTCTGCACGTACTCCGCCATCCCGATGTTGGTCGGCTTCCGCCAAGCCGGTGTCCCGCCTGCCGGCTACGTGGCGTTCCTGAGCGCCGCGCCGGTACTCGACCCGGTGCTGTTCGGTGCGCTCGTGTTGATCGTCGGCATGCAGGCCGCGCTGATCTACAGCGCGATTGCGTTCGTCGGTGCGATGACCCTGGCGCTCACCGCCCAGCGCATCGGCATCGACCGCCATCTCAAGCCATTGCCGGCCGAGCTGACCGCGTCGAGCTGTTCGACGACCGACCAGGACGACGCCGCTTGGCTCGGCGTTGCCGACGAGAGCCGTCGGGCCGCCCGCGCCGCCGTCTCCCTCCTGCGTTCGGTCGGTCCACTGCTGCTGGTCGGTGTGTCGATCGGCTTGCTGATCGAGGCCCTGGTATCGCCCGACGCCGTCGCGACGATCACGGGCAGCAATGCCGGCTGGTCGATCCCGTTGGCCGCCGGCCTCGGCACCCCGCTCTACTTCCAGACGAGCCTGTTCGTACCCATCGCACACTCGCTGACCGCAGCCGGGGTTGGCATCGGCGCGATCGTCGCCCTGACGATCAGCGGCGCCGGCGCGAACATCCCTGAGTTCGTGATCCTCACCAAGCTCGCCAATCGAGCGCTGATCGCGGTCTTTGGGGCCTACGTGTTCGCGGTTGCGCTGCTCGGCGGACTCACGGCGCAAGCCCTGCTCGGCTGAAGCTGCCGATGCAAAAAGCAGAAGAGCCGCCCCTGAGGGAGCGGCTCTTCTGCGTTCGGTCACTCCGGTGCAGCGGAGCCCCGTTGAGGATCAGGCGAGGGCAGCACCCACGGTGTTCGTGATCAGCGCAGCCACGGTGTAGGGATCGGCGTTGGCCATCGGGCGACGGTCCTCGAGGTAACCCTTCTTGTCGACGGCGACCTGCCACGGCACACGAATCGAGGCGCCACGGTCACTGGTGCCCCAACGGAACTCGCTCCAGTGGGCGGTCTCGTGGTCGCCGGTCAGGCGGTCTTCCTTGCCCAGGCCGTAGCCGGCGAGGTGCTCTGCAGGCTTGCCTTCGGCACCCATCGCATTGGCGGCCGTCTCGATGGCATCCCAGCCCTCGCGCATGGACTTGGTCGAGAAGTTGGTGTGCATGCCGGCACCGTTCCAGTCACCCTTCATGGGCTTGGCGGCGATCGAGGCGATCACGTTGTACTTCTCGCTCAGAAGGTCGAGGAGGTAGCGAGCAATCCACAGGTGGTCGCCGACCTCGACGGTGCCGGCGGGGCCGATCTGGAACTCCCACTGGCCGGGCATGACCTCGGCGTTGGTGCCGCTGATCTTGAGGCCGGCAGCCATACAGGCGGTGGTGTGCTCTTCGATGAGCTCGCGGTAGGCCACGCGGCCGGTGCCCACACCGCAGTAATACGGACCCTGCGGCCCGGGGAACGCGCCGTCGGGGAAGCCGGCGGGCCAGCCCTTCGGGGTGATCAGGGTGTACTCCTGCTCGAGCCCGAACCACATCTCCTGCTCCTTGCCGTAGGCCTCGTAGGCCTCGACCGCAGCGACACGGGTATTGGTGGGCAGCGGCTCCATCGTCTCGGGGACATAGGTGTCGCACATGACAAGGATGTCGTCACCGCCACGAACGGGGTCGGGACACACGAACTGCGGCTTGAGCACGACGTCGGAGTTCTCACCCGGCGCCTGGTTGGTGCTGGAGCCGTCGTAGCCCCAGATGCCCGGCTCCTTGCCGTCCTCGAGGACCTTGGTCTTGGAGCGCAGGCCCGGGTAGGGGTCCTCGGTGCCGTCGATCCAGATGTATTCAGCCCGGTACATGTTCACTCCCGTTCAGGTCTGCCGGTCAGGCGTTCAGGTCATATTGACTGCGGAGCACTCTATGACCCCAATGTGAACAGCGTGTTACCGAGTTCCCCATTGCCCCGGCCGGGGTTCTAGGCGCCCGGAGCTCGCCGATAATGTGATCCAGGTCGTGCGGCCTCTGCTCATTCACCCCGCTCCTGTGCCGCCTGAGGTCGCGCAGGTTCTCGACCTCGGCGAGCGTGCCTGGGTTGCGGTGGGCTCGGTTGATGACCTCGCACGGCTGGCTCCGGTCGAGGGTTGGGGCGGCGCGATCGTCCAGACCGACGGCGACGCCGAGGCTGCGTGGGCTCTGTGCCAGGCGTTGCGAGCAGCCGAACCTGCGGTGGCGCCGATCATGTTGTTGGTGAGCGGCCGCCAGCTCGACGATCTCGCCACCCGCAACGAGCTGTTCGACGACTTCTGCCTCACGCCGTTCCATCCCCGCGAGTTCGAACGCCGTCTCGAGCACGCGCTGTGGCGCGACGGCGACGTCACATCGATGAGTGAGCTGATCACCTACGAGGAGTTGGTGCTCAACGTCGACACGTACGAAGCCGCCATCGCCGGCACACCGCTGGAGCTCACGTACATGGAGTACGAGCTGCTCCGCTACCTGGCGTCGAACCCCGGCCGGGTCTTCACCCGCGAGGTCTTGCTGAGCCAGGTCTGGGGCTACGACTACTTCGGTGGCGCACGGACCGTCGACGTCCACATCCGGCGGCTGCGATCAAAGCTCGGCGAGGACCACGCGGGCATGATCCAGACCGTGAGATCAGTCGGGTACAGCCTCGGCAAGTCGCGCTGGCAGACCTGACGCGCATTGCGTGCCTGATGCGCATTGGTGCCTGGCACCGAAGCGCATCAGCCTGCCTCAGGTGTCGACGTTGCCGCCGCCGGGCGCCCAGAGCGTCGCCTCGACGTCAGCGTCGTAGACCTCGCGGATCGTTTCGGTCTCAGCCGGAATCGCCGCGTGATCACGCAACATGCAGATGGCGTCGGGGATGTCCTCGTCGGCCGGCCAGGTCTCGGTGTCCCACACCCCGGCGCGCCGTAGAGCCTTGGCGCAGTGGATATAGGCCTCGGCGACCGTGACCACCACCACGACCTTGGCCGCGCGCCCGCCCAGCGAGAGCTGCTCGCAGAGCTCGGGGTCGGTCGTCAACTCGGCGGTGCCGTTGATCCGGAGCGTCTCACTGAGGCCGGGGATGAGGAACAGCGCCGCCACCGACGGGTTCGCCACGACGTTCTCGAACGAGTCGAGCCGATTGTTGCCCGACGAGTCTGCCCACGCGATCCGGTGGCCGTCGAGGGCCCGTACGAACCCGGGCTCACCGCCCTTGGGCGAACCGTCGCACACGCCGTTCTCGTCCGCAGTCGAGAGCACCATGAGCGGCGAGCGGGCGAGAAAGTCTCGACAGTGCTCGTCGATGTGGTCGATCACCTTGTCGACCGCGCCACCTTGCGCCGGCCGATAGAGCGTTCGAAGGTCGTCATTGGTGCGCAACTCCATGCGCCAAGTGTGTCATGGGCGCCCGGACTCGTGCTTCCGCTTTCGGCGCCAGAACGCGAGGACCTGCTTCCAGTACTCGTAGCGACGACGCCCTTCGCGCGACAGGCGCCACAACAGGATCAGCAGCATGATCGCGATGACGACGAGGATCGCCGGGACGACAAGGATCGGCATGATGGGCTCGGGTCAGTACCGGGTCAGGGCGACACGGCCTGCCATGCCGCGGCGACCGCCTCGTCGCCGAACATCTCGATGTCGGTGACCGGACGGCCGCGCACCCACAGGGCCAGGTCGCTCCCGGACGCCCGCACCGCGGCCGCACCTTTGCCGTGCTCTTCGGTCACCACGAGTTCGTTCTCGGTTTCGCCGCGGGCGAACATCCACTCGCCGGGTCCGTCGGTGCGGTGGAGATGCAGGGTCTCGGCGGGATACACGCGCTCGGGGAAACGCCCCGAGTGGCGCATGCTCACGTCGGCGTACTCGTCGACGGCATCGGCGCCAAGATCGCCATCGACCGGGTCGGCCTCGCCGACCGCGGCTTGGGCATCCCAGCGATGCATCCAGATCTCATGCGCCATCCGCCGAATCCAGAAGCGGGCCGGGAGCACCCCCGCAAAGGTCCAGACTTGGGCATCGAGATCCGCCGCCTCGAGCGCCGCGATCAGGGTCGACCGGCGCTCGCCCAACCACGCGGCGAGTCCAGAGTCGTCGGGGGCCACGCCCGCGTCGCCGAACGGAATGCCCTGACCGCTGGTGTTGTCGATGTTGGCGATGACCATCGACCAGACCGCGCCGATGTGATGCAGCAGGTCCCGCTCCGACCACCCGGGCAAGAAGTCGATGGGTGTGTCGAGATTCGCCATCGCGACGCCAACCAACCGATCGCTCTCGCTGCGAACGACATCGAGATAGAGGTCTTGGTCCACGCGGCGACCCTAGCGAAGTTCGCTTCCGGGCCGGGCGGCGCCGTTCAGCGTTGTCGATGTGCCTACGCTGGAGCCGGCGAGATCGCCCCGCACACTGTCGGGGCAACGACATGCGATGGCGGAAGGAACGCAATGTCTGCACACGAAGCCCCTGCTTACGAACTCCGAAACGAATGGCCGGCGCGAAAGCGCGCCGTAGCGAGTCGGGTTCCCAGCTCCATGCACATGCACGCTGTCCCCCGCCGACTCCGGCGCTCGATCGCCCTCGTGCTCGCGCTCATGCTGCTCGCCGCGGCGTGTTCGAGCGACGATTCCACGGCGGTCGCCGTCGCCGAATCCGCCGCCGAGGTCGATGCGGCACCTGCTGAGCCCACGCCGGTCCCGACGACCGCACCCGTCGAGGCCGTCGAAGAGGACGCCACGGACGAGGAAGCGATGGCGGACGACGAAGAGGCCATGGACGACGAAGAGGCCATGGAGGACGAAGCAGCGGCCGACCCCGTGCTGTCGCTCGAATTCGCCGGGCTCGAACCACTCGGCGAGTCAGCCGTCTACGAGGGCTGGATCATCGTCGCCGGCGCTCCCGTTTCGACCGGACGCTTCGTCCTCGACGCCAACGGTGAGATCGTCGCCGAAGATGGGGGCGGCCACGAGTTTGTGCTCCCCGCCGACACCATCGCGACGGCGGTCGTGATCAGCATCGAACCGGCCGACGATCCCGATCCGGCGCCGGCGCCCACGAAGGTGCTCGGTGGCGACCTCGTCGATGGCGTCGCCGAGCTCTCGATCGCCCATCCGGCGGCGCTCGGTACCGACTTCGCCGACGTTTCGGGTACGTACATCCTCGGCACCCCGACCGATGGCCAGGCCAACAACGAGCTCAGCGGCGTGTGGTTCATCAATCTGCCGCTGGCGCAGGGCCTCGATCTCCCCGCCCTGCCTGACGGGTGGCACTACGAGGGCTGGGCGGTGATCGATGGCCAGCCAGTCACCACTGGACGCTTCACCGATCCGGCGGCCGCCGACGCGTTCGACGGGTTCAGCGGCGACCAGGGAGGTCCTCCGTATCCCGGCGAGGACTTCATCGTGAACCCGCCCGAAGGCCTCGAGTTCCCGACCGATCTGCGCGACGCCGTCGTCGTGATCAGTGTCGAGCCGGAGCCGGATGACAGCGCGGGACCGTTCGCCATCAGGCCACTCGTGAGCGACGTCGCTGACGGCATCGGCGACCACGTGGTGCAGAACTTCGGCGCCGGACCCGCAGCCCCGACCGGCACGGCCGTCATCAGCTGACGCCGACGCCCATGCACCGTGGGGCGAAACGACATCGGTGCCAGGTTTGGTGTCGCCACCGTTGGGCGAAACGACATCGGTGCCAGGTTTGATGTCGATTGCGTGGGGCGAAACGACATCGGTGCCAGGTTTGATGTCGATTGCATTGGGGACGGGGTGGCGCGAGCATGAGGCATGGCGGATGACGAGGCGCCGATCGATGAGGCGGGTGTAGCCCGTGAGCGGTTCGAGGATTCGTTCGATGCGCTCCGCAAGCGGTCGAACGAATCGGCCTCGCTCGACCGCGACGCGATCGACTTCGAAACGCTGACCGCTGATCATCTGGAGCTCGTGGCCGCAAGGAGCGAGGCGACCGCGGCGAAGCGCGGCATCGTCTCGCGCTACGAGCCGCCCACCCCCGACTACGTCGAGCAGCCGCTCGGTCGTCAGGACACCAGCACGTTCGGCCGCATCGCCGCCATCGTCACCGCCATCGCGATGGCAGCGGCTATCCCGGTGGGCTGGTTCGTCTACGTCAGCGGACGTCCAGACGTCACCGCGACGGTCGTGTCGAGCGACGTGTCGGTCTTCGAACGACCAAGCGACCAGGTTTGTCGTTTGACGATGACCGTCGCGTTCGCAGATGCGGCAGTCCTGTACACCTCACCGCGCCTGCGCGCGGTGATCGATGGACAACCTCGTCGCTTCGTCCCCGTGGGACCAACCCCCGCCGTGACCGCATCCGGCGAGCCAAGGAGCGTCGAGTACTTCGTCAACCTCCTCAGCGTCGAACCGCCGTGCCCGACCGCCGACGAGATCAACCTGCGCCGATTGACGGCCACGCTGGTGCGGGTCGGGGACCGGGAGCTCGTCGAGATCGGGGTCGCCGACTGAGACAGGGAACAAAGTCCCCGATAACATTTGTTATTGGCTGATGGCGTCGGGACGGCGCCACACCGCGACCGATGGGGAACACATGACTGCACGCACCCGGCCGACACCCGGCGCTCCGCTGCGAATCGCCCTGCTGACCTATCGCGGCAAGGCCCACTGCGGCGGTCAGGGCGTCTACACGCGCCACCTCGCTCGCGCCCTCACCGACCTCGGGCACCACGTCGAGGTCTTCAGTGGCCAGCCCTATCCCGAGATCGACCAGGACATCCCGCTCCACAAGCTGCCGAGCCTCGACATCTGGAATGAGCACTTCCCTGGTCGCATGCCGGCGTTCTGGGAGGTCAAGAGCTTTGCCGACTTGGCCGAGACCGGGAGTCACATCGTCGGCAGCTTCGCGGAGCCGATGTCGTTCAGCCTCCGTGCCTGGAGTGCCCTGAAGGACCGTCTCGACGACTTCGATCTGATCCACGACAACCAGACCCTCGGCTACGGCATCCTCGCCCTGCAGCAGGCCGGCCTTCCGGTGCTCGAGACGATCCACCATCCGATCACCGTCGATCGCAAGCTCGAGATCGAGCACGCCCGGAGCCTGCCGGAGGAATGGGGCAAGCGCCGCTGGTACGCGTTCACGAAGATGCAGACACGCGTGGCCAAGCGGATGATGCGGGTCATGACGGTGAGCGAGTCGTCGCTCGACGACATCTGCAACGACCACGAGGTCGCAACCGACCGCATCCATGTCGTGCCCGTCGGTGTGGATCCCGAGCTGTTCCGTCCGCTTGCAGACGTCGAGCGAGTGCCGGGAATGATCGTCACCACCGCCAGTGCAGATGTCGCCCTCAAGGGCCTCCACTACCTGCTCGAGGCGCTGGCCAAGCTGCGCACCGAGAACCCCAACGCCCACCTGACGATCATCGGCAAGCCCAAAGAAGGCGGCAAGGCGATGGACACCCTCGCCCGGCTCGGCCTCGAGGATCACGTGACGTGGATCAGCGGTGTGCCCGACGAGCGCATCGTCGAGCTCTACAGCGAGTGCTCGGTCGCGTGTGTGCCGTCGCTGTACGAGGGCTTCTCACTGCCGGCAATCGAGGCGATGTCGTCGGCCGCTCCCCTGGTGGCGACCACCGGTGGCGCACTCCCCGAGGTCTGTGGCGACCACGAGGTCTCGGCCTTGCTCGTCGAGCCCGGCAACAGTGACGAGCTCGCTGCGGCCCTTGGCCGCATCCTCGACAACCCGGATCTCGGTGAGGAACTCGGCCAGGCCGCCCGCCAGCGGGTGCTCGACAAGTGGAGCTGGTACCACACCGCGCTGCGCACGATCGACGAGTACGAAGCCCTGCTCGACGAGTTCTACGACGACGCCAATCCTCGCATTCGCACCGAGGACCATGGTTGGCGCCAGAGGGCGGCTCGCTGGCTTCCCCGCGCGTATCGGGTCGAGGAAGAATGCCCCTGCTGCGCCGCTGGCGCCTGCGACGCCGCCGCCGACGAAGGGTGCTGCTGATGACACCGGCGCACCTCCACCGTTCCGCAGAGCCGCCCAAGCGAAGCGACGCGGCGATTGCGAGGAAGCGAAGCGGCGCGGCGATTGCGAGGAAGCACTGATGCTCACCGTCGACTATGGCCGTCTCGGGCTCGAGGCAGGGCATCACCTGCTCGATCTCGGGTGTGGCTTCGGGCGTCATGCATTCGAGGCGATTCGGCGCGGCGCCCACGTGACCGCGTGTGACATGGCGCTGCCCGAGCTCGTCGACTGCCGCAACACCTTCGCCGCTATGGCCGAGGCCGGCGAGTTCGATGTCGACCAGGTCCAGACCGCGGCCGTCGCCGGCGACGCGACCAAGCTTCCGTTCGAGGACGCAACGTTCGACCGCATCATTGCCAGCGAGGTGCTCGAGCACATCCCGAGCGACATCGACGCGCTCCACGAGCTCACCCGAGTGCTCAAGCCCGGCGGCGTGATCGCCGCCACGGTGCCGACGTTCCTGCCCGAGCGCATCTGCTGGGCGATCAACAGCGACTACCACGCACCGGCGAGCGTCGGTGGCCACGTGCGCATCTACACCCGCGGAGAACTACGGGCGAAGATGGTCGGAGCCGGCCTCGAACCGACCGACGCCCACAACACCCACGGTCTGCACAGCCCGTACTGGTGGCTCAAGTGCGCCGTCGGCATCGACAACGACGACCACCCGCTGGTGCAGCAGTACCACAAGCTCCTGGTGTGGGAGATCACCGACCAACCGCGCGTGCTGCAGCTGGCCGGCAAGGTGCTCGACCCGCTGATGGGCAAGAGCACCGTCATCTATGCCCACAAGCCGACGTCCGGAGCCGAAGTAACCGAACGAACCGCCGAGGGTGCCCGTGCCGCATGAACTTCCGGCAGTCGACGGACTGCTGAGCCGAGAAGACATCGCGGCCACCGCTCGATCGATCGCCGACCTGCAGCTCCCATCGGGCCAGATCCCCTGGTACCCGGGCGGTCACTGCGACCCGTGGAACCACGTCGAGACGGCGATGGCCCTCGACGTCGGCGGCCTTCACGACGAGGCTCGTCAGGCCTACCAGTGGCTCGTAGACATCCAGCACGACGACGGCAGCTGGCACCAGTACTACCTCGGTGACCAGGTCGAGCAGCACAAGTTCGACGCCAACCCGATCGCGTACATTGCGGTCGGTGTGTGGCACCGCTGGCTGCTCCATCGGGAACGGTCGTGGCTCGAGTACATGTGGCCGACCGTCGACAAGGCGATCGAGTGGGTCCTCGCGCTCCAACGGCCAGCCGGCGACATCGTTTGGGCTCGCCATGCGGACGGCACACCGTTCTCCTTCTCCCTGCTGACCGGCTCGTCCTCGATGAGTCACAGCATCCGGGCCGCGCTGGCCATCGCCAACGAGCTCGGCCATGATCGCGGACACTGGCACGAGGCCGTCGGCCGGCTCAGCGCATGCATCCGTGACAACGAGGCTGCCTTCGCTCCGAAGAAGCGTTGGGCGATGGATTGGTACTACCCGGTCATGACCGGCGTCCTCCAGGGCGAGCGGGGCATCGAGCGACTGCAGGCCGGTGAGCAGAAGTTCATCCTTCCCGGAGGCGGCGTGCGATGCGTGGCCGACCAGGATTGGTGCACGTCAGCGGAAACCTGCGAAGCGGTGCTCGCCTACCTCGCTGTCGGCGATCACGCGATGGCCAACACCCTCTTCGAATGGGCCCAGATCAACCGCGACGAAGACGGCGCCTACTTCACCGGCATGGTGTTCCCACAGAAAGTCCACTTCCCCGGAGGCGAGCGCTCGGCCTATACGGCCGCGGCGATCATCCTGGCCGCCGATGCGCTCAGCGAAACGACACCGGCATCACGCCTGTTGTGGGCACACGACTCGCTGCCGGCAGGTTCGCTGGTCGAGGTCGGCTGAACGAGCTCGTCAGGCCGCCGGCCTGGCCACCCCGCAGATCGCACGGAAGCGATCTTCGAGCGGCTTGGCCATTTGATAGGTCTCCCCGGCAACCGTGACGTTGACCATCAACGCGCCGGACTTGACCTCGGCAGCGACGGGGTACGGCCACGACGCCACGACCTCGGTCGCCTTGATGCTCATCGTGGACGATGCCGCCATCACGACCGTGCCGTCGCAGTACCCGAGAATGCGGTTCGTGCCGGTCACGGCGACGATCAGGCCAAGCACACCGCCGGCGACCGCACCGGCGAGGATCGCCGGCATGTCGGTCATGCCGAGCAGGACGAACAACACCACACCGATGACGCCGGCAACGGGCAGCGACCACGCCGGTCGTTGAATCATCAGCACGGCCTCGCCGCAGTCGCTACGGCCGGTGATGGCGTTGATCTGTTGGATCATCTTCTTGCGGTTGCGTTCGTGCACCCGGGAAGCGTAGATCGCTAGACGACGTCGGCCGGATTGCAGTTTGCGCCGCAGACGATGACGGCGACGCGCTCATCGGCGGCGGGCACGTACGCGCCCGACCACAGCGCGGCGGCCGCCGTGGCGCCACCCGGTTCGGCGACGAGTTGTAGCTGCTTCCACAGTCGACGCTGCGCCGTGCGGATCGCATCGTCGGACACGGTGACCGGACGCGCCTCGGCTGCTTGCAGTGTGCGCCAATTCGTCGACCCGATACGTCGTGCGCCGAGCGAATCGGCAGCCACGCCGGTCACCGACACATCTACCGGTTCGCCGGCCCCGACCGCCGCCGCAAAGCAGTTCGACGTTTCCGGCTCGACCGTCACGACCCGGGTGTCCGTGCCGCACCATGCGGCGATGCCCGACGCAAGCCCACCGCCGCCCAGGGAGACGAGCACCGTGTCGACCCCGCCGCTCTGCTCATCGATCTCACGAGCGATCGTTCCCGCGCCGGCGATCGTGTCCAGGTGGTCGTAGGCGTGAATGTCGAGCGCCCCGGTTTCTGCTTGTCGACTGCGGCAGGCGGCCAAGGCATCGTCGTACAACGCACCGACGACGTTGACCGTCGCGCCGAGCTCGTGCAGCTTCGCAACCTTGGCCGGTGGCGAGACCTCCGGCACGAAGATCTCCGCGGGTACGCCGAGGTGGCGACCGACCCATGCGACCGCAAGACCGTGATTGCCCCCGGAGGCCGCGATGAGACCCGAGTCGGGGATTTCACTGGTCAATGCACGATGCAATGCGCCCCGCGGTTTGAACGAGCCGGTGTGCTGCAACAGCTCGAGCTTGAGCACGATGTCGCCGGGCCCGTCGTGGAAGTCGGGACCCGGGGTCATCATCGGGGTGCGTCGAACGACGCCATCGATGACCGTGGCCGCTGCCTCGACCTCAGATCGTCCGACCAGCGACCGGTCCTGCGCTGCATCCGCGCTCACTGCCCCTCCCCGATCCGGCGGAGGGTGCGCAACGAACCGTCGACGGCAACTTCCTCGAACGCGCCACTCTCCATGGCCCGGGTGTAGATCTCGAACGGGGGACGGCCACCGTCGGCGGGATTCGGGAACACGTCGTGGATCAGGAGCGTGCCTCCGACTTCGATCTTGGGGACCCAGTGGTCGTAGTCGGCATGCGCCGGCTCCTCGCCGTGGCCGCCGTCGATGAAGAGGAGGCCGAGCGGTGTGTTCCAGTGGCTGGCGACGGTCATCGATTGACCCACCAGGGCAACGACGGTGCCCTCAAGTTCGGCGTCGAACACGGTGCGGCGGAAGATCGGCAAGGTGTCCATCACGCCGATCTCGTCGTCGACCAGATCCGGTTCGTGGTGCTCCCATCCGGCCTGGTTCTCCTCGCTGCCGCGATGGTGGTCGAGGGCGAACAACACCGATCCTCGGGCCTGCGCTGCGTAGCCGAGGTAGAGCGCGGACTTGCCGCAGTAGCTCCCGACTTCGAGCCAGGGGCCGCCGTCGGGAGCCTGGGTCGCAGCTCGGTAAAGGGCGAGCCCTTCGTCGATCGGCATGAAACCGCGGGCCGCCTCGGCTCGGGCACGCTGGTCTGCCGGCATTGCGGCTGGTGGCATTGCGGCTGCTGGCACGGTCACGCGCACGATCCTGCCAGCTCGCCCGGCGGTTCACACCGGAAACTTCGTGTCGCGCCGGATCAGCCGGCGACGGGCTCCAGGGCCGGGGCGTCCTCGGCTGGCGCCTCGTCACCGAAGAGGAACCGCTCCATCACGAAGAACTTGAAGACCCAGACCACGCCATAGGCGACGAAGTTCGCCACGAGCGCAGCCAACTTTGGCCAACCCTGATCCTCGACGAACCAGACGGCAATGGTGGAGAACAGGAACCCGATGAACGCGAGCGTCCAGAACGGCAAGACCTCCGTCTTGAAGTTGTTCTTCGACTTCTTGCCCCAGACCCAGTACCGGTTCATCAGGTAGTTGGGCATCACCATGATGGCGACCGAGGTGATGTTGGCCTGCACGTAGGGCCAGTCGAAGCCGTAGAGCAGGGTGGCGAAGATTGCCTGTCCCAGCGCGACCGAGCCCCCGGTCACGACCAGGAACTTGAAGAGTTTTGCCCCGTTCTCACGGACGTACTCGACGGCGGTTGCATAGAGGCTCACGTTGGCGTCGAGGGTAGCCGTCATGCCGCACCCCCTGATCGCGTGGAAGATCGGGTGACGGACGGCGCGGGCAGTGCCCACCTACGATCGAGAGCCATGCAGCTCCTTCGGCTCGGGCGGGCGCGGCCGTTAGCCATCGGTGCCGCATTGTCGATTTTCCTCGTCTCTGGGTGCGGCGGCCCAGAAAACCTCGAGGTCGGTGACGCCGCAGCCCCAACGGCCGCGGCGGAGCAGGACGCCGCGCCCGCGAACGATCCCGATACGACCCCGGCGACCACCGACGACGAAGGTGTATCAAGCGCGGCCGACGACGACCCGGAGCCGACCGCGACCGCCGCCGTGCCTCCGACCGCAACCGCCGAACCCGAGAGCGACACATCTGCGCCACCGGCCACGGCCGAACCCGAAACAAGCCTGCGCCCTGCAGCACCGAACGGTCGAGCAGCGCCCAACGTCGCATCGACGCCCGAGGAGCTGGCCGCGCAGATCGCTTCGGCCGAGGCCGGACTCGCCGACCCGGCCAGCTCCGTCGCGGCGCGGGCCGACTGGGGTCACCTCCACCAAGTCGCCATCCGCAAGATCGGGTACGAACCGGACTGGGACGTGGCCTTCTTCGAGGCACTGCCGTCGGAGTACGTCGAGCGCACACTCCTGCACGTCTCCGCCCGTCGAGCGCTCATCGATCTGTCGAGCGGGTACGACGCCGCCGACTTCATCCCCGCGTGGGAGATCATCGAACCCGAGTCCGAGGCGATGCTGCTCGAGCACTACCGAGCGGCCGAGGCGGCGACCGGCATCGAGTGGGAGTACCTCGCCGCCATCAACCTGGTCGAGACCGGCATGGGTCGGATCCGCGGCCTGAGCTCAGCCGGCGCCCAGGGGCCGATGCAATTCCTTCCCACGACGTGGGCCGAGTCGGGCATCGGCGCCGGAGACATCAATGACCCCGGCGATGCCATCGGCGCGGCGGCGCGCTACTTGGTCCGGCGGGGCGGACCGAGCGACATGCCGGGGGCGATCTGGGGCTACAACAACTCCGACGCGTACGTGACCGCGATCGGCGCCTATGCCGAGTTGCTCCGCCTCGACCCTGCCGCGTATGCCGCGATCTACCACTGGGAGATCTACTTCTTCACCGAAGACGGCGACGTGTGGCTGCCCACCGGGTTCATCGCCACCGAGTCGATCGACCTCGACGAGTTCCTAGTCACGAACCCGTGGTCGGTTCCCGACCCGGGGCTGCGCTGAGTCTGCGAGACTGCGACGCATGAGTATCGCCGATGAGAAGTACGTCGCATTCACCACCTACCGCAAGAACGGCGAACCGAAGTCGCTACCCGTGTGGATCGTCGATGTCGGCGACGGCACGGTCGGCTTCACGACCGCTTCGTCGAGCTACAAGGTCAAGCGCCTGCGCAACGATCCTCGGGTGGTGCTGCAACCGAGCGACGCGAAGGGCAACATCAAGGAGGGCTCCTCCGAGGTGACCGGCACGGGCGAGGTCCGAACCGGAGCCGACTTCGAAACCACTCGCGACAAGGTCAAGGCGAAGTACGGCATCCAGTTCACCCTGATCAACCTGATCGGCAACCTGGCCAAGCTCTTCCGCCGAGGCAGCGGTACCGACACCGCCATCGCCATCACCCTCGACGAGTAGCCAACGCCGCTGGCGCCAGACTCGCGTTGAAGGCCCTTGCTGTGGGCCTTCTGGTCCCGCGCGCTTGACCAAGAGTTGAGCGTCTGCTCAAATCCCACCATGAACGATATTGAGCGAACGCTCAACCCACGAACGATCCGGTGGACGCGTGTGAAGCGGGGACTGGGACGAGGATTGCAGTGGGGGTTCGTCGGCGGCGCCCTCGCTGCCGCCATGCTGATGATCCCCGTCACGATCGGCGCGATGGTCGAGGCCGGCCCGGCCAACGCCGTACGGGTCGCCCTGCTCGGCGGCGCGTTTGTTGCCGGCATCGGTGGCATCCTCGGCGCGGGGGTCGGGGCTGTGACCGGGCCGATGCTCTCTGCCAGCCCGAGGAGTGCGCCGACCGCTGCGACCCTGCTGTGCGCGGCGCCGTTCCTGTTGTTCATGGGGATCGCCACTCGTGGCCACGACGCCCTCCCGCTCCTCGTGATGGCGCTCGCAATCGGCGCCGGTCGCATCGGGTGGTGGGTCGGTACCCGTTACGCCGCGGCGATGGGTGCACCAATCGAGCCGAAACGGAAGCCCACCCGAACCGTTCCGAGCACCCCTCCGCCGGTCGCTGCCAGCGACCGTGCACGCCAGCAGCGACCACAACAAGCGTTGTGGCTCGGTGCCATGCTGGGCGCCGTCGGTGGCGCCGTGGCGGCGCTGATCGGCCTCGCCATGACCGTGATCGCATTGATGGCGCGGGGCCAACCGGTCCTCGAGAACCTCGGCCGCCTCTTCGAGTGGCTGCCGCATGAGTTCGGCACGACGGGCGTGGTCGGGGTCATCGCCGGCGCCGGGGTCGGCCTCATCCTCGCCGATGCTGATGTCACCCATCGATGCCCCACTGCCGGAGCGATGCTCATGGGCATTGGTGTGGCGGCTATGGGACCAGCGCTCGATCAGGGCACGGGGATCTGGCCGGCGCTCTCGCTCATCGGTGGGGTCGTCGCGGCGGCCGCCGGGTACGGCCTCGGCGCCATCCTGGTGCGGACGATGCCGGCCGTCACCACAGAGATCGACGGGCCAATCGCCCCTGCACCTGCACCGTGCGGATGAGACGAACGGGCGCTCAGTCGGACTTGGTGGTGATCGTCGGCTGGACGTACTGCCAGCCGAAGCGCCCTTTGATGCACAGGTTGCCGTTGGTGACATCGTGATCGTTGGGTGAGGTGACCTTGACGATCGTGTTGTCCTGGACGTGCATCTCGAGATTGCAGCCGACGCCGCAGTAGGAGCAGACCGTGGTGGTGACCGTCTGATCCTCAGGGCGCCACTCGGCGGCCTGGCGCAGGTCCCACTCGGTCTTGAACTGCAGGGCGTTGGTCGGGCAGACCGCCACGCAGTTGCCGCAGTACACGCAGGCCGAATCGGGCAGCGTGATGTCGAACTCGGTCGAGATACGAGCGCCAAACCCGCGGCCGGACACGGCGATGGCGTAGGTGTGCTGGGCGTCGTCGCCACACGCCTCGACGCACTTGTAGCAGAGCACGCACTTGTCGTAGTCCCGGATGTACAGGTCGTCCTGCACCCGGACCTCTTCGTCCATGGCCTGAGCAGGAACCTCCACGGTGCCATACCGCGACGCGTCGGCGCCGTAGTGCTCGCCCCATGCATTCAGATCATCGGCTTGCGAGAGGTCGACACCCGAACCGAGGAACTCGAGCACCATCTTGCGGCTGTGACGAACGCGTTCGGAGTCGGTCTGGACGACCATGCCGTCCTCGGCTGGACGCGAGCACGAGGGAATGAGCGTGCGCGAGCCCTCGAGCTCGACCACACAGACGCGGCACACGTTGACCGGTGTGAGGTTCTCGGCGTAGCAGAGGGTTGGGGTCGACACGCCAGCTGCGGTGCAGGCATCGAGCACGGTTGCGCCTTGCGGCACCGTGACGTCGTTGCCATCGATCGAGATGGTGACCGCGACCTCGGTCTCGGTAGTGCCGGCAGGCTGAACAGCGGTCATGCGGGTTCTCCGATCAAACCGAGCTTGAGGGCCGAGGCGACCGCCGACGCGGCGGTGTGGCCAAGGCCGCAGATCGAGGCGTCGGCCATGGCGCGGGACATATCGTCGTGGAGCTCGACCCGGGCGGGGTCGATGCCCTGGCCGTTTCGGGCGCCCAGTTCGACCATGATCTCGTGCTGGCGGACCGCGCCGACACGGCACGGCACGCACTGGCCGCACGACTCGTTGCGGAAGAACTCACTGATGCGGGTGCACATGTCGGTCATGTCAACCGATTCGTTGAGCACCATCACGACGCCCGAGCCCAACGTCGTCCCGGCGGCCCGCGTGTCCTCCAGCGTGAGTGCCAGATCGAGCGACGAACCGTCGACGAACGAACCTGCGGCCCCGCCCATCAGCACACACTGGAGGTCGCCTTCGACGCCTCCGGCGCGCTGGAGCAGCTCGCCGAGCGTCGTGCCGAACGGCAGCTCGTACAGGCCGGGGTTGGCGACGTGGCCCGACACACAGAACAGTCGGGTGCCGGGCGAGCCCTCCGTGCCGACCGAGCGATAGGCCTCGGCGCCATCGAGCACGATCGGTAGCACGTTGAGCAACGTCTCGGGATTGTTGATCGCCGTCGGCTGGCTGAACAGCCCATGGGTCGTGGGGAACGGCGGCTTGTTGCGCGGCTCGCCCCGGAAGCCCTCGATGCTGTTGAAGAGTGCGGTCTCTTCGCCACAGATGTATGCGCCCGCGCCCAGTCGCACCTCGATGTCGAACGCGCTGGCCGATCCGGCGACATCGGCGCCGAGGAGGCCAGCGGCGCGTGCTTGGGCAATGGCGTTGCGCACCCGCTCGGTCGCCAGGGGGTACTCGCCTCGGATGTAGATCCAGCCGTTGGTCGCACCGGTGGTAACCGCGGCGATCGTCATGGCTTCGATCAACGAGAACGGATCGTTCTCCATGACCGTGCGGTCCTTGAAGGTGCCCGGCTCGGACTCATCGCAATTGGCGACAATGTGCTTCGAGTCGCCCTCGGCATCGCGCACGGCCCGCCACTTGAAGCCGGTCGGGAAGGCCGCGCCGCCACGACCGGAGAGCCCCGAGTCGCCGAGCGCTTCGAGTACCGCGTCGGCACCCATCGCAATCGCCGCATCGAGGGCGGTGTAGCCACCGTGCGCCCGGTAACTGTCGAGCGAGTTGGGGTCGACGACGCCGATGCGATGCAACAGACGCAGACCTTCGTCACCATGCTGCGGAAGTGCAGTCGGCTCCGCGTCGGCTTCGACGACGTCGGGCCCTTGGCGACCTTGGATGAACACCGCCGTCGGCCGCTCGCACTGGCCAAGGCACGGTGAACGGTGTACGTGGCCGCCTGCGGCCTCGATCTCGGCGATCTTCGTTTCGGCGCCGGCGCGGCACGGACCGTCGACACACACGTGGTACACCGGGCCGTCGTGGGCGGGCGCCTCGTCGACCTTGAACAGCTCGTAGAAGCTGGCGACGCCATACGCCTCGGCCGGCGGCACGCCAAGCGCCTCCGACGCGTAGTTCAGCCCGCCGGGGCTGATCCAGCCTGACTCGCGCTGGAGTTCGTGCAGGACCGGCAAGAGCAGGTGACGAAGCCGATGACGTCGTGCCGTCCCGCCGCGCACCAGTCGCTCGTGTTCCTGCACGACCGCACGGGTGTCACCGAGATACGCGTCGACCGCGGCGCGCTCGCCGTCGGACGGCTGCGCATCGGTGAACTTCAGGTCAGCCACTCGACTCCCCCACGGTCGTACCACTCGGTCGTTGGGAGCCTATTGGCACGCGGTCAGGGAACCCGCCGCACGAGGTCTCCCGGGCTGACAGAAACTTGTGTCCGCGTGACGGACGTGTCTCGCTCAGGTACCGTTCGACTGTCGGCTTCCCCTGACCATCGATCGACCTTCGATGCAGAGGAACACCCCGACAGATGTCCATCACCGAATCCCAACGCCGAGCCATCTTCGAGGGCCTCGAGACCGTCATGGGCGCCGAGGCCGCGGACGACCTGCTTTCCATGCTGCCTCACCAACCGGCCGCCGAGCTGGTGACCCGAACCGATCTCTTCGCCACGAGCACCCAACTGCGCGGCGAGATGGCCGAGCTGCGAGGGGAGCTGGCCGAACTCCGTGCCGAGCTCAAGGGCGAAATGGCCGAACTCCGTGCCGAACTCAAAGGCGAGATGGCCGACCTGCGCACTGAGCTGCGAACCGAGATCGCCAATCTCCGTGTCACGACCCAACGCTGGATGTCGGGTGCCATGGCCACCAACACGGTCGCGCTCGTCGTCGCCCTCGTCACATAGTCACCATCGATCCGCCGGCGCGGTCATCGATAGGCGGCGGCCTGAATGGTGTAGAGCTCGGCGTAGAGGCCGTCGAATTCGATGAGCTCCTCGTGGCTTCCGGATTCGGCGACCTGCGTACCGGACAAGACCACGATGTGATCCGCCATGCGCACGGTCGAGAACCGGTGCGACACGAGGATCGTGATACGACCGTCGTCGCGAGCCTGCCGCGCCTGGTCCGTGAAGCGCTCGAAGAGGTTGTGCTCGGTCTCGGCGTCGAGGGCCGACGTGGGTTCGTCGAGCATGACGACCAGCGGGCGATCTCGCAGCAGACCGCGGGCGAGGGCCAGCTTCTGCCATTGCCCACCCGACAGGTCGACACCACCCGGCCATGCCGGACCGAGTTGGGTGGCAAGGCTGGACTCCAGGCGCTCGACCACATCGTCGGCTCCGGCGCGGCTCACGGCCCCGACGACCGCCGGCTCATCGTCGAGTCGCGGGAGATCTCCGAGCCCGACGGTCCGTTGCGCGGCGAACTCGAAGCGCACGAAGTCTTGAAAGGCACCGGCGATGCGCTCCCTCCACGCGTCGTCGGAGAGCGTCGCGAGATCGACGCCATCGATGACGATGCGGCCGGTCGTCGGACGATAGAGCCCGGCGATCAGCTTGACCAGGGTGGATTTGCCGGCGCCGTTCTCGCCCACGATCGCCACCACCGACCCCGCAGGGAGGTCGAGGTCGACGTCCTCGAGCACGAGCCGATCGGTGCCCGGGTAAGCGAAGGAGACATCATGCAACGCGATGCCTGACTCCAACCGCTCTGGCACCGCAGCCGTAGCCGGCCGATTGCGCTC
Source organism: Actinomycetota bacterium (assembly GCA_039028435.1). Taxonomy (GTDB): domain Bacteria; phylum Actinomycetota; class Acidimicrobiia; order Acidimicrobiales; family UBA10347; genus UBA10347. The sequence continues at coordinate 72,855 of JBCCIC010000020.1, read as the reverse complement.
CTCGACGAACCGCTCGAGCCACAGCAGCCGCTGCGAGCCACCGATGAAGAAACCCCAGGTGTCGATTTGGGTCGCCGCCGCGGCGATGTACGCGATCAGGCGTGCACCGGCACCGATCACGATGAGTGTGTCGGCGGCACGGTCCGGGCCAGTCCCGCCCGTCACCTCAACGATCGCCCAGGCGAATGCAACGGCAAACAATGCCCAGCCAGCCGTCTGCTCGAACGCCGACCGCCAGCGGATCCGCTGCATCGGCACGACGAACGAATCCCACGCGCTGCGGCGGGCTTTGGCTACCGACCCGGTTGCGCCGGCCACGCGAAGTTCTTTGGCCGACGGCGCCTCGGTGCCGAGCACGAACAGATGGCGCGCCAGACGGCGCTCGCTGGCGAACGACTCCCACGCCGCAGTCTCGACTCGGCCGCGGCGGGCCGCGGCCCAGATCGGGGGAATCGCCGCAAGACCGAGCAGCAACATCACCGGTCGCACGGTGGCGAGCACGCCCATCACGATGAGCAGCCGCAGCAGGATGCCGATCGTTCCGAACAGTGACAGGAAGATGTGGTCGAGTGTGAACACCTGGTCGCGGAGCATCGCCAGCCGGTCGAGCACGCCGGGCCGTTCGTGGTGTTCGACGCCGGCCGCGGTGGCCTGGAGACGGGCGACGTGGGTCTCGAGGGCGACCGCCAACCGCTGGCGGAAGCGCAGACCCAACCGCTCTCCTCCGGCGGTGAGTATCCACGTGCCGACCGCGGAGAAGCCGAGCCCGCATCCCGCGACGATGAGCAGGGTGCGGTCGGGATCTCCGGCGGTTCGGAGCGCGCTCGCCAGTAGGCCCAGCCACAGGGCGAAGAGTGCATCGGGAATCGCGCCGAGTGCCGTGATGGCGAAGCTGGTCCAGAACAGCTTCGGCTGGTACCGGAAGGCCAGGGTGACGATGTGCCAGAGCGACGGCGCCCAGCCCGGCAGGTCATCGAGTTCGAGTTCGGTCGGACCCTCTGCTGCTCCGACCACCGGATCCGCACTCATGCTTCGACCTCGATCGCTGGATCGTCGTCAGGGTCGGCGGGAAGCCCCTCGGCGAATCGCGCAGCCTGCAGATCGAACATCGTGCGGTACAGGCCACCGAGGGCCATGAGCTGGTCGTGGCTTCCGTCTTCGACCACTCGGCCCGCATCGATGACCACGATGCGGTCGGCCTGACGAACCGTCGAGAAGCGATGGGAGATCAGGATGGTCGTGCAGCCACGCGTGGCCTCGAGCAGACGCCCGAAGATCTCGGCCTCGCCGCGGACATCGAGCTGGGCTGTCGGCTCGTCGAGCACCACGACACCCGCACCAAGCTGGACCGCAGCCAGCGCCCGTGCGAGCGCCACGCGTTGCCATTGTCCACCGGACAGGTCGGTGCCGTCGTCGTACGCCTTGGAGAGCGGCTGATCCAATCCCGCCAGCGCATCCGCATCGGCCGTCTGCAACGCGGCGGTGAGGAGCGCATCGTCGGCCGGTGCCGCCGATGCGCCGGCCCCCGACGGCAGGAGGTTGTCTCGCAGCGACAGCTCGAATCGCACGAAGTCCTGAAAGACGACGGAGACCCGCTCACGCCACGTCTGGACATCGAGAGTCCGCACATCGATGCCATCGACCTCGATCGCACCGCTCGTGGGGTCATACAGACGGCACAGCAGCTTGACCAGCGTGGTCTTGCCGACCCCGTTACGCCCGACGATGGCCAGCGACTCGCCGGCATTGATCGTGAGGTCCAGATGCTCGTAGACGGGCTCGCCCCCGGAGGGATACCTGAAGCCGACGTCGCGGAAGCGGATCTCCGTGGCCGGCAACCCGTCGACTCGTCTCGTATCGGTCGTCTCCTCGAGCGCTCCTTCGATCGCCATGCGCTCGGCCAGCTTCTCCACCGCCAGGACCGGCGATGCGGCGGCGTCGAGCGCCCATGTGAAGCCGCCGACGCCGAGGGCTGCGGCGCCGACGAGAGCCTGCGCAGCCACCACGAGGTCGGCAGCGCTCAAGGTGCCGTCTATCGCCGCGGAGAAGAGCGGCCAGATGACGACCACGTAGGCGCCTATCAGGACCGCGAGCACGGTGGTGAGGGAACGCTGGCGCAGCTTCATCGCCTGCCACTGCATGTCGAGCAGCCGACTGCGCCGGACCGCGAACCGGTCGACGACCCACTCGGCCAGGCCGAACACCCGCACCTCTTTCGCCGGCGGGGCGTCGACCGCGAGCCGGTACGCGTAGTCGGCGTGTCTCTGCTCGGCCTGGACCTCGGGATCCCCGCGCCGGGCCCAGAACGAACTCTCGCGGAGCAGCCAGTGCGAGGACAGCCACGCGGCGGCGATGACGATTGCCCCCCACCAGGTGACCGTCGCCAGTGCCACGGCCTGAGCTGCGCCGCTCAGCACCGCGACCAGTCCCGCTGCCACGAATCCCATCGATACGGAGATCGGCGGGCCGATGATCCCGAGGTCGAAGTCTCGGGCCGCCACGAGCTCGTCGGCAAGGCCTGGTCGCTCGAGGTGGGCGATCCCGTGCGGGGTCGACACCGCATCGGTCAGCACGGCTTGGAGGTGACCCGAGGTGCGGTCGCCGAGGATCGCGCTGATCTGGGTGTGGATCGGGCCGGACACGCTGAGGATCGCGAACGAGGTCGTCGTGATCGCCAGCGGGACCGTAATCGACGCGCCGTCCTGCACCGAGCCGACCAGCGAGCCAAGCGCCAGTGCCAGCACCGCAGGGAGCGCTCCGCGGATCAGCACGAGGCCCCACCACGCGGCCGCCATCATGGGGCTGGCCTGCCAGTTGGCGCGCGCGAGCGCCGCCGGGGCGCGGTCCGCCAACGACATCTGGCTCACGTCTCGACGCTAGAGCACCGAGTCTGTTCGTGCTGGTGTCGCTCGTGCGGCGCTAGACGCCGACAGTGGCGAGCTTCTCGACTCGGATCGCCGCGGCCTTGAACTCCGCCGTACCCGAGCGCTTGTCCCAGGCGTCGCTGGTCAGGATGTTGGCGTCGACGAGTTCCGGGAAGTGGAAGGTGGTGAACGTCAGGCCGGCGGGCAGATCGGTCTGATACCGGATCGCCATCTCGACCGAACCACGAGGCGAGGAGACGAGCACCCGTTCACCATCGGCGATGTCGAGCGCCGCCGCGTCGGCCGGGTTCATGTCGAGCGCATCGCCGTATCGAATCGGCGAGTTGAATCCGCCGGACTGCACGCCGGTGTTGTACGAATCGAGCGCACGCCCGGTCGTGAGGCGGAGCGGGAAATCGGGGGTGAGCTGCTCCTTCGGACCCTCGTGGACCACGCAGCTGAACGGTGCAGGATCGCGCCCTTCGAGATCGTCGGCCCACAACCAGCCGTGCAGGAACGGCGACCCAGGATGATCTTCGGCCGGGCAAGGCCACTGCAGGCCGCCCTCGGCCTCGAGGCGATCCCAGCTCATGCCGGCGTGCAACGGCGACAACGAACGGAGTTCGTCCCACAGCTGCTCCGGTTCGACCTTGCCCCAGTCGACGCCCATGCGAGCGGCGATGTCGTAGATGATCTGGATGTCGTCGCGGGCCTGGCCCGGAGGCGTGACCGCGGCCCGGACCCGCTGCACGCGGCGCTCCGACGAGGTCACCGTGCCGTCGGACTCGGCCCACGCGATCGACGCCGGCAGCACGACGTCGGCCATCTCGGCGGTGCGGGTCATGAAGATGTCCTGCACGACGAGGAAATCGAGCGCCTCGAGCATCTTGCGGGCGTGATTGATGTCGGCTTCGGAATCCGCAGGGTTCTCACCGATCACGTAGACGGTGGTCAGCTCGCCGGTCTCCATCGCTTCGAACATGAGCGTGAGGTGCTTGCCGGGAACCGGGTTGAGCGGCGTGCCGTAGACAGCCTCGAACTTGCCCCGGTGGACATCGTCGTCGATGTTCTGAAAGCCGGGCAGCTTGTTGGGCAGCGCACCCATGTCGCCGCCGCCCTGCACGTTGTTTTGGCCGCGGAGCGGCACGAGGCCGCTTCCCCAGCGGCCGACGTGGCCGGTCAGGAGCGCCAGGTTGCAGAGCGAGAGCACGTTGTCGACCGCGTTGTGGTGCTCGGTGATACCGAGCGTCCACAGGATCTGTGCCTTCTCGGCCGTCGCATAGGCGTGAGCCATCTCACGGATGGCTTCGGCCGGAACACCGGTCAGCTGCGAGCCGTACTCGAGGGTGTACGGCTCGACGGCAGCCTTGAGCTCCTCGAAGCCCTGCGTGCTGTGGGCGATGAAGTCCTTGTCGTGCAGATCCGAGGCGATGATCTCGCGGGCGACCGTGTTGGCGAGCGCGATATCGCTACCGACCTCGATCCCGAGCCACATGTCGGCGAACTGGGCCGAGGAGGTACGGCGCGGATCGACCGAGTACATCTGGGCACCGTTGTCGAGGCCCTTCAGCAAGTGGTGGAAGAAGATCGGATGGGCCTCACGGGCGTTGGAACCCCACAGGAGGATGACGTCGGTCTCCTCGATCTCCTTGTACGACGACGTGCCGCCGCCTGCGCCGAGCACTGTGGCCAGACCGACCACCGAGGGAGCGTGTCAAGTTCGGTTGCAGGAGTCGATGTTGTTCGACCCCATCACCACCCGGGCAAATCGTTGGGCGGCGTAGTTCATCTCGTTGGTCGACTTCGAGCAGCTGAACATGCCGAAGGCCTCGGGGCCTTGGTCTCGGGCCGCGCCGAGGCCGGCGGCCACCGCATCGAGCGCATCGTCCCAGCTGGCGGGCACGAGCTCGCCGTCGCGCCGGATCCACGGTTGGGTGAGGCGCTCCTTGGGAAGGTGCTGCTTCGTCTTGTGCTTCACGGGCATCTCCTCGAACGAACACGCGAAGTGTACGAGCCACCGTCGGATCGCCGCAGGCCGCCACGCGCTCGGGGCATGTAAATGTCCGGAGCAGGGGTGACGGCCTGTCAGGACGCTGCCGTCGTTCAGCCCTCGAACGACGGCGGGGGCATGGGAGCAAGACCGTGGGTCATTGGCGGCATCATTCCCGGCGGGCCACCGGCCACGGCCGCTCGCACCGGGTCGAGGGCATTGAGCATCTCGGTAACGGCGCGTTCGAGATGGTCGCCGGTCATCGTCACGTCGCCGTCGACCAGCATGTTCGACACGCCACGGCGCACGGCTTCCTTGATGAATGCTCCTGGCATGTCAGCGCTCAGCTCGACCGCAGCGGTGAGCGAGTCGACCTCGTGCTCGACGCGACCGAGGTAGAGCTCGAAGAGGCGACGGCGCGCGGCAGCGTCGGGAAGCGCAATGTGGACCGCATGGTCGATACGGCCCGGCCGCGCCGCGAGCGCTGGCTCGAGCAGGTCGAGTCGGTTGGTCGTCAGGATGAAGATCACGTCGTCGCCCGCGGCCAATCCGTCCATCTCATTGAGGAGTTGGAACAACAACGGGCTCCCACCCATCAGATGCATCGATCGCTCCGCTGCGACCAGGTCGACGTCTTCGATCACCAGCATGGCGGGAGGCAGAGCTTTGACGATGGCCGCGGCGTGGCCGAGCGCGCCAACGCTCGCTCCCTGGAGGACCACCACCGTACGTTCGGGCATCGCCGCCATCAGATGCCCGACGGTGTGGGTCTTGCCGGTACCAGGCGGTCCATAGAGCAGAAGGCCGCGCCGGAGGTGCTGACCGGCGTTGCGCAACGCGTCGGCGTGCTCGGCAAGGTCGACCGTGTGACGCCGGATCGAGGCCAGGTCGTCGGGTGCGAGTATGACCTCGTCGGCGATCGTGGTCGGCCGAACCATGAACTCGATCCCGAAGTCGCCGAACTCGCTGAACGTGAACGCCAAGACCTGGCCGCGATACACGTTGTGGCGGCGGCGGAGGTCGGCCAACGCCTCGAGGACCGCGGTGCTCAAGGTCTCACTGGCCGCGAGGACCTCGAGGCGCACCTCAGGGCCGCCCGGGCGGTGACGTTCACGTGGAAAGACACCGATCACGATCGGTTGCCCGTCGTACTCCGCCAGCCACACGCCTGCCCGCACGCAACGCAGCCGATTGTCGACCCCGGTCGCGACGTCATCGAACACGGCCGCCACCGGCGCAGATGGTCCGCGAAAGCTGCCGGTTGCGAGGGCAGCGATGCTGAAGCCCGGGTGGTAGGCGACCTCGTCGGGGAGGCCGAGAGGGCGCAAGCTGCCGCTCAACTCCTCGACGGCGAGCTGGAGGTTTGGTCGCTCGACAGCCGGCAGATCCTGACCCACGGTCGCCGGTCCGTGTTCAGGAACTTCGAGATGCTGGTCGATGAGCTCGGCGAACGGCGCCCCCTCGTCTCCGAACGCCAGGTCGTGGGCTCGCTGCGCCAACGTGGCGAAGCTGCGCGCAAACGCTCGAAGGTCGCCGTCGTCAGCACCGCCGGATGTGCTCATCGAGCCAGGCTAGTAGCGCCCACTCGGTGGCCGCCTACGAATGCGAGTCAGCCCTGACGTCCGGGAAACGAGACTGGCGAAACAACGAATCCGGGCTTCGAGAGGGTTCGAGATGAGCGGGAAGACACAAAGCTGGGCACCGAGACCCATGCCAGACGCCCCACTGTCCTCAGTTTTGGTGATCCTTGCCGGTGAGTAGCCGACGAATGGGCTGCGCCCTGGCAGCATCGGGTCAGCGGCACCGGAACTCACCACATGGACACGAACTTCTCCGCCATTCGCGAAGCGATCAGCAACGACATCTACAACATGACGTTGCGCGTGCACCTGTGTGACCTGCTGATCGAGCAGGGCGATCTCGATGGTGCGCTCTCGGAGATCCAAGACGGCCTGACCATTGCGCCGGACGATGTCGCGCTGCTCGGGCTCGCCGCACGCGTGACCGGGCGTCTCGGACATTGGCAGCTCGCACAGCGGTATGAGCGGGTGCTCGATGCGGTGATTCAGGCACCGCCCGTGCCGGCCTGTCCTCCGGTATCGAAGTCGGCGCGAGCCGAGGAGCGGGTCGGCCGGCGCAGTGATGCGAACGGTGCCGAGGCCGACGGCGCGCCCGACCGCTCGACCGGTGGCGAAACCGATACTGCGAGCGCAGACGCCGCCAACGCACCGACGGGGCACAACGGCAGCTCGAACGGCGCGAACTCGAATAGTACGAACTTGAACGGTGCGAACTCGAACGGCGCCGACACGAATGGCCACGGTGCGGCGCACCCGATCTACTACCGACGCCACGACGACCCGAAGCCTCGTCGCCGCCACGATGATCCCCAGCCCGGCGACGAGCCAGAACGACCCGAGCCCGCGGCCGAAACCGGGCGAAGGGCCGACGACCCGTTGGGACCAGACGGCGACATGGAGCACCCTTCCAGCGAACCCCGAGAGGACCGATGGAACGAGTCTGAGCCCAGCCCCATAGCCGCACCCAATCTGGCCGATTCCGTCGAATCGAACGGTGTCACCGAATCGAGCGATGTCAACGGCGGGCCGGTCGGCTCGCACCCCGAATCGTCGCCGGGTGCATCTTGGGAGCGACCCGATCGGACTGCGTTCACCGAACCACCGGATGTCGCCGCCGACGCAGTCGTCGGAGCACGGAACGAGTCCACGCCGGAGCCGATCGATGCTGCTCTACCTGCAGCCGAACCGATTCCCGTCCATGACCTTCGGGACCAGATCGTCGTACTCGAGCCCGAGGTCGAGGTCGAGGCGGACCCGAAAGCCGAGCGAGCGATGACCGAGCGCACGCTGGCCGACTTCACGGCACCGGATTCCGACCCGGACGAAGTGCTCTCACCAAGCCTGGCGTGGGATGTTGTGGCGCCGACCGGGCGTCGCCTGATCGAGACGTTGCGCTCGGCCAACACCCTCGACAACGTCGCAGGCATGGCCGAACTCGTCGACGACCTTTGGTCGTTCTGCGACGTGCCGGTGCGGTCGCCCGAACATCGACGCGGCGGGCTGTTGCTCTGGGGGCCGCCCGGGTGCGGCAAGGCATTCCTCGCCCATGCCTGCGCTGGTTCCTTACAGAGTCGCGTGGTGCACGTGCACATGCGCGACGCGGTCGACACGTGGATCGCGAACGGGGCCCATGACATCGGTGCGCTGTTCGCCGAGGCCGAAGCCAATCAGCCGGCCGTCCTCTTCCTCGACAGCATCGACGCCCTCAGCGATCACCAGGAACTGCTCACCCACGCCGTCACCGAGCTGACCGCTCGATTGGACCGGCTGGCCGAGAGCGGTGCGGACATTACGGTGATCGCTTCGACCGAGCACCCTTGGCTCCTGAATCGGGACCTGACCGCCGCACGCCGCTTCACCACGCAGCTCTTCGTTCCGCCGCCCGATCGCGCGGCACGCGCGGCCATCATCAGCCGCCAGCTCAGCGACCGAGCGATCGAGCCGGTCGATCCGGACCTGATCGCGGCGTCGACGCCGGCGTACACGGCCGCGGACCTGGTGTTTGTGTGCGAGCTGGCCACGGAGTACGCCATCTTCGAGTCGATCGACTCCGGCCAAATCCGGCCGATCACGATGGAGGATCTGCATCGCTCGATTGGTGAGGCTCGGCCAACCGGCGGCGGTTGGTTCCACCTGGCCCGGGAGCACGCCGCCCGCCCGGGGCACTCTGACGTCGTCAACTACGAGCTCATGCACCGCTGGCTCGAACGAGCCCACCTCTCCTGATCGGTCCCGCTCCTCACCAACCTTGCAGGGGTCTGACCCCAAGTCTGAACCAGTCCGACCCCGCCGCCCGGAAACTTGAAGGGGTCTGACCCCCTAGTGGCCGGTGAAGTTGGCGGGGCGTTTTTCCATGAACGCCCGGCGGCCTTCCTGGTAGTCGCTGCTCAGGAAGCAGGTCTCGACCATCTCCGCGAGTCGAGCGGTGTCTCGGTCGGAGGGGTCGACGAAGGTCTCCCGCACACACGCCTTGGCCGCCTTGACGGTCAACGGTGCGTTGGCGACGATCGTGGCCGCCAACTCCGCGACCGTCGCTTCGAGGTCGCCGGACGGCACGACGCGGTTGATCAAGCCCATGTGATGGGCCTCGGCCGCCGAGAATCGTCGAGCCGTCAACATGATCTCGGCTGCCATGGTTGGACCGACGATGTGGGTCAGCTTGTCGATGCCGGCGAAGCCGTAGCCGAGACCGAGCCGTGCCGCCGGGATCCCGAATTGGCCATCGTCGGCACTGACGCGGAGATCGGCCTGCAGCGCGGTGGCAAGTCCACCGCCCATACAGAACCCGCGGATCATGGCGATCAGGGGCTTGGACAGGTCCGTGAAGGCCTGACCCGCGGCGGCCGAGATGCGGTCGAACTCGGCCCGTCCTTCTGGGGTCGATCGATGCGTCTCGAACTCGGAGATGTCCGCGCCGGAGACGAATGCCTTGTCGCCGGCACCATGCATCACGACAACACGCACGTCGTCGGACCGATCGAACGCATCGAGCACCGTGACGATCGCCTGGTTCATCGCCATCTTCATGGCATTGCGGCGTTCAGGATTGTTGAAGGTCATCCATCCAACGCCGTCTTCGATCCGGGCAAGCATGTACGGGGTGTCGAGTGCGAGTTCCATCGAGGCTCCAGGGTTCATGGTGGGGACGGGTTCAGACGATGCCGCGTTCGCGCAGCTCGGCGATCTGTTCGGGGCGCAGGCCCATCTCGGCCAGGACCTCGTCGGTGTCCTGGCCGCGATCGGGTGCGGCCCGTTCGATGTGATGCGGGGTCCGCGACATCGACACCGCGTTGCGCACGATGTCGAATCCACCGAGCCGCGGATGGTCTACATCGGCCCGCATCGCGAGATGTTCGACCTGCGGGTCGGCAAACGTCTCGTCGATCGAGTTGATCGGACCGCACGGCATACCGGCGTCGTTGATCGGACCGATCCAGTGCGCCATCGGCTCGTTCGACGTCCGGGCCGCAATCGCGGCGTTGAGCGCATCGCGGTTGCGACTCCGATCCGCTGATGTCGCGTAGTCGGGATCGTCGAGCAACTCCGGTGCGCCGATGATGTCGCACAGCCTGGTGAAGCGATCATCGCCCGGCGCGCAGATGTTGATGTGCCCGTCCGAGGTCGGGAAGGTGCCCATCGGGATGAGGGTCGGGTGATGATTGCCGGCTTGCGGAGGCACCTCGCCGGTCATCGTCCAACGCGCCGCCTGGAAGTCGAGCATCGCGATGACCGCCTCGAGAAGTGACGTCGTCACCCACTGGCCCTCACCCGAGCGTTCGCGCTCGAGGAGCGCGATGCAGCACCCGAGTGCCAGGTACACACCGGCCGACAAGTCGCTGATCGGGATGCCGACCCGCGTGGGTTCGGTGCCGGGCTGCCCGGTGATCGACATGAGGCCGCCCATGCCCTGTGTCACCTGATCCATGCCGGGGCGGGTGGCGTATGGTCCGTCCTGCCCGAACCCCGAGAGCGATCCGTAGACCAGCCGCGGATTGAGCTCGCGCAGCGTCTCGTAGTCGATGCCGAGTCGGTGCTTGACGTCGCTGCGCATGTTCTCGATCAGCACGTCGGCATCGCGAACCAAATCGAGGAAGAGCGCATGGCCCTCGGCCGACTTGAGGTCGATCGTGATCGCTCGCTTGTTCCGATGCAGGTTCTGGAAGTCAGGTCCGTCGCGCCCGGCGAGCACCGTGTCTCCGTGGGCCGGCGGTTCGACACGGATCACGTCGGCGCCCCAGTCGGCAAACTGGCGCACCGCAGTCGGTCCGGCACGCGCCAGCGTGAGATCGATCACCTTGATGTGAGCCAACGGCATCGGCGCGTTCATGGCGAGCTCCCCTTCAATGCGAATGCCCATGCGAACGAGGCGCGCCGACATAGTGCGCGGCCAGGGGATCGCCACCGAAATCGACCGACAGGTCACGCCACACGGTGTGTACGTGATTGCCACCGCGAGCGGCGTTGTCATACTCGACGAAGAGGTCGCCACCCTGCACCCGGTAGTAATGCGGGTGCATCGGGTCGAGGCTTCCCGCCCAGAGAAAATGCAAGTCCTCGAAGCGGCCGTCGAGTTGGGCCATCTGTGCATCGGCGAGGTCATCGTGGATGCGCCCGACATAGGTGAACAACAGCTCCCGGAGCAGCTCGCGTTGGTCGCTGCGCATCGAGGCGGCAGCCAGACCTTTCGGGCGGGTCGAGAACGCCAGCGCTTCCAACTCGTCGGTGGTACCGCCGAGCGAGCGCTCGAGGTCAGCTTGCATCCGCGCCATCAGCTGGTCGATGGCCGCTTCGAACCGTCCCCGCCACACATAGGGCAGGCCCAACACGTTGTCGCCATCGACGAGCGTGGTTCGATTCACGGTGACGATGTCCGACGGCGCAGCAGCCGAGACGATGGCGGCGGCCGCCTGTTCCCCGTCGAGCGATCGCGCCAGTTCGCGACCCAGGTCTTCGACCCCGCCGAGCGGGCGGTGCAGGTGAGGACCGAGGAGCGGAGCGCTCGCAGGATCGGACCCCAGAAAGCATGGCGTGGCCGACACGACGGCCCCGTCGACCACGGTGAAGTGCACGGATACGTGGTGGCCACCGAAGCGCCATCCCCATCGACCTACCGAGCCCGGTTGGCCGAAGACCGCAACCCAGTAGGCCATCGGGTCGCGCCCCCGGTCCCGGTCGAAATCGACCTGGAAACCTTCGATGCGATCGAGGATGTTGTCCTGTCCGACGATGACCGCGGTCGTGTTGTACCCGGCAACCGACAACCCCGTCGCCAGCAGTCGCCAGACGAGCCGGTGCTGCATGACATCCATGTCGACCAACGGGAGACCCCCGTGGTTGGTCGGTGTGTAGAACCAGAGCCGGCGCTCCGCATCGTCGAAGCCGAACGTCGCTCGCGCTCGCTGCTCGCCGTCGAGCGCGGCGAGCAGCGACTCGGCAGCCTCGGCCATCGTCGTGGCGACCGTCCGGTTGCGATCCTCGGCATCGTGGTGATCAGGCATCGGTCAGTCTCCCGGTCGGTGCAAGCCGAAGATCAGATCGGGATCGCCAGGTGTCCAGGTGTTGTGCACCTGGGAGCGACTGCCGACGTCACGGGTCCGGGCCAGCAACCCATTGCCGAGCCGTAGCTGGCTCGCTTCCCAGGTCGCGAGCGCCTCGTCGACCGTGGATCTGTCGCGCAGCGCGGCCGCCAGGGCCCACCCATCGTCGGCGGCCTTGGCCGTGCCGGCGGCCGCATGCGGCCGTACCGAGAAGGCGGCATCGCCGAGCAGCGCGACACGGTCGAACACCATGGCGTCGACCTCGATGTCATGGATCGCCTGGATGAACAGGTGCTCGGTCGAATCGACCACTGCAGCGATCACGGCCGGGAGCCGCGCGGCCGCGGTCGCCCGCGCCTCGGCACTGTGGTGAGGCGCCATCGAGCCCGGCGGCACCGAGAGTTCCCGGCGCACCCCGTCCGCGTCGGTCAACAGGTCCTGGAGGTCGCCGCCATCGAGATAGTTGCGGTACCACACGAAGTTGATCAGCCGGTCGCCCGGCGCGACGGATCCGGCGAGATTGGGGATCGGGTACACCAGGATGTGGCTGTTGGCGTAGACGAAGTACGTGATCGCGTCGGCGAGCTGTTCGACGATCTCGCTCGGTAGCTCCGACTCCGGAACCATCCCGCGCCAGGCGACGTAGCCCGCGAAGGTCGAACGCGCGTCGGGCAGCAGACGCTCGCGGACGATCGACCCGATCCCATCGGCGGCGACGAGAACGTCCGATGTCACCCGCTCGCCGTTGCCATACATGCCGGTGACCGAGCCATCCGCTTGCTCGAAGTCGACCAGCTCATGACCGAGTCGGTAGCGCTCACCGTCGAAGCAGCCGAGCAGCCGCCGGTACACCGTGTTCCACGACGAGAAGAGATAGCGATGGGGCTGGTCATGCGCGACCGAGCCATCGCGGTTCAGGTACCGGATGTGGTCGGTGGCCACGCTGATCTCGGCGACGTCGAGCCCACCTCGTTCGACCAGATACTTGGCGGTCGCCGACAAGAACCCGATTCCCGCGCCGCGCTCTTCGAGCTCACGTGACGAACGCTCGAAGATCGTGACGTCGTGTCCGTCGTCGCGTAGCAGGCAGGCCGCGGTCAGGCCACCGAGGCTGCCTCCGACGACCTGGACCGAGATCGGCTCCACCGGTTCGAGCTGAGACGAATGAACTGCTGGAGCCTCGCCGCCTCAGCCGGGTACGCCGAAGGTGGCGATGCGATCGACCCGCGCCTCGAAGAGCACGCGTCGCTCGTTGATGCTCGGATCGCGCAGGCCGTATTCGTCACCGCCGTCGGTGATGTACTTCTGCCAGATGCGATCGAGCTGCGCGGTGACATTGGCGCCCTCGTCGGGATCGTCCTCGTGGACCTCGCGCTCGACCGTGACCTTGATCGACATCCAGTGATACATGTTCTCCGGATTCATGATCAGGATCGTGACCTCGGGATTGCTGCGAATCCACTCGGTCTTCTTGCGGTGCTCCGCCACATTGATGAGGACTTTGTCACCCTCGTAGTCGAACCACATCGGCGTGAGGTTCGGACGTCCGTCACCGCCCATCACGGCCATCACACAGGCCAACGGCTTGTCCATGAGCTGCTTGTAGGTGTCGTCGAGATCGCTGATCGAGGTGATCTGCTCGCGATCGCCGACGGTGAACTGGTTGGGCTGGAGCCCCTCGGATACATCGAGGAACCGTGAAACCTGGACCATCTTCTCCCCCTTGTCGGATACGTCATGTTGACACTTCGCGCGCGCGTGGGCGCAAAGGCGCTCAGCCGCGAGTGATGCGGATGAGGTCGCCGTAGGCGCTCGGATCGATACGAGCGTCGACCAGCAGCGGGCCGCCGTCAGCGACCGAGAGGGCCCCAAGCACCTCGGACGTCTCCTCGACGAGGATCGAAGGCATGCCGACGCCGGCGGCGATGGCGGCGAAGTCGGTGGGTGCATAGCGAACGGCCGCCGACCCGCCGTGTCCGTCGTGTTGTTTGATCTCGATGAGGCTCAGGGCCGCATCGTTGAAGACCACGGTGGTGATCGGTAACCGCTGACGCACGATGGTTTCGAGCTCGGCGAGGCACATGCCGAGCCCTCCATCGCCGGTTAGCGCCAACACGGGCTCGCCGGGGCGGGCGAGCGAGGCACCGATCGCCGCGGGAACCGCGTAGCCCATCGTCGCGAGGCCATTGGAGATGAGAAGGCGCGTGGGTTCGTGCACCGGCCAGAACGGCATGATCGCCAAGAAGTGAGCTCCCGCGTCGACGGTCGTCGTCAGCCGATGCGGCGCTCGACCCGAACAGGCGCGTACCAGCTCGACCGGTCCGAAGACGTCGGGCGGCCCTGCACCACGCAACTCGGAGCGGACCGATTCGCGATGCTGGCGCCCTGCGTCGGTCGGCCACCCGTGATCACCCGTGAGAACTCTGGGGACCAGCTGCCCTGGATCACCGACCAACTCGACGTCGATCGGCAGGTAACCGTCTTCGGCGGGCCACGATGAGATCGACAGGACCGGTGCCTCGTAGATCCACGGCGCGGGAATCGGCTCGACGAAGTCCACGCCGACCAGCACGATCAGGTCGGCGCGTTCGAGGAGCGCTCGCTCACTCGCACCGTTGGTGAAGAGACCCCCGTGGAGATCGCTCTCGCTGTCGACCACGCCGACCCCTTGATAGGTGGCGAGTACCGGCGCCCCGAACAGCTCGACGGCAGCGCGCACAGCCTCGGCCGACTCGTTGGCGCCGAGCCCGATGACGACAACCGGTGATTCGGCCGCATCGATCAGATCTCGGGCCGCAGCCGTGTCGCCGACGTCGGACCGCTCCTCGGAAGTGGTTCGGTGATCGCCCGGCGCGCCGGCGTCGTAGTCCAGATGGATGCAGCCGGCCGGCGACCGGCCTGCTGTTGCCACCACGGCGAGCAGATCATCGACGCCGGTCTGCTCGCCCAGCACCATCGAATCCTTGACCACCGGGCCGAGCATGGCCTTTTGGTCGATTCGCTGATGGGGCACCCGGTCCCGTGTCGAGGCCGGCACCGTGTCGGTCACGAGCACCAGGGGGTGACGATCCAGCGTCGCCTGCGCGGCACCGTTCACCGCCGACGCTGCACCAGGTCCGCGGGTGACGACGGCGGCGGTCGGCGAGCCGCTCAGGTAGCCATATGTCGACGCCATGATCGAGGCCGCGGTCTCGGTGTGCGCCAGAACGAAATCGATGCCGTGGGCTTCGAGCGCGCCGACGACGTCGAGGTTCGGCCCACCACCCGGCACGCCGAACGCATGACGGGCGCCTCCTCGAGCGATCGCCGCGGCGAGCCGGGCGGCCGGGTCGGTCACGCCGCGGTGAACCGCACGATCGCAAGCTTCCCGCCATCGTCGGATTCGACCTCGGTCGGATCGAACACCGCAACGACCGGCATGTCGACATGGACGGACTCGGGATCGGTGTCGACGATGTTCGTCAGCATCCGTGGTCCCTCCTCGAGCTCGACATAGGCGACGATGAGCGGCAGGTGCTCCCGCCACTTCGAGCTCACGCCGGCTCGGGTGATCGTGTAGCTGTAGATCGTTCCCCGACCGCTCATCGTCCGCCAGGTCACGCTTTCGGACAGACAGTCGGGGCAGATGCTGCGGGGGTAGAAGACGACGGTGCCGCAGTCGTTGCATACCGGGAGGTCGATGCGACCCGCGGCCGTTGCCTCCCAGTAGGGCTTGGTGTCGTGGTTCACGCGAGGTTCGCCGGTGGGCAGCGCACTCATGGTCAGACCTCCCGTCCGAGAATCAAGGTTGCCGACCCGAGGCGGGTCGCCATCGAGCCGCCGGTGCCGTGGGCCAATGCCAGTTCGCAATCCGGCACCTGCACCGCCGAATGCGCCTCGCCCCGCAGCTGTCGCACCGCTTCGATCACTTTCGTCATGCCACCTCGATTGGCCGGATGGTTGTTGCAGAGACCACCACCGTCGGTGTTGAACGGGAGGTCACCATGTGGCGACTGGAGGCGACCGTCGCGCACGAACTCTCCACCCTTGCCCTTCTCGCAGAAGCCCAGGTCTTCGAGGGTGACCAGCACGGTGATGGTGAAGCTGTCATAGATCGAGACGTAGTCGATGTCGGCGGGGGTCACGCCCGCCTCCCCGAATGCCAGCGGGCCACTCTTGGCCGCGGCGGTGTAGGTGAGGTCGATACGACCGACGTCGGTGCCCTTGATCGCCTCGCCCGAACCGAGCACCGGGATGCAGTGTCGATCGAGCTTCGCGGCGACCGCCTCACTCACGACGACGAGTGCGCCGCCCCCGTCGGTGATCACACAGGAGTCGAGCAGGTGCAGCGGATCGGAGATCATGCGCGAGTCGAGCACCTCGTCGACGGTGACGACGTCTTGCAGGAACGCATGCGGGTTGTGCTGCGCGTGGGTCGACGCGGCGACCTTGATCTCGGCCAGGTCGGCGCTGGTCGTGCCGAACTCGTGCATGTGTCGTCGAGCCGCCATGGCGTAGCCGCCGATCACGCCCATGCCGAAGAAGTTCTCGAAGCTCGCCTCGGGCGCCGACGAGAAGCGAGCGCTGCCGCCCGGACCGGCACCACCGCTGCGAGGATTGCCGGCGAGCGTGATGAGCGCGACGTCGACGTGGCCGGCGGCGATCGCCTCGGCGGCGTGGCGCACATGCACGAGATACGACGATCCACCGGTCTCGGTGTCGTCGACGTGGGTGACGTCGAGGCCGAGGTACTCGACCATGGAGAGCACGCCGAAGCCGGGGGCATCGCCCGCCGAGTAGTACGCATCGACGTCGTCGGCCGAGAGCCCGGCATCGGCGAGCGCGCCCATGGCGACGTCGGCGTGGATGCGAGCAACCGTCTTGTCCCGGATCGTGCGTTCGGGGTGCTCGTACACCCCGGCGATGAACGCCTTGCCGCGAATGGTCATGGCGAGTGCGCCTCCCGTCGTTGTCGAAGCCTTGTGACTCCGTCACCGACAGTAGAGGTCGGCGGTTCCGCGATCGCAGGCGACGTGATCCAGGCCGCGTTCAGCCGGCGGGCGCGGGACCGTACTCGGGTGTCGCCCGGGTGTTCTCGTCGAGCGGGTGGATGGGTCGCCGGACGTGCTCGAACGTGAACAGCGAGTTGTCGCTGCTCGTCACGCCCACGCCGTTGCACGGGATGTCCTGGGCCGACAGCTCGCTGAACCCCGCCCGGTAATGGATGCGCGACTTGAGGATGAGGTACTGCATGTGCGTGGGCTCGATTCCGACGCTGCGGAAACAGCCTGGATCCCACGGTTCGTTGTTGCGGGAGATCACCACGACCTTGACGACCGAATCGCCGGACGGGATGTCGAGCACTGCGGTCTTGCCCATGTCGCTCGTCGTGCCTTTGCCCATCTCGACGGTCACGGTGAACTGGCCGTCGGTGAGCGCTCGCACCGTCCCGGTGACCTGGAGCGGCTCACCGGTCCGACCGATCGCCGGCATGTCGACCTTGCCGCCGAGGTCGAGGGTGATCTCGCTGCCGACGCCGGAGTCGGTCATGGCCTGCACGGCTTCGGGATCGCAGATGGCAAACACCGCGACGTCGGGCAACTCTTGTTCGAGCACCTCGGCCAACACGGCGATGGTGTCCTGGGTGCCGCCGGACGCGGCGTTGTCGCAGTGGTCGAGGAGGATGATCGGCTGCGACGGCGTGGGCGCGATCTCCTTGGCTGCGGCGATCGTCTCGGCAAGTGGTTTGGAGTCGAAGACGAACTCGTCGCGCTCGGCCCAGGCGGCTTCGAGGATTGCGTCGCGAGCGTCTTCCGCTGCAGCCCGGTCGCCATCGGCGATCGTGACGACCGAAAGCCCGGCGTGCCAGATGTCGGCCAGCGGGAAGCCGCCGAAGACCGACGACGCGAGCAGGCCGCCGGCTTCCTGGGCGCGTGCCATCTCGAGCAGCGGGCCCATCGGTTCGTCCTTGTGTCCCATCCGCAGCGTCTGGGCGAGGATCGGGCGACTTCCCCACACCATGACCGGATCGATCTCGCCCGCGAGCTGGCGTACCAGGAGCTCGCCGGCATGTCGACCCGCGACGTGCATGTCGATGTGCGGGTAGGTCTTGTAGCCGACGAGGATGTCGCAGTTGTCGACAATGGCATCGGTCATGTTGGCGTGCAGGTCGAGACTGATGGCGATGGGCACATCGGGCGCGATCTCCCGAATGCGGGCGAGCAGAGTTCCCTCGCCGTCGTCGGTGGTCTCGGCCACCATCGCCCCGTGCAGGTCGAGGAACACCGCGTCGCACCCGGCGGCGACCGTGTCGCAGATCGCGCCGGTCATGTAGGCGTAGGCGTCGGCCTGCACCTTGCCGCTCGGCGCGGCGTTTGCCGCAATCGGCGAGACGATGTCCATGCCGTTCTCGAGCGCCACGTCGAGGAACGCTCCGATGCCTGTTCCCGTGCCGGCGAACCGTTCCACGACTTCGGGCCCCTGGGCCACGCCGAACCCGCCGCGTCCGAACCGCTCGAGTGGGGTCGGCACCGGCGAGAACGTGTTCGTCTCGTGTTCCATCATTGCCACGACCACGCGGCGCCCTGAGTGCGTCATCCCCCGATCTTCCCAGACGCCCCCAACCCGCAATCAAACCTGGCACCGATGTCGTTTCGAACCACGCAGCGTGAGCCAAAGCGACATCGGAACCTGGCACCATGTCGCTTCGGGTCACGAAGCGTGGGGGCGGTACCGTCGGCGGAGATGACGGCGACCGGTCAGGTGGTGTGGGACGAGAAGGTGCCCGTCGGTGCGCGGGTGCTTTCGAAGCGCCTGCACTACGGCTGGTGGATCGTGATCGGCTCGGCGCTGCTGATGTTCGTGACGATCGGTGTCGGCTACTACGGCCTCGCCGTGTTTCTCCGCCCGCTGCAGGAAGAGCACGGCTGGTCCAACGCGACCGTGTCCGGCGCCACCGGCATGTTCTTCGTGTTCGGCGGCATCACCGGATTTCTGATCGGGCCGCGTGTGGACCAGCGCGGACCGATGCCCTATGTCCGGGCCGGCGTGGTGCTGATGGCGATCTCGGTCACGTTCCTCGCCTTCGTGTCCGAGCCGTGGCATCTCTATGTGGCCTACAGCGGCCAGGCGATCGCGTACGGCCTCGCCGGCGCGGTCGCCGTCAACGCGCTGATGAGCCGGTGGTTCGTGACCCGGCGGGCGTGGGCCATGAGCATGACGTTCACCGGCATCAGCCTCGGCGGCATGATCCTCGCCCCGGTCGGGACGTGGTTGGTCGAGCGCGGCGGCACGGAGCTGGCGGCGCCGATT
Source organism: Actinomycetota bacterium (assembly GCA_039028435.1). Taxonomy (GTDB): domain Bacteria; phylum Actinomycetota; class Acidimicrobiia; order Acidimicrobiales; family UBA10347; genus UBA10347. The sequence continues at coordinate 53,594 of JBCCIC010000020.1, read as the reverse complement.
CTCGCCGCCATCGTGCTGGTCGGCGCGCTCCCGGTTGCCGCCTGGGTCCTCGTCGGGGATCCGGCGACGATCGGCTCCGAACCCGACGCGGGCGCCCCCGACCTCGAGGTCGACAACGACGCACTGAGCGACGAAGTCCAGCTCCGACCGTGGACTCGTAGCGAAGCGATGCGCACCATCTCGTTCTGGGCGATCGCCGTCGCATTCATGATCGTGCTCTTGGCACAGACCGGCTTCCTGCTCCACCAAATCGCCTTCCTCGAAGACCGCCTGGAGTCACGCAACGCCGCGGCGCTCGCCCTGAGCACCACGGCATTCGGGAGCATTGTGGCTCGCCTGGTCGTCGGTCGCTTCGCCGATGGCATGGACAAGCGCCTGCTGACGGCAGTCATCATCGCGGCCCAGGGGCTGGCCGTGCTCGGCGCGACACTGATCGAGAATCGGATCTCGACCTACGTGTTCGTGTTGGTCGTCGGCTTCACGATCGGCAACGTCTACATGATGCAGACCCTGCTGACCGCCGAAATCTTCGGACTCGTATCCCTCGGCGCCGTGCTCGGGATCATGGGACTGATGAGCCAGCTGTCGAGCGGTCTCGGACCGTTCCTGGTCGGCTGGGCCGAGGACGCCACCGGCAGCTATGAGGGTCCGTTCGTCGTCACCGGTCTGGTCACGATCGCCGCTGCCGGCCTGATCGCCTTCGCCCGACCCGTCGCTCGGCGGGAGTAGCGATGGGTAGGGTCGACGACGTCATGGGTCCGCTCCGATGAGTTCGCTTCGATGAGTCCTCAGCCACTCGACCGCAGCCAGCCGCTGCCGCTGTGGGCCCAGCTCGAGCAGGACCTTCGCCGCCGACTCAACGACGGCGAGTTCGATTCGGGGCAGTTCCCCACCGACCTCGAACTCACCGAGACCTACGAGGTGAGCCGTCACACCGTCCGCGAGGCGATCCGCCACCTGAACAAGACGGGCCTGCTCAGCCGGCAACGGGGCAAAGGCACGGTGATCAACCGGGCCGAGTTCGAGCAGTCGCTCGGCACGTTGTACTCCCTGTTCAACAGCATCGAGTCGAGCGGTGGTGTGCAGCGCAGCGAGGTACTCGAATTCGGCGAGCGCCCCGACGCCGAGGCCGCAAGCCATCTCGGGGTCGACGACGGCACGCCACTCACCCTGCTCGCCCGCCTTCGCTTCGCCGACGACGAGCCCTTGGCGATTGACCGGGCATGGCTGCCGCGGACCGGAACCGGCCTCGATGCCGTCGACTGGTCCCGCACGGCCCTGTATCGCGAGCTCGAGCGAGCCGGCTTGAGTGCACCGAATCAAGGGTGGGAGCGCTTGACGCCGATCATCCCCACGCCGACCGATCGCAAGCTGCTCGGACTGAGAAGCCGCGATGCTGCGTTCTTTCTCGAGCGGCTGGGGCTTCACGACGACTCGCCGGTCGAGTGGCGCACGACCATCATCCGTGGCGATCGCTACCGGTTCGTGAGCGATTGGTCCCGCGGGATCCAGTCCTCGCTGCGACCGGCGGCGCTGACCCAGCGCTGAGCGTCTCGCTCCAGACCCTTCCCAGCTCACCGCCCGACGGCCGGCGACGAGTCGAGGTTGACACTCGAACATATTGTACGTACATTCGTACTTATGAGTCCCGCAACACGACATCGAGTCCATCGCGGTGATCTTGCGGCCGGCATCACCGTGGCTGCCTTGCTCGTTCCGCAGGCGATGGCGTACGCCCAACTCGCCGGGCTCCCCACCCAGGTCGGGCTCTACGCCGCAACGATCCCGCTGTTCGCCTATGCCGCGCTCGGCGGTTCGCGGCACCTGGCCGTCGGGCCGGTCGCCATCGTCAGCCTCATGACGGCATCCGCGCTCGAGTCCCTGCTGGCGGACGGCGCAGCGCTCTCCACCGTCGTCGCGGCAGCCGGGGTGCTCGCCCTGCTCGTCGGGGCCAGCCACCTCGTGGCTGCCCGGCTCCACCTCGGCGCGGCGGTCACCCGCATGTCCCATGCGGCGATCGTCGGGTTCACGAGTGCGGCCGCCGTCATCATCGCCCTCTCGCAAGCCAAGCAGCTGCTCGGCGTCGACGTCGACCGGAGTTCTCGGGTGCAGGACACGGTGACCAACCTGTTCGCGTCGATCGAGGCCGCACATGCGACCACCATCGCGTTCTCGGCCGTCGCCCTCGCCTCGCTCATGGTCCTCCGCAAGGCGACGCCCCGGGTTCCCGCCGCATTGATCGTGGTCGCGGCGGCGATCGGCGCCTCCCGCTGGTTCGACCTCGAAGGACGCGGCCTCCGCGTGGTGGGCGACATCCCTGCCACCCTGCCCGGACTCACACTGCCGAACGTGGACGCCGATGTCGTGACCACCCTCCTCCCCGCGGCTGTCGCCATCACGGTCGTCGGATTCTTGGAATCGATGGCCGTCGCCACGGTCTACGCCCGCCGCGACGGCGAGCAGGTCGACGCCGACCGTGAACTGCGGGCGCTCGGCATGACCAACCTCGTGGCGGGGCTCACCGGTGGATACCCCGTCACCGGTGGCCTCTCGCGCACCGCGGTCAACGCATCCGCCGGCGCACGCACCCGCGCCGCTGGCGTGGTCGCCGCCGCCGGGGTGCTCGGCTCCATTGCCTTTCTCACGCCATGGCTCGCCCTGCTGCCCAACGCCGTCCTCGGTGCGGTGATCGTCGTCGCCGTGGCCGGCCTGATCGACCTCGGCGAGATCCGCCATCTCCTCGGTTCGGGCCGATCGACGCGGCTTCCCTACCTGCTGACGTTCCTGACGACTGCGAGCGTCGGCGTCGAGACCGGCATCGGTGTTGCCATCGCCGCATCGATTCTCGGCATCGCCTTCACCCGACGGGCCGGGGCCTCGCAACCGACCGAATCGACGTCGATTGACAGCCCCAACCAAATGACCGTACATTTCCTCGAAGCGGGCGAAGCGGCGCGCAGCCGCACCGAAAGGACCCCCATGATCCTCGAACAGCACTACCTCGAATGCCTCTCACAGGCCTCGTACTTCATCGGGGACCCCACCTCGGGCCGTGCGGTGGTCGTCGATCCGCGGCGCGACATCGCTCCCTATCTCGAGTCGGCCGAGGAACATGGCATGACGATCGAGCTGATCATCGAGACGCACTTCCACGCCGACTTCCTCTCGGGGCATCTGGAGTTGGCGGAAGCGACCGGTGCGGCCATCGCTTATGGATCTGTGGCCGACACCGAGTTCGAGTCGCGCAAGCTCGCCGATGGCGAGATCATCTCCCTCGGCGCGGTGCAGCTCGAGATCCGCCACACGCCTGGTCACACCCCCGAGTCGATCTCGATCGTCGTCTACGAGTCGCCCGACGATCCGCCGCACTCGGTCCTGACCGGCGACACCTTGTTCATCGGCGACGTGGGCCGCCCCGACCTGCTGTCGTCGGTCGGCATGACCAGCGAGGACCTCGCCAGCCAGTTGTACGACTCGCTGCACGGCCAGCTGATGACCCTCCCCGACGACACCATCCTCTATCCCGGTCACGGTGCCGGGTCCTCGTGTGGCAAGAACCTGTCGAGCGACACGTCGTGCACGATCGGCCGCCAGCGGGAGAACAACTACGCCGTTGCTCCGATGAGCCGAGAGCAGTTCATCGATGTCGTGACCGAGGGCCAGTCGGCACCGCCGGCCTACTTCGCCCACGATGCCCAGCTGAACCGCCTGCTTCGGCCGGTGTTCGACGCCGGCCAGCGGTCGACCGGCATGACCATCGACGCGGTCGTCGCGGCGGCCCTCGACGGTGCGGTGATCGTGGACACGCGTGACCCGGGCGAGTTTGCCGCCGGCCACTTCCGAGGTTCGATCAACATCGGACTCGCCGGACGCTTCGCCGAGTTCGCCGGTGCCATGCTCTCGCCCGACAGCGATCTCATCGTCGTGGCCGAGGACGGTCGCGACGAGGAAGCACGCACCCGTCTGGCCCGTATCGGGTTCGACCGGATGCTTGGCCATCTCGCCGATGCCGAGGCCGCGCTCGCTGCTCGGCCCGACGTCGTCGTCCGGAGTTCGCGCGTCGATGTCGCGGGCGCGGTCGACGCCATCGACGACGTCCAGAACCTGCAGCTCGTCGACGTCCGCCAGCCTGGCGAAACCGAGAACGGCATCATCGAGGGGGCGATCCTCGTGCCGCTGACCCGGCTCAACGCCGAACTCGATCGGCTCGACCCGGCTCGGCCGACGCTGATCTACTGCGCTGGCGGCTTCCGGTCCTCGATCGCGGCAAGCCGTTTGATGGCCGCCGGGTTCGACGACGTGACGGACCTCCTCGGCGGGTATGGGGCCTGGGAGCAGGCGCACGTCGCCGCCGCTGGCTGACGCGATGTTCGACCTCTTCCCCGATCGCCTGCCCTGGTGGCTGGCCGGACCGACGCTGGGCCTGCTGATCGTCGCCCTCTTCGTGGTCGCCAATCAGCCTCTCGGCGCGAGTGGTGCCTACGTGCAGACGAGCGGGTTCCTGCGTCGCCACGACGGCGTAGCCGTCTGGCGGGTCTGGTACTTCGTCGGCATGTTCGCCGGGGGTGCGATCGTCACCCAGGTCCTCCGCGAAGGCGCCGAACTCCGCTCGGGATACGACGCACTCCGCGGCGCGTTCCCCCTAGGCGTGGTCATACCCCTGGTGTTCGTCGGCGCGGTGCTCCTCGGCTACGGCGCCGGCCTGGCGGGAGGTTGCACCTCGGGCCACGGACTCTGCGGCACGGCGCAACGTTCCAAGGCCAGTGTCGCGGTGACCGCGACCTTCATGGCGACCGCCATCGCAACGACGGCGGTCCTGCGGGCGGTGACGCCGCTGTGAGCACCTCCAAGACCAGTGGCCTGAACGGGGTCGGCCTGCTCTGCGGTGCGTTGTTCGGTGGGATTCTCGCCGGAGCCAATCTGCACGAGTACGACTCGATCCACGCGTTCCTCAAGCTCGACGACCTCTACATCGCCTGGTTCATGGGGTCGGCGATCCTCGTCTCGGCACCACTGCTGTGGTGGCTCGAACGCCGGGGTACGGACACGCCATTCGGCGGACGCCTCGAGCTGTCACGCGCTCGACCGGAGCGTCGCCATGTCACCGGGGGCGCGATCTTCGGGCTCGGTTGGGCCACCGCCGGAACATGCCCGGCCCCGGCGCTCGTCATGATCTCCTCGGGCGCCATGCTCGGTTTGGTCGCGCTGGCCGGCATCTTCGTCGGCCTCCACCTACGGGAGCGTCAGGTGATGCGAGACCTCGACCTCACCGAAGCCTCCGGTGTCATCGCGCCCGCTCAGGGAGTGGCGCCGTAGCTGTCGTAACCGGCGCCGGCAGCTTCCATCGCCGTGCGGTGCTGGTACTCGCTGATACCGCCGACCTCCCAGGGACCCACCGACCCCGCTTCGATCGCCCGCGCGTCCTTGTCCACGATGTTGAAGCCGACCCGTAGCTCGTCGACGGGTTGGTGAGCGATCTCGAACCAGTCGAGTCCGAGGAAGTCGACATCGGGCTCACCGCCGCGTCCGTGGCTCAACGCGCCGCGTCGGAGCGCGTCGGCGACTCGAACGGCCATGCCGTCGCGCGACAGTTGGCCCGGGAACGCCTCGAACAGCCCAGCCCCGCTCTCCAGATAGCCGGTCTCGAACAAGCTCACGACCATGGCGAGCAGGGCGAAGCCGCGCGGATCGTCGTTGGCCCGGGCGATGAAGGCGAAGATCTCCAGCTCGGACTCGACCTTGGTCCCGTAGTCGGCCAACACGTGCACCCAGTCGTGCTGCGCCAGCAGCGGCGGCGCAGATCCCGGCGAGCCGGGAAACGCGAAGCCCCGCGCCCGGTAGAACTCCCACATCCGGCGGCCCAGTGAGCCGGCCGGCAGGTGTTCGAGTGCCGCCCACTTGGCCGCCAGGTCGGGATCGTCCTCGGCCAGCGCCCACGCGTCTTCGAGCTCGGTGCTGGTGTGTAGCGCCTCGGCTCGGTCATCCCCCCAATCCGACGTGTACCCGTTCCGGTCGAAGTCCACCGCGGCGAGTCCGAGTTGGCCCTGGGCGAAGCGCTGGGTCACGGCGAGCATGCCGTCGTCGACGCTCATGGCCCGGGCGAAGTCGCCGATGCGCTGCGCGACGCTCTCCGGGAGCGGCCGCAGTACCAGCGCGCCGAGGATCATCGTCTGGAGAATCCGGGACCGAAACGCCTCGTTGCGTCGTGCCAGACCGGCGGCCCACTCCTGCGGCTCCACGACCGCCGCGGCACTCGCATCGATCACGTGTCCGGTCAACGACTCGAACGCCGACGCGACCAGGAGTTCCTGGAATTCGGTCCGCCCGCCAGTCGGCGCGATCGCCGTGAGCACCCCGTCACCCAGGCGTCGCACCTCCTCGGCGGTCGGCGGCTCGAGGAGGACGTCGGACTCGGAAGGGAATGGGACGGAGTTCATCGCCGTGCGACCACGAAGCCGAAGTCGCGAGGCCAGCCTCGGACGATGGCGAGGTGAATCCACAGGCGGGCGTGGCTCTCCATCAAGTCGAACGTGTCGCGTCCGCCAAGATCGGCGACATCGAAGCCCATCTCGGTCGCCAGCTCGGCGATCGCGCCGCGGGCGGGCTCATCCCCGGCGACGGGAAGGAAGGCGGCGCCGGCGTCGAAAGCGCCTCCACTCAAGTGCTCGGCACCGATCGTGTTGAACGCCTTCACGAGTTGCACACCCTCGGGAAGCAACGATCCGAGGTAGTCGACACCGGTGGCGAATCCCGCCGGGACCGGCGTGCGGACCGGGTTCGTCGCATCGATCACAATCTGGCCTGGCTCCAGAGCGAGGCCCGGAACGAGCTCACCCAGCGCCGGGAACGGCACCGCCAGGATGACCACCTCGCTGCCCGAGACGGCGTCGGCCACCGATGCCACGGGTGCAGGGGCGTCCCCGTGCCGTGCGGTGTCGCCCGGATCGCGCACGCCGATCGTGACCTCATTGCCGGTGCGCATCAGGCCAGCGGCCAACGCCCGGCCGACACTGCCTACTCCGACGATCGCAACTCTCATCTCGTGTCCCTTTTCATAACAGTTCTGTATCGTTATTAAACCGCTAGCCTCGCTCGATGGCAACCCCGGGACGACCTCGTAACCCCGACATCGATCAGGCGGTGCTCGCCACCACCGTGCAGCACCTCGCCGAACACGGGTACGAGGCTTTGTCGCTCGTGGGAATCGCCGAGCAGGCGGGCACGACTCGCCAGGCGATCTATCGACGGTGGGCGGGAAAGGCCGACCTTGCGACCGCTGCGATCGCGAGCCTGTCGACCGCCGCGGACCGACCGGACACCGATCGACCCTTCGACGACTTGGTCACCGAGCTCCGCGCGTTCCAGCGCGGGGTCACCCGGCCGAACGGCGTGTCGATGGTCGGGTCGATGCTGCAATCGGGGACGGATCCGGAGCTCGTCGAGCGTTTTCGCGAGCGCATCGTGGAACCGCGTCGTACACGGATTGGCCACATCCTCGATCGCGCCGCTGAGGCCGGCGAGTTCGCTGCCGATGCCGACCTCGCCACCGCAGCCGCCGCAGCCACCGGCACGCTCTACGCGATGGTGCTCGCCGGGGTGAAGGTCTCGAAGACGTGGCCCCAAGACACCGCCCGCTTCCTGTGGCGTGGCCTCGGAGGCATGTCATGATCGGTCGATGCCACTCGACGACGACATCGCCGAGCTCCTCTCCGCGGCAGCCGCATCCGGCGCCCCGGCGCTGAGCGACGGCACACCCGAAATCGCCCGGGCGAACTACGACCGAGCACCCAAGCCAGAGGCTGATGCGTTGGTCCGGGTCGAGGACCGCAGCATCCCCGGTCCGGCCGGCGAGATCGCCGTGAGGCTCTACGCGGACTCGACCGAGCCTGACCTGCCGGTGATCGCCTTCTTCCATGGCGGAGGTTGGGTGCTGTCGTCGGTCGACGGCCACGACTCACTCGCACGTCGACTCGCCAAGCGCACCGGTGCACTCGTCGTGTCGGTCGAGTACCGGCTCGCCCCCGAGCATCCGTTTCCGGCACCCCACGATGACTGCTGGGCCGCAACGGTCTGGCTCACCGAGCACGCGGCCGGAGCTGGGCGGCAACCCGAACCGGCTGTCGGTCGCCGGCGACAGCGCCGGGGGCAATCTCGCCGCCGGTGTCGCGCTTCGCGCCCGCGACGAGGGTCTCGAACTGGCGCATCAACTGCTCATCTACCCGTGCATCGACGATCGTCAGACCCGACCCTCGATGACCGAAAACGCCGAGGGTTACTTTCTGGCCGCCAAGGACATGGCGTGGTTCTGGGGCCACTTCGTCCCGGCCGAGCATCGCGAAAATCCCTACGCGGTGCCTGCCCGGGCCAGTGACCTGAGCGGTGTCGCGCCCGCCCACGTACAGACCGCGGAGTACGACCCCCTGCGCGACGAGGGCCATGAGTGGGCCGAACGCCTGACCGCGGCGGGAAGCGTCTCGACCGTCACCTGTTTCGACGGCGCCGTCCACGGCTTCATCGCTCGTTGGGAGCAGATGTCGGGCGCACTCGCGGCCCACGACGAGTTCGGAACCGTCTTCGCCCCGCGCCTGTAGGGGGCCGAGAGAGGTCAGGCCGACCGCGGCTAGAGACTGGTCGGATCCGGGACGCCGGCCATGTGACTCCGGACGAGCGGTGATGGAGGGCCGGCTGTGCCCCACAGGTCGCTGAGTTCAGGCGTGCGAGGCCAGACCCGAGGGGTCCAGGTCGCCTCGTCGATCCGCTCGACCTCGGCGGTGACCTCGCACACGAGGCCCGACGGATCGATGAAGTAACCGAAGGCATTGTTGCCCGGCCCGTGGCGGCCCGGGCCCCATGCTGGGTCGTGGCCGGCTCGCTTGAGTCGTCCGAGCGATCGCATGTAGCCGTCGAGCGACGGGACCTCGTAGGCGACGTGGTTGAGCGACGTGTGTTCGGCCTGGTTGAACGCGACGCAGTGATGCTCGTCGTTACAGCGCAGGAACACCATCTGATGTTCGCTCCAGTCCGACACTCGAAGCCCGACCATGTCGATCCACCAGGCGCACGCGGCATCGATGTCGACGGTGTTGAGTACCACATGGGCCAGCTTCTTCGGCGTGGGGCCGTCGGGTGTGGGACGCGCCGCCTGCACCAGCGTGGAGCACTCGATCACGCGACCTTCCAGATCGGCGAACCGGAACCCGTAGCCGCCGCCGGGACCAGTGAGCTCGCCGGGCTCCTGCAGGATCCGCACGCCTCGGTCGCCGAGCGTGCGAGCGCTTCGGTCGACATCGTCTGCCGAGGGCATGCCGAATCCGATGTGCTCGATCCCGTTGATTTCAGCTTGATGCAGCTCCAGCAGGTGGTGTTCGCCGCCGGTCCCGCGAAGGGCGACCGGCCCATCGGGCCCGCCCGTCGACACCGGAGTCAGCCCCCAGACCTCTTCGTAGAACGCGGCACTCGCCTGGGCCTCAACTGCGCGGAGCGCGATACGGCGCAGGTGGGTGATGGGTAGAGTCATCTCGCAGCCTCCGCAGCCCGGCGATCCCGCTCGTCGATGGCGGCCAGCACATTCTCGGGTGTGAACGGGGTGCGAGTCACGCGGACGCCGATGGCGTCCTCGATGGCATTGGCGATCGCCGGACCGACCGGCAACATCGCACCCTCGCCCATGCCCTTGGAACCGAACGGCCCCGGCCCATGGCCCTGCTCCTGCAGAATCGACACGAACTCGGCCGGAACATCGACGGCCCGTGCCGGTCGGTACGACACCATCTCGCCGTTGGCCAGCCGGGCGCCGTCGTACCGCATCGTCTCGAACATCGCGCCTCCGTAGCCCATGAGCGCGGCGCCCTCGTCCTGCCCGCGACACACGTCGTGGTGCAAGGCGACGCCGGCATCGCCGGACACGACCAGCCGGTGCACCGTCACGAGCCCGGTTTCCTCGTCGACCTCGACCTCGGCCGCGCCCCATCCGTACTCCCAGGAAACACACTGGGTTTCGAGCGGGGCTCGATGATCCTCCTCGGCCTTGAAGAACCCCTCGCCCGTGAACTCGAAGCCGGTTCCGCCGTACGTGCGCATCACCATCGGTGCCAGGGGATGCCGCTCGTCGCCGGCCACGACGAACCCATCGTCGAGGTCGAGTTCATGGACGGGTCGCTCCAACGCACCGGCCGCGAACTCGAGCACTTTGGACCGAGCGGCCAGTGCGGCACGCTCGACCGCCTGGCCCATCACCGAGACGCCCGATGAGGCGTTGGTGCCCTGGTCGAACGGGCTGTGGTCGGTGTCGGTCTGGGGCCAGTGGACTCGAGCGATCGGCACGCCCAGGATGCGAGCGACGACCTCGCGCAGCGCGGTCGTGATCCCTTGGCCGATCTCGACGGTGCCGCAATGGAGGAAGACGTCGCCGCTGGTCGAGACCTTGACCCGCGCTTGGGCCGGCTTGTTCACACCGCCGCTGTCCTTGAACCCGATGGCAAGGCCGCGCCCACGACCGGCCGGCCGGTCATGGCTCCAACCGATCGCCTCAGCGACCAGGTCGAGGCCCGCACGCAAGTCGCTGTCCATCCCCGACTCGCCCGGCACGTACGGCTCGTGGAGGTCGAGGAGGTTGCGCATGCGCAGCTGCACCGGATCGATGCCGAGGCGTCGGGCGATCATGTCGAGCTGGGATTCGCAGGCGAAGCTGGCCTGGGTGCCGCCGAAGCCGCGGAACGGACCACTCGGCGTGGTTGCGGTGAGCACGGCGTCGCACACGCTGTCGATGTGCTTCCACTTGTACGGGCCGGCGATGCGATAGCCGGCCTTCTCGGCGACGAGCGGGCTGGCGTCGGCATACGCCCCGGCGTCGAGCAGGACCTGGGCACGACGGGCGATCAGGGTGCCGTCATCCATCACGCCGGTCGTGACCGTGATCCGGGCATTGTGCTGGCGCTGGGTGAGGAAGTTCTCGTCGTTGGTCAGGCAGTAGCGGACCGGCGCACCCGCCTTGCGAGCCAACAGGGCGGCGATCGGCTCCGTCTTGCACCCATTCTTGGCACCGAAGCCGCCACCGATGAACGGCACGCGCAGCCGGATCCGAGCTTCGCTCAGGCCGAGGACTCGCCCGAGTTCCTTCCGCACGGGGAAGGCGTTCTGGCAGCTCGACCACACCTCCAGGCGATCGTCGGGTGTCCACTGCGCGACCGCGACGAACGGCTCCAGATGAACATGCTGCTGGCGACCGTCGAAGTCGAACGTGTCGGTGAACACGTGATCGCACTCATCGAATGCCGATGCCGAGCCGGTCTCGTAGGCGAATCGGTAGCAGACGTTCGGTGCCGGCCGCAGTGCGCCGGACGCACCTTGCCCGTACGCGGGCACGATGCCCAGCGGCGCCTCGGGGAAGAGTTCGGGCGCACCGTCGGCCAGCGCTTCGTCGATCGTGCTCGGCGCATCGAGCGGCTCGTACTCGACCCGGACCAGCTCCAACGCGGCGACCGCCTCACGCTCCGTCGTCGCGGCGATGGCGACGACCGGGTCACCGATGTAGCGCACTCGATCCAGCGCCAGGATCGGCTGGTCCTTGATGAAGTAGCCGTAGCTCGCCGATGCTACGAGCGGAGCGATGAGATCGTCGCGCGTGAGTACGGCACGCACGCCCGGTGCCGCAGCCGCTGCTTCGACATCGATCGAGCGAACGAGTGCATGGGCGTGTGGTGAGCGCAGCACTTTGGCGTGGAGCATGCCCGGGAGGTCGACGTCGACCGTGTAGCCGGCGGTTCCGGTGACCTTTGCGGCCGCATCGACTCGGGTCACGCGCACGACTCCTCTGCCGCGGCCTGGGCTGCTTCGATGATCATGGCGTAGCCGGTGCAGCGACAGATGTTGCTGCTGATCCACTCGCGAATCGTCGTCTCGTCGGGTTCAGGGATCTCGGCCAGCATGGCCGTCGTGGTCATGATCAGACCGGGCGTGCAGTAGCCGCATTGGAACGCGCTTCGATCGGCGAAAGCCCGTTGCACCGGCGAGTCGCCACCGAGCCCTTCGATGGTCGTGACCTCGGCTCCCTCGGCCGCCCAGGTGAATGTCGAACAACTCGCCCGCGGGTCGCCGTCGACAATCATCGTGCACGCACCACAGGAGGCGTGGTCGCATCCGAGGTTCGCCCCCGTCAGACCCAGACGATCACGCGCCGTGTCGAACAGCATCTCGCTGGTCGGCACCTCGACGGCGATTTCGTTCCCGTTGACCGTCAGGCGGACGGGGACCTCGGCGCTCACGTCGATGTCTCGATCAACCGCTCAGCGAGCACCGAGATCATCCGACGTCGATACGCCGATGACGCGTCGGCATCGTCGATGGGTTCGGGCAGATCGTCGAGCTGCTCGGCGTCGACGACTTGGACCCCGGGATGGGCACAGCCGACGGCCACCGTCGTCCGGCCTGCCGCGGCGCCGACGGCGACGGTCACCGCGGGTTTCAGCGATCGGTCGAAGCGCACCTCGGCTCCCGTTGCGATCTCGACGGCGACGAGCAGCGCGCCGGGTACCCGGTCGGCAACCGAGCGACGGAACTCACCATCGGGTGCGGCGAACACCAGCGTCGCGCCGACGGCCGCGAGGATCGGGGCCGCGTCGTAGTCCTTGTCGAAGGCCATGAGATTGCCGCCGATCGTTCCGGTACGGCGGATGCGGACGTTGCCGACCGTCGCCCACGCCGCAGCCAGCGCAGGACAGTGTCCGGCGATCGTCGCGTCGGACTCGATCCTGGCGTGGGTCACCGCCGCGCCGATGCGCAGGACGTCGCCGACGACGACGATCTGTCGGAGGTCGGCCAAGCCGGACACGTCGACCACCCGCTCGACGGCAGCTCCGCCCTGCATCCGTTCGACCACATCGATCCCTCCGGCATGAGGAACGGCGCCGTTCGCGACCGACGCCGCCGCGGCGGCGACCGACTCCGCTCGTTCGAGCGCGAAGGGTGCGATCGCCTTATGGCTGCGGCTGACAAAGCCGGCGGTCGCGACATCACTTGACCCGTTCACGACGACTCCGGGATGTGTACGGGTGGGATGAAGGGGCGAGGCATGGGTCCGAGTTGCTCGCAATCGACATGGATGACCGAGGGCTCCCGACTCTCCACCGCGTCGGCGAAGGCCGGTCCGAATTGCTCGGCCGAGGCGACGCCGCGGCATCGCAACCCGTGGGCGTCGGCCAGAAGCGGAACCGACGGCGTGAACAGGTCGACGCCGCTCCGGCGACCGAGGTGCTGGTCCTGCATGTTGCGCAGCACGCCGTAGCCGCCGTCGTCGAACACGACGACGGTGATCGGAACGTTCTCCTGCGCGATCGTCGCCAGCTCACCGAGCTGCACCTGGAGTCCGCCGTCACCGATGATCGCGAGCGTTGGTTCGTCGGGTCGGGCGATCGATGCGCCGAGCGCCATCCCGAGTGCCTGGCCGATCCCCCCGCCGCGGGGATAGATGTTCGTCCGAGGGTCGGTGATCTCGAGGAGCCGGTTTCCCCAGGACGAGTTCGGAATCGTGATGTCGCGCACGCGGGGCGATGCCGGGCCGAGGACATCGTTGAGCGCATCGACGATCGCCGCGTACGGGCCGATGTCGGTGCGCAGGCTCGAGCGGGCGCGGGCCCGAACCTCGGTGCACCGGTCCAGCCAGCCGACGTCGGGCGTCACCTGCGGGAGCTGGTCGAGCAGCGCGCCGAGCACGACGTCGGCCGATCCGACGAGCCCCGCACTGGCTGGATAGGCACGGCCGATCGCCCCAGGATCTACGTCGACCTGCACCGTGCACGCCGGCAGTTGCAGACCATACGAACGCGTCTCGTTGGATCGGAAGTGCGTGCCGATCGACAGCAGCAGGTCGGCTTCGGCCAGGAGCGCCGCGCCATCGGACGACGAGGCGAAGTTGCCGATCACCCGCGCGTCGGACTCGGCCAGCGCTCCTCGCCCGCCGTTCGAGGTGATCAGCGCGGCGCCCATGCGGTCGAGCAACTCGCTCAGCTGCGGGCCACGGCCGAGACCCCCACCTCCAACCCACAGGAGCGGACGCCGCGCCGCGGCGATCAGCTCGACGACACGGTCCAGATCGCCATCCGGTTCTCGGGCGGTTTCGACCGCGTCAGGCGGCTCAAACCGCCCGAGATCGCCGGGTGCAGGAGATGCGAACTGGCTGTCGATCGGCCATTCGAGGCTTGCGGGGCCTCGAGGGTGACTCGACGCTTCGGCGATGGCGTGCGCCAGATCGGCCGCAGCATCCGCTCCCACCGTCGCCGCCCATGCCGAGATCGCCTGGAGCATTGCCAGTTGGTCGCGTGTCTCGTGGATCACGCCCTTGCCGATGCCGAGATGTTCGCGGTCGATCTGGCCGGTGATGTGCAAGAGCGGCGTGGCCGCGGTCAGCGCTTCCACGAGGGCTCCGGCCGCGTTGCCGGCGCCGGTTCCCGTCGACGTGACCGCACAACCGATCCGGCCCGACGCCCGACTCCATCCGTCGGCGGCGTTGACCGCACCGGCCTCGCCACGGGTCGGCACCCAGCGCAGATCGCGATCCACCGCGTCGACCAACGGCAGGTTGTGCACCGACACCACGCCGAAGGCCACATCGGTCCCGAGTGAGCGCAATGCCGCAACCAACAGGTCGCCACCGGTCGGGCGGGCAGCCGTTGCGGCTCCGTCAGACGCCACGACTGACGCCCCCGGAGATCTCGATCGTGGCACCGGTCGTGTAGCCGGAGTGAGGCGAGAGCAGCAGCGCAACGGTGGGCGCGACTTCGTCCGGGCGACCGAGCCGACCGAGCGGCACGCCACGATCGGCGGCGAGCTCGGCGCCCCACGCCTCGTAGTCGAGCCCCGTCTCGGCCGCCTCGAACCGGCGAGACCATTGGCCGCTGTCGATGAGGCCGAGCAACACGGCGTTGACGCGGATGTCGGGAGCGAGCTCACGAGACAGGCTCTTGGTCAGGTTGAGCGCACCGGCTCGAGCGGCGGAAGTGGCCACCAGCCGTCCTTCGGGTTGGCGTGACAAGACCGCGTTCATGTTCACGATCGCCCCGAGTTCCGATGCCCGCAGGTGCGGTTCCGCTGCGCGGATCGCGTGCAGGAGCCCGAAGAACTTGAGCTCCAACTCGTCTCGCCAGGCGTCGTCGGTCGTGGTGGCATAGGTCGACATCCGGCTCTGGCCGGCATTGTTCACCAGTCCGTCGATGGCCCCGAATCGGCGGACGACCGCGGCGACGAACGCGGCCA
This sequence comes from Actinomycetota bacterium, assembly GCA_039028435.1. GTDB lineage: Bacteria > Actinomycetota > Acidimicrobiia > Acidimicrobiales > UBA10347 > UBA10347. Next base: position 38,345 of record JBCCIC010000020.1, on the reverse strand, counting down.
TCGCGTCGGCCTGGAGGACGTCCGCGCACCGTGCCAGCACCCCTTCGCCGAGTCGCGCCACGGCGCTATCCAGGCGTTCCTGGTCCCGGCCGCAGATGGCGACGTTGGCCCCCTCGGCCACCAACAGCTCGGCGGTGGCAAGTCCGATGCCATTGCTTCCTCCGGTCACGATGACCGTGCGGTCGGTCAGCCCGAGATCCATCGGCGCGCTCCTCCTGACACCCGGCCGGTCATGGCATCACGAATCCGCCGTCGACCACCAACGTCTGTCCGGTTACATAGCTGGCGTCATCCGACAGCAGGAATGCGACCGCGCCGGTCATGTCGTCGGGCCGCTGAGGTCGGGTGATCGCCCGGCCGTCGGCATAGAGCTGGTGGCGTTCGGCTGGGATGTTGACCGCGGAGGGTCCTTCGGTCAGCCCCGGCGCGACCGCGTTGACCGTGATGCCGTCGTCGCCGAGTTCTCGAGCCATGGCCCGCGTCAGCGCGATCACCGCACCCTTCGACGCGATGTAGTGCGCCAAGCGTGGAGAGCCATACAACGCGGCATCGCTGGCCAGATTCACGATGCGACCGCGACCGGCCGCCCGCATGGCCGGAGCGAACGCTCGGGACACCAACCACGTGCCGCGGGTGTTGACCTTGTGGAGTCGATCCCACTCCTCGACGTCGATCTCCCAGAAGTACTTGCCGCCGACGGCATCGGCCATCCCCGCATTGTTGACGAGGCCCCATGGCGTGCCCACTCGATCGGCGAGCGCTTGGACCGACTGCGGATCAGCGATGTCGACGGACACGAACTCTGCAGAGCCACCCGCTTCGCCGATTGCCGCGGTCACACGCTCGGCTCCCGACGCGTCGATGTCGGCGACGACCACGTGCGCGCCATCGCCCGAGAGCGCATGCGCCATCGCCTCGCCCAGCCCGCGGCCGGCACCGGTGATGACGATCGTGCGGTCGGCGAAACGCACCGGTCAGTCGCGCGTGATGCCGTACATCGCCGAGGTCGGCGGGTAGGTCGGGATCTGGGGCTTGCCGGTACCGAGCATCACGCAGAAGATGGCGTGGGAGTCGCCGTTGTTCTTGAGCGACCGCGCGACCCCCGGCGGTACACAGATGAAGTCTCGATACCCGAGGCGACGGGTCGCCGTCGCCTCGCCATCGTGGATCGTCAGATCGATCTCCCCTTCGATCACGAAGAACGCCTCTTCGACGTCGTGATGGGTGTGTTCCGGTCCGGCGGCCCCCGGCGGCAGGAACATGTTCGAGAAGGTGAAGTGCTCGGCGGCGATGATCTTCGAGTCGCCCTCGTGATTGCCGGTACCGCCCGAACCCATGTAGCGGATTTGCGCCCGTTCGAACTCGGGCCCGGCCTTGGTCTGAAACCTGAGGGTGTCCCAGTCCTCGCGTCGCGACTCGCGGGTGGCGAGCATCGAATCGATTTGTGCTTCGAGGTCCATCAACCCATGTTCACACGAGCGAGGAAGTCGCCGACAACCGTGTTGACGGCCTCGGGCTGTTCCTGGTTCGCCAGATGGCCCGCATCGTCGATCACGATGAGGTCGGCGCCGTCGATTCCGGCGACCAAGGCCGTCGCCCGCTCCATCGGTGTGACGATGTCGTGTTCGCCGATCAACACGAGCGTCGGAACCAAGATTTCACCGAGCCGAGGTGTGTGGTCCGTGTCGGCCATGGACCGGCAGGCCAGGTCATAGGTTTCGAGCCGAACGCTTTCGATCATCATCTGGGCGACCTGCTCGATGAACTCGGCCGACGCATCGGGGCGGACGAGGCGCGGCGCACGACTGCGGCAGAACTCCTCGTGGCCCAACGCGGCGAGATCGGTCGCGCGCCCTCGCATCGCGTCGGCGACCTCGGGATCGATCCCGCTGCCAACCGAGGAATCCGCCAGGATCAAAGAGCGCACCAAAGCCGGGTGACGCAGCGCCAGCCGGGTTGCGCTGACCCCGCCCCACGACACACCCAGCACATCGGCCGGTCCCCCGCCACCATGTTCGACGATCACCTCTGCCGCCGCGTCGGCCCAGTCGTCGAGACCGAACGGCGCGGCCACGTCAGCAGAGTGTCGGTAGCCAGGCGCATCCCACGAGACGATGAAGCGCCCACATCGCTCGGCGAGCGGAAACTGGCCCACGAAGGCGTCGGCGCACGAGCCGATGCCGTGCAGGCACAACAACAGCGGATCGTCGGGATCGCCATGGGTTCGGAGATGGGGAGTCATTCGATTCCGTGTGCGGCTCGTTGGGCCTCGAAGGCCGGCTCCAGCGTCTTGCGCAGGTGGAGCACCGGACGGTCGGCCTGAGCGAGATGCTCGTTGCGGCGCGCCTCGTGCACCGTGCGCATCGATTCGAGCATGCGCTTGTCCTGGTTCAACACGTGCAGGTGGGTGCCACGCAGGCGCAGTCGATAAAGCGTGCGCCAGATCGTGCGCTCGCGCCCGTCAACTTCACGGAAGCGCGGAAAGTGGACCAGCGTGGCGTCGTCGTCGCGTGGCAGCAGGAAACCGAGAATCCGCAGGGGTGGACCGGGGCCCGCGCTCGGCGGCAGGGGGATGTCCAACCGCACGTAGGGCAACGCGCCGAGGTGGACATCGATCCAGTCGAAGTTCACGCCGACCTGGTTCTTGCGGGTGACCTCGAAGCCGTCGTCGTGATCGTTGACCAGCACGCGATCGTCGGTGACACCCCCGTTCAGCGTGATCGAGCGGGCATGAAGAAACGGCGCGTGCATGAGATCGACGAGGTTCTCGAGCGCCAACAGCCAGTTGGCCTTCCACTCGACCGACTCGGGGAAGGTCGACCACCTGGGGTCGATGAACTCGTCGGGGAGTTCGAGCGGCTCGGGATCGTCCTCGCCGATCCAGGCCCACAAGTAGCCGGCCGCTTCCTCGACCACATATGCGGCCTCGACGGTGGTGTTGTCGGCCAAGGTGCAAGCGCCGCCCTGCGACGGTACGAACGTGCATTGGCCGTTCCCGTCGAAGCGCCAGTGGTGATACCAGCACTGCAGCTGGCCGTCGACGATGTCGCCGATCGACAGGCGTGCACCGCGGTGCGGGCAGTGGTCGGTCATCAGACGCGCCTTGCCGTCCCCGTCTCGCCACAGGACGAGATCCTGGCCCAACGCTCGGATCGGAACGGGCTCACGATCCACCTGGTCGGCGGTCCCGAGGAGATACCACCGATTGCGCAGGCCGAGATTTGGGTCGCCGATCGGCAGCGAACTCGGCTGGGGCCACGGCGAGGGCTCCCGCGATTCGCGCCGCGATCCAATCCCGGCGTACTGCGAGAGTCGTCCGGCGGCGTCGGTGACCGTGATCCTCATGATGAGCTCCATGATGATGCACAGAGCTCGCGCAGCACACAAACGACCGACCACGGGACGATGCCTGACGACCGAGGGTTGGTCGGCGACGGGTGGTTCGTCATCTCGAATCGATACTCGCCGGCGGCACCCGACAACTCGATGACGTGCTGCGTGCGCGGCGTGTTCGGATCGGCGACGACCCGCCCCTGAACCAGCTCGAACGACCCGACGGCCAAAGCGAGCGAGGCCGCCACGTTGGTCGATGACGGAAAGCTCGCGACCAGTTCGCGAACGCCACCCTCGAACAACACTTTGGCCTGGTCGAGCGCGAGCAGGGACGCTCGCTCGGCCTCGGACATGTGGTCCTGGACGAGGCCCGCTGGCTTCTTTGTCGTGGTGATACGTGCCGACTCGATCGTCCCCATCGCCGCGGCGGCGCGAACGATGTCGAGCCCGCCGACCGCGCCGGCGGCGACACGCACCCGGTGTGCATTGGGTCCGGCGAGCAGCGACGATCGCAGCCCGTCGTCGAGCAGCGCACCGCTGGACACGACGACGAGGTCGGCACCGCTCTCCACGATGGCCGCGCCGTGTTCTCGCAGCACCCCGGCACCCGCGGCCTCGACCACGATGTCACACGACCCGATCAGCTCATCGACGCCGACCGCCGTGCCGATCGAGACACCGGACGGCGATGTGAGCGCATCGCCGAGACGCACGTGGCGTCGCCCCACGGCGGTGAGCTCCCCTCCAGGTACATCGCCGTTCGTCAGCGCCTCGGCGACCACTGCGCCGATCGATCCGAAGCCGATGATGCCCACCTTGCGCATGAGGCCGACGCTACAACGTGCTCGATCCGGGGTATCGGGTGTCAAGAAAGCGCCAACACGATCTTGAGATAGCAAACCCCCGGCGCAGAGGATGACCTGAGCTTCACGGCTCACCATGGTCGTATGAACCAGCAGCCACGACGCCATCCCCTCGCCGGGGTATCCCGGTCGCAGATCGTCACCTTGATCGCCATCACCATCGGCCTGGCCTGGGTCGCGATCATGCTCCTCACCCCGGCAAGCTCGCCCGAGGTCGCCGACCCTCGCGACGTCGGGCCGTACGGAGCGTTCGAGTCGAACGATGCTTCGACGGCCGATGCTCGACCCACGTCGGCGCGCTCGATCGATCTAGCCGCCGACAGCGACCCGGTACTGCTACGAAGTGAGGCGCTCTCGGCACCTACTTCGGAACGCGACACCTTCGTTCCGGCGCTCGTGCAGGCGGCCGATACACGGGGATCGGAAGTAGCCGAGCAAGCGAAGTCCGCTGGAGTCGACAAGGACGCCCACGCCGGCCCCGAGGCCGACGACGAGATCCTCTCCCACCGTCACGACGCAGCCGCGCTCCTCGACGTAACCCTCGATGCGGACACCGACGTCGACACGGAAATCCATCCCGGAGCCGAAGTCGACGACGAGATCCTCTCCCACCGTCACGACGCGGCCGCATTGCTCGACGACGATGCCGAGCTTGATGCCAACGCGGACACCGATGCAGACGCCGACGTCGACATCGATATCGACACCGGTGTCGACGTGGACGTCGAGGTCGAGGTGGTCACGGTTCACGGCCACGGCAACCACCACGGAACCACACACGGCGGCGCCTGGGTTGCCCGTAGCGACACGACCGTCGTCGACGATCTCCCTTCGCAGGCGACCTGCATCTCGCGTCTTCTGCGCTCCGACCAATCACGTCCGGTCGGAACCTCGGAGACCCCGACGCAGATCCGGCTGACCACGATGGTGGAGATCGACTTCGACACCGATGTCACCACCGCCACGGAGGTCGACGTCCATGATCCGATCGCCGGCCGCTGGCACCTGACCGACGGCGCCCTCATCCAGTCGAACGCCGAGGGGTACGACTTGATCACCAACCTGCTGGTGCGTCCGCCAACCGACTACAGCATCGGCGTGGACGTCGCGGGCGCCGACGGTCACCTGGGCGGCGGCATCGTCCTCGGCCAGCTCGAGACGACCGCCCGGATGGGTGCACTCATCGTCGACTTCGCCGACGGTGGCGACTTCGTTCGCTGGGGTTGCTACGACGACCGCTCCGGCGTGTACCGCTACCTCGGCGGCGCCGGCCTCGGCCCGACCTTCGAGCCGAGCGAGCCGCACCACCTCCGGGTGACGGTCATCGATGACATCGCCACCGTGTCGGTGGACGAGCGGGCCGTCGGTCGGGTTCGGATCGTCACCAACGGTTCGCTGGGGTTCGTGACCAGCCTGAGCCAAGGTCGATTCGACAACCTGGACATCAGCGGGGTCCGCATCGACGCCCAGTAGACGCCGCGGTCACTCGCCCTGGGCGACCGCCTGGCTCTCGTTGTACGACACCGTCGCATAGCGGGGCGGGTTGTCCGGACCGTGGCACGTCGGTAGGCACTCCATGGGCCAATCGCCCGACGCGTTGAAGAACAGCGGGATCGAGTAGCGGCTCGTGGGCGCGGCGTTGTCGGCGAAGTGCCGGGTGCTGAGGAACCGGTCGTTCGACCACTGGCGCAGCAGCTCACCGGTGTTGACCACGATCGCGCCCGGCACGACCGGGGCCTGGATCCACGCATCACGCTCGGCGCTGTAGATCACCAGCCCGGGACCGTCCTGGAGCAGCAGGGTGAAGAAGGTTGTGTCGACGTGTGGTGCGATTCCGTGTGCGCCCTCCACCTGCTCGTTCGGCGGGTAGTGCGTGAGCCGCAGCCGCCAGAACGGTTCCTGCATCGCTTCGTCGAACCAGTCCGGTTCGAGATCCAGCGCGACGGCATAGACCGTGACGAGTTCGAGTGCGGTCGCCTCGGCGGCGCCGGCGTAACGCTCGACCGCATCACGGAACCCCGGCAGGGCTGCTTCGGGCAGCCACTGGTTGTCGTCGAAGGCGATCGTCTTGTCCGACTTCATCAGGAACGCTTCGTTCCGGTTGCCCTTGGCTCGACGAGGAAGCCGGCGCTCGCCGATCGGCAGGTAGCCGACGCCGCCGAGCGGATGGCCCGGATTGTCAATGTTGATCGTCTGCTTGACCTCGAAGGGCAGGTCGTGGAACCGGCGCGTCCAGTCGAAGACGTCGTCGATCCGATCCTGACCGAGGCCGTGGCCCACGAGCTGGAAGAAGCCGACCCGCTCACAAGCGTCTCGCAGGATGGTCGCCGCAGCATCGAGGTCGGCACGGTTTCCCGAGCTTCGCCATGGGCCGATATCGACGACGGGGATGTCCTCGGGCTCGGCGAGCACGGGCTGGCTCGTGTCCCATGCCACCGCCTGGGCGACCAGCTCGGCCTCTCGCGCCTGCGCGTCGAACGTCATGGGTCCAAGGCTACGAGCGGCGGGTGTAGACGACCGCTCAGCCGGCGTTGTGGATGATCCGTCGAAGTAGGGCGGCCAGCGCCTGTTGATCGTCGGCATCGAGGCCGGCGACCAGACCGACCTCCAGCGCATTGAAGCGGGGATACAGCTCGGCGATCAGCGCCGATCCTTCATCGGTGAGCGCGACCTCGACGCGTCGGCGGTCGTCGTTGTCGCGGGTCCGCTCCACCAGGCCCCGTTTCTCCAGCGTGGTGACCATGCCGGTCATCGTTCCCTTGGCCACACCGCACTCGGCGGCCAGGCTCGACGAGTCCATCGTGCCCCAGACCCACAGCACCCAGAGCATGGTGAACCCGCCCCAGGTCAGGTTGCAGTCGTTCAGCAGCTCCCGCTCGGCCCGCACCCGAACCGCCGAAGCGGCCCGGTAGATGTTCTGGATCGCCTGGGCCGCCTCGAAGTCGAATGGCTCGCCCGACAGTCGGGCGCGAATGTCGCGCTCCTCGCGCAGGAGGTCGGCATCGGGGGTTTCGGGTGAGGAGGACATCAGGCGATCGGCAGGTTCCGAACACGGAGAAAAATGGTTCGCTACCAAACCAATGTAGTGCGGCAGTAGATTTTGGACATGACCGCACACCACCGCATCCTTCTCGACGGCTATCCGACGGTGACCACGGTCGACGGCGACCGACTGGTGGCCGACGACGGCCGGTCGGTTGCCATCGACGACGCGACCTATCTGGCACCGGTCGATCCTTCGAAGATCCTCTGCGTGCATCTGAACTACAAGAGCCGCGTCGACGAGTTCATGACCCGCCTCCCGGCGGCGCCGACCTACTTCCAGAAGCCCACGACGGCGCTGAACAGCCACCGCGGTGCCGTCGTTCGGCCGGCCAACTGCCAGTGGCTCAACTACGAGGGTGAGATCGCCATCGTGATCGGCCGCCACTGCCGCAACATCGCCGCCGCCGATGCCGGCGACTACATCGCCGGGTACTCCGTCGCCAACGACTACGGCCTGCACGACTTCCGCGACACCGACGCCGGGTCGATGCTCCGGGTGAAGGGCAGCGACACGTTGTGTCCGATCGGCCCGTCGCTGGTCACCGACTGGGATTTCCGGGGCAAGCAGATCCGGACCTTGGTCAACGGCGACGTCGTCCAAGATGCCAGCACCGACGAGATGGAGTGGGACATGCACTACCTCGTCGCCGACCTCGCACGAAACATCACCCTCGTCCCGGGCGACGTCATCCTCTCCGGCACCCCGGCCAACAGCCGACCGGTCGTGCCGGGCGATGTCGTGACGGTCGACGTCGAGGGTCTCGGTGCGCTGACGAATCCGATCGTCGAAGGCCCGGCCGAGATCCGGACCGAGCTCGGCGCCCAGCCGACGTCGTCGGAGGAAGTTGTGTCGACGGCGATGGGCGGCGACTGGGAGTTCCGCGGCATCCGCGCACCGCAGTCCAAGCACTACCAATCCACGCTCGACGACGAGTCCTGACGATGCGCACCGACGTCGACGGCGTCTCGGTACCGACCGGACACTTCATCGGTGGCGCGTGGCGCGAGGCCTCCGAGACCTTCGAGTCACGCTCGCCCATCGATTGGGACGGCATGCACCTGGCCGACATGGCGCGGGGGTCCGACGACGACGCTGCCGCCGCCGTCAGTGCTGCAGTCGACGGGTTCACGGCGTGGGGCTCCTTCTCGGTGCACGAGCGGGCCGAAGTACTCCACCGGTTGGCCGACCTGATCGAGGAGAACAACGACGAGATCGCCCGCGTCGAAACCCTCGACATGGGGTTCCTCGAAGCCTCGATGAAGGCGCGGCTCGTCGGTCGTGGCGCGCTCAACTTCCGCACCTACGCCGACCTGATCGTCGCCCACGAGGACCGCACCTGGGATGCCAAGGCGATGTGGAACACGGTGCAACGCATGCCGGCTGGTCCGGCGGTCGTGATCACCCCGTGGAACGCGCCATTCATGCTGTCGACGTGGAAGCTCGCGCCGGCACTGGCAGCCGGCAACTCGGTGATCCACAAGCCGGCCGAATGGTCGCCGCTGTCCGCGGCCTTGCTGGCCGACCTGACGAACGAAGCCGGCTTCCCCGGCGGCGCCTACAACCTCGTGCAGGGCATCGGTGAAGAGGTCGGCGACGCCCTGGTTCGCGACCCGCGTGTCCGGCGCATCTCGTTCACCGGCTCGCCGGAGACGGGTCGCATCATCGGCGGTCACGCGGCACGCAACCTTGTGCCGTTCACCGCCGAGCTCGGCGGCAAGGCGCCGCTGATGGTCTTCGGCGACTGCGACCTCGATGCCGCCGCCAAGAAGGCGGCCTGGCAGTTCGACGACTCGGGACAGGTGTGCCTGGCCGGCACACGCCTGCTCGTCGACGTCTCGATCCGCGACGAGTTCCTCGAACGCTTCCATGCGCATGCCGATGCCTTGGTCATCGGCGACCCCCGCGAGCCGTCGACCGAGATCGCGCCGTCAGCGCATCCCGAACATCGCGATCGAATCCACGCGTTCGTCGAGCGGGCCCGGGCCGCAGGGGATCGCATCGTGCGAGGCGGTCAGCCGATGTCCGACTCGCTCCACTACCAACCGACACTGATCGAGCCGGCGTCGAACGACAGCGAGGTCGTGCAACGCGAGATCTTCGGTCCGGTATTGACCTTCCAGACGTTCGAGGACGAGGTCGAGGCCGTCGCACTGGCGAACTCCACCGACTACGGACTGTCGGCCATCGTGTACACCGGCGCTCGCGAGCGCGCCGAGCGCGTCGGGCGTCTGATCCGCGCCGGGCTCGTGTGGGTCAACACCTTCCTGGTTCGCGACCTGACGGCGCCGTTCGGTGGCTGTGGCATTTCAGGCATCGGGCGCGAAGGTGGCGACCACGCCCTCGAATTCCATGCCGACCTCAAGACACTGATGATCGCCGACGACACCACCGCCTGATCGGTCGCCTGCCTGCCGTCTGGTCGATTGGCGATGCCGGACGGTCGAAACGACCGTCTCGACCTGCCAATTGGCCCAACGAACCCCGCCGGTGCAGCAATAGAGTCGAGTACCGGTGAGCGGGCGCCGCGACCGTGAACCGGGTCTCGCCGACGCGAGAATGGCGTTGGCGTCACGACGACGAACACGACGAAGACGGCGGAACCGAAGCAATGTCGAACCCAGGCGGTCATCAACAGGGACAGCAGCCTCCCGGCGGATACTCGGGTGGCCCTGCCCCGCAGCAGCGGTCCGACACCTGGCTGATCGTCGTCGCCGCGATCCTGTTCGGGGTCATCTGCGGTGGCGCGATCTACTTCTTCCTCGGCCGGTCGAGCGAGCCGACGGTGACGGCGTCGAGTGGCGGGACCGAAGCAAGCACCAACCAGTTCACCCTGCCCGATCCGGGCGACGGATCGTCCTCGGAACGGGCCCAGTTCGTCCCACTCGAGACCCCGACGGCGCTCGCCGAGACCGCGCAAACACCCGACGAGGCCACGACCCCCGAGCCCGGTGCAACCCCGACTGCCACACAACCGACGCCGAGCCCGCAGGCCACCGCCGCCGCGACACCGTCGCCGGCCGCCACACCGGCTCCCACGCCGCGGCCGATCCTGCCCAGCCGGCTGAGCTGCAACATCTCGAACAACCGAATCGGGGTCGACGAGACCACGACCTACACCGGTAGCCACCAGCCCGAGGAAGCAGCCGTCGACTATGAGTTCGATCACGGCGATGGCACGCGCGATCCTCGCAACCCGTCCTTCGCCGCCTACAGCGAACCCGGCTCCTACACCGTCACGATGATCGCCACGCTCGGTGCAACCGGCGAGAAGGAAACCCTGACCTGCGGCATCGTCGTGGTCACCACGGACGGACCCGCGCCGCCGGAGCTTCCGCCCTATCGGTGCGTGGTCGACACGTTCGTCGTCGACATCGGTGAAACCGTCACCTTCCGCGCCCTCGACGCCGATGACAACGATGTCGTCAGCTCCTTCTCCCCCGGCGATGGGCGGCCGGTCAGTACGGGCATCACGCCGATCACCTACGACCGAACCGGCACCTTCGTGATCCAGGTAGCCTCCGCCGACCAGACGGCGACCGCCGACTGTCCTGCGGTCACGGTCATCGCGCCCGAAGCACCCGTGCTGCCCGGCCCGATTCAGGTCGCATGCTTCATCTCCAACGCCGGCGAGGATCGGGTGCTCGACATCCAGGTCGGTGAGCCCTTCCAGATCCGAGGCATCGCCCAGGGGATCGACGAACCGGTCGAGTTCCGCTTCGCCCACGGCGATGGCACCCTCGATCAACGCCAGCTCGAGTTCTCCGATGCCGTCTACTTCGCCCCGGGCACCTACGTGGTCACCGCCGAGTGGCGGTTCACCGACGGGCCTGACACGCGGTGGAAACAGCTTCGGTGCGGGACCGTCACCGCCCGGTGACCCGACACCCTGTGCGACACTGGCGGCGATGACGATTCGGCTGGTGGCGAGCGACCTCGACGGCACGCTGTTCCAGCCCGACCACCTCGTCTCCGAGCGAGCGGTCACCGCGATCAACGCCTTGGTCGACGCGGGCGCTGTCGTGGCCGCGGTCACCGGTCGCTCTTGGCAAACCGGCCTCGAGATCGCGACGTCGACCGGGGCGCGGCTCGACTACTTCGTCGGCGCCAACGGGGGCCACCGATTCAACCTGCGGACCGACGAGATGGAAGAACGGCTCGTGTTCGAGCCGGATGAAATCGCGCCGCTCATCAAGACGCTGCTGGACACGTTCCCCGACATCGCGCTGATGACCGAGCATGCAACCGGTTACTGGCACAACGACCAGACGTTCGAACTCCTGCCGATGTCGCTCGAAGGGCGCCCTCGCCGGAACTCGGCCGAGTTCCGGCCCGACGACGTCGGCAAGCTGCTCATGCTGCGCCCCGACATGAGCTCAACCGACCTGATTGCACAGACCCGCGAGCTGGTGCCCGATTCGATGCACTACACGAGTTCCGGCCTGCTCTTCGCCGAGGTCACACCGGCGGGCGCGTCGAAGGGCGAGGCGCTGGCGCGGCTGTGCGGCCAGCTCGACATCGACCGCTCCGAGGTCATCGCCTTCGGCGACAATCACAACGATCTCTCGATGATCGAATGGGCCGGCCGCGGGGTCGCCATGGGCAATGCCGAGCCCGAGGTCAAGGCCGTCGCCCAGGAGATCGCCCCACCCAACTGGGAAGATGGTGTGGCCCAGATCCTCGAAACCCTGCTCCCATGATCAAACCCACCAACGTCGCCGTCATCCTGCTCGACTCGCTGAATCGGCACATGCTCGGTTCCTACGGCAGCGACGAGTTCGACACACCCAACCTCGACCGGTTCGCCGCCGAGCGAGCGGTGCGATTCACCAACCACGTGACTGGGTCGCTGCCGTGCATGCCCGCGCGCCACGACATCCTCTGCGGTGCACTCGACTTCCTCTGGAAGCCGTGGGGCTCGATCGAACTGTGGGAGGCGCCGATCACTCGGGTGCTGCACGCCGCCGGGGTGACCAGCCATCTCTCGACCGACCACCCGCACCTTTTCGAGACCGGTGGTGAGAACTACCACACCGATTTCGACGGCTGGGAGTACGTGCGCGGGCACGAGGGCGACCTGTGGCGGACGCATCCCGATCCCACCTGGACCGGCAGCCCCGCGCTCCCCGCTCGAAAGGGTGGGTGGTTCTTCCAGCAGCAGTACGGCCTCGACCGCCTCGACCGCGGCTACGACCGCTCGCGGACCTTCTTCCGGGCCGAGGAGGACTGGCCGGGCCCGCAGACCATGCTCGACGCGGCGCGCTTCCTCCGCGATGCGACCCCGCACCACGACCGCTGGTTCCTCTTCGTCGACGAGTTCGATCCGCACGAGCCGTTCGACACGCCCCAGCCGTGGGCCGGCCGCTACGAGGACGAGCCGTGGGACGACGAGTGGATCGTCTGGCCGCCCTACATCGACGGCGCGATCGAGGCCGGGGCGCTCACCGAGCGCGAGGCACGGCATGTGCGGGCGAATTATGGCTCCAAGCTGACGATGATCGATCACTGGTTCGGCCGGATCCTCGACGCCTTTGACGAGCACGACCTGTGGGACGACACCGCGTTGATCGTCTGCACCGACCACGGCCACTTCCTCGGCGACGTCCGTGAAGGTCGCGACATCTGGGGCAAGCCGAGCGTGCCCCAGTACGAGCCGATCGGGCACACCCCGCTGCTCGTCCACTGGCCGGGTGTCGAACCGGGCACGTGCGACGCCCTGACGACCAATGTCGATCTGTTCGCCACCATCGCCGATGTCTTCGACGCCGAGGTCGGCCACCGCACCCATGGCGAATCGCTGGCTCCACTGCTCGACGGCTCGACCGACCAGATCCGCGACTGGGCGATTGGCGGCGTGTGGGGACGGTGGGTGCAGATCACCGACGGCACGGCCAAGTACGCCCGAGCGCCCGAAGGTGAGAACCGCCCGCTCTCGATGTGGTCAAACCGCTGGTCGACCATGCCGCTGCATGTCGACGGGTTGCCCCCGATGCCGCTGCCCGATCACCGGGCCACGCTCGACACCATGCCGGGCACCGACGTGCCGGTCATCCGCCAGGTTTGGGGAAGCGACGACCGGGTGCCGTTCTGGGCGTCCGGCCATCGGAGTGTCGGCCAGCACCACCTCTACGATCTGTGCGTCGATCCCGACGAGCAGGAGAACCGATCCGGCGAGCGGAGCGAGGCAGAAATGATCGACCTCCTCCGCACCGCCCTCGACGAACTCCAAGCGCCACCCGAGCAGTTCGAGCGCCTCGGCCTCGGGTAGCCGGAATACGCCATGGCAAGAGTCGAGTCCAGCGTCATCGTCGAGGTGCCGGTCGACGTCGCGTTCGCGGTGTCACAGACGCAGGGCGAGGCGCGGTATCGGTGGGATCCGTTCGTGCGCAGCCAGCGCCTCGTCGATGCCGATCGTCCGGCCAAGGGCGTCCGGACCGTGACCCGATCCCGCCATGGACTGAGGATGGTGTCGGAGTACACGGCCTTCAACCCGCCGGGCCAGGTCGGCATGAAGATGGTCGGCGGACCGTGGTTCTTCAAGACCTTCGGTGGCGGGTGGAGCTTCCGTCCGATCGACGATGAGCGGACCGAGGCGACGTGGCGTTACACCTTCTCGATCCGTCCTAAGTGGCTCGCGCCGATCGCCGAGCGCATCGGCCTGCGGGTGCTCCAGCGCGATATCGACAAGCGCATCGCCGGCTATGCCCGCGGTTGCTCGGACCCGATCGTCGTACAAGCGGCCAGAGCAGCGCTCGACGACTGACGGCGTGGTGTGACCACGACCTTGCCGGCGATGCGTTGGGACTCGATGCGGTCGTAGGCGTCACGTATGTCGGTGAGCGGTCGTGACCCGGCGATGCGGACACGCAGCGAGCCATCCTCGACGAGTCGGGCGATCTCGGTGAGCCGCTCGGTGCTCTCCTCGGCGATGAAGACGATGCACGACCGACGAGCGAGGAGCCAGGCCAGCTTGGCGCGCACGAGTCCGCCGAGCGGTCCGAGCCACCCGGTCTTCGTCGACGCGCCGACCAGGACCCAGCGGCCGTCCGGGCTCATGCCCCTTGCGATGTCGCGCGGGGCTCGGTTGCCCACGCAGTCGATGACGACGTCGTAGGCCATGTCGCAGAAGTCTGCCGACTCGTAGTCGATGACGGTGTCGGCGCCGAGTTCGGCAACCCACGACGCGTTGCGATCGCTGCAGACGGCCACGACCTCGGCGGCTCCCGCCGCCCGTGCGATCTGGACAGCGAGGTGCCCCACGCCACCCGAGGCGCCGTTGACGACAACACGCCGACCGGCAACCGCCCCACGCTCGACTGCCTGAAGCGCGGTGACCGCAGCGATCGGCAGGGCGGCCATCTCGGCGTCGCTCGCCGACTCGGCAGCCGGACCGATGCGATCGGCACGGGCGATGGCCGACTCGGCGAAGGCGCCAGAGGCCAGCCCGTACACGCGATCGCCGACCTCCCAGCCGTCGACCTCGTCTCCGATCGCGTCGATGACACCGCAGAAGTCGGTGCCTGCGACCAACTGCTTGGGTCGCGCCCAGCCCTCGGTCAGCCGCATGAACTTCGGCTCGCCCATGGCTCGATGCCAGTCCGCCGGGTTGATCGACGCGGCCTCGACCCGCACCCGGACGTGACCCGGCTTGGGCTCGAGCACGTCGAGTTCTTCGATCTCCAGGTGCTCCAGTCCGTATGCCCGTTGCGTGATCGCTCGCATGATGACTCGCTCTCCTCTTGATGCTCCGGCCGTTTCTGCCCGAGAGACTTACACTGTACGTACGTTCCACGTACACCGTACGTCGAAGGGTGCGCTAGCGTCAACCCCTGTGTCGGACGCCACCCGCCCGCCCCTCACCCGCGACGCCATCGTGAGCGCGGCGATCGCGCTGGCCGATGCCAACGGTCTGGCCGGACTGAGCATGCGGAAGGTGGCCGCCGAGCTCGGCTACGAGGTCATGTCGCTCTACAACCACGTGGCCAACAAGACCGACCTGTTGCGGGCCATGGTCGACCAAGCGGCGGGCGAGATCGAGACCCCCGGCGACGACGAGCCGTGGAGACCCGCCATCCGGACACACGCCGTCGCGACCAAGCAGATGTTCGAGCGGCACCCCTGGGCGGTCGGCCTGTGGGTTGGCCAGATCCCCGGCCCGCGACGCTTCGACCACATGGAGTGGATGCTGGCCACCCTCGATCGATCCGGCCTCGATCACCGCCGAGCACACGACGCCTTCCACGCCATCGCCAACCACGTGGTCGGCTACATGCTGTCGAACCTGGCGATGCCCGCAGGCGAGGACGACCTGCCGTCGCTGCTCGACGAGGTCATGGCGATGATCGATCCCGAGCGACACCGACTGGTCCTCGCCCACATCAACCAGCACCTCGACGGCGACACCGGCCCGTCGTTCGAATTCGTACTCGACATCCTGATCGCCGGCATCGCCGGCGACTGAGCTACCTCGCTGGGATCGACAGCTATCCGGCCGATGCGGCCGCTCGGACCGCGTCGATCGCGAGGTCCTCGAACGCCAACACGACACCTTCGGACCGCAGCTCGTCGAAACGGGCCTCGCCGAGCGCCGACCGGCTGGCCTCGACCGCGGCGTTGTGCTGTGGGATCTCCCAGGCGCACAACCCGTGCGCGGTCTCCGCCGAAACCCGTTCCCAGAATCCGAGCAGGCGAGCGGTGTCTTCGTGGCGACCGATCGCGCTGGCGATCATGAGCCAGAACCCCGAGTCGCGCGCCTCCTGCAGTGGCCAACCCTCGGCGAGCGAGACGTGCGAATCGACCGCCCCGACGACGTCACCAAGCTCCAGGCGTGCGGTGGCCCGGTGCCAACCGGCCAGATTGCCGAGCCCGACGCCGACCTCCTCGATCAGGTGATTGAGGGTGTCGAGGGCGCCTTGCGCATCGCCCTTCGCCCGCTTGGCGAGCCCGCTCATGAGGATGAGCATCGCCTCTTCCCAACGGTCGCTCGGCTCGCTCGAATCGGCCATCTCGAGCACTCGGTCGTACTCGCCGTACATGAGCGCATAGGTGGCGCGCACCGCCGCGGCGTGCACCCGAGTTCCGGAGAGCGCAGCGGCCTCGTCGAGCAACCCCAGGACCTGTTCGCCCGACTCGGACGTGCCGGTCAGCAGTGCGTTCAGCATCCGGTTCTGCAACGGCGAGGTCCACGTGGGATCACCGGCCTCGCGAAGATTGGCGATCGCGTCGCGATAGAGCTGGTCCGACGCATCGAGATTGACGTACATCCGCCGGTTGGCAAGACAGTTCGAGAGCATCCCGCGGTCCGACAGATCGTCGGTCGTCGCCAGGATGTCCTCGGCGATGGCCGCCATCTCGTCGGCATCGTCCCGATCATCGACATTGTCGAAGTCGGTCGTGGCAAACGCCACCGCCTTGGCGTACAGCGGGTGCTCCCGGTCCACCAGTCGAAGTGCGGCCCGCACCCAGTTCGCCGACTCGCGGTTCATGACCTCACCCCAGAAGAACCAGCGCATCGCGACCGAGAGTTCGATGGCGAGATCGCCCTCCTCCATCCCAACCGCCCAGGTCAACGCTGCCCGGTAGTTGCCGAGATCACGGAACCACTCGACCATCGCCTCGTTGCCGTGAGCGAGCAGGCGGGTCTCGAGCTGATGAATCACATCGAGAAAGTGCTGACAGTGTCGGCGGCGGACGTCATCGGCCTCGCCGGCGTCGAAGAGCTTGTCGGTCGAGTACTGACGGACCGTCTCGAGCAGCCGATATCGCGGGGCGCCCATTCCGTCGAAGATCACCAGCGACGCCTCGACCAGACGACCAAGCAGGTCGAGCACGACAAAGCCGGGGAGGTCGTCGGACTCGGCGACGCGCTCAGCCGCCTCGTAGTCGAACCCGCCCGAGAACACCGATAGCCGACGCAGGATCGCCTGCTCCTCCTCGTTGAGCAAGTCGTGGGACCAGTCCATCATCGCCAGCAGGGTTCGCTGGCGCTCGACGGCGGTCCGGCTACCGCCGGTCAGCAGCCGGAACCGATCGCCGAGGTGCTCGGCGATCTGTTCGATCGTGAGCATCTTGAGGCGAGCTGTCGCCAGCTCGATCGCCAGCGGGATGCCGTCGAGCCGCTCGCAGAGCGATACGACGATGTCGCGGTTCGAGTCGTTGACGGTGAAGTCGTCCCGGACCAGCTGCGCCCGCTCGGTGAACAGGGTGACGGCCGCCGCATCGTTGTCGACCGAGAGCGACGGCACCCGAAACAGTGCCTCGCCGACAACCGCCAGACCTTCTCGGCTGGTCGCCAACACCTGGGTGTCGGGACACGAACGCAGGATGGTGTCGACCATGTCCGCGACGCTGTCGATCAGGTGCTCGCAGTTGTCGAGGACGAGCAGCGCCTGCCGGTCACGCAGGTGATCGACGATGCGTTCGGTAGCGGTCCGACTGGGATCCGGACCGACGGCGATCGCCGTCGCGACCGCATCGGGAATCAGCTCGGGATCGGCCAGCGACGCCAGCTCGGCGAACCACACGCCCTGCTCGAACTCGGGGAGCATCTCGGCACCGACCTGGAGCGCCAGCCGTGTCTTACCCACGCCGCCGATGCCGGTGAGCGTGACAAGGCGCTTCTCGCGAATCAGGTCGGCGATCGTCTTGATCTCGTGCTCACGCCCAACGAAGCTGCTCAGCTGCACCGGCAGGTTGTGTGGCTTCGACTCCATGGTGCGAAGCGGTCGAGTGTCGAGCGCGCCATGGGTTTCGATGCGGAAGAGCCGGAGTGGTTCACCCAGATCCTTCAGACGGTGGTCGCCACAGTCCACGCCGGCCATGCCGTCGGGCATCCGCTCGCCGAACGCCTCGACCGTCTCCGCGCTGGCGATGATCTGGCCGCCGTTTCCCGAGTCCATCACCCGTGCCGAGCGAGTGATCGTCGGGCCGAAATAGTCGCCGCCAGTCGGCTCGGCGTCACCGATGTGAAGGCCAAACCGGCAGCGAATGGTGGCCTCGGGTGACCAGGGCTCATCGTTGAGGGCGGCACACGCCGCGGCGGCGGCTTCGAGGGCTTCGAGCGCGGTGGAAAACACCGCGGCGAAGCCGTCACCGGTGTGTTTGAACACCTGGCCGCCGCTCGCCTCGATGGCGCCGGTGATCAACTCATCGTGACGCCCGAGCGCCTGACGCATCGCGTCGGGCGCGCTCTCCCACATGCGCGTGCTTCCCTCGATGTCGGACATCAGGAAAGTGACTCGCCCCGCCGGCAACCCCGCCTGTTCCACAGTCGGCACAGTAGCGCCCAGGACGGTCGCGTTTCCTCTGTGACGCGGCGTGGCGCGCGCCACGTGCACACATCGTGGGGATGTGTCGTGGCTGTGTCAGGCGTCGGCGATCCGGCTCCGGAACCGCTCGACCGCTTCCATCTTGATGTGCTCATAGCCGCGCACCAGATCGGCTGCGCTCGCGACGGCACGGGCTCGCTCGATGCGATCGGGGTCTGACCCCGCGAGGGCCGCAAGAACCGCATCGACGTACTCGGTCGGCAGACGACGCTCGACGCGACGCACCTTTGCCCATCCGAACGGGTCGAGCACCGTGCCCCTGAGGCGCTTGCCGCGGGCCAGCAGGCGGATCGCCGGGGCGGTCGACTCGTCGATCGTGACCTTGCGGTCGAGACCGATGGCCCGGAGCGCGGGCGGATGGAGCTTCCAGGCGAGTCGGCCCTCGGCGCCGGCCAGCTCGCGCGCCTCGGCGATCGCCCGCTCGTCGGTCATCAATCGGGCGACCTCGTACTCGTCCTTGTAGGCGGTGAGCTGGAACAGCCCTTCCCCGACCTCCGCCACCAGCTCTCCGTCGTCGTCCGATCGACGGACGACACCTTCGAGCCGATCGAGATAGGTGCGGGCGGTGCGGGAATCTCCCCACGATTCGAGCTCGGCGGCGAGCTGAGCGATGCGCGTCTGCAGCGCCGGGTGCGTCGTGACCTGCTGCGCCTCGGCGTCCCACCGCTCGGCTCGGGCGTGATTCGGCGCGGCACCCCCGATCGTCGGCACGAGCGTGGGATCGACCACGATCGCTCGGCCCCACCGAAACGCCATCTCGTTGACATCCACCTGCACACCGTTGAGTTGGATCGCCCGCTCGATGTGATCGGGCTCGATCGGCAACGCGCCGGCCTGGACCGCCATGCCGACCACGAGCAGGTTCGCCGAAGCCGCCGAGCCGAACAGGTGGCTGGTGATCGCCTGGGCGTCGGCCCAGTGCTGGGCGATCGTCGAAACCTCGGCGAGGGCGGACGACATCTCGCTCGGTTGCGGCAGCGCGAGGTCGGGGCGCCCGATCATGGCGCCGGTCGGCGTCGTACTGGTCGACCCGACCACGACCGTCGCGTGATCGGTGACATCGAGACCACGTGCGCTCACCCCGACGAGCTGGTCGAACGCCAACAACAGATCGGCCTGGCCGCGGCCCAGGCGGTTGGTGAACGACGGCGCTGCCCGGGAAAGCCGCACATCGCTCACGACGGGACCCGCCTTCTGCGACAGCCCGATCTGGTCGAGTCCGCGGACCTGCCAGTTGCCGAACATCGCCGCGGTGCCGAGGATCTGGGCGACCGTGACGACCCCGGTGCCACCGATACCGGTGATCCGCATCGAGAACTCGTCGACCGGCACGATCCACTCCGGATCGGGAAGTGCGATCGGTGGCCCCGTCGGCTCGACGCTCGACGATTCCTGGACCGGGCGCCCGAGCCCCCATCGACGCCACGGCTTCATTCGGCCGAGCAACTCGGCGGTCCGCGCCGCGGGCTCCTCGGGATAGGTCACGGTCATGAAGCTCGGGCAGTCACCCTCGAGACAGCTGTAGTCCAGGTTGCAGCTGGTCTGATCGATTCGGGTCTTTCGCCCGAACTCGGTCTCGACCGGCTGGACGGAGAGACAGTTGCTGGTCTGGCCACAGTCACCACATCCTTCACAGATGCGCGGATTGATCACGACCCGCTGGTTCGGCGTTTCGATCAGGCCGCGCTTGCGGGCCCGACGCGCCTCGGCGGCACATGCCTGATCGTGGATGAGGACAGTCACCCCTGGGGTGCGGGCCAGCCGCTCCTGCTCCTCGACGAGACGGGTTCGGTCGACGACGGCGACCTCGCCGGGCAAGCCTCGACGGTCGTACTTCTTCGGGTCGTCGGTGGTCACGACCACCTCGCGAACTCCTTGACGCAACAGGACGGTGGCGATGTCTGCGACTCCCAGTGCGCCCTCGGGATCCTGACCACCCGTCATGGCCACGGTTCCGTTGTAGAGCAGCTTGTAGGTCAGGTTGACGTCGGCCGCCACCGCGGCCTGAATCGCCAACTGCCCGCTGTGGAAGAACGTGCCGTCACCGAGGTTCTGCACCAGGTGATCCGTCTCGACAAAGTCGCTCATACCGATCCACTGCGTGCCCTCGTTGCCCATGCAGGCCAGACCGGCGATGTCGCCGACTCGCTCGTCGTCCATGAGGAGCACCATGGTGTGGCAACCGATGCCCGCGCCGACGAGCGTGCCGGGCGCGACCTCGGTGCTGCGATTGTGCGGGCACCCCGAGCAGAAGAAGGGCGAGCGTTCGACCTCGAAGACGGGGATCCGCGAGCGCTTGGTCACCGGTGCCGCCAAACGATCGCCGAGCCGCTCCTGCAGCTGGCCGTACAACACCGGCACGAGGTCGTCGGCGTCGAGACCACCCCACGCCGGCAGCAGCGCCTTTCCATGCCGGTCGGCTTTGCCGGTGATCAGCGGGCGCTCGGCCATCGGGTACAGCGCATCCTTGATGAGCGACTCGATGTTGGGCTGTTTCTCCTCGATGACGAACACCTGCTCGAGGCCGGCGGCGAAGCGCCGCATCGTGGCCGGATCGAAGGGCATCGGCATCCGCATGCGCAGCAGTCGAATCCCCGCCTCGGCGATCGCCGCGTCGTCGCGCAGACCGAGCCGCGCCAACGCTTCGCGAACCTCGCGATAGGTGATCCCACTCGACACGATCCCGATCCACGGATCGGGCGCGTCGACCACAACCTCGTTGAGCTCGTTGTCCGCGGCATAGCGGCGCGCCAGCTCGTACCGGACCTCGACGATCTCCCGCTCGACCTCGACGGTTCGAGGGGTGAGGAGTCGTCCGTCGGGAATGTGTTCGTACGGGCGACCGTCGATCAGTGGGATGACCGGCTGGACGCGATCCGGATCGAGATCGACGCTCGCCGTGGCGTCGGCAACGTCGGCGACGACCTTGAGCGCACACCACAGCCCGGTCCCCCGACTGAGCGCAATGGCGTGTCGGCCGAGGAGCAACGCCTCGTCGGGATCGCCCGGGTACAGCAGCGGCATGTGCATGTCGGCGACCAGGCCTGCGGACGACGACGGAACCGTCGACGACTTCGCTGCGGGATCGTCCCCGACGAGCGCAACCGCACCGCCGAGCATCGAGGTACCGGCGTAGACGGCATGGCGGAGCGCGTCTGCAGCGCGGTCGACGCCTGGGGCCTTGCCGTACCAGACCCCCACGACCCCGTCGTAGCGGGCGTCCGGACGGGTGGCCGCAAGCTGTGAACCCATCACCGCGGTCGCCGCGTACTCCTCGTTCATGCCGGGTCGAAAGACGAGCGGCAGGTCGGCGGCGACCCGAGCGGCGCGCTGCACCTCGTCGCCGTAGCCACCGAGCGGCGAACCCTGATACCCGGACACGAACGCCGCCGTGGAGCGGCCCGCGCGACGGTCGGCCCGCAGCTGTTCGAGCGGTAGCCGAGCAAGGGCTTGAATGCCGGAGAGGAAGACCCGCCCGTCATCGGCTCGATAGCGATCACGCAGGTCGTAGTCATCGATCAGGGCCATCTTCGTGCTCCGCGTTCACTCGTCGTCCGTCTGGTCAGGGATCCCTAGACTTGCCAGAGATTCATCGCCGTGCTGGCGGACCGAACGTCATTTCGATTTCGTCTCTCTAACCGAATAACGTTCGAGTTCGCGGCGGATACGTCCGCCAGAACGAACGACTCGCGGCTTCGCTCGCCGCAACAGAATCAGCACAGACGGGACCGTGGGGAGAGGATGATGTCGATGGAACTCCGACATGGCGCCGACCGAGCCATCGTCCGCTCACTTCAATCCAACGCTCGCCAGACCAACCGCTCCCTGGCCGCAGACGCCCATCTCGCGCCGTCGTCGACCCTCGGTCGGGTTCGCGAACTGGAGCGACGCAAGATCATCCGCGGGTACCACGCCGACGTCGACCTGGCCGCGCTCGGCCGCCATCTCGAAGCCCTGGTCTTCGTCCGACTCCAGCCCAAGAGCGGCGAGGTCGTGAACCGGTTCGTCGACCACGTCTGGCAGCTGACCGAGACGATCGGGATCCAGGTCATCACCGGTATCGAGGACATTGTGATCCATCTCGCCGTCGCCGATCCGGAACAACTCCGGCGGGTCGTGCTGACCGAGATCAGCAGTCAACCGGCGGTCTACGACGAGCGAACGTCAATCCTCTTCGAACACCGCACCAAGAAGGTCATCGAGCCCATCGATTAGTGCCGGGCGACAGGCGCGTTCAGTCGGGCGACGTCCAGCGAGCCGCCGCAATGATGGTCGCCGGGACGAACCCGAGGCCGGTCGCCAGTGCGGCGGAACCCTGATTGTCGAGGTCGTGCCGGTAGATGGGAACGTGGCCGTCGGCAACGAGGTCGACGACGAGTTGCTGTACGGCGGCAGCGCCGAGCCCGTGGCGTCGATGGTCCGGGTGCGTCAACACGCCGATGTCCCAGCGGTTGCCGAAGTCCTCATCGGGGAACGCACTCGCGTAGGCGATGACCGGTCCGCCGGGTTCGGCCTCGACGATGCGAATCACCGGGTCGAGCTCATCGACTTCGATGGCCGCGGCATCGATGTCCTCGGCGCTGCACGCGTCGAGGAACGTCTGAAGCCGCGTCACATGGTCGGGCTGGTCTCGGTCGAGGACGACCAGGCCGTCGACTCCGTCCGCCGGCTGCGGCACGTCGGACAACACCCGCATCGTCCCCATCCCGAGCAACTCCGCGCCACGCTCCGTGGCGAAGGCGAAGTAGCGCTCGAGCGGCGCGATCCCATCGGCCTCGTGCTCGCCTGGATCGAAGTCGGCGACCGCGTCGAGGTAGGCCGGATCGCTCAGCACGATCACGTGGGGACCGAAGACGTAGGCAGACACCACGCCGGTTCCTCGGCGTTCCGGACGCTCGCAGATCGTCAAACCCGGCTGCGCCATGGCTTCGGGATCCACCCCGTACCGAGCGAACAGATCGCTCCGGAATGCCTCGATCGAGTCGATCATTGTCGGCCCGACGCGGCCTCGATCAACCAGCCGAAGACTGGATCCTCGGAGGCGCTGTTCATCATCTCCGGATGCCACTGGACGGCAACCCACGGAAGCGACTGATGCTCGATCCCTTCGACACCGCCGTCGCCGCCCCGCGCGGTCACTCGATACGCCGCCGCGACATCGTCGACCGTCTGGTGGTGGAGCGAGTTGACCGCTCGACGATCGCCGTAGAGCGCCCCAAGCGTCGAGCCCGAATCGATGCTGACCTCCTGGATCTCGGTGGCCGGCGGCTTGTCGAAATGGGCCTCGGTCGGAATGTCCTGGTGCAACGTGCCGCCACCGTGGACGTTCATCATCTGCAGGCCGCGGCAGATGCCGAGGGTCGGCAGCTCGAGCGCAGACGCGTGGTCGAGAAGCGCCAGCTCGAAGTCGTCGCGAGCCGGCTCGGGCGGGTACAGGTCGGTCTCGGGTTCGCGCCCGTAGCGCTCCGGGCCGATGTCGGCACCACCGCTCAGCAACAAACCGTCGAGTCGCCCGGCGACATCGGCAGGCGAGACGTCGAGTGGTAGGTGCAGAGGAATTCCGCCGGCGGCGAGGACTGCCCGCGCATAGTCGGAGTAGTAGAGGTCGATGTCGACGTCGGCCAGCGTGTCGAAGTTGCCAACGATCTGGTGGCCCTTCTTGCGGCGGCCAGACAGTCCAATGAGCGGGCGGGTCATGCGCTCACCTTGCGCTCGTCGGACGTCTTGGCGAGACCGGGCAGACCTTCGGGGAAGGCGACCTCATCGAGCCACCAGTCGACGAAGGCGTGGCACTGCTCGATGTTGCGGTCCTCGTGCTCGATCGCATCGGCGAGGATCTTCTCGCGGCTCGTGCCCTGGTCGTGCAGGTACGCGTCGTCGCAGGTGGCCAGCCAGTTCTCCAGGTGGGCGACGTCGACCTCGGGGTGGAACTGGGTGCCGACCGTCTTTCCGATGCGAAACAGTTGCGTGGCGTTGTCGGTCTCGGCAAGGACCTCGGCCTCGGCCGGCGGATGGAAGCGGTCGTGATGCCACTCCTTCCAAGGTCCGGGTCCTGCGGGGTTCTCGACGCCGGGGAGAGCCCGCAGCTCGAACCAGCCCAGCTCGGTCACCGGCGCAACCTCAACGGTTCCACCGAGGGCCTCGGCCATCAGCTGGCCCCCGAAGCAGATGCCGAGGATTGGCTGTCCAGTCTCGTGCGCCTTGCGAAGCAGGTCGAGCTCATCGTGAATCCACGACTCGATCGGCTCCTTGTTCGGCAGGTTCCGGATCGAACCCATGGGCAAGACGACGTCGTAGTCGGCGAAGTCGGGCCAAGGCGCAGCTTCGCCTGGCTTCTGATAGTCGGCCGTCACGACGTGCGTGTCGACCTCGAAACCGCGCTCGCGTAGCCGGACCTCGACCTGGCAAGCAGGTCCGTCGGGTTCATGGGCGATCACGAGTGCTCGTAGGGCGCGCATCACAGGTCGAACCATACGTGGGCTTGGCCGGTTCCGGCCACGGCTTCGTACTCACCGAACTGTTCGCCGGTTGCGGTACACGTCGCTCCGCCGAGTGCACCGAGCATCGTCAGGTAGTGGCCGAAGTAGCCCTCGGGTGCATGAGCGCGAAACTCGGGCAGGAAGTCGAGCACCGCGGCGTGGTCGCCTCGGAGCAGGCAGTCGATCACGTGGCGGTCGGCTGCGGCGGCTTCGGGTGTGCGCAGGTGCTTGTCGGGATCGGCGCCTTCGTGGTCGCGGAACTGCTTCAGCGGCCAGAAGCGATGGCTCAGCCCGCCGCTGGCCAGCACGACCGCTCGTCGACCACTTGCCTCGACCGCATGACGCAACAGTTCGCCGAAGAGCAGAAAGTCGTCGGCCTCGGCCGTCTGACAGACCCCCGCACTGATCCAGGCTTCTTCACCTTGCAGGAAGGGCAGCAGGTTGATCGTCGGATAGTGGACTGGCAGCCAGTGGTCGTCGCAGGCGATGACCCAGGTGTCGTCGCGACCGTCGGCCTGAACGGCCCAGGTCTCGGCGAGCAGTCGATCGCCGGGGAAGTCGTAGACCACGCCGCTCATGCCTCGGGGAAGCTCCTCGCTCGTGTAGGTCCCACCTCGACGATCGTGCGATGCGACGACATGCTCGATCGTGGTGAACCAGTGGGTGTCGATGACGACGATCGTGTCGAAGTCGAGCGGGTCGAGCTTGTCGGCCTTGAGCTGATGCAGGCCGGCGAACAGGGTCGTGTCGACGCCATCGTTGAGGGAGCGGCGCACCTCCTCGGGCAACACCAACGTCGGCACGTGCGACACCAACGCCGCCCCGACGATCTTCCCCACCGACTCGCTCACTGCCCTACCTCCCTACGACATCGAACCTGGCACCCATGTCGCTTCGGATCGCGGAGGGTGGCCGCCGCGGCGCAGCGAGTGAGTCGAAACGACATCGGTGCCAGGTTTGATTGCGGGTTTGATTGCGGTTTCACTTGGGGACCACCTTGACGGGAAGCTTCTTGATGCCGGCGATGAAGTTGGAGCGCAGGTGCTCGATCGGTCCTGCCGGTTCGAAATGGTCGACGCGCTTCATCAGCTCCTCGAACACGACCCGTACCTCCATGCGGGCGAGCCAGGCGCCGAGACAGAGGTGCGGCCCGTTGCGACCGAAGGCCATGTGATCGTTCTTCTCCCGCGCCAGGTCGAAGCGCCACGGGTTCTCGAACCCGTCAGCGTCGTGGTTCGCCGAGTTGAACCAGATCACGACCTTGTCGCCGGCCTTGATCTGCCTGCCTCGCAACTCGATGTCCTTCGTCGCGGTGCGACGGAAGTGCATCGTGACCGAGCTCGTCCGCAGGACCTCCTCGGTCGCCGTCTGGGTCAGCCCGAAGTCGGCCTGCCATGCCTTCCACAGGCCGGGGTGGTTCATCAGGTTCCACAGCCCGTGCGTCATCGTGTAGCGCGTGGTGTCGTTGCCGGCGGCCACGAGCAACGTGAAGAAGTTGTTGAACTCGAGATCGGTCAACGGCTCGCCGTCGATCGTCGGCGCAAGCAGCTGCGAGATGACGTCGGAACCAGGACAACTCCGACGCTCGGCTGCCTGCTCCTGTGCGTACTGGAAGATCTGGATCGACGCCGGCGAACGAAACGGCACCATCCTGAACTGGTCGGTGTCGGTGAGATCCACCGGGAAGTCGGTGAAGTCGGGGTCGGTGTTGCCGAGCAAGGCGTCGCCCCACGCCACCAGCTTGTGACCGTCCTCGTCGCTCGTGCCCAACAGCCGGCCGAGCATGCGCATCGGCAACTGTTCAGCGATCTCGTGCACGAAGTCGAACTGCTCCTTGGGCAGCGCCTCCTCGATCACGTCGATGGCGAGCTGACGAATCGACTCCTCGTAGGACTCGACCGTGCGGCGCGTGAAGCCCCGGTTGACCAAGCGGCGGTACCGCGTGTGCACCGGCGGGTCGTACTCCATCATCGTGCGACGGGCTTCGTTCTCTTCGTCGCTCATCTCCTCGAGCCGGATCCCCTTGGCCGAGGTGAACGTCTCGACGTCGCGGCTGATCGCGAGCGCATCGTCGTAGCGGAGGATCGACCAGAAGCCGCTGCCGTCGCGCTCGTCGGTCCAGTGAACGGGGTCGGTCTCGCGGAGCCGCAGGAAGGTCGCGTGCGGGACACCGGACGTGTACGCATCGTGCGAGGTGATGTCGGCATCGTCGGGGCCGAGATCGGGGAGATAGTCGTCGACATGGGTCGTGGCCGTCGCGGGAGTTGTCGGAGTCGGGCTCATGATGCGGCCATCGGATTCGGTTCGGCCGCAACGGTCGTGCCGCCGCCCATCGAGTTGCCCACCTGGCGGTAGAAGCCACCGATGACCTCGAACGGCAGGAGCCGGGTCAGCTCCTCGGTCGGATTGTCGAAGATGTCGAGCTCGACGTCGCCCGAGTACACGGGGCCGACATCGACGTCGAAGCCGCGCATGGTCACCAGCTCGTCGAGCGAGTCACGGCCATCCATCTCGATCGCCGGCATCTGGCGGGAGTGCAGCATGGGATGGCCATTCACGAAGCCGGCGGTCTCGGCGGTGCCGGTGATCGTGAAGCGGGCATCGGCGATGCGGCGCCCCCAGGTGGAAAGCGTTGCACCGAACCGACCACCCGACTCCAGGCGAGGGCCGGCCTTGCCATGGGTGATCGGGCGCGTCATCCAGATCTCGCTCATCTTCTTCGGGTAGCCCTGCACGTGACCACGGGCCATGGCGAAGTCCTTGTCGACCCAGATGTAGGGCGCTCGACTCCAGGTCTCGCCACGCCACGAACAGCGGATGACGACGAAGACCTCCTTGTACTGCGAGCGCGCCGGGTCGAGCAGTTCATCGAAGTCGTCGGAGCAGCTCTGCCAGTCCGCCCAGATGATGGCCACGGCCCCCGGGTCCTCGGATGCGAGTTCCAAGCCGTGCGGAAGCAGCTCAGCCACGTTGGCCGGATCGGTGCGAAACTCGACGGTCAGCATCTCGCCGCTGTAGTGCCACGGCGGCCCAGGAAGGATGCCACCCGCTCCGGTGGGCGTGCGTGGGTACATGAATCCCGAGAGTTCGGCCATGCCCGGAGCCTAATAGTTCGGTACCAAACTATTCAATGGGAGGCTCGTCCGAGCTCGTGAGGATCGAGGAGGAATGCGATCCGAGGTCTACTCTCTGAGCACGGGAGGCTGATGCGGGCTCCCAGCGGGAGAGGGTGCGGGCAAAGCATGAATGTTCACAAAGCCACGAGGATCGGCGGGTTGATCGCGGTGATCTGGTGCGCCCAGATCGCGCTGGGTTATGTCGACGCCGTTGGCCTCGGCGCCCTATCGGGTGGGCTGTTTCTGATCGGCGTGGTCGTCTTCTACGGCTGGCACTCCTCCGGCATCTCGATGCGTGGCACGATCACCGCAACCTTCGTCGCGGTGTACATGGCGCTGCTTGCGGCCTTCCTCACCAGTGACCGGACTCGGATGCAGATCGAGGATGATGTCGGCCTCCAGGTGTGGCAGGGGTTCTCCTGGCTCGTCGGCGCGATCGTGATCAGCTACTTCGGGGCGTCGGTTGCCTCCGAGGCCATCGACGCGTTCGGCAATCGCGACGAGACGGGCTTCGACGGCGACTCCAGCTCGGAGAAGCCGGAGAACAAGACCGCCGACTGAGCGCCACCAGGACTCATCGAACGCAGGTCAGCCTCTTGACACCGCGCGGCTTCATCGGTACTTTACTCATCAGCTAATTAACAGATAGGTAAAGTAGTCGTACCCATGGCCGCAGTCCTCGACGACGAACAGCAGCTGACCGAGACGTTCGCCGCGCTGGCCAACACCACACGGCGCGCCATCCTCGCCCGACTCGCCGACGGGCCGGCTGCGGTGAATGAGCTCGCCGCACCGTTCGAGCTCTCACTGCCAGCCGTGTCGAAGCACCTCAAGGTCCTCGAGCGAGCTGGTCTGATCGTCCGCGGCCGCCAAGCCCAGTTCCGGCCCTGTGCCCTCGATCCGGCGCCGCTCGAGTCGGTCGCCGAATGGGCCGAGCGCTACCGACCGATCTGGGAGTCGAGCTTCGACCGGCTCGACGACTACCTACGCACCCTCCAAGAACGCACCCTGGAAGAACAGAGCAAAGGAACCACGGATGACTGAGACCACCGACAGCGTCGTTATCGAACGCACCTTCGCCGCGCCGCGGGCGACGGTCTGGGACATGTGGACGACCGTCGAGCACTTCGCCGGCTGGTACGGCCCACCCGGAGCGTCGATCGTGATCACCCAGATGGACGTCGAGGTGGGCGGACGCCGCCACTTCTCGATGAGCATGCAGGGGCCCGACGGCAACACGATGGAGATGTGGTTCGTCGGTGCCTACGTTGAAATCGTCGACGGTGAACGGCTCGTGTACACCGAGATGATGAGCGATGCTGACGGCGCCGAGAACTCGCCGGAGACCCGAGTGATCGTCGAACTGCGCGATGCCGATGAGGGCACGGCCATGACGATGACCCACGAGGGCGTGCCCGCCGATTCGCCAGGTGCGATGGGTTGGCAGATGGCGATGGAGAAGCTCGACGCCCGCCTCGCCGGCTGACGCGAGATCCGGACCCGTTCCCCACGACCGGAGCGCCGTGGGGAACGCTCCCTCTCCACCGCGCGACGACGCGCCAGTACCTTTGCTGCATGCGATCCCGATGGTGGACACGGGGACGACTCGCGGTCGTCGTAGCCATACTCATCGTCGCCGCGGCCTGTGCCGTCGACGAGCAGCAGATCACGAGCGGCATCACCGATTCCGCAGCGAGCCCCGACGGAGACGTCCCGATTGCCGCGACGTCCGAACCCACGGCAGCGCCATCACCGACCGCGATCGCGCCGACTGCGATCCCGACCACGGCGACACCGGAGCCGAGCCCGACACCTGACCCAACCCCTGAACCGCCGCCCACGCCGACGCCGACACCGGTGCCCGCGCCGAGCCCGACACCGGAACCTGATCCGGTCGATCCCCCATTGCCCGGCTTCGGCCAGCGGATCGCCATGGGACGCGCCAACTGGTCCTCCGGGTACGCGCACGCCCAGATCGTTCACGACCTCCTCGAAGAAATCGGCTACGAAGTCGACGATCCTTCGATCTTCGAACTCGCGCCCGACCTCGGCTACGCCACACTCGCCGCAGGGGACATTCACGTGTGGGCGAACAGCTGGTATCCCGGTCACCTCACCTGGTGGGAGGGAACGAACGGCGACCTCGCCCGACTGCCCGAACCGATGATGACCGGCGGCGGTCTCCAGGGATTCCTGGTCACGCGCAGCTGGGCCCTCGAGAACGGGGTGACGACCCTCGACCAGATCAATGCCGACCCCGAGCTCTGGGGTGCCCTCGACTTCGATGACGACGGCCGGGGCGAGATTTACGGATGCGCCGAGGGCTGGACCTGCGACGACATCATCAATAGCCAACTCGCGTTCGCCGGGTGGTCGAACCTCGAACAGGTCGTCCGGGGCTATGACTCCATGTTCCTCGACTTCCTCGAGCGAGTCGAAGCCGGCGAGGCGGCGATCGCCTACACGTGGGCACCCACGAGCTACGTGGCGCAGGCGCGGCCCGGCGACCTCACGATGTTCATCTCGATGCGTGATGCGTCGGTCCTCGATGCCTCGAACCCACTCGGCGCCGCCGGGGGCGACGAATGGACCCAGCGGACCGACGGCCGCATCGGGGCCGCGACCAGTGAGCATCGATGCCTGATCGGACCCGACGGCTGTCAGCTCGGCTGGCTGTCCTCCGACATCGAGATCACCACCAACGGCACGTGGCTCGAGGAGAACCCCGAGGCCGAGGCACTGCTCAGCGCGATCCGGTTCGATGTGGTGGAGATCTCGCGGGCACTGCTGCAGGTGTTCAACGGCGACGGCTCCCAGCGCAACGTCGAACGTGCGGCCGCGGACTGGATCGAGCGCAACCGTGACACGGTCGACGACTGGATCGAAACCGCCCTGTCGGAGGGCTGAACCAACCCAGCATCGATCGTCGAAACGGAAATCGCCGAGGCCCCACGTGCCGGTCTGCTGAACTGCTCCGATGGCGGACGCAGCGATACGAGTCGAGGAACTGGTACGCACCTTCGTCAGCGGCGGCCGACGAAATCGCCGCACGGTCGAGGCTGTCCGTGGCATCTCGTTCGACGTCGAGCCTGGCGAGCGACTCGCCTTCATCGGCCCGAACGGCGCGGGAAAGTCGACCTCGATCAAGATCCTGACCGGCATCCTGTTCCCGACCAGCGGTCGCGCCGAGGTTCTCGGCATTGTCCCCTGGGACGAGCGGCGCGAACTGGCGGCACGAATCGGCACGCTCTTCGGTCAGCGTTCACAGCTCTGGACCGAGCTGCCGGCACGAGCGTCGTTCGACATGCTCGGCACCATCTTCGGCCTCGAGGACGAGCGCATCGCGCGGCGCATCGACGAGCTGAGCGAGCTGCTCGATGCGAAGGAACTGATCGACCAGCCGATGCGCACCCTCTCGCTCGGTCAGCGGATGCGCTGCGAGCTCGCCGCCTGCATGCTCCACGAACCCGAGCTGCTGTTCCTCGACGAGCCGACGATCGGCCTGGACCTGTTGGCCAAGCAGCGGTTCCGTGAGCTGCTTGTCACCTTGAACACGGAGCTCGGCACGACCGTGTTCCTCACCAGCCACGACGTCGCCGACATCGAGCAGGTGGCCGATCGGGCGATCATCGTCAACCACGGCACGATCATCTACGACGCCGCGGTCGATCGGATGCGCACCGAGCTGATGCAGCAGAAGCGCATCGACGTCCGGCTCGATCACCCAGACGACTCCGCGACCATCCGGGAGGGCATCGGCGCGGCCGTCGAAGTCACCGAGCGCGGACCGGGAGTCGTGCAGCTGCTGGTCGACACTGAAACGCGGTCGGTGCGCGACGTCCTCGATCACGTGCTGGCCAGCGTCGCGATCGCCGATGTGTCGATCGTCGACCCGCCACTCGAGCAGGTCATCTCCGAGATCTACGAGCGGCCGGAATGACGGCGACACACATCTCGAATCGCCGCGTGGCGGTGACGTCCGGGCGCTCGGCGGTCCGTCGTGTGACCCGACAACCCGGCGTACTCGTGTTCACCGCGGTCTTCTACTTGATGGTCACCGTCGCCCTGTCGAGTGTGTGGCGAGCGGCCGCCGAGACCAGTGGCGGGGCCCTGGTGGGCTACACCGCAGCCGCGTTCACCTGGTACGTCGCGACCTCGGAGTCGGTCATCATCTCGCTCCCGCAGCGACTGATCTACGACATCGCCGAGGACGTCCGGAGCGGACACATCCTCGGTGAGATGGTCCGGCCCACGCCGACGATCGTCGGGCGCATCGCGACCCAGATCGGCACGGCGTTGCCGCGCCTCGGAATCTGTGTGGTGATCGGCTTCGCCTTCTGCAGCCTGGTCGCGGGCTTGCCGACGAGCTGGTCGGCGATCGCGCTGGCGGCTCCAGCCGCGGTGCTCGCCATCTCGACCAACATCGCCGGCCAACACGCCTTCGCGGCGTCGAGCTTCTGGTTCCGCGATGCCGGAAGCGCTTGGTTCCTCTATCAAAAGATCGTCTTCGTCGGCGGCGGCATGCTGATCCCACTCGAGGTCCTTCCTGACGCCGTCAATGGCTGGCTTCGGCTGCTGCCGTTCGCGGCGATGGCCTACACGCCGGCGCGCTTGGCGTCCGGCCATGTCGAACCCGAGCTACTTCTTCTGCAGGCGGGCTGGCTGGCCGTCTTCGTGCTTCTGGCGGCGCGTGCGTTTGGCGCCGGCGAGCGGCATCTGATGCGGGTGGGCGCGTGATGATCGCGAACGTGCGAGCGGCGATGGTCACCTGGCGTTCGGCGTGGCGCGAGGCGAGTTCCAACCGGGCCGGCTTCTGGACCCAGGTCGTGATCATGCTGGCGAACGACGTGGTGTGGATCGTCTTCTGGGGACTGCTCTTCAATCGGGTCGACAACATTCGTGGCTGGGATTTCGACCGGATGGTCTTGCTCTTCACCGTCTTCACGATCTCGGGCGGCATCGTGCTCGGGCTGCTCAACAACGTGCGGCGTCTCGGCGAGCTGGCGACGACGGGCGGGCTCGACGCTGCGCTGGCCCTCCCGACCTCGACGCTGTTGCACGTCGTCGTACGCCGCATCGAGCCGATCAACCTCGGCGACATCGTCTTCGGCATCGTGCTGTTCCTGACACTCGGCGATCCGACGTTGGCCAAGGCGGGCCTCGTCGTCTTCGGCGTCGTGTGTTCCGCATCGGTCTGGTCGGGGTTCCTGATTCTCGTCGGCTCGTTCGGCTTCTTCGTCGGTCGGCGCGAGCCAGGCGAGCTGGGCTTCAGCGCCATGGCGATGTTCTCGAACTACCCGATCGACCTGTACGCCGGCGGGCTCCGAGTGCTGCTCTATGGCGTGGTGCCGGCAGCCTTCGTGACTTCGGTACCGGCGAAGATCGTCGACGACTTCTCCCTCACCCAGGCGGCGCTCCTCGGCGGTGTCGCCGTGCTGATGATGGCCATCGGCGTCGTGGCGTTCAACGCCGGACTGCGCCGCTACACGAGCGGCGCCGTCTGGACCTCGGCCTGACGGCCCCGGTTGGACCGAGCGCGATTCGGTACGCTCGCCACGTGCGGGTGGCAATCGTCGGGAATTCCGGGAGCGGTAAGACCACGCTTGCGCAGGAAGTCGCGGAGAAGACCGGCGCAACCCACATCGAGATCGATGCCTACTTCCATCTTCCCGGATGGGAGGAGAAGGACGGCGACCTCATGCGAGCCGAACTCACCGCGGCCACCGAGGCCACCGAACACTGGGTCGCCGACGGCAACTACCGGAACCGAGGTGGCGCGATCATCCGCGAGCGCGCCGACACGATCGTGTTCTTCGACCTCCCGAGGACCATCGTGATGAAGCGAGTCGTCGGCCGCACCGTGCGGCGAGCAATCACCCGCCAAGAGTTGTGGAACGGCAACCGCGAGCCGTTGACGAACTTCTACCGATGGGACCCGGAACGCAACATCATCCGCTGGTCCTGGGTCAACCACGACACCTACTCCCGGCAGTATCGCTCGGCAATGACGGACGGCACCTGGGACCACGCCGAGGTCGTGCACGTGCAACGCCCGGACGACGCCCAGGAGTGGCTCGATGGGTTGGAGCTACTGGTGCCATGACCGAGATCGAAGCCAATGCGATCAACGCCACACGTGGCGTGTTGGCGTTGTGGCCACTCGTGCCGATCATCGGGCTGATCATCAGCCTGGTCACCGGCAACGCCGTGTGGGTGATCGCGACCGGCGTGCTCTTCCTGCTGGCTTCACCGTGGGCCTGGCCGCGACTGCGACTGCAGTGGATGTGGCGTACCCCGCGACTACAGGTCGCCTCGACGCCCTTCCACCTCGGCGAGGAGGTCGCCTTCACCTACGTGCGTGCGTCGCGTAAACCGCTCGACGTCGGTGCGGCGATCTTGCGATGCACCATCACCTGCACCGAGAACGTGCAATGGGAGACCGGCTCGGGCAAGAACCGCCAGACCCACTCCGACTCGCAGACCGTGTACAAGGCGGACCACACCGCGCTCGTCGCAGCGACGATGGAGGGCCTCGAGGCCCGCGGCACGTTCACGATTCCCATCGAGGCAGGTGGACCGTCGTTGCGGTTGAGCGACAACCAGATCGTGTGGGAGATCGAAGCCTGGCTCGAAGGTGAGCGTCTCCCGACGTGCAAGGAGAGCTTCGACATCGAGGTTGCCCCGATCGTGGCGACGGCGGCCCGCCCTCGACCCCAGGACGACGTGGTCGGGCCATCGGCCTTCGACAACGCGCCGACCGCCAATCCGTTCATCCACATCGACGACGACATCGTCGAGCTCGGCGACAGCCTGCAGGGCCACGCGACGTACCGCCCCGACCCCGATGAGACCGCCGAGGTACGAGGCCTACGGCTGACCCTCGACTGGCGCACGAGCGGACGCGGCGACACCGACGGCGGCGAGATCCAGACCGTGTCGCTCCCGACCAATGCGGCCGGTCGCGTGGACACTCGCTGGCACATCCCCATGCCGACCAACGTGCCGGTGAGCTACCAGGGCAACCTCATCCGGATCGAATACACGTTGCACGCCCGGCTCGATCGCCGCCTCGCTCGCGACGAAACCGACGCCATCGACATCGTGGTGACTCCCCAACACGGCCGCCACCTCGGCTGAGCGCCGACGCGCCGCTGTCCACGCCATCTCGGACTCACCGACGCAGGGTCCGCTTCTTCGTTCTCACCGACTCGGTACCCGGAAACCGGACCTGGAGTCGGTGAGAAGCCCATACCGGAGCCGCAACCGGTGAGAAGCAGACAGGCGGTCCCGCAGCAGAGCCCGAGCGACCGAACTAGCGTCGCGGCTCTGGACGACATCACGAGGAGACGCTCATGACCCCGAACCTTCCCGGCCGCCTCGGCACCCCGGACATGGAACTGCGGGACGATCCACGAGCGGACCCTCGCATGGTGGCCGCCATGGCCCCGTTCGAACTCGACCGCTTCCCGGCGGCGCCCGAGGTCTCCTCCGACTCCTCGACCGAGGAGATCCATGAGCACTGTGTCAATGCCGAGGCCGGCTTCGGCATGTTGTTCGCCGCGTTCCTCGAGGGCCTAGAGCACCCCGCGGCCGAGCGCCACACCGAGCTCATCAAGGGCGTCGACGGCAACGACCTGCCCCTCTACATCCACAAGCCGGTCGACGCCACCGGCCCGGTGCCCGGCATCGTCCACTTCCACGGCGGTGGCATGGTGCTCGGCGCGGCGGCCGACCCGAACTACGTGTACTGGCGTGACGATCTGGCTTCGCAGGGCATGGTCGTCGTGGGCGTCGAGTTCCGCAACGGCTCGGGCAAGCTCGGCAACCACCCATTCCCCGCCGGCCTCAACGACTGCGCTGCGGCGCTTCGATGGACCCACGAGAATCGGGCCGCGCTCGGCATCTCCAAGCTGGTGGTCTCGGGCGAGAGCGGCGGCGGAAACCTCTCACTCGCCACCACCCTCAAGGCCAAGCGCGAGGGCTTCCTCGACGAGATCGATGGCGTCTACGCGCAATGCCCCTACATCTCGAACGCCTACGAGAGCGGCGACCCCGACCTGCCGAGCCTCGTGGAGAACGACGGCTACTTCCTGTCCGGTCAGATGATGGGGCCACTCGCCCACATCTACGATCCGTCGACCGAGAACGCCCGCAACCCGCTGGCCTGGCCGTACTTCGCCGAGACCGGCGAACTCGAGGGTCTGCCCCCACACGTGATCTCGGTGAACGAGCTGGATCCGCTTCGCGACGAAGGACTCGCCTACTTCCGCAAACTGCTGGCCGCGGGCGTGCCGACGGTGTCACGCACGGTCAACGGCACCTGCCATGCGGGTGACCTGCTGTTCCTCAAGTTCATGCCCGACGTCTACGCCGCCAGCTTGGGCAGCCTGCGCGACTTCGCCTACTCGCTCTAGCCGTCGCCGTTGCGGCCCGCCATCCACTCGGCGCTCACGCGGCCGGCCGCCGCTTGATCATCGACGACGACGATCAGCTGATGGCCGTGGTCGCTGTACAGAACCTCGATGTTCACACCGGCCTCGGCAAGCGCGCGGGTGAACGCCCCGAGCTGGCCCGGTGTGTCCTGGTCGAGCCGCTGGGCCACGACCGGCCGCACCGCCGCGACCTCGATACCCGCACTGCGGAGGGCAGTCTCGGCGCGCCCGCCGTCAGCGACCAGGAAGTGTGCGACGCCGACCTCACCGACGACCCACAGGCCACCTCCCTCGACGCTGACACCGGCAGCCCCCAGTGTCTCGCCCATCAAGGCCAGCTGACCAGGCTCGTTCCGAAGGTGCATCGCAATGTCGAACATGGCCGAATCGTGCGGCACCGATACTTCGGCGCGCGCCGAAACGTCGCTGACATAGGTTCGTGGCATGGCTCAGCGAACGACATCGCAGCAGCTCGCCGAACTCGGCAGCCTGATCGCCGACTCGACTCGCGCCGAGGTGCTGTGCGCGCTCATGGATGGGCGCGCCCATACCGGCGCCGAGCTGGCGCGCCACGCCGGCGTCGCACCCTCCACGATGAGCGAACACCTGTCCCGGCTTCTCGACGGAGGCATCGTCGCCGTCGAGGCCCAGGGTCGGCACCGCTACTGGCGGTTGGCCAGCGACGACCTGGCACTATTGCTCGAGACGCTCGGCGCCACGTCGATCTCGCTCGATGCACCCACCGCGCCAGCCGCATTGCGCTACGCACGTACCTGCTACGACCACCTCGCCGGTGAGCTCGCCGTCGAACTCCACGACGCCCTCCTGGCGCAGGGTCATCTCGTCGCCGACGACCGCGGCCTCGACCTGACGACCTCGGGCTACGAGCTCCTCGAGCGCTTGGGCGCCGACGTCGCCACGATCCGTGAGTCACGCCGACTGCGCGCACGACCGTGCCTCGACTGGACCCAGCGACGACACCATCTCGCCGGCACCGCCGGTGCAGCACTTCTCACCGCATTCCTCGACCAGGGGTGGATCCGCCGAGGGTCTCAGCCGAGGAGTATCGAGGTCAGCCGATCCGGGGCGAAGGCATTCGCCACTCTGTTCGACATCGGCACGGTCGGCTGAAGAGCGCGCTTGCTCCCCCTGGCGGAGGGCAATACAGTTCGGTACCGAACTAATTGGCCGGGACGAGGGGTGTCGGTCAGCACCGGAGGGATCATGAAGCTCAAGGCGCTCTTGGCTGTGCTTTTGGCGTTGGCGATGTTCGCCGTCGCCTGCGGCGGCAGCGATGACGGCGGATCGGGCGACGACGCAGCCAGCGACGTCGCCGACGCGGTCGAAGACTCCGACGATGGAGGCGACTCCGACAGCGGATCGGACAACGCTGACGACTCGTCCGCGAGTGGGTCCGACGACGACAGCGGCGCAGCCTCGCCGAGTGCCGGCGGACTCGACATCGATGCCATCCTCGCCGCCGATGCCGACTGTGGCTCCGCTCCCGAGGGTGATCCGATCCGGGTCGGAATGGCCATGGACTTCAGCGACGTGGTCGGCTTCGTCGACATCCCCGGCTCGAACCTCGTGCCGTATGTCGCCGACAAGATCAACTGCAATGGCGGCATCAACGGTTCGCCGGTCGAGGTTCGTGTGGCCGAGGTCGGCGACGACGCCGCCCTGGCCGCTCAGGACCTGCTCGACTGGGGCGCCCACTTCCTGATCGGCCCGCCGTTCGCCGACTTCGCCTTG
>JBCCIC010000019.1:0-97148 GCA_039028435.1 Actinomycetota bacterium | reverse complement strand
TTCGCCTCAGCGGGCCGGTGTTTGCCGGTCGAGGCGGGGCGGTGGGTTCGTCTCTGCGTGGCCGAACCGCGTTGAGCAGGTGTGGTCGTGTGGGGGCGAGTTGGTGGTGCCTTGCGTTCGCGGTGTCGCTGGGCGGGCGTTTCGGTCTTGGTGGCGGTGCGGGTGGTCCATGCGCCGCCATGTTCCTGGACGAGGGTGAGGTTTGTTTGGTGGAGGTGGTGGTGGCAGTCGGTGCAGAGCAGGGCGAGGTTGTCGAGGTCGGTTTCGCCGCGTGCGGGTGCGTGCCAAGGCGTGCGATGGTGGGCTTCGCAGGTGACCCAGTTGGCTCCGCACATGACACAGCCTTCGTCGCGTGCCACCAGGGCGAGGAACTGTGATGAGGTGGCGTTGCGTGTGGTTCGGCCGAGCCAGAGGGGCCGGCTGGTGGTTGCGTCGATGAGCATGATCGACAGTTCCGCGCGTTCGAGGAGCTTCCTCGCGTAGTCGTCGGTGACGGGGCTGCCGCCTGCGATGTGGGGGTCGGTGCCGTCGACGGGTACGAGCAGCATCGTCGATGGCCGAGCCATCGTTGAGCCCCCGCTGGGTTTGTTGAGGACGATGTCGGCGAAGGCGTCGAACAGGCGCTGTTGACGGGTCCGCGGGTGCTCAGTCGGCTTGCTGTCGCGGCCGCCGTCTTGCTCGCGAAGTTGTTTCTCGCGTTGCAGGACGGTGTTCCAGATCTCCTGCACGGTCGCGTCGTCGCCCTGCAACGTGATGGCGGCGAGCCCGGATGCCGGTTCCTCCCAGCGACGGGCCGAGCGCATGCGTCGCTGCCGCTCGTGGAACGACTCATCACGCTTGCGGTTCTTGCGTTGCTTCGCCAGCTTCTTGCCCGCGTCGACCGATGACTTCTTGATCCGGTCGATGAAGTCCTGATCCGTCGCCGCCGAGCTGTCATCCGAAGCAGCGTCGGCGATCGTGTCGAGCTTCTCCTCCGACAAATCACCCGAAGCCAGGTCATCACCCAACGACTGGTTCTTCGCGACCGCGGCAGCCCGAGCCGCCGCTTTGCGTGCCGAAGCCTTCGAACGAGCACCACCCGCACGCGCCTGGCGGCGGGCGCGAGAATCGTCACCATCCGCGCCGATCTCGGCGGCCAACCGGCGTACCTCGGCAGCGTCCAACTTGGAGCGACCGAGCACGCACCGACGCTGCACATCGGCCAAGGGCAGTTCGTCGAGTTCGGCGACCAGCGCATCGAAACGCTGCCCCCAACACTCCGTCGTACCAACCGCTGCCATGCCTTCGACTCTGACAGAGGGGTGTGACAATCTCGCCCCGAAAACCGCCCTCCCCGAGGAAATTCCTCGAGCGATTTCTCGAACCGCCGCCACCAACCACGTGCCTTCGCACCAAGCCCCGGTGTCGTACGGTGGAGTGGTGACCCGCCTACGCGATCTCGGCTTCGACGACGATCGCCAACGCGAGCTTGACGACTTTCTCGCCGACGAGCGTGATGAAGCCCAACGCTGTGTCGGTCGGGTCGCCCGGGTGGACCGCGGCGAGGTCCTCGTGCTCACTGCAGACGAGCCGGTGCGGGCGCTGAGCGACTCCCAGCGGGCACAAGACGAACGTGCGCCGGTGACCGGTGACTGGGTCGTACTCCGCGAGGACGACGAGCTCGGCACGGTCGTCGA
The DNA here is from genome assembly GCA_039028435.1 of Actinomycetota bacterium. GTDB lineage: Bacteria > Actinomycetota > Acidimicrobiia > Acidimicrobiales > UBA10347 > UBA10347. Next base: position 95,472 of record JBCCIC010000019.1, on the reverse strand, counting down.
TCACGTCCTCTCGCGGCGGTCGGCGATCGTGAGGCGAGACCCCGCCGAGCACGCGGTGGATCAGGTCCTCGTGTCGAACATCGATCGCGTCGGCGTGGTTCATGGGCTCGACCAGGCGACCAACGAGGCCCGGATCGAACGGTTTCTCGTGCTGGCGATCGACAGCGGGGCGGAGCCGCTCATCATCCTCACCAAGGAGGATCTGGCCGGCCGCCGACTCCCGGGCGAGCACGATGACATGGCTTGGCTCGACGGGCTCGCCCCGGTGATCCGCACGAGTGCGATCGACGCGCAGGGCATCGCCGAGCTCGAACAACAGCTGGCTCCGGGCGAAACCCTGGTGCTGATCGGGCCGTCCGGGGTCGGCAAGTCCTCGCTGGTCAACGCGCTGGCGGGCGAGGAGCTGGTCGCAACCGGCGATGTCCGTGAGGTCGACCGCCGCGGCCGCCACACCACGACCGTCCGCGAGCTCATCGAGCTTCCCAACGGGGCGATGGTGATCGACACGCCCGGCATCCGTGCGATCGGGCTGTGGGCTGCTGACATTGCGCTCGACGAGGTCTTCGCCGACATCGCCGAGCTGGCGACCCGGTGCCGCTTCCGCGATTGCACCCATCGGACCGAGCCCGGTTGCGCGGTGCGAGCGGCGATCGAGGACGGCACTATCGACCCGATGCGGCTGTCCCGATACCAACTGCTCTGGCAGGAACTCGCGGAGCAAGCGATCGAGATCGAACGCCGCAACCGACAACCGCGAAACGCGCGCCGCAACCGACGTCGTCGCTAACCCGAATCTCCACCAACGAATCATGATCACGCTTCCGCTTTCCGCCCGTTCCGATATCGCGCCCTTCCATGTGATGGAGGTGTTCGACGCCGCCGAACGTCGCGCTGCGACGGGCGCAGAGGTCGTGCGGCTCGAGGTCGGGCAGCCGGCAACGCCTGCGCCTCGCGGCGTGATCGACCGGGCCCACGAGGTGCTCGAGTCGGATCGACTGGGCTACACGAGCTCGCAGGGGATTCCGGAGCTGCGCCATGCGCTCGCCGCCTATTACGACGACTGGTATGAGCTCGACATCGACCCGGACCGCATCGTCATCACGGCGGGAGCGTCAGGGGGGTTCACACTCGCGTTCCTCGCAGCGTTCGACGTTGGTCAGCGTGTGGCCGTGACCGTCCCCGGCTATCCCTGCTATCGGAACGCGCTCGAAGCCATCGGCGTCGAAGTCGTCCCGCTGATGACTCGACTCGAGGACAACTTCCAACCGACGATCGCCGACCTCGAAGCCCTGAGCGACGTCGATGGCCTCGTCCTGACCAGTCCATCGAATCCGACCGGGACGATGGTCGACCACGCCCTGTTAGGGGAGATCGTTGCCTGGTGCGACCGCAGCGGGACGACGTTGGTGTCCGACGAGATCTACCACGGTCTGACCTACGAAGGCTCCGCCTCGACCGCCCTCGCACACGGCGACGAGTTGATCGTGGTGAACAGCTTCTCCAAGTACTTCTCGATGACCGGTTGGCGGCTGGGGTGGGTCGTGGTCCCGGAACACGTCGTCGGCCCGATCGTGAAGTTCGCTTCGAATCTGCTGCTCGCCCCGGCAAGCCTGAGTCAACATGCGGCGGTGGCAGCCTTCGAATGCCACGACGAACTGCAGCAGCACTTGGTCCGTTACCGACGCAACCGGGATGTGCTGCTCGAGGGCCTGCCGACTGTCGGCCTCGACCGTCTCGCGCCTGCCCAAGGTGCGTTCTACGCGTACGCCGACGTCTCGCATGTCTGCGATGACAGCCAGGACCTGTGTCGTCGCTGGTTGTCGGAACTGGGCATCGCCGCCACACCAGGCACCGACTTCGACCCGTGGAACGGCCACCGCTTCGTTCGCTTCTCGTTCTGTGGCGAGACCGAGGACATGCACCGCGCTATCGAACTGCTCGGAACCTGGTCCCCCTGATCGCGCGGAGCGAGCGACGGGGTCAGACCCCTTCAGGGTTGGCGCGGAGCGATTCGGTCGATGAGCCCCCAGCGCAGGGCGGTGTCGGCGTCGACCGGGACGCCGCGCAGCGCCCACCACGCGGTGCGTTGACGTCCGCAGCGCCGAGACACGCTGACCGTGCCGCCTGCACCCGGCACCAGGCCGAAGCCGATCTCGGGCAAGCGGAAGGTCGTATCCGGGTCGGCATGCACCGCATGCGCGAACGCCGGCAGTTCGATCCCGGCTCCCACGCACGTTCCGTGGACGTGCACCCGCAGTCGATCGCGGACCTGATGGACCAGTCCCGGCAGGCTTCTCACGGTTCGCACGTAGTGGCCCATGGCGGGCGAGGGTGTCGACCCGAATTCGTCGAGGTCGCCGCCCGCGCTGAAGTTCGAGCCGTTCCCAGTCAAGAGGGCGCCGTCGAGTGACGGATCGAGGTCGAGCAACGTGAGCGCTTCGACGAGGGCATCGCGCATGGCGATGTTGAGCGCGTTTCTGCGCTCGGGCCGGTCCAGTGTGATGCGCAAGAGGCCGCCATCTCGCTCGACCTGCACCGGCGGTCCCTCATCGACCCTGGGCTTCGGCCCTCCACGAGCCGCGAGCCACGTCTGGAAGGTCTCGCCGGTCTGCAGGGTCGCATAGGTCAGCGACTCTCCGTGCAACGCAAGCGGGACCGGCGCGCCGTCGGCGAGGCGCAGCAGCTGCACCAGGGCTACCGATGCCTGGGGACTTGCCGCCACGGCGAGTCGCAACCGCTCGAGCTCGTCCGCAAGATCATCGACCACAACGGTTGTTGCACCCCCGGCAACCTCGGAGAGCACGACATCCGCCACATCGACCAGATCGGTGATCGTGGGATCGACATCGGCGTCGACGAAGACAACGCTCACCCAGGGTGCATCTGCGAGCGTCGCCACGAGTGCGTCGCACTCGGTGGTTCCGATCGAGGCGCGCGACACCGCGCGTAGATCCATGGCGACGAGGGGTCTCTCGCTCGCGGCCAATTCGCTGCGCCATAACCACGACGTCAGTCGATCGGCGAGCTGGTTCGGCGACAACAGCATGTGATTCGGCCCGAAGAGCCGCGGCGCTCAGCCGTCGCCGAGGTCGGCCATCTCGCTGCGCAGTACTCGGCGCAGGAGCTTGCCGGTGTCGTTGTACGGCAGCTCGTCGCGGTAGACGATGTGGTCCGGCGACCGCGACGACCGCAGGCGATCGGCCACGAGCGCCCGCAGCTCATCGGCGTCGACCGAGCCGACCACGACGGCCCCGATCGTCTCGCCCCACTGCACGCTCGGTACACCGATTACGGCCGCGTCGGAGATGTCCGGATGTGCCATCAACACATCTTCGATCTCGCCGGGGGAAATGTTCTCGCCGCCGCGGATGATCACGTCGTCGAGACGGCCGGTGACGTAGAGGTAGCCCTCCTCGTCGAGCTCGCCACCATCGTTGGTGGGGAACCAGCCGTCGGCGGTGAGCTTCGAGCCCTGCTGCAGATATTCGCCGGCAACTTGCTCGCCGCGCACCCACACCTCGCCGGCGGTGCCGGTCGGAACCTCGTTGCCCTCTTCGTCGCGGATCGAGACTTCGAGCGTCGGCAGCGGTCGACCCACCGACCCGAGACGTCGCCGCATCGACGGCTCGTCGCTGGCGTGGGCGATCCAGTGGTCGTCGGGGCCGAGCAGCGAGATCGTGGAGCTGGTCTCGGTCAACCCGTAGGCGTTCACGTAGGCGACGCCGGGCAGCAGGTTCATGGCCTGATCGATGACCGGGAACGGCATGCGGCCACCGCCATAGGACATGGCACGAAGCGAGGGAAGCTGGTCACCGCGCTCGGCGAGTCGCTCGACGATCCGAGCGAGCATCGTCGGTACGACCATCGCATGCGTGATGTTCTCGTCGGCGACCGCATCGATCCAGGCATCGGCGTCGAAGTTCGGCAGCTGCACGACGCGACGCCCCGCGTAGACCGAACTCAGGATCGCCGCCAGCCCGGCAATGTGATACGGCGGTACCGACACGAGTGTGGCTTCGTCTTCGTCGGCGCCCATGAATTCGACCGAGCCGAGGATGTAGCCGGTCAGGTTCTTGTGGCGCAGCACTGCGGCCTTGGGGACACCGGTCGTGCCACTCGTGTAGAGGAGCACGGCGATGCCGTCGGGGTCCTGCGGGGCGGACTCCATGCCCAGGCCGTCGCCGGCAGCGGTGTCGCTGAGCAGCGCATCGCGCTCAACCACCGTGATGCCCTCGACCCCGGCGACGCGCGACCCGTTGCCGTCACCGGCGATCAGCGTCGCGGGTGACGTGCGCTCAGCGAGGGCGGTGAGATCGTCCTCCGAGAGTCGATAGTTCAGCGGTACGAACGGCTGCCCAGCGGCGGCCGAGCCGAAGAGGGCGATCGGCAGTGCTGGCGAGCTCACGTCGAGCAAGGAGACCCGCTCGCTGCCGGCATCCTGGAACGACTTGGCTGCTCGGCCGGCCCGCTCGAGCAGCTCGGCATAGGTGATTCCACTCCCGATCGAGCCAATTGCAGTTCGATCGCCGAACCCGCTTGCAGCCATGTCGAGCAGCGTCAGAATGTTCACTCGGTCCCCCTCGGTCCTGGTGCGGCGTGGATCGTCCGCACCCTCATGCTCGCACCATCATGGTGGTCAGATCAGCCCGAACCAAGGCTCGCGCTGGAGTTCACCCTCGACGATCGCTCGATCGTCGTCGTCTGCGATGGCCGCGGCCAGCCGCTCCGCCTGAGCGCGAGCGGTGGCGGCATCGTCGGCCGCTCCGGCGGCGGCGAGTGCCCGGGCTTTGGCTTCGTACGCGAAGGCGAGATCCCAGTCCTCGACGACGCCGGGATTCGACTCGCAGAGCTCGATGCATCGATCGCCATGGGCGACGGCGAGGTCGGCACGTCCGATCAGCGACGCAGCGCGCGAGATCAGGTACTCGCCTCGTGCCCGGTTCGCCGCGTTGCCGATCTGGATCCAGTGGTATGTCGAAGCGATCGTTGAGTACAGGAACGACTCGCGATCCTCAAGCGAGGAATCAGGCCCGAGCAGTTGGTCGTCGAGCACCGCCCACGCAGCATTGTTCAGCCCGACTGCGAAGCGGCGGTGGCGCGCCACCGTCTCGTCGGACTGGTCAGCTTCTTCCACCACCGGAAGAACCTGAACGCGTCGGCCGGATCAGCTCAGTCTGAGGCAGGGAGCGCGGTGGCTTCCTTGAGGCCCATCGCGGTGGCGCCGATGCCGAGCGAACCATCGCCGGGCTTGGTGCAGAGGACCTCGACCGTGGCGTCGCCATCGGTGTAGCGCTTGCCAAGCAGGGTGCCTTCGGTCATGCCGTCGACCGCAGTGGCCTCGGGTGCCTCCGCGGTTGCCTCGACCATCGACACGCCGCCGCAGGTCACGTCGACATCGCCGCTGCCGCCGACGACGATCACCTCGGTCGCGCACACGGCGCTCTTGAGCTTCAGACCGGGACGAAGTTCCACGATTGCTCCTCAGATACTCGGAGTGGACACGTGAAACATAGTTGCCGACCCCGTATCGAGCGAAACGGCGGAGGGAAACGCACGCGCCGCAGCGCCCGTCGTCAGTGCGACAGGTCGACCGGTCCCTCGCCCGGCGGTTCCGGGCCGGTGGCGAGGTGAATGATGCCGTCGCGGTCGGGCTCGCCCGCCGCCTCGGCAATCGTCCAGTGGAGGAACACCGGCGCCTCGTGCCGGAGCAGGTCGAGCCAGACGGCATAGTCGTCGCCGGGCAGGTGGGCGCGGACACGATCCGCTGCGCCCACGGTGACGAAACCCGGCGCGGACCGGCCGAAGCGGTCGGAGAAGAAGACCTCGCTGGTGGCCTCGACCTGGGCGCCATCGGCGACCATGACGTGGCTCAGTACGAGCATCCGGTCGTCTCCGAGCTCACCCAGCCTCCCGACGTAGGCGCTGTAGGTCGTGATCTGTGCACTCGGCATGGCAGGTCCTCCGCGATCGTCGGCGTGCCAGACGTTAGAACATCTGCGCCCGGGCTGGCCTGGGTCGTGAACCCGGCAGCGATCGGAGCGCCGGGTACCGTGAGGTCGATGCGCATCCCGACCGTCCCCGTGTTCGGGGTGCTCGCCGTCTTCCTCCTGATCGCAACCGCATGTCAGGCCGAGACGCGACTCGATCTCGACGACGTCGCCGCGCCTGCGGCGTCGCCGGATGCAACTTCCGACGCCGGTGAACGGGGTAGCCGGGAGCCTGCGGCGGCCGTCGCCGATGCCCGGTTCTCCCCGGCCGCGGTCTTCGACGAGGTCGCGAACTCGGTGGTCTTCATCGAGACGGGCGAGGCGACAGGAACCGGGATCGTCATCGAGGGCGGCTGGGTCTTGACGAATGCCCATGTCGTCGAGAGCCATGCCGCAGTTCGCGTGGGGCGCAGCGACGGAACCGACTTGGGGATGCACCCGATCTTCAGTTCCGACCTGGTCTTCGACCTGGCGCTCATCGGTCCGATCGAGGATTCCGCACTTGTCCCGTTCGAGCGCTTCGACACCTCAGCGGTCGACATCGGCGACGATGTCATGCTCATCGGTTTCCCCGACGAAGTCATCCTGAACCCGACGCCGACGCTCACCAGCGGCATCGTGAGTCGCCGACGCCATCTCGCCATCGGCGATTTCCCCTTCCTCCAGGTCGACGCCACAATCGCCGGCGGCCAGTCTGGGGGAGCGCTCGTCGACGGTTCCGGCAACCTCCTCGGCATCAGCGGTCTCGAGTTCGGCGAGGGCGAGTTCGGGCTGGTATTCGAAGGCAACGCGGTCTGGCCGAGGGTGGACGGTCTGTTGCTCGGGCCGACCGATCAGATTCCGACGACCGATCTGGGTTTCTCGTTCAGCGACATCGTCGGTCCCCGCCGCACCGCCGGCTACCTGCTGGAGGTGTCGGGCCCGGGTGTGGTCGACGTGTCGGTCCAGGGCGCCGACGACCTCTACATCGACATTCGGACGCTCGGTGGCCTGACCTTCGGCCAGATCGAGGCGCCCGACGATGTCTTCGTGGTTCCGTTTGGTGTGGGAGATGAGCAGTCGTTCTTCATCGACGAGGAGCTCGAGGGCGGCGAGGACTTCCGGAGCGAGATGCCGGAGGGCAACTACATCGTCATCGTGGGCAGCTTCGCGATCGCACCTGCGCCGATGACGGTCTCGAGCAGTGTTGGGCTGCGACCCTTCCGCGATGTCGAGGAAGGTGCCGAGCTGCCGACCGGTCGCGTGGTCGAGGGCGTGTTCGACTGGGCAGGTGACTCCGACAAGTGGGAGCTCGCGCTGGATGCCGGCGCCGAGGTCACCATCATCGCCGATGGGCTTCCCGACATGATCATGGCGGTTCGACTCGATGGCGTGCCGGTTGCCAGCAACGACGACGACTTCCTTGGCCTCTACGGCACGACCAGCCGCGTGGGCTTTGTGGCGGATCAGGCCGGCACCTACGAGGTCGAGATCGGTTCGTTCAACGACTCCCGCTGGGGCTACGTCGTCGAAGCGACGGTGAACTAGTTCAAGCTGGGGTCGTCGGGGACGTTGGCGAACCAGCGCAGCTCGCCCTCCTGGCGCCGCAGGACCGTCTCGTAGAGCGTGGCCGGATCCTCACTCCACAGGTCGCCGACATCGGCATCGATGATGAACCAGCCGCCCCGGTTGAGTTCGCCCTCGAGCTGGCCCGGGGCCCAGCCGCTGTAACCGCGGAAGATCCGAAGGCGGTCGACCATCGTTGCGGCCAGTGCCGGGTCGGCGTCGAGGTCGACGGTGACGAGATCCCCGGGACCCACCGGGGTTGCGATCGCGTCGTCATCGTCGTCGAAGTCCGCTCCGTCGACGCCCCGGGCCACGCCGATGAAGCCGTTCGGTTCGACTGGTCCGCCGTCGAAGACGACGGCTGGCTCCAACGTGAGCGGTGCCCAGCGGGGAAGCAGCTCCTCGATCTCGAGACCGGTTGGCCGGCTGATGATCACGCCGAGTGCTCCCATCTCGTCGTGGTGCAGCATGAACACCACCGAACGGTCGAAGAAGCCGTCGCGGATCTGGGGCGAGGCGACGAGCAATCGTCCGGTGGTATTGGCGGCCATACGCTCGAGGGCCTCGCTAGGCGAGCTCGCCGAGCACGTGATCGATGCAGGCGGTGAGTGCTTTGGAGTCGTCGGTGTCGATCGCCGGGAACATCGACAGGCGCAGCTGATTGCGACCGAGCTTGCGGTAGCCCTCGGTGTCGACGATGCCGTTGGCCCGCAGGACCTTGGCGATCACGTCGGCATCGACCGAGTCGTCGAAGTCGATGGTCGCCACCACGTGGCTGCGCATCGAAGGGTCGCTCACGAACGGGGTCGTGAGTTCGTGGGCGTCGGCCCAGCCGTAGATGTGGGCCGCCTTGTCGTCACAGCTCGTCGCCGCCCACTCCAGGCCGCCGAGCGAGTTCATCCACTCGGTCGAGTGCATCGTGAGGAAGATCGTCGCCAGCGCCGGGGTGTTGTAGGTCTGGTTCTTGCGTGAGTTGTCCAGCGCGGTGCCGAGGTCGAGCCCGGCGGGAATCCATCGGCCTGAAGCCTTGACCGACTCGATGCGATCGACGGCGGCCGGTCCGGCCAGTGCGAGGAAGAGCCCACCGTCGCCGGCGAAGCACTTCTGCGGAGCGAAGTAGTACAGGTCGCAGTCGTCGCTGTTCCAGCGGAGGCCGCCGGCACCTGAGGTCGCGTCGACGGCGACGAGTCCGGTCGCTCCTTCGGGACGATGGACAGGCACCGAGACACCGGTCGACGTCTCGTTGTGGGGGTAGGCGTAGACGTCGATCGAATCGTCGGCGACCATCTCGGGCCGGGAGCCGGTGTCCGAGCTCACGATCATCGGATCGTCGAGGTGTGGCGCGGCGGTGGTACAGGCCGCGAACTTCGACGAGAACTCGCCGAAGCTCAGGTGTTGCGCTCGCTGCTCGATGAAGCCGAACGAAAGGGCGTCCCAGAGGAGGGTGGCACCGCCGTTTCCAATGATGACTTCCCAGTCGTCGGGCAGCGAGAAGAACTCCCGCATGCCGTCCTGCATGCGGGCGACGATGTCGCGAACGCGGGGCTGGCGATGGCTCGTTCCCATGAAGGTCGTGCCGGTCGCGGCCAAGTCCTCGAGGGCCTCGACGCGCACCTTGCTGGGTCCCGATCCGAACCGTCCGTCGCCGGGCAGTAGGTCGGACGGGATGGTGATGGCAGGGGTGTCACTCACCCTGCAAGTCTGCCAGCGCCTGGTCGTTGTGCGGCCCGAGAATTCACTGACACACTGCCATGGTGACTTCTGTAACCGCAGCACTCTCCAGCCGGGTCGGGGCGATCGCTCCCTCGGCGACCCTCGCCGTTTCCAACAAGGCCAAAGCCCTCAAGGCCGAGGGCAAACCGGTCATCGGGTTCGGCGCCGGTGAGCCCGACTTCGCCACACCAGAACACATTGTCGAGGCCGCGCTCGCCGCGTGCCGCGATTCGTTCAATCATCGCTATTCGGCGACACCCGGACTGCCGGATCTGCGCGATGCGTTGGTCGACAAGACCAGGCGCGACTCCGGCTTCGAGGTCAGCGCCGATCAGATCGTGGTCACGAACGGCGGCAAGCACGCCGTCTACAACGCCTTCGCCGCCCTGCTGAATCCAGGCGATGAGGTCCTGCTTCCAGCGCCCTACTGGACCACGTACCCGGAACCGATCGCCCTGGCCGGGGGAGTGGCGGTCGAGCTCCAGACCGACGTCGCCGGCGGCTTCCGCGTCACGGTCGACCAGCTCGAGGCGGCGCGCACCCCGAACACCAAGGCGCTGGTCTTCGTCTCACCGTCGAACCCGACGGGCGCCGTGTATCCGCGGGCCGAGATCGAAGCGATCGGGCGCTGGGCGGCCGAGCACGACATCTGGGTGATCTGCGACGAGATCTACGAGCACCTCGTCTACGGCGACACCGAGCATCACTCCATGCCAGTGGTCGTGCCTGAGCTGGCGGGGCGCGCCATCGTGTTGAACGGTGTCGCCAAGACCTATGCGATGACCGGCTGGCGGGTTGGATGGATCATCGGTCCGCCGGCCTTCGCCAAAGCCTGCTCGACCCTCCAGTCGCACCAGACGTCGAACGTGTGCAACGTCGCCCAGGCCGCAGCCCTCGCTGCCGTCGCGGGTCCGCTCGAGCCGGTCTATGAGATGCGCGAGGCCTTCGATCGCCGTCGCCGGCTGATCTTCCAGGGACTCGCCTCGATCGACGGCGTCACCATCGCCGAGCCCGAAGGAGCGTTCTACGCGTTCCCATCATTCGCCGGACTGCTCGGGCGGACCTTCGATGGCGTCACTCCCGCGACCACCTCGGAGCTCGCCGAGGTGTTCCTCGACCAGATCAATGTCGCGGTGGTGCCCGGCGAGGCATTCTCCGCACCCGGCTATGCCCGAATGGCCTATGCGATGAGCGACGAGGACATCGCCGAGGGCGTACGCCGGATCGCGGAGCTCGTGTCCCGTGGCTGAGTTCGGGACCTGGGAGTCGCCGATCGCCGCGGCGGATCTCGTCGCCGGTGCTGCCGGCCTGTCCGAGGTCGTCACCGACGGCGCCGATGTGTGGTTCAGTGAGTCGCGCCCCGAGGAGGGCGGACGGGTCGCCCTGATGCGCTGGCGCGATGGCGAGGTCGCGGAGATGACCGCGTCCGACGCCAACGCCCGCACTCGGGTGCACGAATACGGCGGAGGAGCATGGCACGTCGCCGATGGAACCCTCTGGTACTGCGACGACCGCGACGGACGCCTCCGGCGTGTCGATGTCGACGCCGCGCCCGGCGAGGTGACGTTCCTGACTCCCGAACCCGAGTCGCCTCGAGCGGTCCGCTACGCGGATGGCCGGCCCACGCCCGACAAGGCCTGGTACGTGTGCGTGCGGGAGACCCATGTGGAAGGTTCGCACGAACCGCTGAACGATCTCGTCGCCGTCGCGGGCGACGCCTCCGGACGGGTCGAGGTGGTCGCCAGCGGTGCCGACTTCTACTCCTCGCCGCGACTCTCGGTCGATGGCACCGATCTCGCATGGATCCAGTGGGATCACCCGAACATGCCGTGGGATGCCACTCAGCTGTGGCGGGCGAGCTTCGAGGACGGCGCGGTCGCCAACGCCCGCCACGTCGGCGGCGATGGAACCGCCTCGATCCTGATGCCCGGATTCGGCGCCGACGGTTCGCTGCTCGCCGTAGGCGACCACGACGAGTGGTGGAACCTGTTCGCGTACGTGTCGATCGACGACGAGCCCAAGGTTGTCGTCGATGGATCGTTTGAGATCGCGACACCTCATTGGGTGTTCGCGATGAACCGCTGGGTGGAAACGCCAAGCGGCGTGATCGTCGCGGCGACCGATCCCGGCGGGGACACGATCATCGACGTCGCCTCGGGCGAGGTGCGTGACGACTGGTCGGCGGTCTCGGCACTTGCTGCCCTCGGCGACGGCGTGGTCTTCATCGGTGCTCGCCACGACGAGGAACCATCGATCGTCCAATGGACGCCGGGCTCGGACCCTGAGGTGCTTCGTGGCCCGCGATCGCTCGGCTACGACGCGGCGTATTTCCGGCCGCCTGAGCACATCGTGTTTCCGACGAGCGACGGTGAGGAGGCCCACGCCTGGTACTACGCGCCTGCCCATCCGACGGCGACCGAACCAGATGGCGAGCTTCCGCCGGTCCTCGTTCTTGCGCACGGCGGCCCGACCGGCCGTGCTCGGACCGAACTCCAACTCTCACTCCGCTACTGGACGAGTCGAGGCTTTGCCGTCGTCGATGTCGACTACCGCGGCAGTACCGGCTTCGGGCGCACCTATCGTCACTCGCTCTTTGGGCGGTGGGGAATCGCTGATGTCGAGGACTGCATCGCCGCCGTCCACTACTTGGTCGACGCCGGCCTCGCCGACGCCGATCGTGCACTGATCAAGGGTGGCAGCGCCGGTGGCCTCACCGTGCTCGGCGCCCTCGCCGACAGCGATGTCTTCGCCGCCGGGGCCAGCCGCTATGGCGTGGCTGACCTCAAGGCGCTGGCCGAGGACACGCACAAGTTCGAGGCTCGGTATTGCGACCGCCTCGTCGCGCCGTGGCCCGAGCGGGCGGACGTCTACGAGGCGCGGTCACCGATCAACCGAGTCGAGGACCTTGCGACGCCGATGATCGTCTTGCAGGGTGATGCGGATCCGGTCGTGCCGCCGAACCAGGCCGAAGCGGTCGTCGCCGCGCTGGCCGAACAGGGCATTCCGCATGCGTACCTGCTGTTCCCCGGAGTGGCCCATGGGTTCCGCGATGCCGAGACGATCATCACCGCACTCGAGGCTGAGTTGTCGTTCTTCTGTCAGGTGCTCGGTGTCGAGCCGGCCGGCGCCATCCCGCGGATCGACATCGTCACCTCGTGAGTGAGACCCAACGCGTCGGTGCAGTCGTCTTCGACTTCGATGGCACGATCATCGACACGGAAACACCGGTCTACGAGTCGTGGCGCGACGCATTCCTCGAGGCGGGTGTCGAACCGATCGACCTCGCCGTGTGGTCAGCGCAGGTCGGTAAGGCGTCCGGCGACTCGCTCGACGAGAGGGTCATCCTCTGCGAGCGACTCGGTGCCGACGAGGTGCCGCCTGAGATCGAGGCCTTTCGCAAGAACCGACGCGACGAGATGATGCGAGCGCAGCCGGTGCGTGCCGGCGTGGTCGCCTGGCTCGATGCATGCGACGCCGCTCGGATCCCGCTCGCCATCGGTTCGAGTTCGCCGACCGAGTGGGTCGACACGAACCTGCGCCGCGTGGGGTTACGCGATCGCTTCCGTTCGCTGAGCTGCGCGGACCCTGGGATTCCGGGCAAACCGGACCCGACCGTCTACCGCAGGGCATGCGAAGCGCTGGGCGTCGAGACGGGTGCTGCGCTGGCCATCGAGGACTCGCCGAATGGCGTCCGCGCCGCGATCGATGCCGGGATGCGCTGCATCGCGGCGCCGGGCCCGATCACGGCCGGCGCCGACTTCTCTCACGCCACGATTGCCGTCACGTCATTGAGCGCCCTCGACCCCGCCGACTGGCTCCGTTGATGCGCTTTGGTGCCAGGCACCGATCGTTACAGGCGGCAGTTTCGGCGCCAGCCGAAACTGTGTAAGCGAGCGCAGCGAGCGACAGGCACCAAAGCGCATCAGAGGAGGGCAGCCGCTGCGGCGAGGCCGGAGTTGAATGCGCCCTCGACCTTGGGCCCACCGAAGGCGTCGCCGGCGAGGGCGATCCTGCGGCCCGATGACGCGACCACCAACGTGCGCTCCGGTATCGGCGTGACCGGACCCGCATAGCGCCACTTCTTCAGCTGGGACTCGACCACGTTCGCGTCGCCGATCCATGGCTGTGCCATCTGGAGGAGCTCGGCGTGCACCTCGTCGACGTCGTCGTCGAATCGACGCTTCGAGTAGTCGTGTTCGGCGTGGAAGGTGATCGCCTGCACCGGCGAGATGCCCTTGCGCTGATTCTCGGCCACGAAGGTGAACGGTCCGGCGTCGAGCTGCATGCCTCCTGGATCATCCACGTTCGGCTGTCCGTCGACGACCACCAGGAGCGCCAGCGTGGCGAAGTACTCGGTCGACTTCAGTGCATGGGCGACCTCATGGCCGAGCTTGACGTCTCCCTTGTCGAAGAGGGCGATCATCTGCGGGATCGGCGCCGTGACGATCGCATCGTCGCCTTCGGCGAGCACCGCTCCGCCTGCGTCGACGAACCGGACGGCATCGTCGTCGACCGCGATCCCGTTCGCCTCGGCGGCGAGCCGCACGTCGAGATCCCGACCCATCCACCTCGCCAGCGAGGTCATACCGGCGGAGCCCCGGTAGCGCGGGTAGCCGTCGGGCTCGCCGAAGCCCCGGCACCATTCCTCGACGACGCCGGCCTCGATCGCCTCGGCCGTCAAGGCGACGAAGCGCTCGCCACGGGTCGTGAAAAACTGGGCGCCATGGTCGAGAACCGCGTGGCCGATGCGGCGCGTCGCGAGCCGCCCGCCGATGCCTCGTCCCTTGTCGATCACCGTGACCGTTCGACCCGAAGCGACGAGCTCCCGCGCCGCGGCCAAACCCGCGAGTCCGGCACCGAGGACGATGGTGTGCGTCATCTCACGAGTATGTCCTCCTGATCGGGGAGGGAGCGCAGTTCCACGCCCGTAGATTTGCCCTCGATGTCACGCGTACTGGTCACCGAAGAAATCGCCGAGGACGGTCTGGAGCGCTTGCGGGCCGCCGGGCACGAGGTCGACGTCCGCCTCGGGCTGGACCCCGACGAGCTGATCGGCGCCATGGCCGGTGCACGCGCGCTGATCATCCGCTCGGCGACCACGGTGACGCCAGAAGTCATCGCCGCCGGCTCGGATCTCAAGGTCGTCGGACGTGCCGGGATCGGCCTGGACAATGTCGATGTCGATGCTGCCACGGCCGCTGATGTCTTGGTGTGCAACGCCCCGTTCTCCAACGCCGTCTCTGCAGCCGAACACACGATGGCGCTCATGCTGTCGATGGCCCGCAACGTCGCACCGGCCCACTCGGCCCTCGTCGACGGTCGCTGGGAGCGCAGCAAGTGGAAGGGCGTCGAGCTCGACCAGAAGACGCTCGGGATCATCGGCCTCGGCCGCATCGGTCGCCTGGTTGGCGAGCGAGCACAGGCCTTCGGTATGTCGCTCGTCGCCTACGACCCGTTCGTCTCGCCAGAGGCTGCCGCCGAGGCCGGCGCCCAGCTCATGGGCCTCGACGAGCTGATGGGCACCGCCGACTTCGTCACCCTGCATCTCGCTCGCACCCCGGAGACGATGAACCTGCTCAACGCCGAGCTGTTCGCCAAGTCCAAGCCCGGTCAGCGGATCATCAATGTTGCCCGCGGCGGCATCATCGACGAAGCAGCTCTCGCCGCAGCGATCGAGAACGGTCCGGTTGCGGGCGCAGCCATCGACGTCTTCGCCGAGGAGCCGACCACCGAGTCGCCGCTCTTCTCGCTGCCGCAGGTGACGGTCACGCCGCACCTCGGGGCCTCAACCGACGAGGCGCAGCTGAAGGCCGGCGTGCAGATCGCCGAGCAGGTCGAGATGGCCCTCGGTGGTCAGGTGCCGACCTTCGCCGTCAACGCCAAGTAGCGATCGCCTTCGGGGCCAACTCCCCAGGGGTCGAGAGGCTCGCTGACGTTGGTCGGCAGTCGCGCAAGTTAGAGGGGTGCAGCCTGCGGTTCTCGATCGGCGCGTGTGCGCTCCGATCGCTCCTCCAGGCGCCGCATGACCGCCAGCGCAACCCAAGCGCCAATGCCGGAGCCGAGCACCAGGTGCCACAGCGTGCGCGGCACCTGTGTGGCCCAGGGCCCGTTCCCCTCCACGGCGTAGAACGGCACGCCCGTCTCCGCCAGGAGCAGCTCGCGGTACGCAGCCACCGCGAGCAACGCATGCACCGAGGCCGACTCTTGCGCACGGTCGGGGTCGACGTGCTTGCCGTAGACCGCGACGCCGACGTTGCCCCAGTTCAGCGGGTCGATGTTGGCCTCGTAGCCGAGGCGGGCGTCGGTCTGTGCGCGCAGTTCTCGCGAGTCGACGATCTCGAAGATCCGTGGGATGAGTTCGCGGCGCTCGTCCATCGAGGTGCGCGCGTCGGGCTCGATCAGCACGCGGGCAGCCGATTCGAATCGCGTGAAGGTGAGAGGTGACCACGCCAACAGCGCGATCCCGCCAACCATCGCGCCAATGAGGGCGATTCCAATCCGATCACGTCGGCGCATGAGGCACGCAGTCGGCTTCGGTGCTGCCGGGATGAGCACGAACTCACCCGGTTCGGGTCCCCCGACCCAGACGGATTTTCTGGGCCGCAGTTCTCAGCCGGTGTCGGCCGCAGGACGCTCGAACGCGAGCGGCGGCCACTGCGCCGGTTGCGGCTCAGGCGGAAGCTCATCCAGACTGCGGATGCCCTTGATCGCCCGGGCAAGGAGGGCGGCAAAGGCGGCCTTCCAGGCGAGCGAACGGAGCCAAGGAGGCATCGGCGAGGGCCTAGCTGCCGGCCGACGGCATGTAGGCCGGCCTGCCGGCCTCGAAGAACGAGATGTCGTCAGCCTTCTGCATGGTCAGCCCGATGTCGTCGAGTCCTTCGAGGAAGCGATGCTGGACGGAGTCGCTCATCGGGAAGGGCTCATCGACGTCGATCGATGGGACCTCGATCCGGCGCCGTTCGACATCGACCACGATCTCGGTGGCCGGGTCGGTCTCGACTGCCGACATGATCGCCTGCACGACCTCGCCGTCGATCTGGACACAGACCAGGCCGTTCTTGGTCGAATTGTTGGCGAAGATCGGCCCGAAGCGAGGGGAGATGACGGCTTCGAAGCCGTACTGCATGATCGCCCACACGGCGTGCTCACGCGACGATCCGGTGCCGAAGTTCGGCCCGGCGACGAGGATGTTCGCTCCGGCGTGTTCTTCCTTGTTCATCACGAAGTCGGCTTCGTCGCGCCACTCGCTGAAGAGCCCCTTCTCGAAGCCGGTCCGCTCGACCTGCTTGAGCCAGTCGCTCGGGATGATCTGGTCGGTGTCCACATCGCTCCGGTCGAGCGGGACAGCGCGGCCCTGGACGATCCGTACGGGCTTCATGTGGACTCCTTTTCAATGCTCGCTGCGCTCAACATTGCGCTCTTTGGAGATGTCATCAGGACAGATCCTCCGGGGTGGCCACGTGGCCCACGATGGCGGTTGCGGCGGCGACCTGGGGGGACACCAGATGGGTGCGGCCGCCGCGCCCTTGGCGGCCTTCGAAGTTGCGGTTGCTGGTCGACGCTGACCGCTCGCCGGGAGCGAGCTTGTCCGGGTTCATGGCCAGGCACATCGAGCAGCCGGGCTCTCGCCAGTCGAACCCGGCGTCGCGGAAGATCTTGTCGAGGCCCTCGGCCTCGGCCTGCTCGGCGACGAGGCCACTGCCCGGCACGACGAGGGTGCGAACACCGGGGGCGACCGAGTGCCCCTCGGCGACCTGCGCGGCTGCCCGCAGATCCTCGATCCGCGAGTTGGTGCAGCTGCCGATGAAGACGGTGTCGATGTTGATGTCGCGCATGGCCTGGCCGGCGGTCAGTCCCATGTACTCGAGGGCGCGGGCCGCAGCGTCGCGCTCCTCTGGGGACTCGAACGAGTCCGGGTCGGGCACATTCGAGGCGATCGGTGCGACCTGACCCGGGTTGGTGCCCCAGGTGATGTGGGGAACGCACTCGCTGCCGTCCATCACGATCTCACGGTCGAAGCCGGCATCCGCGTCGGTGGCCAACGCCCGCCAGGCATCGACGGCTTCGTCCCAGGCTGCGCCGGCCGGGGCATGCGGTCGGCCCTCGAGGTAGGCGAAGGTCGTGTCGTCGGGGGCGATCAGGCCGGCCTTGGCGCCCCACTCGATCGACATGTTGCAGACGGTCATGCGGCCCTCCATCGAGAGGCCCTCGATGACCGAGCCGCGGTATTCGGCGATCGCGCCGATGCCGCCGCTCGTGCCGGTGCGGGCGAGCACGGCGAGGACGACGTCCTTGGCGGTCGCGCCCTCGGGCAGCTCACCGTCAATCGTGATCGCCATCGTCTCCTGCGGCGGCTGCGGCAGCGTCTGGGTGGCGAGCACGTGCTCGACCTCGCTGGTGCCGATGCCGAACGCAAGCGCACCGAACGCGCCGTGCGTGCTGGTGTGGCTGTCACCGCACACCACGGTCATGCCGGGGAGCGTGAGTCCGAGCTCCGGGCCGATGACGTGCACGATGCCCTGGTTCTTGTGCCCCATCGGATAGTTCGTGATGCCGAACTCCGAGGTATTCGCCCGCAGGGTTTCGACCTGCTTGCGGCCGATCTCGTCGGGGATCGGCAGGTGCTGATTCTCGGTGGGGACGTTGTGATCCTCGGTCGCGACGGTCAGGTCGGGCCGACGCACGGTGCGACCCGACATGCGCAGACCCTCGAATGCCTGCGGCGAGGTGACCTCGTGGACCAGATGCAGGTCGATGTACAGGAGGACACTGCCATCGGCCTCGGCCTTGACGACGTGGTTGTCCCAGACCTTCTGGCTGAGTGTGCGGGAAGTGCTCATGCTTCGATCTTCACGATCTCGACCGCCAACGAACCGCCGGGGGCTTCGTAGGACACCGTCTCACCGACCTTGCCGCCGAGCAGCGCTTCGCCGAGGGGCGACCCGGGCGACATCACGGTGATGCCCGGGCGGCGTTCCTCGATCGATCCGATCAGGTACTGCTCGGTCTCGGTGTCGCCCTCGTAGCGGATGGTGACCACGTTGCCGGTCTGGACCTCGTCGCTGACGACGACCTCGTCGACGATCTCGACGTCTTCGAGCATCGCCTCGAGGGACATGATGCGACCCTCCATCTTGCCCTGCTCCTCCTTGGCGGCGTGGTAGTCGCCGTTCTCCTTGAGGTCGCCGAGCTCACGGGCGGCTTCGATCTTTCGGGCGATGTCGATTCGGCCGCGCGTGGTGAGATCCTGGAGCTCGGCACTGAGCCGGTCGTAGGCATCTCGCGAGAGTTGCTTCTGGTCAGCCATAAGCCGTCCAGGCTATCGACTGCCCGCTCTGCCGAGCCATTGGGTGCCACGTCGCACGGCCCGTCTGGGACGATCGGTTGCTGCAGATCTAGCGTGCACGCTCGTGGCTGATCTGAAGTCGATGGGGCTGTACGGCGACGTCGATCGCGTCCTCGCCGACCTTCGAGCTGCCGGATTTGCCGACGATGCGCCGCTCACCGTCGCTGATCTCAGCCCGTTCGATCAGTACCACTACCACGGCACCGCGGCCGTCGACGTCGCTGCGCAGGCCCTCGCCAGCGGCCCCAACGACGTCGTTCTCGATGTCGGCTCTGGCTTGGGTGGGCCTGCCCGCTATCTGGCCGACCGCACGGGCGCAGAGGTCGTCGCGCTCGAGCTGCAACCGGACCTGCACGCCCTGGCCGCGTCGTTGACCGACCGCTGCGGTCTCGGGTCGCAGGTGCGTCACCTGTGTGGCGACATCGTCCAACCGGAAGCCGGCGAGCTCTCGGGGACACGCTTCGCGGCGATGATGTCCCTGCTGTGCATCCTGCACATCCCGGATCGAGCGCGCTTGTTCGGCTCGTGTGCATCCCTCTTGGAGCCTGGCGCGCCGATCTATGTCGAGGATTTCTACGAGCGCTCGATGCTCAGCGATGCCGAGCGTGACCTGCTCGCGGCCGAGGTCTCGTGCCCGTATCTGCCCGATCTGGACGCCTACGTCGCTCAACTCGCTGCGGCAGGTTTCGTGGACATCGACATCGTCGACATGAGCGACGACTGGTCGGCCTTCGTCCACGACCGTTACCTGGCGTTCCGCAAGGCACGGGGCGAACTGAAGGCCCGCTACAACGAGGGAACCGTCGCCGCACTGGACCGCTTCTATGGAGCCGTCGACCGCCTCTTTGCCGGAGGCAACCTCGGGGGCGCTCGCATCACGGCCAAGCGGTCCACCGTGTGACGGCCGCCCAGGCGCCCGTAGCCTGGTCACTTCGTTTCGCAACGATCGGGAGAATCGGGACATGGGACACAAGGTCGGCATTCTGGGCGGCGACGGCATTGGCCCGGAGGTCATTGCCGAGGGCCTGAAGGTCATCGCCGCAGCCGGTGTCGAGCTGGACACGGTCGACTACGACCTCGGTGGCGCCCGCTACCTGCGTGACGGCACCGTGCTCGACGACTCGACGCTCGACGAGTGGCGCGACCTCGATGCGATCTACCTGGGTGCGGTCGGCACGCCGGAGGTCCCGCCTGGTGTGATCGAGCGTGGCCTGCTGCTCAAGATGCGCTTCGCCCTCGATCTCTACGTCAACCAGCGCCCGTTCGTGTCCGAAGCCGACGACGTGAACTTCACCGTCATCCGTGAGAACACCGAGGGTACCTATGCCGGCGAGGGTGGCTTCCTCCGCCACAACACGCCACACGAGATCGCCACCCAAGGTTCGGTCAACACGCGGATGGGCGTCGAACGCTGCGTCCGCTACGCCTACGACCTGGCGTCGAAGTCCGAGCGCAAGCACCTGACTCTGGTGCACAAGACCAACGTGTTGACCTTCAGCGGCGACCTCTGGGAGCGCACCTTCAACGAGGTGGGCGAGGAATACCCGCAGGTCGAGACGGCGTACAACCACATCGATGCGGCCTGCATCTACTTCGTCGAGGATCCACAGCGCTACGACGTGATCGTCACCGACAACCTCTTCGGCGACATCCTCACCGACCTCGGCGGAGCCGTGAGCGGCGGCATCGGCTTCGCCGCCTCGGCCAACCTCGACCCGAGCCGCACCAGTCCCTCGATGTTCGAGCCGGTCCATGGCTCCGCGCCCGACATCGCCGGCAAGGGTCTCGCCAATCCGACCGCCGCGGTCATCAGTGGTGCGCTCATGCTCGACCATCTTGGCGAGACCGAAGCTGCCGATCGTGTGATGAAGGCCGCGCTCGCTCACGGCAACACTGAGGGCGGCACCGCCGCGATCGGTGATGCGATCGCCGCGGCCGTAGCCAACTGAGGCGGGACAGGGGAGAAGCAATGGCATCGGTACCCGCCTCCGTCGAGATCTACGACACGACGCTCCGCGACGGAAGCCAGCTCGAAGGCATCTCGTTCACCGTCGAGGACAAGCTCAAGATCGCCAACCAGCTCGACCGCCTGGGCGTGCACTACATCGAGGGCGGCTGGCCAGGCGCCAACCCCAAGGACGACGAGTTCTTCCGCCGTGCGGCGACCGAGCTCGACCTGGTGCGCAGCACCTTCGTCGCCTTCGGGTCAACCCGCCGGCCCCGCGGCCGCGTCGATGAGGACCTCACGCTTCAGAACCTGGTGGGCGCCGGCACGACGACGGTCTGCATCGTCGGCAAGTGCTGGGACTACCACGTGACCGAGGCGCTTCGAGTGGAGCTCGACGAGGGCGTTGCGATGGTCCGGGACTCTGTCGAGTACCTGACCTCGCAGGGACTGCAGGTGTTCTTCGACGCCGAGCACGTATTCGACGGGTACAAGGACAACCCCGAGTTCAGCCTGCGAGTGCTCGAGGCCGCGGCCGAAGCCGGTGCGACCCGGCTCGTCTTGTGCGACACCAATGGCGGTTCGCTGCCGTCACAGGTTCGCCGGACGGTGAGTGAGATCGTCGACTACTTCGGCGGCGATGTCGGGATCGGAGTGCACCTGCACGACGACACCGGGTGCGGTGTCGCCAACGCCATCGCCGGGGTCGAAGGCGGCGCCGTCCAGGTGCAGGGCACGATCAACGGCTACGGCGAGCGCACGGGCAACTGCAATCTCGTGCCGATTATCGGCAACCTTTCGCTCAAGATGGGCGTCGAGACGATCCCCGAGGACCGAATCCCTCACCTGACCTCGGTCGCCAACCAGATCGCGGAGTTGGCGAACTTCGTACCCGATCCGCAGCAGCCTTACGTCGGCCAGTCGGCGTTCGCCCACAAGGCCGGCCTCCACACCAGTGCGATCGCTCGCCGACCCGACGCCTACGAACACGTCGATCCGAGCATCGTGGGCAACCAGGCACGCTTCGTCGTCAGCGAGATGGCCGGCAAGGCCGGGATCGAGATCCGCGCCAAGGAGATCGGGATCGAACTCGACGGCAAGGCGAGCGGCGATGTCATCGACATCCTGAAGCGCCTCGAGCACGAGGGCTACCAGTTCGAGGTTGCTGATGCCTCGCTCGAACTCCTGCTGCGCGGTGCCTCCGGCTGGACCCAGGACTTCTTCGAACTCGAGAGCTTTCGGGTGTCGACCCAACACCGCTCCGGAAGCGGCGCACGTGCGTGGAACGACGTTGCCGTCGAAATGGAAACCGAGGCCACCGTGAAACTCCGAGTCGCTGGCGAGCGAATCGCCGCGATCGGCGAAGGGAACGGTCCCGTCAACGCGCTGCACGCCGCGCTCCGCGAGGCGATCGGAGATCGCTATCCGGCATTCAACGACATCGCGCTGACCGACTACAAGGTCCGGGTGCTCGACAGCGCCGCGGGAACCGCTGCGGTGACCCGCGTGCTCATCGATCTCTCCAACGGCAAGGACCGCTGGACGACGATCGGCGTGAGCGAGAACATCGTCGAGGCCAGCTGGCAAGCCCTGGTCGATGGGATCGTCTTTGGGCTTCTCCACGCACCGGATGCCGCCTGACGATCGCGTAGGCTGGCCCGGTGAGCCAACCGCAGAACGTCCCGCTCAGCCCCGTCGCGACTCCGCACTACGCGTCTCCGCCGCGACGGGATCGCGAGTGGGCGGCGAACCGCCCCGGCGACGTGTTCGCCAGCGGGCAACCCGACGGTGACCTGCTCGGCTCACAAGGGCCCGATCAGGGTTTCGCCATCAAGCTGGCCAAGAGCCTTGAGGACGAGGTCTCGCTCACGTCCGGCGAACACTTCGATGACACGGTCGCCGGTTGCGTAGCGGTGGCTCTCAAGCGGGCATCGTCGTTCGGTCGTGCGCCGACGATCCACGACGTCAGGTGCGCATTCACCATCTTCGGGTTCCTCGACAGCGAAGCCCCCAAGGATCTCGTCACGCTTCGCAAGTCCTTGTTCGAAGAGGTGCACCACCCCCATCACTACGCGGAGCGCCGGGCGATCGCCGACGCCATTCCGACCGAGTTCCTGCGTCGCCCACACGCCAAGATCCTCGACGACGCCTCCGACTGGGAGTCGGTGCTCGCCAGCGTCATCGACTGAGATGGCAGCGGAGGTGGCCGAGGTCAGGGATCGTGCCCGCCCGGCCGAGTTCGGTCCGCGGTTCTCCGCCTGGATGATCGACGCAGCATCGCTGTTCGCGCTCCAGTGGATCGTGGTGTTGGTGCTGTCCCGTCAACTCCAAGCGGCGGGCATGTCGACGGTCGAGCCGTGCACACCCGACTCACCGATCATGTGCGAGGGCCCCAACAGCGCGCTCTGGGTGATCCTGTTTCTGTTCGTCGTTGCGTCGACGTTCGGCTATCACGCCTGGTTCGATGGCGTACTCGGTGCATCGCCCGGCAAGCGGGCGATGGGCCTGCGCGTGGTTCGTGCCACCACGGGCGAGCCTGGCGACGGCACGCCGATCGGGCTCGCCCCCGGCTTGCTTCGCTCCGTGGTTCGCCAGAGCTTCTGGCTCTGGGTGTTCCTGTTCGTCGCGGCATCTCCGATCGCTATCGAGGTGCCGGGCATCGTGTTCTTCGGCCTGCTTGGGCTGGCCTTGCTCACGTTCCTGGTTGGTTCCTTCTCCTCCTCCGGCGCAGCGCTGCACGATCGAGCCGTCGGCTCCGCAGTTGTCGCCGAACCCCGCGTTGGCGAGCCGGCCCTTCACAACCCTTCGACAACAGCCGAGGCCTCCACATGACCGACGTCCGCTGCCGCTTCGCTCCGTCTCCGACCGGCTATCTGCATGTCGGTTCTGCCCGGACGGCGCTGTTCAACTGGTTGTTCGCCCGGTCGACCGGCGGCACGTTCGTGCTGCGTATCGAGGACACCGACGGTGATCGCAACCGCCCTGAGCTGATCGAGGTCATCTTCGACGAGCTGCGCTGGTTAGGGATCGATTGGGACGAAGGGCCGTTCTTCCAGAGTGAGGGCCGCGACCGTCACCGCCAGGTGGTGTCGGACCTGCTGGCGAGCGGGCGGGCGTATCACGTCGACGACGACAACGAGCCGATCGACTCAACCGAGTTGATCGAGGGGCGCGCCGTTCGGTATCGCACGCCGAAGGGTCGCTCGGTTGCGTTCGATGACGCGGTCCGCGGCGAGGTCAGCTTCGCGAGCGACGACCTCGAGGACTTCGTGATCTGGCGGTCGAACGGCTCGCCAACGTTTCTGCTCGCGAACGCGGTCGACGATGCCGACATGGGCATCACCCACGCCATTCGCGGCGAGGACCTGCTCAACACCACGCCCAAGGTGCAGCTGCTACTCGAGGAGTTGGGCGCTGAGCCACCGATCTACGGCCATCTGCCGCTGCTCGTCAACGAGCAGCGCAAGAAGCTGTCCAAGCGCCGTGACGATGTCTCGATCGCCGACTATCGAACCCGCGGCTATTTGCCCGAGGCCATGGTCAACTATCTGGCGCTGCTCGGCTGGGGCCCCGACGACGATGTCGAGATCCGACCGATCGACGAAATCGTGTCCAAGTTCAGCCTCGACCGGGTCAACAAGGCCGCGGCATTCTTCGACCTGGCCAAGCTCGACCACTTCAGCAATACCTACATCCAGGCGCTTGAGCCCACGGACTTCGTCGACCAGGTGCTGCCCTATCTTCAGGCCGACGAGCGGTGGGATGCGGAGGCTGTGGCCGTGCCCTTCGTCGGCGAGTTCGCCGGCGAGGTTCAGCAGCGGATCAACACGCTGAGCGAGGCGGGGGACTGGTATGACTGGCTGTTCCTCGACGAAGTCGAGATCGACGAGAAGAGCTTCACCAAGGGCCTGGTCAAGGCCAAGTCCGGTCTCGAGGTTCTCGACGGTGTGATCTCGGCATTCGAGGACTGCGAGTGGGATGCCGACGTGCTGAACCAGACGGTGCGTGCGGTCGGCGATGATCTCGGCGTTCGTTCCGCGGTACCGGTCCGGGTGGCCGTCACGGGACGTATGGGCGGCATCCCGCTATACGAACCGCTCGTGCGTCTCGGGCGCGACACCGCCCTACAGCGACTGCGAGCAGCCCGTGAGCGACTCGCCGCAGCCTGACGAGGCCGATCGGGCGTCGGCCGATCCCGACGCGGATGACGAGGCGCCCGAGGAGGCTGCTTCAGAGGAGGCTGCGACCGAGGCGCGGACCCCTTCTCGCGGCGTGCTCGGAGATCTCGAGGACGGCTTCGGCCACCTCATGGCGGCCTTCGAGCAGGGAGCGCTGAACCTCGCCGAGGAAGTCGGCAAGAAACGCCGAGAGGAGGCCGAATCCTCACAGGACCAGGACGGAGAGGTGCAGCGCGAACCCGAGCGAGACCGCGGCACGGAACCCGACGACGACGAACCCCACGACCCGGCGGACGACGACGCGGCTCCGCTCGAACCTCGTGAGCCATGGCCGGGGATGACCTACGACGAGGCGCTGTCGCCGGTTCGGTGGCGCAATCTGGCGATCGGTTGCGCCGCCGTCTTGATCTTGGGCGCCATGTACTGGGGAGCGACCTTCCTGCAGGTCCGGGCGGCGGCCGACGACGACGAGACCCGTCCCGCCGATGTCGCCGTCGTTCTCGGGGCGGCCCAGTTCGATGGCACCCCTTCGCCGGTGCTGGCCCGCCGGCTGGACCGGGCGCTCGAACTCTGGAACGACGGCCAGGCCGAGTTCATCGTGACCACCGGCTCGAACCAGGAGGGCGACCGATTCACCGAGGGCTTCTCCGGCTTCGTCTACCTACGCGAGGCCGGTGTGCCCGAAGATGCAATCCTCACGATCGTCGATGGCGCCGACACCTACCAGCAGCTTTCCGCGACCGTCGCGCAGATGGACGAGCGGAACCTGACCTCGGCGCTCCTGGTCTCCGAGGGCTACCACAGCTACCGGCTGCGTTCGATCGCCGATGACCTCGGGCTCGAGGCCTACGTGTCGCCGACGTCGATTGGTGCGACGACCAACGACTACGTGCGTGAGACCTCGGCGGTGGCGGTGGGCCGGCTGCTCGGCTATCGGCGGCTGAGCGCCTGGGCGACCGACGGTGATCCGCCGGGCTAGTCGCTCGTTCGACAGCATCCCACTGCACCGCTACCGTGATCGTTGCGTTCGAAGACCCGCGTTCAGGACTTCCTCCCGTGCACATGTGCTTCCAGGACTGGAATGAAGACCCATGGCCACGACCGAACGCGATCGTCGAGACCTCTACGACTCGCTCAGCGAGACGCTCGGACAACAGTCAGCGGACACGCTGATGGATCTCTTGCCCAACGAACCCTCTGACCAGCTGGTCACGATCCCCTGGTTTCAGCGCGAGATGGGTGCCAACCGCTCCGAGGTCGCCGCGGACATGGCCGACCTCCGGACCGAGTTGAAGACGGAGATGTCCGAGCTGCGAACCGAGTTGAAGACGGACATGGCCGAGCTGCGAACCGAGTTGAAGGCGGACATGGCCGATCTGCGCCTGGAGATGTCAAAGTTCCGCTCCGAGGTCAACGAACGATTCGCCGTGGTCGATGGGCGTCTTGTAGCACTCGACGGACGCATCACGGGTCTGGCCGGCGAGTTGCGCGCCGAGATGTCGGACATGCGTTCGGAGCTTCGCTCCTCGATGAATCGGTGGGCCGCCACGATCATGGCGAGCAACACCGTCGCGGTCGTGACCGCTTTGGCGACCTAGCTGCAGTAGAGGTCAGCCGACGGTGGTGCGCCAGCCGTGGGTGTCCTCGGCTGCGCCGCTCTGGACAGCAACCAGTGCCTCGCGCAGTCGCAGCGTGTTCGGGCCCGGCTGACCGTCGCGAACCTGCAGGGTCTCGCCCTCGTGGATCAGGTTGCCAACCGGTGCGATCACGGCCGCCGTGCCGGACAGGAACATCTCGGTGTCGTCGGTTGCGTCGATGATCTCCGATGC
This sequence comes from Actinomycetota bacterium, assembly GCA_039028435.1. GTDB lineage: Bacteria > Actinomycetota > Acidimicrobiia > Acidimicrobiales > UBA10347 > UBA10347. The sequence continues at coordinate 68,929 of JBCCIC010000019.1, read as the reverse complement.
CGGCACGGTGCGTTCTTCGACCGAGTACCCGAGGTCGCTGGCGACCTGGATGATCGAGGCGCGGGTCACACCGTGCAGGAACGAGTTGTCGAGATTCCGGGTGATCAAGCTGGTGTCGTTGATCATGAAGAAGTTGGCGGCACCAGTCTCGGTCGCGTCGCCGTCGGTCGCGAACAGGACCTGATCGACCCCGTGATCGGCTTTGGCGTCGAGTGTCGGGCCGAGGGCCATCACGTAGTTGGCGCCGCTCTTGATCGATCCGAACTGCGGCGTCGTGCGCGGGGTCTTCGTTTCGAGCAGCAGGCTCAGAGGGCGAATGCCGCCGGCGAAGTAGTCGCCGACCGGGCTCGTGAGGATGTAGAGCAGCGCATGCTGTGACGGGGCTGCGGCGGCGCCGATGTTCGGGTCGGTGCCGATGATCGTCGGACGCAGGTAAAGCGAACCGGGCTGATCGGGCGTGTGATGGATGTTGGCCGCGGCAGCATCGAGCATCATCCGGCGGAGGAGGTCGGCGTCGGGGACCGGCAGCCGGAGCAGCGTGATCGAGTTGATGAAGCGTTGGACGTGGTCATCGAGTCGGAAGATCGCCACGGATCCATCGGCCTGCTTGTGCGCCTTGAGGCCTTCGAAGCATGCGCTGCCGTAGTGCAGCACGTGGGTTCCGGGGTGCAGCGAGAAGTCGGTGAGCGGTTCGGCAGAGCCCGAATACACGTAGCCGTCAGGGCCGCCCCGGGCCACGGTGATCTGGTCGCCGAAGAGGGTGCCGAACGGTTCGCTGAAGGGATCTGCACTTGCCATGGCAGCATGGTAGGCCGACAGCAGCCCACGCGTTCCAACGATTCGGCGAACGGCGGGGTCTGCGGGACCTCTGGACCGGCGCGGGCCCTATTCGCCGGTGAAGTCGGCCTGGCGCTTCTCCATGAAGGCGGCGATGCCTTCTCGGAAGTCCTTCGTGGAGAAGAGCTGCAGCAGCGCCAAGTACTCGCGCTGCACGTGGTCCTCGAAGTCCTCCGTCATGGCGTGACGCATCATGCGCTTCGCGGCCCGGACGGCGAGCGGCGCGTTGGCGGCGATCTCGCCGGCAAGGTTGCGGGCCGCGTCGGTAAGCGCCTCGGGATCGACGACCTCGCTCACGAGGCCGAACTCGAGTGCCTGGTCCGCGGTGAGCGTGCGAGCGGTGAACAACAGCTCGGAGGCTTTCGACCAGCCAACGATGCGAGGCAACAGCCAGGTGCCCCCGCTCTCGGGCACGAGGTTCCGTGCGGTGTACGCGGCCGACAACTTGGCCTTGGTTGACGCGATCCGGAGGTCGCAGCCGAGGGCAATGTCCATGCCGTAGCCGGCGGCGCCGCCGTTGAGCGCGGCGATCGTCGGCGTGTCGATCTTGTTGAGCACGATCGGGGGAGCGTCGCGCAGGTCGAACTCGCCCGGAGCGGGTCGTTCCTGGCCTTCGGAGTCGAATGCGTCGCCGGCCATCGCTGCCGCCATGTCCAGACCGGCACACCACGCCTTGCCGGCCCCGGTGATGATGATCGCCCGAACCTCGCGGTCGCGGTCGGCTTGGAGCAGGAGTTCGCTCAGCCCGTTGAGCATGCGGTGGGTGATCGTGTTCATCCGATCGGGGCGGTTGAACGTGATCGTGGCGATGCGGTCGCTGACGTCGTAGAGCAGCTCGTCGGTCATGGCCCGACCCTAACCGTCGAGTAGTTCGACGAGGATGTTGCGGTAGCGGCTCGATCCGGTGTTCACCGCCGTCTCGTGCACGCCACCCTCGACGTAGAGGGTGTGTCCGGGACCGGTCGGAATGTCGACGAAGTCGCCGAACCTCCCGTACGGGTCGTCCTGACCTGGCGTCGCCTTGCCGGCAACCTTGTCGCCCTCGATGCAGATCATCACGTAGTCGTTCGCGTGTTCGTGCGCGTGTGACTCCTCGCCAGGATCGAGTGCGAGTTCCCAGACCCGGACTCGATCGTTCTCGAAGATCAGCGTGTCGCCGATGCGGAAGCGCTCATCGATGTGTGAATCGTCCATGCGTCATCCTCGCATGGCGCGATGCCGCCGTCGCCAGTCGGGTTTCCCGGATCAGCCGGGCGCCACCGAACCGAGCCAGGGCCCGAGGAATGCTCGGTTGGGGTCGTGTTCGTCTCGCACCTGCCACCAGTCGTCCCAGCGGTCGTAGGTCGCCGCGAAGTCGTCGTGGCTGAACCAGTTGACCTTGCCCCAGTGCGGACGCCCGTCGAAGCTGCGGAAGATCTCCTCGCAGGAGCGGTAGAACGGCTCTTCGTCGTGGTCGATGCCCTGGTGGACCGAGATCGTCGCCACCGGCCCACTGCCGGCGGTGGAGAGCCACACGTCGTCGGCCGCGAGCGTTCGGTACTCGACCGGCCAGCGCACGTCGGTGAATTCGGTGCGCAAGAGGTGCACGATCGCGTCGAGACAGGCCGGTCCCTGCTCGAGGGGCACGCTGAACTCCATCTCGGTGTGCAGGTGCGGACGATGGTTGGGGAGCACCTCGTAGTTCCACCCGCATCGGGCGCCTTCCTCGGCGAGCGGGTATTCGGGTGCGTCGTCGGTCGTGTCGATCGCCTTCGCGGCTGCTCGATCGATGCCCGGGTACCAGAAGAACTCGAAGTGGCGGTGCTCTTCGGCCAGCGTCTCGAGCTGCGGGCGGAGCTCGTCGATCGGCGCTTCCCAGCCGCGTTCGCGAAGCCGGAACGCATCGACGCACTGGATCTCGAGTTGCGTGACGACGCCGACGCCGCCGATGTTGAGCCGAAGCGCCTGAAACAGCTCCGGGTTGTCGACTTCCGAGCACTCGACGATGTCCCCGCTCGCCAAGACCACGCGTGCGCCGGTCACCGCCGCCGAGAGGTTGCTGAGTGTCTTGCCGGTGCCGTGGGTGCCGGTCGCGATGGCACCGCCGATCTGCTGGCGATCGATGTCGCCCTGGTTGTGCAGTGCGAGGCCGGCCTCGTGCAACGGACGACCCAGCGCGGCGATCGTCGTGCCCGCCCAGACCCGGGCCGTACCCGCCGCCGAGTCGGTGCCGATGACACCGGTGAGCCCCGTCATGTCGATGATGCAGTCATCGTTCGGGATCAGCGGCATGTGGCTGTGTCCTGACGCGGCGACCCGGATCGACTGCGCCTCGCTGATCGTGCTGACCAGGGCGGCGAGGGCATCTTCGTTGCGGGCGAAGTGCAGGGTGGTCGGGTTGGCGGTGTGGCGGCCCGACCAGTTGCTCCATTGCGGCATGCGAGCGACGGTAGTCAGTGAGGGCGACGCGTGCCGATCCGGTCGTATCCCAGGACCCATGCGCCGTTCGGCGACTAGGTTGCTCGCCGGGTCGGTTCGGGGCAGCCGATTCGGGAGGATTGCCATGAAGCGATTGTTCGATGTGTACGGCGGTTTCGTCAGCCGTCGCCCCTGGATTGCGTTGGCGCTCGTCCTCGCGATCACCATCGTCGCGATCGTCGGCTTGTCGGTCACGGCGCCGCAGGCCGATCCCGAGGAGTCATTCCTGCCGAGTGGCAGCGAACTCGTCGCGGCACAAGGCGCACTCGACGAGAGCTTCCCCCAGTTCGCTGCGCTCGAATCGATTCAGGTCGTGCTTCGGGGACCGGTCCTCACCCCTGGCGGTGTCGTCGACTCGCTCATGACCAACCGTGCGGTGGTCGAGACCCCCGAGCTCGCGCCGATGTTGATCGACGAGCGCCCGCCCGTGTCCATCGGTGGTCTGGTGCTCGCAATGGTCGCGGGACCCGGTGGCGATCCGCGATCGGTTGATCCCGCGACGCTCAGCCAGGCCGACATCGATGCTGCGATCGCCGATCCCGCGAACGCCGGGCTGGCCGAGACGCTCGAGTCGTTCATCGCCCGCGACGGCGATGGCGCGATCGTTGGCGGCATCGGCGTGATCGTCGTCAATGCCGTCGGCTCAGAGCAGGAGGTCGTCGACGCGCAACTCGCCGCCGACGAGGCCGTGCAGGCGGTGCCGTTGGCGGCCGTCGACGCCGCCCGGACCTTCTCGCCCGGCAAGCTGACCGCCGACTCCGACGCTGCGGCGGCGTTCGCGGTGCTGATGCTGGTCGCTTTCGTCGTGATCGGGATCCTGCTGTTCGTCTTCTATCGCCAATTGAGCGACGTGTTTCTCAGCCTCGGCGGTTTGATCCTGACGATCGTCTGGGCGCTTGGCTTCCAGGGCCTCCTCGGTCCGGACGGCCTTGGGGTCATCGGCGCACCCAGCGTTATGGCCCAGATGGTGCCGATCATCCTGATCGGCCTGTGCGTGGACTATGGGATCCAGGTCACATCGCGTTATCGGGAGACCGTCGTCGAGGGCGAAGCGGCTCGCGAAGGAGTCTCCGACGCGGTGTCGCACGTGATGCTTCCGCTGGGCCTGGCCGGCGGAACCACGATCATCAGCTTCCTGACGAACCTGGCCGGCGACATCGATGGCATGGCGGACTTCGGTGTTGTCGCTGGCGTTGGTGTGGCCAGCGGTCTGATCGTCTTCCTCACCGGTGTGCCCGCTGCTCGCGTGCTGCTCGACCGACGCAACGAGGCCCGCGGACGCGAGCCGTTCTCGCGGTTGATGAACGACGCCATCCCCGGCGCCGGACCGCTGGTCGAGCGGTTGAGTGCCGCCAGCGTGGCCAAGCCCGGCGCGATCCTTGCGTTGACAGGCGTTTTCACGCTCGTGATGGCCGGCCTCGCCACGCAAGTCGAGTCCGAGTTCGACCAGGCCGACTTCGTGACCCAGGGTTCTGACTCTGCCGAGGACATTCGTTTCATCGACGAGTTCCTCGGCGGCAACACCGAACCGGTCACGGTCCTCATCGAGTCCGATGTCACGAGCGACCGGACACTCCGAAACCTGCTCGACCTCTCGGAGGGCTTGGAGGACCCGGTGCAGAAACCCGATGCCGTCGCCGGTCCGGTGACCTCGTCGCTCGGTGTCGTCGCCAGCAACCTTCCGCTGGATGCTCAGGCTGAGCTCAACACGCTCGACTTCGGCGCGGACAACCCCTTCGTTGTCGAGTCCGCGGTGATCGAAGAGGCGCTGGACATCATCGAAGGAGCAGACCCGGCGGCGTTCGCATCGGTGGTCGCGTACGGCGCGGGTGACGACGTCGACCGGATGCTCGTCCAGTTCGATGCGTTCAGCGGTGATCTCGAAGCCACGCGTTCGCTGATCGAGGAGGTCGACGGACTGTGGCTCGGGCCCGACGAGGAGGTCACGGCGATCTCCGGTCAGATCATCGGCCTCGAGGTGTCGGACAGCTTGACCGAGAGCCAAGGCAACTCGATCGTGCTGACCGTGCTCGCGGCGTTGATCGTCCTGGTGCTCTTCTTCTGGGCGACCGAGTTCCGCCCGATGCTCGCCGTTCTGTCGGTGCTCCCGATCGGCTTGGTGCTGGTGTGGGTGCTCGGGACGATGGCGATTCTCGGTTACTCCTACAACGTGATCACCGCGATGATCACCGCACTGTCGATCGGCATCGGTGTCGACTACACCATCCACGTCACGCACCGCTTCCTCGAAGAACGCGAGCATGGGTCGCACACGCTGGCCGAGGCGTTGGCGAAGGTCATGCGCACGACCGGCGGCGCGCTGATCGGGAGCGCGCTCACCACAGCCCTCGGGTTCCTGGTGCTCGTCTTCGCTCCGGTGCCACCGATGGGTCAGTTCGGCCTCCTCACGGCCATCACCGTCGGCTACTCGTTGGTCGCAGCGATCGTGGTCCTGCCCCCGATGCTCGTGATCTGGGCTGCCTACCACGATTGGCGTGCGGTCCACCTCGGCGGCCTCGAGATCGCCGTTCGCGAAGAAGAGGAGTAGCCCGGACGCGCCAGTGGCGCTCCCATGGACCGAGGGAGCGCCACTGCGAATGGGGGACTGGGGACGGTGCGGGTGAGCTGCCCGCTCAGGCTGCGGTCAACGCCGCATGATCGAAGGCGACGCTCGAGAGCGAGCTCATGAAGCCGACGTAGCCGCCGGGGTTGGAGGCGGTCGTGGTCCCGACGACCTCACCGTTGAACGAGATCTCGACCGAGCCGGCCTGCTGGGTGACGGCGATGGTGTCGGTGCCGCCGCTGCTGACCGGTGTCCGGCCGAGGCTCCGGTAGTAGCCGGCATGGTCGTAGCGACCCCACGCGAGCACGGCGCCATCCCGGATCAGGTGGACAACCATCGCACCGGAGCGGGTGTCCGGGCTCGACTGGTTGAACACGATGCCGCCGCCGTTGGTGCCGTCGACGGCCCGGACCGAGACCTCGAAGGTGAAGTCGGCGATCGGTGCCGTGTCGAGCAGTGCGGTGTGGTCGTAGCCGCAGTTGCGGAGCTGGCGGAGTGCGCTGCCGCGCTGCTCCCACGAGCCGGAGAGCTGCATCCATTCGTACGAACCGTCGAAGCCGGTCGAGAGCACGGTTGCGCCGGGTGCCCAGTTGCCGACCGCAACGGCCTGGCGGGGAAGGCGGTCGCTGTCCAGAGCGAAACCGCAGGAGTCGCCGACGGGTATCCCGGCATCGGGGATGTTGAAGGTGACCTCGTCGGGTCGGTCTTCCTTGGCCTCGTCGCCGTCGCTGATGCCGTCGTTGTCGCTGTCGGTGTCGAGGTGGTCGGGGGCGCCGTCGCCGTCGCTGTCACGGGCGACCAGCACATTGACCTCGAGGTTGTCGATGAAGTTGCCCACCGAGAGGTTGCCGGTCGCGGTGCTGATCGACCGGAAGGCGAGACGGGTCCGGGTCTGGCCGGCCGGCACCACATAGGTGCCCGAGTACTGCACCCAGGCCGTGTTGCCCGTCGACATGTAGACCTCGACCGGGAGCTCGCTCAGCGGGCCGGAGGCATCGCCGACGAGGGCGACCGCATGGTCGGTCCCGGCGCGGCCTCGGTGCCAGATGCTCCACTCGAGCGTGGTGCCGGGCTGGGTGCGGATGTCCTGGTACAGCGTGGCGTGCTCGTTCGCATTGATTTCGGCGTGGTTCGAGCCGTGCTGTGACGGTGTGCTGTTGAAGCCGCTCTGCCAGATCTCGATCCGATTGGGTCCCTCGGTGGTGCTCCAACCCGGGATCTGCGTCTCCCAGAACTGGAGAGCCTGGCGAGGAGCCGAGCCCCAACGATTCGTCGCAACGCCCGGGTCGACGCCGTCCTCGAAGCTGGCGTTGATGAGCAGCGCATAGCTGTTCATCTCCTCGACGTCGGGAACGCCGTCGCCGTCGGTGTCACCTGCGGTCTGCGCGTGGGCAGCGGGAGCGGCGGCCAGCAATGCCGCCACCAGAAGGAGTGCCGTCAGAACGACGGTCGAGAAGTACTTGTTGTGGTCCATGGCCCGCATCGTGGGCGACCTGGATCAGCCCGTCATGAAGCGAATCTCAAGGAACGCTCGGGTCGAGAACGTTCACCGATTCGGGTGACTCGGACCGTGCCCTCTCCGGGTGACGCGGCCCCGGATGAGCGACGGATGAGCAGCGGTGACGCCCGAATCTGCACGGCCTACTGGGAATCATTATCATTCGACCATGACTGACGAACGAGTTCCGGTGACGGTGTTGACTGGCTTCCTTGGAGCCGGCAAGACGACCCTGCTGAATCACATCCTCACCGAGCAGCACGGCAAGCGCATCGCCGTGATCGAGAACGAGTTCGGTGAGATCGGCATCGACGATGCGATCGTGCTCGATGCCGAAGAAGAGATCTTCGAGATGAACAACGGCTGCATCTGCTGCACCGTTCGTGGCGACCTGATCCGCATTCTCGGCAATCTGATGCGGCGCAAGGACAAGTTCGATCAGATCCTGATCGAGACCACGGGGCTCGCCGATCCGGCACCGGTCGCCCAGACGTTCTTCGTCGACGACGAGATGGCCGCTCAGCTGCGCCTCGATGCGATTGTGACCGTGGTCGACGCCAAGCACCTCCTGCCGCATCTCGAGGAGGAGAAGCCCGAGGGCATCGAGAACGAGGCCGTCGAGCAGCTCGCGTTTGCTGATCGCATCATGTTGAACAAGATCGATCTGGTCGACGGAGCCGAGCTCGACACGGTCGAGGCCCGCATCCGCGACTTCAACAAGCTGGCTCCGATCATCCGTACCCAGCACGGCAAGGTCGACCTCGATGCCATTCTCGAAGTAGGCGCGTTCTCCCTCGATCGTGTCCTCGCGGACGACCCCGAGTTTCTCGATCCCGACGCCGAGCATCAGCACGACGAGACCGTCACGTCCGTCGGCATCGAGGCGGTCGGCGACCTCAACGTCGAGCGCCTCAACGAATGGCTCAGCAACCTGCTGCAGACCAAGGGCGTTGACATCTTCCGCTCCAAGGGCATCTTGGCGATCGAAGGCTGGGACGAGCGCTACGTGTTCCAGGGCGTGCACATGCTGCTCGACGCCGAAGCCCTCGGTTCCTGGGGCGAGGGTGAGGAACGCCGGAATCGACTGGTGTTCATCGGTCGCAACCTTGACCGAGAGGAGCTCGAGTCGAGCTTCCGAGCCTGTCTCGTATGAGCGAGGTGGGCGCTGCGTCGCCTGTTCGCTGGCGCATCGACCTCGATGACTACGTGCATGTGGTCGAGCCAAGCCCGGATCGAAGCCTCGCGGTCGTCGGCTCGCTCGGCGGCGAGGCAGCACTCGTGCAAACCGACAACGGCGCAACGGTCGTTCTGGCGAACCATGAGATGGGCGTGCTGAGCGCAGCTTGGTCAGCCGACGGCACACGGTTCGCCGTCGGCGGACAAGACGGCATGGTGCGTCTGTACGACCGGGCTGGCGTGATGGCAGCCACGGTGGAGTGCGCGACCTGGGTCACCGCAATGGCGTGGTCGTCAGCGGCGCCTGTCCTCGCCGTCGGTGTGGGGCGTCATCTGCTGATCGTCGATGACGATGGCTCGGTGCTCGACGACTTCGACGACCAGCCTTCGACCGTCACCGACATCGCGTGGTCGCCCGATGGCGAGCGGGTCGGTGTATCGGCCTATGGCGGCATCGGTTGGCACGATGTCGTCGGCGAACGCGCGGGAAAGCGCGTGCGGTTCGACTGGCACGGCTCGTTGCTGTCGTTGGCGATCTCGCCCGACGGGAAGTGGGCGTGCGCTGGAGCGCAGGACGGATTCGTCCAGTCGTGGAAACTCTGGAGCGGACGCGAGCTGTCGATGTCGGGGTATCCGTCGAAGATCGAACGGACGGTTTTCGACCCGCAAGGTCGCTGGCTGGCCGTCGCCTGTCGAGGTCAGCTGAGCTTGTGGGACTTCGGCGGCAAAGGTCCTGAGGGGACGGCACCGGCATCGGTGGATGCCCACGACCGTCAGATCGACGCCCTGGCATGGAACCCCAGTGGGACTTCCATCGCGACGGGCGGTGATGACCGGCGCACGGTGGTGTGGGGAGCCCCCACGAAGACGGGTGGCACGTTGAAACCCACAACGGCGATCTCGGCGGGTGCCGAGACGAGCCGGCTCGCCTGGATCGACGAACGCAGCCTGCTCGTCGGCCGCGCCGACGGCGGCATCCTCCGACTAGCCACCTGAGGCCCGAAGGCAGACGACGTCGGGCCGTACTCCGGAGTGTTCCGACGTCAGGCTGATCGGACAGCTCTTGAACCATGTGTACGCGTGAGCACATGGATGTTTCGCCGCCAGGCGAAACTCCGTAAGGAACACGAAGTGTTCCGACGTCGGGCTGGCAGGATTCGAACCTGCGACCCCCTGCTCCCAAAACAGCAAAGATCCGCATAATTTCAACGAAGTTGCACGTTCAACCCTGCATCGCGTTCGGCGTAATCATGCGGATCGTGTGCAAGTCGGGGGTGCATGCACCCCTCTGCCTCGAGAACACGTTGGGCCATCGCCAGGTCGAGCAGGGAACGCCAGCCTAGTCCTCAGAAGGTGGGAGCTCGAACGGTTCGGTGCGCCACGTGTGCGGGACTCCCTCGCGGCCAGACTGCTCATCGATCGGTGTCTCGACGCCGGTCACGATCCAGGTCGCTCCGCCCAATTGCGTGTCGATCGAACGCACTTCGGGTGGCACCAGGTTCACGAATGTCGACTCGTGACATCCGGCTGCTCGGGTCGTTGAGCCGCTCAGGGGTGCGACGGCCGAGCCGGGCGGTTCGACGGTCTGCCACCACCACGATCCAACGATGTCGACGGGCTCGTCGTAGCACTTCGTTCCGACCACTGTGACGCTGTCAGCTGCGATACCGATGACGGCCTGCTCAGGGAAGCTGCCGAGTGGGTCCCAGGGTCGCTCAGCCCTCGCTGTAGCGACAACCGACCCGATCACTGCGCCGGCGGACAACACCAGGACCGCGACGATCGTCAGCAGGGCGCGCCTCGAGAGCGGCCGGTTGTCATCCATCCATCGACCCGAACGCGACATCGATCAACCGCTGTGACAGCTCGTTCGACTTGGCGAGCGCCTCCGTCGCGGCCTCGTGCTGTTTCACGAGGTCGGCCGTCTCGGAGCGAACCCAGTTGCCCGACATCAGCTGGCGGACCATCCAACCGACCAGACCCGCCAGACCTGTGACGGCGGCTCCGAGGATCGCCACGATCGTCGTGTCACCGCCGACCGCGGTCGCCTGTGCGATGAAGAACGTTGCTGCGGACGCTCCGAGCGTCGCTAGCGTCGGTACAACGGGTACGGCCATGGTGATCTCCTGCTGCTACTGGTCGGTGGCCCATGGCTCGCCGAGGGCGGCGAGAGCGTCGACCATTGCCGGGTGGGTCTCGCTGGTCCCGACGACACCGTCGACCTCGATCCCGGCCCAGGTCTGCAGGGCACGGCACCATTCGACCGATTGCACGTCATGGACGCCGGTCACGGCCGGCCCCATGCGCCCGAGTCGGAGGTCCCAAGGGACGTGCTGGCGGATCCGCCACGACCTGCGCAGCCCCATCATCGCCACGATGTCGGAGAGGCGTCGTTGGAACAGCTCGACGCCAGGGCCATGATCGCCTGGCCGGATCAGCCCGTCTGGCGCGACACGGTTCCCGGAACGCTGCGACCCGGCGGGCGCCGGCGCCGGTTCCGCAGGCGTCGGCGGGGGGTCGTCGTCGATGCCGAGGCCTGCGACGAGCGCCGCGTGCGTCGAGTCCGTCATGTCCGGATCGTGATGGTCCTGCTCGGGGACGTTGCCGTGCCCGAAGTGCCCGACACCGTGATCCCACTCGGCGAACGTCGCGCGCCGGTACGGCTTCGAGAGCCGGCCCATCGGAAGCAACGGAGCGACATGGCTCTCTGCCGTGAACCATGCGGTGAGGCGTGTGATCGAGGCCCGTTGCCGAGGAGTGTGGTCCTTGCCGGCGTAGCCGACGATCTCGATCTGGATTGCGCCGTCGGTGTTTGTCTCGACGCCGCCGCGAAGGTTCCGTAGGGCCCTCGAGAAGTTGAGACACGAGTAGTGCTGCTTGATCGCGCCGTTGAGCATGATCGTGAAGTGCGGGATCCCGCCCGACACCGGGTACCAGCTCAGCACTCCGTCGCCGCCTTGGGTGGTGTGCCAGACCGCTTTGCGATGCTCAGTGTCGCGGAGCGGGCCCGTCGGCCATTGGGCGTATTCGTGCCGCTCAGCGAACGGGCACCATGCGGCGCGCATCGGCTTAGCGCCGGTTCTTCATCGCCTCGACGGTCTCGGGACCGAACGCGAAGTTCCGGCTGATTGCCCCGGTGATGGCGGGGAGCGCGATGAGAATGCCGGTTGGCGAGGTGAGGTCGGCGTCAGCGATGACTGCGCCGACCGCTGCTGCGATCGTGGAGAAGACGCCGAGGTAGAAGACGACTTCGTTGCGGATCCGGCTGAGTTTCGGGAGGTAGTTGCTCATGGCTCTCATTGAGCCATGAGTCTCAATCTTGTCTCCGGACGCGGCGCAGCACCTAGGACAGTTGCGCGTCGAGTTCGGCGAGCCTTGCGGTGTCTGCGGCGATGCGAGCCTCGAGCCGCTCCTTCCGCTCACGGAGTCGCCGTTCCTTGGCCGAGTCGATGTCGCGGACGGTCGGTGAGATCGAGCCGTCGGCTTCGAGTGCTCCGCCTTCGTGACGGGTGAGGTTGAGGCGCTCCTCGAGCAGGCCGGTCCAGTCCTCGATGGTGATCTCGCCCAGCAGGTTCGCGGTCTTGCGACGCGACTCGTAGATGGCCACGTGCCCGGGGTTGGCGAGCGCGACGGATGGGCGGCCGTCGGCGAGTGCGGCTCTGGCAGCGTTGACGAGTTCCTCGGTCATGTGAAGTCCGTTCCTACAGCGGTGGCGTGCCATTCGACCGTCGGCACAACGGCGATGCCGGCGCCATCGATGATCCCTGGGGTTGCTTCGACGGTGACAGCGTTCGGGCAGAAGTAGTTGGTGGGCTGCTCCCACCAGAGGACGGTGGAGCCGTCGCCGGCGTAGTCGGCGCCTGTCGCCGTGATCGACCCTGCGTCGTTGGCGTTGACCAGGAATGTCGCTGCGTGAGGCTCATTCAGGTTGCCTGGGTAGTGGTACACGCCGAACGTGATCTCGGATAGTGACCGATAGTTGACGCCGAAGAGGCCGGACACCTTGACCCTCCAGAGGTTCTCCTCCAGGGCGCTCCATCCTCGACAGACCATGTTCACGCGCACGGCCGCGGAGCCGACGACGTCATGGCCGAAGAAGCTTGTGTTGCCGTCGTCGTTGTGTTCGTCGCGGAATGGGTTGCCCGAGTAGATGATCATCGGCTCGCCCGATGCGGCAGGTTGGCGGAGCCGGTACTTCGGCAGCTGGTCCATCAGCCAGCGGGTCCAGTTGGTCATGTCAGCTCCACGGTGCTGGTCTCGGTCGGTGTGACCTGGAGTCCGGGGTCCTGGCCGGCGGATGCGCCGGCGGAGAAGCCCTGTCGGACTGCGCTCACCCGGAACGAAGCGAAGCGATTGGTGGCGTTGAATGCGATCGTCGGGTGACCAGAAGGTGAGAGGTAGATGGCGGCCTCGGTGTCGAGCGGCTCGTCGTCCTCGGAGCGGTCGATGGGGCCTCTCATCTGGTAGAGCGCCGCTGCGGCTCGGTAGAAGCCGGCGAGGATGTCGATGATCATCGTGTCTGGGTGCGAGGCGACTCCGCTACCGGGCGTGCAGTAGCCCTCCACCTTGACCAATCCCATGTGGTTCGTGCCCCACGAGGTGAGCTCGAGGTGATAGCGAATGCGTCGCACCGCTCCGCCGAGGACAGGTCCGTTGTTGTAGTACGTGCCGACGGTGACATGGTCGCCCGCGGCGGCAGGGTCTGGGTCGTGGACTGCGGCGTGTAGTTGCGCGGCGGTGACGTCGCCGTCTGCTCCGGGGTCGCCCTGGTCGCCCTTCTCGCCTTTGAGGCCTCGGGGGCCTCGTTCGCTGTCGAAGCGGATCTCGGTGCGTTCGGCGCGGCGGAAGTCGACGATCGTGTTGTCGGCGGTGATGAAGTCGATGACCGTCGTCATACGGGCTCGCCTACCCGATCGGTTTGGGTGGTCCACGTCCCGGCGAGGATCGTCTCGTCTACGGCGTCATCGCGGAGTTCCCAGTAGTGCGCCGCGCCCGGCGCGCACGGTTCGAGGGTGGCACCGGTGGCGGTGAGGGTGAACTCGCCTTCGTCGGTGTCAGTGATGTTGACGTTGAGGTCGATCAGATCGCCGGTCGCGGGTTTGATCTGCGCGGCGAGAGTCATGCCGGTCAGTGGGAGAGCGGCGCCGTTGATAGTGAGCTTGAAGTCCTCGGTGTACGTGTCGCCCTGGTGCCAGAGGATGTCGTATCTGGCTGGGACGTGTCGGCCGGTCGGAACGTTCACCCGCCCAGTCCAACCCCGCACGTAGCGGTCAGGTTGGACGCGGCTTCACCGCCATGCGGCCCAGTCGATCTGGCCGAGGACCGACGCGCCGGCGTGGTCGAGGACGTCGACGTCGAACCCGGCGGTGGTCTTGTTCGTAACCACGGGCGTCCCGGCCGAGGCGGTGACGATGACGGTGGTGGGTGCCTGGTCGAAGTCGCCGTAGAAGGGCACCGTCTCAACGCCGGTGACCGTGCGTGTGTGGGTGCCGTTGAGGAACGACGGGTCCCGGCCGGTGAGGAGCCGGCCGAGCACGATCACGCGGGCCTGCTCGATGGTCCACAGGATCGTGTCACCGACGTGCGGCGCGTACGAGTCGAGGTACGGGATGCCCTGGTGGTCGCCGAAGTCGATGGTCCGTTCAACGATGCTGACCGACTTGACCTTGGCGAGGCGGAGTGTCGGACGGGTCGCGTGACCGGTGCGGATTTGCCGTGACAGTTCGTCCGGCCTCATGGCGCGAGCTCCTGCGCGGTGACGGAGGTGCGCGCCGTGTGACCGCCGGTCTCCCACGTGTGGCGTACGGACGTGACGCGATGCAATCCGCGGGCCCGGCCGGGCAGCGATGCGTAGCCGATCTTGCCGGGCGTCATCGTCGGGTCGAACCGGTCGAGATCCATCAGGATCCGGCCCGGCGTGTCGACCGAGTGGCCCCACGCTTGGGCGGCGAGCCGGGTGACATCGCAGACGTGATGCGTCGTGTAGCCGGTGGAGGGGAGCGCCGAGACGCGGGAGATATCGATCGTGGTCGGTCGCGCAGAGGGCACGTGGAGCGGGTCGCGAAGGTCGATGTGATCAGGGGCGATCGACGTCACTCGGTTCGGGCCAGCGAACGCCGAGAACTCGGTGCCGTCGACGTCGGCGTAGATGAACGCGCCGGACACGCGGGTTCCTTGCCGATCGACGGTCGGGTAACCCGCGGCGGTGTCGTCGGTGAAGACCTCGGTGACGAACTCGGCAGGCACCCTGCGCGGCACGGGCCACCACACGTCGAAGTTGCCGTACCGGTCGAACGTCGGGATCACCGCGAGATGCCCTGCGAGACGTTGGATCTCTGCCCAGAGGGTGGCGCCGCCATCGATCCGCCAGTGCCACAGGTAGTGATAGCCGCCGACACTGTTCGCACGGCCGACTTGTTCGCCGTTCGCTGTCGCAGTGTCCGTGGTCTTCGAAGGGTCAGCCGGCGGGGTGACGTCGGCCCGGAATCGGGTGTTCGACGACATGCCCCAGCTGCTCGTCGGCTGCGCCTCCAAGTATCGGCGCCGCTCCAAAGCGGCGAGGTGGAACATCATCTCGATCGTGTCGAACTGGAACGCCAGGTTCCACTGGCCCTTCTTCACGAACCGGCGCGTCGGCATCGTGCGGCCCTGCAGCGGCGCCTCGAGGCCGCGTGCGGTGATCGTCCAACGATTCGGCGTCGATGCCTGCGAAGGCGCGTTGGCGGACACGACGGTGCCGAGAGGTTCACCAGTGTCGGTGTCGTAGATGCGGATGTCGCACGGGTCGCGTTCGTCGAACCAGCGAAGCGCCCCGCTGTTCGGGGTGGAGATGTCGATCGACGCGGTCCACCCGGTTTGGGTGTGGTCGACTGCGGTGTGCTCGATCCGTCCCGGACCGGTCACCCGGAGCCGAGTGTCGGTGGTGACGCTGCGGGTCGATGCGACGATCATGCCGCCGCGGGAGATATCGATCCCGATCATGAGCGGACGGTGAGCCGGAAATCGATCGACGCGATCACCTCGAGCGGGCCCTGCTGTCCGACGAAGCCGGCCTCGTCGACGCCGGTGTGGGCCTGCTCGTAGTCGTACCGGATCCGACCTACGACGGCGACGTCGTGGCGTTGACCGAACGGGCCGCGCCACACCAGCTCGTGAGAAGCGATGATCCGTTCGAAACGGTCGAACTCGGCGCTGTTCGTGATCGTCGAGCTGACATCCCAGTCGGGTAGCAGCACGACTCCCGGGAAGACGGTGTTCCCGATGTCGTTCTTCACGACGGTCGTGGTGACATCGCGACTCGGCTTCACCGAGTCGAACGGCAACCAGATCGACTCGCCAGTGGCGGCGTCGGTGAGGACCCACCGGTCGACTCCATCGGTGGACACGACACGCTCCGCGTGCGGCGTCACATCGTTCCCGGCCGCTCGACGGGCCCGGTACGTGACCGGGTGGTTGAACGGCGGATAGTCCAGGACATCGAGTCCGCCGGCACCGGTGACGCCTTCGTGAACCGGCACCCATGCGACGATGGTGCCGTCGGCGTCCCACGCTGCGGCGCGTTCGACGCTGCCCTGGTTCTGGTCGTAGAGAACCCGGTAGCCGTCGTCTTCCGCCTCGACGATCAGGTCGCCGGGGCTGCCGACTTCGCCGATGGTCCGGACGATTTCGGTGTCGTAGGTGACGGGGAGCGTCGCGAAGTCATCGAACAGCATCGACACTGTGATCCGGTACGTGCCGGCGACGGGGAGCCGGTCGGGCTGGTACTCGAGGTTCCCGACCGCGTTCCGGTCGACGGTCAGGCCTTCCGCCCACGTCTCGCCGGTGGTGTCGTCGACGATCGTGAACTTCATCGCTCTGGGATCCGGCCCATCGACGGGCGGGGTTGCCTGAAGCGCCAGGGTCGGGGTCGCGACGGTCAGGATCGCGACCGGATCGGCTGGTCGGGTGACGGTCTCGAGGCCGAGGGTGCGGATCTCGCAGTGGGGGCTGTCGCCCAGGTTGGTGTCGAGGCCGACGTTGACGTTCACGCGGACCCTGACCTTCAACCCGGACGGGGCGGCGTCTTCGAGGGTCCATACGGCGTCGCCGGCGATGGTTCGTGCGTAGCGGGGGAGGTAGGTGTTCCACCAGGCGAACTCGTCGATCGGGACGTGGTTGATCGCTCTATGTGGCATGACTCCGGAGACGGAGTTCCATGCGATGTTGAACAGGTCGACGTGAGCGATATCGAAGTAGCCGGTCAGGTCGTCGCTCTGGCCTCGTTGCTCGGTGTTCAGCGAGATCCACGCGGCGCCAGCCGGGAGGTCGGCTTCGGCTTCGAACCAGGCGTCGCCGTCTTCGAACGGCATGACGAGCCCGGTCGTGCAGACGAGCGAGTTCAACCCGTCGAGCAGGGTGCCTACGCCGCCGGTGGAGAAGTGGGCGGGGTCGGAGATGGCGGTGATCGTGAACGGCGTGGAGGTGATGCTCATTGCAGAGTGGAGAGGTGGTCGGTGATGTCTCGGGACAGCGCGTCGATGCCTCGGTCGACGATCCGTTGCACGTCAGCGCCGGTGAGCGTGGATCCGCGTGCGTCGATCGAGATCGCGCCTCGCTCGACCGTGACAGCGGGTCCGCTGGGGCTCGGGTTGTGGCTGGTGTGGGTGAAGAACGCCCGCTCGAACCAGGCGTTGTCGGCGCGAGACAGGACGCGTTCACCGGTTTGGAGCACCGCTGGGACTTCGTCGTAGGCGAGCGGACCGCCGCGATACGAGCGGTTGTCGTAGTGCCCGACCACGCCACCATCGTGGTAGTAGACCGGCAGGTTCGGCCCGTACGGATCGTTGGTCGTCTGTCCGCCGGCGCTGCCGCCAACGGTCCCGTGGTCGGCCGCACCGTAGGTGGGCGAGATTTGGGCGGCCCGGTTGCGGGCGATGTAGCTGAGGTCGCGTTCGACCTGATCAGCCGCGAACTGGTCGAGGACAACGTTGATGCTCGCCTGCCAGCCGCGTTGCGTGAACGTCGACTCCAGCTCCTGCTTGGCGGCTTCCTTCGACGGGGTGTGCACCGAGCTTTGGACGCCGATGATCCAACCCTGGGTGGTGAGATCGGTGAACTCCTGAGCGGTCGCGGCGATCGATCCGGCCTTCACCTGGGCGACGAACTCGGTGATGAGTTCCTTCGGCAGACCGAGGTAGTTCGCGATGAGGTGAGCGACGCGGTCTGAGGTGATGCCGGCCTCGGTGCCGGTGACACGGAGCTGTTCGGAGTACTCCTCCTGGAACCGGGCGACCTCTTCGACGGTGGCGCCGGTCTCGATCATGGCGAGCATCTGTTCATGGACGCTGGTCCCGAACTCCTCGCCAGCGATTGTCGCCTCGAGCAGTGCTTCCTCGTACTTAGCGGTCGCCTTCTCTGCTGCCTTGCTGTCCTTGCCGTGATTGTCGATGGCTTCGTTCATCTCGTCGAGCGCCTCTTTGGCGTCGGCGGCGGCATCCTTGAACTGGTCGAGCGACTTGTCGGTGCGTCGAGTGGCGGAGTCGAGCCGCTGCTGCGGGCCGTGCAGTGCTGAGGAGGCTTGGCGTAGGTCGTCAACGGCGCTGGCCGCGCTGATCGCGGCGTCGTACTGGGCGCGCAGCTCGTCGGAGACACGACTCAGCGCTTCCTGAACGGGCGTGAGTTCCTCGGTGAGGTCCTCGGCAGCGTCACCGAAGTCGCTGTATGCGCCGTCGGCGTAGAGTGCCGCGTCGCCGTGGCCGGTGAGGGTGGTGATGCCGCCGATCAGCGCGGCGTCGGCTGCGGAGTATGCGGCGGTGTTCGTCTCGATGAGCGCGAGCCGCTGCTCTTCTCGCTGGATCGCGAGCTCGATATGCGGATTCAGGTTCTTGAGCGCAGCGGTGTAGACCTCGGTTTCGCCGGCCCGACGTGCGATGGCGAGAGCGAGGTCTGCTTGCGAGCGGGAGAGCTCGCCATTGAGGACGGCGTTCTCGATCTTTGCTTCGGCTTCGGCTTCGATGGTTCGTCGTGAGTCGTCGAAGCCATCAGCAGTCTCATCGAGCGCACGTACCAACAGCTCCATCGCGTCCCGCGAGAGCCTGCCGCTCTCGTGGGCTTCGATCAGCGATTCCCCGAACGCGCGGACACTCGGCTCGGCCGAGTCGAGCTTCTTCTGGAACTTGCTGAGTCCGCCGAAGGCGTCGAACTCGAAGTCGTGGAATGCGTCAGTGCCGCCGCGGACGATTGACACGACATCATCGAAGTTCAGGCCCAGGTCGTACAACGCGCTGCGAGCCGACTCGGCGCCCTTGGTGAACTGCGAGAAGATCGCCTCAGGTCCGACGAAGTCCGTCAGATCACCGCCGTCAGCCAGATCGCCCGACACGGCGCGTAGTTCTCGAAGCTCCTCGATCAGCGCGCCGAATTCGTCGACGGAGTTCACGGCCGCATCGCCTTGCTGACGGAGCCAGTCCGTCAGAATCTCAGCGCGTTCCGCCGCTGCCTGCTTCTCCTTCGCAGCGTCGAACCAAGCCTTACCGACCAGCCCAATCGCCCCGGCCGCAGCGAGACCGACGGGGCCCCAGACGGCGACGTTCTTCAACGTCGACCCGAGCGACAACCTGCTCAGCAACGGACCGGCAACCTTCGCTGCGCCGCCGAGCTTCCCGATCCCGATCGCAGCCGGCCCCGACACCGCGACCACAGCGCCGATGCCCTTCGCTGCGTCCTGCACCGGCTCCGGGAGCTGACGCCACCACTCGATCGCTTCGCCGATCGACGTCGCCGTCTGCTCCGCGATCCCAGCGAAGATCGGAGCCAACTCGCCACCGACATCTGTGGCCGCAACCCGGATCCGGGTCATCGCCTGCTCATACTTGAACGACGAAGTCTCAGACGCAGCGTCGAACACCTCCGCGGCGACACCCGCCCGATCGGCGACCGCCCCGAACGTCCCATCGAGGGCCTCGTTCGACGCGTTCAGGATCTGGAACGCAGCATTCACGGCCTCAGACGATCCGAGCATCCGAGCGAACTGCTCGTCGTTCCGGCCTGTCGCGTCGTACATCTGCTGCAGCGCCGCGACCAGACCACCAGGACCCGCGGCGGTGTCCTTGATGTCCTGCATCGTCAGGTTCGCGTCGTCGAGCGTGTCGATCGCCTCCTGCGACGGCGCCATCAGCACCCGCATCGCAGCCGCCACCTGCGTGATCGACTCTGACGCGTTGCCGTTTCCTCGAGTCAGCAACGCCACCGCGCCGCCGACGTCGCCGAGCGAAATACCAAGCTGCGACGCGACCGGCAGGACCTTGCCGAGCGACCCGGCCAGCTGTGACGATTCGAAGTTGCCGGCACGTGCCGTCGACGCGAGGAAGTCCGCAGCATCGGCAGCGTCGACGCCCTTCGACGCGTACTGATCCAGAATCGATGTCGTCGCCTGCGCAATCGTTCCGACGTCGCCCATGCCACCGGCAGCAAGCTGCGCCGACTGCTCCAGCGCCGACATCGCGGCCTCGCCGCGGAGCCCAGCCGATTGGAGCGTGAACATCGCCCGGGCGAGATTCTGCGGCCCCTGAGCGGTCCGGCCAGCGAGCGCGAGCGTCGACGCCTGCATCAGCTCGACCTCTTCGCGAGCGATGCCTACGAGGCCGGTGATCTTCGAGAACTCGCGCTCGTAGTCGCCTCCGAGCTTCGCGAGCCCGAACCCGGCTCCGACAATCCCGGTTGCAAGGACGGTGATGGATCGACCGAACTTCTTCGCCGAGTCGGACGCTCGACCGATCGACCGAGCCGACTTGGTGGCGGCGCGGTCGATCTTGTCGACGCCGGCGGCGGCTTGTCCAGAGGTGCGGCCGAGGCCGGTCGTGCGGGTCTCGGCGCGGCGGGACTCGTCGCTGAAGCCCTTCATCGAGCGGGAGGCTCGATCGACGTTGCGGACGTGGCCGGTGACGTCGGTCTGGAACTTCGTCGAGACTACGTACGAGTCGGTGAGCTGACCGTCCACATCGGCCAGAGTCCGCCGGACTCGGTGACCGGTTTGGGACGCGGCAACTCCCCGCAGCGCTCACAACAGCGGTCTAGGCAGTCATACCCGTCGCGTATAGTGGTGTTGTCGTCACCCAAGGAACCCCTATGCCCGGCATGCGTCTAGCCGATGAAATCCTCGGCCGCGTCACGGAACCAATCACCGCGTACAAGCTCCAGAAACTGATGTTCTACGCGAACGCGATCCATCTGGTCGAGACCGGTCAGCCCCTCGCGGAGTTCAAAGCGTACGAGAACGGCCCGGTCTGTCCTGAGGTTTTCAACCGGTTCAAGGGTCGGCGCCACCTGAGTTCCTCCGACGGTCGCGGCGACTCGTACCCCGCGGACTCTTCGGCGGCTGGCGCAGTGGACGAAGCGCTTGCGATCTATGGCGGCTTCAGCGCAGACGCGCTGGTAGAGATGACCCACAGCGAGAGCCCATGGATCGAAGCGTGGGGTGCGGGCGGTAAGTGGATCGATGAGTCATCGATCCGCGATTTCTACGGTCGGCAGTTCGCCGAGGAACGTGCGTGGCGGGAGTCGTTGTGGGCGGACCCGAACCGGGGAATGGTCTCTACCGAACTCGCCGAGCGATACGCACATCTCCTCAACTGATCAGCCGTGGCGGCCCGGCTTGCGGACAGCGAAGACGTCATCGATGCCTGGGTCGCAGCCGAACCAAGTGACGCGCGTCGCGCCTCGATGCTGCATGCCGTAATAGCAGCGCTCGAGAACTTCGACGATCTGGTCGCGCACTCACCGATTCCGGGGCGCAGCCCATTGACGCGTCGCATCATCGTCACCGAGGCGCGACTCCTGATCGATGTGCATCTGGGCCTGCCAATGAAGGTGATGAGGATCACGCAAATCCACGACTCTCTCTAGGTTCCTAGCCTCTGCCAGTTAGGACTCCTCCGAGGGCTCCAGTTCAGGAAAACACTCGCCAAAAGAACGTCTCGAGCCGAGATGGGTTCCTTGCGCTCACCCGTGTGGAGCCGTTCGGTACGCAGACCGGGCATGGGAAATGCTCAGTCCACATCGTTGTGGTTGAGGCGTACATTTGAGGTGTTGTCCGGCGCTGTCGACGACCTGGAGCGTTCGGCACGTATCCCCGCCGCGTAAAGCCGTACCCACCTGCCGATGGAGACGTGCCAGGTCCAGGACGGGAGCGAATCGGCAGCTTCTCGATACGGCGCTGCCCTTCACGAGCCGCTCCGCATACAGAACACGGTGGGGTCTCCTTGACATGCGTCGGATTCACCCAGCGCTCGCAGCAACTGCAGATATAAACCGCTCCTTCGCCGTTGCACTGATCGCAGGATCGCGGCCTAACTGCACCGACGGTCTTGCGCCCTCCGCAGCGTCGACACTGCTCGATGGTCAACGTCTGTTTGCACCGCGAACAAGCGAATCGTTGCGTCATAAGGGCACGACCTTGGCGGAAGTGGACTTCAAGGCCCACTGTATGTCCCGACTCGGCTCGTTGTCGAGCGACCTAGCGGTGTGAGCGGCGGTCGACGATGCGCAGCAGCAGACTCGCGAAGTTCACGATCTCGGCCGCCTCCACTGGATCATCGAACGAGACGTTCCGATGGCTAGAGGGGTTCTTGAACACGGCCACAGCACCCGCAAAGAGGTTCGACAACCCTTGACGTTCGCCACTCTCCGCACTCTCATCTGTGAGAGGGCCCATTGGCTTCGCCTTCTCAGAGTCGGGTCGGAAGGCCTCTCGCATCAGGTGGACGCCGAAGTCCGAGTCGCTGAATCCGCCGACTTCACGAACCCGGACCTCCACGGCCTTCATCGCTGCGAATGCGCCGAGCTCGTACTCACCGAGGTAGAACTGGCTACGGACTTTCGCAATCGCTGGGTGAAGCTCGGCGCTCAGTAGCTCGAGGGCGTGAAGCACCCGAGGCCCGTCATTGAGCACCGCACGCCCCAGCCTCGTAATGACACCGTTGTATGGCGCAAATGGGCCACTAGCGATGAGCCCGTGCCTCTGAAGCCACTGGTAGCCCTCTACCAGTGCTTGCATGCGGTCGCTATCGGAACCGATACCAGCGTGGAGCCAGGCGTTGAGTGCTCCGTCCACGGTGTGCCGGTCTCGGGTCGCGTGCTCGTGAAGCCCGGAGAGGAGCCGTAGCGCGAGTGCGTCCAGCGGCAGTTCGAGGATCTCGGCGTCGGAAAGGGCAACAGGTCGTTCTGGTCTTGGGCTCGACATGTGCCCACCGTACGTGCGCTGTGGTCGAGCGTCAGGCGTCAGTAGCGCGCCTGCGTCGGAACCCGAACAGCCGGCCAAAGACCGGGCTCGTCTTCTTCGACTGCGCTTCGCGATCGGCTTCCTTCGCGGCGCAGCCGTGGCAGATATCGATCACACTGACCCACGGCAGCGTCGGGTCGCCGTCCTTCTTCCGCCGTCCGTTCGGCAGCACCCAATCGGAAGAGACGGTGCCGCACCCCTTGCACGTCTCGAGCTCGCGCTGCCACCAAACCAACGCCGCGACCCGGTCATGCTCGGACCAGTCCCACAGGACAGAGCGGGGGATGCCTCGGCTGGCGGTGTACGAGACCTCGAGAGCGAACTCAGGGTCGAGAATCAGCCTTTTCCCACCGCTTCCCAGCTGACCGACTGGCCTTGAACGTCGACGTCCCACGCTGCGTCGAAGAGCGCGCCCTGGTCGGCGGCGGTCCAGCCGAACTCGTCGAACATCGTGTCGAGGAGTGCACGGTCGGGCGCCTCGGCGAACTCGATGGGCTGGCCGGTCTTGCCATCGGGCCACCGGCGGACCTGGTGCAGCGACTCCTCGATCAGCGGAAGCGCGAGGTCGGCGAGGCTCATCACGGGGAGTCGCGGCACCGTCATCTGGCGTTCGCGGGGCATGTTCCGGTTGAGCTCGGCGATCGCTCGCTGGTTCGCCTTCGCTTCTTCGATCTCTTCGTCGGTCGGCGGCGCTTCGTCCTCGAGTGCCTTGCGACGCTTGAACCCGATCGACCGGAACGTGAACTCCCAGACATCGATGTCGTCGAGGATCTTGTTCGCGGCCGCGTTGGCGTCGGTGGCCTTGGCGTCGAGCTCGATCGCGACCTCGAGCGAGATGCGACGCATCTTCGTCTCGCGGCGTTCTTCGTCCTCGCCTGGCTCGAGGTCAGCTGCGGCCCACCCGGGCAACCCGGCAAGCGCGGCCTTGACCTCGTCAAGAGTGTTGAGGCGAGTCGTGTCGAGCGCCAACTTGGCTCCAAGCTGAGCCTCCTCGGCCTTCTGTCTCGCCTTGGTGAGCTTGTCGGCGTCGGCCGGATCGTTCGCAAGCCACACGGATTGGGTCCGGCGGACTCGCTTCGACAGTTGATCGCGGAGGCTCCCGGACGGGAGCTCGGGCAGGGTGAGGTCGGTCATGGTTCGGGGCTTTCTGCACCCTCGGACGGGTGCGGTTGGGAGAGCGTGGGTGGATGGTGGTTTCGAGGGAGGCTCCGGCACCCCGAACAGACCGGAACCTCCCTACGACCGCTGGGCTAGGCGACGGTCCCGGAGATCGTCAGGCCCTGCGAGCATTCGACGGTGTACGTCTGGGCGGCGGTCTCGCCGACCTCATCGAACGTGTTCGTCATGACTTCGAACGAAGTGGCTTCGTAGCCGTAGCCGACGGTCACGCCGTGCGGGCAGTAGACGAGGCCGCCGTCCTTGCCGACGTTGAGGAGCGACCGGATGGTCGTCTCTGTCGGGTCGGAGTAGTAGCGGAGCATGCCGACGCCCTTGGTGGAGCGGCCCGGGATGTTGCTGATCGGCTTCGATGCCATGCCGGGCGTGTCGACCGTGGAGGCCTGGGGCTTCCAGCCGCTGCGCTCGGCGAGCTCTTCGGTCTCGGCGGCACCGGTGATGTCGGTGCCGCTTTCGATGTTGGCGACCGTCAGCGCGGCGAGATCGGCGAACCCGTCCCACTGGGCGGGCGTGAAGTAGTAGAGCTTGGCTACGCCTGCAGGGTTCTCTCGGTTCATCGGTCGTCTCCTTGGTTGAGTGCGGCGTCGATGACCGCTCGGATTTCGTCTTCGCTGGTGGCGTCACCGAGGTCGATGTTGTGCGTCTGGGCGAACGCTCGGAGCTCGTCGATCGTCGCTTCGGCAAGCTCGGACGAGCCGTTTGGTTCGCCGTCGTTCGAGTCGTCGTCGGACTCGTCGACGATGCGGTAGCCGCGTTCGATCCACGGGTCCGTTTCGCCGGGCAGATCGAACACGGTTCGGCTGTCGCCGTTGTCGTGTTCGAGTCGAACCTTGTCCGTCATGACGCTCCCAGGAAGATGGTCGTCGGGGTGAGGACTCCACGATCCCGCGACCACGCGGCGGGTTCTTGGACGCGGCGCGCTAGGTGAGGGTGATCATCGACTCGAGGAGAACCGCAGCGGCGAACACCTCGCTGTCGGACGGGATTCGCTGGTACCCGCTGCCTCGGAGCTGCATCCGGGTGAGCTGCACCGTGTCGCCTTCGAAGGGAACCGGGGCGATCTCGCGGATCCGGGTGGCCAGGATCCGCGAGACCCGGTCGAGGCTCATGTGGAGCGACTCGGGCGTGCGGGCCGCGATCGTGAGCCGCCAGTCTTGAACGGCGTGCCCGGACCTGACGAGGAGCGTGCGCGTGTTGGGGGTCTGTCCGAACGGTTCGAGGATCCCGTGTGGCCACGCTGGCGGCTCGGGTGGCAGGAGCCATCCGATCGGCACAGACGATTCGGACGTCGCCCAGGCGGCCACTGCTGCGCCGAGCGCGGCGTTCGGGATCATGGCTCGAGTCCTTCCCGCTGATCTGGACGGCCGATGATCGCGAACACGGCGTGCCAGGTCGCTGCGGCGTTCTCGGCCGGGCCGTCCCACACCCGGCCGAGTGTCGACGTGCGGTAGATGGTGTAACGGCCGCCGGCGCCTCCCGCCGCGATGCCGTCGGGTCCTGGTTCTGCGTCCCACAGGAACACGACCTGGCCATAGGTGGCGACGTCGGGCGGGAACAGGCCGGCGATCGTCTGGTCGTCGTCGTAGAACCGGAGCGTCCCCTCGCGGTAGTCGTTCGTCGAGAAGTACGAGCCGACTCCGCGGATCGTGCCGGTTCGCCGAATCGGTGACCAGCCTCTGATTGCGCCGGGCATCGCGAGGGCGCCGGTGAGTTCGGCGGTCGCGTTTTCGAGCCAGCCGAGTGACACGACATCGGCGAGTTCGGCGGTGACCCAGAAGACGCGGGTGTGCCCGTCGCGTGTGCGTCTCATCGCCACATCCGTTTCCGTAGCTCAGCGGCGAGTAGCCGGAATCCTGCTCGGAGGTTCCGAGCGAAGTAGCCGACGGCTTCGACGTTGCGGGCTCGGCCGGCTGCGTCGACGCCGGCGTAGCCGTGTTCGTGGACGGCGGCGTATTCGACGTTGGTGCCGGCGGTGGCCTCGGGGCGCATCGGGTCGGTCGTGGTGTCTTGGCTGTTGATCGACCCGGCGAGGTGACCGGTGTCGTACGGGGCGTCGCGTGCGGCCATGCCGGCGTAGCCCTGCCCGGTGACCTGGGTCGCGGCGTGCGCCATCGCTGGCGCTGCTCGACTGTGCTTCTCCATGCGAGCGATCCACTCGTCAGGAGTCATCAGACGGTCCGTTCGTGGATGGACACTTCGCAGCGGCGCAGCCCAACGTGGGTGCGACGGTCGATTGTCTTCACGGTGCCGGCGACGTCGACGAGCTGCGGGTTTATCGATGCGGTGATAGTCACCTTGTCGCCAGGCCGCGCGTCCGTGGCGACGTCGACGAGAAGATCGAAGGTTGTGGCGTTGACGGTGTCGCCGGCGCGGATGGTGTCGACGCTGACGCTCGGGTTGGTCGCTGCGCATCGGCCGTCGTGGATGACGGTGTCGGCGGGTTCGATCGCTGCGAGGGTGACTGGGTCGGTGTCCCAGTCGCGGATGTTGATGTCGGGTCTGGTGATGCGGCAGGTGTCGGTGAGCCATCGCCTCGCGGCGCGTTCGGCGCGGGCTGCGATCCGGTCAGCGAGTGTCGACATGGCGTCGATGATGCGTCGCTGTGTCGTGCCGTGGTTGGACGCGGACAGGGGGCGTATGCTCGGTCGTTGACTGGCCGGGTGCTGTTAGAGAGCGGCGCTTTCAGGCTGGTTGTTTCGGCCCGAGACCTCCGGTCGCCACGACCGGGGGTCGAGGGTTGGCCCGTCAGTTGCCTCGAGATCGACGCTGCGAGCGGAGCGTGCGCTGTTGACGCTGAGCGCGGGGCCGGCGGGTCGACTCGGACGTCGGAGGGTCGGGAAGCGGTACCGGCCCCGGCGGCGTTCCTTCGGGGACGGGTTCGGTCGGCGAGTCGTTCGGCAGATCCGGGCGCGCCAAAAATACTCGCCGGCAGTTCGGGTGACTCAGCGGATAGGCGGCGGCGGTTTCGGCGTCGACGGCCTTGCCGTGCGCGTCATCGGGGCCTGGTTCGCCGTGGCCACGGAGCTTGCACCCGGGGCCGTCGCGGATCTCGAATCGATCGATGCCGAGTTCCCTGGATCTGTTGATCGTCCCTGCGTTGTGAGCGGCCGCGGTCTTGGTGCGGAACAGCATGTCGGCGTAGTCGTCGATCGTGCGCATCGACCCGTCGGAGTAGCGGGCGGCCGTGATCGGCATCGGGAGACCAGCGCGGTCGATCGCCCTCGGCGACATGCGAGCGAAGCGCCGTGCTAGGTCGCGGGGCGCGACGCCCTCGACGTGACCCTCTGCGGCGAGGATTCGTGAGGCGTCGCGGATCCACCGTTTCGAGTCGGTCGACATGAACCGGGTCGCGGCGAGGACGTCGTCGTACATGTCGTCCTGGAGCACCTGGACGGCTTGCCGGTGGAACTGGGTGAATGTGAACCCGAGTTCGGTGGCGTTCGCTCCGAGCTCGTAGACCTTGGGTACCTGGTCGGCGACCCATCGGCCGGCTGTGTCCTCGAGGCCTCGGATCTGTCGGGAGATCATCGCTGCGACGCCTCGGATTCGGCGTGCTCTCGCTGCCTTCGCAGGGTTTGTGAGGATCGCGGCGTACTCGGCTTCGAGCCGTTCCTGGACGGTGCTGAACGCGGCGACGATGACGTCTACGGCTTGGGTGACTTCGACCGGCTGGGTCACATCAGCGGACGGTGATGTGGCCGGTCACGTAGGCGACGTTGCTTGTGTCGGTCTGGGTCGCGGCGTCGGCTGCGGCGATGTCGGCTCGGAGTTGAGCGACGCGTCCTGCGAGCGACTTCAGGTTCGCTGTCCAGTCCTCGGACGGGCCGTCCGCCAGCGCGTTCTTGGCGGCGTCGGCTTCCATGTTCGCGTAGCGGATCTCGAGGATCTCGAGCGCGGTCTTCAGCGGGTCGCCTGTCCGGTCGTTGATGTCCTCGAGCTCGGAGAGTTCGGGGTGGTCGCCGACATGGCGGCGGATCACCGCGATCTCAGCTGGTCCGAGCGACATCGGTGATCAGTCCTCGGGTGCGAGGTTGTCGTCAGCCCACTCGTCGATGATGCTCAGGATCGCGAGCTGATCATCGGCGTCACCGAGATCGATGTCGTGCGTCTCGGCGAAAGCTCGGAGCTCGTCGATCGTCGCTTCCGGGCCGGGGATCTCGATCTCGTCGCCGGCGGCCCAAGCGTCGATGGCGGTCCGGATGTCGTCCTTCTTCGTTGCGCCGTCGAGATCGATGCTGTTCGCCTCCGCGAATGCCTGAAGTTCGGCAAGCTTCGCGTTCGCGGGCGGCAGGTCACCGCCTGGCGCGACGATCGGCGCCTCGGCTTCCTCGCCCCATGCAGCGGGATTCGTGATCTTCGCGGCGACAGCGGCCGGCGGGGTCGTGCCCGCCTCGTACCAGGTGTCGTTGACGCAGACTCGGTTCTTCAGTTGGCGGGCCATTTCGGGGATTCCTCTCGAGTGTGGGTGTGGTGCCGTTCTGTGGGGTTTGCCGGGTCAAGGGGCGGTGGGAGAGGGAACCAACTGGCCCTTCCCACCGCTCCTTGTCCCTGGCTCTCCCGAGTCGGGGTCTAGATGCCGGTCTCGAACCGGTAGAAGCCGTCCGGGTTGCACACCGGGAACGACAGAGCGTTCGAGAAGGTGATGACCCGGGTCGGGCGGGTTTCGACCTCGACGACCGAGATGACGCCGGCGCGGTCGTTCCCGGTCAGTGGGACCTGTCCGGATGCGACCTCGGCGGTGGTGCCTTCGACGAGGTTGCCCATCGGCGAGGTCGGCATGAACATCACGGTCGCGGCGGGGAAGAGGCGCTGGCCGGCGACGGTCTCGTTGTAGAGCCGGATCGGCGGGAGGCCTTCGTCGGACAGCAGCGCCTGGACGTCGGCGACCGATGCCCGGGGGAGGGTGGTGCCGACGTTGGTGCGGACTTCGTCGTTCTTGCGGAACGCGGAGAGCGCGGCGCGGGAGAACAGCGCGTAGCTGGACTCTTCGTTGCGTAGCTCGGCGGCGGCTTCGGCGTGGTTGACGTAGTCGGTGAACGCGTCTGCGGCAGGGTCGGACCATGCGGTTCCGGCGGCACCGCGTCGCCCGGGCGTGTCGCCGAAGTCGAGTTCCAACACGATGCCGGGGTCGGTGGCGTCGGAGAACGTGAGTTTGCCTTCGAGGATCGCTTCGGCCTGAAGCTGGCGGACACGATTCCACACCGACGTCGCGGTCGTGGCCACGTCGTCGTACGCCTGGCTCACCAGGTCGTCGGACGCGTGGGCCCGCTCGAGGATGGTCGTGAGCTCGCCCATGTCCATCTCGGCGGAGATCGGCAGGATCTCGCCGTCCTTGCCGGCCTTCCCGAACGCACGGCTCAGCTGCTTGGGGCGAGCGTCGAATGCACGCACCGCGGCGACCTGCGCGGTCTGGGTGTTGAGCGACTGCACGGTGTACCGGTTGTCGCGGGTCTGGAGCCGCGGGAACCACTGAGCGAGGAAGTTGGATTCCTCTTCGGCGTTCGTCAGCTCACGCGCGAACAGCGACGTCTCGGCCGGTGCCGGCAGGTCATCGAAAGGGGTGTTGGTCATGATCAGTTACCTCTCTGGTCGTGCGGGGCTAGCGGAAGGTGATCCGGCCGGCCACGGCGTCCTTGCCGGGCTGGGTGATCGCGACGGGCAGAAGCGACTCGTCGACGACTGCCTCGAGGCACAGGGCCGCGTGGACGACGGACGTCGCCGACTTCACTCGGAGCGACTCCGACAGGAGCCCTTCGAGGTCGGCGTCGTCCTTCTTCTCGTAGGTGACGCCATCGGCGGCGACACCGAGCGGGAACCCCTTGCGGAGCACGCCGGGAAACGATCCGCCGACGTCGGCGGCGGTCAGGTTCGCAGCATCGATCGTGACGCTGAAACCCTCACGGGTCTTCGACAGGAACGGGTTGATGTCGTCCCCGCTGATGTCGGTGGTTTGGGTCTGAGCCAGTTCGGTCACTGGGTTCTTCTCCTTGGTTGCTGGGACGGGGTCGAGCTAGTTGACGGCTTCGAGGCGGGGGCGCTGGTTCCGGGACCGGTAGTCGTCGGCGCGTTTCTTGGCGCGTTCCTTGGCGGTGCTGGTGTCGCCGCCGTTCTGGCCGGCGGATCCTCGGCCGCCGATGCTGTGGTCGGCTGGGCCGGGCTTGTCGACGAGGCCGGGTCGTTCCTTGAGGAGCGTGTCGACGGCGGCCTTGATGGCGGCAGCGTCGGCGCCGGTGTCGACGACGACGAGCGGGACGAGCGCTCCGGGATTGTCGGTGACGCCGGCTTCGGAGAGGGCGGCGGTGACGTTGGCGTTGTGGATCGCGGTCTCGGCTTCGCTCTTCGCCTTGTCGGCGGCCGCTGCCTTGTCTTCGGCTTCGGCCTTGATCCGCTCGGCTTCGGTCATTGCCTCGCGGTCGGCGGCGTTCTTGGCGTCGAGGATCTTCTTCGCTTCTGCGGGGCTCATGCCGAGGGTCTCGGCGACGCTCGCTTCGACGTCGGCCTTGGCCTTGGCTGCTGCGGCGGCCTCGGCCTGTGCGATTGCCTGCGCGTGTGCTTCGTCGCCGCCACCGTCATCGTTCTTGCTGCTGCCGCTGTTGCTGTCCCCGCCGCCGCTGTCGCCGCCGTCGCCGGTGAGCGTGAGCATCGCGAACAAGGCGAGCAATCGGGTGTGGAAACCGAGCATTCGAGCGAACCGGCGCATGACTTGAGGTCCCTTCATCGGGGGTCGGGGTTGATGCCGTTCACGGTCGCACCGGCTCAGCTGCCCTGATCGGACGCGGCGTCGCCCTGAATGCCGAGGTACCGCGCTGCCGCTTCGGTGTTCCCGGTCGCCTCGACGATCAGCGCGGCGTTCTCAAAGTTCGCCATCTCGGCGCGGCGCAGCTCCTCTTCGATGTCGCCGATCGGCCAACCCGCGGCCTTGAGCACAGCAAGCTTCGTCGCCGGCGAGATGACGTCGCCGAGCTTGTTGATGTCCTCGATCACCGACTGCAGGTCGGCCGGCGTGATCGACCCGAACTCGACCCGCATCTTCGGCGGCGGCCCCTCAGGCACGTCTTCGCCGCCGTATTGGGCGAGGCGCATGATCATCTTCGCAGAGAGCGCGTACTTCTCGGCCCGCGATGGGCGCATCCATTCGATGAGCTGTTCGAACGGCCCGAACTGCAGACGGAGCTTGATGCCGGACGATCCGCTCTCGCCCGTGGTGATACCGAGGATCGCTTTCCCGACCTGTGTGTTCGTCGCGAACCGGTCCATCAGCCAATCGCCGACCTTCAGCAACGGTTCGAGCGCCGGGCCGAGTTCGAGCGGATCGAGTTCGCCGTCCTGGACATTGAGGACCGCGCCGGGTCCGAGGTTCACGTTCGGAACATCCACCCCGTTCGAGGTGAACGCCGGCGTCGCCGCGAGCTCGGCGGCGTCGACGATGTTGGCGTTCTGGCGGGCGATCGCTGCGAACAGACCGACGTAGAGCGCCAGCAACGATTGGCCGTAGTGGTTGACGGTCTCTGGTGTGTTGGGGATGTGGACGACGGGCACGAAGTCGATGCCCATGTCGTCGACGGCCCGCACTTCTGTGGCTTCGTTCTCGTCGAGGCCGTGCCAGTCGCCGGCGTCGCCGCGATCCCACCAGTGTTCGGTGAGTCGGACGGTCTTCGTCGTCGACTCTGTGTTCCACGGCAACCGTTGGGGCCCGTCGAGATCGATGGTGTCCCACCGGACCCGGTAGAGGCGCTCCTCGATGGTGCCGTCGGGCTTCTCGTGGTTGTGCTCCCACGCCCGGTACACACGGGCCGGCCACCGCGGCTTGTGAGCGTCGAGCACCGGGAAGTACTCGCCCGGGTCGATGATGTTCACGTACGGCCGGCCAAGCTCCGGGTCCCATCCGTGCACGAGGACGCCGTCGCCGAGCGGCCCAACGTAGGACCGTTCGTTCTCGCCGAGCTTGGCGAGGTACTGCTCCTTGACGGCCCAGTCGTCCCACCAGGTCTGCCACGCGACGGCGGTCTTGTAGGCGGCATGGCGTTCCCGCCACTTCTCGATCGCTTCGTTCGCGGCTTCGGTGCGTAGCTCGACGGCGGCTTCGTACGCGTCGACTGCGGCCTGGTCTGTCCGGTCGGGTTCGGGGATCGGGTCCGGGATCGGCGCGATCGGCGGTGGCGGCTGTTCGGCGCCGTCGACGATGAACGTCAGTGATCGTGACAGGAGCCCGGCGATGACGCGGGACACGAACATCGATGCTTCGCCCCACTCGGCGAGCGCGGGCGGGTTGCCGTCCTCGTCGGGTTCGAGCATGTCCTTGAGGTTGTTGGTCTCGACGGCGCGCAGGAGGTGGTAGGCGGCGAGGCGCCGCTGGTCGGCGCGTGGGATCCATTGGCCGTCGCCGAGGCTGCGTGGCTCGGTCAGCCATTGGTTGAGCGGTGCCCACTGGTCGAGGTGATGCTCGGCTTCCATCGACGCTGACGATGCACCGACACGGCGTGATGGTCGGGGACGCGGTCAGCGTTTCCGGCGTCGGCGTCGCACCTTCGGCGGATGCTGCAACGCGACCGACTGCGACGACTCGCCCGTCGATCCACCGTTCACATGTTCGATGCCCCAGCGGATCGCCTGCGACAAACAGTCCGCCTGGTCATCGTTCGCCGCGTTCGGCATGTCGGCGCACTCGTTGATCAATCCCGCCCACGCTTCCTCGATCGACTCGATGTCGCCCCGATCGCCGGGATACCTCGGCTCCGATGTCGGCTCCCACCATGCAGGCAGATGGCACCGGCCGTCACGGATCGTCGGCGACACACCGACCAGCCGATCCGGTTTCGTTCCGACCGCAGGCACTGCGACCACACCGGCCACGGCTGGCCATCGCTTCTCGCCGTACAGATCCGATCGGACAGCCGGCCGGCGGGTCCCGTCATCGCCATGCGCCTGCGTGTCGATCCACGGCAGTCGCAGGTCGTCGATGATCGCCGGACCGTTGGCTGCGTCCTCGATCAGGTGCCAATCCGCATCCGGGTGTTTCTCTGCGAACGCTCGGATGATGAGCCGCTGTTCCACGAACCCGGCTTTGCGTCGGATCTGGTCGAGGAGCCAGAACTCGAGTTTGTCGGGCTCGGTGAGCGATCGGGTGATCGTCCA
The DNA here is from genome assembly GCA_039028435.1 of Actinomycetota bacterium. Taxonomy (GTDB): domain Bacteria; phylum Actinomycetota; class Acidimicrobiia; order Acidimicrobiales; family UBA10347; genus UBA10347. The sequence continues at coordinate 35,830 of JBCCIC010000019.1, read as the reverse complement.
GAGCTGGCCGACGACCCATGACTTCCCGGTGCGCTTGAACGTCAGATCCCACGACGTGAAGGTCGCGATCCGCCGTTCGAGCTTCGGTGGCTTGTCGGCCCACGACCACCAGGCGCGCTCGACGAGTTCGTCCTCGGTCGACAACGGCGCACCCTGATAGAGCGCAGCGACGATGAACTTCGATGTCGCAGCGAAGATCCTCCGGTACCGCTTGGCCGGATGCATCTCCTCGCAGATCGACTCGCCCGGATCTCGGCCGAGCGGGTCGGGGTCGACGATGTTCGGGTCCGCGATGGCGGGGATGTGGACGACCTTGCACCGGTTCTCGACCTTCCCAGTGTCCGGGTCGACCATCGCGGAGTACTTCTTCTCGGCACGGTGCGACAGGTCATCGGGGTGGAACGCCGTGTGAACAAGCACGTAGGTCGGGTAGATCGTGACCGGTTTGCCGCCGACGAGGAACGTGTACTCCATGGCGCGGGTCTCGGCCTCGGACTCGAACCAGTCCCACGTGCCGTCGCGGATCACCGGTGATTGCGCTTCGGCCCACGACTTGTGTGGGTCGTCGACGAACACGACGCCGGCATCGAATCCGGACAGCGCGGCGCGCACGGCCGACGCGAGGACGCCTCCGCCTTGGTCGGTTTCCCACTGTTCGGCGGCGGTCTGGTCTTCGCCGATCGCGGTGCGGAGCTTCGATGCGTACCGGGCGAAGATGTTGCGGATCCGTCGGCTGTTCCGCCTCGAGAGCCTGATCGCGTACGAGGTGGTGATGATCGGGAGCTCGGGGAACCAGTCGAGGAGCCAGACGATCACCCAGTTCACGATCGTGGACTTCCCGACGCGTGGCGGGGTGCGGATGATGACGCAGTCGATGTTCGGGTCGAAGATCGCTTCGAGGATCGCGACGGCGATGAGTTTGATGTGTGGGTGCCGTTTGAATCGGGGGTCGAGTTTGGCGGCGAGGATGTCGGGGGTTGCGCGGTCGGCGTACACCGCCGAACCGGTCATCCGTCGTCGTCGGGGTCGACGATCTGGCAGGCCGTCAGCTCGGCCTGGGTGTGCATCGCCTGGACCATCCCCATGTAGGTGAACGGGTCGATCCCGTCGGATGAGACCATCGCCCACGCCCGGAACGTCTCGCCGTCGGGCCCGGTCCGCATGTACCGGACGAGGCCTACGAAGTCGAGTGGAATGGCGTCTTGGTCGGTGAGCGTGTCGGCGATCGCGTCTTGGATCCCGGCGCCAAGCAGGTCAGACATGGTGCGCTCGTCGGCCATACCGTCACCGCCGCTGGTAGGCACCGAGCGCGTGGGCGAGCAGACCGCTCGACGCCCATGGCGATTGCTGGCGCTTCTGGATCTGCTGCATGTACGGGTGTTCTCGTTCGTCGTCGACCAAAGGTTCGTGTCCGATGGCAAGGACCCAGTTCGACACGAAGTACTGGTGGGCCTGGATCTCTTCCTCGAGCTCGGCCTGTTCCAGCGGGTCGATCTCGTGGGTTTCTTGGTCGAACCGGACTGAGCCGAGTGGCGAGATGATGTCGGCGTACTCGGCGAAGAGCGCTTCGAGGGCGTCGCGGAACTCGTCGCGGCGGGCGGTCATTGGCATGTCGGGGTTCGCCATGCCCCGGATCTTGAAGTACAGCCCTCGAAGCACCCGGACGCGAGGTCATCTGTTGGCTACCTTGGGGACTGTGGATCCGGAATTGGAGCTCACGATCTTTGAGCGAGCCGGTCAACTCACTCAGTTCGACGTGAATAACGCAGCGCGGGCGCTGCAGAGCGCAAGCCTCAGCGATCTCGACCGGCTGCAGGAAATCATCAAGTTCTTTGAAGGCTCGACACTGATCGACCCACCGTTGAACGACCAGTTTCAGGCCGCAATAGACCGCTTGATGGACCGGGCTCTCGGTTGGACAACGGAACTTACCCTTCCTGAACACACCCTTCGAGCCTCGGTAGGTTACGCACTCGGCCTCGGCGACTACGACACGCACCTCGCTCGCTCAGACCGGCTCTTCCGCCGGTTGGGGCAGAGCGGCTGGGGTGCCCAACTGCTCGGCCTCATCGCGAGGCTACGCGGCATGTTCGACGACGTCGCCGCCGCGTTCAGCAGTGACTACGTCGCGGCCGATCGACCACTTGGCCCACTCCGTCCTGGTGCGGAAATAGCGGCATTTACGGATGCTGGGGTGCATGCCGGTCTTGTGTGGGCTGGGGTGCGTGTGAGCCTCTGGCACGCGGCGGCGATCGTTGCGCTAGCGCTCGAAACCGAACGCGAGATCCCATCTGGGTCGGACCCGGGCCGGAGCGAGGAGGGCAGAATCGCTGTCGAAGCCCTGTCTGGCGAGGCACTAGCGCAGACGCGCGCTCGGCTTGAAGGGCCAAATGCTGACCTCGAGCGCATGCTCGCCGACGAGACGGTCTCGATACCGCGCGACATTGAGGTGCAGCTCCGCACAGCCGTCGACACGATCAACGTTCAGACCCGGCTCGACGTAGGGGACCGATTCACAATCGAACGCCAAGTGCGCCTCATCAGCGAACTGATGATCGATCTCGGCGACCTTGATCAACAAACCATCTGCGATGTTCTTACTGGTCTCGGGGCCCAACCGCCCGGATTTGTACTGGATCTGGCCGAGCGGGTGATGGGAATGATTCACGCATTGGAGTTGATCGGCGAGCCGAACCTCTCTGGACAACGCACTGCCGAGCGCTTGGAGTCCCTCGAGAAGAAGGTTGATGTCGCCCTTGAGTTCATACGCCAAATGCGCCCCGCGGAGTCTGGTATCGCGGAACGCGCCTTGGTCCGGTGGGCGAAGGGCCTGCCCCAGGGGATCGGTCAGGCAGCTGGTCGACACCTGTATGACCGCGCGATCCGAGACACAGACTTCGTCCGGACCGTGGTCAACGTCGTGCTGAGGTACGCATCAGCAGTCGCTGATTTGGTGGGCCGCTATTGGACCATGCTGCCCTAAGTCAGCTAGCGCAGCATTCGCACCGGCCGGTCTTCCCGCACCTCGCATCCGGCGCCTGCTTCGTGGTGTGCCAATCACCGCACAGACCGCACTCGTACACGTTCAACAGCCGATGCTGATCCGGCGGCCGGAACGCGCCTCGAGGCGCGTGGCCTCGCTTCGAGTTCCACTGGATCATCGCCTGGCGGGCTTTCGCCTTTGACCGGTACGGGACCTTTCCGGTCGGGCAGCGGGTGTCGGTTCGGCGTGCTTCGATCCGAGCCATCAGACGAGGGCTGCGCGGGGTGTCGTGCCATCGCGTGTGGGGCGGGCGAGGAGGCTCGATACCGGCCAGGCGAGGTCGAGGCGCACCATGCCTGGGAACGTCAGCTGATGCGATGACCCTCACAGGGACGCGGCGGAATGCCGCATAGTTGCGTCGTCGACGATCTGGTTAGAAGTGAAGCTCGTAGGCCTGCTCGACCACAGGAGCGATGATCTCCCGGTGTTCTTCGCGGCACCGCTGGTCTGCCTGGGCTTCGAGAATCTCGGCGTCAAGTAGGTCAGCAAGCGACGTGTAGTTGCTCGTCACGGAGAGGAGCCAGGCCTCATCCAGCAGTCGCTGGCTTGCGGCGACATGGATCGGACCGTCGTCATCCTCGTTCTCATAGAGCTCGGTCACAACGGCTTGCACCGATCGTCCTTCGGCGATGTGGTACGACACGATTTGCCGATCGGGTGTCGCTGCTCGGGGCTCGAAACCAGCCTCCTTCAGGCATTCGACCCACATCGATGAGTACTCGACGTAGCTGGTGTCGCTAAGCACTGAGTCGAACACCTCGCCGATTCGATCGCCGTACCCGGCAATCGAATCGGCATCACGACGAACTTGCGCACCCGATGCAGCGCAGCCGCCGTGGGTGTGGGTGTCGTCGTGATCGTGATCGTGTTCGTGTGTATGGTCGTTCGGGCCCCATAGCGCGACGCTGAACTCGTCGAACGTCTGTTGGCTTGCCAGAGCGGACTCCGGGGGGATCGCTGATGGCGTGTAGTTGCGGATTGCGGAGAACAACAGTCGGTAACCCAACGTGTCTGCTGTGTTTAGCGTCAGGAAGTCCTCTGGGGCTGCCGCCTGATCATCGAATGGTACGAAGGGCCATCGTTCGAACTCGAAACCTGCGTCGAGCATGCACCGTTCGATTGCGTCCTGTTCGAGCTCGTGAAGCGCTTTCAGGTCAGATGACTGGGCGCTGGTCGATTCCGAGGCGGAGCTGTCGCCCTCTGACGCGCAGGCGGCTGCGAGCAGCAGGGCCGCTGCTACGCACGCCAGCCAGCGCGTCATTGGCGAGCTCCTAGTAGTAGCCGCAGTACGCCCAACCGAGCCCTGCGCCGTATGGGTACTGGTTGTTGTACTGGTTCCACAGCTCGTAGTTGTTGCCCCACCAGTTCGTGATCTGACCTGTGCCCACGTGCGTATCAATGGACGGATGTACGCCGTGCTCATGTGGTGGCCCGTAGCAGTTCCCCGGCGCCGCGTCGGCTTCCGGTCCGATCGGCGACAGGGCTGACAGTCCCAGCAGTAGCCCTGCGAGGACCGCGGCGATGGCTATCGAGCGGCCGATCGAGTTGCGAACCATTGCAAACATAACATTCTCCCGAGGTGTGGACCGAATGCCCGCACAATAGATCGAAAGCCAGTAGTTGGGCAAATGCGCTCATCAATTGTGTTTGATAGTCCAAAATCGGGATCTGTAACCGACGAGTCGTCGCCGAGCCGTCTGTGGTGCACTTGACCGTGGTCATCGGGCTGTCTGCTGTGCTGTTTGGTTGGCCATGCGTTTCTTGCGGCCGCGTTCTCTGGCGCTGATACGCATCGCTTCCTTGCACAGCTCGCAGGGTTCTTCGCCGTTGATCCAGTGTCGTTGGTAGGCAGCGACCGTTCCGCAAGGTTTCAACGGTCCTCGTGGCCGTATGCCGCGGCGACGGAGTCGGTTGCGGGCTGCGACTCGCATCGCTTCTTTGCAGGCTTCGCAGGGACGCTCGCCTCGTCGCCAGTGCCTTTGGTAGGCGGCAAGGGTGCCGCACGGTTTCAACTCCCGGGCCACAGCGTTGAGACTAGTGGATTCCTTTTCGAGTTTCTTGTCGGCTCCCGTAGCGCCTGCGGGACTCTCCGCCCAGCCCGGTGACGATCAGGCCCGGCTTCGGGCACGGCAAGTCGGTCGGCTACTGACGAGCACCTGTTAGAGCATCACGGGTCGTCCTCGACGATCTCGCCCTCGAGCACCCCATCGATCGCCTCCTGTAACGCCGCGAACCCGCCCGCAGCGAACACGCCAGCGAACCCCGCCTCCGCGTCACCGTCGCGTTCCAACGACACCGACACCGACGCCCGATCCGAATACGCCGGATCCAACGCCTTCAACATGAACATGCCGATCCGGTTATCGACCTTCCGGTACCAGCCCGTGATCCGGCCCTGATGAATCACCGGCTCCCGAGTGCCGACGAAGAACCGCTCCGCCAACACCTCCTTGTACGCGCGGGCGTTCTCGACACGGAGCAGGTCCCAGTCGGCCCGGAACTCCGGGTACCGGTCACGCCACAGATACACAATCGACCGTGAGACACCGGCTCGTTGCGCTGCGGCTTCGGCGTCGCCCCACGTGCCGTCGAACTCGGCGAGGAACCGGGCCATCTTCTCGTGGCGGTCTTTCTCGGCCGCGGCGTTGTGGCGGCTGCAGGCTTCTTCGTCGATGCCGATGTCGTTTTGGCAGGGGGTTTTGCGGTTGGTGGGGTAGCCGCATTTCTTCGTGTCCGTTTGCGCGCGATCGACCGTCATCGTGATCACGCGAAGTCGCCGAGGTGCTGGCGGGCTCTGCCGAGCTCGTCGTACAGAATCTGTGCCCAGTCAGCCAGCTGCTCGTCGGCCAAGATCGCCCGGCAGCTTGGTGACTTGAGGACGTTGCCGATGCCTTGGTGAGCTCGCCGGATCCTTTGTCGTTTCTTCGCGTTGAGGGCGTCAACAGCCGAGTAGTCGATCATCGAGCCGCTGGTCATGAAGGTGTGCCGGTCTGCTCAGCGAGGATCCGCTCGGTCAGATCGAGCTGAGCGCACTGCCAGAACACCGCCCGATCAGCTCCACGCCGCGCGGTGAGCACGAACACCGTGACCTCACGAGAGGCTTCCTCGACGCGTCGCATCAGCGACCACACCGACGGATGCGGACCGAGCTCGGTCGCGAGATCGGCGGCCTGTACGCAGCGTGCGCCGAGCCGGTTGAGAGCCACGACCCGGACCGCTCGGTACACGATGCCGAGATGTTGGCGTGACCCGCGTGACGCCAACTCCAGGACCGTCTTCGCGGTGGCGATCGCTTCCTCGTAGTCGCCGTCCGACATCGGACGATCAGGCAACAGATCCGGGATGCCGACCTTGCGAAGCCTGGTCACGACAGATCCTCGAGATCGAACAACGGGCCCGACACCGGGCCACGAGGCTGCGACGTCGCCTCCGTCACCGCCTGCGTGACGTCCTGGACAGACAGGTTCCCCGCAGCCGCCTGGTCGAGGATGTCATCAGCGATCTCTGGTGGGAGACCAGCGACGGCGCGGTGATGCTGCCACGACAGCTCCGGGCGTCGACGCTCCACCGGGACCCGCTTGTCTACGTACTCCATCAGAGCGGTCGTGCCCGGCTCCAAACCCGGCACCGAGTTGAGCAGCTCCACGAACGACTCGTGATCCGGTGCGTTCGAGATGAGCTCGCCGAGCCACCAAAACACGCCAGCCGCGATCGTCGGCAACGCATACGCGTGGGACGCCCACACCGCCGGATCGGTCGGGTCGCCGATCGTGACCGTCGACTCAGGGAGCCGGTAATCGACATGCGCCGTCACCGCGACCCCGCCCACTCGAGCTCGGCCGCGACCAACTCAGCCTCGATATCGAACACCGGGTGAACGAGGCGATGAAGCATCGACGGAGAGCCCGTGATCGACTGCAGCGCCGAGAGAGCGCGACGCATCGCGTACACGTGCGCTGGCGTCCCAGCCGGACAAGCAGGCGCGTTCACGACGCCACCGGTGTCGGCCGCCACGGCTCGCGATGTGACGACTCGGGGACGATCAGCGCGGCGGTCTCCAGGAACTCGTCGAGACCCCTCGTCGGCTCAGACGAAAGGGAGCCTTGCCTGGGGCTCAACAGGGTCGATGCGTGGCGCAGCACGTCCGAGAGTGCAGAGGCGACGGGTCCGGCTTGGCGGGCACGTTCGAGCATCGCGTCGGCCTGGCGTTGCGCCCGCTCTGCGTTCTCGATCTTCCACTGCACCCGGTCTTCAGCCGACCGGGCGTTCTCGATCATCCGTGACGCTGCGATGTTCAGCCAGTACGACATCCGCATGTCGGCGCGGTATCGATCCATACGCTCGGATCGGGTCTCGGTCGGCCGGATCTTCTTCTCCTCCGAGCGCAGGATGAGTCGAACCATGAACTCGGGCTTGATTGGCCGGATCTCGACCGGCGCGCGCTGGGTGGTACGGAAGCTTCCGGTGTCCGGGTTCCACGTCATGAGCCCCGCCCACTCGGGGCAGTCGGACTTCGACACAAGCCCTCGCGGGACGACGTAGGTGACGCACGATGCGCCGGCGTCGAGGTACTTGCGTGACTTCTCGGCTTCGACGTCGCGCCAGAAATCCTGCGCCGTGACCTTCACCTCCCACGCCCGGAGACGCAACCGGTGCCCGGCGAGCACGTCGGCCGTGAGGACATCGAACCGGCATCGACCAAGCGACGAGTCGGCCTCGATCTCCTCCCACACGATCGGTGGTCTCGACTTCGAACCGTGATACCGGACCAGTGCCGATGTGAGCTCATGCGTGCTCGTCATCAGCGCGGCCTACGTCCGGTGGCGCCTACGACAGAGGCATCGGGCGGGATGTGATCGATGGGCATCGGGGTTGGTTCCTTCAGGTGGTTGTTTCGATCTCGGGGGTTACGCCGCGACTCGAGTCGCGGCGGTGCGGTGGCGGCACGCGGTGCAAGCGCCGACATCGACGTGTTCGCAGCGGATCCGATGCCGCGCCTGCACGACGACGGGGCGTGCCGGCTTCTCAGGCAGCGACGACCGCCAAGCGAACGCGGAGGCGTGACGGCACGGCAGGCAGCGGCACCCGCGGCCATACGTTGAGGTGCGGCCGCACGTGGCGCCCGGGCCGTTCGAGTCGACCGGTCCCTCGTGCTCGAGGAACCCGGCGACGACGCTCAACCGCTGCGCGTCTGGGACGAGTCCGACGCGGCGGCGAAGCAGCCGGCGGGTGTTCTGGCCGAACCCGCCGAACATGCCGACATCGCTCGGGTAATCGAGCGACGCAGTAACGCATTCGACTCGGACCGGGCACACCACGGTGCACAAGGTGCGGGCGTACGGGTGCGGGTTCTGGTCAACGCCGCCGATCCACTCGTCGATCGCTTCACGCAGCAGGTCGAGATCGTCGGTCGGTTCGACCGGCACGTCGTGCTCGACAACGAAATCGATCAGCTCGTCGAACCCGGCGCCGGCCGCGGGTGGGGCGACATCGACGGAACGAATCCACCAATCCGGTGGATGCCCGAGGCACGCGGCTTGGCTGCGCCAGCCTTGAGATCGCACAGCACCCTCCCAAGGGGTGCCGGTTCGGCTGTTGACCGCAGCCCAATCACAATAGCTCGTTTCGCGACGCAGATCGTGGCAATCCAGTCAACGTTTCGTCGGTATCCGCCGTCACCCAACGGGCCGGGATCAACCGGATATCGCCTGATTCGGTGAGCTGTTGGACAGCGAGATGAGCGGTCGACACGGAGCAATCGACCGCGTCAGCGAGAGCCCGGTAGGTCGAGAAGTTGCCTGTGCGGATCGCGTCGTACACGCGGGCCCGGACCGGTCGGTGATCGGTCTCTCATGGGGAGACCTCGGCGCGGAGGTTGGCGGGGATGCGGAGGGCGAGCGGCCCGTCACGGCCGGATCCTGCGAGCACGCCGTCGCAGGCCTGTTGCTCGGCGAGGGTGAGGTTCCGCCACTTTGCGATGCGGATGCCGGGCTTGGCGATGATGCCTCGGAAGCGGGATCTGCACGACGGCCCTGCAGACCATCCTCGTTCCTTGATCCACGCGTTCGCGGCGTAGGTAGCGGCGTGCGGCTGGGCGTCGGAGCCGGCGATGAACTGGACGGTGAGGACGCCCTCCTCGTCGACGTTCTCTTCGATCGTGACGGTCATGCGGCCGCCTTCGAGTCGAGGTACTCGCGCCAGCCGATGTGTTCCTCCGTGTAGCCGGTCTCGCGCCAGAACCCCCAGGAGTTCTGGCGTGGCCCGGCAAGGACGAGGGTCCTGGTTCCAGGCAGGACTTGGGTGATTCGGTGGTAGTCGACCCAGGCGCGTTTGCGGTTCGTGAGCCGCACGAACCGCGATGGGTGCGCTGCGAGGTCGCCCTGTGGCCGTCTTGGGTCGCGGTTGCGTTCGGCGAGGTTGCCGGCGGAGGCGTACGACTCCCAGTAGCCGCCTGAGATGACGACCGAGGCGAAGCTCCACGGGTGGTTGTGCAGGTCTCGGTCGGCGTCGGGCCGGTGCAGGCGGTGCACCATGACCGAGCAGATCGGGGTGCGGATGAGAACGAATCGTTCGATGTAGGGGTCGCCGGCAGCGCCGATGGTGAACTTGCGCATCCAAGCCCACCGGGCGGTCGGGTCGAGCGGTTTCCACTGATGTCGTCGTCGGTGCATGGTTGGTTCCTTCGGGGTTGGTTGTTTCGATCAGGGGAGGAGGAAGCCGCGAGCGATCGCGGTGTCCCGGTTGATGCCGGCGTGGATCTCGTCGTGGCACTCGGCGCACACGATCCGGCAGTTGCTCGAGGTATCGGCGTGGGCCCACGTGCCGCCTCGAGCGAAGACCTGTTGCACGGTTTCGACGTGGTGCGGGTGCGGCGCGACCCACGGCTGGTCGCACCAAGCGCACTTGCCGGCCTGGCGCCGGACGGTCTCGGCTTTGGCGCGTGCCCATCGTTGCCGGTCGCTGATTGTGCGGGATGGGCGGCGTTGTCCGACGCCGTGTCCGCGGAGCTTGCCGTGATCGCAGCCGCGCTGGTGGGTGCCGATGCCGCCGCACGTCGCGCATTGGCCGGTCGTTGTGGGTGCGAGCTGGTGGCTCATGGCCGGCTCAGGTGGTTGAGGCCGACGAAGCAGCCCAGGATGGCAACGGCGCATACGAACGCTGTCGGGTTCCCGGTGACCGGCCATACCACTGCGGCGATGCCAGTGAGTGTGAGCGCGGCGATCGTGGCGTCGTGGCGTTGCCGCCACCACCAGCGCCGCGCCTGGTTGAGGCGTGGGGTCGCGAGGTCGGTGATCGTTGGCCGGCCAGAGTGCTCGGCGAACGAGGGCGGCATGATCTGTGCCGCGGGTCGGGTGTGCCTGGCTGCGCGGTCGTTGTGGCGGATGATCTGGTAGCAAGCGATCGCCCATCGAGCGGCGTCTCGGAGCAGGGCGGTCATCCGCGGAGCTCCATCTCGGCGTAGCGGGCGAGCCGCGCCAGTGGCGTGTCGGTTCCGATCTCGGCACGGACACGCTCAACCGACGAGTGGACGGTTGTGTGGTCGCGGCCCAGGATCGCGCCGATCTGCGGGTAGGAGAGGGTGGTGCGTTCTCGGAGGAGCCAGGCGGCGACGTGGCGGGCTTCGGCGGCGGTGCGGTCCTGGCGGCGGCCGGTGATGTCTCCGATCGTCAATGACGACATGCGTGCGGCGACCTCGAGGTAGGTCGACGGGGTGATTTGGTTCGCGAGGTCGCGTGCTCGGCGCGCGACGACGGTCGCGGCCTCGTTGCCGTCGAGGCCTGCGAGAGCGTCCGCGATCTCTGCCCAGTCGTCGTTGCTTCCGAGGCTCGCGGTGAACGCGAGCGCAGCGATGGCGTCAGCTTGCGGGCCGGTCTTGGGGCCGGTCTTGATTTCCGAGAGCGGGATGGCGGCGGTCACTGGCGGCACCGGTGACGGTTCCAGCGGGGCCGCTGATCGGGTCCGCCGAACAGGGTCTCGGTCTGGTTCGGCGGCGCGCCTACCGCTACCGGTATGGGTGTCGCCGGCGGGTCCGTTCCGATCGTGTCGGGATCGACGGGCACGACCTGGCCGACGGGCACGAGGGTCGGCTGATAGGTGCGGTCGGCGTCGATCGGGATGTGGGCACCGGTGCTGGTGACGCCCCACACGATCGGTTCTCGGCAGGTGCGGCAGCGGCCGATGGTGACGGACGGGGGCGCGTGGATGAGCTGGGACATGCGTGGTGGAGTCCTTCGCGTGACTGTTCGGGGTTGTCGGGGTAGAGAGCGGGGCGGGCTGGTTGTTTCGAATGGCGCTAGCCGGTGAAGGCTGGCGTGGCGGCGTCGGTCGGCGCGTCGGCGATCTGCTCGTCGCACTCGTAGATCGTTTCGCCGGTGTCGGGATCGAGCCGCGATGCGGCGACGTGACCGTCGGGGCAGTCGAGACGGATCGCGGGTTCGGTGTCGACTGCGCCCGCATCGTCATCGGTGGTGGTCTCGCAGATCGTGATCGTCGCGGTCTGGCCGTCGATCTCGGTGGTGGTCGATTCGCAGTCGCCGAGGTCGATGCCGTGCGAGTCGGTCGGGAGGCACCAGTTGGTCCAGGCGCCGTAGTTCATCTCGATCACAGGGTCGAGGCCCTGCAGTTGCGCGGTCTGGACGTCGGCGTAGCCGAAGGTGTGGAGGTTGCCGTCGAGGCGCCATTGCGACAGGCCGGCGGGGCAGTCCCAGTCGCCGATGGTGATGACGGCGGCGCGGTCACGGTCCTGGCACTCGGTGCCGGTGATCGTGTGCAACGTGGAGCCGCACAGTGGCGCTGGTTCCTGGTCCCAGTACGGCATGTCGGTCGGCGTGGCCGAGGCGTCGGGGAGGAAGAAGAGCGATGCGGCGATGATCGCTGCGTTGAGGAGAACGGCGAGGGAGGTTCGGAGGCGGGGTCGAGGTGTCATGGTGTTCCTTTCGGGGGTGGGGAACGCCCACGGTCCCGCAGCGTGTCGGGCGGCGTTGGGACGCGGTGAGGGGCTCATCCGTCGATGTCTTTGCGGGGCGGGATGCGGTCGCGGATCGCTTGGAAGTCGCCGATCTCGACGACGTCCGCGGTGGGCGGGTCGGGCTCGATGTGGGCCTCGGCGGCGGTGTGGATACGGGCGATGTCGTCGGCGGTCAGGGTCCGCGTCGTCAGCTCGAGGTTGATGTCGCTGCGGCCGGTGTCGTCCATGCGGTGCGAGAACGTCATGTCGTGGCGATCGCACAGCGTCGGGTAGGCGTTGACGAACCCGGCGATGTCGGCGATCCGGTCGCGCCACCATCCGCCGGATGCGGTGAACCACAACCACTCGATGATCGCTTTGACCTCGGCGAAGGTGGCTTCCTCGGCGACGACGAGGTCTCGGATCCGGTCGTTGTCCCGGTCCGACGCGGTGGCCGGTGCCCGGCCGAGCGCTGCGCCTTGGGCGTCGTAGAACAGCTGCGCCAGCAGGCCGACCCTGCGGGCTCGACGATCCCGGTTCATGGCTGGTCGGCTTCGACGGCCCATGCGTCGGATTCGAGTTCCTCGTCCAGAACCAGGCCTGCCGCTACAAGCGTTTCTGAACTTGGAACGTCACTGACAGGGGGGTCGGGTCGGGTCGGGTCGGGTCGGGTCGCTGTGACTGACGGTGTGACGTCACCCCCAGTGTCACGCCGTGACTTGGGCTGTGACTCCTGTTTGCGTCGCTCGCGTGACTCACGCTGCCGTCGCGCTCCTTCGGCGCGTTCGTGCTTCTTCTGGGCGCGTGACGGGTTGTACTCCAGGAAGTCGTGGATCCGCCATCCGCCATCCACGGCGATCCAAAGGCCGGCGGCCTCAAGCTTCTTGACGACTCGCTTCGGGTTCGTCAGACCCTTCCTCGAGAGCGCGTACAGCTGGTCCTCCGTGACGACCCCATCGGTCTCGAGGCGCGCTGAGAGGATCTGACCGCCGTGGTGAAGCACGTACGCGTCGAGGTCGAGTGCCCGGATCTTCGGATGGTCGTAGTAGCCGTCGTCGGTCCGGAGCCAGGTCACTTCACGCGACTCCGCTTCTTCAGGACGAGCAGGATCGATGAGTTCGACCGCTCGTTGCGCTGCTTGCCGGGCTGCGGCTGCGGATTGCATGGCAGCTCGAACTGGTTCGTTGTCTCGAACCACAGTGCCCGGGCGACGTCCTCGACGGCGCGGGTCTGCTGATAGAGGCCGCCGGACCACTGGCCGTCCTGGCACTTCACGAACAGTCGGCCGGCGCGGGCGACGCACTCGATCGCGTTCACAACACCACCACACAGCAGGTACGGGACGTCGCGGTCGCGGACGTTGTCGAGCCCGTAGGCCTCGTCGAAGTCGGCGTCACCGGACCGCGCCCCGGTTCCCTTGGTGCCAGCCATGCGATACGGCACGTCCAGGAACACCGACTTGAACGAGCGATGCCATTCCTCGGGCAGCCGCCCGCGGACGTCATGGCTGTGGTCACCTTTCGCCGGGTGAAGATCGTTCGTCACGAGCTCATCCGGCCTCCAGTGACGCCAGAACGCACCGTGGCCGTAGGTGAGGTCGAGCACCGGCCCGCGGATCAGGTCGAGGCGTTGACCGATCTCGGCGATCATCTCGGCGTTGTCGTTCCACGGACCGCGCCGCATCACATCCGGTGGCTTCTCGCTCATGCTGCGGCCTCGGCTGCCTCGCGGCGGCGGAGCGCGGATGCGGTGATGAAGATGATTGGTGGGTACTCGCCATTCGTCGACGGAGTCCCGTCGGCCAGGCGTCGCCGCGTATCGGGGGTGCGGACTCGGTAGAGCTTCCCGTTGCCGTCGTTGCTCGAGGAGCCGATCGGTTCGAGATCCAGGGACCCGGTGGGGCCGAGCGCGTCGATCATTCGAGCACCCCCTGGTTCTCGTGCACGGTGTGCACGGGCTCGGTCGGCGTGTCGGTCTCCGCGTCGCGGCGAAGGTGCTCCGACTGAGTTCGGCCGCAACGGCGACACGACCACGGGAAGTGCTCGCTCTCGGGAACGTCGGTGACCGTGATGGTGTCCCGGTCGGGATCGAGCTCGATCAGATCCTTGACACCGAATCCCAACATCGCGAGGGACCGGTTCGCTATCGCTGAGCGGAGTCTTGCGGCGTGCTGATGTATGGCGGTCTCGTCGCCGTCGAGACCGGACGATCGCGCAAAGTGGTACTCCCGGCCATCGATCTTCGCGACCGCGTTGAGGTGGGCCGCAATCCTCTGCGGTTCGCCGTGGTAGCGGTCGCAGGGCGGCAGCTCGCCGGTTTCGGGATCTCGGCCGGCGATCGTGAGTGCCTCGGCGATCGCCTTGTTGATGGCGCGGCGCCCTTCGTCGAATCGTTCCCAGACGGCGGTCGGTACGTCGACGACGCAGACGTCGGGCGAAGCGGTCGCCGGGTCGTTCTCGGTCTCGGCCATCCACGACGGCTCGCCGTCTTCGTCTTCGATGACCCACACGCGGGTCGTGCCGGTCATCCTTCGCCGTCCTGATCATCGGGGCGGGTGGCGAGGGTGAACACGCCCTGCAGCGCTGGCTCGCCGGCGAAACCGTCTGCGTTGAACCGGATCATCTGCGGGTGATCAGACGACGGTCGGGCGACGATCGGGTGAGTGTCACCGAAGGACTTCGACACGTTCGCCATCACGGTCAGCGTGTGAGCGGAGAGACCGAAGTCAGGTGTGTCCGGAGGGCTGATGTCGAGCCCGGTGCCGACGAGCACGGACCGCCAGTTCGGGTACCCGTCCGATCGGATGCCCATCGCGACGGTCTCGTCGCCGTCGTTCAACGACACGACGAGCTCGCGGGCTTCGCCGCTACCGAACAGGGTGAGCTGCGACGAGGGGCGGGCCTTGCGCACCAGGGCGGTGATGACGGGGACCGGCGCGGCTTCGTCCTTGGCGGCGGCGGTCGCGAGCTTCGCGGCGTGCTTCATGAACGCGACGCCGCGCTTGTCCTCGTCGTAGACCGCGAACGTCTCGTCCGGCGGCTCCTCGGGGAGGGGCGCTTCGATGTCGCCGCTCGGGCACCACACCGACGCGAGGACATAGGAGTCGGTGGACGTGACCCGGAGGCCTCGGTCGATGAAGTGTTCGACCTCGAGGCTGCGGAACAGCGTGTACTGGTCTTCGTTGGTGGAGGTCGCGGCGAACGCTGTGAGCCATGAGCGGGCGAGCAGCCCGGCGTTGTGGGGTGTGGCGAGAGTGGTCAAGGTGCGTGGTCCTTTGCTGCTGGTTGTTTCGGGGTGTCGCCCGGCCCTGGCGACTTGGCGGGAGAGGCCGGGCCGGGCGACGTCAGGGCACTCTGTTCAGCCAGTCATGGCGGTGTCCGTCTGGACAGGTGCCCCGGTCCACACCGGGATCTGGGCACGCCTGCGGCGGGAGCGGGCGTACCGGCCGGTGTGAACGATCAGGCCTGAGCGTTGGGCGGTGGTGATGATCTCGCCGAGTGCTCGAGGCTCGTGAGTAAGGATGTCGTCGTGCTCGCTGAGCTGTTCCCAGACGTCGTCGGCGATGAATTCGCCGGCGGCTGCGAGTTCGGCGACGATGCGTTGAGCGAGCGATCGCCAGTCAGGGGCGGCGTTGTGGCCGACGCGGGCGAGCGCGTCATCGAGCGTGAGCTGCCCGTTCATGACCCAGGCCCTTGGCATTGAGCGAGTCGTTCGCGGTCGGCGCGGGCGATCACGCACGACGCGACTGCCGCCAGCAATCCGATGACCAGGATCATCAGAACGGCTCCTCGTCGTAGTTGTAGTCGGGCACCGGTGCCGGTGTGGGGTGCTGATTCGCTGGCGAGCTGGGCGTCTGCGGGGCGCCGGTGCGCTCGTTCCTGGTCACCTCGACGGAGGCCCACCTGAGCGACGGGGAGACCTCGTCGCATCGGACCTCGACCTTTGAGCGACGCTCGCCGTTGGGTGTCTCCCAGGAACGCTGCTGGAGTTCACCAACGATGACGACCCGTGTGCCTTTCGAGAGCGAGCCTGCGACGTTCTCGGCCAGGTCGCCGAAGCAGGTGCACTCGAAGTAGTTGACCTCCTCGACCTGTTCGCCGTTGCGCTGGTAGCGCTTGTTCCAGGCGACGCCGAAGTTGCAGACCGACGCGCCGGTCGGCGTGTACCGCAGCTCGGGGTCGCGGGTCAGATTGCCAACGACCGTGACGGTGTTACCGAACGCCATCGTTGTGCTCCTTTCGGTGTAGGCGGGAGGGTCGGGTGGTTCGGGCGCGTTGCGCGTCGGCCTGGTGGGTGCGCCACGAATCGAGCGCTGCGAGCGAGTCGGTCAGCATCTGCGTCGAGGTGCGGTCATCGCCGGGGGTCAACGTCTGGCTCACAGCCCCGCCCATTCCCGCACCCGGTCGAGCGCTTCTTCGGGTGTGCATGCGTGGTGATCGGCGATCGCCTGCAGACGCTCGACTGGAGTGTGCGTATCGTCTTTCACGCCGACATGGGCGGCGTAGATCGACACAGCAACGGTCGTGTCGCCCTCGGGAGAATCGGTCCACGGTTCACCCGGTCCGACGAGCTCGCCCTCGATCACTTCGGTGTCGCCGCCGGCTACTTCGGCATGGAGGTCGCGCATCAGTTCGGCCTGAGCGAGGGTGAGCGCGTTGCCAGTGACTCGATCGATCGGACCGATCCCGCGCTCGTCAGCTTCGGCCCTGAGCCGCTTCTTGAACTCGTTGACGTCGCCGACTTGGTGGAACCGGGGCATGAGCTCAGCGAAGATTTCTTGCACCCTTCGCCGTTCGTCCTCGGAGATCCCGTCGTTCGCGGTCGCGACAGATGATGCGTCGATGACGGTGACCTGCTCCCGTTCCTGTTCCAGCGCCGCTGCGATCTCGTCATCGGTGTAGAGGCCCGACATCTCGGCCGGGAACGCTCGGCGCAGCGCCTGCGCCTCAGCGCACTTCGCGAGCATGTGGGGGCCCATCTGTTCCCACATCGGCGCGAGCTTCGTGCCGACCTTGACGTTCTTGCCGTTGCGTTTCTCGTACTGCGGGACGGTCACGGCGAACTCTTCCCAGGTCGCGATACCGACGGCCGGCTGGTCCCAGTCCTTGCGGGTGACCTGGAACCGGGCCGCGGTCGGCGGCCGGTCAGGGTTGGCCCAGATGTCGAGCCAAACACCGTCAGGGCCGCACCACTGAGGCGCGAGGGATCCGCCGTAGAGACGAGTGCGTTCGGCGATCAGCCGGAGACCGTCGATGCCGGTCTGTGGCTTGAAGACCTTGCGGCGGAGCTGCGAGTCGTATCGGGGTACGAGCCAGATTTGGTTGCGCATCGGGTCGAGCTGCACGTGAGCGCAGACGTACAGGAACGTCTCGATCTCGGCGGGCGACGCGCCGGGCGCGATCTGGTCGGCGATGAGACGACGGTGTGTGTCGTCGAAGGTGAGGATTCCGCCCTCGGGTGCGGCGATGACTAGGTCGGTCGAGCTGTCGGTGATCGTCATCGGCGCGCCACCTTTCGAAGCGTGCGACGTCCGGTCTTCTCGGACATGCGGTACGTGTAGAGGCGGTTTCCGTCGGCGTCGACGAGCTCGTCGTGGTCGACGAGCGAGAGGCGCAGCTCGTCGGCCGCTTCGTCGGCGACGGCCTTGGCGGCGTCGGCGAGTTCCTTCCACTCGTCGAGGACCGTGACCTTCGCCAGGATGTCGTTATCCGCGACCTTCTGGCCATCGGCCGGTGTGAGGCGCCGCGTGTCCGTCGGCATCGGTGGTGGCGGCTCGTCGAGCTGGACGTAGCCCCAGAACTCGTCGACCTTCTCGATGAGGTAGTCGATGCGCTCCTGGTCGCGTCTCACGGGCCACGGTGGTGGCATCTCGCGGCCGCGGAAGAGCACCACGATGTAGGCGTCGTCGAGGCCGGTCACGTGGAGCTGCCACTGCACCTGGTCGTAGACAGCCGGGTCGATTGAGTCCCAGCCGTACTGGTCGCGGCACTTGATCTCGACGAGAGTCGGCCGTGCGTAGAACTCGACGCCTGAGTCGGGTGACGCACGATGCCAGGGCTTGTCCCGTCGGGCGAGAACGAAGGGCAGGTTCACGATTCGGCAGTCGTGGCGTTGCGAGAACTTGCGGGCGATCACCGGTTCGAGGGCTTGGCCCCACTCTGCGGCCTCGCTGGTGGTTGTATCGATCGGCGTGCGGCCGGTCTTCACCTCCCACAACTCGAGCGGGGTCTGCCACCGCGAGTCGCCGAGGATGATGTTGATGTCGGACGAACCGATGCCGGTGGTGCGCACGGTGAGTCGTTCGTGTTCATCTGCGAACTCGAGGTTCAACACGACGTCGGCGTTGGGGTACCAGCGGACCGTCTCTTCGACGGGTACGACGGCGGTCATCGTTCGGTGCCTTCGAAGCCGTCGCCCCAGACGCAGACTCGCCACTGTCGGTCGGGGAACCTCTTCACGCCGGGTTGGTTGGTGTTGGTCACCACTGAGCTGTGACCGTTCGATCCGGGTTCGACGGTCCACCAAACGGTGTTGCTGGCGATGAGGGCCTCGATGCGGGCGAGCGTGTTCGTGTGCTCCTCGGCAGTGATGCCGTCGATGCCGTTGAGGATCTTCGTGAGTTCGGCTCGCATGTTCGGCGGCGCGGTGCGAGCGTCGAGGACGCTGGTGTTCGGCATGGCGTTCACCAGGCCTGCTGGGCGGCCGCGAGGAGCACTGCGGACACTGCGGGCCACGAGTCGGCGCACAACTCGACGACCAGGTTCTCGGTGACCGCCGAGTAGACGAGGATCTTCTCGACCCGGTTCGCGTCAGAGAGCTCGTAGCCAGGGTGGTCGTGGGGGAGTGATTCGTCCCACAGGTACTCGGCGTTCTCGAACCGGGTGAGGTCGTTGATGGTGACGATGACGATCTCGTTGCCGGAGCCGCCGGCGAGGATCGGGCACCGGTCTCGGGTGTGGTTGATGTGTCGCCGTTGGGTGGCGACGCATCCGATGTCGGTGAGGTAGGTGCGGACTCGGCCGAGCGTGACGGGCTCGGTGAGCGTGCTGGTTGCCATGACTGGATTCCCTTCCGGGTCGGGTGTGGTGGTGGGCCCGCTTTCGGGCTGGTTGTTTCTGGTGCTGGTTGTTTCGGTGTGGTGCGACCGGACGCCGGGGTAGGTCAGACGGAAACGACTGCGGTCAAACAGCTGCACCGACTGGTCGTCCGGTCGCACCGTCGACATCACCCGCGTGGAGGGGTAGGACCGTTGGGGAAACGGCGGGTGATGTCGACGCTGCACCGGACAGCAGGTCATCGATCGCGGATCGGGGGATCAGGTACTTGTTGGAGATGTCGCGAGGGAGTGTGCGGATGAGGCCTTCGCGGCAGAGGCGGCCGACGTGGTCGGTGGTGACTCCGAGCACCACGGCGGCTTCGCTCGTCGTGTACGTCTCGGGCGCCGGCGTGGCTTTGCGGCGGCGGTCGAGTTCGGCGACGGTCTCGACGACGATCTCGCGGACCATTTCGGCGAACGCCGTCATTCAGTCGACCTCCTCGAACTCGACGAGGAACACCTCGTACGGGTAGCCGGCGTCGTCGGCGAACCCGTTCTCGAAGTCGAGCGCAGCGCCGCACAGCAGCTCCTCGAGCGAGTCGCCGCCGCCCGTCGCGATCGTCAACTCGACCGTGTTCCTGGAGGAACCCTTCCTGGAGCTCGTCCACCACACGTCGTACGTGACCTCGAAGGTTCGACGGGCCTGCGTCATCGTCGCAGCCATCAGACCGCAACCTCTTCGGCGAAGTCGGGGAACCGCTCGGCATGCAGCTCACCGAACCGGGCCGGGTCGATGCCAAGAGCGGCAGCGGCCTCGATGATCGCGGCCTCTGGGTCCTCGGCGCCGATGAACACCATCGGGTGAACGTTGAAGAGTCGGACGAGGTTGGCGTAGATCGGTCCCGGGCACTCACGGCGACCCGTCTCGTACGACGAGTAGGTAGCGCGGTCGATGCCGAGCTGCTCCGCTACCCAGGTCGCCGTCCGACCCTGCGCTTTGCGCTCCCTGCGAACTGCTTCAAAGTTCAACCTCATATGACACAGATTCGCACGATTACGTGTCACTGTCAAGTGCGTCGACACGGAAATGTTCCTATTCGTGTCAAAAGCCAAATTACAAAGGAACGAAAGCGTCAAATTACAAGCGTCGCCGGCCGCTCAGAAAGGCGACACGTCGACCGGCTGGCTTGTGTGTCGCACTGTGTCGCGTCACAATCCAGCCTGATGAAATGGCGCAAACTCGCCGAAGCCGTGGAACGCAGGCGCAATGAGCTCGGGCTGTCCAAGCGGCAGGCGATCAGCGTCGCCGGCATGTCGGCCAATACGTGGCTCAAGCTTGAGAATGATGCTCAGCCGATTTCAGAGCACCTGTGGCGCAAGGTGGAGATCGCCCTCGACTGGGAGCATGGCTCCGTTCGCTCGCTACTCGAGGGCGGTGATCCAACCGTCAGCCCCACACTCCCGGAGCGCGTCGCTCAGGTTGCCGCATCGAACGATGAACTCAAAGAGATCGTCCGAGAACTGGTGAGGCGCATGGAACGCCTCGAGGCACGGGTCACAGAACTCGAGTAGAGGAGCTTGCGATCGTTGAATCGCTGGTCCAAACTTCGAGAAGAAACGGTGGAGGAAGAATGAAGCGACCCTGGGTTTGCGCGTTCGCGGCACTTGCAGCACTGTCGGCATGTTCGTCGGATGGTGTCACCCAAGCCGACGTCGACGCTGTGGCGGATGAACTCGCAGCAGCCAACGAACAGATCGAGACAGTGGCCAGCGCGCTCGAAGTCGCTGAGGCGGAAGCACAGGGCTTCCAAGCCGAGCTCGACGAGACAGACGTCGATGCGACACTTCGGGATGCGCGGGAAGAAATCGCCGAGATCCTTGCGCAGAGCGAAGACCTGCAAGCCCGCCTCGAGCGAGCGGATCAAGGCCGTGAAGACGCCGAAGCCGAGGCTGAGAGGCTTCGAGCGCTCCTTCAGGCAGCAAACGATCGAGTCCTCGACCTGCAAGGCGGACCGGAACAGCGCGAGGCTGACAGCGCACGTGAAGCAGCTGTCGAACTGCTGTCGATCTACGAAGCGAAACACAACGGCTTGACCCAAGACCCAACCCAAGCCGGATTTCTCGACCTGCTCGACGCTCACTCGTACCCAGCCGGTGAGTGGACGATGAACGCGCTCGACTGCGCAGCCTCAACACTTCGCGGCCTTGGCATGGTCGAGTTCGTGCTCGGTGTTGAAACGCCCAGCTGGCAGGTGCCAGAGAGTGGACAACCTGGCGGAGGATCCGTACCAGGGGTCGGCACATACGCGGTGGAGATCACCGATAGGCGCGGCGAGACGCGTGAATCTCACCTGTTCGTGGTCGACGACCGAGTGTTGTTCTTTCCGGTGCCATGCGACGCGCCGACGGAGTCCACACCCGCTCCTGAGGCGACATCCACGCCGACACCAGTCCCCACTGCGACACCAGCCCCAGCGCCGCCGGCCCCTACATCGACACCCGCACCAGCGCCCGCTGCGCCATCGCAGACGGTGTCCCAGCAGAACGCGATCGAGTCCGCCCGCTCATACCTCCGCTTCACCAACTTCTCCAGACAAGGCCTCATCGGCCAACTCGAGTTCGAAGGCTTCCCAACCGCCGACGCCACATACGCCGTCGACAACATCACCGTCGACTGGAATGCCCAAGCCGCAGGGTCGGCACAGTCCTACCTCGACTTCACGTCGTTCTCATGCAGTGGTCTCGTCGACCAACTGGTCTTCGAGGGGTTCACGCAGGCGCAAGCACAGTTCGGAGCGTCCGCAGTCAGACTCTGCTGAAACCGGGGACAATAGGCACATGCCAATCATCGACGCGGTGAGCCTCATCGAACAGCCCGAGTACGACGCAGTCACCGTCGTCCTGCAGGTTGGCAACACCGAGGTCCTCGCTCTAGGCGAACGCATCAACACCCGATGGCCTCACGCATACATGAACGGCTACAACTGGGCCGCCCTCATCCACGCGTACGCCGAAGCGCAAGATCCGAGTCTGGGAGCTCTCGTGCAACCAGACCCCGAAGCTGGCTCGTACGTCGGCGTCACGCCCTACTCCGCGGAGAACCTTGAGCGGATGCGCGACTTCGAGGCCCTGATTCTCGCGATGCTCTCCGATGAATCGGCGCTCTACGATTTCATCGAGGCGAACGAGATCCCTTGGCAGTGACAGCCGTCGTACTCGTCGCTCGTGGACTCGCTGCTCTTCTGATCGCGGTGACCCAACCCGGGGCCGACGCTGCGCCAGGTTTGAGTGGTTCGTTCAAGGTGTGGGACACTTCATCCCCATGGGAGCCGATGGTCGACCAAGCCTCGACGAGATCGATCGCTAGGCTTATCCCATGAGCGATCGCGAACCGTTGACCAGTGAGGTTCTCGAGGCTCGACAGTTCGAACTCGCCAAGCTCGTGGTTAGCGAAGCTGTTCGCACGCTAGCCGAGCAGGGGGCCGAGCTAGAGCGCATCCGAAGCCGAAGCTATAGCCAGGTCGGCCTGATTGGCGCTCTGGCAACGTTCCTTCTTGGCACCATTCTCCGATCTGTCGGACCGTCGTCGCGCAGTACAGAGTTCTGGTTCTTCGCCATAGTGGCTACAGCGCTTGCCATCGGGATGTTCACGCTCCATGTGCGGATGTGGCGCGTGGTACCAGCATGGTCGACGAAGGTCCGGACAGAAACGATGAACGTCTATGTCGATCACGGCACAGTTGAGGCAGTAAAGGCGCTGGCAGGCCACTACGACAAGGCTCGCGTCAACAACGAAAGCGTACTTGTCGCAGCCCGCGCTCAGTTCTGGTCGGCGACACTCGCGTCGCTTGCGCTCATCGCCTGGCTCGTGCTCATGCTCTGGCGCCTCGCGTAGCCGTGGAGCCGCAGGACCCGCCGGATGGCGATGAGGATGAGAACGGAAGCGACGAGGATGGCAACGGTGACGACGAGGAGGGAGAGCCAGGACCGACCTATCCCGATCCGTTTGAACCGGGGCCGCGGCTTCAAGGACCGAGTGGCGGCTGGGATCTCGTCGGTCTTCCAGAGCCATCGCTTCCCGCCGATCGCGTTGCGCTCGTGCGTATCGGGGGTCGAGTCGAGGAATCCGACCGGACCTGGTCCGCAACTGCGCTACCCGTTCTGAATCGCGGTCGCGCCTACCTTGTCGCCCCGGCACATTTGCTCTCCGCCGCTGCCTCGGCCCGCTTGATGGGTATCGGCAATGGTGAGGTATACGAAGATCTTGATGCGCCTCTGAGTCTCAATAGATGGCATGCTTCCGCTGCCTTTGATCTGACCGCCATCGAGATCGACCGGTCAGCGATCGCCAACTGGGCCGGGACAACCTGGGACATCGATCTGCAGAGCTACGTGGTTCCTTCGGTGAGTAAGTCGCAGTTTCCCCAGGTAGGAAGGCTGCTCATCGTCCGCATGCCTGCGCCTCTTCCTGGCACTGTCGTTCGGGTCGCCGGAACCGCTGAAGCCGCGTTCGTTGGAGGCAAGCACGGCCAAGCGTTCCTAGTCGCTGCGGATTCGCTGGTGCTTGAGGAGGACGTCAGAGGCAGCGCGCTGTTCATCGAGCTTGGACACTCAACAACCTTTGCGGGCATGGCCACCGGCTACGCCCGCGTCGGAGGCGGTCTAGCGGTCACGGCAGTGTCCGCTACTGCGATCGTCGACCACATAGAGCGATTGTCTAGGCATTGAGGGCCCGGCGCGGCTCGCGTGCAGGTCCTTGACGGATGACGCGGCAACGTTTGGTCGCACGGGAGCAGCGTGTGGTCTAGACCTGGGGAGGATTCGGGGGTTCTTCGCCTTCCGGTTCTCCTCCTGAGCCGTCTACCCGGTCTTCAGGCTGTTCGTCGGGGTCTCGGGTCTCTCTGTAGAGGCGGACCACCTCGATCAACAGACCGAGCGCAGCAATGACGACGCTGATGATTGGTACCATGACCATTGAGTTAGTTTCCCTTCGAGGATCTACTTGCGCCCTCCTGCAGACTTGACCTCTGCGGGAGGGCATTTTCTTTTGTGCGGTCTTCGACCTCGGCGATGCCCTACCCCATCGATCCGCCGCCGATGACGGCGACCTTGGTGATCTCCACGTTTCCCTCTCCTTTTGCGATTGCAAAAGCCTAGGGCACGATTCGGGGCAGATGCGGTGCCGGCCCGCCTCAGCATGGGCGCCCGAGTGCCAGGCGTGACCGACGCGCCCGCTCCCACCACACAACGCCGGTCCCGTAGTTCACGCAGGACGGCTCGCATAGCCTGCCGGATCCGCGACTAGGTCGAGCAGCAGTCTTGTCGAAAATTCACCAGCTTCTGCGCAGCGGTCGTGTGGAAGAACACACGATCTGGACAAGCTCCTAACGCTCGCTGCGATAGTGCCGGTCAGAGTGGTACGGCGCGTCGGCCGCAATCTGCAGTCGCGCCAGCCCGTTCGCTCGTCTGATGAATGTCGAGAGCTCGACGAGGCGCTCCTCGAGATCCAGCACATCCAGCTTCGGTTCTATCGCTACGACCGAGCGCGCCAGCGCCGGTTTGCCCTCTGGAGGATCGACGATGGCAGCGCCATGCCCGCCAACATACGAGTATCTCCGCTCGAAGGGATCGCCATCGCCTTGGAGGCACTTCGCCTTGGGGCTTTTGGACTTGATTGCGGCGAGCATGTCGTCAGGGTCGACGTAGTTCTCGACCTCTCGGCCTTCGGTGATCCAGCACATGCCGCCGTCCTCGAACGACTTGACAACTGCGGCGAGGTCGGGTTTCAGCTTGTCCGTCTCGTTGCGCTTATCAGAGTCGGCAATGAGCACCGAGTACTGATTGACCTTCCTAAGCCTGACGAGATCAGCCGGTACTTCGACCTCATCGGCTGCCCCGCTCGTGCTCCGGATGTTCGTGCCTCCATAGAACATGATTGAGTAGTGCACATCGATCAGGAGCTCGGGATCGACCCGCTCCAACCAGTGTTTGACGTAGACGCGGTCACTCGGGCCCTCAACCCAGACGACGCAGTTTGCCTGGAGCACGTCTGAGGCTCGATAGCCCAGGTCTGCAAGAACCGAAAGGACCGCATCGGAGCGTTCCACCGATTCCACTACGGTTCTTCCGTTCTCAAGCCTCGTCCTGAAGACCCGCGTGTGGGGCATGTCGATCAAATGTGGAGAGTGAGTGGCGATGATGTACTGGTTGGTCGTCGATTGAAGAAGGAACGCTCCGAGCCTTCTGAGTAGCAGCGGATGGAGGTGGACTTCGGGCTCCTCGACCAGAATTAAAGAGTCGCGGGTCAGCACACATGCCGCTGCGATCATCAGCAACTGATGGATGCCACTGCCGAGAGCCTCAACGCGCATGGTGCGGCCGTCCATAGTGATGTGGATCGTGTCCTCTGCGCGAGGAACCTCGATCGTTAGATGATCGTCCTCAAGGACGCTGGCGACGAAGTCGCGGTAGTTGCTCCAATCCTGCCGAGCCTGCTTGTATTCCTCGGTCTCGGGGGCAGCTGGATTCTGTAGTGCGGCGAGCCGCCCGAATAGGCCCGCGCCCGCCCAGTCCTGATCCTCGTCAGCGGAGGCGGGCCCTATCCACCGCGATGCAGGAATTGAAACGATCGGAGGAAGCGTCCAGTCCGAAGGCCTGCCATCAAAGAAGGTCTCGAGGAGAGACCGTTGGTAGTAGGCGTTCCCCACCACTTGAAGCTCGTCCCACAGGTTGTCTGGCAGGTTGCGACTTGGCCGCAGGGTCTCTGTTATGCGCTGCGTGTCCTGCAACTCCCAGTCGATCCATATCAAAGCTCCGTTATCGGCCGTCAGGCCGACTTCATCTGTCCATTTCCCGGCTTCCCGCTTCTGGTGATCGTCGAGAGGCTTTGGTCCCGACCAGAAGTCGCCCGGAAGCAGTAGTCCAAAGGACAATAGGCCTACTGCGTCAAGCGGGCGATCCTCGGGCAGACCTTTGTACTCGAATCCGCCCGGAGAGTGTCGTGCCAGCACACGCTCGACAAAACGAAGGATGTTGGACTTGCCCGAGTTGTTCGGCCCAATTATCAGGTTGATTCGATCCAGCTTGTGGAGCGAGACTGTGTCGTAGATGCTTCGGAACCCGGCGACCCGAAATCCTTCAAGGAGCGACTCCGGTGTGTTCTCGGTTGGACTCGACTCCCGGTCGGGGGTTGCCGCCATCTCACAATGTTCGCATGGGGACTGTGTGTCGTGCATGCGAACCGCCCACGGGGCGGACTACTGAACAGCCGGTAATCCCGATCTGCCCGGGTGTATCCCCCTCGTCGAGTGGGCTCGATCGCCGCCGTGGGATCATCTGAACGATGGGAAGAGCGCCGCCATCCGCAGGAGCCGTGGCCCAGGAAACTTGCGCCTGTGGCGCATCAGGTGGAGCGGAGCGGCTGGCGGCGAGGGCCGTGCTGGCGGCCGCCGCGGCAGTTGGGTCGCTCGGCCCCTGGCGTGCGGGTGAGTTGGTCTCGAGCTCGGAATCCGGCGCCGATCGAACGGTCGTCATTGTTGCGTTCGCCTATCTGGTGTCCAATCTCTTGCGCCGTTCCGGAGCCATCGGTGCCCGGATTGACCGCGTATGTGGTGGATTGGCCGGCGTGACCCTTGCTGGGGTAGCGGGGTATCACGCAGCGAACGGAGTCGCGGCTGGGACGACCGTTGCGTGGGGTTTGTGGTTGCTCGGCCTATCGGGCCTTGCGCTTCTGGTTGCATCGATCCGACCATGAGAGCTCGACTTGCTGTCTCGTGCCTCGTAGCTTCGCTGATGCTGGCGTTGAGCTGCGGTGACACGACGCAGTCGGTTTCTGGCGGCGGCATCGATGTGATCTGGGCGGAGCAGCTGCAGCTCGCCGCGACAACAGCACTGGTCGAGGTGCGTGTCGAGGAGGTCGGGCGGTCCGGTATCGGCGGGATCGACACCACGGCCGTGACCGTTCAGAGTGTCGAGTGGCTCGCCGACGCGCAATCGACGCTCGGCGGCTACACCAGCGCGCAACTGATGTCCGGGCCGGCAGAAATCCGGCTGGACTTCCTCAGCGACGACAACGTCCAACCAGGAGATGTACTCCTCGTCGGTATCCATTCGGTCACCCAGATCGAACCGGGTTCAGACGGCTTCGCACCACTCGTCTTCGTCAACAACGGAGAAGAGACACTCGGCGCCGACTGGCAAGGAACGATCACCGCAGTCCGGCAAGCGCAAGAACTTCGAGCCGGCGTCCCGATCATCGACGTCCTGATCGAGCTCCTGGAGGACGGGCAACGATGGCTTGGCGACGAGAGCGTGACAACATCGGCGATGGCGCCTGATGGCCTGCTCAGCCAGATCGGTATCACCGGCAGCGCAAGGTAGCCGACGAGCCCTCGAGGCTGGGGCATCGTCGCCAGTGTCAGCCGCAACCCCGGCTCGGGCTGCGACTGACACTGGGAGTCGCGCTGGAGCTGGTGCGGGAGCCGCGCCAGGTTGACGTAGCCGCTCAGGATCGCCGCACTTGGGGTGCCCCTGGTCGGGCTCTCGCGCCGACGCCTTCGCGGTGGCCGCGACCGTACCGGCCCAGGGCTGATCGACGCCAGCCAGCGGGGGTGGTGGCCGCAACGGGAGGTGGGTTGCGACCACCACTGGATCCGCCCAGGAGGGAGGTAGGCACGCCGTCTGCGCTGGCGTGATCGGACGGCTCCAACTCCGAGGGCAATGCCTGGATGCCCCCTTGGCGAGGGTGCCGACCGGGACCTCAAAACTAGCGGTTGCGGGTTCGGTGCTCCAAGGCGTCGATACTTGGCGCCGGGCGTCTGGTATTCGGGAGTGTCACATCTTGTTCGAGATGCTCGCGTCGCGGTTGAGACGCGTGTTTCAGCAGCTACTGTGGTTGAGGCGACGATCCGTCGCCGTCAACCACAGGTTGCGTCAACCGGGGTCACTGCTGGGGTTTGCCGCCGCACATCACGGGAAGCAAGGACCACACCAACCGGCTGACGCAGCCTGTGTGTTGATTCGCCCGGCGGTAGCTGAGTTCGGGAAGGAGTCAGCTAGACCGCCGGGCGCATCAACCTTGACAACGAGTTTGTCGTTGCCCAACCAGCCCCAGGGCTATGAGGCGTAGGACCACTCTGCCACCTGTCGGTCCCATGAGGGTCCCACCGTTCGCGGCTGTGGCCTGGCGGCGATCGGTCCCGCGATTCCGCCAGGCCACGCGCCTGTGCTTGCCTGTGTCGCTGGTCAGCCGATCGTGTTCCCGTCTCGACCAACCGCTCTGGCTGCTACTCGCAGCTTGTTGCGTGGGCGAAGCCTATGGAGACTTTGGGTCCCGCAGTCGGCGTCGATTGCTTTCGATGCGCCGTGCTCACTGGGGTACACGTTCTGCGCCCTGTGGATCCGCCTGTGGATAAGTGGGTGGTCTGAGCAGGTTCCGGGCTCGACGCAGGGCGTCGATACTGTCTTCGATTTCGACGAGCACGGTGGCGATCAGCTCGTCGTCGGCCGGGTTTGGTTCATGGGGGTTCACCGCGGTCTCTTTCTCCGCCGCACCCTCTCGCCGTCGCCGCTGGCGCCGATGCGGTTGTCCGTTGGACTCTCGAACATACGTTGCGAGGGTGACAAGTTCCATCGGTGTAACTCGACCTTGGTTCACGACTTCCACACAAGCAACCTAGAGGGAGATCCAATCACTCATACTGGGTACGTAGCGCAGCAGGCGCGGTGCGGACTTCGATGATGCGTGGATGCGTTCCGGCCCCTAGACCACGAGGAAGTGGTTCAAGATGGCTTCGGCCGACAAGACGGCGATCGCCTGGCCGACACCAGGGATGTTCGACATGCCTGTGATCATGCCGGCAAAGAGTGTTGCGTCAGCTGCTTCGATGAAGACCGGGCTGCCACTTGCGCCGTAACCACCGCCCAGCCCGAGGATGAAAAACTCACCAGGAAATTCGGACTCGAGGGTTCCATCTGCAAGCACCGACTCGCTGCGCGCGTTCAGAACCATAGTTCCCGGCAGCGGGCGAGGCATCAGCAAGACGCTCACCGACGCCGGCCCGAGCGCGTACTTGCCTGATTCGGAGGGGAAGATGTACCGCCGATCAAAATCCCACACGGTTCCGACCCAGTTGGGCATATCCGAATGGTCGATCTCAATTGCCGCGAGATCGTAGTCGGCCGAATGAACCCAGTCGCCGAGGCTGAGGCTTGTATCGAGGTCGTCGTGGGCGACCCAGTTGCCGACTCCCATGAGGCTTGAGGATTCCGCTCCATTGAGCACGTGTGATGGCGTTACGAGGTACCGCCGACCGCGAACGAGTATCGGGAACGCTGTGGCGGACCAGCTGAGTCGGCCCTCTTCGAGTTGACCCCCGATTCGGGTCACCGCGATGCGATTCGCGGATGCCGAAAATCGATGCTCTCCCCCTATGTCCCATCCTGGCACGAGCGCAAACAGTAGGGAACTGCAGTCTGAATTACAAGTTGTATTTGACCGAAAAACGACGAGAGCCCGGGCCAGCGGCCCGGGCTCTCGTTCGACCTAGCGGTGGCTACCCGCTAGCACTCTTGTGGCGTGTCGTACACCTCGCGAAGGGGGATGCGAAACGCCGTGATCTTCTCGCCATCACCCATGGTAACCTTGATTTCGCATGGCTGAGGCGACGACACGTCGAACTCATGTTGTTC
This sequence comes from Actinomycetota bacterium, assembly GCA_039028435.1. Lineage (GTDB taxonomy): Bacteria > Actinomycetota > Acidimicrobiia > Acidimicrobiales > UBA10347 > UBA10347. Next base: position 6,115 of record JBCCIC010000019.1, on the reverse strand, counting down.
CATAGCTGGTTCCTTTTGATCCGCTGCCTATTGGGTGATTGGGCACACTGGTCCCGTCTCCTGAGACGGTGCGTCCTTTCAGGCGGAACATACCATACTGGGACGCGTCAAACAACCCTTGCCGTCTTGAAATCAGCGTTTCTTTATGAGATCTGAAGGTTTCGAGATCTTGGGTTGGTGGTGGGTGCAGATAAGAACAACCTGCGTGATGATATAGTGGGAGTTAGACAGTGTCTAGCAAAAGTTCGGGACTTCGACGGGACTTCAGCGGTCTCGGCGGGACCTCAGTGGTACCGGGGAGTCGGCAGGGCTACACTTCTTCAGGTCGCGGCTGGCTCCTGAGCGTCGCGCATCTCGCGCCATCGGTCGGCCCACTGCTGCGCAGCATCGACGTCCGCGGCTGGTACCCAGCCCGTGTAGCGCCGCAAGGTCGTCGCTGCGTCCGAGTGGCCGAGGCGAGCCGCGATGATCGGGATCGGCACACCTGCCGCGGCCCACTGGGTTGCGACGAAGTCCCGGAGATCGCGGAGCTGCACGTCCTTGAACTGAGGGTGCTTCTTGCGGAACTGCTTCCACCACGACTTCACCATCTCCGGTGACGGCCGCTGCGAGCACGACGGCACCCGGGCTGATGCGAACAGCCACGGGTCGGGGTCGAGCGGGACGCCGGCGGCGAGCGCACGTTCGCGCTGGTGGTTCATGAGCCGCTTCACCGCCGCGGTCGTGTCCGGATCCAAAGCGACGGCTGGGACGACACCGGTCTTGGTGCCCTCCTTAACGCCGACACCCTCCGAGGAGACCGTGACCGACCGGTGCCGGCGCACCGTCGCAGTCTCGACCCTTGTGGCCGGGTCGATCGCGAAGTCGATGTCTGACCAGCGGATCCCGAGGAACTCACCTCGGCGAGACCCCATCGTCATTAGCATCCGGAACAGCGCGGTCTGCCAGACGCCTTCGACGAGGTCCTCGATCGCCATCACGTCGACGGCATCGGGCGGCTTGATTCGCCGCGTCGGCTTCGGCGGGTCGGCGAGCTCGGCCGGGTTGCTCGTCTGCTCACCGCGACGGATCGCCCAGTTGTATGCGGCCGAGATCGCGCGATGCGAATGCAGCACCGTGTTCGGTGACAGCGGCCGGCCCTTCGCTCCGCCTCGAGTCTCGAGGTGAACGTACGCGTCGTCGAGGTCGGCGGGGGACAGGTCCGATGCTTCGATGTCGCCGACGAGCGGCCGGATCCTGCGGATACCGCCGTCATACACGTCGTAGGTCTTCGCCGCGATGCGTGGCTTGCGTGCTGCGAGCCATCGATCGAGGAGCTCGCCGACCGTTCCCGGCGCCGCGCTCGAGGCCGATGGATCGCCGTCAAGCAGCTCAGCGAGGAGTCGGGCGCCCTTCACCTGGCACTCTCGATAGCCCTTCCGAGTGTGGTCGGGATCCTTCACATAGACCGCTGGGCGCTGTCGATTGCCGTCCGCGTCGACGTAGGAGAGCTTCATTCTCCACCCGTCGCGGTACCTCTGCGGCTCGGCCATGCACCCCCGAAGTTACAAGTGGGGGGTGCAACCGTCAATCCGAGGGGGTGCAGCGGATCTTCGCCCGATGCTCTGATCGTCTCAGATTCGCATGATTTCAACGGTTCCTTGGTCGGGCTGGCAGGATTCGAACCTGCGACCCCCTGCTCCCAAAGCAGGTGCGCTAGCCAAACTGCGCCACAGCCCGTGTGATCCACACAGCCAGAGCGGCCGGTGTACTTGCGACAGGAGGATACCGGTGTGATGCGCGAGTGGGCGCTGAATTGGTCGAGGTCGGCGGCGACCGTGTCGGAGACCGCAGCAACTAGCGTTTCTGTCGCGACGCGAGGGGGAGCACCATGACGACGGAAACGATGCCCGAGGATGCGGCCTCAACCGCCCCTGCCCTCGACCTGCGTCCGATCTCGGCGGACTCGCATGTTGTTGAGGGCCCCGAGGTCTTCGACGGACTCGCCGAACACTTCGGCGACGATGCGCCGCGGATTGTCAGCAAGGATGGCGGCAGCGACTACATCGTCGTTCCGGCTCGCAAGAACGCCGTCGTCAACGTTGGGATCATGGCGCTGGCGGCGACCCGGCTCGATGGCAAAGGACCCGGTGAGCGCAAGCCAGGTCACAAGCCCGGGACCGGGACCGTCGATGATCCCGAGATCCGGGCCTACCTCGACGGCGGCTACGCGGCGATGCGTCCCGGTCTTCTCGACGGCGCACGGCGCGGCGAGGATCAGGACGTCGATGGCATCCGAGCCGAGGTTCTCTATCCGGGCTACTTCTCCATGTTCGGGCTCAAGAACATCGACCTGTTGATCGCGTTGCAGCGCAACTACAACGAGTGGCTCGCGGCCGAGTGCGCCAAGTCCGGCGGCCGGCTGCACGGCCTCGCAGTCCTGCCGGTCCAGGAACCGACCGCAGCGATCGCGGAGCTCGATCGGGCGATCGATCTCGGCTACCGCGGCGCGGTCATCGCCAGCAACGCACCGAAGGGTCGGCGCTACAGCGATGACGACTACGACCAGCTGTGGGCGATGGCCGACGAGGCCGGCATCCCGATTTCGTTCCATGTCGGCTGCTTCAGCCACATCCCCGGCTGGCTCAAGGAATCGAGCGGCCGTGACCCGATCGCGACATACTCCGGCACGGCGTCCCTGATCCACGACACCCTGATCGACCTGATGTGTCGAGGCGTATGTCGTCGCTATCCAGCGCTGCAGTTCGTGGTCGCCGAGTTCAACGCCGGTTGGATCGCCCACTGGCTCGAGCGGGTGCAGCAGGGTTGGGAGCGCGAGTTCTCCAAGAACCCGAGCGGCGAGGCCGTCGAGCCGGTGGAGGAGATCTGGAAACGTCAGTTCTACGCGACGATCGAAGATGATCAGGCGGCGCTACGTACCCGCGATCTGATCGGCGAGGACCGGCTGATGTGGGGTTCCGACTACCCCCACACAGACTCGACCTGGCCGTGTTCGATTGACGTCCTCGACGAGATGTTCGCCGGCTACCCGCGGGCCGCGAAGGATGCGATCACGCGCGATACCGCCGCTGCGCTCTACGGCCTCTAGCCCGCTGCGCCGAGCGCTTCAGATCGAGGCGACGAGATCGGCGGTGCGTTCGAGGTTCTCGATGCGGTCGGCCAGCGTGCGGCCTGGCGCACCGATTCGCAGGCAGTGCACGCCCGCCGCGCCGTACGCCCGCAGGCGCTCGCGCACCATCTCTTCGGTGCCGATGGGGTACGCCGCCAGCACGAGCTCGTCGGGAACCGCGGCCGCAGCGCCGGCCTTGTCACCGTCGACCCAACGCTGCTGCACCTCCTGGCACACGTCGGCATAGCCGGCCCGCGAATAGGCAGCGTTGTAGAAGTTCGTCTTGGCCGAACCCATGCCGCCGAGCGTGAACGCCATGCCGGGCCGGGCCCGTTCGATCAGCTTGTCGACATCGTCGGAGATCTGGATGTTGCCGTTCACGTGGATTTCGATGTCCTCGAACGACCGACCCGCACGCTCGGCACCGCGGCGAATGGGGTCGAGCATCACGTCGGCGTGCTCGGGGATGAATGACGTGCCGAGCCAGCCGTCGGCCAACTCGCCGGTGAGCTCGAGCGACTTCGGGCCGAGCGTCGCGAGATAGATCGGCAGGTCGGGATGAGGAGGTATCGACGACTTGAGCGCCTTGCCCTCCCCGCCGGGTCGCGGCAGCACCACGTGCTCACCCTCGTAGACCAGTCGCTCGCCCCGCAGGGCCATGCGCACCGCCTCCACGTACTCCCGAAGCCGGCCGAGGGGCTTGGCGAACGGCTGGCCGTGCCATCCTTCGACCACCTGCGGTCCGCTCACGCCGAGCCCGAGGATGTAGCGATCGCCACACATCTGGGCCATCGAGAGGGCGGTCATCGCCGTCATCGCCGGCGTCCGAGCGCTGATCTGCATGATGCCGCTGCCGAGCTTGATGCGCTCGGTGATGCCGGCGAGGTAGGCGAGCGGCGTCACGGCCTCCATGCCCCAGGCCTCGGCCGACCACGCGGAGTCCACACCGATCCGATCCGCCGCCTGGACGAACTCGACAACGTCACCCCAATCGCTGCCGTCGTAGTACGCGCTTCCTACCGAGACCGAGATCTGCATCGTCTCATCGAAGCACATCGGCGATCTTCGCTGTGAGGCCGCGGCTGCGGGACCGCTACGGTCCCTTCATGGCAGCCATCGACCATCTCATCTTCTCGGCGACCGATCTCCAGACGGGTGTCGATCTGATCGCCGATTTGACCGGAGTCACCGCCGCTCCGGGTGGACCGCACCCCGGTCTCGGTACCCACAACGCGCTCCTGTCCTTCGACGACGAAACGTACTTCGAGGTCATCGCGATCGACCCGGCGCAGCCCGAGCCAGCGCGCCCGAGGCCCTTCGGGCTCGACGATGGCGGCGAGCCTCGCCTGGCCGGGTTCGCCATCCACCCCACAGACGGAGATCCGATCGACGCCATCGCCGAGCGCATGCGCGACCACGGCCACGACCCGGGCGAGATCATCTCGATGAGTCGCCAGCATCCCGACGGTCACCTGATCGAATGGCAGCTGACGGCAGGTGCCGGCGCGCGGTCGACGTTCGTCCCGTTCATCATCGACTGGGGGTCCACGCCAACCCCAGCGCTCTCCACGCCGCGCATGGGCGAGCTCGTCTCGCTGGAGCTGACACATCCCGATCCCGGCGTTCGGGCCGTTGCCGCGGCCCTGGACGTCGGGCTCGTGGTTGCAGAAGGCCCGCCGCTACTGAGCGCTCGCCTCGCAACGGCCACCGGCGAGGTCGCAATCGACTCGAATCCGTAGCGCGTGGGTGCGCGCTCACCGTTGATGATGGCTGCAGGTCCTGCGCCTGGTGAGGCTCGCCAAGCCAACTCCTGCTCGCGGGTGTCTTCCGTCTGCGAGCTCAGCCGATCCGGGTGTCTTCCGTCTGCAAGCTCATCCGATCCGGGCGTCTTCGGTCTGCAAGCCCATCCGATCAGTTCAGTCGCCGCGCTCATCTCGAGCTCTTCCAGCGGTACCGGTGGCTGTCTGTCGAGGTGCGTCGGGGCTACTTGTAGTAGCTCTGGCTTCGCCACGATCCCCAGACGAGGTACTCCGACGTCTGATTTGACCGGCCGTGCACGCTGAACCAGACGGGGCCGACCTGTTGTGGGTAGGCGTACATGAAGCGTGTGTACTGACCCTGGTCGGCTCCGCTTCCGGAGAGTCGAGTCCACCCCGGGTGTTTGCGGATGGCGGCGTAGATGCTGTGGCGGACGGCCTTCACGTAAGCCCACACGAAGTCGCTGTTTCCGATCGGCGAGTACCGGTCGTATCGGTTCGAGCCCACGAATGGATCGATGAGGAAGGTCGTCCAAACGGAGCCACCGAAGAGCTCATCGTTGCCGCACGCTCCGTCGACGCCGTAGGACGCGAAGTCGTCGATTCGGTGACTGTCCTGTTCACACGGAAATTCGGGGACGACAAAGATGTATCGCAGCTCGCCGGCCTCCTCGACGAGTGCGTTTTGCACTTCGCTGAGCACCTCGCCACCGTCACCGCCCTCGACCTCGCCGGCAATCTGGGCGAAGAAGTCGCCATCTGCGATGTCGGACTGTTGCGGAGGGAGTGCGCTGCCATCATCCTCATACGACTCGACGCACAGGTCGTACGCGAAGAACTCCTCGGCGTGCGCAGGGTCGTTGGCCGTGCTGTAGACCGAGAACAACTGGTCTTTCGAGTTGAGGTAGTAGGCACGGATCGTACTTTCGAGCTGTACCGGGAGTTCGTCGTCCGGCGTGGTGACTTCCTCGATTCCGAGGGGTGCCAGTAGCTCGCCACCCGGGCGGCAGATCAATGCCTGCCCCAGGCTCGGAACCACGTCGATGAGATCCTCCGGAAGATCCTCGATGGTCTTCGACTCGTTGGCGTCTGTCGGCGTCGCCCATTCCGCTGCGTCTTGTGCTGGTTCGTCTTGTGCTGGTTCGTCTTGTGCTGGTTCGTCTTGTGCTGGTTCGTCTTGTGCTGGTTCGTCTTGTGCTGGTTCGTCTTGTGCTGGTTCGTCTTGTGCTGGTTCGTCTTGTGCTGGTTC
>JBCCIC010000018.1:0-110915 GCA_039028435.1 Actinomycetota bacterium | reverse complement strand
CAGCATCACCGGCCTCGGCCTCAAGGATGCGAAGGACCTCGTGGAGAGCCTTCCGAAGCCCGTCCTCGAAGGTGCCAAGAAGGAAGACGCTGAGAAGGCCAAGGAAGCCCTCGAGGCTGCCGGCGCCCAGGTCGACCTCAAGTGATTCCTGCTCGGCGATGCGCCGAGCGACCCAATCGAGCGTCGAGCGGCGCCTGCGGCCCTCGTGCCGAAGGCGCCGCCCGACGATCTCGAAGCCCCTTTCAGTACGCTGACCCCATTCGCACTCCAGAACGCGAGACGCCATGAAGCCTGACATTCATCCCGAGTACCGCGACGTTGTCTTTCTCGACACCCAGAACGGCACCAGCTTCATCACCCGGTCGACCATTGCGACCGATGAGACGACCGATGTCGATGGCGTCGAATACCCGCTGGCCAAGGTCGAGATCTCGGCCGCCAGCCACCCCTTCTACACCGGCACGATGACCATCGTGGATACCGCCGGTCGCGTCGAGCGCTTCGAGAAGCGCTACGGACGCCGCCGGAAGGCCGCCGGTGCCGAGGCTGCGGCCGAAGCCGCCCCCGCCGCAGACGACTCGGCAGCCGAGGCTGCCGACGATGCTCCGGCCGAAGACGCCGACTGACCCTGGCTCTTTCACCCGAGCAACGATCGGGCCTGTGGCGCGCCAAGTTGCGCGCCCTCGCTCGTGACGGGCTCAATCGCCCCGAAGGCGTCGAACACGCCATGCCCTGGGGCTACGCGCTCGACAGTGACGGCGCGTGGACGGTCCTGATCGAGACGTCGCCCGACCGATCGTTCGGGCAAGCGCTCGTGGCCGCGACGCGCCACGGCGCGGCGTCGCTCGACCTGTTGGTCGATGCGGCACATGCCGGCACCGTCGCCCGCCGGGCACAGCTCTTCGAGCCGGTGCCCACGGTCTGGGCGGTCGACGACACATCGCTGACCGCAGTCGATCCGTCGTCCGTTCGCGTTGCGGGAGCCGTCGACGCCGCGCCATTGGAGCCGCGGCTCGCGGAGCTGCTCACGATGCCGGAGGTCGCAACCGTCGTCGAGCACGGCTCGATCATCGGGGAATGTCGGGGCCTCGAAGTCGCACGGGTGACCGGCGCAGGCGAGGACCAGCGCGTCGACGTTGGGGTCGGCGCCTATGACCAAGGCGCATTCGCCGTGATGAACCCCGAGCTCACGCCACAGGAATCGCTGGCCGAAGTCGTGGCCCAGGTTCTCGAGCACCGCCGTCGCGGCGCCGAGCCGCATCCGCTCAACCGGCTGGTACGTGAGCGCTGGTTGCGGGCCGAGCTCATCGACGAGCCCACCCGTATCGATCTCGCCCAGATCGAGCCGGTCGAAGGAGCGGTGCCGCGCGACGGACTGCACGACGTCGCGCCCGCCTTCGGGTGGGCGCCCACCGAGCGCGTGCTCGTGGCGTGCTCGGTCGGGATCGATCTCGACCTCGTGCCTGCTGCCGCCGAGGTCGCTGCTCGCCACGACGCGCAACGCATCGTGCTGGTGCTGCCGGAGCGAGACCAGCATGCGATGACGCTGGCTGTCGCCGAGCGATGCCGGTTCGCGGTCTCGGTCGTCACCGCGGACGAGCCCTGGCCCAAGGCCTAGTTCTGGCCCAAGGCCTAGTTCTGGTCCACGGCGTAGTTCTGGCCCAAGGCCGAGCCGCCACCATCTAGGGTCCTCGCGATGTTCGACAACGCGATGACGGCAACGACTCCCGATGGCTGCGATCTGGCCGTCTACGACCTGGGCGGCGCGGGTGAGCCGGTGGTGCTGGTGCACGGCATCACCGAGCGCGCTGAGGCGTGGCAACCGGTGGCCGAACAACTCGTGCAGTCCAATCGCGTGGTTGCCCTCGATCTGCGTGGGCATGGCGCCTCGGCCGACGCCGCCACCTACGACCTGGCCGCAATGGCGGGCGACGTCATCACGGCGATCGGAGCCACCGGGCTCGAGAACCCGCACCTGCTCGGCCATTCGCTCGGCGGAATCGTGGTGTCCGCCGTCGGGGCGGTCTATCCGGTCACCTCGGTGATCAACGTCGACCAGGCTCTGGCGCTGGGGAGCTTCCAGGAGATGTTGGCGCCGGCCGAAGGCATGCTTCGGGATCCGGACACGTTCCCTGCGGTCATCGCTCAGTTGTTCGGCGACCTCGCCGGGCCGCTCGGCGATGCCGAGCGAGCCCGTATGGACGCGCTCCGTCGCCCATCACAAGACGTTGTGCTCGGAGTGTGGGAACTCATCCTCACCAGCCCGCTCGCCGAGATCGAGGAGACGGTCGACGCTGCCCTCGCTCCGTACGCCGAGAACGGCGTGCCCTACCTCTCGCTATTCGGCGTCGATCCCGGCACCGGGACCGATGACTACGTCGATTGGCTGTCGGCGCGGATCCCGCAGGCGACGGTCGAGGTCTGGGACGACCACGGTCACTACCCACACCTGGTCGACCCGGAACGCTTCCTCGAGCGGGTGCGCACCTTCTGGGCAGAGGCGGCGCGGAGCTGACTCCACCCGCCAGTAGGTTGACTCCGTGAGCGAGCTACACGACGAACTCGAGCGCGAGTTCCACGATGTCGAACAACAGCTCGCCGACCCCGAACTGCCGAAGGACCCCAAGCGCTACGCGGCCACCACCAAGCGCTACAAGGAGCTCGGCGACATCGTCGCCTGCATCCACGAGCTACGCGGCGCGAACGACGATGCCGAGGTCGCTCGGGAAATGCACGCCGAGTCGTCGGGCGATGAGCGGGCGATGCTCGCCGAGGAAATCACCTCAGCCGAGGAGCGTGCGGCATCGGCGTCCGAGCGGCTCGACGAACTCCTGATTCCGAAGGATCCGAACGACGGACGCAATGTAATCGTCGAGATCCGAGGGGCCGAGGGCGGCGAAGAGGCGAACCTCTTCGCCCGCGACCTGTTCGAGATGTACCGCGCTTACTCGTCCGGCCAGGGCTGGCGCCAGGACATGCTCGAGGCCAACCACAGCGACATGGGCGGCTTCTCGACCGTGATCTTCCTACTCAAGGGCGACACCGTCTGGTCACACATGAAGCACGAGGGCGGCCCACATCGCGTGCAGCGGGTTCCGGTCACCGAGTCACAGGGACGAGTACACACGTCCTCGGCGACGGTGTCGGTGCTGCCTGAAGCCGACGAGGTCGACATCGAGATCGACGAGAACGACCTGCAGGTCGATGTGTTCCGAGCATCAGGACCGGGTGGTCAGTCGGTGAACACGACCGACTCGGCGGTCCGCATCACCCACAAGCCGACCGGACTGGTCGTGTCGATGCAGGACGAAAAGAGCCAGCTGCAGAACAAGGCCAAGGCGCTCCAGGTGCTGCGGGCCCGGCTGCTCCAAGCCGAGCAGGAACGAGCCGCGGCCGAGGCGAGCGACCTGCGCAAGGGCCAGATCGGTGGCGGCGGACGCTCCGAGAAGATCCGGACCTACAACTACAAGGAGAACCGGGTCACCGACCATCGCATCGGGCTCACCGTGTACAAGCTCGACAAGATCCTGGCCGGCGCCCTCGACGAAGTCGTCGACCCCCTCCTCCAACACGAACGCGCCGAACAGCTCGCCGCCAACGAGTGACCACGGGAGCAACCTCCCCGCCGATCACCTGTGGGCTGCCGGGATCTGGTTGCGCAGGCGGTCATCACTGTCCGTGTGAGCCACCACTTCGGCGGGCTGCCGGGAAGTGGTTGCGCAGGCGGTCATCGCCGTCCGTGTGAGCCACCACTTCGGCCGATCGACCGTGCTCAGGTGAGCAGATCGAGGATGGCCTGGGATGCGTCGGGGCGCGACCAGGCCCGGGCCGCGGTGGCCATGGCGGACAGGCGAGCGGGGTCTTCGAGGAGGGACGCGACGGCGTGGCCGAGATCCTCGGTGGTCGTTTCGTCTTCGCGGAGAAGCAGTGCACCGCCAGCGTCGACGACCGACTGGGCGTTCTTGACCTGTTGGAGGTCCCGATGGCTCAGCAGCGGGAGATAGATCGCCGGTCGACCGGCGACGGCCATGTCGCAGACCGTGGTCGCGCCCGAGCGCGAGATCACCAGGTGCACCTCTGGCAGCGCGGCCGGCACGTCGACGAACGGCTCGACCGTGGCCTCGATCCCGACACTTGCGTACGCGGCCGTCACGCGGTCGTGATCTTCCGGCCGGGCCTGGTGCACCACGCGGAGCCGAGGGCGAAGCTGGTCTGGCAGCCCGGCCAGTGCCGCGGGCACCCGCTCCGAGACGATGCGCGCCCCTTGACTTCCGCCCATGATGAGAATGCCGATCGGCGAGTCGGAGCCGACGGTCGGGTAGGGGACGTCGCCGACCGCGACGATCTCCGGTCGCGAGGGATTCCCGGTGACGGTCGTGGCGCCGCGGGCGCCTTCGGTCGGATCGAACGTCAGAGCGACGGCGTCGGCTGATCGTGCGGTCACCTTGTTCGCCGCACCCATGACCGAGTTCTGTTCGTGCAGCACACTCGGGATGCCGAGATGACGTGCGGCGAGAACCGGCCCGACCGACGCGTAGCCACCCAAACCGATCACGAGCTCGGGTCGATACTCCTTGAGGAGTCGCCGCGCCGCGAAGGAACCGGTGACGAGCTTGAACAGGTTGCCGACCCGCTTGGTGATCGAGCCGGTGACCAGGCCACCGCTCGGGATGACGTCGATCGTCGATTGGTCGAGATCACCCACGTAGGCGAGCGCTCGCTCGTCGCAATACAGCCGGACCTCCGCGCCCTGGCCGACCAACAAGGACCGGATGGCGAGTGCGGGGAACACGTGGCCGGCGGTTCCGCCGGCGGCAAGGACGACACGAGTCGGCGCGACCATGGCGCCCAGTGTGCCAGCATCGCCCCATGGCGGCAGGCGATCTCCGAGCCACGTTCGATGAGGACCCGGACCGTTATGCCCGCGCTCGGCCGACCTACCCCGATGCGCTGGTCGATGCCATCTTCGACCGCCTCCCGCCGTCGCCTCGCATCCTCGAGCTCGGACCGGGTACGGGTCAGCTGACCGCAGCGCTGTTGGAACGCGGTGCCCGGGTGACTGCGGTCGAGATCGGCGAACGATTCATCGCTCATCTCCAGCGAACCCTGCCGACGGTCGACGTCATGCATGGTGAGTTCGAGACTGCGGCGCTCCCGCTCGAAACGTTCGATGCGGTCGTCGTGGCGACCGCGTATCACTGGATCCGCGAGCGTCGCGTCGAACGCCCGCATGAGTTGTTGGTGCTTGGCGGTTGGTTCGGTGTGATCGACCTGGTGCAGGTCGACGATCCTGTCGATCAGGGGTACTTCGACCGTGTCACTCCGATCTACGAACGCTTCGGCGACCGTTCGCATCGGCAGCTCCCGGTCCGCGGCGAGGTTCGTCCGGTGATCGCCGATGAGGTCGCTGCAAGCGACTGCTTCGAGACGCCGCTCGTCATCGAGGTGGATTGGGATCAGACCTACAGCGCCGCCCAGTATCGGGACCTGCTGATGACCTATTCTGGCACGCTGATCCGACCGCCCGCCGAGCGGGAAGCCCTCGTCGATGCCCTGGTCGAGGTGATCGACGACGAATACGACGGCACGCTCACCCGACCCCTCGTCGCTGCCCTCACCCTCGCCCAGAAGCCTGACTAGTCGTAGGGGAGTTCGTCGGGTTGGACGTCGACGTAGTCCGGTGGAGGATCGACCTCGAAGCGGCGAGCGCTGATCGTTGAGCGGCCCTCGCCGATCGCCTTGCAGATGCGGTGCATGCCGTCCATCACGCGCCCGTCGGCGCCAAGGATGATCGGGTACGACAGATCCGCCTCCTCGATGAGACGGGCGTGGAGCGCAACCATCCGAACGGTCGGCCGATGCATGTCGTCGAACCAGTAGATGGAGTCGAGCACGTCGTCGAAGTCGGTCAGCGGGACCTCGACTACCGCAAGATCGGCCGATACCTCGATCAACCGGTGGACGTCCCAGGCCGCTCGGCCGTTCGCACTCGGCTGGAAGTGGTACTGCTTGCGCAAGGGCCCATCATCGCGTCCACGATCCGTTCGGTCGAATGCCTCCGGATCGTGGTCGATAGCCTCGCGGCATGGCCGAGGACACCGACGGCGCCGTGCCCTGGCGCGCGTTCTACGACGAGGCTCGCGCCCGGCTCGAGGCAGCCGGCAACGAGTTCCCGGCCATCGATGCGCGTCGTATCGTCGAGGAGGCGTCGGGTGCCGAGCCCGGCGAGTTCTCGCTCATGCTCGACGAGTTCGCACGCGCGCGCGGCGTCGCCCACTTCGATCACATGCTCGCCCGACGGATGGCCGGCGAGCCGCTCCAATACGTGCTTGGACGTTGGGCGTTCCGCACCCTCGACCTCGCCGTCGACGCACGGGTGCTGATCCCGCGTCCCGAGACCGAGGGTGTGGTCGACCTTGCCCTGGCAGAGATCGCCGACATCGACGACCGCGAAGCCTGGGTCGCCGACCTCGGCACGGGGAGTGGGTGCATCGGACTGTCGATCGTGGCCGAGAACCCGCGAGTGCAGATGATCTGCACCGATGCGAGCGAGACGGCGGTCGCTGCCGCCCGTGCCAACGCCGCTGGGCTCGGCCGCCCGGCGCGGCGCATCGAGATCCGCCAGGGTGACTGGTTCGCCGCGCTGCCTCCCGAACGGCGCGGGGCGTTCGACCTCATCATCTCGAACCCGCCATATGTCGCCGATGACGAGGTGCTGCCTCCTGTCGTCGTCGACTGGGAGCCGGGCGAGGCACTGTTCGCGGGCCCGACCGGCCTTGAAGATGCCTGGACGATCATCGATGGGGCGGTGGAGTGGCTTCGCCCGGGCGGAGCGCTGGTGCTCGAGCTCGGCGAGACCCAGCTCCAGGCCGCAGCCGATCGAGCACACGCCGCGGGTCTCGTCGAAGTCTCGATTCACCGCGACCTGGCTGACAAGGACCGTGCACTCGTCGCCCATGCGCCGTCGGGAGCGAACCCGTGATCCCGCAGGTCGTCGCTACGGATGACGCCGGTCTGCTGGTCGCGGCCGCGGCGCTCCGACGCGGTGAACCGGTGGTCCTGCCGACCGACACCGTCTACGGCCTGGCGGTGATCGCCGGCGACGCCATTGCGCTCGACCGCCTGTTCGAGCTCAAGCGACGCCCAGCCGAGCGCTCGATTGCGGTGCTTGTCGCCGACCGCACGCAGGCCGAGTCCTTGGCGAGCTTCTCGGCACCTGCCGCATCGGCCGCCGACGAACACTGGCCCGGCGCACTCACGCTCGTCGTCGATCGCCACGATCACATCGACGCCTCGGTCGGACGCGACGACGGCACCGTCGGCATCCGGTGTCCCGGCCACGAGTGGTTGCGCCGACTCGCGACCGAGGTCGGGCCGTTGGCGACGACCAGCGCGAACCTGAGCGGGCACGACACGCCGGCCGATGCCGGCGATGCCGCCGGAATGCTCGACGGCGCGGTTGCGGTCATCGTCGACGGAGGGCCCTGCGCGGGTATGGCTTCAACCGTCGCCCGGGTCGGCGAAGACGGCACCATCGCCGTGTTTCGACAGGGCGAGGTGACCCTCGACGGGCCACGCTGAGGGCCCGATGACGCTCACGATCAACAGGGGCAACTTTTCTCGCCGGAATGTCCGTGAAATGTGGCACCTCTCGCGACTTTGTGGATAGATTCACATAGTCGCAGCCGGGCGCCTTGGGGCAAGTCTCCTCGTGCGCCCACGAGTGCAGCGGCGTCTTTGCCCCGCCAAGCCTTCCCCGAGGTCACCCGTGACAGGTTCGCCCGAGCGCGAGATCGGACGAGAGATCAGTGCTGCGATGCATAACAGCACCGGTGGCTTCGAACTCGTCGTCGGCATGCTCGCCGCGGCCGGCTTTGGCTTCCTGATCGACCGGGCCTTCGGACTGACCCCGATGTTCACCCTGATCTTCGCCGTCATCGGCTTCGTCGGGGCGACGATCAGCCTCTTCTACCAGTACCGGGCGAAGATGGATTCGGTGACCACCACCCGCACCGCCCGCGTCGAGCGCACCGACGCCGGTGCCGGTTCCCACCAGGCCGGTCACAACGGCGAGGCCATCGCATGAGCCCGGACGGCGATCAGACGAGCGAAACGACCGCCGAGACCATGGGTGTCCAGGTCAACGCGGCCAACCCGCTGATGAGCAGCTATCAGGGCCCATCGCCGGTGATGGAAGTCGGCCTCGACATGGTCAAGCGAGGAGCCGTCCTCGCTCCGGTCTTCATCCTGATCGGCACGCTGATCTGGGGTACCGACGGCGCCGCCTCGGTGGCCCTCGGGCTCGGCCTGATCCTCGTCAACGTGTGGCTTTCGGCCTGGATCATCCAGACGACTGCCCGCATCTCCTTTGCCGCACTGGCCGCCGGTGCCATGTTCGGCTTCTTGATCCGCCTCGGCATCATCACCACCGTCGTACTCCTGGTCCGCAACGAGACCTGGGTCGACCTGGTCGCCCTCGGCGTGACGATCATCATTTCGCATCTTGGGCTCCTGTTCTGGGAGCTCCGCTACATCTCGGCCAGCCTGGCCTATCCGGGTCTCAAGCCCGGTGCTGCCCTGGCAGACAACACCACAAAGGAATCGGTTGCATCGTGATCAGTGCAATTCTCGCATTCGCTGCTGAAGAAGAAGGCGGCTCGGCCGTCCCGTTCCCGCCGCCGCGGAACCTCGTGGAGTGGGCGCCGATCTTCGGCGAGGACACGACCTTCGAGTTCAACAAGATCGGCCTGATCTCGCTGATCGCGTTCGCCGTGCCGGTCATCGTCTTCCTGCTGGCCAAGCGCAGCAATCCGGACCAGCCCTCCAAGGTGCGGATCTTCGCCGAGAGCATCGTCACCTTCGTCGAGGAGCAGATCGCCAAGCCCGGCATCGGCCACGGCTACGAGCCGTACGTGCCGATGCTCACCACGCTCTTCCTCTTCATCTCCCTCGGCAACATCTTCGAGGTCATCCCGTTCTTCAACATGCCGAGCAACGCCCGCATGGCCGGCCCGCTCGTGCTGGCCCTCAGCGTGTTCGTCATGTTCATCGCCGTCGGCGTCAAGCACCACGGCATGTCCTACTTCAAGGACATCGTGTGGCCCGGCTACGTGCCGGTTGCCTACCGCCCGCTCGTGGGCTTCATCGAGTTCTTCTCGGTCTTCATCGCCCGGCCGCTCAGCCACGCCGTCCGTCTCTTCGCCAACATGCTCGCCGGCCACATCCTCCTGGTCACCTTCGGCGTGTTGACGATCGGCACATTCAACAAACTCTTCGACGGCTTGACCGGCTTCATCATCCAACCCTTCGCGTGGCTCGGCTCGTTCGTCGGTCTGATCGCCTTCACCGGCTACGAGGTCGGGGTGTCGCTCATCCAGGGCTTCGTGTTCGCCATCCTCGCCGCCGTCTACATCGGCTCGAGCCTCCACCCAGCTCACTAGTGAGCCCGGTAACGATCGGTGCCTGGCACCAATCGTTACACCCACCAGATCGCCCACCAGCAACCGCTCTCAACTGAGAATCATTCAAGGAGACAAATCCAATGAGCACCCTTGCAACCGTCCTGGCCCAGGCCGAAGGCCTGACCGCCGATGACCTCAAGGCCGCCGAGGCTGCCTCGAGCGCCGGTTTCGCCTACGGCCTCGCCGCCATCGGCCCGGGTATCGGCATCGGTTACCTCGTCGGCCAGGCCGTCCAGGCCATGGCTCGCCAGCCCGAGTCGGCTGGTCAGGTTCAGACCACGATGTTCCTGGGAATCGCCTTCACCGAGGCACTCGCCCTCATCGGCTTCGTCGTCTTCATCCTTCTCAAGTTCGTCTGATTTCCCCCTCGAGGGAAGTCACGACACGACACATCGAGGAGGTGTTGCGTGACAATCGGATCCATCGTCGGCTGGACGTTCCTAGCTGCTGAAGAAGCAGATGAAGGCTCGTTCAACCCGATCCTTCCGACGCTGCCAGAGATCATCTGGTCGGCACTGTTCTTCTTCGCGCTCTGGGCGCTGATGAAGTTCGTGCTGCTACCGCCGATCCAGCAAGGCCGCGATGCACGACGAGCACGAGTGACGGCCGGACAGGATTCTGTCTCCGATTCCGAGTCCGAGCTCGCTCAGCTCAAGGCCGCTCACGAAGAGCGCATCGCTGCCGCCAAGGCCGAAGGCGCCGCCATCGTCGACGCCGCCCGTGCCGAGGCCGATCAGCAGCGGTCCGAAGCCGTCGCCCAGGTCGAAGCCAACATCGCCCAGCTGCGTGCGGGCGCTCAGGCCGAGATCGACGCCGCTCGAGCTGACGCCCTCGCCGGGGCGCGAGATTCGGTCTCCGATCTCGCCCGCGGCGCTGCCGGCAAGGTGCTCGGCCGCTCGGTCGACACCGGTTCGAGCCAGTCGGTCATCGACAGCTATCTCGACAACAGGGGGAACTGACATGTTCGCACTCATGAACCTCCTCGCCGCCGAGGGCCCGAACGGTCGCTTCATTCCGAGCGATCCTTGGGAGTTGTTCTGGGCCGCACTCGCGTTTCTGGTCATCTTCTTCTTCTTCGTGCGTCGCGGTGTCCCCGCGATCCGCGAGGCACTCGACAAGGCCCAGGCCAGCGCCGTCGCCGACGCGACCGCCGCCGACCAGGCCATCGCCGAGTCCAAGGCCAAGGTCGCTGCGGCATCCGCCGAACTGGGCGATGCCAACGAGCAGGCCGACCAGATCATCGCCGAGGCCAAGGACACCGCAGCCCAGCTGCGGGTCGACGCCGCCGCCCGGACCCAGCAGCTGGTCGACGACATGTGGGCCAAGGCCCAGAGCGACGTCGCCGGCATGCGGACCCAGGCCAGTGCCGACATCTCCGCAGAGGTCGCCTCCCAGGCGATGGGCGCCGCCGAAGAGGTCGTGCGCTCCAGCCTCGATGCCGGCGGTCAGAACGATCTGATCGAGAGCTACATCTCCGGACTGGGGGCCTGATGAGCGACCGGGTACAGGGATACGCCGAAGCGATGCTGGCCGTCGCCACGGCCGAAGGCGACATTCGTGGTATCAGCGACGAACTCTTCGCCGTCGGTCGCGCCGTCGACACCAACGACGCACTACGCGACGCACTGAGCGATGCCCGCCTTCCGGCCGAGCGTCGCATCCAGATCATGGATGACATCCTCGACGGCAAGGCCCGTCAGGCGACCAAGGGCCTCGTGTCCATGGTCGTCGGCGCCGGCCGAGGCGGCGATCTCGGAAAGATCGCAACCGCCCTCGCCGAGAAGGCCGCATCCTCACAGGACAAGCAGGTGGCAACGGTTCGATCCGCCGTCGCCCTCTCCGACGACCAGCGCAACCGCCTCGCCGATGCGCTTCGGGCCAAGCTCGGCACCGACGTCGATGTCAAGGTCATTCAGGATCCGTCGGTGGTCGGTGGCCTGGTCACCACCGTCGGCGACACCGTTATCGATGGCAGCGTGCGCACCCGGTTGAACCGGTTGCGCGAAGCGCTCTAGCCCGAGGAGGAACCATGTCGGATCTGACGATCGACACCAGCGCCATCACGGCGGCGCTCACCAAGAACCTCGAAGGGTTCGAGCCCTCGCTCGAAGCCAGCCAGGTCGGCCACGTCGTTGAGGTCGGCGACGGTATTGCCCGTGTTTCGGGCCTGCCCGGCGCCGCGGTCAACGAGATGCTCGAGTTCGAGAACGGCTCGATCGGCCTCGCCCTCAACCTCGACGAGGACACGATCGGTGCGGTGGTGCTCGGCGAGGTCGA
The DNA here is from genome assembly GCA_039028435.1 of Actinomycetota bacterium. Classification (GTDB taxonomy): domain Bacteria; phylum Actinomycetota; class Acidimicrobiia; order Acidimicrobiales; family UBA10347; genus UBA10347. The sequence continues at coordinate 99,177 of JBCCIC010000018.1, read as the reverse complement.
CGAGATCCAGGAAGGCCAGACGGTCCGCTCGACGGGCGACATTCTGGCCATGCCGGTCGGCGACGCCCTGCTCGGCCGTGTGGTCAACGCCCTCGGCGAGCCCATCGATGGCAAGGGTGCCCTCGTCGGCGCCGCCAGCCGTCGTATGGAGGTCCAGGCACCGGGCATCATGGGCCGCAAGCCCGTGCACGAGCCGATGCAGACCGGCATCAAGGCGATCGACTCGCTGATCCCGATCGGCCGTGGCCAGCGGGAGCTGATCATCGGCGACCGCAAGACCGGCAAGACCACCATCGCCCTGGACACGATCATCAACCAGCGTGGCCTCGGCGTGAAGTGCATCTACGTCGCCGTCGGCCAGAAGGCCTCGACCGTCGCCCAGGCGGTTGCGACCCTCGAAGAGATCGGTGCCATGGAGTACACCGTGGTCGTCGTCGCTTCGGCGTCGGACCCGGCACCGTTCAAGTACCTGGCCCCCTACGCCGGTTCGGCGATCGGCCAGGAGTGGATGGACAACGGCGACCACGCCCTCGTCGTCTACGACGATCTGTCGAAGCAGGCCGAGGCCTACCGCCAGATGTCGCTGCTGCTGCGTCGTCCCCCGGGCCGCGAGGCGTACCCCGGCGACGTCTTCTACCTGCACAGCCGCTTGCTCGAGCGTGCGGCCAAGCTGAGCGATGACCTCGGCGCCGGCTCGCTGACCGCCCTGCCGGTCATCGAGACCAAGGCCGGCGACGTCTCGGCCTTCATCCCGACCAATGTGATTTCGATCACCGACGGTCAGATCTTCCTCCAGGACGACATGTTCAAGTCGGGTATCCGCCCGGCGGTCGACGTGGGTGTTTCGGTGTCCCGAGTCGGTTCGGCGGCCCAGATCAAGGCCATGAAGACCGCCGTGGGCACGCTCAAGTCCGACCTGCAGCAGTTCCGTGAGCTCGAGGCCTTCGCCTCGTTTGGTTCGGATCTCGATGCCGTGTCGCAGGCCCAGCTCGACCGTGGCTACCGCCTGACCGAGCTGCTCAAGCAGGGCATCAACTCACCGATGCCCGTCGAGCAACAGGTCGTGTCGATCTACGCCGGCACCCGCGGCCACCTCGACAATGTCGAAGTCGCCGATGTCGGTCGATTCGAGTCCGAGCTGCTCGAGTACGTCGGCGGTCGCCACAGCGGCGTGCTCGACGAGATCAAGGGCAGCGGCAATGTCGACGAGGACGAACTCGAGTCGATCGTCGCCGCCTTCGCTGCGCAGTTCGAGGGCAGCAACGGCCAGTCCGGTATCGCCACCCCTGAGGCCGAGGCCCAGGGCGATGCGACCACCGGCATGGTCGACAGCGACACCACCCTTCCCGAGACTGACATCTCGCGTACCGAGGAGGGCTGAGCCATTCCTGGTGCGGAAGAGCGCATTCTCAAGCGCCGAATTGCGAGCGTCCAGAGCACGAAGAAGATCACTCGTGCGATGGAACTCATCGCAGCGACCCGGGTAGCCAAGGCGCAGACCCGGGCCAACGAGGCGCGGCCGTATGCGGCTCGAATCACGAGCGTGATCGAGGATCTCGCCACGGGTGGTGCTTCGGTTTCGCACCCGCTGCTCGAGAGCCCCGAACAGGTCCGCAAGATCGCCTACGTGGTGATCAGCGGCGATCGTGGCCTGGCCGGTCCCTACAACTCGACGGTGATCCGTGCCGCCGAGCGCGAGCTCATGGACAACCAGAGCAAGGGCATCGACTACTCGCTGATCCTGATCGGCAAGAAGGCCCGCGACTACTTCCGCTTCCGGAACTACGACATCGATGCGTTCTACGAGGGCATCACCGATACGCCGGACTATGACTCGGCCCGCGAGGTTGCCGAGTACGTCAGCGATCAGTTCGTCAACGGTGACATCGATCAGGTGATCCTGGTCTTCACCGAGTTCGTGAGCATCGGTACCCAGAAGCTGGCCGTGCGTCAGTTCTTGCCGCTGCAGTCGGTTGCGACCATCGCCGAGGCCGGCAGCGGAAGCAGCGAATTGACCGCCGAGTTCGAATTCGAACCGTCGGCTGACGGCGTACTCGAGTCGTTGTTGCCTCGTTACATCGAGAGCCGCCTGTTCTCCGCCCTGCTCGACTCGTCGGCGTCCGAGCACGCCAACCGTCAGCGGGCCATGAAGGCCGCGACCGACAACGCCGAAGAACTCATCACCAAGCTCGGCCGTCAGCTGAGCAGCGCCCGCCAGGCCGCCATCACCACCGAGATCATGGAGATCGTCGGCGGTGCCGAGGCCCTCGGCGGTGACGACGACGATGGCGTGTCCATCGAACAACTCCTCCAGTCGAACCACACCAACCAGTAGGACCCCACACATGTCTGTTACTGACGCCCCCGAAACGCACAAGAGCGGCAAGGTCATCTCGATCGCCGGTCCGGTGATCGACGCCGAGTTCCCGCCGGGAGCACTGCCCGAGATCAACTCGGCCCTCGAGTTCGACGTCGAGGTCGACGGCGAGACCGTGACCATCAAGGCCGAGGTCGCCCAGCAGCTCGGCGACAACCGGATCCGGGCCATCGCCATGAAGCCGACCGATGGTCTGCAGCGCGGTGCCGAGGTTCGCAACACCGGTGCCGGTATCACCGTCCCCGTCGGTGACGTCACGCTCGGCCACGTGTGGAACGTGATCGGCGAGCCCCTCGATGTCACGGCCGACGAGGTTGACATCGAGAACCGGTGGGAGATCCACCGTCCGGCCCCGTCGTTCGACTCGCTCGAGCCGTCGTCGCAGATGTTCGAGACCGGCGTGAAGGTCATCGACCTGCTGACCCCTTACAAGGAGGGCGGAAAGATCGGTCTGTTCGGTGGTGCCGGTGTGGGCAAGACCGTGCTGATCCAGGAGATGATCACGCGAGTGGCCACCAACCACGGTGGTGTGTCGGTGTTCGCCGGTGTGGGCGAGCGCACCCGTGAGGGAACCGACCTGTTCATTGAGATGGGCGAGGCCACCATGGGTGCCGGCGAAGACGCCGCCACCGTGTTGTCCAAGGCCGCCCTGGTCTTCGGTCAGATGGATGAGCCGCCGGGCGTGCGCCTGCGTGTCGCGCTCGCCGGTGTGACCATGGCCGAGTACTTCCGCGACGTCCAGAACCAGGACGTGCTGTTGTTCATCGACAACATCTTCCGCTTCGTGCAGGCCGGTTCCGAGGTGTCGACCCTGCTCGGTCGCATGCCGTCTGCGGTGGGTTACCAGCCGACCCTGGCCGACGAGATGGGCCAGCTCCAGGAGCGCATCACCTCGACCCGAGGCAAGTCGATCACCTCGCTGCAGGCCGTGTACGTGCCTGCCGATGACTACACCGACCCGGCACCGTTCACATCGTTCACCCACTTCGACGGCACGACTGAGCTGAGCCGTGACATCGCTTCGCTGGGCATCTATCCGGCGGTGGACCCGCTGTCGTCGACCTCGACGATTCTCACGCCTGAGGTCGTCGGTGATCGCCACTACAACGTGGCCCGCCGGGTGCAGGAGATCCTCCAGCGCTACAAGGAGCTGCAGGACATCATCGCCATCCTCGGTCTCGACGAACTTTCCGAAGAGGACCGTGTGACCGTGGACCGTGCTCGCAAGGTGCAGCGCTTCCTGTCACAGCCGATGTTCGTGGCCGAGATCTTCACCGGTCAGGAGGGCATCTTCACCGGTGTCGAGGACACGATCAGCTCGTTCGAAGCCCTCGTCAACGGCGACCTGGATCACCTGCCCGAGCAGGCGTTCTACATGGTCGGCGGCGCCGAGGATGCCGAGCGCAAGGCCGCTGAGCTGTCGGCCGGCGCCTGATCATTCGTCGGGTCTGATCGAGGACGAGGAGCAACACCGTGGCGATTCACGTCGAGTTCGTCTCACCGGAACGAGTCATTTTCACGGCCGAGGCCAAGGAGATCATCGTTCGTACCACCGATGGCGAGATCGGGTTCCTGCCCGGTCACGTGCCCTTCGTGGGCGTGCTCGCGGTGGCCGAGGCTCGGATCTACGACGTCGATGACACCACGGTGCACTCGTTCGCCGTTCACCGCGGCTTCGTCGAGATCGCCAACGACCATTGCGTGATCTTGAGCGACGTGGCCGAAGCGGCCGCGGACATCGATCAGGCTCGCGCCGAGGTCGCCGAGCGACGGGCCACCGATGCCCTCGCCGCCGACAAGGATGACGCCGACGCTGCCGGCGCCCTGCGCCGAGCACAGGTCCGCCTCGAAGTCGCCAAGAAGGCGTCCTAACTCACAGGCCCGGGCAACGCCGGTAACGTTTGGTGCCAGGCACCGATCGTTACAGGCGCGAGCCGAAACTGTGTAAGCGAGCGCAGCGAGCGACAGGCACCGATCGTTACGGCATAGGCCCGGCAGTTTCGGCGCCAGCCGAAACTGTGTGATGCGGTTTGGTGCCAGGCACCGATCGTTACAGGCGCGAGCCGAGACTGTGCAAGCGAGCGACGTCAGCCGGGAACGATGTTCACGATGCCGACTTCGGGGCGTGCCCCGATGCGGACCTGGGGCGCTTGCTTGCGTTCCAGTCCGACGCCTGCGCTCACATAGAGAGGCACGTTGTCGACGATGCCCAGGCCGCCGGCGGCGAGATCGCGCGGGATCGATGAGAACGTCACCGGCGGCCCGATGAACGGCAGCGCCACCTGACCGCCGTGGGTGTGCCCGGCGATGATCAGGTCGACGTCGGTGTCGGGCGGCAGGTCGTACACGACGTCGGGACGATGCGACACCAGCAGGGTGAACGCATCACTCGGCGCGGAAAGCGCAGCCAGCGTGTTGCTGCGGCCAGGGCCATCGGCCAGTACCCGCACGCCGGCCAGGCGAAGCGGCACGCCGTCGATCTCGAACTCGTGGATCGAGTCGTCGATGAAGAGGGCGCCGGCCTCCTCGACCATCGGGCGCAGCGGAACCGACCAGTCGCTGTCACCGGACGTCACCGCGACGAGGGCCGTCGACTCGACGAGTTCCGACAGGAGGGCGACGAAATCGGCGCGTTGGGCGAGGATCTGCTCGGGCGACCCCTGAAACCAGTCCCCGGGTATCACCACGATGTCGGGCTGTTCGGCCAACACCGAGGCGATGGCATCGCGCTCGTGGGCGCCGACCTGCGGTGTCTGAAGATCGGCGATGACGCCCACCCGGAGCGGCCCGGGAACGGCCGCCACAACTTCGACCCGATCCACCCGGAGCCATCGGGGCTCGATGTGGGTGCCGTAGAGGCCACCGGCGGCCAGCAGTGCGGCTACCACGACCAGGATCGAGTCGAGCCGTCGTCGCCCTTGGCGCAAGGCGAGCAGAAACCAGGAGCCGAGGACGATCGGAACCGCCACGACGGCGAGCAGATACAGCAGGTGCACCAAGCCGAAGAAGGAGAGGTCGTACACGCCGTTGAGGACGATGGTGCCGGCGACCACCAGCACGAATGAGGTCACCAGCGCTTTCTCGACGTCTCGAAGCCGCTGGGGCGGTTGGGCTCCGACCATCACCACCGGCACGACACCCGCGGTGATCGCGAGCAGCAGGAGGCTCGAACTGAGACCCATGTCTACAAGTGTGGCGGGAGTTGCCGCCGGTGCGGCATCGCGTGGGGTCGGGGCCGCCAGCGGCGCTCGCTGCGGCTACTCGACGACGATCGACTCCAGGCCGGGCTCCGGTGGGGGATAGGCCATGTCGAGGCCTTCGAGGGCCTCGACGACGATGCGTGACACCAGCAGGTTGCGGAACCACTTGCGGTCAGCCGGGATCACGTACCACGGGGCCTGCTCGGTGCTGGTCTGGGCCAGCATCTCGGTGAATGCCGCCTGGTAGGCGTCCCAGTGTTTGCGTTCCTCGATGTCGGCCGACGAGAACTTCCAGTTCTTCTCCGGCGTGTCCAGACGGGCCTGCAGACGTTCTTTCTGCTCACCATGCGACAGGTGGAGGAAGAACTTGACGATCGTCGTGCCCTCGTCGGCCAGCAGCTGCTCGAACGCTCGGATGTGCTCGTAGCGCCTGCGCCACCGCTCCTCGGGAACGATGTCGTGCACGCGCACGACCAGGACGTCCTCGTAGTGGCTTCGATTGAAGATCACCATCTCGCCGCTGCCGGGCGTGTGCTGATGCACCCGCCACAGGTAGTCGTGGGCCAGCTCGTTCGAGGTCGGCTTCTTGAACGAGGCCACGCTCACTCCCTGCGGGTTGACCCCGTCGAAGACGTGGCGGATGGTGCCGTCCTTGCCGCCGGTGTCGGTTGCCTGGAGCACGACCAGCACCTTGTTCTCGCCTTCGGCCCACAGCAGTTCCTGGGCGGCCTCGAGCCGTGCGTTGAGCTCCTTGGTCACCTGCCGCCCCGTGCGCTTGTCGAGGCCCTCGGACTCGTCGGTGGCCCAGGTGCTCAGGTCGATGTCAGCACCGGGCAACACCCGGTAGCGGTCGAGGTCGAAGGACGCGGCGTGTTCGGGCGTTGGCATCGACACAGTGTGGCACTTCGGCGCGATCAAGCCCTGGCCTACCAACCCTGGGCATGCGGCCGGGATCCGGGTCGCCTCACCTACGATTGGTCCACGATGTCGAGCGGTGTCCGAGAACCTGTCGCAGCCGGTCTGCTCTACGCGGCCGATCCGCAACAGCTGCGCGTGGAGATCGACGCTGCCATCAATGCCGCCGAGAGCGAGTTCGCCGGCCCAAAGCTGCTGATCGTTCCCGAGTGTGGTTTGGTGGCAGCCCCGGACATCACCGGCTCCGCGATGCTGATGCTCGAGAGCGAGCGCGATCACATCGAACGAGTCGTGCTGATCGCCGACCACGTGCCCGGCATCGGTGAGCGAAGCTTCGCCGGCATCGCGGTGCCGAGGGGCATCGCGTTCCGAACACCGCTCGGTGATCTGCTCGTCGACCGCGACGGTGTCGAGGCGCTGAGCGGACACCACAGCATCGTGATCAATGACCGGCCCTTCCAGTCCGATCACCGGCTCGAAGTACATCTTCCGCCGGTACAGCGACTGCTCGGCAACGTCAAGATCCTGCCGATTCTGGTCGGTGAAGCGCCCGTTTCGGTGGTGACCGACATCCTCGAACGGGTTTGGGGTGGCCGCGAGACACTCATCGTGGTATCGACCCACTTCGGCGTGGGCGACGATGCAGCCGAGCTGGCCGCCCAGGGTGAACGAATCCGCGAGGCGCTGCGTCGTTGCGAGGTCGATACGACCACGCAGCGCGTCGTGTCGGCGCCGACCACGCTTGCCTCGGTCGCTTCGATCACCGGTCGCCGGTCCATGGGCCTCATCGAGCTCGCGACCGACACCATCGACTACGACGGCGGCGGCCTGACCGACATGGCGTCGTTCGGCGCGTGGGAATCCGGCGACATCAGCCTCGCCGATCCCGACATTCGTCACCTGCGGGCGCTGGCGTTGTCGGCGATCCATCTGACCGTTCTCGGCGGACGGGTTGACGGAACCGATACGGGGCGGATCCCGCCATCGCTGGTGGCCCGGCGCGCGTGTGTCGTCACCCTTCGGCGCGAGGGCGAGACCCGCGGCTCCGCGGGCACGATCGAAGCCGATCGTCCCCTGGCCGCGTCGGTGGTGCGCAACGCTGCCGCCGCCTGTGCCGACCCGCGGCTCCCGTCGGTTCAGCCGACGGAGCTGGACAGCCTGGACGTCGCCATTTCGATCGTGTCACCGATCCAGCGCATCTTCCCCCGGACGTGGGAGGAACTCGGTCGGTCGTTCGAGGTGGGCCGCCATGGTGTGCTGGTCACCACCGAGCAGGGACGTGCGGCACAGCTGCCGGCGATGTGGACTCGCTTCCCGACGCCCGAGCAGTTCGTTGGGGCGGTCGCAGCCAAGGCCGGCCTCGACGCTGCCGGCAAGGTCACCGATGCAGCCTGGTATCGGTTCGAGACGACCGATTACTGAGCTTCCGATGTCTGCGGCCGCTCGACGGGTAGTGCCGCGGCGCGCCGCCCTAATCGGGTTGGTCGTGGCGCTGATCGCCGGCGCGTGCTCATCATCGGAGATTGCGGTTCCGCTGGGTCCAGCCCCAGACGCAACCGCGGACGCTACGGCCTCCCCAACGCCGGCGGTCACGACGGCTCCGACGACCGCGCCGGTGCCAACCCCCACGCCCACGTCGGCTCCGAGCCCTGCCCCAACCCCGACCGCGCTGCCGACGCCGCTACCTGCCCCAACAGCCACGCCGGAGCCGAGTCCAACCCCGGATCTCCCGGCCGCGCAGATCGAGGCGGCGCTCGCCGTCTCGAGCCTGGAGCCCGTGACCTGCTCCGGAACCCTGGTTGACCCCCAAATCTCCTGCTACGTCGCTCGACTGCCGCAGCGACTGTCGTCACCTGACGATGGCGCGATGGTTGAGCTGTCGGTGGCCTTCGTCGACAATGGTGACCCGAGCGGCGCCGGGCCGGTCGTGTTCCTCCAGGGTGGCCCGGGTGTGGGCGCCGTCCAAGGGGCGGCGCGCTTCGTCGGGAGCCAGGTGGACCTGGTCTTGTTCGACCAGCGCGGCGTGGGCGGCTCGACGCCCAAGCTGGCCTGCCCAGGCGTCGATGCGCTCTGGCCACGCGAACGATCTGCCGGGCCCGACCGGGTCGCCGACGCGCAAGTGCTCAGCGCCTATCAGACCTGCGCCGACGACCTGCGTTCGGCGGGTATCGACCTGAACGATTTCAACACGACGGCCGTCGCCGCCGATGTCGAGCTCCTCCGCCGGTTACTCGGCCACGAGCAGTGGTCGCTGTGGGGTATCAGCTATGGCACCCGGGTCGGGCTGACGGTCATGCGAGACCACCCCGACGGAGTGCGGGCCGCGGTTCTCGACTCGGTCGTACCGTTCGAGATCGACTTCTTCGCCACACTGATCGACCACGCCTCCCGTTCGATCGAAGCACTATCCGACGCATGCTCGATGGATGATTGCGAAGCCGCACACGGCGACTTCGCCGACACGTTCGCTGCTCTCGTGGCCCGGCTCGAGGCCGAACCGGTGATCATCGAGACGACGCGGCCGGTCAGTGGCGAACCGCTCTCGTATCGCGTCGGTGGCGCCGAGCTGGTCGAGATCGTGTTCTCGCAGCTGTACAGCCGCCAGCTGCTCCGTTCGCTGCCGCGGCAGGTCTCCCGCGCCGACTTCGGCGGGCTCGAGGAGATGGTCCGAGGCTTTGTCGCCCGCCGCGATCCCGAACGGCTCGATCTGGCCATCGGGCTCTACTACGCAACCTGGTGCCGCGAGGAGTACCCGTTCCACGACCCGCTGATCGACGACGCCGCGGCGACACGTCTCGGGGAACAATGGGGACAGGCGGTCGGCGATGCGTTCGGCAGTGCGTTGGGCACCTCGGCAATCGATGCGTTGTGCGACTCCTTCGCCGTGGAACCCGCACCGATCCTCGATGACCAGCCGATCGACAGCGACATCCCAACCCTCGTCTTCGCCGGCGCGCTCGATCCGATCACACCACCGGCGTGGTCACGATCGGTCGCCGACGCACTGTCCGATGCGATCTACGTGGAGTTCGCCGATCACGGCCACGCTATGTCCACACGATGTCCCGGTCAGATCCAGGTCGACTTCCTGCGGGACCCGTCCGCCGAGTTGGACTTGGCATGTGCGCTGACCGCCGGTGGTCCCATCTTCGACTGAACCACGCGCCGGTTCTCACCGATCCATGGTCCGCCCGGGCGTTCTCACCGAGTCAGCGCCCGCTTTCCGGATCTGGAGTCGGTGAGAACCACCTTCCGGAGCGGGAGTCGGTGAGAAACCGGAGCTTCACCCAGGGGGAACGCGCTCAGCTGTAGTCGACGGCGGAAACGTCTTCGAGCTTGTCGAGTCGATGGTTGGCGTTGATCAGGCGAACCGTTCCCGAGCGGGATCGCATGACCAAGCTCTGGGTCGAGGCGCCGGTCGCGTTGAAGTGCACGCCACGGATCAGGTCACCGTCGGTGATACCCGTTGCGGCGAAGAAACAGTTGTCGCCGGCGACGAGGTCGTCTGTGGTGAGCTTGCGATCGAGGTTGTAGCCGGCGTCGACGGCGGCCTGACGTTCGCTTTCGTCGCGCGCCCACAGGCGTCCCTGAAGCTCGCCGCCCATGCACTTGAGTGCCGCGGCCGTGATGACGCCCTCGGGGGTGCCCCCGATACCGAACAGCACGTCGGCGCCGGCGTCGGGCCACGCAGTCGAGATCGCGCCGGCGACATCGCCATCAGGAATCAGCCGAATCCGGGCGCCGGCGGCGCGGATCTCGGCAATGAGATCGTCGTGGCGAGGTCGATCGAGGACCACCGCCGTGAGATCGCGGATGCGTTCACGCTTGGCGCCGGCGATGCGGTGGAGGTTCTCGGTCGCTGAGGCGTCGATGTCGATGGCGCCGGCGCACTCGGGCCCGACGGCGATCTTCTCCATGTACACGATCGGCCCGGGATCGAACATCGTGCCTGCGTCGGACACGGCGATCACGGCGATGGCGTTGCTGCGGCCGTAGGCGGTGAGGGTCGTGCCGTCGATCGGGTCGACGGCGACATCGACCTTGGCGCCCTTGCCGTTGCCGAGACGCTCACCGTTGTAGAGCATCGGCGCTTCGTCTTTTTCGCCCTCGCCGATGATGACCAGGCCGTCCATGTCGACCGAGCTCAGCATCGCCCGCATGGCGTGTACGGCCGCACCGTCAGCGCCCTCTTTGTCGCCGCGGCCCATCCAGCGGCTGGCGGCCAATGCTCCGCTCTCGGTGACACGGACCAGTTCGAGCGCAAGGTTGCGGTCGGGCTGCAGGCTCATGGGGGGCTCCTGGCGACGGCGGCCTGCCCAACCTATCGGAGCTCAACGGTCGTTCTTGAGATTGCCGCCCCTTCGGTGGTGCGGGATCCGGCAGATGGCATGATGGCGACCGTGACTTCCACCGACATGGACCGCGACGATCCATCGAGCGACACGGTTTGGTGTTTTCAGTGCGGTCGCAAGTACGACGCCGACGTTGCCGAGTGCCCCGAGTGCGGCGTGCCGACGATCGATCAGGCGCCATCCAGCGCGGACCAGGTTGGCGACGAGGACGAGGACCAGATCGCGTACGAGTTCCATGAGTGGACCGGCCAAGGACGCTCGATCCTCGACGGCATGCTCACCCGCTCGCACATTCCGCATGCGTGGCAGGGCGCCACCCTCATCGTGCGCGAGGAAGACGAAGAGCTCGTCGACTCAGCGGTGGCCGAGACCGAGATCGTGGCGATGCCCACCCTCGACCTCACGCAGGAAACGATGGTCTACGAGCTCGATGAGCTCGACAACGAGCAGCATGCTCGCCTTCTTCGGCGCCTTGGCGACGACGGCATCAGCCATGCCTTCGATCGCAACGGCGATCTCTTCGTCTACGAGAAGGACGAGGAACGGGTCGACGGGTTGTTCGAGGGTCTCGACGAGTCGGATGCGTCCGAGCGCGAGTTCGGTCCCGGCGTGGAGGGAGCGGATCCGGCGGAGATCATGTCGGAGCTGTTCATCGCCGCTGGTCGGCTCCGCAAGAAGCCCAACGACGCCAAGGGTGTCGTGGGCCTGGTGACCAATGCCGACATCGCCGGCCAGCTCACGCTCCCGTACGGAATGACGGGCGATGTGTGGGGCACCGTCGTCGACGTGTCCGCCGACCTGGCCGATGTGCTGAAGGGCGAGAAGGAACTCATCGAGGGCACGATTTCCGACGTGGCGGGTCATCTGCACGACCTGCTGCGCACGATGGTCTGAATCGACGCCATTCGGCGGTTCGAAACAGCTCAGCAAACCGGCTGCTGGGTAGGTGCGATCCGCCGTTGGAGTCGTACGCTCAACCGACGTGATCCTGGCCGAACTCGAGGTGTATCACTCGCGGCCGATTGCGCCGACGAGGCGGGTGGCCATCGGGCACTCGGTGCTGCCCATCGATGACTCTCCCGGCTTCGGCGGGTTGCTGCTCGGAGGCATCGTCGCCCGCTACAGCAAGGAGCTCGACGAGGAGCTGTGTGAGGAGCTCGAGATCCTCAGCTACCAGGTCGAGCAGGGTCAACGGATTCCCCAGCCGAGGTTGCGTCATCGGCTGCAAGAGGACCGCATCGGTTTGTCGCGGTCGGTTCATCGACTCGAACGACTCCCGAACAACCGGCTGCATTTGGCGTTCGAGGAGAAGCACGAGGCTCCGGCCCAGTATGTGCTCGCGGCCGTGTATGTCGCCGGCCGCCTTGCACCGCGACCACGCGGCGATGTGATGAAGGTGATTCGCCGAGCGATCGGCTGGCAGGGCGACGCGGCCAACGACGATGTGCTGCTCGGTCACCTGAGCAGCAGCTACAGCCGCTTCGCTTTGTCGTCGTCGAGTCAGGCCGATCCTGTGGCGTGGGCGATGGAGGTCGTCGGCCTCGACCCCGACGCCGACATGCCGGGCCAGGACGACCTGCGCAAACGCATCCGCACCAAGCTTCGAGAGGCTCATCCCGACGTGTCCGGAGCGTCGGAAGATGCTGCCGATCGCATCGCCGAGCTGACCGAGGCACGCCGTATCCTCTTGGCCTGACCAGGACGCAGGGGGAGCGACACCGTCATGGCCATGCTGCTCGGAATCGACACGGGCGGGACCTTCACCGACGCCGTCCTCGTGCGCGACGACGGTGGGCGCGAAAGCGTCGTAGCGACCGCCAAATCACCGACGACGCACCACGCGCTCGAGCTCGGTCTTGCCGGCGCTATCGACGCCGTGCTCGCTGCGGCGAGCTCTGACGCGAGCATCGGTGACATCGACCTGGTTTCGGTCTCGACCACGCTGGCCACCAACGCGCTCGTCGAGGGTCATGGCGAGTCGGCGGGGTTGATCACGCTCGGCTTCACCGAAGCGGAGCTGGGACGGGCCGGCTTGCTCGACGCCGTCGACGAGGAGTTGATCGTCGCGCTGGGTGGCGGCCACGACGCGCACGGCAACGAGCGTCAGCCGTTTCCCGACGACGAACTTCGCGCCGCCGCGGCGACGCTCGGCGATCGCGTGGCCGCCTTCGCGGTGGCGAGCCAGTTCAGCGTGCGTAACCCCGGACACGAGCGGGCTGCCGCCGAGGCGATCCGCGATGTCACCGGCAAGCCGGTGACATCGAGCCATGAGCTGTCCGCCCGCCTCGACGGTCCTCGGCGGGCACTCACGGCCGCACTCAACGCCCGCCTTCTCGGCACGATCGATCGCCTGAATCGTGCGGTGCGATCGGTGCTCGACGAGCGATCCATCGATGCGCCGCTCATGGTCGTGCGCGGCGACGGTTCGCTGGTGTCGTCGGACTTCGCCGGCGCCCGGCCCATCGAGACGGTGCTGTCCGGGCCGGCCGCCAGCGTGATCGGTGCGCTGCACCTCGGCGGTACCGAGAGTGGCCTCGTCGCCGACATCGGTGGCACGACTACCGACGTCGCGGTCGTCGAAGACGCTCGGCCGAGGATCGCGCCTCGCGGCGCCGTCGTCGGCGGGTACCGCACCATGGTCGAGGCGGTCGACATGGCCACGACCGGCATCGGCGGCGACAGCGAGATCCGGATCGACAATCGCGCCACGGGCGGTCCGGTCCTGCTCGGCCCGGAGCGGGCGATTCCGCTGGGTCGACTCGTCCATCGGTCGCCCGAAATCAAGGACGAACTCGAACGCCAGCTCAGTGCGCCGGTCGGCTTGACCAGTCATGGTCGGTTTCTGGTCGCGACCGAGCTTCCATCGTCGGAATTGTCCGACAAGCGCGAGCGCCAGGTCCTCGAACGGCTCTCTGCTGGGCCGCGGACCGAGGCCGAGGCGGCACCGTCGGGGCTCGACGGCCGAGCCGCGGCGCGATTGCGGGCCCGGGGCTTGGTTCGGGTCGCGACGTTCACGCCTACCGACGCCCAGGCGGTGCTCACGGGTGTCGACGGGATCGACCGGGCGACGGCGAACCTGGCCGCCGACGTGCTTGCCCGCCAGACCTCCTCGAAGGGCGGGGTGATCGCCGAGGACGGTCGAGCGCTGGCCGAGCAGGTCGTTCAGCGGTTGGTGCGCCGCTCAGCCGAGTTCGCTTTGCAGGTGGGCTTGTCGGCTGACGACATCGCGCTGGAGTCGGGTGATGGGCTCCTGGCCGCCGCACTGGACCATCATCGTGGTGCCGTCGACGTCGGTATTCGCCTTGGTGTTCCATTGGTTGCCATCGGTGCTCCCGCGGCCGTCTACTACCCGGACGTCGCAGCCCTGGTGCGGACCGAGGCCGTCGTTCCCAAGCACGCGGAGGTTGCCAACGCCGTGGGCGCGGTCGTCGGGCGGGTCCGGGTGCGCCACTCCTGCACGGTGACCCAGCCGAGCAAGGGTCAGTTCCGAGTCCATCTCGAAGAGCAGCCGACGTTCGGTTCGGTCGAGAACGCACGAGCGGCTGCCTTGGAGCTTCTCGAGGCCGCAGCGCTTGTCGATGCGGAACGGGCCGGTGCCGCCGACCCCGAGCTGGCCTCGGACTGGAGCGCTCGCACCGCTTGGGTCGAGGGCAAGGAAGTGTTCGTCGAGGGCACCCTCACCGTCGAGGCCTCGGGGCGCCCCCGCTTCTGAGACCCTGCACCCCTGTCTGCGCTGCACGGTTGCGGTCGTTAATCGCCCTGCAGGCGGCTACTCGTCGTGCGGGTTGAGATCTTCGAGCGTCTGCTTCGCGGTCTCGGGGTACCACCGCAACATCAGGCACGCACTGAGCGGCACGATTGACAGCAGCGCGAAGGTCGCGCCGAAGCTCCACCGCTCCGACATCACGCCAACGAAGGCGAGCCCGATCACGCTGCCGACGACCGCGACGAGCGTCAACAGCCCGTTCGCCAGTCCCCGTCGCGAGGTTGGAAACATCTCCGGTCCGTACACGCCGAGTGCCGGGATCGCCGCCGCACCGATCACCGTGCCGAGCGTGCCGGCCATCCACATGAGTGGCCCACCGAAGCCGTAGCGCACCACTCCGAACACGACGCCGGCGATGATGCCGATCGCTCCGATGACTCGTCGACCGCGCCGATCGGCCATGGGGCCGAAGATGGCGACGCCGATCCCGATCGGGGTGTTGGTCACGGTCGAGAAGAGACTGATCCGCGCACCGGTGAAGCCTCGCTCGTCGCGGAGGTATTCGTTCTGAAAGTTCGACGCCGGCGCTGCGTACATCGCGGTCGCAAACCCCACCACCGCCAACATCGCGAATCGCCGCCGCATGCCCGGTGTGATCGGCGCAGGGTCGCGGCGCCGCTCGGTCATTCGTTCGAAGCGCCGAGACTCGGGCAACCGCCGCCCGAGCGCGACGACGATCGGTACAGCGAGAAGTGCGACGACGAACAGGATGCGCCATGCGCCCTCGCCCGCGTCGGCCACCGGAACCAGCCAGAGCACCATGCCGGAGCCCAGGCCGGCGAACAGTGCCAGGATCGATGTCGTCCAGGCCCGGGAGCCTGCCGGCGATTCTTCCGCGGCGAAGATTCCGATCAACAGACCGAAGCCCGTGGTGAGTCCTCGCGAGATGAGCTCGGCTCCGCCGTAGAACCAGATATTGGGGGAGAGGGCCGCCAGGCCGGCGAACAACGAAGCGCCGATCCCCGACACGATGAGCAATCGCCGACGCCCCCGACGATCGGCGAAGAACACGACGACAAGTGACAGCAGTGCGCCGACCCTCGTCAATCCGGTGACGAGTCCCTGGGTCGAGCGCGACGCATCGAAGTCGTCGGCCACGAACGTGATCGTCTGCGACAACAAGGTGCCCATGTACGCCGCCGCCATCGTGGCGACGATGAGAAGCGTGAACGCTCGCGCTCCCGTGGCATCGAAGCGGTCCGGCGGGGCCCAGAACGGTGCGTCTGCCTCCCGCGAGCGGTTGCGGAGTGCCCAGCGATACAACCACCCGAACGGGACGGAGAGCACCGGAGTCGAGAGGCGGAAGTCGATGTGCTCGGTCACGCCGCGGTCCGTGACTTCCACCCGACGCGACCAGTGACGGAACGGGCCATGGTCGAGCACGAAGTGGGTGTCCGACGTGCGATCGGCGGCGTCGGTCTCAGCGGGTCGCTCGCGCACCATCCAGTCGTCTCGGGGTTGCAGAATCGACGCCGCGTCGGCGGCGTCGTGGTGCACCCGGACGCTCCCCATAGGGGGTGAACCCTACTGGGATCGCCCCGGCCGACCCCGGCGATCCCAGTAGGCTGGAGCCGTGAGCGAGAGCCTCCTCGTCCGCGGTGGCAAGGCCCTGTCCGGGACCATCCGACCGTCGGGCAACAAGAACGCCGTCCTGCCAATGCTGTGCGCCACGTTGTTGACCGACGAGCCCGTCGTGATCAACAACGTGCCCGAGATCACCGATGTCGCCAAGATCGTCGGCTTCTTCGAGACGATCGGGTCCGACGTCGACTGGGACCGTGACGAGCACACGATTCAGGTCTGTCATCGAGGCGTGCGGCTCGATGTCGTCGATTCGCTTCCGCCAGGGATGCGCAGTTCGGTGATGCTGTTCGGACCGCTGCTTTCTCGGGTGGGTCAGCTCAATGTGACCGACGATGCCACCGGCTGTTCCCTTGGCGCCCGCGAGGTCGACCCGCACCTCGACATCCTCGAAGGCTTCGGCGCCGCCATCGAGTGGGGCGATCGACGCGAGCTTCGGCTCACCGACCCGTTCCAGGCGAACGATCACTGGCTCGACTACGCCTCGGTCACGACCACCGAGCACTTCGTGATGTGCGCGGTGGTGGCACAGGGGACGTCCCGGCTCGTCAACGCCGCCAGCGAGCCACACGTGCAGGACCTGTGCACGGCGCTGGTCGCCATGGGCGCGAATATCGAGGGCATCGGCACCTCGGTGTTGACCGTCACCGGGGTCGAGTCGCTGCACGGCGCCGAACTCCATGTCAGCGATGACCACCACGAGATCTTCACCTTCCTCGCCATCGGCGCCATGACCGGTGGCGATGTCACCGTCGAGCACTCGGTGCAACGCCACTTCCCGCTGATGGACCGCGTGCTCAACCGGTTCGGCGTCGACGTCGAGACGACGGCGATCGGCTCCCGGGTCTCCGGCAGCGGCGAGCTGCGTATCGAGGCACCGCGCACCGAGAACCTGCTGCCCAAGGTCGAGGGTGCCCCATGGCCGTACTTTCCGGTCGACCTGATCCCGCCGGTCGTCGCACTCGGCACGGTTGCCGACGGCACCATGTTGTTTTGGAACAAGGTCTACGAAGGCGCCTTTGGTTGGGTGCCCGAACTCATGAAATTCGGTGCCCAGGTCACCGTGTGCGACCCGCACCGAATCATCGTGAGCGGCCGCGACGATCTGCGACCGGCTGTCGTCGAGGCGCCGTACATCATCCGCGTGATCATCTCGCTGTTCATGGTCGGGGCGACGATCGATGGCGAATCGGCGATCAACAACGCGTCACCCGTGCGGCGTGCACATCCGAACTTCGTCGAGAACCTGCGCTCGCTCGGCGCCGACGTCGCCTGGGTCGACGACTGAGGGCATCTGCGGATAGCCGAGCGGGTTGACCGCTCAGCCCTCGGCTTCGGCGAGTTCCTCGTCGGTTGGCTCCGCATCGGTGGGCGCTGGCTGCGCCGCTTGTGCCTGCGCCGCCAGCTTGGCGTTGGCTCGCTGGTTGGCGACGTAGAGCGCACCACCGAATACGGCGAGCGGCCCGGCAACCAGCAGGATTTCGTCCCAGCCGCCCTGGTGAGCGAGGAACGCAGCAGCGAGAGCCGTCATGATCCTGACGCGCGTTCGTGCGCCCACGCGGTCTCGACGCGTCGCTTGAGTCGCCGCAGGTTGCCGCGCCAGATCAACCTGAGGATGGGGCGTGCGAAGAACGCACCGATCGCGCCGGCGAAGTACCACGGGAAATCGAGTTCCTCGACCCAGCTGAAGATCGTGGCCGAACCGCTCGCGGTCAGTCGAAAGACGCCAGTCCCTCCGACGATGCCCTGGTGATGGACACCCATCGTGCGTCCGTGCTCCCACTCCGTGATCTCCATCACGTCGGTGAGCTTGAACGGCCCGACGACGGTGTCGCATTCGAAGCGGGTGCCCACGCCCTCCATGGTGTCGGAAAGGAAGCGGATCTCCGCGGCGTCCTGCATCCAGTCGACGTGGGTGGCGATGTCCTCGACGTCGGCCCAGACGAACGACGCCGGGGCATCGATGACGATCTCGACGGCGATCCCGGGCATCGTCTCAGGCTAGGGCGCCGCGATACCAGCTGACATGTCGTGTGTCGTCAGCCACGCTGGGCGAATCACTCCAATCGGCCACGCGCTCGATGAGCTCGAGACCCGCCGCGGCCGCCAGCGCATCGATCTGCGCCGGCGACCGGTAGGAGAGCTGCCAGGGCCGGGTGCGGGACCCGTCCGGCCCGAGCTCGATGTGGGCGCCGGTGATCAGCGACGGATCGCTGGCCGCGGGGCCGGTTTCCTGCCAGGTTACGATCGCCATGCGACGGTCGGCGTGCGTGTGGTGGGAGACCACCGATAGCCCGAAGGGTTCGGCCGGATCCGGCGGCGGGGCGACGAAGGCTTCGATTGCAAGAAGCCCGCCGGGGCGCAGGGCACGAGCGGTGTCACGCAGGCATGCCTGTTGCAACGACTCGCCGGTGAGGTTGAAGAAGGTGTTGTACGCGATGACGGCGGCGTCGCAGGAGTTCGGAGCGATGGGCAACGACGCCATGTCGCCACCGACGCGCAAGCTGTCCGATGGGTCGAGCGTCAGCATCGCCAACGAACTGTCCAGCGCGACGACCTGGTAGCCGGCCTCGACGAACGGCTCGGCGAGCCGCCCCGTGCCGGAGCCCAGCTCGAGCAGCCGAGCCGGTGCGGGCACCCGGCGGCCGAATGCGGCGACGATCTCTCCCAGGTCGTGAAGGTCGGCGTACCAGTCGTCGTACACATCGACGAACGAGCGCCCGTACAGGGTCGCGTCGTGACGTGTGTCAAGCGGCTCGCCGGTGCTGGTCATCGCCGCGGACACTATCGGTAGCCTGGACGCATGGCGACGACGCGCGATGACGGCGAGGCCTATCTCGACTGGGCTGCGAGCACGCCGATGCGACCCGAGGCACTCGAGGCGATGGTGCGCGCCGCCGAACTCGGCTACGGAAATCCGACCGGATCCCATCACGCCGCCCGAGTCGCCCGACGCATCGTGGATGATGCGCGAGACCAGGTCGCCGATGCGCTCGGGGCCGAACCATCCCAGATCGTGTTCTGCGGGAGCGGGACCGAGGCCGACAACCTCGCGATCTTCGGACCGCACGCTCGTCGGGGTGGCCATGTTGCCTGCAGCGCGGTCGAGCATCACGCGGTGTTGCATCCGGTCGGACATCTTGGCGGAACGATCATTGGCGTCGACGCCCAAGGCCAGCTCGATCTCGACCAACTGCGATCGATTGCCGACGAGAACCTCACCGTCGTGTCCGTGATGATGGCCAACAACGAGAGCGGTGTGATTCAGCCACTCGAGCCGATCCGTGCCGTGCTCGACGAAGAGGCGCCGGCCGCACTGCTGCACACCGATGCTGTGCAGGCCTTCCCCTGGCTCGATGTCGCCGATCAAGCGGCATGCGCCGACCTGATCAGCCTCAGCGGTCACAAGTTCGGCGGGCCCAAGGGTGTCGGTGTGCTGGTCGTGCGAGAGCGATCCGACGTGTCGGCCCAGATCCTGGGAGGCGGACAGGAGTTCGAACTCCGTTCGGGAACCCACAACGTCGCCGGAATCGCCGCTTTCGGCGCGGCCGCCGCGGCGATGGTCGACGAGCGGGCTTCGGTCGTGGAACGAGTGCGCGCCCAGCGCGATCGTCTGGTCCGCGGCATCGTCACCGCCATCCCCGGCACGGTCGAGTCCGCGGTCGACCCGGTCCCCGGCGCTCGAGCCTTCGAGCGGCCGGTCGACAAGGTTGCGGGCAGTGCGCATCTCTGCTTCCCGGGCATCGAGAGCGAGGCGCTGCTGTTCCTGCTCGAGCGCGCCGGTATCTACGCATCGGCAGCGTCGTCGTGTGCCAGCGGCGCGCAGGACCCGAGTCATGTGTTGGCGGCGATGGGCTTCCCGCGCGAACTCGCCGCCGGTTCGTTGCGCATCTCGCTCGGCTTCGGGACGACCGACGCCGACATCGACCGAGCTCTCGCCGTGATTCCCGACGCCGTGCTGCAGCTCCAAGCTGCTGCGGCTTGAGTTGGGGTGGCGGCGACATGCAGGTGATCTCATGCAGGTGATGGTTGCGATGTCCGGTGGCGTCGACTCATCGGTTGCCGCCGCGCTCATGCTCGACGCTGGGCACGAGGTGGTCGGTGTCACGATGAAGCTCTGGGGCGGCCCGAGCGACAAGGGTTGCTGTTCGGTCAGCGACGTGATGGACGCTCGCCGCGCTGCGGATCTCCTGGGTGTTGATCACCACGTGTTCAACTTCGGTGACGACTTTCAGCGAGATGTGATCGAGCACTACGTCGGCGAACATGCGGCCGGCCGAACGCCGAATCCGTGTATCGAATGCAATCGGTCGATCAAGTTCGCTCGCTTGCTCGAACGAGCGGATGCGCTCGGATTCGACGCCGTCGTGACCGGTCATCACGCTCGTCTCGTCACCGCGGCTGATGGCACGCGGCGCATCGCCCGTGCCGTCGATGCCGCTAAAGACCAGAGCTACGTCCTTCACATGCTGACCACCGAGGAGTTGGCGCGGGTGGAGTTCCCGATCGGCGACTTGGAGAAGACCGAGGTGCGTCGGATCGCGGCCGACCTCGGCATGCGAGTCGCGGCCAAGCCGGACAGCCAAGACGTCTGCTTCATCGCCAGCACGACCAGCCGCCACGAGTTCCTGGGCAAACGAATGCCGTTCACGCCGGGCGTCGTCGTCGACGACAGTGGCGACGAGGTCGGTGCCGTCGATGCCGTCGAGCTCGTCACCCTCGGCCAGCGCAAAGGCCTTGGCCTCGCTGGTGGAACACCTCCTCGCTACGTGACCGAGGTCGACGTCGCCGGGCAGAAGGTCACGATCGGCCGACGTGAGGAATTGCTGAGCGACCACGTGGACCTCGACGCCACGGTGTGGATCGGTGGCGAACCGGTCGATGCACCATTGGTGGCGCAGACCAGTGCGCACGGAGCCGTGCGGCCGGCCCGCGTCGCCGGTGACCGGGTGCAATGGGAATCGCCTCAGCAGCGCGTGGCGCCCGGCCAGACGGTCGTGCTCTACGACGGCGACATCGTCGTCGGCGGAGGCATCGCCCAGTAACGATCGGTGCCTGGCACCAAGCGTTACACGACTACCCGTCGACGGCGATGCGGCGGCGCTCGGCTTCGTCGAGAAGCTCGCCGGGTCGGCTGGGGGCGAACAGGAAGCGGCGTGTATCGGTCAATTCGGCCTTGGCAGCGGCCCCGCGTTCCGAAGCCGAGCGCAACCCGAGTGGTGCTGGGTCGGTGAGCTCGCATTCAATGAGTAGGCCCGCGGCGCCGAGCGTGAGATCGCGAGCGGGGGTTCCGGCGATCGCCGCCCCTATCCTCTCGACCGCCGTGCGGCGAAACAGGACTGGCTCGGTCAGCACATTGAGGTCGTGGAGGACGAAACCGTTCGGAACGAACACGATCCAGCGTCGGCTCAGCTGGTGCAACGCCCGCATCGCCAGCAACGCCAGTGGTACCCCGACGATCGTTGCGATGAGGCCGAGGACCGTGCTCCCGGTGGCGAGCGCGAGCGGCCCGAGTGTGAGCCCGGCGGCGGCCAACGCACCAGACAGCGGGATCGGCCCGGCGAGCAGTCGGGTTGGCGGGCGAAGCAACATGCGCCGCTCATCGCCATAGCTGGCGCCGTCGACCATCCGATCGCCGACCAGTGCCGAGAAGGCGACCGCAACGATCGCGACCGATATCACCAGGCCGACGATGCCGATCGCATCGACCTCGGCATCGAGCATCGACCAGATCGCCGCCACGAGCGGAGTCGGCGCGAGCGAACGGATCACGGTCAGGCTGACTGGCAGGAGCACGGCCGTGGCGAGCAAGCCCAGACCCCAGATGACCCAGGCGAGGATCAAGACCCCGATGCGATTGCCGTCGTCGAGGTCCTCGACGGCCGCACCGATCGACGGGCCGACCGTCAACGGAAGTACGAACCAGAGTGCCCGCAGCAGCCAGACGGCGCGATCTCGCATGCGCTGAGCCTATGGGTGATGCGCTTTGGTGCCTGGCACCAAAGCGCATCAGGGTGAGGGCATGATGAGACGATGATGCGCCACGTTCGCAGCGACGTCCATCGCCGACACGAGCCGAATGGCGAGATCTACGGTGGCGAACTCGTACGGCCGTTCGAGTGTCCCGAGCGATGGGACCATGTCGCCACGGCACTCGACGATGCCGGTTGGGGTGAGCCGACGGCGCCCGAGCCGATCGAGGTCGAAGCCTTGACCGAGGTCCACGATCCCGCCTTCGTCGAGTTCCTGTCCACCGCCTGGGACGAATGGACGGCTGCCGGGTACTCGGGCGACATGATCCCGACCTGCTTCCCCGGTCGCCGCATGCGTCAGCACGAACCCGACGACATCGACGGCCGACTCGGCTACTTCGCCTTTGCTGCGGAGACGTCTATCAGCAGCGGAACGTGGGAAGCCGCCCTCGAGTCGGCAGCCATCGCCCGCACGGCGCAGCGGTTGGTGTCCGGCGGTGACCCGGCGGCGTTCGCGCTCTGTCGGCCCCCCGGCCATCATGCGGCCCAGGACTACTTCGGCGGCTACTGCTACCTGAACAGCGCAGCCATCGCTGCGCAGGGGTTCCGCAATGATGGTGCGCAGCGCGTTGCGGTGCTCGACGTCGACTTTCATCATGGCAACGGCACCCAGGACATCTTCTGGGAGCGTGGCGACGTGTTCTTCGCGTCGCTGCACGGGGACCCCCGCCACGAGTTCCCGCACTTCCTGGGCTTCGCCGACGAGACCGGGGCCGGCGCCGGTAGCGGCGCGACGGCGAACTACCCACTGCTGCCGGGTACCGATGCCGACACATGGCTCACCGCGCTCGACGATGCGCTCAGTCGGATCTCGAACTTCGGCGCAGACGCCCTCGTGGTCTCACTCGGCGTCGACACGTTCGAGCAGGACCCGATCAGCAGCTTCCGTCTCGGATCCGACGACTTCACCCGCTACGGCCGCAGGATCGGCGCCCTCGGCCTGCCGACCGTCTATTGCATGGAGGGCGGATATGCCGTCGCAGAGATCGGGATCAACACGGTCAACGCACTGACCGGACACCTCGAAGGCGCGTCATGATCCATTGGGTCACCGCGTTCATCGATGTCCCTGACGACGCATTCGACAGGTCGGCAGCCTTCTGGACGTCGATGACCGAGACCACGCTGTCCGAGCTCCGAGGTGACCGCGACCAGTTCGTGACACTCGAACCTGGCACCGGTGTCGCTTCGCTGCGGATGCAGAAGCTCGGCCCCGCCGCACGCCTTCACCTCGACTTCCATACCGATGACAAACCGGCCCTGCGCGACCGTGCGATCGCGCTGGGAGCAGAGCTTGTCGCCGAACCCGGCCACGTCGTGATGCGTTCGCCCGGTGGGCTGACGTTCTGCCTGGTCGCCGGCGATGGAACCGAGCAACTCGGCGCCCCGATCGCCGCCCCGGCGCCCCACCGTGTCGACCAGCTATGCGTCGACATCCCGTCGGCGGACTTCGAGGCTGAGATCTCCTTCTGGACCGAGCTGACCGGATGGAGGAGCGGCAAGACGCAACTCCCGGAGTTCCGCTCGCTCGAGCAACCTCCGCGCATTCCCTATCGCTTCCTCTTCCAGCGTCTCGGTGAAGACGATCCGCGCCGACACGTCGATGTACACCTGGACATCTCCTGTGGTGAGGGCCGGCCTGCGGTCACGAGCGCGCATGCCGATGCCGGGGCCGAGGTGCTCGAGGAGCATGATCACTGGGCGATCATGCGAGACCCTGCAGGGCTGGTGTACTGCCTGACCGATCGTCGTCCCTGGGAGGCCGCCGCAACGGCCTAGATTGGCGCCGTGGCCGACCCCAAAGACCGCATCGACGAGCTCCGCGCCCAGATTGCGCACCACAATCAGCGCTACTTCGCCGAGGATTCTCCCGAGATCAGCGACGCGGACTTCGACCTCCTGGTGCGCGAGTTGGCCGCACTCGAGAAGTCACATCCCGAGCTAACGACGGCCGACTCACCGACGCAGACGATCGGCGCCTCGGCGACCTTCGCCCCTGTCGAGCACGAAGTGCCCATGATGTCGCTCGACAAGGCCTTCAGTGCCGAGGAGTTCGACAACTGGCGTACCCGCCTCGAACGTGCCGCGGGCGAGGGTCGCGCCCTCGGTTCGTTCGTCTGTGAGCTCAAGTTCGACGGTCTGGCCATCAGCGCCCGCTACGAGAACGGCAAGCTCGTGCGAGCGGCAACCCGAGGCGACGGTCGTGTCGGCGAAGACGTCACCGCCAACGTGGCCACGATCGCCGATGTGCCGAAGAGCCTTGGACCAGGCGCTCCTGCGGTCCTCGAAGTGCGTGGCGAGGTCTTCATGGCGATCAGCGACTTCGAGGCACTCAACGAAGCGCGTCGCGCCGCCGACGAAGCCCTCTACGCCAACCCACGGAACACCGCCGCCGGATCACTGCGCCAGAAAGACGCTGGTGTGACGGCGTCACGCAATCTGCGTTGGTTCGCCTATCAACTCGGCCAGGTCGAAGGTGCGCCGGCCTTCGCCCGCCACAGCGAGACCTTCGAATACCTGGCCGATCTCGGCTTTCCGGTCAACGACCAGGTCAAGGTCGTCGACGATGCGGATGCGGTCAAGGCGTACTTCGCCGACTCCGAAGCCCGTCGCCACGACTTCGACTACGAGACCGACGGTGCGGTAGCCAAGATCGACAGCCTGGCCATGCAGCGTGAGCTCGGAGTCACCAGTCACCATCCCCGATGGGCGATCGCCTTCAAGTTCGCTCCTGAGGAGAAGTCGACCAAGCTGCTCGACATCCAGGTCTCGATCGGCGGCAAGGGCAAGGCCACACCGTTCGCCGTACTCGACCCGGTCTTCGTCGGCGGTTCGACCGTCCAGATGGCGACCCTGCACAACGAAGACCAGGTCAAGGCCAAGGATGTCCGTCCCGGTGACACCGTGCTGGTCCGCAAAGCCGGCGACGTGATTCCCGAAGTGCTTGGACCGGTACTTTCCGAACGCCCTGCCGGCCTCCCCGAGTGGGCCTTCCCTGCGCACTGCCTGTGCGACAACAAGCACCCCCTCACCCGCGAGGAGGGCGACGCCGCCCACTACTGCCTCCACCCGACGTGCCCCATCCAGCGCGACGGATGGATCGAGCACTTCGCCGCTCGTGCCGCCATGGACATTGAGGGCTTCGGCGAGCGCACCGTGCGGCTGTTCACCGAACGCGAGATCCTCGAAGACATCGCCGGCATCTACGAGATCGACTTCGACGAAGTTCGCCAGATCGAAGGCTTCGGCGAGATCTCGGTGAACAACTTGCAGGCATCGATCGAGGCATCGAAGGAGCAGGGACTCGGGCGACTGCTGATCGGCCTCAACATTCGCCACCTTGGCAACAACGGCGCCCACCTGCTGGCTCGGGCGTTCGGGCATCTCGACCGGATTCTCGAAGCCGATGTCGAGACACTCGCCGCCGTCGACGGCGTCGGGCCGACGATCGCCGAGAGCCTGTACGCCTACTTTGCCGACGAGAGCCACCGAGCGATCATCGAGCGGCTCCGAGCCGCCGGCGTCGACTTCAACGGCCCCGAGGTGATCGAGGTCGCCCAGACACTCGAAGGACGCGCCGTCGTGGTGTCGGGCGGGTTGGAGAACTTCAGCCGCGACTCGGTCAAGGAAGCCATCACCAGCCGCGGGGGCAAGTCGCCGGGCAGCGTCTCCAAGAAGACGACCGCCTTGGTCGTCGGCGAATCGCCCGGCGCGTCCAAGGTCACCAAGGCCGAAGAACTCGGCATCCCGATCATCGACGAGGCCGCCTTCCTCGTCCTCCTCGAAACCGGCGAACTGCCCAGCTGAATCTCCTCGGGCTGCTCTGCGGATGTCCTCGCAATCACAGCTTCGGCCCTGGCGGGCCTCGGGCTGCTCTGCGGACAAACCCTGGGCACGGGTTGAGCGGCGCTCGTTAGCCTGGCCCTATGCGTGCGGTGGACCTGGACGAAGAACGCGCCGCGCTCGAACGCGCCCGCTCGGCCGCTGCCGACAAGCTCGTCGAGCTTCGCTCCCGCAAGCTCGTCGCCGCCGATGAGCTCAGCGAGGAGTACATGCAGGCGGTCATCCGGGGTGCGATCGAGAAACTCCAGAACGAACTGACCGTCTTCGGTCGCATCGACGACGACGAGCCCTGGCGGGTCGGCCTGTACGGCGTCGAGCAACGAGGCAACCAGCTGGTGATCGACTGGCGAGCACCCTTCGCCCAGGCTTTCTACCGGGCCCACTTCGATGATCCCCACGGCCTCACGCGTCGGGTGAGCTACGTGGGCGCGATCGACGAGCTCTTCATCGAAGAGTTCGCCAGCCGCGAGGTGACCGGCTCATCCCCTTTGATGACCGAGCTGTCGCGAGGCCGCGGCGACACGATGAAGACCGCCGTCGCCACGCTGCAATCGGAACAGGACGAACTCGTCCGGAGGAGCCCCGACGAACGCATGGTGTTGCGGGGCGGTCCCGGGACCGGCAAGACGGTCGTCGGTCTCCACCGTGCCGCGTGGCTCGTCTACAACGATCGGCGCGTGCTGTCGAGCGACATCCTCGTTCTCGGTCCGTCCGACCGGTATCTGCGCTACGTCGCATCGGTGCTCCCGACGCTCGGCGAGACAAAGGTCCGACAAACGACCTTTGCCCGACTGCTGGGCCCGACCAGCGAGGTCGGCTCGACGATCGACTGGCCGGCGGTGCTCGACGCCTTCGAGGCATCGATGTACGCCCCGCAGCCGCTCAAGGTGCGGTTCAAGCAGGTCGGCGAGGGCGAGGTCGCCGACATGCTTGCCCACGTTCAGCAGTCGAGCCTGCCGTGGCGTGACAAGCGCAAGGGAGTCGAGTCGGCCCTGATGCGTCGCACAGGCTTCCCCGCCAAGGATGTTCGGGATGCGGTTGCGACGGTGATGCCGGCCTGCTCAGCGGCCCAGGCCTGGAAGCGTCTCCAGAGCCCTCAGACCCTGCGGGCCCTCGGTCTCGATGCCGACACCATCGCGGCGTGGCGGGCGGTCGACGAAGACGGCCCGCTGCAAGACGAGCTGAACGCCCGATTCAACACCTCGCCGATCCGCTACTCACATGTCGTCGTCGACGAAGCCCAGGACTTGACCGAGATGCAACTCCGAGCGGTCGAGCGGCGATCCGCAGGCCTCACCCTCGTCGGGGACGACGCCCAGATCTCCGCTCCGGGCGCCCTCGGCCTGCGCGCCATCGCCGAGCGGCTGGCCATCGAACCGGACGAACTCGCAACCGCCTACCGGATGTCCGCCGAGATCGCCGACTGGCTCAATGCGCTCGCCCAACGCTCCGGTCTGCCGGCTGTCGAGCTGATCGGCATCCGACCGACCGGCACCGCGGTCATCGAGCGACCAGGAGATGCCGTCGCTACCGAGCAGCAGCGTGTCGAGAATGCCTGGGACAACGCCCGCATGCTGGCCACCGGCGATGTCTGGACGCACAAAGGCATCGAATACGACGCCGTGGTCGTCGATGCTCGAGGCATGGGCGCCGCCGAGCTCTACCTGGCCGCCTCGCGTGCCGCCCACGAACTCGTCGTCTGTGGGCTCGACCTTTGGGCGGGGCTCAGTTCGCGTTGAAACACCAGCTGTACTGCTGGGGCGAGTCGGGCCCTTCGGCGATGAGCCAGTAGGTGACCCGCACGCAGTTCTGCTCGGTGAACAACCGCTCACGGACCTTGCCGGGACCAGGACTGAAGCGAATCTGATTGAGTGCCGCAGCCTCGACGACCTCTTCCGGGGGGATCGGCACACCGTTGATGTCGATCGATGCGGTGTAGCCGGCGGCGAGATCGACCACGACGTCGCTTTGCAGCACCACCGTGCTTCCGGCCGTCGGCGAGACGGACTGGATGGCGATGGGGAGATCGGTCGAGCGGGGGTTGCCCAGGTAGATGACGATGGCGATTCCCATCAGAATCGCGGCAACACCGACCATGCTGAGAACGATCACGCGTCGGGTGCGGGCGGACGGTGGGGCGGCCAATCGATCCACATGATCAGGGTAGGTCGGATCGGGGTGCCGGGCACGGCGCAGGTGGCCGTCGTTGTCGTGTTCTGTGTCACTCGATTGGGACTGAAGCCGCCGCTCCGCGGCGGTGGGCGACCACTACGCTCAGCTCGTTATGCACTCGCTGGAACCGAGCGACCTGGTCGACCGTGTCTTCGGTGAGCGCTTTCGCGTGCTTGGTCGGGTGGGCCTCGGTCCGCGCTCCGAGGTCTGTGTCGCCGAGGACCTCCACGAGGATCGCCAGGTCGCGCTGAAGGTCTTCGACCAGGCCGTCGGCGAAGACCCGGAACAGGCGGATCGCCTGGTCGCCGCCATCGAGCGCAGCGCCGCCATCAGCCACGTCAACGTGGTGCCTCTCTATGCCTACGGCCGTGACGGCGTGCGGATTTGGATCGCCTCGGCGCTGTGCCGCGGCGGAAGCCTGCGATCCCTGCTCGATCTCGGCAACACACTCACGCCGAGCCAGGCGCTGGTCATGACACTCGAGGCCGCCCGCGGTCTGGCTCACGCCCACGAGCACGGCGCGGTCCACGGGGCGATCAAGCCGGAGAACGTCCTGTTCACCGAGGACCAGCGACTCCAGCTGTCCGATGTCGGTCTCGCCCAGGCGCTCACCGACGCGCCGCTCGGCCGTTCCGATCGCGCCCTCGACGTCGTCCGCTACGTGGCTCCGGAACAGGCGGCGGGCGTCGTGGCCGGTGGAAGCGCCGATGTGTACTCGCTTGCGCTGACCGTCGACGAAGCCGTCAGTGGCATCGGCCCACCGACCGCGGACACCGCTGCTGCCACCCGTGCCCAGCGGGTTTCCGCGGCGGCCGACCTGCAAGCCGAGCTGGGCTCATTGCGCCCTCCGCTCGAGCGCTGCGGTCGCCAGGATCCCGACGACCGTCCCGAAGCCGGCGAACTCACCATCGCCGTACTCGCTGCGGCCGAGACGATGGCGCGGCCGGGACCGCTCCCGCTGGCCGGCGTGGCCGGACTCGAGGAGGTCGAGGGCTTCGATGTCCCCGATACGCCGAGCCTCGATGACCTACCCGAGCTGCCCGATCTCGGACTCGACGTCGAGCCTGGGGCGCTCGTGGCGGTGCCCGATCTGGTCGAACCACCCGAGCGGGTGGCCATCGAGGATCTCGAAACCGCCGAGCCGACATTCGCCGAGGTCCCCGCTGACGAGCCCGAACTCGATGTGCCGGTCGCTGCGGCCCCGGGCCGCTCCGAGACCGTGTTCCGCGTCGACCGAGAAGACCTCGATGACCGGCTACCCGTGTGGCCGCTCATCGTGCTCGCCTTGCTGGTCGGGGGAGCGATCGCACTGTGGGTCATGCTCTCCTCGGTCGGCGGTGCCGCAAGCGCGTCGGTGCCGAATCTCGTCGGTGCCGATGCCGAGTCCGCGGAGGCCGCGACGGCCGACAGTGGTTGGACGCTCGAGCGCCTCGAGACGCGATCGAACGACACCGTCGCCGGGGCTGTGGTTGCTCAGAGTCCCGAAGCCGGAGTGGACCTGGCCGAAGGCGAGACGGTGACGATCACGGTCTCGCTCGGCCCCGAAATGGTCGAGATCCCGAACGATCTACCGGGATTGACCCTCGCGCAGGCCCAGGATCGTCTGGCCATCGCCGGCCTGGTGGTCGGAGCCGTGACCGAGGAGGCCAGCGAGAGCGTCGATTCCGGACTCGTGATCGGCCTCGACGAGCCCACCCGGCAGAAGCCACAGGGTGAGGCAGTCTCGCTCCGTGTGTCCGTGGGTCCTGAGGCGCGGGTTGTGCCCGACGTCATCGGCCTCAATATCGCCGAAGCAACCGTGCGAATGGTTGAGCTGCGCCTGCAAGCCGTCGAAGAACCCACCTTCCACCCCGACGCCGAGCCCGGCACGGTTCTTGGGAGCGATCCCGGGCCGGCAACCCGGGTGCCGGCCGACTCCCAGGTGATCCTGCGGGTGAGTGCCGGACCGGAGCCGGTCATGGTCCCGGACGTCTCCGACCTCTCGCTGGCCGACGCCGTCGACATCATCGAATCGTTCGGCCTGATCTTTGCCGACACCGTCGGCACGCCGGGTCAGCCGGTCATCGCCACGAGCCCCGAAGCCGGACAGATCGTCCCGTTCGGCTCCGAGATCACGATCGTGCTCGACGACCCGCCCGAGGACGAAGAGGGCGACGGCGAAGGTGAAGACGCCGACGAAGGCTCGGGATAGCGCGCGTCCTCGGCGGTCCGACGTGGCTGCGGCCGGTCGTCCTAGGCAGTGATGTCGCGGAGGCGGCCGACGACTTCCTCGGCCAATGCCCGTTGCTCCGGTGTGGGATCGATGTCCTGGAGCGCCATGACCATCGACACGTCGCCCTCGACCTCGATCTCGCCGGACATGAAGGCGATCATCAGGTTCTCGTACTGCTGGTCGACGAGCAGTTGACGGGCAACCTCGTACGGCAGCCGGACTGCGACGTCGGGATTGTCGAGGTGGCCGAGTTCGGGAATGAGTGATCCCGCGGTCGTGTCGAGGTGGCCGAGCACCTCGGCCTCGGAGAACGGCGCATCGATGACGGTCACGTTCAGGCGCAAGGCCTCGTCGGGAGGCGAGACCCGATCGATGAACTCGGCGTGGAGTGCGCGGGCTTCTTCGATCCACTCGGTGGAGAGAAACGGGTGGGCGGCCACGCCGTCACGGTAGAGGCGTGGCTCTGAAACCGCTATCCGACGCCGGTGGACCGGACAGGGCGAACGCCTGAATCTCGGACAGGGGATCGACGCCGACCGATAGCATTCTCGGCGTGCACACCCTTGATTTGACCGCCTCGAAGGGGGTCCGCCGATGAGTGGCGAGATCTCCCGAGACGAGGTCGCGCACGTCGCCTCGCTGGCCCGGCTCCGCCTGACCGACGACGAACTCACGACGTTCACCGACCAGCTCTGCGTGGTCCTTGAGACCGCAGCCCAGCTCAATGCGCTCGACCTCGATGACGTCGAGCCGATGGCCCAGCCCTACCCGCTGAGCAACGTGCTGCGGCCCGACGTCGTCGTCGAAAGCCTCGACCGTGACGAGGTGCTGTCCCAGGCGCCTGCGGCCGAAGACGGCCGATTCCGAGTCCCGCCCGCCCTGGGCGAAGCGCCATGACCGGTCTCCGCTCCGCGGCGTCGCTCGCCGCCTCGATCCAATCCGGCGACACCTCGGCCGCCGATGCGCTCGCCGCGTCTCAGGCCGCCATCGCCGCCCGCGATGACGAGGTTCGAGCCTTCCTGCACCTCACCGATGAGCGGGCTGCCGAGCAGGCAGCTGCGGTCGATGCGGCGGTCACCGCAGGCGAGACGGTAGGTCCGCTGGCCGGCGTGCCGATCGCGCTCAAGGACAACATGTGCACCCGTGGTGCGCCCACCACGTGCAGTTCGAAGATCCTTGAAGGCTGGCATCCGCCCTACGACGCAACCGTCGTCGAACGGCTCGAGGCAGCCGGCGCGGTCGTGGTCGGCAAGACCAATCTCGACGAGTTTGCGATGGGTTCCTCGACCGAAAACTCGGCCTATGGCGCAACCCGCAACCCCCTCGACACCACCCGGGTGCCAGGTGGCTCGAGCGGCGGGTCGGCAGCCGCAGTCGCCGCCGAGTACGTACCGCTTTCGCTCGGCAGTGACACCGGCGGTTCGATTCGCCAGCCCGCATCGCTCTGCGGCGTCGTCGGCGTCAAGCCGACCTACGGTGCCGTGTCGCGCTACGGGCTCATCGCCTTCGCCAGCTCACTCGACCAGATCGGCCCCTTCGCTCACACGGTCGGAGATGCGGCGATCTGCTTCGACGTCATCAGCGGACACGACCCGCTCGACGCGACGTCGATCCCCGAAGCGCTCACGCCGACCGTCCCCACGTTGGACGACGGTGTCGAAGGCTTGCGCATCGGCATCGTGAGTGAGCTGATGGGCGAAGGCATCGACGCCGACGTGCTGCGTCGCACCGAGGAAGCCGCCGAGGCCCTCGCGGCCGCCGGAGCGACGGTCGACACGGTCAGCGTTCCGGCCACGATTTACGGCTTGGCCGCCTACTACCTGATCGCTCCGGCCGAGGCGTCGAGCAACCTGGCTCGCTACGACGGTGTGCGTTACGGCCAACGGGTCGATGGCGCCAACGTCGCCACCATGAACACCAACACCCGCTCGGCCGGGTTCGGCGACGAAGTAAAGCGCCGCATCATGCTCGGCACCTATGCGCTGTCATCGGGCTACTACGACGCGTACTACGGCAAGGCCCAGCGGGTCCGCACCTTGATCTCTGACGAGTTCGCTGCGGCCTACGAGAACTTCGACCTGCTGCTGTCGCCTACGTCGCCTTCCACGGCGTTCGAACTCGGGGCAAAGAGCGACCCCATGGCGCTGTACATGTGCGACGTGTGCACGATCCCCTCGAACCTCGCCGGGCATCCGTCGATCTCCGTGCCGTTCGGAACCGGCGATGATGGCCTGCCCGTTGGCGTGCAGGTGCTCGCCCCGATGCTCCAGGAGCCCCTGATGTTCCGAGCCGCCCAGGCGCTCGAGACCGCGGCCGGAGGTCTGGCATGAGCGATTCGGCAAACGGCACCGGGGCCGACATGTCGGCAGTGCCAGAGGGCTGGGAGATGGTGATCGGCCTCGAGGTCCACGTCGAGCTGGCCACCAACACCAAGTTGTTCTGCGGGTGCGCCAACCAGTTTGGCGACGAGCCGAACACCAACATCTGTCCGGTCTGCCTCGGGCTCCCGGGCTCGCTGCCGGTCGTCAACGCCCAGGCTGTCGAGTACGCCATGACCCTCGGCCGTGCCCTCGGCTGCTCGGTCGAGCCCGGCATCTTCGCCCGGAAGAACTACTTCTACCCGGACATGCCGAAGGACTACCAGATCAGCCAGTACGAGGAGCCGACGAACGAGAACGGCTCGATCAGGCTGCCCGACGGTCGGGTCATCGGCATCGAGCGGGCCCATATCGAAGAGGACACGGGCAAGTCGACGCACCTGGGTGGCGGCGGTCGCATCCACGACGCCACCGCCACGCTGGTCGACTACAACCGGGCCGGGGTTCCGTTGGTCGAGGTCGTGAGCCGCCCGGACATGCACGACGCCGAGGCGGCTCGCCTCTACGTGTCGGAGCTCCGCGACATCCTGCTGGCGACCGGCGTGAGCGACGCCCGCATGGAGGAAGGATCGATGCGCGTCGACGCGAACGTCTCCGTGCGTCCGACCGGGAGCGACGAGCTCCGCACCCGCTGCGAGATCAAGAACATCAACTCGCTGCGCTCGCTGGGTCGGGCGATCAACTATGAGGCCCGCCGCCACGTCGACCTGTGGACCAACGGCGAGGCGCCCAGGCAGGAGACTCGGCACTGGGACGAGGACGGCGGTCGCACGACCTCGGGCCGTTCCAAGGAAGACGCCGAGGACTACCGCTATTTCGCCTGCCCTGATCTTCCTCCGCTGAGCCCCAGTGATGCGGATATCGCAGCCATCGACGCAGCCATGCCCGCGCTGCCGGCCGCTCGCCGGGCGGCGCTGGCCGAGGCGGTTGGTGTCGAGCCGGCGGCCGTGATGCTGGCGGTCGAGCGAGGTCTCGACGGCCTGGCCCTCGACGCAATCGCTGCCGGAGCGGATGGCGCAACCGTCCTCAAGCACGTCGATCAGAACCTGCACGAAGGGGCCGGTGCGTTGACGGCCGACGGTCTCGCGGCGTTGGTGACGATGGAGTCCGATGGCGCCCTCAGCGCGACCCAGGTCAAGACCGTGTTGGCCGAGATGGTCGCATCGGGTGGAGATCCGGCTTCGATCGCCGGGTCGATGGGCTTCGAGGCGATGGACACCGGCGAGCTCGATGGCCTGCTCGATCAGCTCATCGTCGACAACCCTGACGAGTGGGGTCGCTTCGTCGAGGGCGACCGCAAGGTCCAGGGCTTCTTCGTGGGCCAGATCATGAAGGCCACTCAGGGCAAGGCCGACGGCAAGGTCGTCAACCAGTTGATGACCCAGCGCGCCCAAGGCTGAACGTGTCGCGATGAGCGACGAGATGCTGCGTTACATCGGTTGCGGCTGCGTGGTGACCGATGGTGACGGTCGATACCTGCTGGTCCGTGAGACCAAGGCGGTGGCGCGAGGCCGTCTTGCGATGCCGGCCGGCATGCTCGAACCCGAGGAGTCGATCGTCGACGCTGCGGTGCGGGAGGTCTGGGAGGAGACCGGCCTGACGGTCGAGCCGACCGGTTTTCTGGGCGTCTTCCACTGTGCGCGGACGTCCGAGGATTCCTACGGCGTCAACTTCGTGTTCGAGGCGCGAGCGGTCGACGGCGAGATCACGGTGAGCGACGAGCACCCCGAGGTCGTGTGGCGGACCCGTGACGAGATCGACGCACTCCACGCTGCGGGCCAGATCCGAGGAGGTCACGTGCCGTTGGCGGTGGCTCGGAGTGAATCGGCTGACTACCGCGACGCCGACATCACGCAGGTGAGCGCCTCGGACTGAGCGCCGGCCGCTCGGTAGGGAGCGATCCCGATCGACGCCGGCCACGTGACTTCCTACGTTTCCAGCGATGGTGGTGCTGGGAATCGTGGTCGTCGTCGGCATGCTCCTGAGGTTGGTGTTGCACCGTTTCGGCACGCCGCTTCGTCGCTCCGTGGCGCTGGTGACCGGAGGCGTGATTGCCGGGCTGGTGTTCGTCGTCATCGCCGGGGTCAGTGGGTGGGCGTTCTTCGATCGGTATTGGCGGTGGCGCGGGTGCTTCAACGACCGGGGCCGCTGCTACGACCCCGAGTCCGGCACGGTGTTCTTGGAGCAAGCCGGGTGGGTCTGGCCATTCGTGGCGGCGGTTTTCGCCGTTGCGGGGTTCAGCCTGTTGGGTTGGTCGGCGTGGCAGGGCCGTCGGCTCTACGTCGCCCGGCTTGGCGGCGACCGCGTCCCCGATCCTTTGCCGTAGGCGGTGGTCGGAGGGAACTAGGCGGCCGGTTCTGATTCTGGCGTGGCACCGTCGACGAAGCGAACCTGGGCCGAACCGACCGCCCGCACCCGCTCGCCCGGGAGGAGCACGCCGGTGACGTTGCACGGGTCGACCGCAGCGATGTCGGTAACGCGCCCGGTCTCCTTGCTCTTGCGCGACTGGCGCAGCGACTGGATGGCCTCGACCGATGCATATTGCTCACCGGCGAAGCCCTTGACGAACCGACCGCCACGGATCAGTCCGCGAGCCTCGAGTCGCCGGAACGCCCAGAGGACTTCGCGCCAAGGAACGGCCAGATTCTCGGTCATGGCGATGTCACGGAACACGACACCCCAGCGAGCCAGGAGTTGTTCGGCCACCGCCTCGGCCAGCTCGTCGGGGTCTTCGATCTCCATCGGTGGCGGAAGCAGTGCCCAGCGACCTTCACTGCGGTCGTGGCCGGCTGCGCCCCGGCGTAGGCCGCGGCGCCCGAGGGAGTAGCGGGCCGAGCGCGGCTTGCGGGCGGTGAAGAGCTTGCGTACTGCGCCGAAGCTGTCGGCGGTGACGAGGCCGAGCCCGACCGCCTGCCATAACGCATCTTCGATCTCGGCCGGCGGGGCATCGATCTCGTCACACAGCTCGGTGTGGAACCGCGCGCCTCGGGTGCGCAGTGCGTTGACGATCTCGGCAACCAGGCCACCGGGGCACGGAGGCGCTTCGGTCCGAGCGCCTCGGCCGGCGGCGAGGAGCCAGCCGAAGTCGCCGCGAGTTGTCAGGGTCACCCGGGTGGCCCGCGTGGGCGCAAGTCGACGTGGCCCGCCGGCGGGGTCGGTGTCATCGAGGTCCTCGTCAACGAGTGCCTGGGTCTCGATCGGTACCGGTTCGAGTTTGGGCGGGGAGAGGCGGCCCCAGACGACCTCGCCTCCGAGGCACAGCTCGTCGAGCCACTCGGGCCGATAGTCGGCGACCCGGTCGGCCAGGACGGTGTCCCAGGATCCGGCGGGGATCTCGTAGCCCTGCAGCTGTTCCAGCACCGAGAGCAGGCCGGCTCGACCGCGCACCTGGGTGCCGCCGGCGAGGTTGTGCCACTCGAGCAGGAACTGGACGAACTGTTTGGTGGTGACCGGTTCGATCTCGCGCCGGCGCTGCTTCTGCGAGTAGATGTGGATGCGGGCCAGCAACTGCCGAGCGCACCACTCGGTCTCGGCGCCTTCGCTCGGCGACCAGGTGCCGCGGATCGCAAAGCCGGTGCCCTCCAAGGCGACGAGCGCGATACCGACCGAGCTGACCTTGATGCCGCACAGCTCGGCGAGGGCTTCGGTAGTGATCGGCCCGGTGATGTTCAAGTGGCCGCGCACCATCGTCTGCAGCGCGTCCTCGCCGACCGCGGTGTCGGTGCCGATCGCCCCGGCCGCCTCGGCCAGCTCGGTGGTCGTCCACCAGGTTGTGGTGGAGTTGTCATCGCCGTTGGTTGCGGCCAGTGTTGTCACACGCCCCCGCTCGGCCAGGTCGTCGAACAGCGGCCTCCATGCCGCACGGGGCCGTGTGCGCACCAGGTCGCTCAGCAGGTCGTGCAGCTCGTCGGCGGTACGGACATCTGGCTCGGCCTCAGCCCGCACCCGATTGATCGCCGACAGGTCGACGCCGCCGATCTCGGTCAGGTCGACCGGCAGGCCACGCCGGAGCGGCACTGCTCGGGAGCGTCGATCGATGGCCTCGGCGTCGTCGAGGAAGGTGTACGGCGCGCCGACCATCAGCTCGTGGGCGAGCGGCGACGGCTCGACGGTGTCGACACAGGTGACGGCCAGCGCGCCCGACTGCAGCCGGCCCGTGAGTTCCTGGAGCCCGATGACGTCCATGCCCTCGTTGAGCGTGTCGAACATGGTCTGGCGCACGATCGGATGGTCGGGGATCTCGATCGGGCCGTTGATGTGTTCCTGACAGCCCGCAGCCGACGGGAAGGCCGCGGCCATCACATCGTCGGCTTCCATCCGCTGAATCGGCGGCGGGTTCTTGCGGCCGCCCTTGAACCGCAACACGGTGAGCGAGCGGTTGAGGTTCCATCGCCAGCGGGAGATGAACATCGGCGACGGCGGGACCAGCACCGCCTGGGTGAGGGTCTGGGGAACGGCCTCGGGCTTGAGGTAGTTCTGGACTTCGTCGAGCGGGAAGCTGTGCTGAGGACCGAGCGAGAGCACGACAGCGTCGTCGTTGGCCGCAGCCTGGAGCTCGAAGTCGAAGTTCACGCAGAACTTCTTGCGGAGCGCCAGGCCAAATGCACGATTGATGCGGCCGCCGAAGGGGGAGTGCACGACCAGCTGCATGCCGCCGGTCTGGTCGAAGAAGCGCTCGATGACCAGGCGTTCGGTCGTGGGCAAATCGCCGAGCACCTGGAGCGATGCCGCCAGGTACGTCACCAGCATCTCGGCCGCGATGTCGTCGATGCCGCACCGTTCTTTGACCCACTCCACGGCGGCCTTGATCGAGCCCGCGACCTGGCCGGCTTGTTCGTCGGCGGTGCCCTGCAAGCGAGCCTGGACACCCTCGCGGAGCGAGGCGACCTCTTCGGACAACTCTTGGGTGCGGGCCGGGGCCTCGCCCAACCAGAACGGAACCGTCGGCGGTTTACCGCCCGCATCGACCACACGCACGACACCGGGCTCGATCCGCCGGATCTGCCACGAGTGGGTTCCGAGCAGGAAAATGTCGCCCGGCAGCGACTCGGTCGCCCAGTCCTCATTGACGCTGCCGACATAGAGGTCGTCGGGGTCGGCGATCACCCGATAGTCGGCGATCTCGGGGATCGCACCGCCGCTGGTCAGCGACGCTAGCCGTGCGCCGCGTCGACCCTCGATCTCGTGATTGACGCGGTCGTGGTGGACATAAGCACCCTTGGGGCCGCGTCCGGTGACGATGCCCTCGGTCACGAACTCGAGGACCTCGTCGAAGGTCTCGCGCTCGAGATCGGCATAGGGCGCGGCGCCACGCATGAGCTCGAAGAGTTCGTCGACGTGCCACCGCTCCGCGGCGGTCTCGGCCACGATCTGCTGGGCGAGGATGTCGAGCGGTGCCTCGGGTGGGCGGATCGCATCGAGACGTCCTCCGTGGACTGCGGCGAGCAGCGCCGAGCACTCGACGAGTGCATCGCGGCTCAGCGGGAAGAGGCGCCCTTTCGGAGTGCCGTGGCGGGTGTGTCCGGAGCGGCCGACGCGCTGGAGGAAGGTGGCGATGCTTCGCGGCGAGCCGATCTGGCACACCAGCTCGATGGGGCCGATATCGATGCCGAGTTCGAGCGAAGCTGTCGCCACGAGGGCCTTGAACTCGCCGGCGCGCAGCTTGCGTTCGACCCGCTCGCGACGTTCCTTGCTCAGTGAGCCGTGATGCGCGGCGACCTGGTCCTCGCCGAGGCGCTCGGCCAGCTGGTGCGCGAACCGTTCGGCCAGGCTTCGGGTGTTCACGAAGACCAGCGTGGTGTGATGCTCGAGGATCATCTCGGTGATGACATCGAGCATCTCGCCGACCTGTTCGGCCGGCGCCAGCGCCTCGAGCTCGCCGTCGGGAAGCACGAGTTCCAGGTCGAGGTGACGCTTGTGGCCGGTGTCGACGATCTCGCAGTCGATCGCCCCGTCGGCGCGTTCGCGACCCGCACCCACGAGGAGGCGGGCGACCGTCTCGATCGGTCGCTGCGTCGCCGACAGGCCGATGCGCACCGGCCGCTCGCCACAGATGTGGTCGAGACGTTCGAGGGTCAGCGAGAGATGCGAGCCGCGCTTGTCGCGGGCCACGGCGTGGATCTCGTCGACGATCACCGTGCGGATCGTCCGCAGCGCGTCGCGGCTCTTCTCGGCGGTCACCATCAGATACAGCGACTCGGGTGTGGTGACGATGAACTCTGGCGGCTTGCGGACCATCGAGCTGCGCTGACTACTGGTCGTGTCGCCCGAGCGAACCCCGACCCGGAGTGCCGGCGGGGTGTAGCCGAGTTCGACCGCGATCTCGGCGATCTGGTCGAGCGGACGCATCAGGTTCTCGCTGATGTCGACGGCGAGTGCCTTGAGCGGTGACACGTACACCACCTGAGCGGTGTCGGGAATCAGGCAGCCGGCCTCGTGGCGCTTGTACAGGTCGTCGATGGCCACGAGGAAGGCGGACAGCGTCTTGCCAGAACCGGTCGGCGCGGCCACGAGGGTGTCGTTGCCGGCCGCGATCGATGGCCAGGCCTGGGCCTGGGGGTCGGTCGGACCGAGCGGGAACGCCCGCGCGAACCAGGTTCGGACCGCCGGGTGGAATTCGGCCAACACCGGGTCGAGCTCGTGATCGTGGGGCGCGGCGAACGGCAGCATCGCCGGCGCTGGCGGTGTGGTAGCCGGCGAGGTCGAGGTGACGGTGGGAGGAAGCTCGGTCAGCGACATGGTGCGCCTCCGAACCTAGCCGCGTGGATCCGGAGAGCTGGGCGGGATCCCCCAGCTGGGACAACCAGCGTGGCGTCAAGCATGCACACGAGCATCATCCCCTCATCGTGACAGCAGGGTGCGACAGCCTCCTTCGCAATCACGACTTCGCTTCGCTCGGGTCGCTCTGCGGATCCCTTCGCAATCACGACTTCGCTTCGCTCGGGTCGCTCTGCGGATCCCTTCGCAATCACGACTTCGCTTCGCTCGGGTCGCTCTGCGGATCCCTTCGCAGTAACCGCTTCGGCCCCGCATGCGGCGTGTGTGTCGGTCGGTGAGCGGCGGCTCCGTTCAGCGAGTGGCGTGGGATTCGACCGCCTCGCGCAGGACGTCGATGTGATCGCAGGTGATGCCGCAACAGCCGCCGATGATCTGCACGCCGAGATCGAGCCATCGCAGGGCATGCGCGGCGTAGTCCTGCTCGCTGATGACCCCGTTGAACACCCAGTTCGGATGTACGAAGTCGCCACTGTGCGCGTAGGCGCCGACCGGGCCGTCCCAGCAGTCCGCGAGCACCCGGAGGCACGGCTCGACGTCTTCGACCTCGGAGTGCATGATCGCGACGGCCTCGACCCCTGAGTCCCCGAACTCGGCCATGCCGGCCCGGAGTGTGTGTCCGCCCTCCCAGAGCATCGGCTCGTCATGGCCTTCGGTGAAGCAGGACCAGCCCAACCAGACCGGCAAACGGGTATCGAGCGCAGCCTGGAGGCAGGCATCGGTTTGCTCCAGGTCGCGCATCATCTCGAGGATGATCACCTCGGCGCCGGCGTCGGCCTGGATCGCCGCTTGATCGGCGAAGTTGCGTCGGGCGTCCTCGATCGTCGGAAACGGCCCGCCTTGACGAGACGTCGACATCGATCCGGCGACCACGACGTCGGGTCGTCCCGCTTCCTCTCGCGCCTCGAGAGCCAACTCGATGCCGCGGCGGTTCAGCAGCTCGAAGTGCTGCTCGAGCCCACCGAACGCCAACAGGTGCCGGCTTGAGGCGAACGTATTGGCGATGATCAGCTCGGCGCCGACAGCGATGTGGGAGCGATGGATCTCCCGGAGCTCGTCGGGGTGGGTTCGTGCCGCATCGCCGGTCCAGGCACCCTGCACCATCGGAACCCCACGGCGTTCGAGTTCGGTGCCGGTCGCACCGTCGATGAGGATTCGTTCGCCAGTGGCGAGGCGTTCGGCAAAGACAGAGGAGGCGCCCGACATCGGAACCAACTGTGCCCTTTCGGTCCGCGTACTCCACACGCGTGAGCAATTTCTCTCACGCCTGCTCAAGTTCGGTATGTCACGGCCGATTTTTGCGGCATGTCACTCGTCCGC
This sequence comes from Actinomycetota bacterium, assembly GCA_039028435.1. GTDB lineage: Bacteria > Actinomycetota > Acidimicrobiia > Acidimicrobiales > UBA10347 > UBA10347. The sequence continues at coordinate 58,255 of JBCCIC010000018.1, read as the reverse complement.
GTCGTGCTGTACACCGAAGCACATCGCATCTCGGGAGCGATCTCGCTCCGCGAACGCCTCAACGAAGCCCTGAACGATCGTCTGACCGACTACCTCGAACTGAACGACGTCCGGATCTCCAAGCTCGTCGATCCGACCCGTGCGGAGGTCGCATGGCCCACCACGGTCATCCCGAAGAACGAGATCAAGGTCGCCACCCTTGACACGGTGACCCACGAGAGCGAGACGTCACGGATCGACAAGGTGACTCGCAAGAAGGGGACTGAGCTCGGCTGCATCATCGGAACGATCGAGCTGTATGGAACGGGCCACCTCAACTTCCAGTCCACGGCGCAGGAGGTCCTGCTCAATCAGCTCCCCCCGTTCTTCCCGGTCACGCACGCGACGTTGCTGTTCCCGGCCGCGACCGACAGCCGCGTCGACACCCAGCTGGCGTTTGCGAATCGCGAGGCGATCCGAGCCTTCTCGCTTCTCTAGGCGGGCCGAGCGCTCGTCCGCTCAGTCCTTGCGGGCGGTGAAGAGTCCCTCGGTCAATACGAACGACGGGTTCCCGCCAACGTCGGGTCGCAGCCAGTCGACGACGTCCTCGGTGGCCGACCGGAGATCGTCGAGCAGGGCTTCGCGCACGTCATCGGCAACCGACATGTTGTCGGCCCAAGCACGAAAGTCCATGTGCTTGCCCATCGTTTCGACCGTGGTGTGGGAGAAGCCAGCGTCGGCCAGGTGGGCCAACCACTCGCTGACCGGCAGGCACCGAAGGTGGCTCAGGTCGCGGCGGCGCTCGAAGTCGTCGCACCACGTGGCTGTCTCGGGATCCTCGGGCGCAAGGTTGTCGACGATCCCGACCAGCCCGCCCGGTCGAAGCACTCGGGCGCATTCGTCGACGAAGGTCGCAGGGTCTTGGAAGTGGTGCGGTGCGATGCGGCAGGTGACGAGGTCGAACGAGTCATCCTCGAATGGCAGCTCGTGGGCATCGGCGTACTCGAACGAGACGTTGCCGATGCCGCGGTCGTCGGCCACGCCCGCAGCGACGTCGAGCATTTGAGCAGCTGGACCATGCGGTCGAGACTCGCACCCTTGGCATGGACCGTCGAGGTCGCATAGTTCGCGGCGTTCGCGCCGAACTGGCGCTGCGATGCTTCTCGCGCAGAGGAGCCCGTGGACTGCGTCATGGGGACACGCTACCGATCGCTCGCCGATGCGGCCGCCTATGGGGAGAGGCGAAGCGTCTGAAGAAAGGCGCGAACCATGCGATTGGCCTCGGGGAACTGGCCGGGATCGAACAGCGATTCCGCGGTGATGACGAGCGGTCCATTCGGGGTGTCGATCAGCCACAGGCGCAGCCGCACCGGCGGGAACCAGCCCGCCGAGTCGTTGCCGATGGTGGAGGCATCGGTGTAGAAGCCTCGCTCGCCGGTCACGGGTAGCCCCTGGAACACGCGAGCGGGGAACCCGGCGACCGTCGCGGAGTCGGTCTCGGGGACGTCGACGAAGGCCGGGTCAGACGTGAGATAGTCGGCGACCGCCTCATAGTCGGTGAACGGCTCGCCGAGGCCGTCGGCAATGGGTGTGAAGATGTCGACCTCGGCCTCGCGGTCCGGGTCGACATAGATGAGGGTGTGGCCGGGCAGGATCAGGACGGGCCGCGGTTGGTCGAGTCGCACCGATGTCGTGCCGGCCACGGGAAACGAGACCGGCCCCTCGGTGAGGATGCTCGGTTCGTTGTCCGGGCCGGGGATGATCGGCGGGATCGATGTCGGGACCGGACGCGGTGTCGGCGTCGGTGGCGTCGTCGGCGTGGCGGTCGGAGGTGGGGGAGCGGTCGGTGTCGGCGGCACGGGCGTCGGCGTCGGTGGTGGGGGAGCGGTCGGGCTCGGCTCGGTCGGCGTCGAGGTCTCCGCGACGCTGCTCGCTATCTCGGTCGGTTCGACCACACAGGCGGCGAGAAGCACGAGGCAACCGAGCACCGCCCCGGCGGGACCTGCAGCGCCGAAGCGACGTCGTCGCCGGTGTGGCGTTCGTTGTCCTCTCGCCTCCGCCATCAGCGCATCCTAGGACGGCGCCTGCGATCGGGGTGAGCGGTCAGTAGCCGTGGGTGAGGTCGGCGAGACCGATCAACGGCTCGTGCGCGAGGTAGCGCTCGACGTTTGCGGTCACACGCTCGGCGAGCAGGATCAGTCCCATCTCCGGAGTGTTCGCGACGTGGGGCGTGATGAGACAGTTCGGCTGCGTCCAGAGCGGGTGCTCGTCAGGTAGCGGCTCGGGGGCGGTCACATCCAGTGCGGCGCCTCCGATCGATCCGCTCTCGAGCGCCGTGACCAGGGCGTCGGTGTCGACGTGGCCGCCACGGGCGACGTTGACGAGCCAGGCGGTCGGCTTCATCAGCGCCAGCTGCTCGGCACCGATCACGCCCTCGGTTTCCGGAGTGAGGGCCAAGGCGAGGATGACCGCATCGGCGTGGGGGAGCAGCCCATCGAGCTCGGTCAGGGTTGCGGTGGCTGAGGCACCGTCCATCGGCTCGGCCCGACGCCGCAGCACCGTCACGTGGCAGCCGAAGGGTGCGAGCAGCGGAAGCAGTTCCTCGGTGATCCCGCCGCTTCCGAGGACCAACACGTTCGCGCCGTGCAGGTTCTGGCCGACGGGCCCCGACCAGGTCGTTTCGCGGGCATAGGCGGCGATGTGGCGGAACCCGGCGAGCAGCATGGCCAGCGCAGCCTCGGCCACCGGGCGGGCGTAGACGCCCTTGCCACACGTCCACTCGCGCTTGTCGTCGAGCAGATGCAGGAACGGCTCGATGCCCGCGTAGGGGAGCTGCACCCAGTCCAAGCCGTCGTGGACAACCTCGGGGAGAAGCTGCGGGTTCTGGGGGTCGGCCCAGATCAGGCCGGTCGCCTCGTCGATCGGCGCAACGGTCGCTCCGGCGGCCTCGACGGCGGCGACGAGCGCCGGACGTCGCCAGCACTCGGGTTCAACGGCAACGCGACGGGTCATGGCGCCGAGCCTACGGGGTCAGACCCTGTGGATTGTCAGGCGCGTCGTTCCGTTGCCGGCGAGCGCCGGGGTCAGACCCTGTGGATAACGGGCGGGGTGCAATCGTGTTGGGTAAGTGGGTGTTGTGGCTCGGGTCGGGTACTGAAGGCCGGCTGTGATCAATGCCCGCGCGATGGTCCCGCCGCCGGCAGTCCCTGGGGATAAGGTCGGCGCACGAGGCGTCTCGGCGGCGTTCTCGGCCTGATCTTCCCCCGTTTCCAGCAGGTGATTCCCATGGTGCAGATCGACATCGGCCTCGGCAAGTCCGGACGTCGGGCGTACGGCTTCGACGACGTGGCCATCGTGCCCAGTCGTCGGACCCGCGACCCCGAAGACGTGGACCTCACGTGGGAGATCGACGCTTACCGCTTCGATCTACCGGTGATGGCGTCGGCGATGGACGGCGTCGTCAGCCCCGACACGGCGGTCAAGATCGGCCAGCTCGGTGGCCTCGGCTGCCTGAACCTCGAAGGGCTGTGGACCCGCTACGAGGACCCTGATGCAATGTTCAGCGAGATCGCCTCGCTCCCGCCGGAGAAGGCCACGCTGCGGATGCAGGAGATCTACCTCGAGCCGATGAAGCCCGAGCTGATCGGCGAACGCATCCGCCAGATCAAGGATGCCGGCGTGGTGGCCTGTGCGTCGATCACCCCGCAGCGCACGACCCAGTATCTCAAGGAGATCCTGGCCGCTGAGCTCGACATCCTCGTGATCCAGGGCACGGTCGTCACTGCCGAGCACAAGTCGAAGAACCATGAGCCGCTCAACCTCAAGAGCGTCGTGCGCGAGATCCCGATTCCCGTCATTGTCGGCGGCTGCGCCAGCTACGAGGCCGCGCTGCACCTGATGCGCACCGGCGCTGCCGGCGTGCTCGTCGGCGTCGGCCCCGGCCATGCCTGCACGACCCGTGGCGTGCTCGGCATCGGTGTTCCTCAGGCGACCGCGATCGCCGACGTGCGGGCCGCCCGCATGCGTCACCTCGACGAGACCGGCGTGTATGCCCACGTGATTGCTGACGGTGGCATGGCAACCGGTGGCGACATTGCCAAGGCGATCGTCTGCGGCGCCGACGCCGTCATGATCGGGTCGCCCTTGGCCGCGGCCGAGGAAGCCCCCGGCCGTGGCTACCACTGGGGCATGGCGACCTTCCATCCCTCTCTTCCCCGGGGCGCTCGGGTACAGACCACGGTGCGCGGCACGCTCGAGGAGATCCTCGTCGGCCCGGCACGTGAGAACGACGGCAAGGTCAACCTGATGGGCGGTCTCCGCACGTCGATGGCCACCACCGGCCACCTGTCGCTCAAGGAATTCCAGAAGGCCGAGCTGATGGTCGCCCCGTCGCTCCAGACCGAGGGCAAGAGCCTGCAGAAGGCCCAGGCCGTCGGCATGGGCCACGCCTGATCGACGCCCCGTCGCTTCTTCGAACGACCTCGTCATGTCCGAGACCCACGGTTCTGTTCTCGTTGTCGATTTCGGCGCGCAGTACGCCCAGCTGATCGCCCGACGCGTACGCGAGGCCAACGCCTTCTCCGAGATCGTCGCCAACGACCTGACCGCTGCCGAGTACGCGGCCAAGAACCCGGCCGGGATCATCTTTTCGGGCGGTCCGGCATCGGTCAACGTCGAGGGCGCGCCCGAGATCGACCCGGGGATCTACGACCTCGGCGTGCCGATCCTGGGCATCTGCTACGGCGCCCAGCTGATCGCCAAGCAGCTCGGCGGCGTAGTCGATCGCTTCGAGGCCGGCGAATACGGCCGCACCGACATGACCCTCTCCGGCGCCGGCGACCTGTTGGTCGACCAGCCAACCGAGCAGACGGTGTGGATGAGCCACTTCGACTGCATCACCGAGGTGCCCGAGGGCTTCACCGCCACCGCGTCGACCGCGGCGGCGCCGGTCGCGGCCTTCGAGAGCGACCAGATCTGTGCGGTGCAGTATCACCCCGAGGTCTCGCACACACCCCATGGCCAGGCGGTCATCGAGCGGTGGCTCGACCGCTCTCGCATCGATCGCAAATGGACGATGACGAACATCATCGACGATCAGGTCGAGGCGATCCGGGCCCAGGTCGGTGCGGGGCGCGCGATTTGCGGGTTGTCGGGCGGCGTCGACTCCGCGGTCGCGGCGGCGCTCGTGCATCGGGCCATCGGCTCGCAGCTCACCTGCGTCTATGTCGACACTGGGCTGATGCGCAAGAACGAGAGCGACCAGGTCGTCGAGACGTTCCAGAAGAGCCAAGGCATCGAGCTGATCCATGTTCGTGCAGCCGACGACTTCTTCGCCAAGCTCGATGGCGTGACCGAGCCCGAGGCCAAGCGCAAGGCGATCGGCGAGACCTTCATCCGGGTCTTCGAACGAGCATCCGGCGGCATCGAAGACGCCAACTTCCTGGTGCAAGGCACGCTGTATCCCGACGTCGTCGAGTCAGGCGGGAAGCACGCCTCGACCATCAAGAGCCACCACAACGTCGGCGGCCTGCCCGACGACATGCAGTTCGAGCTGGTCGAGCCGCTGCGCACATTGTTCAAGGACGAGGTTCGCAAGGTCGGCACCGAGCTCGGTCTGCCCGACGAGATCGTGTGGCGTCAGCCATTCCCCGGACCGGGGCTCGGCGTGCGCATCATCGGCGAGGTCACGCCGGACAAGGTCGCCGTGCTGCAAGAGGCCGACCACATCGTCCGCGAGGTGCTGCGCGATGCCGGGCTCGAACGCGAGATCTTCCAGAGCTTCGCCGTACTGCCCGACATCCGCAGTGTCGGCGTCATGGGCGACGAACGCACCTACGGCTATCCGATCATCGTCCGGGCCGTCACCAGCGAAGACGTCATGACCGCCGATTGGGCCCGGATCCCGTACGACGTTCTTGAGACGATCTCCAGCCGGGTGATCAACGAGGTCGACGGCGTGAACCGGGTTGCCTACGACATCACGTCGAAGCCGCCCGGCACCATCGAGTGGGAGTAGGCGAGCGGCGATGAGCGGCGCTCCCGACAACCTTCCTCCTGACGTCGTTGAGCTCTATGTCGACGCGCTGGCGACCTTCGGCGAGGCGGTACGCGACGTCGCCGATCACGAATGGGATCTGCCCACGCCGTCCACGGAATGGAACGTCCGTGAGGTCGTCGCCCACGTCGTGCTCGGCGAAGCCCACCTGCCGGTCATCCTGGCCGGCGACACGACGACGACCTCGACCGGGTTCGACGTCGAGCTGCTCGGCCCCACCCCGCTGACCACATGGCGCGGCACGGCGCTTCGGGCCATCGATGCGGCTCGCGAGCCGGGTGTCGTCGACCGCTCGTATGAGCTCGACCTCGGCGCGGTGAGCGGCCGGCAGTTGCTGAGCTATCGCATCACCGACAACGTGGTTCACGCGTGGGACGTCTCGGTCGGTGTCGGACGCCCGGCGCCGATCAAGGACGTCCACGCCGAGTTCCTGCTCGAGTTCTGGCTCCCGGTTGCACTCGACCTCGGCGAGTCGACGTTCTTCGCCAAGCCGACCGACCCGGTGAGCGACTCGCCGAGCGATCGGCTGTTGGCGTTGCTCGGCCGCACTCCGCCGAATCTGGATTGACAGGTCGACCTCCGGCCTCTGCAATGGCGGGATGTCGCGGGCTGAGCAGACTCGTCTCCTCCGGGAGCTTGGTGACTACGAGAGCGGCGTCGGGGCGACGGAGCGGGCTGCGGCGGCCGGGCTGATCGCTGCCGAGGGCGCCGACGTCGTCGTCCTCGTCGAGGGCGTGAGCGACCAGGTCGCGGTCGAGGCGACGGCCGCGCGGATGGGCCATCGCCTGGCTGAGGAGGCGATCGTGGTGCTGCCGGTCGGCGGCGCGCATGGCGTCGGACGGATCATCGAGCGGCTCCTTCCAGGCGGAACCGCACTTGTCGCACTGTGTGACCGCAGTGAGCGGGTCGACGTCGTCGACGCATTCGAGACCCGCGGGCTGCCCGGCGCGTCGGTGTTCAACTGCGATCCCGACCTCGAAGCCGAGCTGATCGTGGCGTGCGGTGAGTCCCAGCTGGTTACCTTGCTCGATGAGCGCGGCGACCTGGCGTCGTTCCGCACGATGCAGAAGCAGCCGGCCTGGCGTGATCGTCCGTTCGACGAACAGATGCATCGGTGGATCCGCGCCAAGGCGCGTCGCAGCACTGTCTTCGCCCGCGTGCTCTTGGAGGAGTGCGACGCCGATCGGTTGCCGCGGCCACTCGTCGGCTGCGTCGACCACGCCCTTCATGGCTGGCGCGCGACACTCCCCACCGATCGGTAGGTCGAGACGGCCGCTAGGGGACGTCCCGACCTGCCGATCGGCTATTCCTCCTCGGAGGCGGCGGCCTCGGACGGAGTGTCTTCGGCGTAGTCGTCGTCGCTGCCTGATGCCGCAGCGTCGCGAGCTGCCGCCGCGGCGGCGTTGGCCTCCGCTTCTTCCGGCGGATCGGGGACGACGGCCTGGGCCATCGACAGGTCGATGGTGCGGCGTTTGCGGTCGACCTTGAGGACCTTCACCCAGACCTTCTCACCCGGGATCACGATTTCCTCGGGGGCGAACACCCGGTATTCGGCCATCTCGCTCACGTGAACGAGGCCCTCGACACCGCTCGGAAGGGCGACAAAGGCGCCGAAGTCGACGAGGCGGGAAACGCTTCCCTCGAAGCGGTCTCCCTTGTTGATCGAGCCGAGTGGATCGGTGCCGGACTTCATGCTCAGGCCGAGGCGGTTGCGCGACGGCTGCACCTTGATGACCTTGACCTGGACCTCTTGACCGACCTTCAGATCACGCTGCGGGTCGCGGGCACGGCTCCAGCCGATCTCGCTCTTGTGGACCAGGCCCCGAACGCCATCGACGTCGACGAATGCCCCGAAGTCGGTGATCTGGGCGACCTTGCCGGTCATCTCCTGACCGACCTTGATGTCGGCGAGGGCCTGCTTGGCCTGCTGACGCTGATTGGCGCGCAGTGCCGCCTTGCGGCTCACGATCAGACGTTGCTTGGTGCGATCGGCTTCGATGACCCGCACCTCGACCGTCTGGCCGACGAACGGCTTGAGATCGTTCACCGTCGTCACGTCGACCAGCGATGCCGGCATGAACGCTCGGATGCCGTTGACGTCGAGCGACAGTCCGCCCTTGACGGTCTCGGTGACCGTGCCGGACAGGTCGGATTTGTCCTTGGCGGCCGTCTCGGCGGCCTCCCAACCCTGCTTCTGCTGGGCCCAGAGGTGGCTGAGGGTGATGCGCTTCTTGAGGTCGGCGCGGGCGAGGACCGCGGCGTCGACCGAGTCGCCGCTCTTGAGGACGGTCGTGAGATCGACCTGCGAGCCCGAAGACCAGTGGCGGTCGCCGATCACACCGACCCTGCCGTTGCCGACATCGACCTCGGCCTCGCGGCGGTTGACCGTGAGCACGGTTCCAGTGACGATCTCGCCGGACTCGAAGCCGCCCATGTTCGGTGGGCCGAGGACGGCGGTGTTCTCCACCAGGCCAAGGCCCTGGTCGGGGTCGTAGCCCGCTTCGCCCGGCTTTGGCATCGGCGCGTTCGGGTCCGGAGCCGGTGTCGCAGCCGGTGCTTCTGCGGTGGGAGCTTCCTCAGGTGCCGATGCTGCTTCCTCGGCGGGAGCTTCTGCGGCAGGCGCTTCCTCGGCGGCGGGCTCCGCCGCGTCCTCAGGTGCCGATGCTGCTTCCTCGGCGGGAGCCTCTGCGGCGGGAGCGTCCTCGGCGGCGGGCTCCGCCGCGTCCTCGGCGGGAGCGTCCTCGGCGGCGGCCTCCTTGGCATACTCGGTTGCCGGTGCTTCGGCGGCCGGCTCCGCCGGTGCTTCCGATGCCGGCTCGGAGGCTGCGTCGGTTGACGGCGTTTCTTCACCAGCCGTTTGGTCCTCGGCGGCCGGTTGGTCTTCGGCCGTGGGCTCGTCGCTCGGTGTGGCTTCGGTCTCGTCGCTCATGATGTGTCCTTGGCTGCGCAGCCGGAGCTGCATGGCGGTGGCGCACGAGACGCCACCGGAGTGTTGGTTGGTTTCGGTCCGCACGCGAGGCGCGGTGAGGGAGGCACCATGTTGCCACCAACCCGGTGGTTTCTGCTCATCGAATTGCGCGGAGGGTCGCAACGGGGTCAGACCCTGTGGATAACCGGGGTCAGACCTGTCGGCCTGACCAGCCGGCGAGGTGATCGAGGGTGCTGGCATCGGGCGACTCCGGCACCACGACCGGACCGAACGGGATCTCGGCGCCACGGCCTTCCGCGGGCAGCCCGAAGCGCAGTCCGTCGAGTGCAGGCTGCAGCACAGCGTCGTCGATCTCGATCGTCTGGCCAGTCGCCTGGGCGATGTCCCAGCCATGGACCGCCTGCTCGCCGACATAGCTGCCGACCAGCGCCGCTCCGGGCATGACACCCCACGGCACCTCGTACATCTCGCCGAGCTTGGCGGGGTCGGTCCACGCCTCCATCACCTCGTGTGACGCGGCGGCAAACTGCTCGGCGAAACCGTCGGTGACGGGTTCGCCGACGGCGTCCTGCCAACCCTCACCTCGCCCGAGCGCAGCAAGACTCCGCTGGTTGCCGACGATGTGGGCGAGCACATCGGCCACCGTGAACTCGGGGCAGGGCGTGATCAGCGCGAACTGGTCGGCATCGACGTTGGCGATGAGCTCGGCAACGACGCCGGTCACGATGGCGAAGTCGTGGCGAGGGTCTCCGGGCTGCGGGACCGCATCGGCGGCGGTCGAGGGGGACGTTTCCTGGGCGGTGTTTTCCATGCCTCGATGATGAACTACCAAACTGGCCATCTTCTGGCCAGTTTCTCTGAAAGACTCGAAACATGCGAGCTGACCGACTGATCTCGGCCCTCCTCATCCTCCAGTCGAAGGGCAAGACCACCGCGGCCGAGCTCGCCGAGGAACTCGAAGTCAGCGAGCGAACCGCGCGTCGTGACCTCGAGGCGCTGGCCATGAGCGGTGTACCGATCTATTCGACGAGTGGGCGTGGCGGCGGCTGGCAACTGGTCGGCGGCGCACGCACCGACCTGACCGGGCTGTCGGCGGGGGAGAGCCGGGCGTTGTTTCTGGCACTCGGTGAGATTGGACGACGTGACCCGGTGCTCGACGGGGCGCTGCAGAAGCTACTGGTCGCCTTGCCCGATCGTTTTCGCGACGATGCCGCTGCGGCGACGACGGCGATCAAGGTCGACACGGCGGGTTGGGGGCAGATCGGCCGGGGTAACAAGCCGGCATTCGTCGACGAGTTGAGCGAGGCGGTCGTCGCCGGCGTGCAGGTCCGTCTGGAGTATCAGCGGCCGAACGACGCCTCCGCCAGTGAGCGCGTCGTCCATCCGCTCGGCCTCGTCACGAAGCGCGGCGTGTGGTACCTGGTCGCGGGCACCGAGCGAGGGGTTCGGACCTACCGCCTGTCCCGGGTGCATGGAGTCGTCCTTCTCGGCGACTCGGTGGTTCGCCCCGACGGCTTCGACCTCGACGTCGAGTGGGAGCGAATCGTCACCGCGGTCGAGACCTTCCGCAGCGGTGCCGAGGTGCGCGTGTGGGTCGACCCGGCGATGGTCACGCCGGTGCGCTGGATCTTCGGGCCGCGACGCACCGAGCACAGCATCGACGCCGACGGACGGGTGGAGATGACCCTCATCGAGAACGGCGCACAGGCGCTGGCATCTCAACTTGCCGGGCTCACGACCGGCCTGGAATTCGTCGACGTCCCCGACGACGTTGCCGCCGAGCTGCAGCGCATCGCGCGCGCGTTGGCCGGCCGGTGGCTCGACGGGCCGGCGTCCCAGGGCTGATCTCGCACCGCTGCCGGCAACGGCGACCTGCCGCTGGGGTAACTTGGCGCCGGTACGGGAGGGGTCGTGGCGGAAGTCGAACTCGGGATTCCAGGGCTGGCATCGGCCGAGCCGATCGGCGAAGGCGGCTTCGCCGTCGTGTATCGCGCCCACGACGTGGACCACGACCGTTGGGTGGCCGTCAAGGTGCTCAATGCCACCGACGCGGACACGCTTCGCCGCTTCGATCGCGAACGCAAGACGATGGGACGCCTCTCCGCCCACGAGGGGATCATCACGATCCTGACAAGCGGGATCTCCGCGCACGGGGCGCCGTATCTGGTCATGCCGCTGCTGAGCGGCGGTTCGCTGGAAGAGGAGCTCGAGCGGCGCGGGTCGATCCCGTGGCCGGAAGCGGTCGCGACCACCATCACGATCGCCGATGCCGTGGCGACCGCCCACGCGGCGAACGTCGTGCACCGCGACCTCAAGCCGGCGAACATCCTGCTCGGTCCGAGTGGGCGGCCGCTTGTCACCGACTTCGGCATCTCCCAGATCCTCGATGCGGGCGCCAAGGGGACGTCGACGCTGGCCTTCACCCCGGCCTACATCGCGCCCGATCTGCTCGACCAGCCGCCGCCGGCCTCGGTCGACGTCTACGCACTCGGCGTGACGCTCTACGAGATGGCGGTGGGCGCCACGCCGTATGTCCGAGGTGTCGGCGAAGACCTCATCGAGTTCCTGGGCCGGATTCGCCACGAGCCGCTGCCTGACATGGCCGATGTGCCGCCGATCCTGCGTGGCATGCTCGCCGCCGCGCTCGCCAAGTCGGCCACCGATCGGCCGTCGACGATGATCGACTTCGCGATCTCGCTCCGATCGACCGTCGACCTGCTCGACGAGTCGCCGCAACCCACCCCGAGGGCCGAGGCGACGGTCGTGCTGCCGCGCACGGGCACGGCCGAACCCACGGTGAGCATGCCGGCCCCTGGTGCGGATCCCCCGGCTTCGGCTGGTGCACGCGAGCCGCTCCTCGACTGGCAGCCGCACCTCGATCTCGAAGTCGATGTCGATGATCTCGACGCGATGACGCAACTCGTCGAGGAGGCCGTCCGTTGGTGCTTTGACGAGGGTGGCGTGTACCTGATCATGTCCTTCGACGAGCATCGTTTCATCCAGCTGATGGTGCAGCAGAACGGCGATGCGATCGTCGAGACCAGTCAGGGCGAGCTTGCGTTGGCGGCAAACATCGGATGGGAGGGTCCCGTCCCGCAGGCGGACCAGCTCGCCGGTACACCGTTCCCGCTGGGCCAGCGTGGCCGAATCGAGGACACGATCGGCCTACTGATGCAGACCGTCTACCAGCTCCATCGCTTCGACCACCAGGGGCCGGTGTTCGTACAGACCGGCCTCGAAGCGTCCAACGCCCCGGTCCTCGGGGTGACACTCGATCGCGACGTCGAGCGGCGGGTCGAGGTCGGCTCACACGACGAGCTCGCTGAGTTGGCGTGGCACAGCGTGCTGTGGGCGGCGACCACCGGGCGGGTCACCGTCGTGCTTTGGGCGGGCCCGTTCGGTTCGTCGGCTTGGGTCGCGTTCACCGTGGTGTCGCCCGACGAGATCGAGCTACGTAGTGGACGAGTCGACGAAGCGGCCGCCGCCGCGGCCGAGATCGGGTGGGAGCCGCTCGCCGGTGATCCCAACACGTGGCGCCTCGGGGTCGAGCGCGGTGCGTTCGACGAAACCACCGGTTTGGCGTTGGAGGAGCGTGTCTACGAGGTCGTGGCTCGCACGCTCATGGATGTTCACGGCTTCCGCCCGCCTGCGCCGCTCATCGTGGTCACCCAGTCGTTGTAGCTTCGGGCCATGGCCGACCCCGTCGCCGAGTCCGGTGATGCCACCGATCCGCTCTCTCCGCCCATCGGCGAACCGATCGAGCTCGACCGCTACGCCTTGTCGACGGTGGTCTATCCGGCGCGACCTGACGGCGACATCCTGTTGCTGCAGCGAAGCGAAGGCTCGGCGCTGGCCGGTCAGTTCTTCCCGCCAGGTGGGGTCGTCGATCCGGGCGAGGACCCGTGGGACGCCGCAGAGCGCGAGTTGTTCGAGGAGAGTGGACTGCGGCCGCTCGGGCCGTTGACGATGGTCGGTTGCTATCCGATGTTGGTCTATGGCCAGCAGATGCTGCAGCTCAGCTTCCGGTGCGACGTCGACGGCGAGGTCGTGCTCAGCCACGAGCACACCGACTCGCTGTGGATCGCGCCGGCCGACATGGCCGCGTTTCTCACCCCGGAGGCTCGTGCGAGCATCGCCGACGGGAACGAGGCCGTGCTCACGTTGCTCGATCGCATCGCCGAAGACGTCGACCGTTACCTCGCCGGCTTGGCCTGAAGCGACTCAGGTCCCGGCGAGCGCCTCCACGACCGGGGCGAACTCGTCCATGTTCTCGCCGTTGATCGACACGAAGCTGATGCCCCAGCGGTCGCGCCACCGCTTGATGTCGTCGATCAGCTCCTCGGCACTCCCGACGAGGGCGTGCGGCGAGTTGAGCGCGTCCTCGGCGGAGATGCCCAGCAGCGGCGCCATCTCCGCGGCGACCTTGTGGCGATCGTTGGTGATCATCGTCAGGTGGATGCGGGTCTGGAGCTCGAGGTCATCGAAGCGATCACCGGCACCCTCGCGGACCCAAGCGATCTTCTGGTCGGTCTTGTCCTGGGTCGCGTCCTGGCCGGCCCGTTCGTCGATGACGCCGGCAGTCAGGCCGGGGTTGATACCGATGATGTCGGCCTTCTCGCCGGCCAGCTTCAGCATCTTCTCCTTGCCGCCGGCGAGCATGAGCGGAATCTTCGTCTGGACCGGCGTCGGCTCCGAGAGCGGGCCCTTGACGGTGTAGAACTCGCCGTCGACATCGAGGTCTTCGCCCGCGAACAGCCGTTGGAGGACATCGACGGCTTCGCGCAGGCGGCGGATGCGCACGCCGGCCGAGTCGTAGGGCATGCCGGCCTGCTCGTAGTCGGCGATCAGCCAACCGGCACCGATGCCGAACTCGACGCGCCCGTTCGACAGCTTGTCGAGCGTGGCGATCTCCTTGGCCAGCACGACCGGATGACGGTAGTCGTTGGCCAACACCAGCGGCAGTACGCGCAGGCTGGTGGTGGCCGCCGCTGCCGCGGTCAGTCCGATAAGCGGCGCAGGCTGGTCGTAGAAGTGGTCGGAGAGCGTTACCGCCGAGTACCCGAGCTCCTCCGCGCGTTGCGCCAAGCCCACGAGATCATCCGATCCCGTCGAGGCGAGCGATGCGGAGAAACGAAACGGCTGCGGCATCCCCGGAGCCTACGGGGAGGTGCTTGCCTTCCAGGCGAGCCGTCGTTACCAGGTGATCTCGATCTCGAGGCCGCTCTCGTCACCGATCTCGATCTCGACTTCGACCTCGACCTCGTCAGGAACATCGACCTTGTACTTGAGCCCGTCGCGGGTGAACGAAAGATCGTTGTGGCGTGCGAGCTGGTCGGCCAGGTCGCGGAGCAGCGCGGCGGCTTCCTCGCGGGACATGCGGCGCTTCTCTTCGTGCTCGAACAGTTCCATGGGGGGTCTCCAGGGTGAGGGGAGGTGGCAGGTCACCTCGTGCGAGTCGAACGGTAGTCGTGCGCGAGGCTGGTCCGCATGACGCCGACCGAGGTCCTCGACGCACTCTTCGCCCCGCTTCCCGACCCCGCGCCCGAGGCGACGGTCGACGTACGGGCCTTCCTCGCCGCCCATGGGCCCTCACCGTCTGGGGGCCACGACGGACCGACTCACTTCGCTCGGCTCGTCCGCGTCGCGGTGCACGCGGATCGACGCTCACTGGCATCGGTCGCCGGCCACCAGGCGGCGATTCGGCGCCTCTTCCCGACCACGCCCGACGACTCGATCGTCGCGTTCTGCGTGAGCGAGGACAAGGGCCCCCGGCCTTCGCACATCCACACCACGCTGACGCCGGTCGATGACGGCTATGTCATGAACGGCCACAAGCGTTGGGGGTCGATGGCGCCGGTTTCGGACCTGCGCTACGTGGCGGCCTCGATCGGACGCGATGACGACGGCCGCAATCAGCTGCGCATGGTCGGCGTGCCGAGCGATCGGTCGGGAATCACCATCGACCGGGAGCCCTATGTCGAGTGGGGGCCGGAGTTCCAGATCTGCGACCTGCACTTCGCGGACGTCCCGATTTCAGCAGCCGACGTCATTCCGGGCGACGGGTACGTCGATGCGATCAAGCCGTTCCGTCTGGTCGAGGACGTCTACAACACCGCCGGCACGCTGATCGGCCTGTTCCAGCTCGGCCGACGACTCGGCTGGGCAACCGAGGATCTCGAACGGCTTGCCGGCCTCGTCGTCCAGGCGTCGGCGATCGCCGACACCGACATGGCGTCGCCGGTGAGCGTGTTGCTGCTGACCGATTTCCTCCGCCAGAGCGATGCGACCTGGAATGCGCTGTGGGCGAAGCAGACCGACACGCCCACCGAGGTCGTCGAGGCCTGGAATCCCGAGCGAGGCCTCCTCGGTGTCGCTGCAGCCGCTCGTGACACCCGCCGCGCCAACGCCTGGGAAGCCCTCACGTCGCACTAGGTCATGATGTAACGATCGGTGCCTGGCACCAAAGCGCATCACGTCGCAGTGAAACGCGGTGTAACGATCGGTGCCTGGCACCAACGCGCATCACGTCGTTCGCTCCGCTCACTTGCGCAGTTTCGGCTGGCGCCGAACCTGCCGCATCACCGCATCACGAAGGGGTTGGCCATCGGTTCGCTCGAGGTGTTGATCCAGGTCGTCTTGGTGCGGGTGTAGTCGCGGATGGCGTCGAGGCCGGCCTCGCGCCCATAGCCACTGTCACCGAAGCCGCCGAACGGAGCGATCGGCGAGATCACCCGATATGTGTTGATCCAGACGATGCCCGAACGGATGGCCTTGGACACCCGGTGGGCACGTGACACGTTCTCGGTGAACACGCCGGCACCGAGGCCGAACGTTGTGTCGTTCGCGATGGCGATGCCTTCCTCCTCGGTCGAGAAGCGCAGCACCGACATGACCGGACCGAACATCTCCACCCGGGTGCTGCGCACCTCGTTTGACCCGACGGCCAACACGGTCGGCGAGTAGTACCAGCCGGCATCGAATCCGTCGGGACGGCATCCGCCCGCATGCACGACGGCGCCCTGCTCGACCGAGTCGGCGATCACCGATTCGATCTTGTCTCGCTGGGCTCGGGTGGCGAGCGGCCCCACCTGGGTCGACGCCTCCAGCGGATCGCCGATCACGATCTGGCCGGCCCGCTCGGACACTCGCGCGATGAACTCGTCGTACACGCCGTCTTGCACGATCACTCGCGTGCCGGCGACACAGCTCTGGCCGGTCGCACCGAAGTTGCCAGCGATCGCGCCGTTGACGGCACCTTCGAGGTCGCAGTCGTCGAAGATCAGGATCGGTGACTTGCCGCCCAGCTCCATCGTCACGTGGGCGAGGTTCGCTGCCGTGTTCGTCACGACCTTGCGGGCGGCGTCGAGCCCGCCTGTGAAGGCGACCCGACTGACCAGCGGATGGCTCGTGAGCGCCC
This sequence comes from Actinomycetota bacterium, assembly GCA_039028435.1. Lineage (GTDB taxonomy): Bacteria > Actinomycetota > Acidimicrobiia > Acidimicrobiales > UBA10347 > UBA10347. The sequence continues at coordinate 41,875 of JBCCIC010000018.1, read as the reverse complement.
GACCGCACGGCTCGCCGAACCCGGTGATGATGTTGACCACACCCGGCGGGAACCCGGCGGCCTCGATGATGGTGGCGAACTCGAGCATCACCGCCGGTGCTTCCTCGGATGCCTTGATCACGATCGTGTTGCCGGCCGCCAGTGCGGGGCCGAGCTTGGTGGCGGTCAGGAACATCTCGGCGTTCCACGGCACGACGGCGGCGACCACGCCAATGGGTTCTCGGGTCGTGAACACGTGCATGTCCGGCTTGTCGATCGGCAGTGTGGCGCCCTCGATCTTGTCGGCCAGCCCGCCGTAGTAGCGGTAGTAGTCGGCGACGTAGGCGGTCTGCGACCGGGTCTCCGCCGCGAGCTTTCCGCTGTCGGTGGTCTCGATGTCGCCGAGTTCGAGTGCCCGTTCCTCGATCAGGTCTGCCAGCCGGAACAGCAACTTGCCCCGCTGTGTCGCGGTCATCTCCGCCCACGGACCCGACTTCAGTGCTGCATCAGCCGCTCGGACCGCTCGATCGACGTCGTCCTCCGACGCAGCACATGCGGTCGCCCATGGCTCGCCGTTGGCCGGATTGCACGTGTCGAATCTCGTGCCGTCGCTGGCCTCGCAGAACTGGCCATCGATGTAGAGCTGGTAGTGGGGCATCTCAGACATGATTCGACTCCGTGTCGAGGGATGAGTGGAAGGCGTTCAGGGAATCGACGAAGCGCTCGGGCGCCTCGACGGAGGGAAGATGATGGAGGCCGACGAGCACCTCGGCCTGACCCGCGGCGACCGCCTCGGCAATTGCGCTGGTCATCGCCGGGGTCGAGGCCGGATCGAGTTCGCCGGTCATCGCCAGCGTCGGGCAGGTGATCTGTTCGGCGTAGCCGGCGGCCCGGGCATCGGTCGAGACGAACACGCGATAGGCCTTGAGATAGGCGGTGAGGTCGGTCGTCGAGAGCCGCGTGCGGATCGCGGCGACGACGTCGGGATGCGCCGACTGCCACGAAGCGTCGAACCAGCGGTCGATGGCGAGGTCGGCGATCGCCGACATGCCCTGGTCTTCGGCCAGCGCCAGGCGGGCGTCGACTGCGGACTGTTCATTTCCGGTACGGCCGAAGACCATGTTCGACACCACAAGGGAACGCACCGACTGCGGGTGCGTAGCGGTGAACGCGAACGAGATCAGTGCACCGAGCGACGAGCCGACGAGATCGACCGGTTCGTCCAGCAGGTCGATCACGCCATGCAGTTGTTCGACGAAATCGCCGAGCACTCGCTCGCCGGCTGGATCCTCGGCGCCGCCGTGGCCGAGCAGGTCTAACCGGACGACCCGGCAGTCGGCCGACAACGCCGGCACGACCGCATCCCACATCGTGTGATCGAGGCCCACGCCGTGGACGAGAACGAGCGGTGCCTTCACTCGGGGTCGAGGCCCATCTCTTCCATGTCGGAGTAGCGGTTGCCGATCCGGTGGTGCGGACGTCCTCCGACCGACACGCCAAGCGCCACGACAATCTCATCGGGTCCTGGTGCGTCGGGGATCGTCATCTCGAGCGTCAGGTAGTGCGAGCGCCAGCCCGGGTCGACCTTGTGCATCATCGGGATCGAGATCGTGGCCCCGGGACCGCTGCGGCTGTTCGTGAACGACAGATAGGCGGTGCCCCCGACGGCGTCGCGGAACACGTTGCCGAAACGCAGCGTGTGAATCAGTGCCGAGCCGTGCTCGACCTCGCCGTTCACGCCGACCATGGCGGCCTTGCCATAGCCCTCGACCACGTCGCCGCCGCCGGCCAGGCCCACCAGGCGTGGCACGATCTCACCGGCGAGTTCCGGGGCGACCTCGAGCAGCATCGGCCGCAGGTCTTCGACGAAGCCCTGCCCGGCCCACGGGTTGGCGATCACCGCGGCGACGCCGTGCAGCATGAGCGGCGGGTCCGCTGCCTTGCCGCCTTCGATGTGGATCTCCTCCGTGACCGAGACGACCTTGCGCACCGACAAGTGGCTCATGCCGAGACCCCGACCGCTTCGGTCGAATTGGACGCCGCGCCGTCATCCAGCGGCTCGTCGAGGAACTGCGGCATGACCGCCTCGGAGAACATCGTCATGCTGTCCATCACCGCCGAATGCTCGACGCCTGGGAAGCTCGACCACACCAGCAGGTTCTGCAGGTTGAGGTGGTCGTGCATCTCGTCGATTTTCTCTGCGACGTACTCGGGCGTGCCGAACAACATGTTGCGGGGATGCAGCCAGTCGTAGCTGAGCAGGTCGAGCTTGCCGGGCGTCTCCGGTAGCTCCTCGCCCAGGTGCAGGTGGTTGGACAGGCCGCGGTAGTGGCAGACCCACCGCATGTACTCGAGGATGCCGTCGCCGGCGAGGCGCTCGGCCTCAGCCATCGTCTCGGTGACGAACACGTCGCGCAGCACGGCCACGCCGTCGCCGAGCGGCACGTCGTGGCCGAGGCTCTCGGCCTTGGCGTCGCGGTACGCCTCGAAGCGGGGCTTGAGTGCGTCGGTCGGCGGGATCCAGAACATGGCGTTGATGCCCTTGCGGCCAGCGCCCTCGATCGATGGTTGGGTGTCGACGACCTGCCAGATCGGCGGATGCGGATCCTGGAGTGGGCGAGGCACGAGGGCCAGCGCGGTCAGGTGGCCGGTCTCGGGGTCGGTGTTGTCCGGCCGAGGCGGGCTCATCGCATGGTCGAACGTGAGCTCCGGATGCGGGAACTGGTAGTACTCGCCCTCGAACGAGAAGAACTCGTTGGTCCACGCCCGGCGGATGACCTCGAGGGTTTCGTCGAAGAGCGCCCGGTTGACGGCGGCGTTGCGCACGTCGGCGATCGGGTTGAGGTTCATCGACTCGCGGGGATACAGGCCACGCCCCACCCCGAACTCCACCCGTCCGCCCGACAGATGATCGAGCACCGCGATGTCCTCGGCGATCTGGATCGGGTGCCGGAACGTGATCACCGTGCAGGCCTGGCCGATGCGCAGCCTGGTCGTGTTGGCGGCCAAGTCGGCGCCCATCAGGATCGGGTTCGGGCAGACCTCCAGGCCTTCGTGGCCGAAGTGGTGCTCGGTGGTCCAGATCGAGTGCCAGTCGTTGGCATCGCAGTGGCGGGCGATTTCACGCCCTTCCTCGACGACGGTCGTGAACGACTTCTTCGAGCCGAGGTTGTTCTGGTTGAGGAAGTAGCCGAAGCGCATGGTCATCATCCTTTGGGATCTGCGCGATTACAGAGGGATGAGCACACACCTTTTTGCCTCGCTGCCTGCTCCGACTCGAGGTGGCGTCGAAGATATTCCGACCCTTGCTCCGGGTCAAGAAGTGACATCGGTGCCAGGTTTGATGTCGTTTGGTGTCACGGGCCGCGGCATCGAACCTGGCACCGATGTCGTTTACAGTGCGTCGATGGCTGAGGGACATGATCCGCTGACCGACTTCGACGTCCGTTCGATCACCATCGACGGCGTCACCCACGATGTGTATGTCCAGGGGGAGGGGCCGGCGATCCTGGTCATCCCCGAGGTCCCCGGCATCACACCCGAGGTCGCCGACTGTGCCCGGCGGCTCACCGCCGCCGGCTTCTCCACCTGGATGCCGTCGCTCTTCGGCGATCCCGGTACCCCGTTCTCCAACGGTCGCGCCGTCACGACGATCGTGAAGGCGTGCGTGACCCGGCAGTTCCTCGCGTTCGCCCGGTCCAAGCGGGCCCCCAAGGTCGACTGGCTACGCGAACTCGGCCGGATGGCCCACGAGGAGTCCGGTGGTCCGGGCATCGGCGTCATCGGCATGTGCTTCACCGGCAACTTCGCATTGGCCCTGGCCATCGACGAGCGGGTCAAGGTGCCCGTGATGAGCCAGCCGTCGCTGCCGTTCGGCATCACCAAGTCGCACCGCGCCGACCTGCACGTTGCACCCGACGACCTCGCGACGATCAAGGGCCGCACCGAGGCCGACGATCTGTGCGTGCTCGGCTTCCGGTTCACCGGCGACCCGCTGGTTCCGGCCGCTCGCTTCGACTCGCTACGGCGCGAGCTCGGTGACGGCTTCGTCGGCCTCGAGATCGATTCGAGCAAGGGCAACGAGTGGGGCTACGCCAAGGACGCCCATTCGGTGACGTCGAAGGAGTGGTCACCCGACTCGGACACCCCGACCGGACAGGCGTGGGACCTGCTCGTCGAACATTTCACCACCAAACTGCTCGGCTGATCGTCCGAACGCCGCAGCCTCCCTCGCGTGAACCCTGCCCTGGTGTCGGCGGTCGAACAGCGCCGCATGCTGCTCGACGGTGAGATTTCGGCGGTCGAGCTTCTCGACGCGTGTCTGGACCAGCACGACCGGCACAATCCGGCGCTCAACGCGGTCGTCCACCTCGAGCTCGACCGGGCTCGGCGCGGAGCTGCGGAGGCCGACGATGTGCTCGCTTCCGGCGCAGCCGTGGGTCCGCTCCATGGGTTGCCGATGACGGTCAAGGATTGCATCGATTGGGAGGGCACGCCGACGACGTGGGGCGACCCGGCGCAGGCGGGCAACATCGCGGCCGACGACGCCGCCGTCGTCGCTCAGCTTCGCGCCGCCGGGGCGATCGTCTACGGCAAGACCAATGTGCCGCTGTTCCTCGGGGAATGGCAGACGTTCAACCGGATCCACGGCCGCACCGACAACCCGTGGGACCCGACGCGAACCCCCGGCGGTTCCTCGGGCGGATCGGCCGTCGCGGTCGCGACGGGCATGAGCTCGCTCGAGGTCGGCAGCGACATCGGCGGCTCGATCCGCTGGCCCGCCGCCTACACCGCCGCCGCCGGGTTGAAGCCCAGCTATGGCTTGGTGTCCCAGCGCGGGCATACCTATCCCGGCCAACCGGGCACTGTCGACAACAACGTCGTCGGCCCGATCGCTCGTTCCGTCGCCGATCTCGAACTCATGCTGCCCGTCATGCACGAGCCGTTCATGGCGCCTGCGGCTGCCACGCAGCAGTCGTTGCATGATTTCCGGGTCGGCATCGTGCTGCACAGCCCCGTGGGTGAGCAGGACGACCAGGTGACGCGGACGATCGAGGCTGCCGTCGCGGCGCTGGTCGACGCCGGGGTGCGGGTCGTCGCACCTCCTCGAACCGAGTTGCTCGTCGAGACCCACGAAGTGGGTCTCGAGCTCGGCCGGGCGGCGGCGTGCGGCCCCTATCCACCTCCGCCGGCTGAAGACCTCGACCGATATAAGCAGGGCGGGCGTGACTATGACGCGCTGGCCGCCTGGGGTGCCGCCATGCCGTATCGGGAGTGGATCGGGCTGAACAACCGGCGCGGCGAGCTGCGTGCGAGGTGGACCGATTACTTCGGCGGCGCCGATCTGCTGCTGGCTCCGGTCACCCCGACGACCGCGCCGCCACACGACACGCATCGTCCGTTCAACGAGCAAACCGTGCTGGTCAACGGTGCGGAGCGGCCGTTGATCGAGCAATGGATCTGGGCCAGCCTGGCGAACCCGACCTATCAGCCGTCGGTGGCGTTTCCCGCCGGCCTCGCCGACGACGGCCTCCCCGTCGGGATGCAAGCGGTCGGCCCGTTCATGGCCGACCGCACGTGCCTGCGATTTGGTGTTCTCGCCCAATCCGTCCTCGGTCATCCACTCGCCTCGGCGAACTTTGCGCGTTGAGCCACATCATCTGGTGGTGAGCGCGCAATGTTCGGCAGAAAGCCGGGGATGTTGGCGCTGAGGTGTCGCATGGCGCGCCTAGGGTCGAACCGATGTCGATCGAGCTGCTCGACGGGTTGAATCCCGACCAGGAGGAGGCCGTCCTCCACGACGAAGGGCCCTTGCTCGTCGTCGCTGGCGCGGGCTCGGGCAAGACCCGTGTGCTGACCCACCGCATCGCGCGATTGATCGAGGAAAAGGGCGTCTCGCCGTTCGCGATCCTGGCGATCACGTTCACCAACAAGGCTGCCAACGAGATGAAGCACCGGGTCGAGTCGCTCATCGGGCCGGTCGCCCAGAAGATGTGGGTGTCGACCTTCCACTCCGCGTGCGTGCGGATTCTGCGGCGCGAGGCCCAGGTGATCGGCTACCCGTCGTCGTTCACGATCTACGACCACGCCGATGCGGTGCGGTTGACCGGGTACATCCTGCGCGACCTCAACATCGACACCAAGCGGTATCCGGCTCGCTCGGTCCACTCGGCGATCAGCGCTGCCAAGAACGAGGGCTATACCTCCGAGGAATACGAGGAGATGGCCGAGCAGGCGTACGAGCGCAAGGTCGGGCAGGTCTTCGCCGAGTACCAGAAGCGTCTCAAGGCCGCAGGTGCGATGGACTTCGACGACCTGCTGCTCGTCACCGTGCGCATGTTCCGCAACCACCCAGACGTGCTCGAGACCTGGCAACGGCGCTTCGAGCACATCCTCGTCGACGAGTACCAGGACACGAACCCGGTGCAGAACGAGCTGGTGCTGCTGCTGGCCAAGGCCGAGGGAAACGTGTGCGTCGTTGGCGATGCCGACCAGTCGATCTATCGATTCCGCAAGGCGGACATTCGCAACATCCTCGAGTTCGAGAACGCGTTCCCCAACGCCACGACCGTCGTCCTCGAGCAGAACTACCGGTCGACCCAGAACATCCTCGACGCCGCCAACTCGGTCATCGACAACAATCCCGGCCGCAAGCCCAAGCGGTTGTGGACCGAGCAGGGGCCGGGCGAACCGATCGTCCGCTACCACGCCGAAGACGAGGGCGACGAGAGCCGGTGGGTCGCCCACGAGCTGGCGCGGCTCCACGACAGCGAGCACTACCGCTGGGGCGAGATGGCGGTCTTCTACCGGACCAATGCCCAGAGCCGCGTGATCGAGGAATACCTGATGCGGGTCGGGATCCCGTACAAGGTCATCGGCGGCACTCGCTTCTACGATCGTCGCGAGATCAAGGACGCGCTGGCGTACCTCAAGGCGGTCGTCAACCCGACCGACGAGGTCAGCGTCAAGCGGGTCCTGAACACGCCGCGGCGCGGCGTGGGCGACGGCTCGGTCACCAAGCTCGACATCTGGGCAGCCCAGCACGGGCTGTCGTTCTACGAGGCGCTGCGCTCGGCGCCCGAGGCCGGCGTTTCCGGCAAGGCGATCTCGGGCATCAACAAGTTCTTGGACTTCTGTTACGCCGCCGAGGACTACTACGGCGAAGGTCCGGCAGGGATGCTCGAGTACCTGCTCGACGTGTCCGGCTATCGGTCGGCGCTCGAGGCCGAACGTTCGGTCGAGGCCGATGGGCGACTCGAGAACCTGTCCGAGCTGATCGGCGCGGCCGCTGACTTCGGCGACGTCAACGAGTTCCTCGAACAGGTGTCGTTGGTCAGCGATGCCGACGACATCGAGGAGGAGGACAACTCGGTGATCCTCATGACGATGCACTCGGCGAAGGGCCTCGAGTACCCGGCGGTGTTCATCATCGGCATGGAAGACGGCGTGTTCCCGCACATGCGCTCGATCGGCGACCCCGAGGAGCTCGAGGAGGAACGGCGGCTGGCCTACGTCGGCCTGACCCGAGCCGAACAGCGGTTGTATCTGACCCACGCTGCGGCCCGCACGCTGTACGGCGCCACGCAGTACAACCCGCCGAGTCGCTTCCTCGACGAGATTCCCGCCGAGCTCATCAATGAGATCGAGGGCACGGCATCGCGTCGTCGCCGGTCATCGAGCACGGGAGCGTCGCGCTGGGCCGAGCATCGCGAGGCGCGGGTCGAGGCTGCGATGGCCGCTGGTTCGCGCTCGGGCACCGTGCGCAGTCGTCGCGAAGAGCGCCGGCGCTCGCTCGGAACCGACATCGCCAAGCCGACCGCCCCCGCCCGCTCACAATCGGGAGCGCACGACATTGGCCTGCGGGTCGGCGACGATGTACGGCACTCCACCTGGGGCGAGGGCGTGATCTTGATGATCGAGGGCGAAGGTGAGAAGGCCGAAGCCGTCGTGCGCTTCCCGTCGGTCGGGGAGAAGCGTGTGATGCTCAGTTGGGCTCCCCTGGAGAAGATCGCCAGCTGAATGCGTTTCGGTGCGAGGCACCAAACCGCATCGGGCACCAAACCGCATCACCGATCGTCAGTCGGCGGATGCTTCGTCGACCGACAGATCCAGACGGGTCCACGCGCCGAGCCACAGGCTGAGCCCGTCGCCAACAGGTAGTGCCGCTCCGGCGGTGATCGGATCGGCGGTGGCCTCGGCGCTCAGGTAGGTGCCGTTGGTCGAGCCGAGGTCGGTGAACGTCCAGGTCCCCGACGAGCTGCGCTCGAGCATCAGGTGGCGTGATGACACGCCGGGATCATCCGTGATCGCCTCGACATCGATCTCGGGCAGGATGCCCCGACTCTCGGAGTGGCGCCCGACGAGGTTGCGCGACGCAGTAAGGGTCACGTCGACCGTGTCGGGAATCGGTTCGGGGAGCGAGAGTTCGACGTCGGCGGTCGTGGCCGCGAAGAAGTCCGCGTCGACCGCAACGGTCACCATCAGGGACGGTGTGACAGCGGGGGTCAGCGCCGGATCGGGGTCAGCGGCAGGTGTCACGTCGGGCGACGCTGCCTCGACGATCACCGGCAGCGTGCCGCTGGCGAAGTCGTAGCCGCAGCTTTCGCAGAAGACGTCGTCGGGGTAGGCGATCTCACCACAGTGAGGGCATGGTCGCCCGTCAGGGATCGCTGCGCTAGCGGCGGCTGCGGCCTCTGATGGATCAGGTGCTGCGGCGGCCACCGGCACCCACGCCGGGTCCGGCGACGCGGACGCCGAGGTGCCCCCAGCAGATCCGGCTGGGGCATCAGCGCCGAGACGATCGCCACATACGGAGCACCAGTCGTCCCACTCCGACACGCAGCCCTTGGGGCACAACGTGGTCACCGGTTCACGACCCCTGCTTGCCGACCCGGACGGTGCGGGTGGATCGCACGTCGAGCGCCATCTCGTCTTCGGCCGCCACATTGCGCTTGAGTCGAACGGTTCCGGCCTCGGGGTCGTCGACATCGACGACCTTCTCCAGCAGGCGAGCCGAGGCGACGTTGCCGGTCTCGTGGGCGATCTGCACGGCGCGCCCCAGCTTCATCGTTGCGGATTCCTCGTCGCCGCCGGCCCGAGCGGCCAGGCCGTCGTGGATCGCTTCGGCGAGCTCGGCTTGTCCCGTGTAGTGGGCGACTTCTCGGTTGATACGGGTCGACAGGTTCTCGTCGTCGGTCCAGATCGCGCGGACCAACGCGATCGGTTCAGCCTCGTCGTTGATCGCCAACATCACACGGGCGCCGAGCCGCTCGTCACCCACGCCTCCGGCCGGGATCTTGACTCGCAGGTGATAGTCGCGGCTCTCGCCCGGCGACCACGCGCCGAGCGGATAGTCGTTGGTCAGCGGGTTCACCGGCAGTCCCTTGCCGGTCATGTCCTCGATGGTGGGGGAGACCTGCTTGAGGAACTCCATCTGTGCGCCCTTCGGACTCCACAGGCGCAGGGCGACGTTGGCGACCTCGCGCTTCATGGCCGACGAGATGAGTGCACGGAACTCGGCCTCCATGTCCTCGGGCCGCGGAATGATGTCGACGGTGCCCAGGAGCGCGTCGGCGACGAGGCGCATTTCGTCGACATTCCAGTCGGTCCCGAGCCCCCGGCAGTCGCACTGGAAGAGTCCGATGCAGGCGTCGATCGAGGCTTGCAACACGTGATGCGGTTCGTGCTGGTTCTTGCCGTCGGTCAACAGGATGCTGTGGCTGATCGCGTCGGGCCGGGTGCGATGCAACTGCGCGGCGAGTTGGAGCCACGTGCCGATCGCCGTGCCGCCGTCGGCCCGCACCCGCTGGATCGTGTCCTTGGCCTCTCGCCGTGTTCCGGCGTCGGCGACGGCCAGCCCGTTGCGTGGGTAGAGCTGATGCGCCCGATCGGTGCCGGCGATGATGGCGAACTCGACACCATCATCGAGCGTGTCGACCGCTGCCATGGTGGCGACCTTGGCCGCCTGGATCTTGGCGCCGCGGTCCTCATTCATCGAGCCCGAGACGTCGATGATGATGACCTCGACCAGCTGCTTCGAGCCGGCGGCGCTCACATTGGCGCCACTCGTCACCGTGATCACCGCATCGAGGGTGTCGCCGCCGGCAGGCAGGTATTCGTTCTGGAAGACGTCGGCGCTGAAGTCGGCCATGGTTCAACTCCCGTTGGACTTTGTGGGTTCGGATGTGGTCGGGTGTGAATCGACGTCGAGCGCCGCGGGGTCTGACCCCGTGACGGTGACGGTCTCCTCAACGAGGGGAAAGCGAGCGATGGCGGCGGTCACGTTGTCATGTCCGCCGAGTTCGTTGGCGGCGGCGACGAGGCGTTGGGACAACTCGAGCGGCGTGGGGCCATCGGCGTCGTGCTCGGCCACCAAGGTCGCCATCGCATTGGGTTCGGACGCGTAGTTCCACAGGCCGTCGGAGCAGACGAGCAAGAGCCCCGATGCGTCGACGGTGGTCGTCACGATCTCGGGCACGACGTCGATGGCGTCGGCTCCGAGCCAGCGGGTGATCGAATGGGCCCGCGGGTCGGAGGCGATCTCGTCTTCGGTCAGGTCCCCGATCGTTCGCTGCTCGATCGCCCACGTGTGGTCGCGGGTGAGCTGGCGGGCGCCCTCGTCGTCGATCCAGTACGCGCGGCTGTCGCCGAGCCATGCGACCGTGATCGCGGTGGCACCAACCCCGGAGTCGAGCTCGGGCGCGGCCAGGGCAGCCACGAAGGTGCACGATGGCGGTTGATCGGACGCAGCAGGGGTTGCTTCGACGACGGCGTTCTGCGCTTGCGCTGCGGCCCGAACCATCCGGGCCCCGATGGCGTCCTCGCCGTCGAGAAGCACCTCGGCGGCGACCGACGCCGCGGCCTGCGATGCGTGATGCGACTGGTCGGTCGAGGAGACGCCGTCGCACACCACAAGCACAACCGTGTCGCGGTCGCGGCCGATCGCCCCGGCATCCTCGTTCGCGCCGTGCTTGCGGCCGCGATCGCAGACCACGGCCAGCGCGCCGAGGTCGTCGACGACATGATCTCCGGGCTCCGGCTGCTTGGTACCGCACTGTTGGCACCAGCCATCGTCGGTGATGTCCTCGACCGGTGCCCCGCACGACACACACGGGCCGGTCGCCACGAATGCAGGCGTCGCGTCGGCGTCACCCGGGATCTCGAGGGCAGCGGGTGCGAGGTCGGCGCCGCAGGCCTCGCACCAGTTGTCGTCGGGGCGGGCGACCTCGCCGCACACCCCGCAGACTCGCGGTTCCGCCGACACGTCGGTCACCAGATGCTCACCTTGCGGACGGCGTTGGCCTGATCGATGAGCCGGATCCGCTCGGCCCGCGTGGGAGCGAGGCGAGCGAGGTCTCGATAGGTGGTCTCGAGTTGTTGGCGAAGGCCGTGGGCGGTGAGCGGGCGGCCGAACAGGGTGAAATCTGGATTCGGCTTGATGCGCCCGGCCTCCAAGCCGTTGACGGCCTGGGTCAGGATCTCGAGGGAGATGTCCGCGCGCTCCTCCGCGTCGAGTTGGACACCTTCGAGCGTGCGCACCGCTGAGATGATGTCGTCGGCCGCGGGTTCGGCGCCGTCGAGCGAGCTCACCCAGGTTCGAGCGGCAGCAACCCGTGCGTCGAAGTAGCCGGCGCTGCTCGATGGAACGTTCTGGTACGCCGCCACGGCGCCCTGACGGTCCTTGCGCGCCGCCCGGCATCGGGCGAGGCCGAACGATGCGGTCACGAAGGTCGGGTCGGTCGCCACGACGGAGTCGTAGAGCCGGATCGCCCGGTCGTATTCGCCCATCGTCTCCGCAGCGAGGGCTACGCCGAGCCTCGGCGCGATCTCGCCCGGCACCTGGGTCCACACCTGGCCGAACAGCTCGGCGGCCTGGGGGGCATTGTCGGCCTTGAGGGCCTGCAGCGCCTCGATCCAGCGGATTCGCCAGTCCCAGGGGTCGACGGTCCCCAACGCATCGAGATAGGGCTTGGGGTCGCGCCCACGATCGAACGCCAACTGGGCCGACACGAACGCCGCTTCGTGCGTCCACGGAACCTGTTTGTCGGCCACCGAGGCCTCGAGAAGCGTGGCGGCCTGGTCGGGGTCATCGGCGGGCAGCCCGAGCAGGAACCCGGCCGCCGGATCGCTCGCCACGATGCGGGGTTGTGGCAATGAGCGCCAATTCGCCTGCTCGCCGGCCTCGCGGTCGTCGACGAGTAGGTCGGCGAGGCGGTCGCCCGTGAACAGCTGGCTCGGCACCGGCTTGGGCGTGCCGGTGCTGACCGCCACGATCTCGCGAAGCACGCCGATGAGTTGGTCGCGCATGTCGTCCGCGGTCTGGAAGCGATCGTCGGGGTGCGGCGCCGTCGCCTTGAGCAGGAACCGGTGGTACGACTCCCACTGGGCGAGCAGTGGCTGTTCGGCCGGTGTCGGGATGCGATGCAGCCACTCGCCTTGGTGGAACACGAAAGGCAAGGACAGCACGGCCAGCGTGCGTCCAACGGTGTAGAGGTCCGAGGGAACCGATGGTCCGGCTGCGGCGACCTCGGGCGCCTGAAAGCCCTGGGTGCCGAAGATCGCGGCCTGATCGTCGTCGAGTTGCATCACGCCGCCGACGTCGATCAGCTTGACGCCATCGGCGGTTGCCATCACGTTGGCCGGCTTGAGGTCGTTGTACACGAGACCCTTGCCGTGGAGGTGGTCGAGGGCCGGCAGGATCTCGAGCAGGTAGGCAATCGCCTGGCCGACTGGAAGTCGGGCCCGGATGTCGCCCTGCTCGCTGCGCAGTCGCTTGAGCTTGCTGTTGAGCGACTCGCCGCCGACGAACTCCATCACGATGTAGCCAGCCCCGGCCCACGTGACGAAGTTGTAGATGTCGACGATGGCGCCGTGTTCGATCCGGGCGAGGAACTGCCGTTCGGCGACGGCCGATGCGATGGCGTCAGGATCGTCCTCGTTGAGGAGGCCTTTCAGCACGACCCAGCGATCGCTGACGGCCTTGTCGCGCCCGAGGTAGATCCAACCCATGCCGCCGTGCGCGAGCGGTCCGAGGATCTCGTATTGGCCGGCGACGAGGTCACCGGGATTCAGCGCCGGTGCGTTGGTGACGAAATTGAACGGTGCGCGGCATGTCCCGCAGAAGCCCTCGGTCCGTCCGGGGCGGCCGTCCCGGCCACGGCCGACCGGGCTGTCGCAATTTCGGCAGAAGCGTTCTTCCTCCGGCACCTCGTCGAGGACCTTCTGGATCTTCTCCGCGGACATGAGGGCGAGGCTCGGGTCGCCGACCGGCGTGGGCTCGACGTCGACCAGACCCATGCCGAGTCCCGTGTCGCTCCGTGCGGTGCGCCGGGTCGCTGCGGTCCGGCGGGCCTCGCTCGATCCCGTCGAGCCGCTGACGACCTGGGACAACCGAGGCTCGGTCGGCACGGCCATCGACACCGGTGCGGACGGCGGGGTCGAGGCGCTGACGGGGCCGCTCGGGACTGCGGCACCGGCGTTCGGTGAACTGCCGCACGCGCTGCCGGCGGATGCCCCCGCCGGAGCGGCGATCCCGCAGGTGTCGCAATAACCATCGGCGAGGAACACTCCGCCGCAGCCGGGTTCGAGGCAGGTCACCCCGACAAACGAGGCGGCGCCAGCAGTTGCCGCCGGCCAGGGGGCCGCCGACGACGAGACTGGTGCAGCTGCGGATGCCGGGCCGGAGGCGCCCGGCGGCGAGGACGCGGCCGGTGCAGTTGGCTGGCGCGGGGCGGCAAAGCCACAGGTATCGCAGTAGCCGTCGGCGAGGATCGTGCCACCACAGCCGGGTTGGGTGCATGCCAAGCCGGCCGTCATGCGGGCGCCGCCAGCAGTTCGCCGAATTGACCAAGCAGTCGTTCGGCACGGTCGAGGTCGGACGGCGCGGTGTAGAGCTCGCCGTGAATCTCGTCGCTCAGTTCGCGCAATGCCTGTTCCTCGCTGCGTCCGATGCCCGACATCTTGGCACGGAAGGCCTTGAGGCGACCCCGGAGCTCGGCACGTCGTTCGAGCGGAGCGTGGATGCGCGCCGCGACCGCGGACAGCTGCCGATCCAAGCGCTCGGCCCGTCGTCGCCAGGCGTCGAGTTGGGCCCGCTGGTGCTGCCAGGTGCCCTTGACCTCGGCGACATCCTGCAGGGCGGATGCCAAACCTCGGGGTCCGTCGACGGCATTTGGATTCGGTGGCATCGGAAGCGCGGCCGCGAGAACGACCTTGTGCGCGGCGCGCCGCCGTTCCTGGGTGGACGTCTCGATCAGGGTGCGGCACCGGTCGACCAGCTGTTCCGCTGCCGCGAAGTCGGCGGCGATCGAGTCGTGTTGCGCTCGAGCGGCGCCGATCGTCGTCGTCGCATCGGCGAGCGCCGCATCGAGCGCCGTCGAGGCGTCAGGCGGAATGGCCAGCGGGTCGGTGAGCGAAAGGTCGCGGATTCGCTCGATCGTCGACGTGATGTCCGTGAGCGCACGATCGTCGAGCCCGAGCGCACGAACCTCGTCGCGCAGATGCTGGAGCGTGCGGTCAGCGGCCGAGAGGCGGGGGAGAAGTCCGTCGAGGACCGCGTCGGTGCGGGCGATCGCCTCGCGGACCGGCTCGTAGGTCTCGCGCATGCGGTCGAGCAGGGCATCGATGCTCATGCGCTCCTCGTTGCTGGCGTCGCCGGTGAGGTCCCGTTCGTTGAGCGGCACATCCTCGGAGCGAACGAGGATCGACGCGCCGGTCAGCAACTGGCCGAGGTCGCGCCGCTCAGCGCCGCCGAGCCGACCGGAGCCACGCATCGTGCGGGCTCGGTCGAGTGTCCGCCCGAGCAGCGAGAAGAGGTCCCACAGCGAAGGGTCGGCATCGGTGACGGCGCCGAGGGCTTGGGCGGTGCGTCCTTGCAGCGCGCCCGTGGTCAGCAGTCGAAAGACGGTGTGGTCCTCGAGCTCGAGCAGGTTCGAGCCGATGCGGTGTTCCGCCGCCGTGTACCGCTGCAACCTTGCGTCGATCTCGCCCAAATCCACCCTCCGATCCTACGGAGGTCGTCCGGCTGGCTCCACGCCGTCTGGCGGGCACGGTCGCCGGATGTGTCTCGCCTGGGCCATACTTTCGGCGTGACGGCTACGGCGACCGCGAACGCTCCGGCATCGGCGCGCCCTGTCGGTCCGTCGGTCGCACGTGGGCGATCGGGTTCGCGCAAGCTGCTTCGCAGCACCCCGGACCGACTTCGAGTGATGGCGATCGCCACGCTTGTCGTCGTCGTGGCGGCGGGCACGATCACATGGGTTCTCGCCGATCGCCTCGTCGCCAACACCGAGCGCATCGCCGATTCGACGGGTGAGGTGCTCGTCGTCAATCAGCAGGTCGAGGCGAGCTTCGCCGAAGCTCATGCCGCTGCCGTTTCCGTCCACCTGGCCGGGGCCGATGGCGATCGCGAGCAGCGTCGACTCTATGAGCTGGCGATCGAGCGGGCCGCGTCGGGGATCGAGCGTGTCGCTGCGGTTGTCGGCGACGATCCGACATCACATGCCGCGCTCGAGCAGGCTGCCGCGCTCACCACCCGCTACGTCGGTTTGGTCGAGGCGGGGAGATCTGCCGCGATCGATGGCGATGCGACCGGCGACACAACCCTGGACGACGCCACGCAGGTGGTCCGGTCCGGCATCACGCCCGAAGTCGCGGTCGTGACGGAGCGATTCCAGGCCAATCTCGACGACCAGACCTCGAACTCGGTGTTCCTGCTGTCGTTCGCCGTCTTCCTCGTCGTGCTGGTGGCTCTCGTGTTGGGCCAGCTCTACCTCTACCGGCGTTTTCACCGCATCGTGAATCCGCCGCTGTTCCTCGCCACGCTGGTCGCCCTGGCCTGGATCCTTTACGCCGGCTGGGCCTTCTTCCAGCAACAGAGCTCTCTCGACGCCGCCGATGGAGACGCCTACGACTCGATCGCGGTCAGCGGCCAGATTCAAGAGTTGGCCTTCGAGCATCGCGCTGCGGAGAACACCAGCGTGTTGACCGGCGCATCCGGGGTAGCGGGTGGCTCCGAGGTCGACGAGCTGCTCGCCGGCGAGCGGGGTCTCTTCGTGTCACTGAACACGCTCGCCGACACCGATCGTGAGCGGGCGATGGTCACCGAAGTCGCTGCCCGATGGGAGCGCTACTTCGAGGCGAGCGGATCGATCGACGGCGCGCTCAGCGCGGGGAGGCTCGAGCAAGCGGAGGCGATTACGAGCGGCCTCGCGGCGGACGCGTTCAACGGCTTCAACGCATCCGCCGAAGCGCTCCTGCTCGACAATCGCGAGCAGTTCGCGGCCGAGGTCGACTTCGCCGTCGACGTTGTGCGTTGGCTGCGACTGGGCGCGATTCTCGCGACGATCCTGGTTGCGCTTCTCGCGTGGTGGGGCTACGCGATCCGGATTCAGGAGTACCGATGACGGCACGACTGAGTCGGCGCTCGTTCCTGGCCGGCGCAGCCGCAACGGCGGCGCTCGGTCTGAGCGGTTGCGCGTCTCGACCGACGACCGTCACGGAGTTGACCGCAGGTCGCACGATCAATGTCCTCAACTGGCCGGACTATGTCGACACGAATCTGCTGACGCTCATCCCGACCGCCGCGTCGCGAGCGATCGAATACCGCGCCGAGTGGGAGGACAACTACTCGGGCGAGGAGCTGTTCGGTCCGCAATGGGACATCGTCATGCCCACCAACTGGTTGGCCGCCCAGCTGATCCAGCGGGGCGATGTCCAGCAGCTGCCGCTCGAGCTGATCCCGAATCACGTGAACATCGATCCGGCGTTCCTGACGAACGGATGGGACCGCGGCGCCCGGTTCCACATGCCTTGGCAGGCCGGCATCACCGGCATCGCCTATGACCCGGCCCTGACCGACCGGGATCTCAGTTCGGTCGAGGACCTGTTTGCGCCCGACCTGGCCGGTCGGGTCTCGATGATCGGGGAGATGCGCGAGGCGGTCGGCCTGGCGATGATCGCCAATGGCGACGATCCGGCTCGTCCGACGCCTGCGACGGCGGAGGCCGGGTTCGCACGGTTGCAGGATGCGGGCGCCCGAGGCCAGTTCGTCAGTTGGGGGTTCAACGAGTTCGCCGACCAGCTCCGGTCGGGCCAAGTGGCCGCGGCGATGGCGTGGTCGGGTGACATCGTGCAGTTGCAGGCCGAGCGTCCCGACATCGTGTTCGTCGTTCCCGACGAGGGCGCCATCCAGTGGTTCGACACGATGGTCATTCCGACCGGCGCCCAGAGCGTCGTGGGCGCGGCGTCGTTCATGAACGACTTCTACGATCCGCAGATCGCGGCCCAGAACACCCAGTTCGTGCAGTACATCTCGCCGGTGCTCGGGGTGGCGGACGAGCTCGCGCGACTCGGCGGCGACGCCGCCGCGTTGGCCCAGAACCCGATTCTGTTCCCCGACGACGCCACCCGTAGCCGCCTCTTCACCTGGGGCGGATTCGACGACACCGACGCCGAGATCGACCTCGACACTCGTTTCGCCGAATGGGCCGGCGTCGCCTGAGAAGCCGCCTCTCGGCCCAGCTCACACGCATCTTCCAGTTCTCACCGACTTGGTTCACGGTTTCCGTGACTGGAGTCGGTGAGAATGGGTGATGCGCTTTGGTGCCAGGCACCGAAGCGCATCAGGCCGTTGGATGAGGAGCGAGCGAAGCGAGCGACATGCATACCTTTGATGATTCGATGGCCGACCTGGCCGATGCGGTGCTCGCCTTCGCGCGCGAGCGGACCGAGCGACACCCGATCGATCTGGGTGCACCCAAGCCACCCGATGAGCTCGACGAACTCTGCGGTCAGACGATCACGACCGAGGGCATCGGGGCGCAGGCGGCGATGAGGATGTTCGCCGACGTGCTCGAGCCTGCGGCGCTGTCGGTCGACCATCAGCGCTACCTCTCGTTCATCCCCGCCGCGCCGACCGAGGCAGCGGTGTTGTTCGACCTCGCCGTCGGTGCGAGCTCGATCTACGGCGGAAGTTGGCTGGAGGGTGCCGGCGCGGTGTGGGCCGAGAACCAGGCACTCGCATGGCTCGTCGAGATCGCCGGCCTGCCTGGGACGGCTGGCGGTGTGTTCGTCGCCGGTGGCACGGTCGGCAACCTGTCGGCGATGGCCGCAGCGCGCGACACGACGGCCGCCAAGCGAGGTCGTCGACCTGATCGGTGGGCGTTCCTGGCCTCCGAACAAACGCACTCGTCGGTGGCCTCGATGGCCTCGATCATGGACGCCGATGTCATCGCCGTCGAGACCGACGATCGATTCCGCATGACCGGCGAGGCGGTGGCCGCCGCGCTTGACGAACACGGCGATCGAATCGCCGCCGTCGTAACTACGTCGGGCACCACGAATCTCGGAATCATCGACGACCTGCGCGGGATCGGCGAGGTCTGTCGCGAGCGTGATGTGTGGATGCACGTCGACGGTGCCTATGGCGCGGCCGGCATGGCGTCACCCACGTGGCGACCGCTGTTCGACGGCATCGAGCTCGCCGACAGCTACATCGTCGATCCGCACAAGTGGCTGTTCGCACCCTTTGATTGCTGTGCGCTGATCTATCGCAACCCCGAGAACGCCAAGCGCTCCCACCAGCAAGCCGCCGGCTATTTGGAGTTCCTCGATCAGTGGGGTGATTGGAATCCGAGCGACTATGCCGCGCACCTGACCCGTCGGGTCCGCGGTCTGCCGTTCTGGTTCTCGCTGGCCACTCATGGCACCGATGCCTACGCCAGGGCGATCGACGCCACGATGGACGTGAGCCGCTACGCGGCCGAGGCGATCCGTGCTGCCGACCATCTCACCCTGCTCGCCGAGCCGGTGTTGTCTGTGGTGGCCTTCGCCCGCGACGGTTGGGATGGCGACCGCTACCAGGCATGGAGTCTCGAGGCGATGCATGAGGGGACCGCGTTCGTCACACCGTCACGGTTCCAAGGCGACCCGTGCTATCGGTTCTGCTTCGTCAATCCCCTCACGACAACCGACGACGTCGACGACATCATCGCCCAGCTGGCCAGCTAACCGTCGGTGGGCTCGGCCGGTTCCAGACGGAAGTCGACCTGGAGTCGGCCCTCGTCGGTGACCGTCACCGGGTAGCTCGGTTGATCGCCGCCGCCGGCCGGCACCTGCACCGTGTCGTCGCACGGGTCGGTGAACACGAACGAGTCGGCCTGCCATTCGAGCTGGCACTCCGGTCCCTGCCCGGGGCGGATCAGGTCGAAGGCGAACCAGCCAGTCTCGGGGTCTGACCCCACGTGCTGGAGGATGATGTTCTGCCCGCCGCCGAGCAGATCGGCGTAGCGGATAGGTCCTCCGTCGGCGATCTGGTCGGCGATGATGTCGGCTCGGCCGGCCTCGAACACGTCGTCGCCGAGGGCGATCTCCACGCCTCCGCGGTCGGTCGCCCACAGCACGAAGATCAGGAATCCGACCGCCGCGGCGACCGCGGCCACCCCCAATGCGACCGCACGAAAGGTCTGTCGGGGATCACGCTGTTCGACGGGCACCGAAGCTCCTGGACTTCTCAAGCGCTGCACTGCATGAGCAGCGGGGTCGGGGCCTAGTATCTCGTCGGCGCTGCGACACGACACCCTGTCACCACGGTGACGCCTGCATACCCCGTTCGCTGCGCCTTTCACCGGCAAAGGAGCTGACGTGGATCTGTTCGAATACCAGGGCAAAGAGTTCTTCGCCCATTACGGGATGCCGATTTCGGCGGGCGAGGTTGCCTTCACCGTCGACGAGGCCGTCGCCGCGGCCGAGCGGCTTGGCACCCCGGTCATGGTCAAGTCGCAGGTCCACACCGGTGGCCGCGGCAAGGCCGGTGGCGTCAAGTTCGCCGCCGACATCGACGCCGTCCGCGAGCACGCTGGCAACATCCTCGGGCTCGACATCAAGGGCCACATCGTCAAGCGCCTGTGGATCGAGAAGGCCTCGGACATCTCCGAGGAGTACTACATGTCCTTCACCCTCGACCGCAGCGCGAAGAAACACCTCGGCATGCTCAGCGCCGAGGGCGGCATGGACATCGAGGAAGTCGCAGCCAGCACGCCCGAGAAGATCTCCAAGATCTGGGTCGACCCGGTCGACGGCCTGACCGACGAGCTCGCCGCCGAGTGGGTCGACGGCGCCAACCTCAACCCCGACGCACGCGATGGTGCGATCGAGATCGCCAAGCAGCTGTACCAGAGCTACAGCGAGGGCGATGCCGACCTCGTCGAGATCAACCCGCTGATCCTGACACCGGAGGGCAAGGTCCACGTCCTCGACTCCAAGGTCACCCTCGACGGCAACAGCGAGTTCCGTCACCCCGACTACGAGCAGTACGACGAGACGCAGACCCGTGACGAGCGCGAAGAAGCCGCCCACGCCAAGGGCCTGCAATACGTCGGCCTCGACGGCTCGGTCGGCGTGATCGCCAACGGCGCCGGCCTCGCCATGAGCACCGTCGACGTGATCAACCAGGTCGGCGGCAGTCCGGCCAACTTCCTCGACATCGGCGGCGGTGCCAACGCCGACGTCATGTCCGGCGCCATGGAGGTCATCGACAACGACCCGGCGGTCAAGTCGATCTTCATCAACATCTTCGGTGGCATCACCCGAGGTGAAGAGGTCGCCAACGGGATCATCGAAGCCATGGGTCGCATCGACATCGACGCACCGATCGTCATCCGGCTGGATGGCACCAACGCCGAGGAGGGCCGGGCGATCCTCGAGCCCCACCTGAGCGACACGCTGATGATGGAACCCACGATGCTCGACGCCGCCCGCAAGGCCGTCGAACTCGCGGGTTGAGAGAGGGAGAGAAGAGCAATGGCCATTTTCGTTGATGAGAACACCAAGGTCGTCTACCAGGGCCTGACCGGACGACAGGGCAGCTACTACGGCGGCCTGAACAAGGCCTACGGCACGCAGGTCGTGGCCGGCACCCATCCCAAGAAGGCCGGCTCCGATGTCGACGGTGTGCCGATCTACGCCTCGGTCGCCGACGCGGTCGAAGCGACCGGTGCCACCGCGAGCTGCATCTTCATCCCGGCCCCGGGTGTGAAGGACGCCGTCGTCGAGGCCGCCGAGGGTGGGATCAAGTTCATCGTGGCGATCACCGAAGGTGTGCCCGCCCACGACGAAGCCTGGTTCTACAACTGGCTCAAGCGCGATCACCCCGACGTGCAGCTGCTCGGCCCGAACTGTCCGGGCATCATCAGCCCCGGGAAGTGCAACATCGGCATCACCGCCGGCCACATCGCCAAGCCCGGCGGCCCGGTCGGCATCGTCAGTCGCTCCGGCACGCTGACCTACCAGGCGCTCTACGAGCTGCAGCAGAAGGACATCGGCGTGACCACCTGTGTCGGCATCGGTGGCGATCCGGTGCCGGGTACGAGCTTCATCGATTGCCTGGCAGCCTTCGAGGCCGACCCCGAGACCAAGGCGATCATGATGATCGGCGAGATCGGTGGCTCGGCCGAAGAGGAAGCCGCCGAGTTCATCAAGAACAACGTGACCAAGCCCGTGTCGAGCTACGTCGCCGGTGTCACTGCGCCCCCGGGCAAGAAGATGGGCCACGCTGGTGCCATCGTCAGCGGTGGCAAGGGCACGGCCGACGCCAAGATGGAAGCCCTACGCGATGCCGGTGTGAAGGTCGGACAGAACCCGACCGAAGCCGGCGAACTGATGGCCGAGATCGTCGCCGTTTTGTAGCCCAGTTAACACTTCGTTAGTCTCAATATACGAATATCCTGCCGAGCGGTGCTTAACGAACCGTTTAGTGAGCTAAATTGACGAGTGCTGACGCCGGGGAGTCACTACTGGTCAGCCGCAGCTTCTAGGGCATGCGAGTGTGCAAATCGTGTCGGCCGATTCGGTCCGACACGGTTTGCGTTTTGGCCGGATGTCGCTGGCCGCAGGGCTCGACCGTTCTGGCCTGCGGTCGCGGGCGCCGTCGGGCGCGGCCACTAGGTTCAGTCTCGGAGTAGGCAATCGAAGGAGGCGCCGTGCGGGCACTGCTCTCGGTGAGTGACAAGTCCGGTCTCGTCGAGTTCGCGTCGGGATTGGTCGACCTGGGATGGGAGTTGGTCAGCAGCGGGGGGACCCACCGCGCGCTGGTCGACAGCGGCCTTCCCGCGCGCACCGTCGCCGAGGTGACCGGCGCCGACGAGATGCTCGACGGCCGCGTCAAGACCCTCCACCCCGTCATCCACGGTGGGATCCTGGCGAACCGTGCCGAGCCGTCGCACCTCGAACAGTTGGCCGAGCGCGACATCACGCCGATCGACATGGTCGTATCGAACCTCTACCCGTTCATCGCGGCACCGGGCATCGAGAACATCGACATCGGCGGGCCGACGATGGTGCGGTCGGCGGCGAAGAACCACGACGCGGTCATCATCGTCACCGACCCGTCTGACTACGAGCGGGTGCTTGCCGCGCTGCAGGCGGGTGGTGCTGACGGCGATCTTCGCCGAGCCCTCGCGCGCAAGGCATTTGCCCACACCGCCGCGTACGACGCCGCGATCACGACGTGGTTTGACTCGCCCGAGGGCGGCGGTAGCGGCGGCACGCTTCCCGACTCGATCCATCTGAGCCTCGACCGGGTCCACGACCTTCGCTACGGCGAGAACCCCCATCAGCAGGGTGCGCGCTATCGGTTCACCCACGGATCGGGATGGTGGGACACCGCCACCATCCACCAGGGCAAGGAGATGTCGTACCTCAACGTCTACGACACCGAGGCGGCATGGAATCTGGTCAACAGCCTCGCTTCGGGCGATCCGGCTGCGGTCGTGATGAAGCATGCCAACCCGTGCGGTGCGGCCATCGCCGACAGCATCGAAGCGGCGTATCAGCGAGCCCACGAGTGCGATTCGATTTCGGCCTTCGGAGGCATCGTCGGCGTCAACCGCCCGGTCAACGAGGCGATGGCGACCGCGATCCTCGATGTCTTCACCGAGGTGATCGTGGCCCCCGGCTTCGACGCCGCCGCCCGCGAGATCCTGGCCTCCAAGCCGAACATGCGATTGGTCGAGGTCGCTGACACCGGTTGGGCGCCGCCGGCCCGCACGTTGCGGACCGTCGGTGGCGGGTTCCTCGTTCAAGACGCCGACGCGCTGCAGCCCGATACGGGCGACTGGCATGTCGTCACTGAACGGGCGCCCAGCGATGCCGAGTGGCAAGATCTTGCGTTCGCCTGGAAGATCGCCGCGTCGGTCGTGAGCAACACGATCGTGTTGGCCAAGGATCGACAGGCGGTCGGGATCGGTGCTGGTCAGCAGAACCGGCGCGATGCTGGAATCATCGCCGCCGACAAGGCTGACGGACGTGCGCAGGGCGGCGCATGCGCGAGCGACGCCTTCTTCCCGTTCCGCGACGGCCTCGACGCCGCCGCGTCCGCCGGGGCGACGGCGGTCGTGCAACCGGGCGGGTCGATGCGCGACGACGAGGTCATCGCCGCGGCCAATGAACAAGGCATGGCAATGGTGTTCACCGGCCGCCGCCACTTCCGCCACTGAGCGTGGAGTCCGGCTCCATTCCACTCGACATCCTCGATCGAGCCGATCTTCACTTCGATGGTCAATCTGTCCGACAACGTCGATCTGTTGGCGGCGCTGGGGCAGCTGCCGTTCCCCCGACTCTTCGTCCACGGCGAGCAGAACCGACATCTTTCGTACCTGGGTGACCTCCCCGGACGGGGCGTCGAGGTCGCGGAGATCCCCTGGTCAGGTCACTTCCCGATGTACGCGAACCCGGCGGAGTTGTGGCTCGTGATCGCCCGCTTCATCGAATCCGCCGAGGAGTCGAGCGCCTCCTAGGGTTGCCGCATGAGCGAGTCGACGGAGTCATCCCAGCTTCCCCCGGAGGCGCGAGCGTGGGCTGCGCTCGCGGAGCTGTATCACCGCTACCTGACGGGCCTGCTGCTGGGCATGGTCACGCGGATCGGCACCGAGCCGGCCGCCGAAGTCGTGTTCCGGACGTTCCGCAATCAGCACCTCGAGGCGTTCCATCCCGGCCTGGAGAAGCTCGGGCTCACCGACGAGCCGGACGCCGTCGCCTGCGCCAAGTACCACGTGCTGTCCAACGCACTCGGCGGTGTGCCGGTCGAATGGATCCCCGAGTCCGACACGAAGTCCTGGGTGCGCTACTCGCCGCCTCGCTGGATCTTCGACGGCACGGCGGTGTGCGGGATCCCCACCGAACTCAGCCGGGCCATGCTGCGTGGCTGGCACGGCCACAACGGTGTGTCGCTCGGCAACGATCGCCTCGGGTTCGTCGCCACGTCGCAGACCACCGACGGTCAGCCAGGTCTGGTCGGCTACTACGTCGAGGAGGATCGTCCGCTCGAGCCGGAGGACCGCGTGCGATTCCGCCCGGGGGAGAAGCCGCCACGGCCGGCAGAGCCGCTCCCGCTTCCGAGTTGGGACCCGGTCCGGCTGGCCAAGGTCGACCGCAACTACGCGATGAACTACATCCACACGATCCTGCCGGCGATGACCGAGGTGCTCGGCCCGGCCGACACGCGCACCGTCGCCACCGTTGTCGGCCACCAGATCGGTATGCAGTTCCATCCCACGGTGATGGATCTGCTCGCCATGGACGCACCGTTCGAGGAGCGACTCGCCGCACTGCTCGCCGGTCACGGTCCGGACTGCTCGCTGGACACCACGGTGCAGAACCCACGCCTGCGACTGGACCAGTGGCGGCTCGTGGACCCGACCTCGGTGCATCCGGTGGTCTTCGAGGGCTGGAACGCCTTGTGGGAGGGCCTGGCCACGATGGAAGAGCGGAGGGTCGTGGTGCACCAGCGACTCGACCTGGGCGAGCCGTGCTTCGAATGGGAGATTCGCGACGACCCCAACTGGGGCTGATCGCACGACTCTCTGATCCGGACGGACCCGTCAGGAGTCTCGAGCGGTCGCGAACGCGGCGACGAGCGTGGTGATCCGGTTGAGGTAGGGCACCAACTCTTCGGCGTCGCCGAGGCTGAGCGGTCCGGCCCGATGGGCGCACAGAATCCACTCGTGGCGCAGATCGACATGCAGCTTGTCGAACTCGGCCTCGGCATCGAGCAGCGCAGCGACCACCCGATCATCGAAGACGGACCGTACGACTGAAGGATTGACCTCAGAGGTGACTCGGAAGGTCTCGTTGAAGTCCTCGGCTCGTACGACGGTCGACTCGATCTCGATGTCGTTGTCGCCGAAGCGAAGCCGGTCGCTGAATCGCCGAGGCGCGATCGAGATCGGGGGAAGCGGCTCGGGCACGCGCAGCAGCGCGCCGTAGTAGATCGCCGACGTGTGATCGTCGTTGCCGACGGTGTCCCTTTGGGTGACCGTCATCAGAAACACCAGATGCTCGGTGCCAACCCTGCGGAGCCAGCGTCCGGACGAGCGATGGAAGCCGTCGAACATGTCGAAGTCGTCGACCTCGACGGGCGTGGCGAGTCCGGACTCGAGGTCGGGATGCTCCTCGAGGATCTTCCGCCACTTGTCGGCCTTCTTGCGCTGATCCCGGTCGTTCCACAACAGCGCGAGCACGATGACCCCGACAACGAACAGCACCTCGACCACCCCGTCATTCTCGCACTCGCGGCGGTCCACCGATCGCCCGAGTCGCCCATGGGACAATGTCGATCGTCAGCTGCGGTGCGCACCGAAGCGAACGTCGAGGACAGATGGCACCCACGTCGAAATCCGGTCGCTCACAGGAGCGGTATGAGCAGGTGCGCCAGTCCCTGCGGATGCCCATGATCCTGCTGGCGCTCGGACTCGGGGTGCTCTTCCTCATCCCGGTCCTCACCGAGGTGTCGAGCGAGACCCAGTCGTTGCTGAACTGGCTCGGCGCGGCGACCTGGGTGCTCTTCGTGCTCGAGTACTTGTTGCTGCTCTATCTCGCCCCGAGCCGACGCCAGATGTTCCTCGACCATCCGGTCGAACTCCTGTTGATCCTGCTTCCGGTCTTCCGGCCGCTGCGTGCGCTTCCCGCGTTGCGGGTGCTGGTCGGCGCTGGTGCCGCCTTCCGCACGATCACCAAGGTGGCGCATCGCACCGGGCTGCAGTGGTTCGGAGTGCTCGCCGTGTCGATCATCGGCCTGGGTGCAGTCACCGCGCTGTGGTTCGAGCGCCGAGAAGCCGGCGCGGAGATCACCGACCTCGGCGACGCCATCTGGTGGGCGATCGTGACCTGCACAACGGTCGGGTACGGCGATGTCGTTCCCCTGAGCCCGGGTGGGCGTTTCGTCGCGGTGGTACTGATGGTCCTCGGGATCGGGATCGTCTCGGTCGTGACCGCCAACGTCGCCTCGGCGCTCGTCGAGGATGACACCGAATCGGATCTCGAACGACTCGAGGAGAAGCTCGACTCGTTGTCGGCGAAGCTCGATGTCCTGATCGCCGAGCGCGGCAACGACTGAACGCGATGCGGACCCGGGCAATCGACTGGGTTCCACCCGGTCGATGCTCGTAGCGTCTCGACTGACATGGGGAGGCGACGATGAAGGTCGAAACCGTTCTACCGCTCGGCAAGCTTGATCCCGGCCTGCGGCCGACGGCGGATCCGCTGGACCTCGACGGGTTCTTCGAGGGCGCACAACAGGTGGAGCGCATCGGTTACGACCGCTTGACGGTCACCGAGACGCGCTTCGACCCATTCGTGCAGCTCGCACTCGCCGCCCAGGCAACCGAACGCATCGAACTGGCCAGCGCGGTCGCCATTGCATTTCCTCGCAGCCCCACGGTGACCGCACAGGCGGCCTGGACGCTCCACAAGCTGTCCCATGGCCGCATTTCGCTCGGACTTGGCACCCAGGTCAAGGGACACATCGAGCGACGGTTCGGGATGGCCTGGGCGCCTGCCGGTCCGTGGATGCGTGAGTACGTGCAGGCGGTGCGTGAGATCTGGCGCTCGTACCAGACCGGCGAGCAGCCGTCCCATGATGGCGAGCACTACTCGATCAGCCTCATGGTCCCGCTGTTCGATCCCGGCCCGTTGGAAACCCCGCCGCCCGACATCGTGCTGGCCGCCGTGAAGCCCTATCTGTGTCGAGTGGCCGGCGAGGTAGGTGATGGGCTTCGACCGCACCCGATCTGCACCCCGCGATACATCGACGAGGTCATGAAGCCGGCGGTGGCCGACGGTGCGGGTCGCGCCGGCCGGTCCCTCGATGATGTCGAGATCACGGTGGCGCCGCTGGTCGCAACCGCAGCCACCGAGCAGGCCCTCGAGGCTCGGATCCGCGAGGTCCGAGCTCGGGTGGCGTTCTATGCGTCGACGCCGGCCTACCGGCCGGCCTTCGACCTACATGGCTACACCGATCTTTCGGTGGAGTTGGCGCAGCTCTCGAAGGCACAGCGCTGGGATGACATGCCCGATCGCATCACCGATGAGGTCCTGCACACCTACGCGATCGTCGGCAGCTACGACGAGATTGCCGGTCTGGTCGCCGAGCGCTACGCCGACACGGTGCACGCCACCGAGTTCTCGATTCCGGTACGAGACGGCGATGACGAGCAGCGCTTGGCCGAGTTGGTCTCGACGATTCAGGCGGCGTAGTCGCTCAATCCCACGTACCGAACTGGAACGCCTCGCCGGGAAGCGAGCGCCATCGTTCGAGCACCGTCGGGTCACCATCGACGGCGACGTCGCCATGCGGGCGCCCCCACACCGCGAGCAGGAGGTCGGTGGTATCTCCGCGCAGTGTGACCGCCGCTTCGGCATCAGCTCCGACCTGAAACCGAGCCCCGGTTGAGGTCACGACGTCGAGACGGTCCGGTTCGCGGCCGGTCACCCGCGCCATCGCCGGCAGGAAGAAGCTGCACGCATAGTCGAGCGCATCGGTGACCTCGGTCGCGCTCATCGTGTGGGGCTCGTCGAGGGCGGACTCGACGTCGAGGCGGTGGACCGCGAGTTCGGACGCCGCGTGCCATGCCCACAACGCCACGGTTCCTTCGCCGCCGGTCATCGAGAAGTAGCAGGACCGCTCGGTGTCGTCATCGAGGGCATCGATCGCCGCGATCGCCCATCCCTGCAGAACGTGTGGCGGATGGCCGGTGCCTCGAGCCTCGGCGTCGGCGTAGCCGCGGGTGCGCGACTCGGGGTCGTCAGGGGTTGCCAGAATCATCGAGCGCCAGGCGACCCCGACCCGCCCGATGTGCACCGCCGCGTTGTACACCGTCCAGCCCGGGCAGTTCGGCACCGGAAGCAGCATCTGCTCCGGCGACCGCGAGCAGATGTACTCGACGGATCGGCGCGCCGCATCGAGACGCTCTGCGTGCGACTGCGGGCGCGGCTCGCAGTCCGTGGACACCATGCCCGGACGTTAGCGAGCCGTCATACTTGGGGCCAGTGACGACGATTCGACCGTTCCGGGCGGGGGACCAGAACGCTGCAAAGGCGCTGATCCTGGCTGGTCTCGTCGAGCATTGGGGAATACTCGATGAAGCGGCGAACCCCGACCTCGATGACTTGGCCGCGAGTTACCGCGACGCGACGATTCTGGTCGCCGTCGAGGGGAATCAACTCGTCGGTACGGGAATCCTCGTGCCCACGCACGCGGGGTCCGGCGACATCGCTCGTGAGTCACCTATCGGTGAGATCGTGCGCATGTCGGTCGACGGATCGCAGCGGCGACGAGGCGTCGGTATCGCGGTGCTCGATGCGCTCTGTGCAGCAGCCCGGGCTCAGGGCATGAGTCGTCTCGTGCTGGAGACGACCGCCTCCTGGTCCGGCGTGGTTGCGTTCTACGAGCGGTACGGATTCCGCCACACCCACGACGAGTCAAGCCCGTACGGAACCGAAGCACATTTCGCGCTGGCTCTCGACTGAGCTGGAACCGCTGAGGCCTCAGGTCGCTCCGGGGGCGATCTCAGCGGGCAGGGATGGCGACGAGGCCCAGCAGCTCGGCAAGGTCGTCGCGGAGTTCGGTCAGCTCGTCGTTCATCTCGGTGAGGGCGAGACCGGTTCGACGACGAAGGAAGTCGTCGACGGTCGCGACCATCTCTCGCTCGCCGATCTCCACCACCTCGGCCCGTAGGTAGCGAGGGTCGTCCCAGATCGGTTGACCGAGGTCGGGCCTGGCTTCGATCCGGTCGACCACTGCGTGGGCGCGAAGGCCGTACCGGCGCCACAACAAGCCTGCGGACACATCGTCGATCGAGGAGATCGACTCGACTCGTGCGACGAATCGCTCGTAGTCCTCGGTAGGCGGCTCGCCGTACCACGCATCGTCGAGTTCGCCGGTCGGCACGCCGAGCTGGGCGATCGCGTCGACAACTTCCTCGCCCACGTTGAGGCAATCGGTCAGCTTGCCGCCAAAGATCGACACGACACCGCGGTCGCGATCGAGTTCGATCTCGTGCTTGCGCGACAGTTGCAGCCAGTCGGCGGTGACGTCGTCGTTGTCGGCCTCGACGACCAATGGGCGAACACCGCAGCGCTCGGCGATCACGCTGTCCATGGTCAGCGGCTCGTCGAGGTCGAGTCGGGCATTGATCTGGCGGAGGACAAACTCGCGGTCCTCGTCGGTCACCACGGTTTCCGGATCATCGACTCGCGTGTCGGTCGTGCCGATCACCGAACGGTCGCCCATCGGGATCACGTAGTAGAGGCGTTCGTCCTCGTCGAAGAACGCGAACACGCGGTCGCCGCTACCGATCCGCGGAACGATCAGGTGGATGCCCTTGCTGTGGGCGATGCGATGCTCGGTGGTCACGCCGAACATGGCGTTGACCTCGTCGATCCAGGGGCCGGTCGCATTGACCACGACCCGGGCTCGGAGCGAACGAGTCGAGCCGTCGAGCTGGTCGGTGAGCTGCATCGACCACCCGGATTCGTCGAAACGCACCGACGATGCCTCGGTGTAGTTTGCGGCCAAAGCGCCGCGCTCGATCGCGCCCATGATGAAGCCGAACGTGAAACGGGCGTCGTTGTCCGGCAGATAGGCGTCGGCGTAAATGAGGCCGCCCTTCGCTGTCGACGTGTCGATGACTGGCTCGAGCTCCTCGACCTTCCTCGGCCGCAACACCTTGGGCGGGGTGGTGGCGAAGCTGCCGATGGCCCAATATGCGGCCGCGCCCATACCGGCGAGCCAGACCGGGTACGGCGAGACATCGTCGAACGTCGCCAGGAACTCGATCGGTTCGACCTGACTGGGATAGGCGTCGATCAGCCGATTGCGAGACACGCAGAGCTTGCGCACCAACCCGAACTCAAAGGTCTGGAGATACTTGAATCCGCCCCAGATCAGGTTCGACGACTCCTGGCTCGTGAACGAGGAGAAATCGCCGCGCTCGACGAGTGCGACCGATACGCCGGCGGCCGTGAGCGCCGCGGCGGCCACGGCGCCGTTGATGCCGCCGCCGATGATTGCGACATCGACCTCGGCGCCGTCGAGTCGGTCGAGAAGTTCGGCGCGCTGGGACGATCCCGTGGGGATCGTGTCGTATTCCGCGTTGGCGGATCGGTCGTTGGACAGGTCGCCCGTCGTCGGTGGCTGCATCGTCTACCAGTCTGCCGCGGTTTGGATCGTAGGTGACCCACGATTGCCGTGAAGGGTCCCGCACCCGCCGGAGGGCTCATTCTGACGCGAACTGCGGCCGCGAGCTGAGCTCACGGCCGCAAGTGCCAAATCTGCTGGCCTGCGCCGCGGTGAGCACTCACCGCCGCACAGGTCGCCGGTGACGCTAGGCGGGGCGCCAGCTATCGGTCGCGGCGTCGTGCACCAACTTGCCCTGCACCGGGTCATTGATGACCCAGGCATTGAGGGCTGCGTCCCAGACAGGCTCCGGTGACGCCGCAGCGGCCTGCTCAGCCGGGGCGTTCGCCGCATCGGCCGCCTCTCGCGCTGCGGCGAGGGCATCGGCAGCCTGAGCGGGATTGAAGGAGATCGTCTGTTGGGCCGAGGGCGCATCGGGCTTGACCGGCGCACTGAGCGGCGCCTGTGCGGGCGCGGCACTCGGTGTACCCGGAGCCGGCGGGCCGCCCGGGGCTGCCGCCGGAGGCGGCGTGCTGCCGGAGTTGCGCTGGGTCAGGAACCACCACGCCGCAGCAGCGACGAGCGCCACGATCGCCACGATGATGAGGATCAGGCCGAGCCCGCCGCCGCCGTCACCGCCGCCGGATCCCGGTTCGGTCTGGGCGAACAGGGTCGCGGGCGGGTTCGCGAGGTCGATGTCCCACTCGAACAAGCCGTCGGAGCCGACCGAGGTGGCATTGCTCTGCCCGTCGATCGCGCGACCGGGCAGATCGACCGTGACCCTGAACACCGCGTCGCTGAACAGCTGTTCAGCGAAGTCGCCCGGGGCTTCGGCGGCACTGTCATCGACGTCGGAGAGGTCGACAGCGCTCTCGAAGATCCAGTTCTCGCCCTCCTTGAAGAGGCGCGTGCTGCCGTCGCCGAACAGGTTGGTCAGGGCCGCTGAGTGGTCGTTCGATGCCGGCAGATCGAACAGGATCCGCGCACCACAGAAGCCGTCTTCTTCGAACGGTTGGATCGTGGCGCCTGCCGGGACACTCGGATCGTCCATGCCGCTGTCCGCAGCGAAGTCGTCGCAGATCTCCTGCGTGCCGCCTGAATCTTCCTCCGGGAGGTCGAACTCGGCGAACAGTTCGAGGATGCCCTCGCTGTCGATCGCCGTCAGCGAATCGACCGTACCGCTGCCGTCGTCATTGATGACGATTGTTCGCTCGACCCGCACACAGCCTGCCGCCACGAAAACAATGAGCACCAATGCGCCCAGAACCTTGAACCACCGATCGCGCATTTCCACACCTTTCACCGATCGACGAGGAGCATACGAGGTTGCGGCGGCGCTGTCTGGGTCCCTCGACACAGAAGGATCGGCAACTACCCTGATCGGCCGTGTCGAGCAGGGCAACCATGGTGGCCCAGGCCCTGATGACCCTTGCGGCGATCGCGGTGATCGGGTGGGTCCTGTGGTGGGCAACCCTGGCCTCAGACCCCGGCGAGCAGTCGGCCGACCGCATCGTTCCGACACCCGCGGCCTCGGGTGAGGCCACGGACGGAGAAGCCGGAGCGGCCAGCGAATCGGCCAGTTCGGACCAAGCGCAGGCTTCGGCGGACCAAGCCGGCAGCGATGACACCGTCGGAGGTGCAACATCCGGCGGGTCGGACGCTGCGAGCGCCGCGACCGCGTCGCCGACGGCTGTTCCGGAACCGGCGTCCTTCGTCGACCTGATCGCACGGCCCGACCTCGAAGGGGTCGTCACCTCGCCGCTTCCCGAGTGCACGCTGACGGCCGGTGGGCGCGTCGCGGGTGGTATCCGCATCCGCTGCATCGAGGCGCTGGCCCAGGCCGAGGTGCGACCCGTTGCGCCCGGGCGAATCGTCCACATCAGTCGGCAAAGCGCAGTGGGCGTCGCCGACCCGACGATCGACTATGCCGCTACCGATCTGGCGGCGGACGAGGCCGGTGCCAGCTTCGTCGAAGGCCGATGGTCGTGGTCGGACCAACCCGCACTCGGGATTCACGTCGTCGTGGACCACGGCCCGTTCGAGGGCTCGCGCAACACCCAAACCGTCTACGCGGGACTCTCTCGAGTTCCGGACGACCTGCGCCTCGGGCAGATCGTCGACCCCGACGCCGAGATCGGCTCGATCGGCTCGATCGGCGGCGCAGCAACACCGGCGACAGAATTGTCGTTCTCGTGGTGGGAACAGAACCAGCGACAGGATGGTGCGGTCGCCGTCGAAGTCGGCCCCCACGCCGACACACAGCGGGCGGTTGCCGCGGCACTCGGCCCCCAGTTGGTTTCGCCGACCGATCCTCAGTGCCCTCTGAGACTCGGGGGAGGCCAGCTTCCGGGCGCGCCGCGGGCGTATCGCAACGGCACCCATCAAGGAATCGACTTTGGCTGCGGCACATCGGATCGTTTCGGTCACGCCATCGCCGACGGGCGGGTCGTGTACGTCGTCGACGACTATGTCGATCCCACCGTCGCCGATCGTGAGGCGTTGCTGCGCAATGCGGGGTTGGCCGGATTCACGCCGCACTGGACGTTGGTCATGCTCTACGGCAACGTGGTGATCATCGATCACGGTGAGCTGGCCGGACGAGGGCGAGGGCGCGTGTACACGATCACCGCCCACCTCGAAGCGGTCGACCCGGGGATTCGCCTCGGCGGCGACGTACGCCAGGGCCAGGTGCTCGGTGAGCTCGGCAATCGCGGGACCAATGCCTCGGCGGAGGGACTTCGCGGGTCGCAAGACCCGTCGCTGCACCTGCACTGGGAACTCTTCATCGAGAACTGGTATCTCGGGTCGGGCCAGCCGCCCGCGGTCGTCGCCGAACTGATCACCACGACGCTCTGCGGTGCTGCCGACACCCCCGGCTGCCCAGGCTGAACGGCTGCTCCCCACTAGCATCACGCCATCAGCACGATGGACTTGGGCATTCCTGGTCTAACCGACCTCGAGCGCATTGGAGCGGGCGGCAACGCCGTCGTTTACCGCGCACGCCAGCCGGAGATGGATCGCGACGTCGTGGTCAAGGTGTTGACGGCAGCCGGAGCCGAGGCGACCCGCCGTCGCTTCGATCGGGAGCGCAAAGCGATGGGTCGTCTGTCGCAGGCTCCCGGCATCGCACCCCTTTACGGCAGCGGGTTTACGCCGGAGGGGCAGCCATGGCTACTGATGCCGCACTACGCCAATGGCAGCCTGCAGGATCAGCTGGAGGACTCGGGGCCCATGGACCCCGCCGAGGTCAAGAAGCTCGGCGAGCGCATCTGCCGGGCCGTGCACTTTGCGCACGACAGCGGTGTGGTGCATCGCGACCTCAAGCCGGCGAACGTGCTGGTCAGCGCGACCGGCACCGCCGACGTCGCCGATTTCGGGATCGCCCACCTGCTCGACGAGACGATGGGTGTCTCGCAGGCGTTGACGATGACCCCGCTGTACACCGCGCCCGAGGTGTTCGACGGCAAGGACTCCGGCGCAGCATCCGACATCTACTCGCTCGGCGCCTTGCTCTTTGCTCTGCTCGCTGGTAACCCAGCGTTCACCAGCGAGGGTGAGACCGCATCGATGCTCGTGCTCATGCGGCGCATCCACGACGAGCCCGTTCCGGCACTCCCGGCCGAGGTGCCACCGGCGCTGGCCACGATCGTCGCGCAGGCGATGAGCAAGGATCCCGGAGATCGTCAGGCGACCGCCGAGGAACTCGCCGACCAACTCGCCGACGCGGACTTGCGAGCTGCTCCTCCCGCGCCGCCGGCGGCGTCACCGGGCGCGACCGCAACCGCCGCGGCAACGCCTGCCGCCTCCGGCCCGGAGTCGACCGCGCCAACGCCGGCCGCGAGCCGTCCGTCCCCGGCCCCCCAGCCGCAACCCCAGGCCCAGCCGCAACACCAGGCGCAGCCGCAACCCCAGGCCCAGCCGCAACCGCAGCTACAACCTCAGGCCCAAGCACCGGCCCAGCCGGCGGGCCCGAGTGCGCAGCCGGTCGCCTACACGACGGGTGGGGCTCCGGTCGCCGGCACGCAGGCTGGCGCTGCCCCGGCGACGGGCGAGACGTCGTCGCCCCGTTCGGGCGCCATGATCGCCGCCGCCGTGATCGTTCTCGTCTTGGCCGTGGGCGGTGGTCTGATCGCCAGCCAGGTCCTCGGTGGCGATGACGGCGACGAAGTCGTCGATGTGCCGATCGGTAGCGACGGCCAGGACGCTGCCGATGGCAACGACCCCGACGCGGTCGAGAACGGCAACGATGGCGACACCGACCCCGTCTTCCAGCCGGTCGATGATGGCGAGAATGACGAGGACCCCAACGATCCGGCCAACGACGGCGGTGAGGGGGAGGATCCCGACCCGATCGTTGGCTTCGACACGGCTGCCGCACTGATCGCCGCCGACGAGTCACGGGTCACGGTCGAGGCGTTCAGCTGCACGGGCGCCGAGCAGGTCACCGGCGTGGTGCTCGACAACGGCCGTGTGCTTACCGACGCCTCGGTGCTTCGCAGTCCCTGGTTCATCACCGTGCACCGGCAAGGAGCATCGATTCCGATGCGGGCGCTCACGATGGACACCCGTCACGGTCTCGGACTCATCCGGGCGCTGCCAGGTCCTCGCACCGGTGAGCTCGCCCCACCGCAGACCTCATCGATCGCTGCGGGCGACGAAGTCTTGTTCGTCGTCGACACCGGCTCGTCGTTCGCCGGTCGGGTGTTCGAGGACGTGCTCGGCCGTCTGACCGTCGAGATGCCGATCGTCGACGCCGTTCGGGTGACCCAAGCCAGCCCCGCCTACACCGAGACGGGCGCACTCGTCGGTGTGGCGATCGAGGGCGACGACGAGCTCGGCCTCTTCCCGCTCGAAGACCTGGATCTCGACTGGAACGAGACCCTTCCACGAGTCACCTGCCCATCGTTGGCGCGTGATCTCGCTCCCGCCGACGCGGCTGATGCGCTGACTCCAGAGGTACAAGAACTGCTGTACCTGCAGCGCTTGAGCGATGCCTTCGCCAACGAAGACTGGGATGTCGTCCGGGTCTTCGAACCCGGCAAGGCCGGTCTGAGCGACGAGGCGTTCGAGAACGGGTGGGGTGGGCTGAACCAGGGCTTCCTGTACCCGGTCGAACGCACCGACCTCGGCGGTACTCGAGCGAGTTGGCGCATGGGCCTCATCGGGCACGAGACCTGGAACGGCGAGGACCTCACCTCGGTGTTCTGTGTGACCTGGGAGGTCGATCGGGCGAACGGAGAGGTCGTTCAGACGAACCAGGACACCGTCCGTATCTTCGGCTCCCAGCCTGGGCAGGAGCGCCAGTTTGGATTCGTCGATCCGGGTGAACAGCGGATGCTGATCGAGGAGCGTTGCCCGCTCTAGAGGCCGCGATCAGCCCTCGGTCTCAAGCGAACGCTAGGCCTGCAGCGCTTCGACCTTGCTGGCCAGGGATTCCCAACGGGCCGAGAGCTCTGCGGCCGTGTCCTTGGCCGCTTCGAACTCCTTCGCCAGCTCGGCGACCTTGGCGCTGTCCTCGTAGACGTTGGGGTCCGCGAGCTGAGCCTGGAGTTCCGCCACCCGATTCTCGGCCTTCTCCCACTTCTTCTCGACCGAGCGGAGTTCGTTCTTCAGCTGCTTGGTCGCCTGATGCGACTGGTTGCGTCGCTCGGCCTGGTCCCGCTTCTGCTGCTTGCGGTTGGCCGATGCCGTGGCCGGGTTGGACATGCCCCGGTCCTTCGGTCGGGCCGCGGCGGTGATGACCTCAGCATCGCCCGGACTCAAGAGTTCCTCGGACACCGAGTCGTGCCATCGGACCGTGCCATCACGGACCTCGACGAGGATCTCGGCCACGTTGCGGATGAGGTGACGGTCGTGGGTGACGATCAAGACGGTGCCCGGATACGCCTGCAGTGCCTCCTCGAGGAGGTCGCACGACGGTAGATCCAGGTGGTTCGTCGGCTCGTCGAGCACCAGCAGGTTGACCGGGTGGACCATTGTCTTGGCAAGCGCCAGGCGGGTCCGTTCGCCACCGCTCAGCTCGGCGATCATGCGGTCGGCGGCATCACCACCGAAGCCGAAGCTGCCCAGGATCGTGCGCAGGTTGCGGGTGCCGAGGTCACCCACGGTGGCCTGGAGTTCATTGAACGCGCTGCGGCCGTCGACGAGCACTTCGGTCTGATGCTGGGCGAAGGTCGCGATGTCGACGTTGTTGCCGATCGTCACCGTGCCCGCGAGAGCTTCGAGCTCACCGAGCAAGAGCTTGATCAGGGTCGTCTTGCCGGCCCCGTTCGGGCCGATGAGGGCGATCTTCTGGCCGCGTTCGACCACCAGATTGACGTCGCGGAGCAAAGGCACACCGTCATATCCGGCATCGACGGACTCCAGCTCGGCGACGATGCGGGAGGACCGGCGCGGCTCGGGGAATGCGAACTTGGCCTTGATCGCCTCCCGTGTCGGGGCCTCGATGCGCTCCAGCTTCTCGAGGGTCTTGACCCGACTCTGAACCTGGCGGGCCTTGGTGGCCTTGTAGCGGAAGCGCTCGATGAAGCGTTCGACCTCGGCGACCTTGCGGGCCTGGTTGGCGGCCGCTGCTTCGGCCGCAGCAATTCGCTCCTCGCGCTGCACGACGAACTCGGCGAAGCCACCGACGTACTCAGTCGTCGTTCCAGCGGTGAGCTCGATCACGCGCTCGGCGACTGCGTCGATGAAGTCACGGTCGTGGGAGACGAAGAGCAACGCCGTCGGCCACGCGGCCAGCTGACGTTCGAGCCAGGCCACGCTGTCGACGTCGAGATGGTTCGTGGGCTCGTCGAGGATGAGGATGTCGGGTTTGGCGACCAGGAGCCGAGCCAGCGCCGCTCGCATGCGCCAACCACCGGAGAGTTCGCGAAGCGGACGGTCGCCGTCGGTGCCCTTGAACCCGAGCCCGGCGAGCACACGGTGCGCATCGGCCTCGGCGGAGTACCCGCCGAGTTGTTCGAAGTGCGACTGGGCATCGCTGTACGCGTTGATCAACTTCTCATCGGCATCGGCCGCGTTGGTCAACTCGCGTTCGAGCTCGGCCAGCCGGCTACGGGCGTCCTGCAGCTGGGAGTTGCCCGACATCGCTTCCTCGAGCACCGTGCCCTGCGGGTCATCGGCGAGGTCCTGCGGCAGGTAGCCGATCTGCATGTCGCCCGGGCGGTGGACGGCGCCCTCATCGGGCTCGGTTTCGCCGAGGAGGATGTTGATCAAGGTGGTCTTGCCGTTGCCGTTGCCACCCACGAGCGCGACCCGCCGGCCGGGGCGAAGCTCCAGCGTGACGTCTCGGAACAGGGTGCGTCCACCGAACGATTTGGCGAGCCCGGAAGCGGTCAGCATCGACAGGGAGGGTAACGACGCGTCAGGGCAGCTCGTCGGCCTGCGCCACCGGGTCGGCGCCTGCCGGCTGGGTTTCGGCGACCTGTTCGAGTGCCGCGCCCAGGGCCCGGTGCACCAGGTCGACGGTGAGCAGCAAGTCGCCCGCCATCGCGGGCTCTTTGCGGGGTGCCGCGCCGACAACGCTGGCTTCGAGCGCGGCGGCGGCATCGGCTCGGGTGGTCGCCAACATGGCCACTCCCATGCTCACCGCCCGCTCGGCGGCGTGCAGGGTGGCCTGATCGACACCCACGCCCAAGGTGCCAGGCTGGTCGCGCGCTCCGGTTCGAAGCGTGTCGCCGACGTCGCGCAGCGCGTCGAGGGCCGCGCGGGCAGGGGCGAGCGGATCCTCCGGATCGCCTGGTCCCACTGGGGCGCCCGAAGGTGCGCCGGGAGGTCCCTCGGCTGACGAGCTCATGACGGCGAGAGTACCGTTGCGGGGTGCCCGAGTACCCCGACGTGATCAACTACCTCGAGGCCCTCGAGCGCCACGTCGTCGGCCATCCGATCGAGAAGATCCGGATCACGGGGATCTCGGTGTTGAAGAGCTTCGATCCACCCATCAACACCATCGAAGGGATGGCTCCGACCGGGACTCGGCGCCTTGGCAAGCGACTCGTGCTCGAGTTCGAGGACGACCTGTTCCTGGTGATCCACCTGATGGTCGCCGGACGGTTGTTCTGGCGCGACGCCGGCGCCAAGGGCGGCAAGATCCAGCTGGCAGCCATCGACTTCGAACACGGCACGCTGGTACTCAACGAGGCGGCGACCAAGAAGCGGGCGTCGATGTGGCTCCTGCGGGGTGAGGAGCAGTTGCTCGCCGACCACGATCGCGGCGGCTTGGAGCCACTCGAGATCGATTTGGCGACCTTCTCCGAGCGTCTGACCGCGCAGAATCGCACGCTCAAGCGAGCCCTGACGATGCCGGCGATTTTCAGCGGGATCGGCAATGCGTACTCCGACGAGATCCTCCTCCACGCCAAGCTTTCGCCGGTCAAGCGCACGGGCCAGCTCAAGGACGACGAGATCGAGAGGCTCTACGGCTCGGTCCAGTCGACACTCGTGGACTTTGCCGATCGAATGCGGGCAGAGATCGGCGACGGCTTCCCCGAGAAGGTGACCGCGTTTCGCAAGGACATGGGAGTGCACGGCAAGTTTGGCGAACCGTGTCCCGTGTGCGGTTCGCCAGTGCAGCGGATCGTGTACGCCTCGAACGAGGTCAACTACTGCGCGACCTGCCAGACCGAGGGGCGCATGCTGGCCGATCGGTCACTGTCTCGATTGCTGAAGGACGACTGGCCCAAGACCATCGAAGAACTCGACGGCCAGGACTGAGTCACCCGGCAAGGCAGGCTCAGGCCTCGAGGCCGAGTTCCTCGAAGATCTCCATGCGGAGCAGTTCGTAGGTGTCGTTGTCGATGCCACCGGCCTTGCGGTGTTCCTTGATCATCGAGAACTTCTCCAGCAGATCCCGGTGCTCGCTGGTGCGAGGGGTGAAGTCCTCGATCAGCGTGTCCAGGCTGGGATTGTGCGGCTTTTCGGCCGTCTGGGTGGTGGTCGTCAGCGGACCATTGGGGGGTGGGGTGCCCTGGCGCTTGGAACGCTTGACTGCGGCCTTCTCCTGACGGCGGCGTTCGCGCTGGCGCTTGTCGAATGTGTCTCCGCGGCGGCTTGCCATCTCGGACCTCCGATGTCGTTCTTGTTCCACCGTCGGAAGGGGGTGGAAGCACCAGGCGAAACGTCTCCGCTCACTTGTGTCTTCCCCAAACGGTTGGGAACCGGCGACAAACCATAGCGAGGCACCCCCCGGAATCCGTGGCATCAATGGCGGGATTTCGGTCACAAGGTGCTTCTTCCCAAGGCGGGGCACGTCGACCTCACCAAGAGCGGTTTGTCAGACGCAGAACGTGTTCGGTCCGCCAGGCCGAAGGTGTCTCACGTGGCCCGAACGAGGATCGTGTGCCAGCCCGATGCGCCGTCAGGGGCCACGGGGGTACGGACCTCGGTCTGGGTCTCACCCGTGCCATCGGTCGCCCGTACGAGGATGCCGTGGTCGCCGGCCGGGGCATCCCAGCTCAGGTGCCATTGCCGCCAGCTGTTGTCGGTGACGTCGGCCGACAGTTCGGCCTCCATCCATGGCCCAAACTCCGGCTCTTCGCCGTTGAGGCTGGCGATCTGGACCTCGACCTTGTCGATCCCACGGTCGGGCGCCCAAGCAACGCCGGCGATGACCTGGGGGCCGGCGGTGATCTGGCTGTTCTGGCGAGGGACATCGATTCGTGACTGGGTCTTGATCGGGCCGAGCTTGGACCAGCCACGCGGGATCCAGTAGCCGTCGAAGCCCTCGAGCGTGGTGAGTTCGATCTCCTTCAACCACTTGGTCGCCGACACGTAGCCGTACAGGCCGGCGACCACCAGGCGGGCCGGGAAACCGTGCTCGATCGGCAGGGGCTCGCCGTTCTGCGCCACGGCGACGAGTGCGACCCGGTTCGGGTCGTCGAGATAGGCGGTGGGAAAGCCACCGGTCCACCCGTCGACCGAACGGCCGACGATCTGGGTTGCGCCGGGCTGTACGCCGGCCATGTCGAGGAGGCGCTTGATCGGCACGCCGAGCCAGCGAGCATTGCCGACCAGATCGCCGCCGACCTGATTGGAGACGCACGACAGCGTGACGTACTCCTCGACGGTGTCCATGGCCAACAGGTCGTCAAAGGTGAGCTCGATCTCGTTGTCGACCATGCCGGTGACCTTCATCGACCACGTCTCGACGTCGATCTGGGGCACGACGAGTGCTGTATCGATTCGGTAGAAGTCCTCGTTCGGCACGACGATGGGCGTGATCCCCTCGACGAGGTCGTCGAAGTTGTCGTCAATCGAAGCGGGTGGCGCGGTTGAGACCAGTTCCGCTGGCTCCGAGTCCTCGGCGCCAGCTTCCTCGGGGATCTCGGTTGGCACCGCGGTCGGTGTCGTCTCAGCCCGTTGCTGGAGCTGCGCGGCCACCTGCTCGCGGTCGGCTTCGGTCGCGGCCTGTTGACGGCCACGCAACGCTCCGCCGAGTACCGGGGTGGCGACACCCACGGCTGCCGCGGCCGTGGCCGCGCTGACGAAGGTGCGCCGAGCGAGTGGGCTTCGTCGCTCGGTCTCGCTGCTGTCGCCAAGGTCGAGGAGCGTCGAACGCGCGGCCCGGAAGAGCAACGCGAGGCTGCCGATGCCGGCCGCCGCCGCCAAGAAGGCCGCAAACCAGCCCCAGAAGGCTGGTCGCTGGGGATCCGAGCTGGCGGCGAGTGCGCCGATCAGACCGAACAAGCCGAAGACGGTCCATGCCGACCGGAATCGGATGGATGCCGAGATGCCGGTTGCCGCGCCGATCAACAGGGCGATGACCGTGATGCCGATCACCAACGCGGGCTTGTCGTTCTCGCCGAAGGTGTCGATGGCCCATCGCTCAACCGAGCCGGGGACATTCTCGATGACGATGTCGCCCACTCGGGCGACGAGGGACGGGATCCGGCCGGTCAGCCCGGAGAGCAGTTCGCCGACGCCGAGTGCGATTCCGGCCGCGAGAACGCCGGACAGGGCCGCGGCGGTCCGCGGGATCGCCTTGACCGTTGCGGCTGGGCGTACTGGTTCGATGTCTTCCGGGTCGGTCACCAGCACTGCCGCTGATGTGGCCGCCTCTTCCTCGGTCGCCGAGTCTTCGGTGATCGGTGTGCCGCCGTCTTCGACCGGCTCGTCCGCGTCGTTGTGGTCATCCATGTCGTGCACCTCTGGCCCTCCAGTATCGCCGTCAGGCGTCAATCCGGGCTTGCACGACCGCGAAACAAGTGATTAAGCACTGCTCGACGACCGGCGAGGGTGTGGTTGTGACATCGGTGCCAGGTTTGATGTCGGGCGCTCGGGACCGGCGGTCAGGCGGGGTCGTCGTCGCCCTTCGCCTCAGCGGGCCGGTGTTTGCCGGTCGAGGCGGGGCGGTGGGTTCGTCTCTGCGTGGCCGAACCGCGTTGAGCAGGTGTGGTCGTGTGGGGGCGAGTTGGTGGTGCCTTGCGTTCGCGGTGTCGCTGGGCGGGCGTT
>JBCCIC010000017.1:0-114355 GCA_039028435.1 Actinomycetota bacterium | reverse complement strand
GATTGTGAACAAGGGCACCAGTCCGGCGGATCCTGATGGTGAGGGTCGTGATTGCAATCAGCGCACGATTGGTGCTGGTGCGGTGTATGTGAATGTGTTCGATTACGACATGGATCCGGTGTTGCGGATTGGGGCGACGATCGACGCCGGTGGTGC
Source organism: Actinomycetota bacterium (assembly GCA_039028435.1). Taxonomy (GTDB): domain Bacteria; phylum Actinomycetota; class Acidimicrobiia; order Acidimicrobiales; family UBA10347; genus UBA10347. Next base: position 114,199 of record JBCCIC010000017.1, on the reverse strand, counting down.
AGGTGGCGTCTTCACGGCGCAGCGACTCGCCGGGGTCGAGGTCGAGGCGTTCATCAACGGGGTCTCGGCCTTTACGACGACGACGACGTTCACGGGTGTGCAGGGCACGGTGTACGAGGAGTTCGGGTCGGCGCCGGAGGGTTCGGTGGTGATCATGTGCGTGACCACGCCGACGGGCTATCACCTCACCGACATCATCGTGAACAAGGGCACGATCGTCGCCGACCCCGACGGTGAGGGGCGCTTCTGCAATCAGCGCACGATCGGTGCCGGCGCGGTCTACGTCAACGTCTTCGACTACACCGACGGAGCCGAACTGAGGATCGGGGCAACGATCGAAGCGGGTAGCGCTGCGGGGGTATTCGCGTCGCAGCGGTTGGCTGGTGTCGAGGTCGAGGCGTTTGTCAACGGGGTTTCGGCGGGATCGACGACGACGACGTTGACCGGGGTGCAGGGCACCCTGTACGAGGCCTTCGGCACCGCACCCACCGGTGCCACCGTGATCATGTGTGTGACGACGCCAGCGGGGTATTCGTTCTCGGACACGATCGTGAACAAGGGCACGAGCCCTGCGGATCCTGATGGTGAGGGCCGAGATTGCAATCAGCGCACGATTGGTGCCGGTGCGGTCTATGTGAATGTGTTCGACTACGACGAGAACCCGATCCTCAGGGTTGGGGCGACGATCGAAGCGGGTGGTGCCGGCGGTGTCTTCACGGCGCAGCGACTCGCCGGGGTGCAGGTCGAGGCGTTCATCAACGGGGTCTCGGCCTTTACGACGACGACCACATTGACCGGGGTGCAAGGGACCACCTACGAGACGTTCGGCGACGCTCCCGAGGGCTCCACGGTGATCATGTGTGTGACGACCCCCGTGGGCTATTCGTTCTCCGACACGATCGTGAACAAGGGCACGAGCCCTGCGGATCCTGATGGTGAGGGCCGAGATTGCAATCAGCGGACGATCGGTGCCGGCGCGGTTTACGTCAACGTGTTCGACTTCGACGCGCTGCCGCCGACGTTCTGCAACGGGCTCGTCGTCACCCACGATCTGAACCGTCTCGGTGTGAATGCGATCACTGGAACTGCCGGCGACGACGTGTTCCTCGGTACGCCGGCCAATGACACGATCGTGGGTGCGGGCGGCAACGACACGATCTGTGGTGAGGGCGGAAACGACGTCCTCTGGGGCATCTCGGGCATCAACACCATCTTCGGCGGGCCCGGCGACGACATCATCCTCGGCGGTACCGGCCTCGACACCATCTTCGGCGAGGCCGGCAACGACCAGTTGTGGGGCTTCGACGGCAACGACGTCATGCACGGCGGTGACGACAACGACATCATGCAGGGCATGGATGGCGACGACACGATGACCGGCGGCTCTGGTGTCAACACCTTCGTCGGCAATGATGGCAACGACACGATGACCGGCGGTCCCGATGTCGATGTGATCTGGGGCCTCGCCGGCAACGACATGATGTTCGGCGGTGCCGGCAACGACGTGTTGTTGGGCAACGAGGGCAATGACACCGGCGACGGCGGCCCTGGCATCGACTGGGTGCTCGGCCACGATGGAATCGACGTGTTGACCGGCGGCGACGACGCCGACCTGGTGTGGGGCGGCCCCGGCAACGACACCGTCTCGGGCGGAGCCGGCGACGACTTCGTGGTCGTGGGTGAGGAAGGTGCCGACACGGTCAACGGCGATGCCGGCAACGACACGCTGCTCGGTGACAACGTCGGGCTGCCTCCCGGCGACGACACGCTCAACGGCGGCCCCGGCAACGACGTGCTGTGGGGCTTCGACGGCAACGACACGCTCAACGGCAACGACGGCGACGACGTCTTGTTGGGTGGTGATGGGGCGGCCGACACCTGTGACGGGGGCGCCGGAACCGACGCCACCGACGGTCTCTGCGAGAACGTCGCCAACGTGCCCTAGTGCCCCAAGCCGAGAAGTAGGCCGAACGGCAGGTAGGCCCCGTGGTTGCGGCATGCGATACGCAATCTTGTCAGTTCCTTTGCAATCGACGCGTTGGATCGCATCGTGCGATCAACGATCTCCGATGCCACGTCAAGCACAGCGCGCAGCCTGCCGTTGGTGCTGCCGCCGCTCGCCGTGGCGATCACGTTGCTCCTGTCTTACGCCGCCGGCGCCCAGGCACCGAATCGAGTGCCTGAGCTCCCCGAGGTGCCGTTCAGCTACGCCAACCCGGCCCTACCCGCCCACTTCCTGAGCGCCGAGGTGCTTGCGGCAGACAACACGCCGAATGACAATCCGGTCACCGATGCCGGAGCCACGCTCGGACGGGTGCTGTTCTACGACACCGCGCTCTCGGCAAACGGCTCGACGACGTGCGCGTCGTGCCACATCCAGGCCAACTCGTTCAGCGATCCTGACGTGCTCAGTACCGGGTTCGCCGGTGGGCTCACGGGGCGACACTCCATGAGTCTCGCCAACGCCGCCTACTACGAGCCCGGCCGGTTCTTCTGGGACGAGCGCGCCGCAACGCTCGAGGACCAGGTGCTGATGCCGATCCCGGACCCGGTCGAAATGGGGGTATCGCTCGTCGAGTTGGAGGCCAAGCTCGCAGCCCTCGACTACTACCCCGACCTGTTCGAAGCCGCCTTTGGCACACCCGACATCACGAGTGAGCGCGTGTCGCTCGCACTGGCCCAGTTCGTGCGCTCGATGATCTCGTCGAACTCCAAGTACGACCAGGGCGTGCCGATCAACTTCGTCAACTTCACGGCACAGGAGAACGAGGGTCGTCGACTGTTCAACCAACTCAGTTGTGCCGGGTGCCATGACACCGACCTCCACATCGCGGACAGCCCGACGAACATCGGACTCGACGCCACGACGGTCGATGCCGGCGCAGGCAACGGGCGCTTCAAGGTGCCGTCGTTGCGCAACGTTGCGGTCAGCTCGCCCTACATGCACGACGGGAGGTTTGCCACCCTCGGCGAGGTCATCGACTTCTACGACAGCGGCGTGCAGGCTCATCCCGGACTCGCCCGCCGCCTCGACAACAATCCGGCACCTGGTGTGGCGGACCCGATCAGACTCAACCTCACCCAGGCGGAGAAGGATGCGCTCGTCGCCTTCCTCGAGACACTCACCGATCCGACGTTCCTCGCCGACGTGCGCTTCAGCGATCCATTCGTCGATGCGGTCGATCCGGCGTGTCTGGGTCTGGCCGTCGAGAACGATCATCTCAACTGCGCTGCAGTTCTCGCCGGCGCGTTGCCATTGAACACTACGGGAACCACTGTCGGGGCGACGAGCGAGTTCGGCGAGCCTGTCACCTGCGCCGGCGCACCCGCGGGCGACACGGTGTGGTGGCGCTGGACCCCGATTGCGTCCGGCCCGGTCGTCATCGACACACTCGGCTCCGACTTCGACACTCAGCTTGCCGTGCACACCGGCACACCCGCGGGTTTGGTTGCCGCGGGGTGCAACGACGACATCGACGCGACCCGGACCTCGTCGATGCTGGGCTTCGTCGCCGACGCGGGAACCACCTACTGGATCCAGGTCCAGGGGGGTGTGCCCACGGCGTCCGGATCGGTCGCGCTCACCGTTTCCGCATCGTCGTTGTGCGACGGCCGTGCTGTGACGGTCGACATGACACGACTCGGCACGACACTCTTCATCGCTCCGGACACTCCTGACGTCATCGCCGGTACGAACGCCGCGGACCAGATCTACGGCAATGGCGGTGCCGATGTCGTCTGCTCCCTGGGTGGCAACGATCTCGTGTGGTCGGGTACGGGCGACGATGTGATCCGCGGTGGCGAAGGTGACGACCTTCTGCTCGGCGAGATCGGCGACGACACGATCGACGGTGGGCCCGGTCAGAACAGCCTGCACGGCCACGCAGGCGACGACCTCCTGATCGGCGGCCCCGGGGTCGACTTCATCTGGGGCTACTCAGGCGCCGACCGGATCCTCGGCGGTGGCGGCGACGACGTACTGCAAGGCATGTCCGGTGCGAACCACCTCGAGGGAGGGGACGGAATCGACACTCTGATCGGTGGCGCCGAGGGCGATGTCATGCTCGGACAAGAGGGTGTCGACATCCTCTGGGGACTCGACGGCAACGACTGGCTCGACGGGGGCGATGGCAACGATGTCGCACTCGGCGGGCCCGGCATCGACACCTTGCTCGGTGGCTCGGGTGTCGACCAGTTGCTCGGCGACGACGGTGATGACACGCTCTACGGTGGGGTCGACCTCGATCTGCTTTGGGGTGGGGCCGGTATCGACGTGCTCTTCGGCGGCCTCGGCGACGACATCGTCCAGGGTGACGCCGGCGATGACACGCTCCACGGCGAGGATGGCAACGACACCATGCTCGGTGGTGACGGCGCGGACTACATGCTGGGTGGGGCGGGCAGCGATGTGCTTTGGGGGCTGGGCGACAACGACACGATGGCCGGTGAAGCCGGCAACGACACGCTCATGGGCGGAACAGGCGTCGACACGTGCACCGGGGGTACCGGCACCGACGCTCAGGCCGATTGCGAGACCTTCATCCAGTAGGCGATGCGCAACGCACCCTCGAGGTTCAGCCGACGAGCGAACGCTGATAGTCGTCGAGCTCAGGGACGGGCGGAAGCGTGTATTTCGTGCCGTCATCGGCAGCGAGTACCTGTGGGAACTGGTCGGCATCGATGAATCGATCGCTCCAGTTTGTCGTCGACGTGCGCGCTTCGAGTGCCCCGCGACGACGCTCGATCACCCGGTCGTTCGACCGTGCGCGCGGCATCATGCACACCAGACTTGCGGCTCGCACAAGCTCCTGCGTCGCCCCGGCGTCCGTCGCAGGCTCGAGCCCGGAGCTCGAGCAGTGCGCCGTGCGTGAGTCCCACAGCATCATGTCCCCGGCCTCGAGATGACACATGATCGGAGGAGTGTCGGCGAGCAGCGGATCGTCAGACGGGAAGCGGAAGTGGTCGACCATCTCCGGAATTCGGCCGAGTCGCTCGGCGTAGCGTTCGGGGATCTCGTGGAACCAACGGTGTGATCCGGGGATCACGATGTTCCCGCCGGCCGACGGGCTTGTCGGAAGCAGCGACACCGCACCCTGCACGCACTGCATGCCTGGCCGGGTGATCGGATGCTGGTCCACATGGAGCCACGAACCGCCACGGTTCGTCCTCCACTCCGGATCGACCGAGGCCGGCCGCCACAAGGCCATCCCATCGAAGCTCACCAACAGATCGTCGTCGTCCCAGATCGCGGCGAACGCCTGCTTGACCGCAGGCACCGAACGGATGAACCACTGGGCGGCTGAATGGCCGATGCCCTGGCTCGGGATGATCCCGCCGTGGACCGCAACCGGCCACCGATCGTCGTGCCAGGTGTTCGGATCGTCGCGCTGGATCCCGGTGCCGAGCCCTTCGAGATAATCCCAGGTGAGGTCGAGCGCTGCCGCCGCCTGTTCGGTCGTCAGCGCGTTGGCGATGACCACATAGCCGTGCTCGTCGAGGTGGTCGAGGCTCGCCCGCGAGCCAGCGTCGAACCGGTCGACATGCACGTAGGTCGGATCAATCGTGGGACTCATTGCCCTGTCTTCCTAGCAGACCTCTGGGGCGCCCCGTCGGGGCTAACTCCGCCACGCGCCTTGCGGAGGCACCGACAACCCGAGGTGATCGCGGAGGGTTGAACCTGTGTATTCGGTGCGCATCAGCCCTCGGTGTTGGAGCTCGGGTACGACCAGGTCAACGAATTGCTCCAGTCCACCCGGCTGATACGCAGACCCGACCACAAACCCGTCACATGCCGGGGCCTCGAACCACTCCTGGAAATGATCGGCAATCTGTACGGGATCCCCCACGATCGCATTGCTCAGGCTCGCCCGCCCGGTCGTCTTGACGAAGTCGCGGACCGTTGGCTCACCCCCGACCGACTCAACCACTCGGTCCCGAATCGCCTGGATACCCGACAACCCCTCGAGCTCTTCGGCCGAGAACGTGTCGTCGAGATCCTTCGTCGCGAAGTCGAAGTTCAGCCCCTCGGACAGCAGCGACAGCTCGTCGAGCTCGGTCGTCAGATCGTCGAACGCCGCTCGGCGATCCTCGGCTTCGGCGGTCGTGCGCCCGACGACGGGGAACACCAGCGTGGTGACCCGCAGGGAGTCGGGGTCCCGACCGACGGCCTCCGCCTCGGTGCGCAACGTCTGATACGCACGCTTGGCGCGTTCGAGCTGGCCGCCGGAGACGAAGATCAGCTCGCCCCACTTGGCGGCGAATCGGGTGCCCCGAGTGCTCTGGCCGGCCTGGATCACGACGGGGTGGCCTTGCGGCGTGCGGGGCACCGTGAACGGGCCGCGACTCTGGAAGTGCTCACCGACGTGGTCGAGCCGGTGAACGGAATCGCCGGGCGCAAAGACCCCGGCTTCTCGGTCGAGCTGCAGCGAATCGTCGTCCCACGTGTCCCAGTGGCCGTGGACGATCTCCATGAACTCGTCGGCGCGGTCGTAGCGGTCATCGTGGTCGAGTCCGGCGGCACGGCCCATGTTGCGAGCTTCGTTGTCGTTGACCGAGGTCACGACGTTCCACGCCGCTCGTCCACCGGTCAGGTGGTCGAGCGTGGAGAACAGCCGAGCGATGTGGAACGGCTCGTGGTACGTCGTCGAATAGGTCGCGCCGAGGCCCACGTGTTCCGTGGCCATCGCCATGGCGGTAAGGACGACCGTCGGGTCGAGCTTGACGCAGCGGATGCCACCCTCGACGGTGTGGGCGTGGTCGCCGCCGTACATGTCGGGCATGGCCAGCCGGTCATCGAAGAAGCCGATGTCGAAGCAACCTCGTTCCAGCGTGCGCCCGATGTGCTGGTAGTAGTCGGCGGACATGAAGTCGAGCCGGGCGTCGGGGTGGCGCCATGCGGCCGGGATGCTCGTGCAGTTCTGGGCTTGCAGGAACCCGACCAGTGCCAGGTGCCCGTCGCGAGATGGCATCGCCGGTGCTCCTCGGTGTCGTGGCGATCTCACGGCGCCGATCGGCGGCGAGATCCTTACCCGACCATCTTGGTCCTCACCGTCAGATCGGACCCACTCGGACTCGGGTCATCGAGCCCGCAAGTGGCGTCGGCGCGGTTCGGTCGCGGTCCGTTTCAACGGTTCGAACCGGGAAGATCGCCGAGCCATACGGCGGCGAAGACGGCCGTCCAAGCGGCGATGAGGAGGATTCCTCCGAGGAGAGTGAGCGAGGCGACTGACATGGGTTGCTCCGTGGGGTGCAGCGGTGGATGCCCTGACACTGCGGACCCCCGTAAACGTCCCCATAACGGGAGAGCTGTCGCGTGGGCCGTTCGACTCGGCCAGCTGGGTCGAAGGAACCACGGCTCACCCACGACTCGGCGTCAACCCACGGTGACGATGGCGATCTCGTCGCGTGCCGCAGCCTTGATCACCCCAAGGCCGACGGACGGCTCGACCGCGAGCAACACGATGTAGGAGTTGATCGCGCCGTCGGCGCCGACCGTGTCGGGGTTGACGAAGGCGAGATAGCCGGTCTGCTCGACGAGGACGGTCGGAGAGTCGGTTGCGAGGTCCTGGACGGTTCCGAAGCTTCCGCCCAACTCTGGCAGGCCGGCGAATGCGGGGTCACCTGCGAACGCCCGCTCGGCCGGAAGCTCGAATTCGACGACGAAGTCTCCGCTTCCGTTTCGTTCCACCATGGTGAAGGTGTGGGTCGTGGCGAGCGCTTCCACCTCGTCGGCCTGGTCCTCGGTGAGCTCGATCGTGAGCTGCCAGCCACCACTGCCATCCTCGATGGCCTGGGCGAGTTCGAACTCACCGACGACCTCGGTCATGGTTTCGGCGGTCGCGGGATGGGCCGACGCAACCCCCGCCAAGGCGATCAGCGTGATCGGATTGCCCAGCGCCGGGGTCGGCCGCAGCGCACCGTTGACCGGCAGCGAGACCTCGAGGGTTTCGGTGAAGGCGAGCGCCGCCGGTGGTGGCACCCGCGTCGGCGTGGGATCCGCGGTCTCCGACGCTTCCGACTCGGTCGACCCGCTCGAACCGCCACATCCCGCAAGCACGACGACAAGAACGGTTGCGGCGTAGAGAGTCAGGACACGGGGCAGGGTCATCGGAGGTTCTTCGCACGGTCGACGGGACATCCCCATCGTCGCATTCGCAGACTTTTTCTGCAGAGGTGTCCGATCCGAGCCAGGCTGTTCGTCGTATTGGTATCCGGGAGAGGCCCGGGGAGAAGGGAAACAGACGATGCGCTACCTACTGCTGCTGTACGCAAACGAAGGCGCGGAGCCCGAAATGACGGAGGAGGAGATGGGCAAGTGGTTCCAGTTCTCGTCCGAACTCGAGGCCGCCGGCGCCATGCTCGGTGGTGAGGCGCTCCAGCCCGTCTCCACGGCAACGAGCATCCAGGTCCGTGACGATGCGACCCTGACCACCGACGGCCCGTTCGCCGAGACCAAGGAGGTCCTGGGCGGCTTCTACCTGATCGATGTCGAGGACCTCGATGCGGCACGCCACTGGGCCGCCAAGGTTCCGAGCGCGGTCTACGGCACCGTGGAGATCCGCCCGATCATGTCCTTCGACTGATCGCTTGATTCGGTGGCCCACCGGTGATCCGGTGGGCCACCGCATCGGCGACCGCCAGCGTCATCAGGTGGGTGTTGGCGCGTGGGACCTCGGGGAACACCGAGGCGTCGACGACGCGCAACCCGTCGTAGCCGAGGACCCGACAGTCCGCGTCGACCACTCGACCCATCGCCGCGGTCGCACAAATGTGTTGTGCATCGGAGGAGTTCGCGAGGAGCCAGCGGTCGAGGGCGTCGTCGGCGTCGAGCTCCGAAGGGTCGGTGCCGGCCAGATCGATGCTGACTCGCTCGGTGATCGCTTCGAACCCCGGCGTCTGGGTCAACGAGAGCATCCGTCGAGTCGCATCGCGTAACCGCACCAGATCGCGCTCGTCCGACAACATGAACTCGTCGATCTTCGGGTGGGTCTCGGGATCGTCCGATCGGAGCGACAATCGCCCGGTGGAGAACGCCTGATTCACCCATCCGATCAGCAGACCGCCTTGGTCGCGGCGCGTCGAGTGGTTCATCGACACGATCATCATGTCGTTGTCGCCGGCGTCGGCGTGACCGGACGAGTACCGCACACAGCAGTTCGTGTGGCGATCGTCGACCGTCTCCGGCCCGGCTCCGTCGCGGTAGTCGAGGAGCAGGAACGTGTTGGCGTGGTCCTGCAGCCCTTCGCCGACCGGCAGTCCAGACGAGGGACCGATTCCCGAACGCAAGAGGATCGCTGGTGAGTGGACGGCGCCTGCGCTGAGCACGACCTCGCCGGCGGTGACCTCGGTCCACTCGTCGCCGATGCGCACGCGCACGCCCCGTGCACGGGTGCCGTCGAACAGTACGCGGTCGACGAGCGCGTCGCCGACGATCGTGAGATTCGGACGATCTCGGATGGGCTCGAGCCACGCATCGTTGGCGGTGACACGTTCCATCGTGAGCGGATCGCCGTTGATTGCATAGGGCGACACACCGGTGCCGGCCGGCGCGTTGTGATCATCACAGATCTGATGGCCCGCCTCGATCGCAGCATCCCAGAGCGCTCGGTCGGTCGCCCCCCAGAGATCGACGGGCATGCGAAAGATCGGCAGCGGACCATCGCCGCCGTGGTACGGCTCGGCGCCGAAGTCGATGTCGCGCTCGATACGTCGGAGCGAGGGGAGCACGTCGTCGTGGCGCCACCCCGGCTGCTGCCAGCGATCCCAGTCGTCGGGGAGCGGCCGGATCGCGATCACGCCGTTGATCGTCGAACTGCCGCCGAGTCCACGGCCGCGCCAGAACAGTCGCTCGCGCTGACCGTCGACCCGTGCCGCCGTCAGCGTGGGCCATTGGAGCTCGGCGAACTTCTCCCGAGCGATGACCCGCGCGGGATTCAGCGAGCGAACCTCGGCCGCAGCATCGAGCGTGCGCCAGTCCGGTCCGGCCTCGAGCAGCAGCACCTCGACGCTTGCCCGCACGCTCAGCTCGGCGGCGAGCACACAGCCGGCGGAGCCACCGCCGACGATGATGTAGTCGTAGCTGCGTGTCTCGTCGAAGCTGGGCATCTCCGTACGTTGGCACGTGCCCAGAGGCGGGCCAAGCAGTGTCGACCGGAGCGAGGGCGAAGGGCTCGCGTAGTGTGCGCGCATGGCCTTCGACCTGTTGGGAAGCTTCCGCGACGACCTGCCGGCGGCTGCCGGCGCGTGGGTCGATCCTCCCGACTACGCCTTTGTCGGTGGCCACAACGATCCGGAGAGCATCCCGTTCGCCGGACTCGCCGAGGCTGCGCTCACCGTGCTGCGTCGCGAGGGACGGAATCTGGCGACCTACAACCTCGGTGGCTCACCGCAGGGTTACGCACCGCTGCGCGCCTTCGTCATGGACGGGCTCGGTGCTCGAGCGGGGATGAACGGCGATGCTGACCAGGTCCTCATCGTCTCTGGATCGCTCCAGGCGCTCGACCTGGTCAACGAGGCCATGCTGTCACCCGGCGACACCGTCCTGATCGAGATGGCGACCTACGGCGGCATGGTGAGCCGGCTTCAGCGACTTGGTGTCGACTACGTAGGCATGGATCTCGACGACGACGGGATCGTGCCCGATGCCCTGCGGTGGACCCTCGACGATCTTGCGGCCCGTGGCATCACGCCGAAGTACCTCTACACGATTCCAACCGTGCAGAACCCGACGGGTTCGGTCATGCCGCTCCAGCGTCGCGACGAAATTCTGGCGATCGCCCGCGAGTACGGCATCGCCATCTTCGAGGACGAGTGCTACGCCGACCTCACCTGGGGCTGCGAACGCCCACCATCGTTGCGGGCGCTCGACGGCGATGGCGGCCAGGTCATCTACTGCGGCTCGTTCTCCAAGTCGATCGCACCGGCCCTACGTGTGGGCTACATCATCGCCGACGAACCCGTCGTCCGGCAGCTGCTCGCGCTCAAGACCGATGCCGGGACCGGCGCCCTCGAACAGCTGACTCTGGCGGAGTACGCGCCGACCCACTTCGACGACCACGTCGGCCAGCTCATCGACGCACTTCAGGCCAAGGCCGACGCCATGGTCAGCGCGGTTCGAGAACAGTTCGGCGATGCCGTCGAGGTCGCCACGCCGATGGGTGGGATCTACTGCTGGCTCACCTTCGCCGAGGGCGTCGACACCGGCACCCTCGTCGCCGCCGCAGCAGCCGAGGGGATCGAGTTCAATCCCGGCGCCGGCTGGTCCGCCGATCCGGACTGGGGCAAGCGCCATTTGCGCCTGTGCTTCGGTCAAGCCGCGCCCGACGTCATCCGTGCCGGCGTCGCTCGCTTCGCCGAAGTCTGTCGCGCTGGCGGCCTGGTGTAGCCGCGACCAAGGGTGTCGACGGGGCTATCGCCGCGGCGCGACCCGCGGTTCGTGGGTGTTGCCGTGGGTCAAGCGATCCACGGAATCGTCGGATACGACCGTCAGGCCTCGGCCGCGATGCTTGGCTTGATAGAGCGCCATGTCGGCCTGCCGTAGGAGCACGTCGATCGGCGGACGGCCTCGTCGGGCCGTCGTGGCAACCCCGATGCTCAGCGAGACGTCGATGGCCAGCTCGTCGAGCTCGAAGTCCGGCGCAATTCGGTCCTGGAGTTGCCGTGCGATCGAACCGGCCTGGGCGATATCGGTGATGGACTCACAGAGCACGACGAACTCGTCACCACCAAGCCGAATCGCGACATCGTGACGACGGCACCAGGCCCGAATCCGGTCGGCCAATTCGACCAGCACCGCGTCGCCGACGGCGTGGCCGAACGTGTCATTGACTGACTTGAACCCATCGACATCGAGGTAGAAGAGGGCGATGCTCGAGTCGTCGTCGCCACCTGCGGCGGAAGGCTCGGCGTAGGCGGCTTCCAGAACCTCGCGGTTGGCGAGGCCCGTGAGGGCGTCGTGGGTGGCCCGGTGCGCGAGCTCGGCTTGGGCGCGCTCGCGGTCCCGGCTCAGTGTGACGAAACGGATGAGCACGAGCCCCGAGATGATCGACGATGCAATGAGGGCGGGGGCACGCGAGCCCTCGACCAGGAACATCGTGACCGGTCCGGCGACCAACGCCGAGCCGATCATCACGAGGCGGAGTGGATGGAGCGTGTGTCGATCGGACGGTCGGCGCAGCGTTCGCGTGCGGAACGGGGCCAGGGCAATGAGGGCATACGCAACCTGGAACGATCGGTCGATCGTCGGCTCCAGGTCGATGCTCGGCTCGTGCAGGTAGTACCAGGCCGATACCGGCTCGAGCACGAGCAGGATCACGATCGCCGCACCGATTAAGCGGCTGCCTGCGGGCATCGATCGCCGGTCGGGATGCAGCACCATCCAAACCAACGCCGCCAGGAGCAGGATCGCCAGCAACGGGTAGGCGGTTGTGATCGACCGGTAGAGCAGGTCGCCGGCCTCGCGCGCCGGTTCGATCAGGCCGACCCAGAAGACGACACCGGCGGCCGCGGCCAGCACGGCGCCGTCGATCACGACATCGGTCGGGACCTCCCCCGTGGCGTTGCGAGTCAGAACGACGAGACCGGCGATGAACGAGAGGTAGCCGAGGATGTAGAGGGCGTCGACGGCGGAGACGTCGGGGAGCGGACTCGCCCAGGAGAGCCAGTCCCAGACGACGTCGCCCAGTACCCATGCGGCGAGTCCGATGGCGATGAGTGCATAGCCAAGGCGGTCGCCGCTGGGCCGTCGGGCGATGCCCCAACACATGGTCGCCACGGCGACGGCGCCAAAGGAATGCCACGCGACCGCATTCGCCAGATCGCCCGACCACCACGAGGCCGACAGCGAGATCATGAAGAAGGCGGCTAGGCCTCCCGCAGCGCGCCACATGGATACCACGTCGGCGCCATCGGTCTCGACCTGAGCCCTCGCACCGCATTTTGAGTAGATCTTCTGGACTATGAGTGTCAACGGGTGCTCCCTTCGCACGCGTCGAACCTCCCGGCGATCTGATGGGGAGGTGAGATCACCGGGAGGTTCGAGACATCGAGTTCCGCCTGCGCCGAGCGGGGAATTCGGCGCCGTCTAGGGGCAGATCTCGAGGATCAGGCACTCGTTGTTCGGAGCATCGACGACCAGGCGCACGATGCCCGCACCGGCGAGCGTCAGGGTTTCGGGAACGTTGGCGACCGTCATCGTCGCTGCATCGACCAGTGCGCCAACCGAGTTGAACGCACGGACCGTCGCGGGCGACGAGAAGTGGATCAGCGTGATCGACACGCTCGACGTCATCGCCGGCAGTGAGATGTCGGTGCGGTAGCCGGTATTGAGGCCCTTGTGCGGGGTCCAATCCACGATGGATGCGTGGGCTGTCGGGCTGCCGTCGAAGTCGAACACACTGAACTCATGGCCGGTCGTCCGCCAGGGGTTCGGGTGATTCGCCGGAGCGAAGCTGGACAGGTTCAGGCAGGGCCCGACCTGGCCGGGGTCGCCACCGTCGCACGGGACGGCCAGTGCGCCTTCGATCGTCGCCTCGATGCCGGTGCTCTGGAATCCCTCAGTGGGGTCGAACGTGATGCGGTAGGCCGCGGTGATCGCCGTACCGAGCAGTCGTTCGTCGCGTGCCCGAACGACCTTGCCGATGAGACGGCCTTCCATGTATCCGGGGTCATGGCACGTCTGACAGGGGTCGAACACTGGCTCGCGATGGGTGCCGACGTTCGTCATGCCGTTGATCTGGCCCTCGACCACCGCGTCGGTCCCACGCCAGCGAAACTCGCCGGCATGGATCCCGCGGCCTGCGCCGGTTCCGCCAGCCAAGTCGGTCACGAGTTCGCGCACGACGAAGTCGCCTCGAGCAGTTGACCGAGCTTCGAGTCGCACGGGTCGTGGCTCTTCAGTTCGAGTCGCAGCGCGTGCTCGGCGATGAGTGCCTTGCACTCGTCCTCCTCGCACACGAATGTGTCGCTCTCGAGCAGCGTGAGGTCGCCTCGGCCGTTCTTGGACACCGGGGCGAGGCACGCCTGCAGGTTGCGCAGTCCCTGCGCCGTTTCGAGAGTTTCGGATTGCAGGGTCTTCATGATCCGCCTCGTGTCCTGATCTGCTGAGTCGACCCGTCCGCCCGGGCGACTTCGTTGACCATACGAATCGCACGGCCATGAGGTCTGCGGAGAAGTGCGCAGCCGGTTTGGGGTCTTGGACGGTTCGGTTCAGGCCGGCTTCTTGATCAAGCCTTGAGGTCGTGTGAACGATGTCTTGGCCTTCCACGCGGATGATGTGGGTCCTCATCCATCCGGATGGCGGCAATTTCCCCGGCGCCGCCATCCGGTCGGATGAGGCTTGGGCGGCATCGATGCGGGCGTGGAGTCGATCGGTAGGCCGGCCGCCCAGTTCGACGCCAAACCCGCAAAGAACCGCCGATCCTGCCGTTCTTGAAGCGTTCTTACCCGGCTTTCGTCAAGCCCTTGCAACGGGCCAGGATCGTGTGACCATGAACGAAGCGCAAGCACTGGGCTGGCTGGGCCGCAAGATCGCCTGGGGCCTCACGCCGGCGATGCAGGAGGAGTGGCTCGCGCTCGGCGTCGATGGTGTCATCGATCGACTGGTCGAGCCCGATGCCCACGGTATTGCAGCCCGGATCGACCCCTTCGTCGGCATCCCCGTCGAGCGGGGCAATGCCGGCGCATCGATACGCGAGGGCATCGTCAACTGGCTCGGCGCGCTGATCGACACCCCCCGGCCGCTGGAGTCGTTCATGGAGTTCTTCTGGAGCGACTACTTCGCGGTGTCCATCCGGTCGGTGCGTCCGGTCAACCTGATGTTCGACCACATGAATCTCCTGGGGCGCCATTCGCTCGGCAACTTCCGCACGCTGCTCCACGACATCACGATCGACGGCGCGATGCTCGACTTCCTCGACGGCGGCTCGAACCGGGTGGGCAATCCCAACGAGAACTATGGCCGTGAGCTCCTCGAGCTGTATTCGGTCGGCGTCGGACATTTCACCGAAGCCGATGTCAAGGCGGCAGCGGTTGCGCTCACGGGCTGGCAGCTGCAGCGGCGCCGCGGCACCGTGCGCTTCGTCGATCGCTTCCATGACGACACGGCACAGACCGTGCTCGGGGTCGACGACGTGCACGATGTCGACACGGTGATCGATGCCGTTGTGACTCATCCGGCGACCGCCGAGCGTGTCGTCGACAAGCTGGCGGTCGCCATCCTCGGTCCCGGCTACGACACGGCTCGTACGGCGTCGCTGGCCGCATCGTTCGCCGACGACCTGGAGCTCAAGCCGGTCGTTCGGGGCCTGCTCGAGCTCGGTGTCGACGGTGCGGCAATGCCGGCGATCATCGAGCCGCTTCCGTGGATGATCACCGCGCACCGATTCACCGGTGCACCGCTCGCCCAGGGCCCGTTGCGGACCTACTTTCGCACCTCCGGGCAGACGCCGCTCTTCCCGCCCAACGTCGGTGGCTTCCCCGACCCCGACGCCTACCTGTCGTCCTCGGCCACGATCGCCCGCTTCAACCTCGCTGCCGCGATGTCGACTCGGGCACGGGCCGAGGCCCGGCAGGCAAGTCGAGACGTCGACGACCTGGCGCATGCGCTGAACCTTTCCGACGGGTTCCGCGCCGCCACTCGTGATGCGATCGGGGGACTCACCCCGGGCCCCGATCGCATCACGGCTGCCCTCGCTTCCCCCGATGTTCTGGTGGTGTGATCATGTCGAAGCCCATTCCGAACTCCCTGCCCCTCGGGAACCGTGCGATGGATCGTCGCCGCTTTCTCGGGCTCACCGGCGGGCTGGCTGCGGCCGGGATCGTCGGTGGCACCGTCGGCGGGTTGAGCCTGCCGGGTCGCGCCGCCGCCCAACCTGCAACCCTGCAATCCGGAGGCCAGTTCGGCGACCCGGCACAGCGCACGCTCGTAGTCGTCGACATGGAGGGCGGCAACGACGCGCTCAACACATTCGTCCCCCAGGCGGGTCGCTACCACGACCTGCGTCCGACGATCGCCCTCCCTGACGACGACCTGCTCACCTTCACCGGGCTGGAGTACGGCGTGCATCCATCGTTCGCCCGTCTGCAGCCGTTCTGGGACGCCGGCCAGCTCAGCGCCTTCTACGGCATCGGCCTGCCCCAACAGAGCCGCTCGCACTTCGTCGCCCAGGACGCGTGGCGGTCCGCCACCCCCGGTGTGCCTGCGACCTCCGGCTGGTTGGGTCGCTGGCTCGAGGCCACGGTGCCCAGTGCAGAGATCCCGCTCCGTGCGGTCTCGCTCGGCCGCAACACTCTGGCCGCGCAGGGCGAGACCGGGCGACCGGTCGCCGTGCAATCGGTCGAGGGCTATCAGCTCTCGCCCCCTGGCGGGAACACCGCCGTCGTCGATGCGATGACTGCCATGTTCGATGGCGCAGGTGGCTTGCTCGGCGAGGCGCAGGCGGCGCTGCCGGCAACCGTCGAGTCGGTCGACCAGCTTCAGGGCATCATCGCCAAGGTGTCGGTCGACGGGGAGGACTTCGGTCCCGACGACTCGGCCACGCTGTTCGCCGCTGCCCAGGCCATCATCCAGGCCGACGTCGGCACCCAGGTGATCTACATCACGGTGGGCGGGTTCGACACACATGCGGTGCAGACGAACATCCAAGCCGCGCTGTTGGAGAGCGTTGCCGATGGCCTTGCGGCCATGTTCGACGGCCTTGCGGCAACCGGCCACGCCGATCGCACGTTGGCCCTGACCGTCAGCGAGTTCGGACGTCGAGCAGCCGAGAACGGCTCGTTTGGCACCGATCACGGAAACGGCGGGCTCGCCATGCTGATCGGCCCGGCCATCGCCGAGAGCACCGTGCACGGCGGCGCCGATCTCGACGATCTGGTCGACGGCGACCTACCGCTGGTGCTCGACACCCGGTCTGTCTACGACAACGCCCTGCGCTGGCTCGGCGGCACCTCGGGTGCCCTCGACGGCGATTGGTCCTCCCTCGACGTCCTCGTCCTGTAACGATCGGTGCCTGGCACCAATCGTTACAGGCTCCAATCGTTCGCGACATCGAAGCTGGCACCGATGTCGCTTTGGGCTGCATCCGAACCGAGGTGTCGCGAGTTCGAGTGGGTGATGCCGAGCTGTCATTGGTCGCCGGTCACAACCACTTCACTTCGCTGGGGAGTCGCCGTACGTTCGCGACATGCGGCATCGCCGGCCTCTCGGCCTGCGCCACGTCCCTGCCGACAGTGGTGTCCCCCTCGCCCGACTCGCTGGTCTCGAAGGCTTCGCTCGCGCGCTCATGGTCGGAACGGTTCCGCTCGCAGCCCTCGACGCGCTCGGGTCGAAGCAGGCGGTGTCGATCGTCTTCATGATCGGTTCTGCGCTGACGGTCTTCGTCACCCTGAACCTGGCGCGTATCGAACAGGTGCTGCCGCGGCGCTGGGTCGTGACCGTCGGTATCGGCGCCCTGATCGTGGCGGCCGCGCTGTTCGCGTGGGGTCCGGCGTGGGCGATCCCGATCGCCGTCGGTCTCCGGTCGGCGGAGGCATCGATCTTCTCGGTCTGTCTGTCCCTCTACATGATGGACTTCATCGGCAAAGCTGAGCTGACCAAGGCGGAGTCGCGCCGCTCGGTGTGGCTGGCCGTCACCTGGGTCATCGGACCGATGGCTGGAACTTGGCTGTGGTCGGCGTGGTGGCCGGACGCTCCCTTCGTCGCCACGATCGTTGCAGCCGTGGCGCTGATCGCGATGCACTGGTGGCTGCGGTTCCTCCAGAACCCCGTGCTGCGTGGTCCGATCGTGCCGGCGCCGAGTCCGATCCGTTCGATTCCCCGCTTCTTCGGTCAGCCGAACCTACGGATCGCCTATGCGGTCATGTGCCTGCGTTCGATCTTCTGGGCGACGGTCTTCGTCTTCGGGCCGATCTACGTGGTCGAGGCCGGACTGCCCGAGTGGGTCGCGGGAGCCTTCCTCTCGGTTGCGGCCAGCGTGCTGTTCATGGGACCGCTGGTGCGGCGAGCCGCCGATCGCTGGGGAGTCCGGTTCCTCGTCTTGCGGGCGTTCGGCCTGATGGGCGCATCGATGGCGGTGTTGTTCACGCTCGGCGAACCGCGTCCGCTCGGGATCGTGTTCTGGTTGAGCGGCGCACTCGGCGGTGGTGTGATCGATGTGCTCGGGAACATCCCGTTCATGCGGCTGGTCAAGCCGCGTGAACGAGCTGCGATGACGGCGGTGTTCTCCACGTGGCGCGAGGTCAGCTTCCTCGTCGCTCCAGCATTGGCGGCGTTGGTGCTGGCATTCGCACCCTTCCACGTCCTCTATCTGGTGATCGCGTTGCTGATGGGGATCGGTGTCGCGGTGACGACGTTGTTGCCACGACGGCTCGGGCAACGCCCACGCGCACGGCAGGAAGCCCGCGTGGACCGCCTGGCGGACGAGGGTCTCGTCCCCGCCTGCTGATCAACGCTTGCGACCGGCTGCGGTCGGTGGGAGGCTCGTCGCACTCGATGAAGGGGGCGCCATGGGGGCGATGGACGACGTACTGCAAGCCGGGGTGGAGCGTGGCGATGTCGCTGGTGTGACCGCCATCGTCGTCGACCGTGACGGCGTGGTCTGGGAAGGCGGGTTCGGCGAGCGAGCTGCAGGGAGCGGCGCCGAGATGACCGCGGACACCGTGGGCGCGATCTTCTCCATGACCAAGGCGATCACCGGCGCCGCGGCGATCCATTGCGTCGAGCGCGGGCTGCTCGAGCTCGACGCGCCCGCGGGCAACGTGCTCGACGACCTGGCGGATCCGCAGGTGCTCACCGGGTTCGACGGCGACGGCCAGCCGACGACCCGTCCGGCCGAGGGCGATGTCACCTTGCGCAACCTGCTGACGCACACCAGCGGCTACGTCTACGACATCTGGAACACCGACATCGCCCGTTGGTACGAGGCGACCGGCGCGCCTTCCCTCTTCGATCTCAAGAAGGACGCGCTGCGCATTCCGCTGGCGTTCGACCCGGGCACGCGTTGGGAGTACGGCATCGGCATTGACTGGGCCGGGCTCATGGTCGAGGCCGTCAGTGGCCAGACGCTGGGGGAGTACTTCGCCGAACACCTCTTCGGCCCGATGGGCATGGACGACACTGGCTTCGCGCCGACCGACTCGATGATGTCTCGCTTCGGAGCGATGCATGCCCGGATGCCCGATGGCGGCCTCGCTCCGATCGAGCTGCCACCGGCCGAGGCGCCCGAGTTCGAGATGGGTGGCGGCGGCCTGGCGGGCACGATGGGCGACTACGCCCGGTTCATGCGCATGGTGCTCAACGACGGCGAGCTCGACGGCACGCAGGTGATGTCCGCCGACTCGGTCGCCTCGATGGCCGCGAACTCGATGGGCGATCTCCGGGTGACCGAGCTGAAGACCGCTGCGCCGCAATTCTCCAACGACGCCGAGCTCTTCCCGGGCGAAGAGAAGTCGTGGGGTCTCACGTTCCAGGTGCACGAGCAGGCCGGCAAGACCGGACGCTCCGCCGGCACGTTGTCGTGGGCGGGACTGGCGAACAGCTACTTCTGGATCGACGCGGAGCAGGACATCGCCGGCGCGTACATGACCCAGATCCTCCCGTTCGCCGACGATCGGGCCTATGCCTTGTACGAAGAGTTCGAGACGGCGGCTTACGCATCGCGGTAGAGCCATCGGGGCCGGGACCGGCGCCGGGAGTTCTCACCGATCTGGTACCCGGTTTGGGGTTCTCACCGACTCGGTGCCCGGAATCCGGATCTGGAGTCGGTGAGAAGCGGAGAGCGGAGCTGGAGTCGGTGAGAAAGTCAGTCAGCTGGCGCGACGGCTTCCCGGTGCTCGAGGAGGGCATGGGTGGTCTCGATCGCCGGCGCGTCGATCCCGTGCTTTGCAGCGAAGCGCAGCGCGGCGCCATGGATGGCGTCGTGCTCGGTCGGCCGTCCGGCCATGGTGTCGTAGTACATCGACGTGCCGCCCGGGTCCTCGCGGGCGGCCGCGCCGGCGATGATCTTCTCGGCCATCGCGTCGTCGAGCGACGCACCCTCCGCTCGGCCGATCGCCCAGGCTTCGCGGAGCAGGCGTACGGCGACGCGGCCGATCTCCGGCTCCCGGATCACGGTCATGTCCCGGCGCGTGAGCGCGGTCAGACCGTTCGCCATGACATTGAGGCTCAACTTCGTCCAGAGCGGTGTCGCGAAGTCGTCGGTCGGACGAATCTCGGGGAGCGCATCCGCAAACAGGGCCACCAGGTCATTGGCGTCCGGTCCCTCGGGCACGATCAGATGCGCCGACGCGTGGTGCTGTGCGTGGCCCGGTTCGAGCAGCTCCGCGCCGCAGTAGACGACGGTCGGGATCATGGTGGCTTCGCCGATGTAGGGCAGCACGCGCTCGTGCTCGACACCGTTCTGCACCACGACAACGCGCGTGTCGGGACCGCAGAGGTGCTCGAGCCATGCTGCGGCGCCCTCGGTCTGATGCGCCTTGACTGCGAACAAGACCCAGTCGACCGGGCCCTCGACCTCGCCCGGATCGATCGCCACCGTCGCCGGGTGGTCGACGGCATGGGTTGCCGAGTCGATGCGATAACGATCGAACCGACGACGGGCGCAGGCGATCACCTCGTGATCGGTCAAGGCCAGGTGGGCGGCAAAGAACACCCCGACCGAGCCGGGGCCGACAACGGCGACGCGTGCCATCAGGGAACGAACGGTTCGTAGTAGTTCTCGGCCCCCATCGCCTGCACTTCGACGAGCCAGTCGCCTTCGTAGGGCCAGTCCGCCTCGGCGCCGTCCATCGGCCCCTGCCAGAAGCGCTGAAGCGGCCCGTCGGGGCCAGGTTCGAGCGACCACGCCTGGCGGCGATAGCCGAAATTGTCGGGCACGAGCTCGTGGGCCCGACGGAAGTGCTCGACGGCCGCCGGGTGATCACCGGCGCGCTCGTGGTGGACGGCCAGCTCGAAGTGGGCTTGCCCGAGGGAGGTGTCGGGTGACCTCGGCCGGGAGCGCTCGACCACTTGCTCGGGGCTCAGCGCGAAGCGGCTGTCGGCACCGTGCTCGAGCCAGTCGAGGAGTGCCGCCTCGTAGGCCTCGGGGTCGGACTGGATCCTCGCCGCCTCGCCGCCGATCGCCAGCATGCGGTCAGGGAGTTCGGCACCGGCGAGCGCGCTCGTCCGCTCGGGGGTGAGCGACGCTGGTGACGGTGCCGCTTCGGCGGAACGGACGACCATCCCGTCCTCATCGATCCAGACACCGTTCGGGATGTTGACGACGCCGAACAGCTCGGCGGTGCGATGGTCCGTGTCGATCAGGCTGGGGTGGGTCGGCGCCGCCGCCTCGATGAACGGTCGGCACGCTTCGGCGCCGGCCGCGTCCATACCGACCGTGACGACCTCGAAGCCCTTGGC
The DNA here is from genome assembly GCA_039028435.1 of Actinomycetota bacterium. Taxonomy (GTDB): domain Bacteria; phylum Actinomycetota; class Acidimicrobiia; order Acidimicrobiales; family UBA10347; genus UBA10347. The sequence continues at coordinate 92,808 of JBCCIC010000017.1, read as the reverse complement.
GGCGTGGAGTTCGCGGAATGCCTGCCACACGGGCAGGTGCATCGAGCAACCTCAATACGGCGACCATGCGTAGAGGAGCACCTTCTTGCCGCGCAGCGACGCCAGCTCGAAGTCGTCGCCCTCGAGGGTTGGCAGCGTAAGGTTCGGCGCCTCGGCCGTCGCCAATGCCCGACCGCCGAGTGTTTCCGGGCCGAGCGCCCAGAGGTCGGCGTCGGCATCGTGCACGAGTCCCATGCCGAGGCGGTCGGCCACGACGGTCAGGTCGAGCGTTTCACCCGGTGGGTCCGGAAGTGGCACACAGAGGTCGCCCTTGCAGGCGCCCTCGGGCTTGATCGTCCAGCCGGTGCGCGCCTCAAAGGCCGCGCGGTCCACCTGCGTCGAGTTGCTGAGCATGCTCCGAACCTACTGCCGCGTGGGCAGCAGGGCCGAGTGCGGCTACCAGACGGAACCGTCGGCGGCTTTCTGAGCTGCGGCGTCGGCCGCAGCTGCAGCCGCCTCGATGCCCTCGTCGGCCTTGTCGCGCAGGTCGAGCTCGGTCGTTTCCCCGAGCGCCTCGGCGACCTCGGCGGGTTCGGTCGCATCGACGCTCTCCACGGCGTCGATCGTTTCGCGAGCGCCTTCGGGCATCTCCGCCACGACATCGGCCGGGGACTTGTCGGCCTCGACTCCTTCCTGGGCAGCGGCCGAGGCGACCTCGCTGAGCTCGGCGGCATTGAGTTCGATGGTGGTCTCCGCTGCGGACCCGACGGTTGTGGCGGCGGTGCTGGCGTCGGCGGTGCTGGCGCCGGACTCGGCCTCCGAGGCGTCGTCGGCCGTCCACGCGGTGACGTCGTCGGCCGGCGGCTGCGAGGAGTCGGCATCGGACGCATCGGTGGACGTGTCGGTCAAGTCGACGACGGCAGTCACCGCTGCATCCGTGGTGTTGAAGCCTTCCTGCACGGCGGACAGGTCACTGGATGCGCTGCGCAACGCCGACAGGGCAGCGGCGAGCTTGCCCTCGACCTCGGACACGCGGGCACGGGCCAGGTAGAGATCCTCGGAGGCGCTGGCGGTCTGCTTTTCGATCTCTTCGACCCGCAGCCGCGACGCTTCGAGGTCGGCGTTGAGCGAGGTCATCGACTCGTTCAGCTCGGTAACCCGCTGCCGCTCGACCTCGACGCTGGCATCGAGTTCGCCGCGTGCACCGTCAGCCTCGGCGACCCGCGCATCGGCTTCGGCAACCCGAGCGTTGGCGTCGTCGAGATCGGCGCCTAGTTGGTTGCGGAGGCTGTGCAGCTCGGCGTAGCGAATGCGAGCGTCCTCGAGTTCGCCGCGCAGTGATGCGTTGACACCTTGCAGTTCGACGAGGTCGGTGTCGGGCGCGGCGGTGGCGAGCTCGCGGGTTTCGCCAAGGATGCGCTGGCTTGCGTCGAGTTCTCCGGTGAGGGTGAGGTTCTCGGTGCGGAGATCACGCATCTCCTGCTCGAGTGCGCCATGACGGCTGCGGGTGTCGTTGAGCTCCTTGCGGATCGACTGCTCCTTGTCGGCGAGGAGTTCGTAGTCGCGTCGAGCCCGGCGCCCGCGCAAGATCCGGCCGATCAAGAAGCCGAGAATCAGGGCTGCCACCCCGATTCCCACCATCCACCAAATCGTCTCGGTCGTCCACTCCGGCATCGCGCATCCCCGTTCGTCGGTGAGCGCCCAGTCAAGCCGAGTGTTCGCCGGGGGTCAATGCCGATGGCGAAGTGGCAAGGGGTAGATCCGCGGCTGCGCGCGAGCCGCGCGTATGCGGTGACCAAACGCGTTCATCCGGTCACGGCGGGGCGGGCCGTTGGACACTCGCGGTCCCCGGATTGGGACACGCACATCTCGACCGTCAAACTCAGGCAATGAGACGCGCAGCGATCATCACGGCGCTGGTCTGTCTCACCCCGGTGGTGTCCCACTCGATCGGACGTTCCTTGTACGGCCTGATGCTCGTGGCCACCGAAGACGATCTCGGGCTGACCCACGGCGAAGCGGGCGTGCCGAGCGCCGCGATCTTCGTCTTCTACTGCGCTGGCGTACTGGCCGTCGTGTTGTTCTCACCAAGGGTCGAGCCCATCTCGATCATGCGGGCTGCGCTTATCACCGCCGGGGTCGGCACCGTGATCACCGCGCAGGCCTCGAATCTGATCGTGCTCGCTGTGGGGGTCGGACTCGTCGGCGGTGCTGGCGCCGGCATCTGGATGACCGCTCCGGTGCTGGCAACCGCCTTTGTTTCGGCCGAGCGTCGCGGTCTGGTCATCGGGTTCCTCACATCGACGATCGGGCTGGCAAACGTCGGCGCGGGGCTGTTGCTGAACGCACTGCGTCGCTCGACAGGCGATCCGATGCTGTGGCGGCCAATGTGGTGGATCGCGCTGGCCTTCATCGCGACCCTTCTCGTCGGTTTGGCCACACTGGCGCGATTCCCGCCGAGCGATCGCGTCGCCACGCGAGGTCTGGATCTGGCCATTCTTCGCCAGGTGCCTCGCTGGAAGCGGCTGACGATTGCCTATGCGCTCTTCGGTGGCATGTCGGCCGGGTTCGGATCGTTCATCGTGGCCGCGCTCGAGGAACATGGCGGTCTGTCGAGCGAACGAAGCGCACTCACCTTCTCGCTCATGGGTGTTGCCGCGATGGTCGCGTCGCCGCTGGCGGGGGCTGCCTCGGATCGTTTCGGCCGGCCAATCGTCTTGCACTCGGCGCTCGGCGTGCTGGCCATCGCCAACATCGCGGTCGCCATCGGCGGAGCACTCCCGACGACCGTCGGCGCGCTCTTGGTGAGCGCGGGCGCGTCCACCTTTCCGACACTGATCGCCACGGTGGTACGCGACAGCCTCGATCAACGCGCGTTCAGCCAGGCGCTCGCGATGATGACGCTCCTGTTCTCGGTCACGGCGGCAGCGCTGCCACCCATCGTGGGTGCGATCGCCGATGCCACCGGTTCGTTCCGTTGGCCGTATCTGGTCGTCGCCGTCTTCCCAGTAGCCGCACTGGCCACATTGGTCGCACCAAGCTCACCAGAAACCGCAAATCCGGCCATCACGTAACCGACGTCACGCGGCCTGTGTGTACGAGCGCACGGAACCCTGCGGCGGACTCCTTCAGGATGAAGCCATGCAGGAAGCGCCTCACAACCGAAGCACCGAGGGCACCGCTCCGATCGACCGGGTTACGAACCACGAAACTCGCCGTACCGGGGAAGTCGCCGCCGACTCGCAGCGTTTCCTCTTCATGCGAAGCGCCACCAAACGTCGGAACCCCGGCCGGGGCCGCCACCGCCGCTTCGCTCCACCATCACCAAGAACGTCACAAACGACCCACGCCGTCTGGAACACTCCCCTCCATCCGGCGGCGTGGGAAGGTCTCCCACCCAAGCCCTGGCGGCACACGTCGGTACCCATCGCCTCGAGCGATCAACCCCTCCCGGTATCGACGGAGCCAGCCGTCCATTCTCCTCCAGTGATGGACGTCGCCTGACCCTTGGCTTGCGAGCGGCCTCCGGTAGCGCATCAGTCGATACCGGAGGAAGAACTCCTACCTGTGCCCGATCATCGGTCGCCGAAAGGCTCCGAGGGTCGGGCACTACCGATTTTCGGCGGCTCGCCCGCTTCGGGCCTGCCTGCTCAGGGCTCGCGGGTCAGGGTGGCCTCGAGATGATGGGTCAGCGGTTCGCCGACCGCCGCCATCGCGATGCGGTAGCGCAGCGTGTTGCCCTCGACGGCGAGTTCGCGCACCACATCGGTGACCGACTTGGCCGCCGGCGAGGTGTGCACGGCGTCGAGCGTGAGGTCGATCGCGCCGTCGGTCACCGAGCCGCTGTGCAACTCGACGATGCCCGATGGTTGCACGAGTACGAACTCGACGCGGCCGTCGCCGATCGCTCGCAGATAGCCCGCCTCGGCGTGTAGCGGCAGGCCGGTCCCGGCGTCGCGGGTCTTCTGGGCGTACGCCAGGAATGGCTTGCCGACATGGCCGAAGCTGACTTCTTCGACGTATTCGAACGGCTCGATCGTGGGGTACTCGCCGGCGCCGCCGCCTTTCCAGGTTCCGAGCAGGAAACCGAGGTCAGCGCAGTCCGGGTGCAGATCCATGCCGAATCATCGCACGTACGCGAGAGGCACCCGGACCCTCTGCCATGGACCGGGTGCCTCGATCTGAGCGAGGGATCCGAGTGTCGTGGTCGCCCGGCGTTTGGAGGGGAGATTTCGCCGAACGACCGCCGACACTCGTGATGCAACCCAAACCCGGTGTCACTCGATGATCTTCCCGGCCGCGCGAATTCGTCACCCATCCGCAACGTTCGTTGCCGGCGTGGCCGCGTTGTGGCCCGGTTCGGTCAGTCCGGAAGGCCGTCGATGATGCGGGCGAGGTCGTCGCGTACCCGCTCGACCACCACGCCGAGCGACGGGGGATTCGCGGCCATCTCGCGGAACCGAGCGACGCGCCCGGGTACCGGCGGTGGCGGGCTCGGCTGGTACTCGAAGCTCCCTCGACCCGAGCAGGCGTCGAGGGGGTCCCAGACGGCATCGAACGTCGGCCGCGCCGTCTCTCGTTGGTTCGACCACGACGACCGGAGCGCCATCAGGGCATCATCGGCCGGAGGAAGCCCCTGCGCGCGGACGAAGGTCGGCGCATGGAGCCACATTCGGTCCGGCGTCGTCGGGCCGTCGAAGAGGAACGGACTGTTGGCAACTCGCAGTTCGCCGAGCGATGTGGATGCGGAGGACCGGACGGTCGGACCATGAGAGGGACGCACATCGTTGACCGCGTCGGCACCGCGGAACACGTAGCGGTTGAGGGAGCCGGCATAGCCATCGGCACGTGGGGAGAGAAAGCGGCCGATGAACGGGTCGAAGACCCGAGGCCCGAATCGCACGAGCCCACCGACCGGGTCCATGAGGCCGCCGGCGAATCCGAAGGGCTGCCACCCGGGGCAGGTGTCGAGCAGGGTGCGGCCTAGCGGGTCGAAGCACAAGGCTTGCACGACTGCGCCGCTCGTCGCCTCGATGACGGCGCGGACGCTGCCGAGATGATCGCGGACGAGGAGATACTCGTTGCCGTCGCGGAGCAGTGCTTCCGGCGCCCCGTCGTGCTCCCGAGTGTCGACGAAACGAATGTCGAGCTCGTCGTCGGCGCCGAGGGTCGCAGCGACCCGGTCGTCGTCCCAGACCAGTCGATGTCGTGTCCAATCTTCGGGATCACTCGGCGTCGCTGCGAGCGCGATGTCGACGGGTCGACCGAGCGGGTCGAGGCGGTAGGCGAGCGGGTTGCTTCGGCCGTCAGTCGAGCCGACCAGCTGACCGAGGTCGTCCCACCAGCATCGGCGGATCGTGTGGTCCTCGCCGACGCTCAACAGTGCCCCGGACGGGTCCTGGGCAACCGGTTGCCCGGCGACGGTCAGCAGCCGGTCGTCGTCGGCATAGGTCAAGGGCATGGCGCGACCTTGCCGGCGGATCTCCATGAGGTTGTCGTTCGCGTCCCATCGCAGGCCAAGAAGCGGTTCACCGTTGACCGTCGCCCCGGTCAGTCGGTTCTCATCGTCGTAGGAGTACGTGAGGTATCGGTCGATCCCCTGGGCGTGCTCGGCGACCTTCACGATACGACCGAACCGGTCACGCTCGATCTGCTCGGCGAAGAACAGCGTGGCGAGACGGCCGAGTCGCGTCTCCTGCGCGACGACCCGACCGGCGTCGTCGCGGCGCATGCTCGTGGTCAGCGATCCGAGGCGAAGGCCAACCACGTCGCGGGCGTTCTGGTTGCGTTCGATCAGGAGCGGTCCGACCGAGACAAGGCGGCCATCATCGTGACGGCCGTAGTTCAGTGACCCTCCCCGGTTCACGGATCGCACCGCAACCCGATGGCTGTCGTCGAACACGCGCTCGATGCGAGCGGGGGCAGCGCCGGAGATGTCCTCCGCCCAGCACATGTCCCCATCCCAGGTCCAGGCGATCGATTCGCCGTTTGCGGCCGTGAGCCCACTGAGCTCGCCACTGTCGGGGTCGTGATCGGCGAGCACTTTGCTGTCGCCGGCGGCAATCGAGATGACCCGGCCGGCACCATCCCGGTCATACTCGACCGGCTCGGCCCAGTCGTCTCCGAAGCCGTGTCGGCGGGAGCGGAGCAGGCCGTCGCGGTCGTAACCCAGGTGCGTCACCGCGTCGGAGTCTTCGGTCGAGCGGCGAACGATGTGCTGGACACGCCCGGATTGGTCGCGCTCGAAGTCGGTCGTCGCGCCGTTGGCGTTCTCGATCCGATCGATCAAGCCAGCCGACGATCTCTCGAACCGATGCCAGCCCGTCAGTGACTTGATCCCCTCGATCCGGCCTCGCTCGTCGTGGCGGACCTGGAGGCGCACTCGGTCGATCTCCATCCATGCAAGGCGCCCGTACTGGTCATAGCCGACGACTTGCTCGGTGCCCTGACGGCGCAGGCGCTTCGGTCGCCGAAGCGCGTCGAAGCGGATCTCGAGCGGCGGTCGGCCCGGCGGCGTCACCACGAGCGAGGAGCCGGGCGTGTGGCACGAGGTCGACTCGAGGCCGGAGGGTTCGACGGTAGTCAGGGTGTTGGTCTCGCGGTCGAACCGCTGGACCCAGACCCGGTTGCCGATCGTGAGCCGCTCGCTGTCGTGCGCGGACTCGCGCGTGACCTGCAGCTTGCGGCCGCTCGGTGCCTCGATGAGCGATTGCTCGACGACGATGGGGATGGTTCCGGTCGCTCGGGTCGAGGCATTCGTCGTCGTGACCATGCCGTTCGGCGCGAGGGTTGTCGTGCGCTGGTCGTCGACTTCGGTCAGTCGGGCGAGGTTCGCGCCATCGATCCGGCCGACGATCGTCGAACCATCCGGCTCCACGCTGTTGCGATGCCGTTCCACCCGACCCTCGCCCGTGGTGCTGATCAGGTCGCTGCCCTCGTCGCCGGCGATACGGCGGTAGATGCCCGATGAGTCGCGCATGACCACAACCCGACCGACGTCGTCGCGCACGATCTCGGTGACCAGTCCGGTCGGGGAGGTGATCGTCGAAATGCAGCCCGCGTCGTCATAGGCGAGACGCAGGATGTGGCGCTCGTGATCCATCATCGTGATCGCTCGGCCGTGTTCGTCGAGCTCGATGCCGATCCAGACCTCGGCCGGGCTTTCGATGATGACCTCGCCACCGAGGCCGTCATCGGCCGGGCGGTGCTCGATGACGAACTCGTTGCCATGGTTGCTGAAGCGTGTGAGGCGGCCGGAGTCGTCGTGATCCGCGGTGGCGATGACTCGCCCGCGGCGCGCCTGCAGGGTTCCTTGGAGCAGGCCACCGGGACCGAAGATGTGGACGAGCTCGCCGTCGGGCACCGCGAATTCTCCGGGGCTGACCGACACGTTGGCCAGGACGGCGGCCCGTTCGGTCAGTGCGGAGTCGAGCCGGCTGCCATCGCCGCGCCAGACCATGTTCGCCTCGACGTCGAGGCGATGGACGGGGGCGGGTACGAAGCCTCCACAGCCGAACGAGCGCATGTCGACCGTGCCACAGACCACGCGGCGACTCCACCAGCGGGTTCGGGCGGGACGAGGGAAGCGGGCGGCGAGGTCCCACCCGATCTCGAGGTCGGACACGTAGGGCCGGCCGGCTTCTGCGCCGTGACCGTCCCAGGTCGTTCGGAAGAACTGGTGCGGCTCGGGCTGCAGGCGTTCGTCGAGTTCGAGTTGCCCGACGCGGCCACGCACGCGCACGCCGACGAGGTCATGCAGGATGTCCGCGCCGGTGAGGCGTAGTGCGATGTCTCGGTCGTCGGTTCGTGCACCGACACGTCGATCGTCGAACCACAGGTGGAGGCCATCGCCGGCATCGACGTGGATGCGGGCCGACTGCTCGGAGGAATCGAGGTGGGTGCGGACGTACATGGGTCAAGCCTCGTGGTGGTCGGGTGGTCCGAGTTCCCAGGCTTCGCCGAGCAGGGGTCGAGCGGAACCAAAGAGCGCTGCAGCGGTCACCAAACCGCCGAGCGTGGTGCGCACCGTCGGTGAGCTGGCTGCGGCGAGCGTTGCGTTGCCCATGTTGTCCAGATCGGTCGTGAGGAACCCGAGACCACAGAGCACGATGACCGCGCCAGCGGTCCAGAGCGCATGGTGGTTGGTCTGCCACCTCGGCGAGGCGGTGGCACGCTCCGGGTCGCGGGGTCTGGCATCGGGGCGGCTGCGAGGCGTGGCCACGCGAGGACCGCCGTCACCGACCGTGAAGGGGGTCCAACCGTTGGGACCGAAGAACCGCCGCGCTGCGCCGCTTCGATCGTCGGGGTCACGGTCCCAGCCGGCGTTGCCGGTCTGGCGCCCGACCTCGACCGACGCCGCGCGTCCTGCCCGGGCCAGCTCGGCGACCGGGCCGCCGGTGACGGGCGGCCACTGCTCCCCGCGCTGACCGAGCGTGGTGTGCACCCCGTTGCGGAGGCGCCGGTAGCGCCCGACGAGGAGATCGTGGTGTCGGTCCGGAGCATCGGGGAAGAGGTGGTCACGGGTCTGCACCAAGCCGAGTCGTTCGCGATCGGCAACGACCGCACCGGCGACGGCGGCGACCGCCATCAACACCGGCAACCAGCCGAGTCTGAAGACGAGTGCATCACCCACCACGACGGCCGCAACGAACGCGGCGAGCGTGAGCGCGAACCGGTTCGGGCGGTGGAGCGCCGCGAGCCCCAGCGCGAAGCCGAGGAGCGTCAGCCAATAGGCGGCGGACCCGGTGAGCTGGGTACCGAGGTCCTGGTCCAACAGGCCGTCCTCGTGGAAGGTGAAGCCGGCGCCGACCACGTAGCCGAGCACGACGAGATCACCGACACCGGGATGGGTCCACCGTTGGCTGCCCCGCACGATCGCCAGGATCAGGACGGCGGTCGGCACGAGAAGCGCGAGGACGGGACGGAGCCAGTCGAGCACCGCCCCGTCCGTGCCAGGGATGAGCCCCACGAGCGCATCGATCATTTGGACGAGCAGCGGCGCGAGGAAGCAGCCGGCGAGCCAATGGACGGCGACGGTGCCGACGGAGATCGACCGAACCCGCCGGGTGGCCGCGAGCAGGGCTCCCGTCGCCAGGATCTGGATGACGCCGAGTCGGGCCAGCTCGAAGAAGTTGTTGCGCGCCAGCGTGGGGAACGTTGTTGCGAAGATGATCACCGCCAGGATCGCCCCGACCCGACTGGCCGTCTTCGATCGCGACCCGACCACCGCGGTCACGAACAGACTCGACCACGTCCAGCCCTCGACACGGTCGGCCGGCTGCGCGGCAGCCTGCTCTTCGGTCACAAACTCGTCGTCGGGCAACCACACGGGTGCGAAGTCGAACTCCAGCGCCATGGATGAATTCAACGGTTCCGTCCGACCCAGTTGGAGTCGTCTCCCGCGCAGCCGTCACCAAAATGGGTCCGGCGGCACCCGCATGGGGTACGGATTCTCGACCGATTCTGGGCCCCGCGATACCGGTGGGGTACGAATTCGAGGGCGCTGTTGGGCCTTTCGGGAATCCGCGCGACGTAGGTCGATCGGGACGTCCCGGTGAAGAAAGGTCCGCGGTTCGGTTCTGCGCTGGCGCTACGGCAGCTCGGTGGAGAAGCCGGCCAGGCCGATCGTGTCGCCCTGGCTGTTACGGATCGGAACCCGGGAGGTGCGCAGTAATGCGGAGTAGCCATCGGGGCGACGATGCCGTTGGGTGCGGTCGATCAGCGCCTTGCCCGACGACAACACGTACACGTCATCGGCCTGGTACCGGATGGCGGTTTGAAAGTCGTGCAGGTCGAAGTCGGTCTTGCCGCGGACACGGTCGACCGAGTCGACGCCGTACATCCGACACGCCTGGGCGTTGGCCTGCACGAACCGGGCCTGGGCGTCCTTGATGAACGTGCCACAAGGGGCGATGTCGAGGAGGGCGGTGACGATCTCGAGCTGCTGTCGATCGGTGATCAAGGCATCGCTCAGGGCTGAAGACCCGGCACGCAACCGGATGCCGTCACGGCCCCAGTCAGCCGTGGCGAACGGTGTGGTCGGCATGGCGCTCAGGTCGAGGTCCTCGACCTGAGGATGCAGGTGGCGATTGTCGGCGATCATTTGCAAGGCTTCGTGGGCGGGCATCGCCTTGCTGAAGAGCCAGCCTTGGCCCTGGAGGCAACCGAGGCGTCGCAGAATGTCGAGCTGTTCGGTGGTCTCGATGCCCTCCGCGACCGTCACATGGTTCAGCAGACGGGCGAGCTCGATGATGGTGCGCACGATCACCGTGTCCTCGTCGTCGGTGCCGAGCGCGCCGACGAACTCCTGGTCGATCTTGAGTTCGTCGACAGGGAGGCGACGGAGTCGAGCGAGCGACGAGTAGCCCGTGCCGAAGTCGTCGATCGAGAGTTGTACGCCGAGGCGGGCGAGTGCGTCAAACGCCTCGTGCGCGGCCTGGGTCTCGTCGAGGAGGTCCTCCTCGGTGATCTCGATCACGAGGCATCGAGGCGACACGCCGTGACGAGCGAGAAGCGAACGGATGTAGTCGGCGAGGCCGGGGACGATGAAGCTACGGGGTCCGAGGTTGACGGCAACCTCGATTTCGTGGCCCATCCGCTTGGCCTCGCCGGCAAAGGTGACCGCCTGCTCGATCATGCGGCTCGTGAACGGTCGAATCAGCGATGAGTCGCGCAGGTCGGCGAGGAAGTCTCCCGGTGTCAGGAGGCCTCGATTCGGATGTTGCCACCGGGCAAGCCCTTCGGCGCCGATGATGCGCTGGTCGCTGAGGCGCACCTTGGGTTGGAACCAGAGCTCGAACTCGTCTTCTGCCAGCGCCCGCGCGAGGTCGGGCTGGTGTGTGCGGTTGTGGTGGTGGCTCAGTTCAGACATGTGCGCCCCGGATCGCGCGTCCCGCTCGTTTGCGCCACGCTATTCGTCGTGTGGGGTGACTGTCCAGGTTTTTGAGAGGATTTTCTCTTTGGGTTCGGTCGCGGGGTCAGATCGTGTTGAGGAAGTCGTCGATCATGGTGTCGAGGTCGTGGCCGGGGGTCCAGCCCCATTCCTTGCGCGCCGCCCGATCATCGAGTCGGAGCGCTCGCGGCGGACCCTCGGGCTCGAAGCGGATGTCGGCATCGGGGAGACGGCGGCGGACCGCATCGGCCAATTCACCCGCGGTCGGGGTCGGGGTCACCCCGTCGACCAGGTAGTTGATCGACTGGATCGACTCGGCTGGAGCCGCCGACAGATCGATGGCCGCCTGCGCGGCATCCTTGAAGTAGAGGATCGGGACGACGGCATCGGGTTCGACCCATGCGGTGAACGGCTCGCCGCGGGCCGGGTGTTCGATCATCCAGCTCGTGTACTGGGCGACGCTGCGGGTGGTGACGCCTGGTCCGACGATGGACGGGTATCGCAGGCCTCGGAAGTCCAGGTCGTACTTGGCGCGGTACCACGCGCCGAGATTCTCCGCGAACACCTTGGTGACGCCGTAGATCGTGTTCGGCCGCTGCAGGCTGAGGTCGTCGATCGCGGCGCCGGGGTCGAGGTCGCGGCCATAGGTGCCGATGCTGCTGGCGAAGATCACCTGCCGAGTGCCGGCGGCGCGAGCCGCCTCGAGGAGTGTCGTCACGCCAGCGACGTTGGAGCGAAGGAGCGCGGCGGGGTCAGCCTCGCCAGGGCCGGTCAGGGTCGCACCGAAGTGGTGAATGATCTCTGGTTGGCTGGTGTGGATCATTGCCTCGACCGAGTCCTCGTCACCGAGGTCCGCCTGGATCGTCCGCACGTGGTCGATGACATCGGCCAGCCGATCGAAGTTTCCCGACCGATGTGCGACGACGACGTCGTCGCCTTGGTCGAGGAGTCGGCGTACGAGTTCCGCTCCGATGAATCCGGTCCCGCCGGTGACAAGCACGGTCATGTCTTCCATGTTGGCATGACCGACTGGGGCTGGTGCCAGTCGCCTGTGTGGGCGACCTCGCTTGACCGCCGGTTCGTCCTTTGGGAACATACGTTCGATGTCGCCTTCACCGGTCGCCGAACATGGGTCCGCCGACGCCGCTCCCGCCACGATCCTGCATGCGGACCTCGACGCGTTCTACGCCTCGGTCGAGCAGCGCGACGATCCGCGACTGCGGGATCGACCGATGATGGTTGGCGGAGGCGTGGTGTTGTCGGCGAGCTACGAGGCACGCCGATTGGGCGTGCGCACCGCCATGTCGGGTTCGCAGGCGCGTCGGCTGTGCCCCTCGATCATCGAGGTCGCCCCGCGCATGTCCGCATACGCCGAGGCGAGCGCGGCCGTGTTCGAGATCTTTCGGGACACGACCCCCGAGGTCGAGGGTCTGTCGATCGACGAGGCCTTTCTCGATGTCACGGGACTGCATCGCCTGGTCGGACCAGGCCCGGTAGTCGCCAGCCGTCTCCGGTCGCGCGTGCTTCGCGATGTCGGTCTTCCCATCAGTGTCGGGTGCGCGACGACCAAGTTCCTGGCCAAGGTGGCGAGCGCGGTCGCCAAGCCCGATGGTCTGTTGGTCGTCGAGCCCGGTCGGGAACTCGAGTTCTTGCATCCACTGCCCGTCGAGCGTCTCTGGGGAGTTGGCCCAGTGACGGCCGAACGTCTCCGCACCAAGGGCATCACGCACGTGGGCGAAGTGGCGGAACTCGCGCCCGAGCTGCTGGCGAATCTGGTCGGCCGCGGCGCCGGTCACCACCTCCATGCCTTGAGCAACAACCGCGATCCTCGACGCATCGAGACGAACCGGCGCCGCCGATCGATCGGTTCTCAGCGTTCCTTCCCCCGGGGCAAGCTCACCCGAGACGAGTCCGAAACCGTGTTGCTCGAGGTCGTCGACCGAGTGTGCGGACGGCTGAGAGCCGCTGATCGCGTGGCCCGCACCGTCGTGTTGCGCCTGCGCTACGACGACTTCCGCTCCGGTACCCGGTCGGCCTCGATCGACCAGGCGACGGCATCGACCGAGTCGCTGCTGCGGGTCGCTCGACGACTTCTCGACGAGCATTGGGACGAATGCCACCGCCGTGGATTGACTCGACTCGGGATCTCGCTCACCAATCTGACCGATGCTTCGGCGGTGCAACTGTCGCTGCCGTTCGACGGCCGCTCGGATGAGCTCGATCGGGCGGTCGACGACCTTCGCGACCGGTTTGGCCGCAGCTCGGTCGATCGCGCCCGCTTGCTCGGGCGAGCCGATCGAAGTGTGCCGTTGCTCCCCGATTGAGGGGATGTCATGGGCGATTCAGGCCCGGATTGAGGAGAGATTCGGTTTTCTCGCGACATTGGGAAGTGCCGGAGCGTCTGGCGGAACATGGAAGGGATTACGTGGCGCACCGCGCCCGAGGGGAACCATTCGTGCGCGCAGCGACTTCGCTGGCTCGAGGTCATGCTTGCGCGAGTCACGATGGGCGTTGCGCTCTTCGAGCCGATCGATGAGACCGGCTCGGCCGGGGTGCAACTGACGATGATCAACGACGTGGCGGCGAGCTACTACGGCAGGGTGGACCTGTACAGCGACCCGATCGATGACGCCGAGCGAGGCATGCGAAGTGTTGGGTTGTTGGATCTGGTTCAGTTGGTGTCACTCACCGGTCGCGAGCACCTTCAGGAGGCCGTCTCGGTTCCTGGAGCCATCGCCGCCGGCAATCTGGTCGACCTCACCATCACGCCGGTTGGCGATGGGGCGGTCACCGTCGTGTTCGAGGACGTCACGCAGCGTGTTCGAACCGGCGAGACCGGTTAGCCGATCGCTCCCTCTTTTTCGGTACAAATTCCATTTGAACGAGGCCAAAACGCTCCGTTGGTGGACTTTTGCCCCAAGAAGGTACGCCCATACCTCAATTCGACAGAAGGCCCGCCGACTGGGCGCTGGTGAAGGGTTCTTGGCCGCAGCGGCGCAGCGTGCGCTCGCGCCTGGCGATTCCGGCGCTGGCCGTGGTCGTGTTGTCCGGCCTGATCCCGAACGTCTGGCCGATATCGGTGCACGCCATGGTGGCGGTGACCTTCTGGTTGGGCATGGAACACACCCGTCGGATGGTGTTCCTGTTGACCGTTCCGGCCCTGGCTGTACTGGGCTTCTTCGCCCTGATCTCCGAACCGTCGTCCTGGCAGGGCAGTCTGATGACCGCCTTGATCCTCATGGCGGCAGCGTCGCAGGTGAACGAGGCATTCCAGATCACGGCTCGTCGCGCCGAGGAAGCGCAACGAGCGCTGCGCCGCCAGGCCGAGACCGACGCCTTGACCGGGCTTGCCAACCGCTCGTCCTACGTGGCGACCCTGGAAGAACGGCTTGCCGAGGGGCGTTCGGTCGCCGTCATGATCATGGACCTGAACCGGTTCAAGACGATCAACGACACGCTCGGCCACAGCGTGGGCGATGAGGTTCTCGTACTGGTCGCCGGCAGGCTGGGAGAGATCGTCGAGGCACCCAACCTCGTCGCCCGCCTCGGCGGTGACGAGTTCGCCGTCATCGCCGAGGCGGTCAGCGCCGACGATGCCCAGGCGTTCGCCGCCGAGCTGGGTGATGCGGTCAGCACCACGATGCAGCTGAGCGGCATGTCGATCTCGACGACCATCTCGTGCGGCATCGCCATGGCACCCGACCACGGGTCGGACTCGCAGGCCCTCATGCGCCACGCCGACATCGCGATGTACGAGGCCAAGCGTCGCGGCCGCACCCTCGAGCTCTTCAACAACGAGATCGAGCAGACGCCGATCGAAGAGGTCACGCTCTCGGCCTCGCTCAAGCAGGCGTTGGCCGGCGACCAATTCGTCCTGCACTACCAACCCAAGGTGCAGCTCGCGACCGGTCGCATCACCGGTTTCGAGGCGCTGTCTCGCTGGGAGCACCCGACGCTCGGCCTGTTGGGTCCCGATCGCTTCATCCATCTCGTGACCTTGAGCGACGAGAACCAGGCCTTCGCCGATCGGATCATCGAACTCGGCGTGCAGTTCGCGGTCGAGTGCCGTGACCGCGGCAACTCGGTTCCCGTTGCCGTGAACTTGTCGGCGCGATCGCTCTTCGACGACACGCTGCCCGACCGCACTGCACACCTGCTGCGATCCCACGACCTCGATCCATCACTGCTGATCATCGAGATCACCGAGGCCGACATCATGGACGAGGCCGGCCACAATTCTCGAGTGCTCTCGCGCTTGTCCGAGCTCGGCGTGAAGATCTCGATCGACGACTTCGGGACCGGCTACTCCTCCCTCGCTCGTTTGGTCGACCTGCCGATCAGCGAGGTCAAGATCGACAAGCACTTCGTGCATCAGTCGCTACAGGACCGACGTGACGAGGTCATCGTCCGCTCGATCGTTGAGCTCGCCGAAACCCTCGACCTGCACATCGTGGCCGAAGGCGTCGAGAACCGCAGCGAGGTCAACCTGCTGCTGAGCGCCGGTTGCGATGAGGCCCAGGGTTACCTGTTCTCGCCCGCCATCCCGCTCGAGGAGGCGCTCGATCTGCTCGACATGGTCTTTCCCTTCGCCTACCGCACGAGCGTGCCGCCGGAGTTCCATCCGATCCGCTGAAACTCGGCCCTAGTCTCGACCCGTGGAGCGTTGCGCGAGTCGGCTTGAGGTGCACCGGTGAGTGCCGACATCGAGCTCTGGCAGGCTGCGGTCTCGTTGATCCTGATCGTCGTGGTGCTGGGCGTTTCGTTCTGGCGTGGACTCGGGCTGGAGCGATCGATCGTCTGGGCGACCCTGCGAGCGACCGTGCAGCTGTTGGCGGTCGGCGTGTTCTTCGCCGCCATCTTCGAGTCGAGTCTTGCCGATCTGTGGTCGTGGCTTTGGGTTCTGGTGATGGTGTCGGTTTCCGCCTATGTCGTCACGCGTCGAGCACGGTCGGTTCCGCTGCTCGCGCCGATTGCCTTCGCCGCCATCGGCGTGACGTGTGCGGTCGTGCTGGCGGTCTTGTTCGGCGGACAGGTCTTCGATCTCGACCCGGTTGTCGTCGTGGTGATCGCCGGGATCACCATCGGCAACACGATGCCGGCCGTCGTCCAGGCCGTCGATCGCTGCCGCTCGAAGCTGATCGAGGACAGTGGCCAGATCGAGGCGATGTTGGCGTTGGGCTTCGATGCCGTCGCCTCGACCCGGCCCCTGGCGCGGGACGTGACGCGGTTGGCGCTGGTACCCCAGATCGAGAAGACGCGTGTGGTCGGTTTGATCGCACTGCCGGGTGCCGTCACGGGCTTGCTGCTCGCCGGAGCCGACCCGCTCGATGCGGTGCTCGTGCAGCTCGTGGTGATGTTTCTCGTCCTCGGCTCGATGGCGGTGGCCGTCACGGTCGTGACGCTGGGGATCACTCGGCAAGCCCTGACCGATGACCTCCGGCTTGCGGACTGGGTCCACGACGCCGCCCGGGCCTGAGTCGCTCGGCTTCGCCTCGCTTACACAGAATCTGCTGGCGCAGATTCTGCCGGCGCGGTGAGAATCTCTTGTGGGTTCAGAGGTACTTGGTTGCCTCGCGGCGGGTGAGACCGGACAGGCGGTCGTCGTGGCGTTCGACGATCGCTCGAACCGCGTCGGAATCGATCCGGGAGAAGTTGCGCAGCGCCCAGCCGAGTGCTTTGCGGATGAAGAACTCGGTGTCGTCGGCGCGCCGGCCGACATAGCGATCGAGTCGCTCGGCATCGGTGTCCTCCTTGAAGCCGAGCTGGTGGAGGATCGCCGTGCGGGCCACCCACATGTTCGGGTCGTCGATCCACTCGTCCATCACGGAACCGAGGTCGTGGTTCGCAACCATCGGGCCGACCGTCCAGGCCGCCAAGGCGTCGACCGTGTCCCACCACGACTTCGTTTCGACCAAGCGCCGAACGCGGCCCAGCGCCGTCGCTGGCAGGTTGTTTGCGCCAGCTCGGAGCGCATCCATGCCGACGTACTGAAACTCGCGCTCCCGCTCGGACCAACACGCCTCGGCGAAGTCGAGCAGCACATCGGCGTCGATGGTTCGGCTGGCGCGGAGCCATGGCTTCGACGCCGCGCGGCGATCCTTGGACTGGACCCCGAAGTACACGAAGTGGTCCTTCATGTACGCGGCCATCCCCGGCGCCTTGTCCGGATCCGCGACGTCGGCGAGCGCTGCGCGCAGATCATCGAATGGGGGAAGCATCCCGCGACGATCGCACATGCTCACCCACCGATGCAGCCGCTTCGGATGGAAACCGGGCTGGCCCCTACGATCCGGACGTGGCCATTCTGAGAACCAACCTGGACACGTCGAGCGAGCAGTACCTCCGGAACCGCGAGGACATGCTCGAACAGGTCGCCGAGATCGACAAGCTGCACGAGGAAGCCGCCGCCGGTGGCGGTGCGGCCTCGATGGATCGCATGCGGTCTCGCGGCAAGATGCCGATCCGCGAACGCATCTCCGCGGTGATCGATCCTGACTCGCCGTTCTTCGAAATCAGCTCGCTGGCCGGGTACTGCACGAACTACGCCGTCGGCGGCGGCATGGTGATGGGCATCGGCGTCATCGAAGGCACCGAGTGCATGATCATGGGCAACGACCCGACCGTGCTCGGCGGCGCGATCACTTCGGTGTCGGGCAAGAAGATCATGCGGGCGATCGAGATCGCCCGGGACAATCGGCTGCCCTACGTGCAGTTCGTCGAGTCGGCCGGTGGTGACCTTCGCGGCGACGACGATCCCGAGCGCCAGATGCGCGAGCAGATGGATCACTTCGGCGAGTCGGGTCGTCTGTTCTACGACGTCACCGAGTTGTCGAAGCTCGGTATCCCGTCGATCGCACTCGTGTTCGGTTCGTCGACCGCCGGCGGCGCGTACCAGCCGGGCATGAGTGACTACAACATCTTCATCAAGGAGAAGTCCAAGGTCTTCCTGGGCGGACCGCCGCTGGTGCAGATGGCGACCGGCGAGATCAGCGACGACGAGACGCTCGGCGGTGCACAGATGCACGCCGAGACCAGCGGGCTCGCCGACTATCTGGCCGAGGACGAACTCGACGGCCTACGCATGTGCCGAGAGGTCGTGGCCCACCTCAACCATCGCAAGCTCGGCTACGGCCCGACCGGTACCGGCGACGCCCCGCTCTACGACGCCGAGGAGCTCCTCGGGATCTGTGCTCGTGACCTGACGGTGGCGTTCGACATCCGGGAGATCATCGCCCGGGTCGTGGACGGAAGCCGGTTCGAAGAGTTCAAGGCTCGTTACGGCACGACGATGATCTGTGGCTGGGCCCACGTGCACGGCTACCCGGTCGGCATCCTGGCCAACAACGGCCCGTTGTTCTCCGAGAGCGCGAACAAGTCGGCCCAGTTCATTCAGCTGTGCAACCAGCAGGACATCCCGCTGCTCTTCCTCCACAACATCACCGGCTACATGGTCGGCAAGGACTTCGAGCACGGCGGCATCGTCAAGAATGGCAGCCGGATGATCAATGCCGTGTCGAACTCGATGGTCCCGCACATCAGCGTGATCATCGGGTCGAGCTATGGCGCCGGCAACTACGGCATGTCTGGTCGAGCGTTCAACACCCGGTTCACCTATCTGTGGCCGACGGCCAAGATCGCCATCATGGGGCCGAAGCAGATCGCCGGCGTCATGTCGTTGGTACGCCGTGGTCAGGCGATGCGCAAGGGCCTCGAGTTCGACGAGGACGCCGACGCCGCGATCACCGCCCAGGTCGAGCACTTCCACGAGCTCAAATCGTTGGCCTTGTATTCGAGCGGAAGGGTGGCCGACGACGGCGTGATCGATCCTCGCCACACCCGCGACGTGGTCGGTATGTCGCTCTCGACCGTGCACAACAACCACGTCAAAGGCGCCGAAGGTTTCGGAGTGTTCCGATGACGATTCGCAGACTGCTCGTGGCCAACCGGGGCGAGATCGCCCGGCGGGTCATCCGTTCCGCCCACGACATGGGTATCGACACCGTCGCCGTGTTCGCCGACGGCGATGCCGGCGCGCCGTTCGTGCGCGAGGCCGGCCAGGCGGTCGCGCTGCGCGGTCAGACCCCGGCCGAGACCTACCTCGACGTCGACAAGGTGCTCCATGCTGCGTCGGTGACCGGCGCCGATGCTGTGCACGCTGGCTACGGCTTCCTCGCCGAGAACGCCGACTTCGCACGTGCGGTCGAGGCGGCAGGCATGACCTGGGTCGGCCCACCGCCCGACGCGATCGCGTCGATGGGCGACAAGCTTGCGGCCAAGGCGATGATGATCGACGCCGATGTGCCGACCTTGCCTCAGGCGCTCGTCGAGGACGGCGGAGGTGCGCCCGATGTCGGTGAGCTGGGCATGCCGGTGTTGGTCAAGGCCAGCGCCGGTGGTGGCGGTAAGGGCATGCGCGTGGTCGAGTCGGCCGATGACCTGCTCGCTGCCGTCGAGGGCGCGCAGCGCGAAGCGGCGTCGAGCTTCGGTGACGGCACCGTGTTCATCGAGCGCTACCTGCCCGCACCCCGGCACGTCGAGATCCAGGTGCTGGGCGACCAGCACGGCACGGTCGTGCACCTGTTCGAGCGCGAGTGCTCGATCCAGCGGCGCCACCAGAAGATCATCGAGGAGGCGCCATCGCCGGCGTTGACTGCCGCGCTCCGTGATCGTATGGGTGCGGCGGCCGTCGCGGCCGCTCGGGCCGTGGGCTACTACTCGGCCGGCACGGTCGAGTTCCTTGTCGACGGCGAGGGCGATGATGCCGAGTTCTTCTTCCTCGAGATGAACACACGCATCCAGGTCGAGCATCCGGTCACCGAGGAAATCACCGGCGTCGACCTCGTTCGCGAGCAGCTGCGGGTCGCCATGGGCGAGCCGCTCGGCTACGGCCAGGACGACCTGGCCATCGACGGCCATTCGATCGAGGCCCGGCTCTACGCCGAGGACCCGAACAACGACTTCCTCCCGGCGATCGGCACGCTCGATGCCTTCGCCCTGCCGGCCTCGCCCGACGCCCGGCTCGACACCGGCGTCGAAGCCGGCTCCGAGGTCGGGGTCGAGTTCGATCCGATGCTGGCCAAAGTCATCGTCCACGCACCGACTCGGACCGAAGCTGCCGGCCGGCTTGCGCTGGTCCTCGAGCGCATGGCGCTCGCTGGCGTGACGACGAACCGCGATTTCCTCGTGGCCACCCTGCGGACGCCGGAGTTCCTCGCCGGTGACACCACGACCGACTTCATCGACCGGGTGGACCCGCCGCGGGTGGTCGAGGCCGACGCCGATGCGGTCGCGGAGGCCGCCATGGTGGCGACCCTGGTCGCCCAGGCCGAGAACCGATCCGCCGCGGGCGCGCTGTCGTTCCTGGGCAGCGGTTGGCGCAACTCGTCGATGCCGGCCGAGCAGCGGATCTACGCCCATGGCGACGGCGAGTTGACCGTCCACTATCGACCGATCCGCTTCGGCGACGGATTCGAGATGTGGGTCGGCGATGGCCGGGTTCGGGACGGGTACGTCTATTGGGGCAATCCGACGGTGGCGGCTTCATCTGAGGTCACGGTCGAGCTCGACGGGCTGCGGCGCCCCTTTGCGGTCACCCGCCGCGCCGACCACTGGGTCGTGCAGGGTCCGCGCGGCGCCGTGTCGTTGACCGACGTGCCCCGCTTCCCCGACTACGGCCTGGTCGAGGTCGCCGGCGGCCAGACCGCACCGATGCCGGGCAAGGTACTGATCGTCCACGTCGCCGAGGGCGACCAGGTCACGGCGGGCCAGCCGCTGGTCGTGATGGAGGCAATGAAGATGGAGCACACGATCAGCGCGCCCGTCGATGCCGTGGTCAGCGAGCTGCGTTGCGCCGTCGGCGACCAGGTCGACAATGGCCAGGTGCTGATCGTGCTCGACGACGGTTCCGGCGAAGGCTGAGCCGACCTGGCCATACCGAGTTGCGCCTCGGCAAGGTTGGTGCATTCGCTACCGTCCCTCCATGAGCTCGGACGCCGAACGCACTGATCCCGATCCGCTGACGCGAGCGCTGAGTGGCCTTGCGCTACGCAGCATCGGGCCGGCCTTCATGGGCGGGCGAATCGCCGATATCGCCGTGCACCCCACGAGACCGAGCACATGGTACGTGGCGGTCGGATCGGGTGGCGTGTGGAAGACCACCAACGCCGGGACCACGTGGACGCCGATCTTCGACTGCGAGCGGTCCTATTCGACCGGCTGCATCGCACTGGACCCGAGCCGGCCCGAGACCGTGTGGGTCGGCACTGGCGAGGCGGTGAGTGGGCGCCACGTCGCCTGGGGCGACGGCGTCTATCGCAGCACCGACGGCGGTGCGTCGTGGGAGCACATGGGACTCGCGGCCACCGAGCACATCGCCGACATTCTGATCGACCCTCGCGACGGCAACGTCGTACATGTCGCCGCCGAAGGACCACTGTGGTCCTCGGGCGGGGAGCGCGGCCTGTTCCGCACGACCGATGGCGGCGCCACGTGGGAGGCCACGCTGACGGTCGACGACGACACGGGCGTGACCAGCGCGGTCTTCGCGCCAGACGATCCGAACACGATCCACGCCGCGACGTATCAGCGGCGTCGCAACGTGCGAGCGTTCATGGGATCCGGACCGGGATCGGGCATCCACACGTCGACCGACGGCGGTTCGACCTGGACGAAGCGCACGATCGGCCTGCCGTCGGGCAACCTCGGCAAGATCGGCCTCGCCGTGACCCCGGCCGAACCGGACCTGGTCTATGCGACGATCGAGTCGCCGGAGCCCGATGACCGCGGCTTCTACCGCTCGACGAATCGCGGCGGCAGCTGGGAGCGTCGCAACAAGTACCTGTCCGGCGGTACCGGCCCGCACTACTACCAGGAACTGTTCGCCTCGCCGACCAACCCGGACAAGGTGTATCAAGTCGATGTCTTTCTGCACGTCACCATCGATGGAGGCGCGACCTTCAAGCCGGCGGAGAACGGCGCGTCGAAGCACAGCGACAATCACGTCGTGTGGATCGACCCGGCGAATCCCGACCATCTGCTCGTCGGCTGCGACGGCGGGCTCTACGAGACGTTCGACGACTGCGCGACATTCCGGCTGATCGAGAACCTGCCGATCTCGCAGTTCTACCGAGTGGCCGTCGACGATGGCGTGCCGTTCACGACGATCATGGGCGGGGCTCAGGATCTCGGCACGCTCCGGGGTCCATTGCGAACCGCCCATGTCGAAGGAGTCCGCAACCAGGACTGGTGGGTGCCGCTCGGCTCCGACGGCTACCAGGTCGCCTTCGACCCCAACGAGCCCGACATCAGCTACCTGGAGTGGCAGGTCGGCAACGTGATGCGTCACGACATGCGCACGATGGAGCTGACCGACATCCAGCCGTCGGGCGATCCGGGCGATCCGCCGGAGCGGTTCAACTGGGACATGCCGATCGTGCTCAGCCCGCACCAGGCGGGCAGGCTCTACGTGGCGTCGCAGCGGGTGTGGCGCAGCGATGATCGTGGCGATTCGTGGACGCCGATCAGCGGTGACCTGACAACCGGCGCAAACCGGTACGAGCTGCCGGTCGGCGATCGGGTGTGGAGCGTCGACGACGGCTACGACCACATGGCGATGTCCTGGTCGGCCACGATCACCAGCCTGTCGGAGTCGCCGGTGGCCGAAGGCGTGCTCTCTGTCGGCACCGACGATGGCCTCGTGCACGTGAGCGAGGACGGCGGTGGCGCATGGCGTCGCGCCGGCGAGCTCCCGGGGCTTCCCGCCGAGGCGTTCGTCAACGATGTCGAGGCGAGCCGCCACGACGCCAACGCAGTCTTCGTGGCCGCCGACAACCACAAGAACGGCGACTACACGCCGTATCTGTTCGAGAGCGTCGACCGGGGAGCGTCGTGGCGTTCCATTCGAGGCGACCTGCCGGACGGCGTCATCATCTGGCAGGTCGAGCAGGATCACGAGAACGCCAACCTGCTCTTCATCGGTGCCGAGAACGGTCTGTGGGTCACCCTCGATCGCGGCGACCATTGGCATCGGCTCGGCCAGGGGCCTGATGGGTCGGGCAAGGGCGGTTCCGTACCGACGATCTCGATGCGCGACGTCGCGCTCCAGCGGCGCGACGGAGACCTTGTTGCGGCGTCGTTCGGGCGTGGCTTCTACGTGCTCGACGACTACTCACCCCTGCGACACCTGACGGTCGAAGCGCTCGCCGCGCCGGCTGCGTTGTTCCCGATTCGCAACGCCTGGCGCTACGTCCGGCATTCGTTGGCGCAAGCCGACGGCCAGCCGGCGCTCGGAGCAACGGCGTACACCGCGCCGAACCCCGACTTCGGCGCCATGATCACGTATCACCTGTCCGAGGATGCGTTGTCAGCGAAGGCCGAGCGCCGCAAGGCCGAGCGAGCGGCCGACGGCGACGTCGAGTTTCCGGGTCACGATCGACTCTTGCAGGAGCACCTCGAGACCGACCCGGCGGTGCGAGTGGTGGTACGCAATGGCGACGGCGCGGTCGTGCGGGTGATCGATGCGCCGTCGAAGGCCGGGCTGCATCGTGTGGCGTGGGACTTGCGGGGACCTGCGCCGGACCCCGTCGATCTGACGACAACGGACTTCGTCTACCCGTGGGAAACCGATCCGCAGGGCCGGCTGCTGGCAGCCGGAACATACAGCGCCGAGGTTGCGGTCGTGAGCACCGATGGCATGGCGGAGACCCTCGCCGGGCCGGAGTCATTCGACGTCGTCGACGTGCCGGGGTTGCCCGCGGGCGACGAGGAATTCGCCGAGCGGGTCGAAGACCTTTGTCGTCGGGTTGCCGGCGGGGTCAAGCAGATCGACGCGGTTCGCGATCGTCTCACGCATCTGCGGGTCGCGCTCGCCGCCGCGGCCGGCGCCGACGATGCGCTGCGCACCCGACTCGTCGAGGTGCACGAGCAGTTCGAGATGATCGCCGTTCGTTTGACGGGTGATCCGGTCGGCAAAGCGCTCGAGGAGCCCATTGCGTCAACCATCTCGGGTGTCGTCCAACGGGTCGGCTCGTTCAGCCGACAGAGGACTGGCCCACCCACTGCCACCGAGCGCAGCAACGTCGAGTGGGCGGCGACGGAGTTCGCGTCGGTGCGCCTCGATCTGGACGCCGCCGCCGAAGCATTGGCCGAACTCACCCGCGCGATCGACGACGCCGGTGGCACCTGGACCCCGCGGTGATCACACGGCGTGCTCCCGAGCTGATGTCCACCGGTTGAGCATCGTGGTGAGCGCGTCGAGCTTGAGGGGCTTGGTGAGGTAGTCGTCCATGCCGGCGTCGAGACAGCGCTGGCGATCCTCGGCCATCGCGTGCGCCGTCAGCGCAACGATCGGGATGCGAGGCAGGTCGGCCATGCGTTCGCGGATGCGTTCGGTCGCTTCGAGTCCGCCCATCTCCGGCATCTGTACGTCCATGAAGACCAGGTCATACGTCGTCGACGTCGCCATCTCGAAGGCCTCGCGACCGTTGTTCGCGAGGTCGGGATCCACGCCCAGTCTGTTCAGCATCGTGGTCACGATCTTCTGGTTGACGAGGTTGTCCTCGGCGACCAGCACCCGAAGTGAGCCGTCGAACGCCGAGTCTTCGCGTGGTTCGGCCGCTTCACGCTTCGGCGCCGCCATCGGCAAGGTGGCCGTACCGGCCGGCGGCGGAGCCGCTTGGGCCTGTGTGTGGCCGAGCAGGTCGACGACTGCGCGACGCAGCTCGGAGGCCTTCACCGGTTTGAGCAGGCAGCGGTCGGCCTGTTCGACGAGGTCGCTGGTCATCGACCCCGACGTCAGCACCATCGTCACCAGGTCGCGCAGGCGCTCGTCGCGACGGATCGAGCGCAGCAGCTGGCCGCCATCCATCTCGGGCATGTGGAAGTCGGTGATCACCAGATCCGGCTTCGGCGAGTTGCGGAGATGGCGCATCGCGTCGGCGGCGTTGTCGAACAGTTCGCTCTTGACCCCCCAGTCCTGCAGCGTCCGGCTCAGGATCAGGCGGTTCGTCTCGTTGTCGTCGATGACGACGAATTGCCTGCCCTCGAGGTCGGTCGGCCGTTCGCGCTCGGCAAGTCCGTTCTCGTCGATGGGCACGTCGACGGCGAAGAAGAACGAACTCCCGACGTTGGGAAGGCTCTCGACACGAATACCGCCACCCATGAGTTCGGCGAATCGGCGAGAGATCGCCAGGCCCAGTCCGGTGCCGCCGAAGTTGCGGGTCGTGCTGGTGTCCTCTTGTTCGAATGCGCTGAAGATGTGGTTGAGTTTCTCGGGTGCGATGCCGATCCCGGTGTCACGGATCTCGAACTCGATGAGGCAGCTGCCGTGGTCGACGCCAGGTCCGAGCACGCGGGCATTGACCGAGACCTCGCCCTCGTTGGTGAACTTGATGGCGTTGCCCGTCAGGTTGGTGATCACCTGGCGGATCCGGCCGGCGTCAGCGAGCACCGACCGTGGGAGGTCGGAGTCCATCTGCACGAGGACCTCGATGCCCTTCTCGAAGCCCTTGACGGCGATCGCTTGAACGGCATCGGTCACGACGTCAGCGAGTGAGCACGGAATCGGATCGAGGGTCATCTTGCCGGCCTCGATCTTGGAGAAGTCGAGGATGTCGTTGATGATCAGCAGCAGTGCGTCCGCGGAGGTCGAGATGACCTGGAGGTAGTCGCGCTGCTCGGGGCTGAGCGGGGTGTCGAGCAGCATCTCGCTCATACCGATGACGGCATTCATGGGCGTGCGGATCTCGTGGCTCATGTTGGCCAGGAAGCTGCTCTTCGCCTCGTTCGCCGCATCGGCGAGGCGCATCGCCTCGGCCAGTTCTTCACTCGCCATTCGTCGCTCGATCACGCGACCCATCTGCGCGCCGACGCTGCGTACCATCCGCAGCAGCGTGTCGTCGGGGGTCATGACATCCTCGGCGAAGAACTCGCAGACGGCGACCAGCTCGCCCCGGGCAATGATCGGAAAGCCGAAGCCACCCCTGACCCCGATGTCGGTCGCCAACTTGTTGCGGGGGAAGTTCGGATCGACCTGAACGTTCTCGATCCAGGCGGGTTCGTGCGACTTCCAGATCCGCCCCGGCAGTCCGACGCCGTAGGCGAAGGTCGTCTGCTCGGTTACTTCGGCGAACACGCTGTGGCGACGGTTCGACGTCGCGTTCCAGATACCGGTCGGCAGCAGCACATCATCCTGCGTGGCGCCTTCCGGCAGCACATACACATGGCCGACCGGCCATCCGGTGAGCTCGCAGACGATGTCGACGCAACCCTGAAACGCCTCGTCGTTCGTCGAGGCTTCGGCGGCCATGTCGCTGGCCTGGTGCATCAGGCGTGCTTCGAGCGCCTGCTGTTCGAGCTGGTCTCGTTTGGCCTGGCTATCGCGCTGGGCTGCGCGCCCTACTTCGATCTCGTCGATCAGGACATCGAGCCGTCGATCGCTGCGGCGCTCATCACGCTCATGCTCGATCTCCTGTACGAGACGTGCGACGCGGAGCTCTGCTCGGTGGAAGCGGTAGATGGCCAACGCCAGCATGGCGACGCCGAGGATCGCCACGAAGGCACCCAGGACGAAGAACAGACCGGCCACGGATACCCAACGTCATCCCCACCTGGGACTTGAGCCGCGAGGTCGATTTCCCCTCCTGGGTCGGAGGGCCGGGTAGCGATCGCCCGCCTCGTTGTGGCATCAGATGCTGAGATCGAGCAGGTTGTAGTCGTGTAGCTCGGCCCGGGCGGCGTCGGAGCCGTCGTCCCAGGCGAACGTCTCGCCGCGCAGCGGCCGGTAGTCGAACGAGGGCTCGCCGGGGAAGCGCGCTGCCCGGGCAGCGATGCCCCAGCCGATCATTCGGGAGCGTGTTGCGACCCGTGCATCGTCGAGTGGCCCGACCTTGCCGTGGATGCCGCTGCCGGTCTGGCCCAGGACCGAAGCTCGACGGTGGAAGCCAAGGTTCAGCGTGATCCGGGCATCGGCGCTGGTGTTGGGAAACGAGCCGTGGATCGCCTGACGGTTCACGACCGCGACGTCACCCGGCTCGCACACCAGGGGAACGGCATCGGGGAGCCGATCGCTGCCGACCGACGCCACCATTTCGCCCATGTTCACGTGACGTTGCTTGTGGGTGCCGGGCAGGACCCACACGCCGTTCTCCGGGCCGCAGCCGTGCACCTGCGCCATGAAGTTGAAGCCGTGCGACCCCTGATCCCAGTCGGGCGACTCCCAGTGGGTGACCCCGTCGCGGTGCCAGGCAACCGAGGGGCCGAGGCCAGGGTCTTTGATGAAGATGCCCTCGTTGAACGGCACGAAGTCGTCGCCGTTGAGCGCAGCCGCGATGCCGAGCAAGTCGGGATGGCCGTAGAGCCGCAGGTGGGCGTCGATGAACTGGAGGGTGCCGAGGACCACGTACGCGACATCGGTGGGCGCGCTGGTTTCGGGTGTCGGTTCGTGCATCTTGACCGGGTGGCGTCCGTGCGATGCGCTGGTGCCGCCGACGGGGTCGCTCAGTGGCTTGCCCCAGATGATGCAGCGGGCCTCGAGATCGGCGGCGATCGCGGGATTGCCGTCGATGTCGACGGCGGAGTCCTTGGTGACGGGGAGCCGGCGGCGGAAGTCGGCGATGTCGGCTTCGATGTCTGCGAGTTCGTCGGAACCGACGAGTCCCTCGAAGACGTAGAAGCCGGTTCGCCAGTACGCCTCGACGATGTCGGGGTGCAAGGCGCCGTCGCCGATGAACCGCACGGGGCCTCGATTGCCGAGGGTCAGCGCTCGCTCGCGGCCCTCTGCGCAATAGCGCTCGAAGTCGATGTCTTGTGCTTCGGTCACCCCTCCAGTCTCGCGGCGCCGCCGAGCCTGGGCAAACAGTCGACCGGACGCGAACGGACCGCCCGGTCGGGCGGTCCGTCCTCGTCTTGCATGTCAACGCCGACGCCGAAGCGTCAGCGCCGCATTGAGATTCAGTAGATCTCGATGAGACCGGCTGCGCCCTGGCCGCCACCGACACACATGGTGACGACGCCGAGCTTGGCGCCGCGGCGCTTGCCTTCCTGGAGGAGGTGGCCGGCGCAGCGGGTGCCGGTCATGCCGAACGGGTGGCCGATCGAGATCGAGCCGCCGTTGACGTTGTACTTCTCAGGGTCGATGCCGAGCTTGTCACGGCTGTAGAGGCACTGGCTGGCGAAGGCCTCGTTGAGCTCCCAGATGTCGATGTCATCGACGGTGAGACCATGGCGCTCGAGCAGCTTCGGCACCGCGTAGATCGGGCCGATACCCATC
This sequence comes from Actinomycetota bacterium, assembly GCA_039028435.1. Taxonomy (GTDB): domain Bacteria; phylum Actinomycetota; class Acidimicrobiia; order Acidimicrobiales; family UBA10347; genus UBA10347. Next base: position 64,672 of record JBCCIC010000017.1, on the reverse strand, counting down.
TCGTCGGGCTCGCAGCCAGCGACCGCCCAGCCCTTGAACGCGCCCAGTGGCTCGATGCCCTGGCGCTCGGCTTCCTCGTCGCTCATCATCACGACGGCGGCGGCGCCGTCGCTCAGCTGCGAGGCGTTGCCAGCGGTGATGTAGTTGCCCTCGCCGCGAACCGGCTGGAGCTTGGCGAGACCCTCGAGCGTGGTGCTCGGACGGTTGCACTCGTCGCGGTCGACGGTGTAGTCGACGATGGACTCTTCGCCGGTCTCCTTGTTGACGAGCTTCATCTTCGTGTCCATGGGCACGATCTCGTCGGCGTACAGCTCCATCTCCTGGGCGCGGGCGGTCCGCATCTGGGATTCGAGGCTGTACTCGTCTTGGTACTCGCGGCTGACGTTGTACCGCTCGGCCACGATGTCGGCGGTCTCGATCATCGCCATGTAGACGGCGGGGTACATCTCGGTCAGGTCCGGGTCCATGTTGAGCTGGCCACCGAACCCGGGGCTCGGGATGGAGATCGACTCAACACCCGCGGCGACCACGGTGTCGACCATGTCGCACTTGATGTGGTTGGCGGCGAGGGCGATCGAGTTCAGACCCGACGAGCAGTGGCGCTGGATCGTCGAACCGGGGACCTCGACCGGCAGGCCGGCGAGCAGACCCGAGAGGCGACCGAGGTTGCCTGAGCCGTGCTGGCCATTGCCCAGGTAGACGTCGTCGACGCTGCCGGCATCGACGCCGGCCTTGTCGACCGCGTGCTTGATGGCGTGGGCGGCCATCGACATCGCAGGCGTGATGTTGAACCCACCACGGCCGGCCTTGGCCAGACCGGTGCGGGCGTAGGAAACGAATACGGCTTCGCGCATGGCGGGATCTCCAGAACTCGGGGGATTCGCCCCACACGCTACGCCGATTGGAGGCGAAGAACGAATTCGCCCAGGGCGCGAGGCACATGCGAACGTGGACGCATGGATGCACCCCTCGATCCGTCCGTGCTCGATGCCTTGCGAAGGCTCGACACCCCGACCGTTTGCAACGCCCTCGAGGTGGTGGCACCGGAGCGTCGGGGCCACGGCTACAGCCTCGTGCCGTTCTTCTGTCCCCGGCCAGAGCTCGAGCCCATCGTCGGCTACGCCCGCACGGCGACGATCCGGGCGATGACCCCGCCCGAGGTCACCGGAGAGGATGCCGCCCGGCACCGAGTTGCCTACTACCGCCACATCGAGGAGGGACCGGGGCCGTCGATCGTCGTCATCCAGGACATCGACGACCATCCGGGTTATGGCGCGTGGTGGGGCGAGGTCAATACCAACGTCCACCAGGGGCTGGGTGCGCTCGGGGTGATCACGAACGGCAGCGTCCGCGACATCGACGATTCGGCCGAGGGGTTTCAGCTCTTGGCCGGGATGCCCGGGCCGTCACACGCCTGGGTGCGGGTCGAAGAGTTCGGCGTGCCGGTGACCGTTCACGGGATGGCGGTCGAGCCGGGTGACCTGATCCACGCCGATCGCCATGGCGCGGTCGTCGTGCCGATCGAGGTCGCGGCCGCCGTGCCGGGTGCGGCCGCGGACATCGCGGCGAAGGAGCAGGTCCTGATCTCGGCCAGCAATGAGCCCGGCTTCTCGGCCGACCGCATCGCCGCCATCCTCGGCCTCGAGGAGGGCCACTGACAATCGCTTCGCTCGCTCCACACCGTTTCGGCTGACGCCGAAACGGCCCTAGAGATCCCTGTAACGATCGGTGCCTGGCACCAATCGTTACCGGTCAGCTCTGCTTGCGGACTTCGCGGATCAGGCCTTCCTGGGCGATGGTGGCGACGTGTTGGCCGCTGGTGTCGAACACGTGCCCGGTCGCCAGCCCGCGGGTGCGGAGGATGCCGTGGCCGTCCATGTCGAACAACACCCAGTCGTCGGCGTTGACGCGTCGGTGGAACCACATGGCATGGTCGAGGCTGGCCATCATGTAGGTCTCGTCGTAGAGCTCAGTGGTGGACGGCCGCCCACGCGGATGCGCCGCAGCGACGGCGTCCATCGCGTTGCTGTCGCTCAGGTAGGCAAGGGCGCAGGCCTGGCGGCGTGGGTCGTCGCTGAGGTCGATCGGGAACCGCACCCACGCCAGCGAGCGTGGTGATTCGCCGAGATCGACATCGATCCGATCCACGCCCGATCCCTCGCGATACGCGGCGGCATCGGTCGGTGCCGGTGCGTCCATGGGGAAGCCGGCGGTCTGGGTTTCAACCCCTTCTTCGAGAGCCTGGAAGGAACAGGAAAGGGTGAAGATCGCACCGCTGCTCTGGCGGGCGATCACGCGACGGGTCGAAAATGAGCGGCCGTTGCGAATGCGATCGACCTCGTAGCGCACCGGCTCAGAGGGGTCGCCACCGAGGATGAAGTAGCTGTGGAGCGAATGCACCTGATGGGCAGGGTTCACCGTGTGGACTGCCGCCCACAGCGACTGGGCGATGACCAGACCGCCGAAGATACGACCCCACGGATAGGCGGGACTCTCGCCGATCCATACGTCGGGGCCATGTTCGGAAAGCTCGAAGACCGAGCTCAGATCCGGAGGATCCGGGTGATGGTGGTCATCGCTCACGAAGGTCTCCTGGCACGGATCACGGTCTTGGCATGCATCTCGCCTAGCCGGCCGGGACGGCCGGCGCGGTCGAGACTGCTCGTGGGCACCCTACCGAGCAGCCGATCGGGCGGCGATCGGTCGCGGCCACGTCAGCAGGGTGCGCAGCCGACGCGAAAAATAAGCGGCCCGTGAGAGGTGTCGCCGGGGTAAGGGAACACCTCTCACGAGTCGGCCGCCGCCTCACGGGCATGGGAGGCGTTGCAAGTATCGCTTGCAACACGACAAGGGTCAAGACGAATGGCAGTGAAGTTTGGCACGCGTGAACGCGCTGCGTGGTCGTCATCGTCGCTTGGTACATTGCTCCCGTGGCCGAGCCGAAAGTGCGCCGGAGCCGCGAGGAATTGCGGAAGTTGATGCTCGACGCGGGTCGAGATGTTCTCGCCGATATCCGACCGACACTTGGCTGCGACCAGCTGAACTATGCCCGCGTCTTCTCCCATTTGGAGGAGACTCAGGGCATCCGTGTCACTCATGCGTCCGTACATGAGCGGATTTGGCCAAATGTTGAGGCTTACCGACTCGATGTTCTCGAGACGAGCCTGCAAGGGGCATCTCGTGACGCCCGCAACGAACTGCGGCCCGTCCTTCAGGCGACGTTGGACGGGTCCGACCTCACGACGGTTGCCGGGCGCAAGCAGGCCTTCACCGACCTGCTCCGTGTGCCCCAAAATGCCTACTGGGAATTGGTGATGCTGCGCGATCAGCCGTGGCGGGCCAGCTATCAGATGCTCCTGCATCTCAGCCTCCGACCGGCCGGTCACGATGGTCTCGAGGTCGAGTATCCCGGATTGCTCGACCTCGTGGGTCGATTGCGGACCGAGTCGTTCCAGCGTCATTGCGACAACGTGCAACTCTTGGCCGACCTCATCGGCGCCCGGCCGCGACCCGAGCTGGGCGATCCGGCTGAGGCGGTCCGCCGGATCGCCCACATCTCTCACGTTGCGGCGCTCGGTTTCGTGGTGGGCGCGTGGCGCGATCCCGGCGAGCGGTGGAAGCTCCCGACCGGACCCGACGGCGAAGAACAGGAGTGGTACCCGGTCAGTCATGCGGTCTGGAACCACCTCCGCGGTGCCTTCGAACTGGCCGACACCGGCCTGACCGCGGAGGAGCGACGCCTGTAGATCGGCGGCGACGAACCGACGCAAGTAGCGTCCGGGCATGACCGTTGTTTTGATCACAGGTGCAAATTCCGGAATCGGACGGGGAGCCGCCGTCGACCTCGCGGCCAAAGGCTGGACCGTCTACGGCTCCATGCGAAGTCTCGAAAAGGGTCAAAAACTGACGGAAATGGCCGACGCCGCAGGTGTGGTCGTGCATCCCGTCGTTTGTGACGTCACCGACGCCGCGTCGGTCGATCGTTGCGTGGCCGAGGTGACCGAGGCGGCCGGCGGCATCGATGTCCTCATCAACAATGCGGGTGTCGGCGGCAACGGGGTGCTTGAGGAAACGTCGATCGACGAGTACCACGCGGTGATGGACGTCAACCTCTACGGGGTCATCCGCGCCTGCCAAGCGGTCCTGCCCCAGATGCGCGAGCGCGGGTCGGGTTGCATCATCAACATCTCGTCGATCGCCGGCGTGATCGCCGCCATCGGCCAGTCGCCCTATGTCGCGTCGAAGTGGGCCCTCGAAGGCCTGACCGAAGGGCTCGCGCAGGAGGCCGGTATCCACGGCATCCGCGTGGCGCTGGTTGAGCCCGGCATCGTGAAGACCGCCATCATGGCCAAGAACACCGACGCGCCGAACACCAGCGGTGCCTATGACCGGGCCTATGCGCGCATGTTCAACTTCTACGCCGCCGGGCTGGCGACGCCTGGCCATCCGAGCGAGGTGAGCGAGGTCCTCTACGAGGCCGCCACCAGCGAGATGCCGAAGCTGCGCTACACGTGCGGGTGGGGTGGCAGTGAACTCGTGTCCGGACGCAACGCGATGAGCGACGAGGATTGGGTCGCCCTCGGCTCGCTTGCCGACGACGGCGACTACGCAGCCCGCTTCGCCGACCTGTTCGGCCTCGACATCGGCGCGCCCGGCTGACCCTATGCGGAGTGCCTCGGCGCGACGGATCGTCGCATTGCTTGCGATCCTGATCGCCGTCTCCGCCTGCGGTGGCGAGGCTGACGAATCCCAGGCACCCGAGCAACCCGAACCCGACGGATCGCTGGTCGGGGCCACGCCGAAGGCACGCTCCGAATCGGAAGCACAGGTCGCTGCGGTCGCGGCCGAGCGCGCCGCGCCGGACGTCGACGGTGTTGTTTCCTCATCTACCGATGGTGTGGTCGGACCCTTCGACGGGCTCGTGGTCGGCGACTGTTGGAATGTCCGGGACGTCGTCGACGACTCGGCCTCGCGAGTCTCCGACTCGGTCACGTCCGAGGCGCTGCCCTCGGCGCCCGTGTCGTGCGATGCGCCGCACCAGCACGAGACGTTCGCGCTCGGCGAACTGTCCGACGTCGCCGGCGCACCGTATCCCGGCCTGTTGGAGCTGGAGCGCCGTTCGTTCGAGGAGTTCTGCGACGCCGCAGCACTCGAGTTCGTGGGTGAGCCCAGCGCATTCGCTCCTGCGCAGATCTGGTCGTGGTTCCCATCCGGCTCCGCTTGGGACGGTGGGGACCGCACCGTCGTCTGCTCCGTCGGCGTCGCATCGGGCGCGGCCAAGACGGGCACCGCACGGGGCGGATCGCTCGACAGCGACGACAGCCTGATCATCCGAGCGTCGGCCCGTGGGATGACCGACTGGTTCCTGACATCGGAGCGCGGCTCGTTGCTTCCGTTGACCGAGGGAGCGTTCGATCTCCCCCTCGCTCCTCCGGATGTGCTCGAGGTGGGGTTGCTCTTCGCTGCGCCGATGCGAGATGCGACGACGGATTCGGCGGATCACTTCACCCTCGTGGACTTCGACGATCTCTCCGTACTCGGCCGGATTGACCTGGACGGTCTCGAGGGATGGCAGGTGGCCGATCCGCAACTCACGAGCGCCGATCCCGCTGTGGTGTTTGCGGCCCGCGAGAATGACGACTCCGACTGGGACCTGTACCGCGCCCGTGGCTCCGAGGTCGAACGATTGACCGAGAGCGACGGCGACGAGCGATGGCCGCGCATCCTGCCGGACGAGCGCGGGGTGGTCTACAACGCAGACGGTGCGATCTGGATCATGGAGATCGACGGCCAGAACCAGCGAGCGGTGACCGAGGGTCGGGTCGACTACGAGCCTGCGGTGTCACCCGACGGCACGCAGATCGTGTTCACGAGCGGGCGCTCGGGCGACGAAGAGATTTGGATCGTGAACGTCGACGGAACCGGGTTGGCGAACCTCACCGATCATCCGGCAAACGACTCGTTCCCGTTCTGGTCGAGCGATGGTGACCTGGTGTATTTCCAGAGCGACCGTCTCGGTGACGGGTCACACATCATGATGATGACCGCCGACGGAGCCAACGCTTCCTACTTCGGACGGGAGAAGGCGACGGCCGGAGCGGTTGTTCCGCCGTCGGTCGGTGCATCGCTCGCCGCACAGCTCGGGCCGCTCGACGTTCCCGTCAGGTTCGACCGCATCGAAGGCTTACCCGGTCAGCTCGGACGACATGGTGTCGGCGAGGGGCGGTTGGAGGTTGCGCTGCCGGTGGGGTGGGATGTCGCGGAGCTGCGGGCGGACCCGACCGCCGACGGCGCCGTGGCCGAGCTGGTGGCATCGTCGGACCTTGATCGCTACTTCGATCGTTGGGAAGTCGACGGCGTCGCCATCACCCTCGTCGCGGGCGAGGAGGAGCTCTTCCGGGCGCGGATCGAGCAGACCGATGCGTCGGTCTGCCGGCTCGAGGAGCGGGCCGAATCCGAACGGGTCACAAACCAGGAGCTGCGTCTCGTGACTATCCGCCGGTACGACTGTTTGGTCGGACCGGCGTGGGTCGTCGCGGAGTGGTCGACGGAACGAAGCTTGGGCGTCGTCTATGAATTCCAAGGTCCGTACTGGAGCGCTGACGCGCTCGGCGCGTCTGACGCCGATTCTCCGGACCCGATATCGCCGGTCGTCGAATCGGCGCGCTGGAACTGATCCGCTCAGTCGGTCAGTGCGCCAAGCAGGTCCCAGTCGAGGCGGCGACCGCCCTCGAGCCCGAGCGGAATCACGATGGCTCGCGTGGCACCCGCCGCTTCGTGGGCCGCGAGCCGCTCCCGGATCTGGGTGACCGAACCCCATGCGACGATCGTGTCAATGAGGCGATCGCTTCCACCGTCGACGAAGTCGGAGTCTTCGAAGCCGAGCTTGCGCCAGGCACGGTGGTAGTAGTCGAGCGGGATGTAGTAGTCGAGCGCTCGCCGGGCCAGATCCCGTGCCCGATCGGGTTCCTCACAGGCCAACACCATGGTCATCGGGGTCAGTGAGTGGTCGGGGGTCAGACCCTGGCGAGTGCGTGCCGTGTGCTCCGGCGACATCAGGTAGGTGAACACGCCGTCCGCACCGGCTGATGCAACCTCGAGCATGCGCGGGCCATGGGCGGCGACATGGATCGGATAGTCGGCGTCGGGCAACGTCAGGCGCTGCGATCGCACGGCTTCGAGGTAGCCCGCCAGCTTTGGCGCCGGCGGTTCCCACGTGTGTCCGCGTGCACCGATGAGGCCGCGGTTCGACACACCCAAGCCGAGGATGAAGCGTCCGCCACTCGCCTCGGCCAAGGTCTGTGCGGCGGCGGCGGTCGCGGTTGCGTCGCGGACGTACACGTTGCCGATCGCCGTGCCGACGACCAGTCGGCTGGTCGACGCGAGGATCAGTCCTGCGGTGGCGAACGGCTCGCGCCCGAAAAGCTCGGCCAGCCAGATGGACTCGACACCGATCTCCTCGGCCTGGCGGGCGGCGTCGATCACGTCGTGGCCGGTCATGCGGTCGGTCGAGAACAGCACGCCGATGGGGAGGCTCATCGAGTTCCTTTCGGGTTCACCGCCACACGATGCGGCTGAACGTGAGAGTCGAGCAGTAGTACACGTCGCGGGCGCCGCCGGCGGTGAGAAACATGCCGTTGGCGATCCGAGAACCGGTGGCGACGCGATCGATGATCTCGCCCGAGGCCAGGTCGACCACGATGACGTCGTCGGACCCGTCGGCGGTGAAGTCGTTGATGACCAGTTCGCCGGACTCGGGAAAGACGATGGGCTGCATGGACGGGCGGACGTCGTCGATCTGCCATCGCAGGTCGAGACCGTCGGCGGTGTCGATGCCGGCCAGGCCGCCGTTGATCGAATCCCAGGCGATCGCGACGTCGTGTTCTGGCACGTGTACCGGAGGAGCGATGATGCCGCCGCCCGGGGTGCCAAACGGTTCGATGGACTCGACGTCGTCCGATCCGTCGAGCGGGATGCGGAGCAATCGCTGAGCGCCGGGCCACGGCGCATCGCGGCGCCACGACATCGCCCGACCCGGTGGCTCCGGGTAACGGCCGTTCGGCTCGACCGTGTGAATCATGCGGACCGATTCGATGTCACCGCAGTCCATCACCCACGACGCGTCGGCGCTCAGACACGAGTCCCACGCCAGACCCCACCGGTCGTCGGCCACGCGATAGCGAGGCTGCCAGTCGTCGATCCCCATCGAGTCGCCGTCGACATGCACGCGCCACAGATGTTCGGTGCCCGGCACGTAGACCAAGTCGCCCCCGGATCCGGTGGCGCCGACCTGGTTGCCCACATGGTCGGCGGCGATGCGACCCATGGAGCCTTCCGGCAGGACCAGCGGCTCGCCGACGAGTTCGAGTGTGTCGGGGTCGAGGCGGCTCAGTGTCGTGCCGCCCTGGCCTTCGAGCCGGAGGTCCTTGGTGATGAGTGTCCCGTCGCTCAGCGACAGCAGCCCGTTGTGGGCCCGGTCCGCCGGCAGTGCGCGTTCGACGATGATCGACAGATCGTGGGGATCGAGACGGTGGAGGTAGCTGCCGTTGACCGAGTGGATCGAGCCGTTGGCGTGGGCGAGGATCGCTCCGCACCAGACGTGCTCGCCGCAAGGCAGGTCCGGCGAGGTTGCAATCGGGTCGAGCGTGTCGGGGTCGAACCTGCTGACCCAGCCGAACGGGGGCGGACCGCTGAACGCCGCCATCGTGCCGCCCACGTACCACTCGCCAGGATCGCGTTCGATCACCATGACGTTCCAGCGCCCGTTGCGGTTGGTCGTCACCGAGGCGGTGCCCGTCGCGGCGTCGAGGCGACCCGGCGAAGCCTTCTGGCGCCGATTACCGCCGCACTCGACCGGCCATGGCGAGGGCCAGTAGCCGGGGTGGCGTTCGTTGCGGTCGAGCGGGGTCATCGGTCTTCACCTCGGAACATCGGCGGCGCGACGAAACCCTCGAGTTCGGCCTCCAGGGCGATACCGAGACGGAGACAAGTGTTGTCCTCGAGGTGCGGCCCGATCAGTTGAAGGCCGATCGGCAGTCCGGTGGTGTCACGCCCGCCGGGCAGCGCCGCTGCCGGAAGGAGCGCCACGTTGTTGATGCCGGCCCAGAAGAGCTGTTCGTAGTACCCGATCGTGGTCGGTCCACCAGGAGTGACCAGGTCGATCGTGCGGTCGAAGCGGTCGCGATCGTCGTGTGGCCAGGCGGTCGTCGGAGCGACCGGACAGAGCAACACGTCGAAGTCCGCAAAGAAGTCGGCCCACGCTCGCCGCAGGTCCGAGCGGGCGAGATCGGCACGTTGCCACTCGGCATGGGTTTGGGTCTGGGCAGCGGCGACACGCGTGCGCCAGTCCTGGGCATCCCCGGTCGCGATCTCGCGCAGCCGGGCGAACTCGTCGTCGTCGAGGTCACCGACACCGACGGCCCGCAGCAGCCGCAGGTACACGTCGTGGCTGTCGGTGGTGTCGACCGGGAGCTCGACATCGCGAGTGACCGCCGCCCCGGCAGCCTCGGCCGCATCGGCGGCCGCGAGCACGGCCTGCTGGATCTCGGCCGACACCGAGCACACGGATTCTTCGGTGCAGACGGCGATGCGTGCGCCGTGCAACGAGGGCGTGCGTGGCGGTGGCAGCGTGAGCGCGGAGCCGACCGCGGTCGGTCCATCGAAGCCGGCGATGACCTGCATGCCGAGTTCGACGTCGCCCATCGAGCGAGCCATCGGGCCGGTGACGGCGATGTCGACGTCGGCCAGATTGTCGTCGAGCGCATGGCCGGCGGTCGGCACGATGCCGAACGTTGGCTTGAGCGAGGCCACGCCGCAGTAGTGCGCCGGATTGCGAAGCGAACCGCCGATGTCGCTCCCGGCTTCCAAGAACGAGTACCCCGCGGCGAGCGCCACGGCCGAACCACCGGACGAGCCTCCAGGCGTGCGGTCGGGGTCCCAGGGGTTGCACACCCGCCCGTACACCGGATTGTTCGACTGCCAGTCGGCGAGGTGCTCGGGCACGTTCGTCTTGCCGACGATGATGGCACCGGCCGCTTCGAGGCGATCGATCACGGGTGAGTTGTGCTCCGGCCGGTGGTCGGCGCGGTCGGCGCGCCCCCAGGTCGACGGCGTGCCGACCAGGTCGTAGGCCTCCTTGACGGTGATCGGGACACCGTGCAGTGGGCCAAGGTCATCGCCCGCATCGACTGCCTGGTCGGCTCTGGTCGCGGAGCCACGGGCAGTCTCGTCGAAGCGTAAACAGACGGCGTTGAGCGTGTCGTCGTAACGGTCGATCCGATCGAACGCTGCCTCGACGAGTTCGGTGGACGTGACCTCTCCCGAAGCGACGGCATCCGCGGCCCGAGCGGCGGACCAGTAGTGGCGCGGTGAGGCAGAACTCGTCACCGCGCCAGCTTGTCAGCTCGGGCCATACTGCACGGCATGCAGATGCCCACCGATCGGGTCGCCTTGGCCCAGCTTCCGACACCGCTGACGCTGGCCGAACGACTGACCGCGGCATGGGGCGGGCCGCGGATCTGGATCAAACGGGATGACCTCACCGGCTTCGGGTTGTCCGGCAACAAGGTGCGCAAACTCGAGTTCCATATGGCGGCGGCGCGCTCCGCCGGCGCCGACACGTTCGTGACGTGTGGCGCGGTCCAATCGAACCACTGCCGGGCCACGGCCATGGTGGCCGCACAGTCGGGCTTCGATTGCGTGCTCCTGCTCCGCTCATCTCGCGGCAATCCGCCCGACGAGGTGGTCGGCAATCACTTCCTGCAGCGCCTCGCCGGCGCTGAGGTGCGGTTCATCGATCGACCGGGTTGGGCGCGTCGCGAGGAGTTGATGGCCGAGATCGCTGGGGAGTTGGCCGAGGACGGACGCACGGCGTGGGTCATGCCGGCCGGCGCGTCGGATCGATGGGGCGTCGCGGCATTCGCCCACGCCATGCGCGAGCTGGACGAGCAGGCGCGGGGCGCCGGTATCGGCAATGCGACCCTCTGGCACGCCAGCTCATCGGGCGGAACGACCGCGGGCCTGGCCCTTGCCGCCGCGGCGTCGAGCCGAGGCTGGTCCATCGTTGGCTCCAGCGTGGGGGAGACCCGGGCCGAGCTCACCGAGACGGTCGAGGGCCTGCTCACCGAGGCCGGTGTTGCCCGGGCGCCGTACGAAATCGTCGACGAATACGTGGGGCTGGGTTACGGGCAGACGACCGATGAGGAGCTCGCGGTCCAGGTGGCGGCCACCCGACTGACCGGCCAGGTCTGGGACCCGACCTACACCGGCAAGGCGCTCTATGCCCTTCGCTGCGAGATCGATGCCGGTCGTTTCGGCCCCGATGACGACGTCGTCTTCTGGCACACCGGCGGCGGCTTCGCCGCCTTCGCCCACGACTACTCCGGCGTCCTGTAACGACCGGCGCCTGTCGTTCGCTTCGCTCGCTTACGCAGTCTCGGCTGGCGCCGAGACTGCCACGGCGGTGTAACGATTGGTGCCTGGCACCGATCGTTACATGCACCGATCGTTACATGGCGGCGGGGAAGGTTGCGACGAAGCTGGCACCGCCGAGGTTGGTCGACTCGCCGACCTGAATCGTGCCGCCGTGGCGGGTCACGATGGCTTGCACGAGCGCCAGGCCGAGGCCGGCGCCACCTTGATCGCGTGAGCGGGCTTCGTCGAGCCGACTGAAGCGCTCGAAGATGCGTTCCCGGTCTTCTAGGGCGACACCGGCGCCGTCGTCCTCGACGCGTAGCTGGACGGATCCTTCGACCCGGTCGACGCCGACGATGACCCGATCGCGTGCGTGCCGGTGGGCGTTGGCGACCAGGTTCTCCACCACGCGACGGAGCCGATCGGGAGAACCGGTGACGGCCAGCTCCGAGCCGAGCTGGACCTCGGCCCCGGCGGCGGCTTCGGCAGCGACGATGCCGAGGTCGACGACCTCGAACGAATCTCCGGCACGGTCCTCGTCGACCCGTGAGAGATGGAGGAGGTCGCCGATCAGACGGTCCATACGATCGGCCTCGGCGACGATGTCACCGGCGAGCTGTTCGGTTCGTCCGCCCGCCGGCTTCGTCTCGATCATCTCGGCGGCAGCGCGAACCGTCGACAACGGACTCCGCAGCTCGTGCGAAGCGTCGGCGGCGAACTGACGCTGCCGGCGGTCACCTCGCTGGAGCCGGTCGAGCATGCCGTTCATCACCGTCGCAAGGTTGTTGATCTCGTCGCGGCCGGCCGGAACCGGAACACGCTGATCGAGGCTGGTGGTGCTGATCGCCTCGACCCTCTCGGACATAGCGCCGACGGGCCGTAGCGCGCGGCCGACGAGGAACCAGATGAATCCGCCCATCAATAGAACCAGGGCCGGCACGATGAGTGTCAGCGCGTCCTGGACCGCCTCGAGCGAGTCGTCGACCTCGTCGCGCGCTGCGGCGCCGACGAGGAGTGCCTGACCCTCAGCCGCTTCGCCCGCCTCGTGTTCGGTGATCTCGACCGCCTCGAACGCGGCTTCGCTCAGCTCTTGAACCAGCTCGGGATCGGCGAGTGGCAAGCCGGTCTTGGGGTCGATGATGTCGATGACGTTGAGGCTGTTGGTGTCGATGAAGACCTCGCCGACGACGAAGCCCTGCTCGAAGATTTCGCCGAAGGCAATGCCCTCCTCGGCGATGGTGAACATGCCGAGTCCGAAGTCGCGTCCATCGGCGGCGAATTCGAAGAAGATGAACTCCTCACCGCCGAAGAAGTCGGCCGACTCGAGCTCGAGCTCGAGCTCGGCGGCGAGGGCTCGCTCGGTGGCGTCGACGAGATCCCGCTCGACCATGGCCAGGATCATCCACGACGCCAGGATCAGCGTGACGGCGACGATCGCCGTTGCGGCGAACGTGATCCGTGCCCGAACCGAACTAGGCATCGCGTACTCGGTCGTCCGCCGCGACCAAGTCGTCGTTGATGCGGTACCCGACGCCGCGCACGGTCTCGATCATCGGCGTATCGAATGGCTCATCGACCTTGCGGCGCAGATAGCGCACATAGACCTCGACCACGTTGGAGGCTGGATCGGCATCGAAGCCCCAGACCCGGTCGAGGAGATCGGCCCGCCGGACCGGGTCACCATCGGCGCGCATCAGCATTTCGAGAACACCGAACTCGCGGCGGGTGAGTTCGACCACCTGTCCGTGGCGGCGAACGGTTGCGGCGGCCGGGTCGAGTTCGAGGGAACCGATCTTCATGACCGCCGGCCGCGCCGGTGTGCCGCGCCGGACGAGGGCTCGCAGGCGCGCGAGCAGCACCACGAAAGAGAACGGTTTGCGAAGGAAGTCGTCGGCGCCGATGTCGAGGGCCTCGGCCTCGTCGTACTCGCCATCCTTCGCCGTGAGCATCAGCACGGGCGTCCACACTTCGGCTTCGCGGAGCGCTCGGCACACCTCGTAGCCGTTGCGCTTCGGCAACATGATGTCGAGGATGATCGCGTCGTAGCTGCCCTCGGTGGCGCGCCACAGTCCCGACTCGCCGTCGTGCTCGACCTCGACGTCGATGCCCTCGTCGTGCAAGCCGTCGGCGACGACACGAGCGAGCCGCTCTTCGTCTTCGACCAGGAGAACTCGCACGGTCACAAGTCTGGCGCAGCGTTCCTTGGAATCCGATGAGAGACGGGTCGGCGCCTCCAATCGATCTCTCAGGTTGCTCCGGGCACGATCGGTCCACCTCCGAACGTCGGAGCAAACCTTGGAAGGAATCATGAACACCAACCCCACCCCCCAGCCCGACCCGGCCACACCGGAACCGGGTCCGACCGGCCCGGCAGCAACGTCTCGTCGCCGCCGCATCGGCGCTGTTGCCGGCGCCGGTCTCCTCGCCGGCCTGATCGCCGTCGCTGTCGGCGGTGTCGCCGCCGCCCAGAACGACGGCGTGGTCATCAGCCAGGCCGACACCCCCGACTCGGTGGTTGTCGTCCAGGAGTCGGGCGATCTCGACGAGATGCACGACGGTGATCTCGATGAGACGCACGATGAGATGTTCTTTGAGGATGTGTCCGACGATGACAAAGCGATCTGGGACCAATTCGACCAGTGCCTGACCGACTCGGGTGTTGACTTCGATGCGCTCGAAACGATGGACGACGCCGAACTCGAGAACCTCGACGAAGCGGCCATCGACGCCGCCTTCGAGGCGTGTGAGTCGGTGCTCGACGGACTGAGCGACGAGGCGTACTTCATGGAGGCCGACATCTCACCAGAGGACGAGGCGGTGTTCGACCAGTTCGATCAGTGTCTGACCGATTCGGGTGTCGACTTCGATGCGCTCGAGAAGATGGATGACGCCGAGCTCGAAGCCCTCGACGAGAGCGCCATCGATGCCGCCTTCGAAGCGTGCGAGCCGATCCTGGACAACCTGAGCGAGGACCTCAAGGCTGAGCTCGACGAGTGGGAAGAGTTCTGCGACGAGGACCACGAAGACGGTGAGCTCGAGGCGGAGCCCGCCGGCGCCTGATCGCTTCGAGCGCACCGAAGCGCAGCGAGCGCCCAAGCCTCGGTTGGTCGTAGGGCTAGATCCCCTCCACCGGCCCTTCGACCAGCCCGAGCTTGACCAGCCGGTCCGTCTCCCAATCGGGGCGGACCGGCTTCTCGCCGCGTTTGAGGAAGGCGATCTGGGAGCCGTCGGCATGCCAGACGTGGCAGGTGTTCTCGTTGAGCCGAACCTGACGTTCGGCATCGGCCGCATCGAAGTCGAGCGCGGCCCAGTCGGCCGGATCCTCGTTGAGCCGGGCCATGCCCCAACTGGCCTGGACGGCGACAGGGCCGAGCGCGATCAGGAGGGCACCGACATGGCTGCATCCGTTGGGGCCGCCAAAAAGTTCCTTGACCTTGCGGCTGTACCCCCGGGCGATCGACAGACCGATCAGCTGTCGGTATGAGTCGAGGATGCCCGTACACATCCGATACGGATGGATGTCCATCACCGGTCGGATATCGCGGATCTCGAACGTCGATCCGTCGACGACCATCTCGATGGTCATGTCGTGGATCACGATCGGTTCGCCATCGGCAAGACCCAGGCCCTCGGGCTTGGTGTCCACCAGGCGTCCCACGATCCGCATCGTGCCGTCGCCCTCGTCGAAGGCCTCGGTCTCGTAGCTGCGCTGGTGGATGGAGATGGGGGTGCTCACGGCGCCGAGCGTACTTAGGGCGTGTCGAGCGGCAGAAGTAGCGTCGGCCCATGCGATTCGGAATGGCGATGAGCCTGATGCACGAGACGGTCGAGCAGGCGCGACAGGCCGAGGCGTACGGCTTCGACTATCTGTCGACGGGGGAGCACATCAACTTCCCGGTGGCCGCCTCGAACACGATCGTGAGCCTTGCCGCCGCGGCCGGTGCGACCGAACGGATCCGGCTGGTGTCGTCGATCACGCTCGTACCTCTCTACCCTCCGGCCTTGCTGGCCAAGCAGGTCGCGATGCTCGACGTCGTGAGCGGCGGACGATTCGAGCTGGGTGTCGGGATCGGCGGGGAGTTCCCGGCCGAGTTCGATGCCGTTGGGGTGCCGGTCCGCGAGCGCGGTCGTCGAACCGACGAAGCGTTGGAGATCATCGACCTGCTGCTGCGGGAGAAGAACGTGAGCTTCGACGGTCGCTACACCTCCCTCGAAGACATCACGATCTCACCATCGCCAATCCAGAAGCCCCGGGTGCCGATCTGGGTGGCCGGCCGCAAGGATGCGGCGATGCGTCGGGTCGCGCAGTTCGGCGAGGTCTGGCTGCCATACATGTACACACCCGACATGTTGCGCGAGTCGGTCGACAAGATCGCCGGATTCTGCAACGAGGCCGGTCGCTCGACCGACGCGGTGGACACCGCGCTCTACATCTTCACCTGCGTACACGAGGATCGCGACACTGCGCTCGAGTTGGCGAACGAACAGCTGAGCCGCCAGTACGCGCAGGACTTCTCGAAGCTGGTCCACAAGTACACGATCGCCGGGTCACCCGAGGACTGCATCGAGCAGATCCAGATGTGGCGGGATGCGGGAGCGAACACCATCATCTTCGGCAGCGGATGCCCGCAACACCATGTCGACGAGAACGTCCGCCTGATCGCCGAAGAGCTCCTCCCCGCCTTCCACTAGGGACATCCAACCTGGCACCGATGTCGTTCGACTCACGCACCGTGGCCCGACCCGACATCAAACCTGGCACCGATGTCGTTTCGGCTCACGCAGGGTGGTGGGCCGGTCAGGTGAGGAGTGACTCGCCAAGCCAACCGTCGGGACCGGTGCCAGGCCCCGGTAGGGCGAAGAACAGCCCTCCGCCGACCGGCTTGACGTAGTCCTCGAGGGGCTCGCCTTCGAGTCGGGACTGCACCTCGAGGAAGCCCCGCGTCAGCGAGCGCTGAAAGCACATGAACAGCAGGCCCTGGTCAAGCGTGCCGGTCTCGAGATCGGCGCCGTTCGCGTAACTGAAGCCCCGCCGGAGAATGCGTGCTGCATCGGGCGTGCGCGGATTCGCGAGGCGAATGTGCGAGCGTCGGGGCACCCCTTCGTCGGAGCGGGTCGCAGCGAATATCGGCTCCTCGCCCTCGCTGGTTTGGCCCAGCGGCGCGCCGCTGTCGCGGTGGCGGCCGAAGATCTGCTCCTGGCGCACGAGGGCCGCCGTCGCCCAGAACTCGATGAGCATGCGGATAGTGCGCACCGCCTGGTACGTGCCCCCGACGGCCCACCCTGGCTCGTCGTCGATCGCCGAGACCCACACGTGGCGCTCCATCACCGACTCGTCGGTCGTGTCGAGATTGGAGGTGCCGTCGCGAAAACCCATCAAGTTACGGACCGGGGCGATTCGTTCCGGGCCTGGCGGGAGCAGCTCGTTGTAGCCGTCCTGCACCCAACGCAGCTGTAGCCGACGATCGCTCACCCGCACGATCTGTTGCAGTGCGTAGGTGACCGCCTGTTGGGACGGCCCCGCGATCGTCAGCGCCAGGTCACCGTTGCTGAGTTCCGGGCGCACCAGCCGATCGTTGAAGAACGTCGGCATCACGATGAGTTCCCTTGGGCGTCGATCGGCGAGCCCGAACCGATCGTCGAACAGCGAGCTGCCCACGGCGAGCGTGATCGCGATGCCAGTAGTGGAGGTCGACGAATCGACGACACCGGAGTCGACTGGTGGCAGGAAACCTTCGCTCTCGACCGGCGGTCCTCCGCCCATGATTCGCTCGATCTCGGCGCTCAGGTCCTGGAGCGTCGCGGCCAGTGCGTCGTGCGAATCGACCGCCACGTCGAAGGCGGCGACGAGTCCGGACGGTTGCGGAGGAGCGAGCACGCCAAGCTGTCGTGTGCTGCGGAACGCAACTGGCTGAGGGCCGGGAGCCTCTTCGATCGCGGGTTCCGAGGCGGCGGCTAGCTCAGCCGCGGACGTTGGCTCAGCGATCGCGTCGTCGGGTGGCCCGGACGCATCGCTCGCGCACGCTGCGGTCAGACCGGCCAGCGCCGCAGCACCTGCGCCGGTGAGAAAGGTTCGCCGATCCGGCTGCTCTGCCACGGTCCCTTTGTAATCGACTCGGGAGCGATCCCCGCTTCAGCTCTCGCGGTTGCGGCCGAGGCCAGGGAAGTCCGACGGCGTGCGCGACGCGGCAGCGATCTCCTCCGCCTTGGCCTTGATGCCGTTGATCGTGCGTTCCATGTTGACGCGGTGGTCGTCCTGACGGAAGGCGATGACGCTCGGTTCGGCCGCTGGGTCGTTCTCGATCATCGGCGTCAGGCCGGACCTGCCGGGGCCGAGGCGCATGTGGAAGCGCAATCGACTTCCCCCGGGGACCTTCTCGCAGGTGAAGCGCCACTTGGCTGCCGGTGCGTCCATGTCGTTGGCATGCCAGGTGAAGGCCCGGGGCGGATCCCACTCGGCGACGTGACAGGTGATCTGCCATTCGCCGACGAACTCGTGCTTGTTGTGGCCGGTGAAGGTCGAACCCACCGTCGGCTCCGTGTCGGGGTCATCCCACGACGCCGACTGCAGCTCCTCGCTGAACTCGGCCGGCGCGGTTGGATCGCTGATCAGGCTCCAGACCACAGCGGGCGAGGCCTTGATGTCGACCTCGACGACTTGCCCAGGGCCGTCGGCCATCCGTCGTGGCTCGGACCGGCCCTCGGCCAGGGTGCGTCCCCACCGGTCGAAGTAGGTGATCTCGCGTGCCGGATAGCGGCGACTCGTGGCCTTGAAGTCGGTACCGATCGTGTGGGCGACGGGGAACAAGGCGATCATCGTGACCTCGTCCGGGAGGGCGAACAGCTCCTTCAGGGCCTTGGCCTCATTGAGGAACATCGTCGTCCACACGGTGCCGAGGCCCCTCGCCCGCAGCGCGACCATGAAGCTCCACGCCGATTGGATGACCGAGTCGAACAGACCTGGGCGGCCGGAGCCGTCATGGCTTCCGAGGATCGTCGGAATCACGAGTGCCGGCGTGCGCTGGATGTTCTCGCCGAGCCGCTTGGCGCCGAGCATCAGCTTCTCGTTCTGGTGGCCCGTGCCCTCGAGCTCCTCGGCCTTCTTGATGACCCACTCGACACCGGCCGAGAGGTACAGCTCGGCGAGGCGGTCCTTGGTCTCCTGGTCGCGGATCACGATCCAACGACGGCTGCCGTTGTTTCCGCCGGTCGGGGCCTGCTCAGCAACGTCGATGCAGTCGAGGATCGTCTGGTCGTCGACGTCGCGGTCGAAGTCGAGCCGAGCGCGTACGCCGCGGGTGGTCATCAGCGCGTGGTCGACGACGTCGGCGTAGTCGCTGGATGCCGGTGCGAAGGGAGGTTCAGGAGCAGCCATGGCCTCAGTCTGGGTTACGGGCGTGCCCGACGGTGAACCAGGTGACGGGTTTCGGCGGGCCGGTGTACTCCGCGTCGCTCCAGAGGATGTCGAAGCCGGCGGCCGCGATGTCCTCGACGATCGGGCGGTTCAGGTGGCAGCCGTCAAACAGGCGTCGCTGGATCGGGGTGATGCGGTGCTGCCACCGCTGCACATTGCCGTCGGGGGCGAGGCCGTGTTCGAGGAAGTGGAGCGTGCCGCCCGGGCGGATCACTCGGCGGAGCTCGGCGAGTGCCTGATGGTGGTCGGGGATCGTGCAGAGGGTGAAGGTGAGGAGCCCGGCGTCGCAAGAGTCGTCGGGGAGGGCAAGCGACTCGCCATCGAGTCCGATCCGCTCGATCGTTGCGGGTGAGCTTGCGACCCGCTCCTCGGACAGGTCGTTGCCGACGTCGGACGGGTCGACGGCGTACACGTGGGTCACCGCCGGCGGGTAGTGCGGCACGTTGAGTCCGGAGCCGAACCCGGGTTCGACGACCGTTCCGCTCAGGCCTTCAACACAGCGGCGGCGCCACTTGGCCACATCGTCGTTGCCGAGCGCCTTGTCGACGATCCTCGGCACGACCTGCGTTCCCCACAGTCCCATGTTCGCAACCTACCGCTGTGCCGGTCACGCACCGTGAGCCAACCCGACATCGAACCTGGCACTGATGTCGCTTCGGACCACGCTGCGTGAGTCGAAACGACACGGGTGCCAGGTTTGATTACGCGGAGGACACGAGTGGGGCGCCGTCGACGTCGAGCCACCAGCCGCCGTCGTCGTGGTGCTTCACATAGCCGGCCGTCGGCGTCGCGAAGTGGGTTCCGATGAACAGCACATCGGTGTCGACGTACTTGTCCAGTAGTTCCTCTCGCGTCGCACGCGCCGCGGTTTGGTCGGAGTCGGCGCTCGAACACCACTCGCTACGCGTCATCTGGCATGGATGGTGGATGCAGTCGCCGGTGATCAGCGCTTCGCTGCCATTCGAGGTCAGATGGATCGACGTATGCCCTGGGGTGTGACCGGGCGTCGGTTCCAACTGCACGCCTTCGCAGACCTCGTGCTCCCAATCCACGAAATCGACCAGGCCGGCGTCGACGACCGGCTGCACCGAGTCGCCCATGACATCACCGAAGGCGTCTTCTTCCTCGCCGCTCGCCCAGTGGTCGTATTCCTTCTCGGCGAGTAGGTAGCGCGCGTTGGGGAACGTCGGCACCCACTCGCCGTCGACCAGCATCGTGTTCCAACCCACATGGTCGACATGCAGGTGCGTACACAGCACGGTGTCGATCGTCTCCCTCGGATACCCGGCGGCCTCGAGGTCCGCCAAGAAGCTGCCCTGCATGTGGGACCACGCCGGGATGTTCCGCTCCTTGTCGTTGCCCACGCACGTGTCGACGATGATCCGACGCTCGCCGGTATCGATCACGAGCGCATGGATGCTCATGATCAGCCGTCCCTCCTCGGTGCAGAAGTGCGGGATCATCCAGTCGAGTTCGACGGCTGCTTCCTTGGTGGCGTCGGGAAGGATGAACTTGGTGCCGCCCGGCACCTCCATCTCCACCACACGGGTGACCGTGATGTCACCGATCTGCCAACGCTCGTTCATGATGGCTCCTTTGGGTTTTTGGACATCCGGCGTCGGCACCCGACGTCAGATGTCCATATGCGCGGGATCGGGACGACCTCAGCCGACGTTCGGGACGACGTCGGTCATGAAGTGTTGGAGGGCTTCGAGGCGCCCGTCGGGTCCCCCGGGCGCGGTGATGTCGACCAACACGTGATCGACGCCGATCGCAGCCCACTGCGACATCGTCTCGACCATCCGCTCGGTCGAGCCGGCGACCGACAGAGCGGGCTTCATCGCCGATGCCGGGTCGAGGTAGAGGCGAATCGACAGTTGCATCTCGTCGATCGACCGCCCGGCTTCGACGGTCAACTCCTGGACCCGTGCCCATTCGTCACGGACGGTGTCGATCGGCTCGAACGCCGCATGGAAGCAGTCGCCGAATCGGGCCGTCCGCCGGTACGCCGGCTCGGACGCGCCGCCAACCCACACCGGCACTCGGTCCTGCACGGGCTTCGGCTCGAACTTGATGTCGGGGAACGAGTAGTACTCGCCGTCGTAACTTGGCGTCTCGGCGGTGAACAGCTCGTGGAAGATCTCCAGCTGCTCATCGGCCCGCTTGCCACGGTGATCGAAGGGCATGCCGAGCACCTCGAACTCCTCGCGCATCCAGCCGATGCCAGCGCCGAGGATCGCTCGCCCCTCCGAGAGCACGTCGAGTGTCGCGATCAGCTTGGCGGTCTGGACCGGCGGGCGGTAGCCCATGATGAGCACGGTCTGGCCGAGCTTCATCGTCTCGGTGATGCCGGCGACGAACAGCAGCGTGCCGATCGGTTCGAGCCAGGCCATCGAGTTGGGTGCGGGGAAGGAGCCGTCGTCGGTGTACGGGTACTTCGATTCGATGTCGGCGGGCCAGGCGATGTGGTCGCTGACCCAGCCGGAGTGCACGCCCAAGCGTTCGGCCTCGGCGCAGAAGGTCTTGAGCGCAGATCGCGTGGCACCGCGACCGAGCTGGGGCAAGTGCACCCCGATGTCGACGGTCATGCTCGGCTCAGCGCCCTTTGAACTCGGGTTCGCGCTTGTCGACGAAGGCCTTGCTGGCTTCCATGTGGTCCTCGGTCGTGCCCGTGTGCCGGTGGTGCGTGGCCTCGAGTTCGAGGGTGGTCACCAGGTCGCCGGTGACCGAGCGATTGATGTTCTCCTTCATGTACCGATAGGCGATCGGTGGGCCCGAGGCGAGCTTCGACGCCGTCATCCGCCACTCGTCCTCGAAGGTCTCGGCCGAGGTGGTCCAGTTGACGATGCCGAGGTCGAGGGCCGCGTCCATGGTCATGCGGTCGGGAAGGAAGTACAGCTCCTTGGCCTTGGCGGGGCCGACGAGTTGTGTGAGGAACCAGGTGCCGCCGTAGTCACCGGCGAGGCCGACCCGGGCGAACGCGGTGGTCATGATCGCGGAGTCGACGGCGATCCGCATGTCGCAGGCGAGCGCCATTGACAGCCCGGCCCCTGCTGCGGCACCGCCGATGGCGGCGAGGGTCGGCTTCGGCATGTTGAAAAGCGCTCCGGAGGTCGCCTTGTGGTTGAGCCGCTGCTGGTAGACGCCTTCGTCCCAACTGGTGCCGGCGGTCGATCCGGCACCGCCCCCCTCGGCGAATCCCTTGACGTCGCCACCGGCGCAGAACGCACCACCCGCGCCGGTCAAGACGACTGCGCCGACGTCGCTGGCGCTCTCGAAGTCGGCGAGCGCGACGGCGATGCCGCTCAGCATGGCGTCGGTCAGCGCGTTGCGGCGTTCCGGGCGGTTCATCGTGATGATGCCGACCCCGTCGTCGGTGACCTCAGCGGTCAGGTGTTCGGATCCAGTGTCGAGTGTGCGTCCCATGGCGAGATCTTCCCAGACGCGCCGAGCACGATCCCAGAACGCGATCAAACCTGGCACCGGTGTCGTTTCGGGCCACGCAGCGTGAGGCAGAACGCGATCAAACCTGGCACCGGTGTCGTTTCGACTCACGGAGCGTGAGTCAAAGCGACACGGGTGCCAGGTTTGATGTCATTTGGTCGGTGTTGGTCAGCCGCGGAAGCGGCGGGACTCCCGGGCGAAGAGGGCGCCGGCCGCGAGGATTGCCGAGCCGGCGATCACGAGCGGGCCGGTCGACGAGCCGGTGTTCGGCAGCTCGCCACCATCATCGCCCCCGTCGTCACCGCCACCGGTTCCGCCGACGGTGTCGTCGGAGATCGAGATTCGGCCGTCGGCCTCGGGATAGTCGGCAGCCGAGATGGTGCCGCCCAGGTTGTCGGCGATGTGGTTCGCCAACGCCTGCTGGTACGACACGCCGAGCTTGGTCGCCGGCAGATCTCCCAGCGGGTAGCAGTCGCCACCGCGAGCGAGGAAGTCGGCGATCGCCAACACCACCGGATCACCCGGGACGACCTCGCCGCCCTCGACGATCGCCGTTCCGTCATCGAGCCACACGTCGGTCACCCGGGAACCCTCGTCGCCGATCAGTGAGCAGTCGCCCTCGTGATCGATCTCACGGGCCGGGTTGGCCACGTTGACATCCATACCGAAGCCGGCGATCTGGGCGAAGCGTCCCTCCGTCTCGGGCAGACCCGACACCGCATTCTCGAGCAGCTCCTTGAAGCGCTCACGAGGCACCTCGATCGCCACCACGAAGTTCGGGAACGGGGCGATGTCGAACGTGTCGGAGAGGGTGATGTCGCCCGGCGGGATGACGGCATCGTTGCGGATACCGCCTCCGTTCTGGATCGCGACGTTGGGCACCGGCGCACCGAAGTCGGCGGCAAGCGCCTGACCGGCCGCAAGCTGGGCATCGGCCATCAGTGAGCCCTCGTTGGAGCTCATCGTGCGCACCGACGAACGCTGGCCGTCGAGCGCAACTTCGCTGGTGCCGATCACGGTCGACGACAGCTCGGCCAGGTCCGCAGCCAGCGGGTCGACCACGTTGGCCTGGACCTCGGGGTCGGGATCGATGTCACCGACGCCGACCGACGAGCCGCTCACCGCGGTCACGTTGCCGTCACCGTCGAACGTGACGTCGAGCTGGCCGATGCAGCGATAACCGCCGGGACCGGTCACGACCGGCACATCGCCGATCAGCAGCGGGTATTCACCGGCAGCTTCCTCGTCGGGCATGCAGGTGTCGCCGTCGTTCTTGAGGAGCTCGTCGCCGCCACCGGCGATGACGACGTCAACGCCCTCAAGCTGGGGCACGAGATCCTGGTCCTGGCTCAGGCCCTGCAGGTGGCTGATCAGGATGATCCGGTTCACGCCGGCTTCTTCGAGGGCGGCGGCCTCGGCGTTGACGGCATCGGCGACATCGGCGCTGACGACCACACCGCGCGGGCTGGAGATGTTCGGCAGGCGCGGGGTGATGGCACCGATCACGCCGACCGGGCCAGCGTCGGTCTCGATCACCGCGGATGCGGCGATTCGGCCGTCGTTGACCAGGTCCCACAGCGCGGGCTCAGTCGTGAAGTCGGCGTTCGCAGACAGGAACGGGATCGGCGGATCGAAGCCGCCGATGAAGTCGGCCGTCACGTCGGGGCCGAAGTCGAAGTCGTGGTTGCCGAGCGCCATGGCGTCGTACAGGCCGCTCAGCGCGATCGAGTCGTAGTACGGCGTGCCGTTGGCGACCGCCGCGCTGAACTCCTTGGAGGCCAGGAAGTTGTCACCCGAGGTCAGGGTGATCACACCATCGCCGGCGGCGTCGGCTTGTAGCTGCTGCATGCGGGCGACGAAGCGGGCGATGCCGGGATCGCCACCGTCCTCGTCGGGCAGCAGGTTCGACTCGCCGTCGTTGTTGTGCAGGATCGTGATCGTCGATCCGTCCTGCGCCTGGCTGGGTGTCGTGACCAGCAGCGCCGACAGCATCAGCATCGAGGCGATGACGCCCAGAATTCCTACCACTCGTTTCACGCCGTTCTCCCTTGATCGGTTCGGATCCGTGATGTCGGCGAACGTACTGCTCGTGCGTTCACCGTGGGTTACGGCGAAGTTAATGCCTCGGGTCCCATCGTGCAGGCGATGCCGAGACAACGCGCTGATGCCCGGGACCGAGGTCCCGGGCACCTGTTCAGCGATCCCGCTCCGCCCGAAGGCGGTGCGGTCTGGGGTTGGTGGTCTTGGGGGTCAGCCTTCGGGGCAAGCCACGTTGGGGATGCCCACTTCACACTGGGTGATCATGAGGGCGTCGATGACGTTGACGAATCCGTCATCGTTCGAGTCGCCACTGCCGCAGGCGGGATCGGGCTGCGTCGTGCCGACTTCGATCTGGGTGATGAGCAGGGCGTCGACGACGTCGGAGGTGCCCGAGCAGTTGACGTCCATGGGCTCGAAGCTCGGCGACTCGACGATCTCGCCGACTCGGCGGCTGTAGGTCTGGCCGCCCTTCTCCTCGCCGAAGATGTGCAGCTCCTCGTTGCCGATGGCGGCGATGCCCTCGACCTGGGGGAAGCTGCTGAGGCTGATCGACGCCAGCTGGGTGCGGGTGCCGGCATCCCAGTCGATGGCGTAATGGATGGCCATGGCGCTCTCGTCGCTGATGACCACGTAGGTGTCATCCTCGGCGACCACGACACCGCTGGCATCGCTGAGTTCGGGGAGGGCGACCTCGCCGACGAAGTTCCAGTTGCTGTCGTACTTGGAGAGGCTTGACGGCTTCTCGTCGGTCACGAACCAGGAACCATCGGGTCCGAGTGCGATGCCTTCGGAACCAGTGTTGCCGTCGGGCCCACCGGCGTCGTGGGTGCTGACCACGTCGGCGCCGTCGATCGTGTTCTCTTCGGTCGGGATGTCGACGATGTAGGCCTGTCCGGTGCCCTCGCTCAGGATGGCGTAGCGCTCACCGGAGATCCAGGCGATTCCTTCGTAGTCGCTCACGCCGGGAAGCGCGATGGTGAGAATGCGCACCGGTACGGCATGGTTGATGGCGCCATTGCCGTCGAGGGTGAACTCGTAGGCGTTGATCTCGTCGTCGATCACCACGATGACGTCGCGGTTGGCGTTGTAGGTCGCACCGGAGAATTCGGTGGCCGTCGAACCCATGTCATCGGTTGCGGTTTCGACCTCGACCATCGAATCGATCGCGCTGGCGGCCCACGCTGCGGTGGCACTGGCGGCTAAGAGGCCGGCCACCATGACGAGTATGCCGAGAAGGCGACCCGCCGGTTGAGGGATGGAGAATGATCGCTGAATCATGCACCATCGGTCGGCGACCCCCGAGGGCCTAGCAGGGTACGCGGCGCCTTTGGCGCTACCGGAGTGGTGTCGGGGGCCCAGTTGGGTACGTGATTCCCGGCCTATGTCCGGGGGTGCCGAAGGGCCCAGCGCGGCGCCGATTCAACGATCTCGAGTGTCGTTTGGCAAACAATTCGATTTCGAGTTCTGGGGAAGCCTCGCCGTGATCCCAAGGGCGCCTGCTCAGCCGAGGGCGCTGCTAGCCAAGGGCGTTGCTAGCCCAGGGCGCTGC
Source organism: Actinomycetota bacterium (assembly GCA_039028435.1). Taxonomy (GTDB): domain Bacteria; phylum Actinomycetota; class Acidimicrobiia; order Acidimicrobiales; family UBA10347; genus UBA10347. The sequence goes on along the minus strand of JBCCIC010000017.1, from coordinate 38,813 downwards.
TAGTCGAGGGCGCTGCTAGCCAAGGGCGTTGCGGGTCTCGGACCAGAAGCGGGTCGCGATCTCGACGGGGTCGCCGTCGCCGAACTCGCTCAGTCGCAGCATCGCGCCCGGGTAGCTCGGCGCGTTCCAACGCGGATCGTCGGTGTCGAGCCCGATCCGATCGGGCCACCAGACGCTCACGTAGAGGTAGGGCTCGTCGATGGCGTGGTCACCGGGCGAGGCGCCGTAGCTGCCGCGGTGGTCCTCATCGCCAACCTCGATCGCCGGGTCGAAATGGCCGGGCCAGAGCTGGGGTCGGCTCGGATCATGAGAAGCAGCGTCGGCCCGGACCGCCTCGAGCGCGGCGAAGCCCATCGCGAACCAGCGGCCGAGGAAGAGGCTGGCCTCGACGTCGACGGCGAGATCCTCATCGACGTCGCCGACCTCGGGTGAGTCGTGCTCGGCCGCAGTCGCGGCGTCGATCTCGACACCCAGGAACTCTGCCGCGGCACGGAGACTGGTGATTGGAGTCGACCGGGCACGGTCACCGACCTGGTCGACGAGTCGGTCGCCGACCACCCGGATCTGGCGGTCATCGCCGAAGAACGGTGTGCCGAAGCCGCCGAGGGTGTGACGCAGGCCGAACTTGCCGTTGGAGGCATGGCGGGCGGGTGCGATGACATAGGTGGCGAGTCGGTGCAGGGCCAGCCGGGTCGCCGTCAGGGTGGCTGGGATCGCACCGAGCGATCGATCGCCGGCCAGCATCCGCTCGGCGGCCCAATCGGCGCCCTGTGGATTGACAGCAAGCCAGGCGGACCAGTCGACGGTCGGGTCGCCTTCGGCCGCGACCGGGTCGTCGGCGAAGGGGTCCTCGGTGACCGCAGGCGGCGACGGCTCGAAGACTCGGGCGCCGCGGTCGCCGGAGCGCTCGATCGCCTCGGCGCGGGCATTGCGCGCGCCGACGCGCGGATCGTCGGCGGGGATGGTGGCATCAGTGGTGGCAGACATGATTCGTGAACCCTTCGGATCGGTGGATGCTTCCCGGCGGCGCTGTTCAGGCCGGTCGAACGCTCGGGTAGACGGGCTGCCACATGCGCTCGGCGATCGCGGTATCGATCTCGTCGTCGGTCATCGGCGCGGTCAAGCCGTCGTCGCGCGCCTGGCGTCCCACCGCCTGAGCGATACGAACGCTGACCTCGGGCACCGCCTCGAGGGGTGGAAGCACGCCGTCGGCGACGCCTCCCTCCTCGGCCGCGAACACCGCCTTGGCCGCGGTCATCAGCAGAGTGGGGGTGACCTTGCTCGCGCCGACGGCGACGACACCCAGTCCGAGGCCCGGGAACACATAGACGTTGTTCGCCTGCGAGAAGTGGTGGGTGGTTCCCTCGTGGACGACGGGTTCGAAGGGACTGCCGGTCGCGACGAGCGCCCGACCGTCGGTCCATCGGACGATGTTCTCCGGCGTGGCTTCGATCTTGCTCGTCGGATTCGAGAGCGGCATGACCACCGGCCGGTCCGTGTTGTCGAGCAGCGAGGCGATGACCGGCTCCGGGAACAGGCCGGGCTGACCGGAGACGCCGATGAGCACGGTCGCTCCCGACCGGCGGATCACGTCATCGATCGGGAGCGCGCCGTCGGGCCACCCGCCGATCTCGTCGAGCGAGGCGAACGGATGGGCCAGGTCGGCCTGATACGGCTCGAGGTCGGTCCGTCGGTCGTGCAAGAGGCCGTGCCGATCCAGAATCCACAGGTGTTCGAGCGGGTCGGCCACGCCTTCGGACCGGAGTGCCTCGACGAGCATCCCGGCGATGCCGGTCCCCGCCGACCCCGCACCGACGATGCAGAACTGCTGGTCGGCGATTGAGCGACCGGTACCGGCGATGGCCGACCAGATCGCGGCGAGCGCGACGGCCGCAGTGCCTTCGATGTCATCGTTGAAGCTCAGAATGCGGTCGCGGTAGTGGTCGACCAGCCGGGCCGCGTTGTGCGAGGCGAAGTCCTCCCACTGCAACAGCACTCCGGGGAACCGGTTGCCGAGCTCGGTCACGAACTGCTCGATGAACCCGTCGTACTCGTCACCGGTGATTCGTTCGTGGCGCCAGCCGAGGTACTCGGGGTCGGCGAGCCGGTCGGCGTTGTTGGTGCCGACATCGAGCACGATCGGCAGCGTGCGGGTCGGGTCGATGCCGCCGAACGCCGAGTACAGCGCCAGCTTGCCGTTCGGGATACCGATGCCGCCCACGCCCTGGTCGCCGAGGCCAAGGATGCGTTCGCCATCGGTGACCACGACGACATCGACCTCGTGATCGATGTTGGCCAACTGCTTCGCCATCGAGTCGCGGGTGCGGTAGGAGAGGAAGAGCCCCTGCGATCGCCGGTAGATCCGGCTGAACTGCTGCGTCGCCAGCCCGACCGTCGGGGTGTAGACGATCGGCATCGTGTCGCGGAGGTTGGCCCGCAGAAACGCGTAGAAGAGCGTCTCGTTGTGGTCCTGCAGCCCGCGGAGATAGACGTGCCGCTCGAGGTCATCGCTCATCCGGTCGAACTCGTTGCGCGTCCGAGCCAGCTGCTCGTCGATGGTCTCGACGCTGTCGGGCAAGAGTCCGACCAATTCCAGCGCTTCGCGCTCGTCGTCGGTGAACGCGGTGCCCTTGTTCAGGCCCGGATCGGCGAGCAGCGTGCGACCTCGAAGGTTGGTGTGAACATGCAGTGACTGGCTCATGCGTGCTCCATCATGGCGGAACTCGACCCCGCGGTACCGCGTCGAGCTGTACGGTCGCGTCGTGGGCGCACCGAACGGCTTTTCGTGGGTCCGTCGGAAGTCGGGCGAGGTCGAGATCCGTCATCACGGACGGCATGCCACGACTCTGCGAGGTCGCAAGGCTGAGGACTTCCTCGAAGACATCGAGCACGTCAGCGACTCAGATGCCCAGGAGCGGATGGCCCGACTCACCGGGAACTACCGCCGAGGCAACGAGCGCGACGCGCGCAACCATCGGCGCAACCGTGGCACCGGGGGGCGACGGGCCCGATAGCTGATTGCCGAGTGGCTCAGCCGCGGTCGGCGCGAGCTGGTTCTTGATGGGAAGGCCCGCGAGCGTCGCCGGGTTCCCAACCCATGAGAACCGAGGCTGCCACCTTCCCCGGCGCGCAGGGCCAGACCCTGTCCGCCGAACTCGATCTTCCGCTCGGCCGTCCGCGCGCCGTCGCCCTGTTCGCCCACTGCTTCTCGTGCGGCAAGGATCTGCGATCGGTCCGACGCCTGGCAGCGCGCCTCACCGATCGGGGGATCGCCGTCGCCCGATTCGACTTCACCGGACTTGGCCGCTCGGGCGGTGACTTCGCGGACACGAACTTCTCGACGAACGTGGGCGATCTTGTGGCCGCAGCCGATTGGCTGCGTCAGACCTATGTCGCGCCGAGTCTGTTGATCGGGCATTCCTTCGGCGGTACCGCGGTGCTCGCCGCCGCCCCGCGAATCGCCGAGATCGAGGCGGTGGTCACGCTCGGTGCCCCCGCTGATCCTTCGCACGTCACGCACCTGTTCGAGGAATCGATCGACCGGATCGAGGCCGACGGTGAGGCCAGGGTGTCGATCGCCGGACGTCCGTTCACGATCTCCAAGCAGTTCCTCGACGATGTCGAGGCAGCCGAGCTCGACCCGGTGTTGCGCGACCTCACCATCCCCACGCTGTTCATGCACTCACCCCAGGATGAGATCGTCGGCATCGAGAATGCGGAGATCCTGTTCGCGGCCACGAGCCATCCCAAGAGCTTCATCGCGCTCGACGGTGCGGACCATCTGCTGTCGGATCAGGTCGACGCCGAGCACGCCGCTGAAATGATGGCGGCCTGGGTCGACCAGCTGCTCCCGGTGCGGCCCGAACCGAGCGACGACGTCCTCGTGCCTGCTGCTGAGGGTGAGGTCGTGGTCGCTGAGCGCGGTACCGGCAAGTTCGCCCAGGTCGTTCGGGTCGCCGAGCGACACGCCCTGCTCGCCGACGAACCGCTCGGGATCGGCGACGACACCGGGCCAGCGCCGTACGACTTTCTGCTCGCAGCCCTCGGCACGTGCACGAGCATGACGCTGCGTATGTACGCCGATCGCAAGGGCTGGCCGCTCAAGGACGTGGCGGTGCGATTGAAGCACGCCAAGGTCCACGCCAAGGACTGCGAGAACTGCGAGACCGAGAACGGCAAGGTCGACCTGATCGAACGGGAGCTGGTGATTGTGGGCGACGAACTCGATGATGAACAGCGCCAGCGCTTACTGGAGATCGCCGATCGCTGCCCCGTCCATCGGTCACTCCACGACGAGACCCACATCACCACCGAACTCGTTCCCGCCTAGCGGCGCGTTCTCACCGGTCTGATGCCCGGCTTCCGCTTCTCACCGACTCAGGTTCCGGTTTCCGGACTTGGAGTCGGTGAGAACTCGCAGCCGGGCTTGGAGTCGGTGAGAAGGGCCGGAGGCGAGTGCTAGTGAGCCCGGGTGGCTCAGTGCAACGGAAGGGCGAGCGTTAGTGAGCCCGGGTGAGGAGCGCGACGAGGGCGAGGTCGTCGGCGTGTTCGTCGTCGGCGTTGCTGTAGATCCGGACCCGTTCGAGGCGCCGCGGCTCGATTGCGCCCGAGTCTTCGAGCGCCGTGAGGGTCGCCTCGAAGCCCATCTCCTCGTAGTGCTCGGCATTGATGCCGATCGCCAACACGCCGCCGGGCGCGACCACCCGCACGAGTTCGTGGAGCGGCTCGGGCCCGAGGTGGCCGTGCGTGAATGTGCCGACCGACGTGACGCCGCCATAGGCGCCGTCGGCGATGTCGAGCGGCTGCGTGACATCGACCTCCGAAAGGTCCCGGTAGCAGCCCTTGCCGGACGCCTCGGCCAACATCTCGGGTGAGATGTCGATGCCGTCGATGATCTCCACGCCTTGAGAAGCCAACGCTTCGCCGACGATGCCGGTGCCACACCCCACGTCGAGTACCGGGCCCGTGGTGCCGACCACATCGACGAACAAGCGCACGACCTCCTCGTGGTAGATGTAGCCGCGCGGCTCGATGAAGTCGGCTTCGTAGGTGCTGGCCCAGTCCTTGTACAGGGCCCGGTTGTCGTCGGGCGTCTCAACCGCGTACGCGTCGTCGAGCCCGAGCTTGCGTTCGTCGCTGCTCATGGAGTCGTACCTCGGTTCGAGAGCTAGGTGGTCAGGACGACCGGAGTCCAGTCGAGCACGGTGACGGGTTCCTCGCCCGGACGATGCGCGTCGACCTCGACGTGGATGGCCCGGATCGTTCCCCGCTCGGTTTCGATCTGCTCGACGAGCGTGTGGCGACAGGAGAGGATGTCGTCCTCGAACACCGGTGCTGTGTGGCTGCACGCTTGCCAGCCGAGCACGGTGACCAGTCCAGGAAGAACCCGGTTGAGCGACGCCTGCGCCAGCGCAACCGTGTGGCCGCCGTAGACGAGCCGCACGTCGTAGGCCGACACATCGACATCGCGGTGCACCGCCGCCTGATTGTGGGTGATGCGGACGAGCGCCGTTGCCATGTCCACGACATCGCGCTGGAGGTCATGGCGGGTCTCGCCCACGACCCAGTACGCGGACGGGCCCATCGGGGCCAGGTCCCATGCTGGAGCGACCGCCGTGAACGAGCTCAGATCGAGATCGCCGGCAGGTGCGCCGATCTCGTCGGCGTGCCCGGGAGCGTCATCGCCTCGGCAGGGGAGCAGCGGGCACCGCTCGTAGTCGACGACCGTGTCGCCGCCGCTGGTCGTGGAGATGGTCAGGAGCGCCTTGCCGCGTGGCTTCGAGCCCGGCTTGGGTCGCGAGTCGGCCATCGCTCGCACACCGGTCACCGTTCGCAGCGTCTCGCCGAGGAACACCTGTTGCCGCAACACGACGTTGCGGTAGAAGAGGTTGCCGATCACGTTGCGGGTCGCGACGGTGCTGGCACCGATCGAGACATGCATGACCAGTGCGGGGTTGGCGAGTAGCGACGACGACCCGGTCACCCGGCGACAGAGGTCGCGGTCGAGCGTCAACGCCAGACCATCGCCGCTGATGGCGGTGTAGAGCGAGGCCATGCCGTCGTCGATCGTCACACCTGCCGGTTCGGGGAAGCGAAGCCCCGCGTGCATGTCGTCGTAGAACATGCCCTCGGGCGGCATCGGCGTGGGATCAGCGTCGAGTTCGATCGGATCGCTCATGGGCCCAAGTAGATCACGGGCTGGTTCGATAACGTCAGTTATCACGCACTGCACAGGAGGCGGACATGATCCACACGTCGACCCTTCCCGACGTCGAGATTCCCCAGGACATCTCGATCACCGACTATGCCCTGCGCCGGGTCGATGAGCTGGCTGACCAACCGGCGATCATCGACGGTCCGACCGGCCGCACCACGACCTTCGCCGAACTGCGCGATGGCATCCAGCTGCTCGCGGGCGGACTCGCCGCACGTGGCTTCGGTCCGGGACACACCCTTGCGCTGATGGCGCCGAACATCCCTGAGTACGCCTTCTTCTTCCACGGCGTGGCCTACGCCGGTGGCGTCGTGACCACGATCAACCCGACCTATACGGCAGGCGAGATCCGTCACCAGCTCCAAGACTCCGACGCCTCGATCCTGGTCACGATCTCGATGTTCCTCGACGTCGCCCAGGAAGCCATCGAAGGCACCTCGGTCACCGAGGTCATGACGATCGACCCGGTCGACGGCGTGCCCTCGATGTTCGACCTGCTGACCTCGCCGCCGCTCACCGAGCAGGTTCCGGTGACCAACGACGACCTCGTCGTGCTGCCGTATTCGTCGGGCACGACCGGCCGGAGCAAGGGCGTGATGCTCAGCCACGGCAACCTCACCTCGAACATCGCCCAGATGGAACACGTGCTGGTCTTCGAGCCGGGCGACGTCGCACTGGCCGCGCTGCCGTTCTTCCACATCTACGGCATGCAGGTGCTGATGAACGGCCTGCTGGCCAACGGCGTGACGATCGTGACCGTGCCTCGTTTCGACCTCGAGCAGGCCCTCGGCATCGTGCAGGATCGCAAGGTGAGCTGGTTCTTCGCCGTGCCGCCGATGGTGCTGGCGCTGGCCAAGCACCCACTCGTCGACAACTACGACATGTCCTCGGTGAAGATGGTCTTCTCGGGAGCTGCTCCGCTGTCCGCCGAGGTCGGCGAGGAAGCCTCCGAGCGCCTCGGCTGTGCCGTCGTGCAGGGCTACGGCATGACCGAGCTGTCACCGGTGTCGCATTGCTCGAAGGGCTTCGAGTCCAAGGCCGGTTCGTCGGGCATCACGGTGTCGAACACCGAGTGCCGCATCGTCGACGCCGAGGGCAACGATCTTGGAATCGACGAGGATGGCGAGCTGTGGGTGCGTGGTCCGCAGGTGATGAAGGGCTATCTGAACAACGACGAAGCCACCGCCGACACGATCGATGAGGACGGCTGGCTCCACACCGGCGATGTCGCCCACTTCGACGAGGACGGCTACATCTTCATCGTCGATCGAATCAAGGAGCTCATCAAGTACAAGGGCTTCCAGGTGCCGCCGGCTGAGCTCGAGGGTCTGCTGCTCACGCATCCGGGCATCGCCGACGCCGCCGTCATCGGCATCCCCGACGACGAGGCCGGCGAGCTGCCCAAGGCGTTCGTGCAGCTCCAGCCGGGCGTCGAGCTCTCCGAGGACGAGATCAAGCAGTTCATCGCCGACCAGGTCGCGACCTACAAGCAGATCCGCCTGCTCGAGTTCATCGACCAGGTGCCGAAGTCGGCATCCGGCAAGATCCTCCGACGCGAACTCCGCGACGCCTGATCGATCCCCCTCACCTCGCGAACTCACCGACTCAACATCCGCTTCCCGCTTCTCACCGACTCCGTGCCCGGTTTCCGGACCTGGAGTCGGTGAGAACGTCAGGGCGGAGCTGGAGTCGGTGAGAAGCACGCGGGTGCGGGCAGACTCGAGGGATGGCAGAGCTGCTGAAGGACCAGTTCGGGCACGACGTCGCGGAGCGCATTGCCGCGGCGCTTGAGCACGAAGTCCCGGACTTCGACGCGAAGGCGTTCGTGCGCGACTGCCTCGACGGGTTCGACGAGCTCGAGCTGACCGGTCGGGCGAAGCACATCGCCGCAGCGATGGCCGCACACTTGCCGGCCGACCGCGCCGAGGCGCTGCGCGTCGTAACCCGATCGCTCGGCGAGGAGGGCGATCAGCCCTGGGGCGGCATGGAGGGCTTCTTCTACCTGCCGCACGTGTACTTCGTCGCCGAACATGGCCTCGATCACTTCGAGGAAGCGATGGCGGCGCAGTACGAGCTGACCAAGCGTTTCACGGCGGAGTTCAGCATCCGTGCGTATCTCGAGGCCCACCCCGAGGCCACGCTCGCGCGACTGCGCGAATGGACGAGCGACCCGAACGAGCACCCGCGACGGCTCGTCTCCGAGGGCACACGTCCGCGGTTGCCGTGGGCGTCGCGACTCAAGGCGTTCCAGGCCGACCCGGCGCCCGTGATCGAGCTCCTCGAACTGCTCAAGGACGACGAGTCCGAGTACGTGCGCCGTTCGGTGGCCAACAACCTGAACGACATCGCCAAGGACCATCCGGAGCTGGTCGTCGAGCTCGCCGGGCGATGGTGGGCCGACGCCGACGAGAATCGTCGCCGTTTGATCCGTCACGGCTTGCGGACGCTGATCAAGGCCGGCGACGCCGGTGCGTTGGCGGTGCTCGGCTACGGCCCGGACTCGCCGCTGGTGGTCCGGTCGGTGACTGTGGAGCCGCAGGAGGTTCCGATCGGCGGCAAGGTCCGTGTGGATCTCTTGATCGAGAATCCCGCGGCCAGCACCGTCGGCGGGCTCATCGACCTGCGGTTGCATTTCGTGAAAGCCAATGGTGAAACCTCGCCCAAGGTCTTCAAGGGCTCGGAGATCGAGGTCGCACCCGGCGACACCGCGACGTTCGGGAAGTCGATTTCGGTCAAGCAACATTCGACCCGAACCCACTACCCGGGAACACATCGAGTCGAGGTCCTCGTCAACGGCGAAGCGCGGCCTGGCCCGTCGTTCGAGTTGCTTCCGGAGTAGGTTGCGTCCCGGCGAGGCATCGCCGAGACTCGTCGCTCGTGAAGCCACTGATCGGATTGGTCGGAAGTCGGTTCACCGGTGATCGCATCACCGGCAATCTCGACGTGCTCGGGTCGAGCCCGATCGACGTGTACTACGCGGACTACAGCCAGGCGGTCATCGAGGCCGGTGGCATCCCGATGTGGATCCCGGTCGACGTCGACCCCGCCGATGCCATCGAACGGCTCGACGGACTGTTGATGACTGGGGGAACAGACATCGACCCGGCTCGGTACGGAGCCGAGCGGTCCGGCCACGTGCTCGAGATCGTTCCCGAACGCGACGAATACGAGTTCGCCACGCTCGCCGCGGCCGAAGCCCGTGAGCTGCCGACGCTTGGAATCTGCCGCGGGCTGCAGGCGATCAACGTCCACGCCGGCGGCACCCTGCACCAACACCGGCCCGAGCAGGCCTTTGTCGATGGTCCGCCCGATGCGTTGGTGCACGACGTGGCGTTGGCCGAAGGATCGGTGCTGGCCGAGTGTTACGGGCCCACGCACCGGGTCAACTCACTCCATCACCAGCAGGCAGCCGAGATCGGCGATCGTCTCCGCGTCACCGGCCGCGCGCCCGACGGCTGTGTCGAGGCGATCGAGCACGAAGAGCTGCCATGGGTGGCCGTGCAGTGGCACCCGGAGATGCTGCCCACGCGCGCAACGGACCCGATCTTCCGGTGGCTGGTGTCGTCCGCGAGCTGAGCTGATCGATCCTCTGACGTTCGACGGCTCCACGGTGCGATGCTGGAACCACTTCAGCATCGGGGGACGACGAAATGACTGAGCGACACGAGCACGGCCAGGTTCACGTCGAGATCATCGACGATGGGATCCTGCACCTCCAGGTCGATCGCACCGAGAAACGCAACGCGATCACGCCGAAGATCATGGCCGAGATGACCGCGGCCCTGACGCGGCTCGACGAGGACGACGACCTCTGGGTCGGCGTGACCTCCTACGCCGGTGATCACACGACGGCGGGATTGGAGATGCCGCTGTTCTTCTCCGACGATGCCGAACCTCGTGATCGAGACGCCGGCGTCGATCCCTTTGGTCTCGGTCGACGCTTGACGAAGCCGCTCATCACCGCCGTGCAGGGCCTCTGCCTCACGGTGGGCATCGAGATGGCGCTTGCCGGCGACATGATCGTCGCAGCGGACGACGCCCGCTTCTGCCAGCTCGAGCCGCGACGTGGCATCGCGGCGATCGGCGGGGCCACGGTTCGCTATGTCCAGCGAGCGGGTTGGGGCAACAGCATGTACCACCTGTTGCGGGCCGACGAGTTCGATGCGGCTGAGGCCTACCGCTTGGGTTTGGTGCAGGAGGTCGTCTCACCTGGTGACCAGATCGAGCGAGCCATCGAGCTGGCCCGCGACGTCTGTCGCTGCTCGCCGGTCGCGCTTCGCCACATGATCGCCAACGCGCGCCTTGCCCTCACCGACGGCGAGACCGCGGCCATCGCGTCGATCCCGGCGATGAGCGAAGCGACCCGCGCGAGCGAGGACTTCAAGGAGGGAATTGCGTCGTTCATGGAGCGGCGCGACGCGAGGTTCACGGGCCGCTGATGCGGGTCGTCGGTGACTCGGGTTCTGCGCGTGCGTTGTGGCATCGGATCGAGGCCATCAACGCGCTGATCACCGACAACCGAGGTTGGTCATCCGATGACGTCGATGCGGCCACCAGCCGTCTCGAAGCTCGGGGGCTGCTCGATGCAGGAGCCATCACCGAGCGGGGACAGCGACTTCGCTCGGAGGTCGAAGGCGCCACGGACCGTCAGGCGATGGCGCCCATCGCCTGCGACCTCGATACCGACGCACAGGACGCGCTGCTTCGCACCCTCGATCCCGCGAGCTCGGCCATCGTGGCCAGCGGCATGCTCCCGTTTCCCAACCCGATGGGGCTGCCGAAATCGGGTTGAGCGAACGACCCTGCGACCTACGGTGTCGACGTGTTCGAGGTGTTCGACAGGTGCACGTGATGCTGGTCTGTCTGGATCTCGACAACACGTTGAACGACCGCCAGGCCGCGGTCTCGCAGTGGATCGACGAGTTCGTGCGCGCCAATGGGCTTCCGCCAGAGGAATGGCAGTGGCTGTTCGATCTCGATGAGGACGGCTACCGGCCGAGGCACCAAGCGTTCGCCGAGATCCGGGTGCGCTACGGACTGAGCGCCGACGTCGATTCCCTCGTCGAGACCTACCGCGAGCGGGTGATCGAGCTGGCTCGACCGCTCGAGGGCGCGACCGACTGCCTCGAGCAATTGCGGGTCGATGGGCACGCACTCGTGATCCTGAGCAACGGGTCGAGCGAGCAGCAACACCGCAAGATCGATGGCCTCGGATTTCGTGAGCTGGTGGATGCGGTGATCGTCTCCGGTGATCTCGGCATCAAGAAGCCGGATCCGCGGATCTTCGAGGCGGCGGCTCGCGCGGTCGGCTCGGCCGTCGAAGGTGCGTGGATGGTGGGCGATGCAATGCTCCACGACGTTGTCGGTGGTGCTCGGTGCGGCATGCGCACCGCATGGGTGCGCCGCGGTCGCGAGTGGGACGATGCCCTCGAAGCGCGTCCCGATGTCGTCGTCGACGGACTCGACCGGCTCGCGCCGCTACTCGCGAACGGGGTGGCCTAGCGCTGCCGAGCGTCCTCGTGACGATGACATCTCAGACATCTCAGACATCTCAGACATCTCATCCTTTCGGCCAGGGTGACTGTGGCCTCGTGGCCGATGTGGCCGGTCGGGCTGATCCTCATGCTGGATACATCCCCAAACCACTTCGAGGTTTCTGATGTTCTCCCCCCGAATTCGCACCTTGCTCGCGGCGCTGCTCGCCGTCGCCACGATCACCGCTGCCTGCGGCCAGAGCGAGCCGACCGAGACCGGCGCTCCCGCGACCAGCGTCGATCCGGAGCCGGCGGCAACCGAGGCCGAAGAAGGGGCGGAGGAACAGGCGGTGGAAGCAGAGCCGCAGCCAGCCGAGCCGGAGCCGGCCCAGACCGCTGAGGTTCCGTCCGAGGAACCCGCGCCAGCCGACCCGATCCTCCAAGCGAAGGGTGATGGCACCCTCGAACTCGGCGGCGAGTCGTTCCCGTTCATCTTCGTCGATCCGTCGTTCAGCGACGAGGGCCCCGACGGGCCGTCATTACTGGCGTACTTCGGTACCGACGACGAGGCCGGCGTGTTGGCCATCCCGGTTGACCTGGCTGCCGAGGCTCCCACCGGCGCGCTCTCGGTGATCACCCCCGACGGGCGATTCCTCGAGGCGGCTACGGCAGAGTTTGCCGATACCGACGGCGACGTCATCTCGGCCACCGCGGTCCTGACCGACACCGCAAGCGGAGCCGAAGTCGTGGCATCGTTCGAGCTCGGTTTCGGCGTGGGCAACAGCTCGTTCGAGATCGCCGGGAACCAGGCGATCGTGCGCGGCGATCTCGGCTCGCACACGTTCGTGCAGGTGCAGCACCTGATCGACGAGTACCCGGAGGTCGACACGCTGGTGCTGCAGAACATTGGCGGTTCGGTCAACGACGAGGTCAATGTCGAGACCGGTCGCCTGGTTCGCGGCGCGGGTTACACGACCCTGGTGCCCGCCGACGGCGAGATCTACTCAGGGGGCGTCGACCTCTTCGTCTCCGGTGCCACCCGCATCGCCGAAGATGGCGCGGTCATCGGCGTCCACTCGTGGTGCTGTGGCCCGAACGGCGAGACCGCGGATCAGCTCTCGCAGGACGATGCCGCCCACGACTTCCAGCTCGCCTACGTGCGCGAGATGTTGGGTCCCGACCTCGGTCCGGCCTGGTACTTCTTCACGCTGCAGGCCGCCCCGTTCGACGGCTTCGATCCGATGACGCCGGCCGAGCTCGACTTCTTCAACGTCGTCACGGCCGATGGCGTCGTTGGCGAAACACTCGATGTGACCGCTGAAGTGCGTGGTGCGCTCGGCGAAGCCACGATCGAGTCCCTCGACACCGCGGCGTCGACACTGGTCAGGACCCTCGGCGCCGATCGCCTTGGCGCTCCGGTACTCACGCTTGTCGGCGCGGACGACACCGCAAGGGTCGCGACGATCGCCGAACCGACCGACTCGGCCGCTGGCCGGATCATGCAGTTCGAGCTCGCAGCGAACGACGGCGCCTGGGAGGTCGTCTCGGCGACCGAGTGGGCGGTACCCGCGGACGCCGCACCTGGGTCGACCGGCAACACAGCTTCGAGCTTGACGCTCGAGGTCGCCGTGCTCCCGGCGGAGCTCGCCGATCTCGCCGGGGTGTTCACCAAGCATGTGGATGTGTGGGGCGTCGCCATCGTCGGAACCGACACCACCGACGATGCCGACCTGCTCCATGCGGCCAACGTCATGGCCCAGTACCTGGACAACGACGCCGACGGCTCCCCGGACGACCCGGCGGTTCTCGAGTCGATGGTCGCCAACCGAGCCACGCTCCTGATGGCCGCCACACCGGACGAATTCGAGCAGCTTGATGGCGACGCATTGGACCAGGTCTTTGATGCGGTCGGCCTGGGCGGCCAGGACCTGTACGGCAGCGAGACGAATCGTGCGGGCCGCTTCGACGCCTCGCTCGAGGAGGTCCACCACCTGATCCTCAACACCGGCTGGGCGCAGGTCTACCCCGAGGCGCTCGCCATCGAGGACGGCAGCGACCTGGCGGTGGCACTCGATCTCGCTCGTGGAGGCCACTTCGACCGGGTGCCGGACACGTATCCCGACGGTGCCTGGTTCACCTACGACGACCGGACCTGTGACTACGACTGCATGCTCGTCGAGTACTTCTATTGGGCACACACCAGCCTGCTCGGCGCCCAGCAGGATCGTGGCGACGAGATCGGCCACGAGTGGCGCCTGGAAACCGCTCAGTCCGTCCGTGCCGGCGATCCCACGGTCACCGCACTGATCGAGTCCTTGCCGCTGCCGACGGTGCTGCCCGACGGGGCCTACACCGGTTGATCGCCGGTCAGCTCGAAAAGACCGTCTCGGCGAGGTCGATGGCGTGGCGGACGAGCCGGAGGCGCTCGTCCGCTCGGGTGAGCAACATGAGCCGAGTCGTCGTGCCGGCATCTCGCAGTCGCACATACGCGAGGTTCGGTGGCTGGAAGCTCCGAACCGCCGCCGGGACGATCGCAACGCCTTCACCCGCAGCGACGAGTCCGACGATCGTCGTGTACTCCTCGGCTTCGATGATCGGGGCGTAGTCCACGTCGGCATCGGACAACAGCCGTCGGAGCTCCTCGGTCAGCGCCGGTGATTGTGTGCGACTGAACGACACGAACGACTCGCCCCGAAGTTGTTGCAGCGACGTCGTCGATTGGTCCGCGAGGCGATGGTCGCTGCTGACGGCGACGAAGAGCCGCTCTTCGAGGATGACGCGGTGGTCGAGGCCCGCTTCGGTGCCCCGGGTACGGGCGATGCCGATGTCGATGCTGCCATCGAGCAAGGCCGTGCGCTGTGCCTCCGAACTCATCGAGTGAAGCTCGAAGGTGACGTTCGGGTGGCGTCGGCGATGTGCCCGAAGGAACTGTGGCATGACCTGGTACGAGGCCGAGTCGACGAAGCCGAGGCGGAGCTCGCCGGCCTCGCCTTCGCGATGCTCGGTCATCAGCCGATCGACGGAGTCGGCCTGGGCGAGGAGGCGACGTGCTTCGGGTAGGAGGGTCCGCCCGGCCCCGGTGAGTTCGACCCGTCGCGTGGTTCGGGTGAAGAGGTCCGAACCCACTTCCTGTTCGAGTTGGCGAATCTGCTGGCTGAGCGGCGGCTGGGCCATGTGCAGACGGTCCGCGGCCCGCCCGAAGTGCAGCTCCTCGGCGACGGCGACGAAGTACCGCAGCCGGACGAGATTCATATCGTGAGGCTATCAATGAGCGTCTGATTGATACTTCACGAGAGCTCTGCCCCTCGGTACCGTCGTGGAATGGGTTTGTTCAATCTGGGCCGTGGCTCGGACGGTCGCCCGCCGAAGTACTCCGCTGCCGGCCTCTTCGCCAAGGGGCTGACCGGTGGCGAGTGGCCTCGGGTCTGGCGCGACGTCCCGCTCAAGAAGAGTTATGACGTCATCATCATCGGCGGTGGCGTCCATGGTCTGGCGACGGCCTACTACCTCGCCACGAACCACGGCATCACCAATGTCGCCGTGCTCGACAAGGCGTATCTCGGCAGCGGCGGCTCGGGCCGGAACACGGCGATCGTCCGTTCCAACTATCTGACGCCTGAGGGCGTGGCGTTCTACGACCGATCACTCGAGCTGTACAACGGCATGACCGAGGATCTGAACATCAACGTGATGTTCTCGGAGCGTGGGCACCTCACGCTGGCCCACTCCGACTCGGCCCTGCGCACGATGCACTGGCGGGCCGAGGTCAACAAGCTGCAGAACATCGACTCGTCGGTGATCGACCCGCAGCAGGTCAAGGAGATCGTCCCGAGTCTGGACATCTCACCCGACGCCCATCACCCGATCATGGGTGCGCTCTACCACCCGCCCGGCGGCATCATTCGCCACGACGCCGTGGTGTGGGGCTACGCGCGAGGCGCCGACCACCGTGGCGTGGAGATGCACCAGAAGACCGAGGTGCTCGACATCCTGTGCGAGGGCGGCGAGGGTCCCGACGGTAAGGGCGCGGGCGGCAAGGTGACCGGTGTGCGCACCAACCGCGGCGACATCAGCGCACCCGTCGTGGTGAACTGCACGGCCGGTTGGGCGTCGCTGATCTCCGACATGGCGGGTGTGCGCCTGCCGATCACGACCCAGCCACTGCAGGCTGCGGTGACCGAGCCGACCAAGGTGTTCCTGCCGGCCGTCGTCGTGTCCGGATCGCTGCACGTGTACGTGAGCCAGACCGATCGGGGCGAGCTGGTCTTCGGCGCCGCCGTCGACCCCTTCACGAACTACAACGTGCGCGGCTCGCTGGACTTCACCGAGGGGTTGGCCGGACACATCCTCGAGCTGATGCCCGGCGTGTCCCGGATGCGGTTGCTGCGTCAGTGGGCCGGCCTGTGCGACATGACACCCGACTACTCGCCGGTCATGGGCTTCACCCCGGTGGAGGGATTCCTGGTCGATGTCGGCTGGGGAACCTACGGGTTCAAGGCCGGACCGGTGTCCGGCGAGCAGATGGCCGAGTGCATCGCGACGAACCAGACCCCCAAGTTGATCGAGGCCTTCCCCCTGAGCCGGTTCGCTACCGGCGAACTCGTCGGAGAGAAAGGAGCTGCCGCCGTCGGCCACTGACCGACGTCGTACCAATCATGCTTCTCGTTCCTTGTCCCTACTGCGGGCCCCGCAACGCCAGCGATCTGCGCCATGTCGGCGAGTCGCACGTGCGCCCTGATCCGAACACCGCCACTCCCGAGGAGTGGCGCACCTACCTCTACCTGCGTGACAACGCTGCCGACTGGACCACCGAAACCTGGTATGGCACCCGTTGCTGTCGGAAGTACTTCAAGGTCGAGCGGAACACGGCGACCAACGAGTTCCGCAATCCGCCGATGCCCGGCAACAAGCTCGGCGGAAAGGCGTAGCGACATGGCGCAGAGCAATCGTCTTCCGCAGCAGCCACACGAGGTCATCGATCGAGGCTCCCCGCTCAACTTCACCTGGAACGGCAAGAACCTGACCGGGTTCACGGGCGACACGATCGCGTCGGCGCTGGTCGCCAATGGGGTCGAAGTCGTCTCCCGGTCGATGAAGTACCACCGCCCGCGCGGGTACATTACGGCCGATTTCTGGGATCCCAACGGGTTCGTACAGGTGGGCCCTGAGCCAAACGTGCGCAGTGGTCACCGCGAGCTGTCGTCGGGAATTGCCGTCGATCCGCAGAACGTGTGGCCGTCGCTCGACTATGACGTCAAGGCCGCCAATGGCCTGGTGGGGCGCTTTCTGAGTGCTGGCTTCTACTACAAGACGTTCATGAAGCCGGCCAGCCTGTGGCCGGCGTTCGAGAAGGTGTTGTCGACGTTCGCTCCCGGCGGAACGGTGGATCTCGAGGCGCCGAAGGACGAGTTCGACAAGCGCTACGCGCACCCCGACGTACTCGTCGCCGGCGGTGGTCCGGCCGGTATGGCTGCAGCGATCGCCGCCGCCGAGTCGGGAGCGTCGGTGATGCTGGTCGAGCACGAGCATCGTCTCGGTGGGCACCTGTGCTGGGGTAGCGACGCCGATGTGGCGCTGGCTGGCGAGCTCGCCGCCGCGGCCGAGGCCGCGGGTGTGGAGGTCCTCGTCAACTCGACGGTCACGGGTCGCTACGAGGACAACTGGATCGCGGTCACCCAGCGCAGCCATCCGTTGGCGACCGAGCGCCTGATCAAGGCCCGGGCCAAGGTGCTGGTCGTCGCGGCCGGTCTGATCGAGCGGCCCTATGTCTTTGCCGGCAATGACAAGCCCGGCGTGATGCTCAGCGGCGCGGTGCGTCGCCTCGTCAATCTGTATGCCGCCAAGCCAGGCGAGCGAGCGGTCGTCTTCTCCGCCAATGCGGACGGCGATGCGACGGTCGCCGACCTGGAGCGGGCCGGTATCGAGGTCGCCAGCGTCGTCGATGCTCGATCCGGCGCCAACCTGATCGAAGCGCATGGTGGCTCGAAGCGCGTGTCTTCGATCGAGTTCGCGGACGGCAGCAAGGTCGATGCCGATCTGCTGGTCGTCGCCGCCGGTTGGACTGCGCCGACGTCGCTGCTCAACATGGCCGGCGATCGTCCGGTCTACGACGAGTCATCTGCCCGCTTCTTCCCGCAGCACGCGATCGACAACGTGTTGACGACCGGCGGCCTTGCCGGCGACGGCACACGCGACGAGCTGGTCGAGCACGGTCGTGCGACCGGGCGGTTGGCCGCCGAGCGCGCCGCCGCGGTGCGTCACCGGCTACAGGCGTTCACGGTCCAAGCCGCACCGGTCGACGGCGACGAGCCAGCGTGGGCCGACGACGCTCGCACCCCACTCGGTCGCGATCCGCACCCCGCGCTGTTCCAGTCGACCTCCACAGGAACGAAGTCCAAGGCCTTTGTCGACTTCAGCGAGGACATCTCGAACAAGGACCTCGTCGCCGCGGCCAAGGAGGGCTACGACTCGGTCGAGCTTCTCAAGCGGTACACGACGGCGACGATGGGCCCGGCCCAAGGCAAGCTCGAGACGGTCAACACCGTCGCCGTGCTCGCCGACGCTCGGGGCGAGACGATCGAGGAAGTCGGCACCACCGTGTGGCGTCCGCCCTACGCACCGATCTCGCTCGGCGGGCTGGCCGGACGAATCTTCAATCCGCACCGCGTGTCGGCGATCCACGAGTGGCACACCTCGAACGGCATGGTGCCAATCCAGGCCGGCGCGTGGGAGCGTCCCGACCACTACGGCGATCCCGCGGCCGAGGTCCGCAACACGCGCGAGAACGTCGGCATCATCGACGTCAGCCCGCTCGGCAAGCTCGACCTTCGCGGCCCCGACGTGCCGAAGCTGCTGAACCTGCTCTACACGAACAAGTGGTCCAAGCTGCCGATCGAGGGTGTGCGCTACGGGATCATGTGCGCCGACGACGGCGTGGTGATGGACGACGGCGTGACCGGCCATCTCGGCGAGAACCACTACCTGATGACCACGACCAGCTCGGGTGCGGCCCGGGTGTGGGAGTGGATCGAGAACTGGCTCCAGACCGAGCGGCCCGACTGGCAGGTGCACGTCACCCCGGTCACGACCGCTTACACGTCGATCAACGTCGCCGGACCGAAGTCCCGCGAGCTGATGGCGCAGCTCACCGACATCGACCTCGATCCCGAGGCGTTCCCGTACATGACCTTGCGCCAGGGGACGATCGCCGGCATCGACGACTGCATCATGTGGCGCATCGGCTTCACCGGCGAGCTCAGCTACGAGCTTCACGTGCCGGCGGGCCACGGGCTGCACGTCTGGGAGACGCTGATGGAGACGGGTGCCGATCTCGGCATCAAGCCGTTCGGCCTCGAAGCCCAGCGGATCATGCGGCTGGAGAAGGGCCACTTCATCGTGGGCCAGGACACCGACGGGCTGACGCTTGCGCCGACGACCGGACTCGAGCCGCTGATCAAGCTCGACAAAGACGACTTCGTCGGCAAGGCCGAGCTGGCCTGGGCGATGAACGATCGGCTCGATGAGCTGCCTCGTCTGGTGGCGATCCAGACGACCGACCCGACCATCGTTCCGATGGAGGCGACCCAGATCGTGCGAGCGGGAACGACCGAGATCCTCGGCCGGATTACGTCGTCACGCATGTCGCCGACCCTGAACCGCTCGGTCTGTCTCGGCCAGGTCGCCTCGGCGATGGCCGCGCCGGGAACCGAGCTCGAACTCGTCCTGATTCCGGACGGTCGGCGGGTGACCGCCACCGTGATGGAACATCACGCCCATTTCGATCCCGAAGGAGAACGTCTCCGTGCCTGAGCATGCAGCGCCAGCGATGGTGAGTCCGATCACGACTTCGTATCCGTCGGTCGCCGGCTCGCCGCTCACGCTGGCCGACGAATCGACGCTGACCAAGACGCTCGTCCGCTCGGACCAGGCCCAGTTCGGCCTGACGTTCGGCCACAGCCGGATGGAGGGCGACGCGATCGTCGCCGCAACCCGACCCGACGAGTGGACCATCCTCGGTGCCGCCGAAGCGGTCGCCGCGGCGGAGGCTGCGATCGATCGCGGTGGATTCACCAGCGTGATCCCGTGGACACACGGTCGTGCGTGCTTCCGTCTCAGCGGCGCCGATGCCTCGCGGATGCTCGAGAAGGTCTGCGGCATCGACTGGTCCGACCACATGACACCCGACGGCGCGGTCGTGTCGGCCAGTGTTGCGCTGACGACGTGCGACATCATTCGCAACGACATCATCCGTAACGACATTGCGGCGGGCGGTGCCGCGGGGACGCCCAGCTATCTACTCGTCATGGACCGCTCGTTCGCGCAGTATCTCTTCGACGCACTGATCGACGCTGGCCAGGAGTTCGGCATCGCCGTCGGCTGAAACCTCGGCCCAGTCGCCACTAGACCGGTCTCGCACTCCCAGGTACGGTACTGATGGTCTCGCGAGAGACCTCAAACCTCGACGACGGGAGCGGCGATGTCGATGCAGGACGACGACGGCTCGACGGGTGGCGCCGATTCCGCGCCTCGCTGGAGCACCGGATTTCTGAGCGAAGCCCCGGCCGACACTCTGGCTGCGGCGGCCGATGACGGGCGCGAGCGCTTCTCGGTCTTCATCGAGGATCACTTGGCACGCGCCGTCGCCATCACCGGCGAGTTCTCGGCCGTGGCGGCCGCCGATCCGACGCTCGTCGCCGTGCAAGCGTTGGCCGAACACCTCGAGCCGAGCGAGCCGCTCGGGTTGGTGCAGCACGCACTAATGATGTTCATCACCCACGATCCCGCAGGCCGGGCGATGGGTATTCCATCACTGGAGGCCCGCAAGCCCGACACCGCCGCCCCGTCGAAGTCGGTTGCCGAGTTGCAGGCCGCCACCGACCAGGAAGCCCTGCTCGACTGGTTCCGGGAGGATCCGAAGGCCAATGAACACCATGAGCACTGGCACGTCGTGTTCCCAGGTCAGGGCGACCGGTTCGGCCAGTTGAAGGACCGCCACGGCGAGCTCTTCTACTACATGCACCGCCAGATGCTGGCTCGGTACAACGCCGAGCGTCTCGCCGTGTTCGGTTCGGCGTTGGGGACGGTCGACGCCAAGGTGCGACCGCTCGAGGACTACCGGCTGCCGCTCGAAGGTGGCTACAACCCGGGCTTTCCGCTGAATCAAGGGTTCACGCCACGGCCGGCGGGCTTGACGCTCCAGGACGTCACGTTCCCGGGTGGATTCACCTACACCGTGACCGAGCACGAACGGGTTCGCGAAGCCCTCCTCACCGCGGCGAGGACCGGGCGGTTCGTCGATGGCACCACGGTGACCTCAGACCTGCTCGGTGCGACCGCCGAGGGTTCTGCGGGATCGGTCGACAACGGGGAGTACGTCAGCCACCACAACCTGGGTCACATGCTGATCTCGTCGCTGGGCGACGGTGCAGGCGTGATGCGATCGACCGAAACCGCCATCCGTGACCCCGCGTTCTGGCGCTGGCATCGCCACGTCGACGACATCTGGTGGGAGTTCCAGCAGACGCAGACGCCGAACGACTTTGCCGACGCGCCGGCCATAACCGCCCAGGCGCCCACGTTGGTGTACGAGAGCGACGTCGATCTCAGCGACCCGGGCGCATCGGCAGGCACCGACGAGCTGACGACGGCCATGTTCACCCGGATCGTCCCGTCCAATCAGTTCGATGCCGGCCTGGTGATCGCCTATCTCGATCAGCGGCCGTTCGGTTACGTGCTCCGCCTGGACAATCCTGGCGCGGCGACCGAGGTCACGGCTCGGGTGTTCATCGCGCCGGCCGAGGACACCGACGATTCGCGGGCATGGATCGAGATGGACAAGTTCAAGGTCGAGGTCGAGCCCGGGCCGAACACGTTCTACCGATCGGCGTCGGAATCGTCGGTCGTCAAGAAGGCGGCGATCAAGCCTCCGCAAGTCGAGGTCGATCCGGCCGGTGACCCCACCGACACATCCGACTACTGCAGCTGCGGATGGCCCTACAACTTGTTGCTGCCGCGGGGGACTCGCGATGGCAGCGCATACGAGCTGCTCGTGATCTATACCGACGCGGCGATCGACGACGTCATCGCTGACCGCACCTGCGGATCGGTCAGCTTCTGCGGTGTGATGGACGACCTCTATCCCGACACGCGGCCGATGGGGTACCCCTTCGACCGGCCGTTTGCCGGGCCGTTGCTCGACACGTTCGATGGTTTGGCAACCGCCGCTCGATCGTCGTTCACCATCCGCTGGATCGACCCATGGGGGAGCGACGCTGCGGCGCCGGTGACATGAGCGACGACCCGTCCGCCGGCATGACGCGGGACCGGGTCGTGGCGAATCTGACTGTCCTCCTTCAGGACGGGTCGTTGGCGAGCGCCGACACCGGTGACCTGACCGAGGGCATCGAGGTGCGGTCCGAGACGTTCTTCGATGCCGGCCCGGCGTCGGACCGGGTCGTCGTGGTTGACGTCGAGCCGGGTGCATCCGAGCCGAGCCCGCCGGTGCCGTTCACTCCGCCGCGTCCCGGCGGTGTCGAAGGACGCTACGACGCGCCGAGGGCGGCGCCCGGTCAGCCAGGCTTCGCGGCCTGGCTTCAGGCCGGCACGTATGGCTTGGTGATGCGGGCCATCGAACTGTTCGAGTACGCCGACGTACTCGCGCGTCGGATCCAGTGGAACTTCGATGCGGAGCGGCTCACGGTGCGGCCTCGGGCCGACCGAACATCCAACGCCGCCTATCGCCGGGAGCGCGCGAGTCTCGAGTTCGGCGCGTTCGACTCGAAGGTGGATCCCGGAACCACCATCTACACCGCGTTGTCGCGAGACATCGTCGCCCACGAGACCGCGCATGCCGTGCTCGACTCGATCCGGCCGGACCTCGCCAATGGCAACCCCCAGAGCATCGCGTTGCACGAGGCGCTGGCCGATCTGACCGCGCTGCACATGGCGCTACGAAGCGCGTCCCTGCGCGACGCGGTCATGCGGGCCAACGATTTCCGGCTCACCGACTCGACCCCGTTCAATGCCATCGGGGAGGAGATGGGCCTCGGCCGCGGCGTTGACGGTTCGCTGCGGAACCTGGCTCATGCCAAGACGATGAAGGACGTCGATCGCAACGACGCCCACGATCTGTCCGAGGTCCTGAGCGGCGCCTTGTGGTCGATGTTCAGGCGCGCGTTCGACGCCGATGTCGAGCGGGCGCCCGGCGACCTAGAGCAGCGGGCTGGGCGGGCCCTCGGGATCGGCTCGAAACGCTTCCGCCGGATCACCCTTCGGGCGCTCGACTACCTGCCGCACGGCGAGGCGGGATTCATCGACTACGGCCGTGCGCTCATCGCGTCCGATCGGGCCGCACATCCTCGCCACAATCGCGAGCGGCGGTGGCTTCGAGAGGAGTTCGTGCGCCGAGGCATCGTCGGTCACGCTGACGAGCTCGAATCGCCGATCGCGCTGGCGACCGTGGCTGACGTCGGTGCGCTCATCGCAGACGGTGGTGCCGCGGCATTCTTCGAAGCGCGTCGTAGCGAGTTTGGCGTGCCCGCCGAGTCCGTACTCGAGGTGCTTCCGGTGCAGCGCGTCGAGCGCGAGTTCTTCCCGAGCGGGCACACCGACCGACGGGTCGAGCTCATCCTCGGTTGTCGATGGCGGGAGAAGAAGACCGGGCTGATGATTCCCGGACTCCCGCCGGTGCTCGAATACACGATCGGCGCGACGGTGGTGATCGCCGAGGTCACCGGCGACGTGCTGTCCGCGCTCGTGTCGTCCGCCGCCCAAGCCGAGGCCACCGCCAAGCTTGCGGCCGTGACCCGCCTGGCGCTCACGGCATCGCCGGATGTCGGGCATCGCTTGGAGACCGTCGGCGGCGCCGTGCGCGTCATCAACGGCGCCGCTGCACTCCACCTGACCTGACCTGACCACTCGAGAAGTGGCAATCCACCGCCGTGGGGGAAGAACTCCGCCGCGTCGAGTGTTCATCGAACGCATGTTCGATAGCTGAGCTTGCTCGGGTCGGGGATGGACGGCTCGGCGCTCTGATTCCTTGCACGTCGGCCTCGGGTACATTCGATCATGAACAAGACCCTCAACGCCTACGCCCGGGCCGAGTTCATGGCGGACTGGACCGCCGCCGAAGAGCGCCTCGGCGAGGGCAAGGTGGCCAAGGATGATCTGGCTCGCACCGATGCGCAGCGTCCTGACGACGCACTGGCGCAGATCTTCGCCGACGAGGTGAACAACCCGGACCGCTCGGTGCCGGTCGACACGTGCCACGACCCCGTGTGGTCCCAGGCCACCTTCGAAGAAACGCTTCGCCGGTTGTTCGGAGCCGAGCCTCGACCGATCGACCCAGACGAGCATCGGTGCTCCACGCTCGACGGTGAGCCGATCGATCCGGCCGGCGCCTTCGCCGATCTGGTGACCTCATCGTTTTCGTCGCGTCCTGCAGATCACCTGCCCCAACGGCGACATCCTCACGAGCGACTGAAGCGAGCGGCGCCGCGCTCGCTGGCGCGCCCCGGCGCGGCGAACAGCGCGGCGACGATCAGACTGCAAGCGGCGGCGACGAATACTGCACGAAACGCCGTTTCGAAGCCACGGTCGGGCTCGAGCGCGTCGAAGACAGCGCTCGCCGCCGCGACGGTGACGACGATCCCCAAGGTGCGCGCCATGAGCGACAGGCCGCCGGCAACCCCTTGACGCTCGTCGGGCAGGGCGCCCATGACCTGATGCATGTTCGGTACCGAGAACATGCCGATTCCCAGCCCCGTCAACGCCAGTCCAGCCACCGTCAGTGCCACCGCTCCCGATGCTCCCGGTCCCGCGATCACCGCCATGCCCACGGCAGCGAGTGCGAGTCCGGCGCGCACCACGTTGTCGATGCCCAGCCCGCTGATGGCCCGGCTCGCCGTCGCCGAGCCCAGTGCGGACAGCGCCGGTAGACAGGCGAGCATGAACCCGCCGGCGATCGTGCCGACACCGTTCTCGTCGATGAGCAAGGTGGGGACCAACAGCCAGGTCGGGAACGACGCACCGTTGGCGACGACGGTCAGCGCGTTGGCCCTCGTGAATCCGGGTCTTCGCCACCAGGTCGGCTCGACTGTCGGCAGGGCACTCGAACGGTTGCGACGGACGAACAGTGCCACCGCCAGCACCGCGGCTGAACCAACGGCGAGCAACGGCGCACTCGTCCAACCCCAGCGTCCGCCGAGGCTGAGCGTGGCGACGACTCCGGCGACCGCCGCGACGCCGGTCAGCATCTCGACACCCTCGAGGCGCTCGCGTAGCGATGCCAACCGAATGGCGCCCGAGGTTAGACCACGCTCGGAGGCCTGATCGCGGCCAAGGACGAACAGCGCGGCCGCCACCGGAACTCGGAACCAGTAGACCGCCTGCCAACCGAGGCCTTCGACGAGTGGCCCGCCGATCGCCGGCCCCACGGCGAGCCCGAGCATCGAGGCGGTCTGGAACACGGCGACCGCACCGGCCCTGCCCGAACCTCCTTGCGTGGATTCGGTGGGCTCGACCGATGTCGTCAGCAGCGCGGGAGCACCCGCCAACACCAGTGCGTTGCCCATGCCCTGCAATACCCGGCTTGCGAGAAACAAACCGAAGGTCGGCGCGAGGGCACAGCAGGTGAGCGCCACCATCGAAACCCCGGCACCGGCGCGCACGAGGCGACCGTGGCCGACCTCGTCACCGACCCGCCCAACGGCGATCAGGAGGGCGCCATAGGTGAGCAGGTAGGTGATGACGATCCACTGCAGATCGGCGACGTCCAGATCGAAGTGTTCGTCGATCGCCGGAAACGCGACGTTGACCGCGGTGTCGAGCGACGCAAACGCGCCGGCGACGGCACCGAGAAGTGCCGGACGACGCATCCGCACGCGGGGTGTTCCTGCGAGCGAAGACGGACTACCCGACGACGTCGCGGATTGCCTGCGAGAGTGCGTCGACCATGGCGTCGACGTCGGCGTCGTCCATCACCAGCGGCGGGCAGAAGGCGATCGAGTCGCCGATCGGGCGAGCGATCACGCCGAGGTCGAGCATGCGATCGCGGATCGCCACCGTGGTCTCGAGATCGTCGTTGTTCAGATGGGCGGCCCAGATGGCACCGACACCGCGCACGCCGCGGATCGAGCCATCGTCGGCCAACGCCTGGAGTCCGGCCGACATCCGTTCACCGATCACGTTGGCCCGGTCCACCAGGCCCTCGCGCTCGATGATGTCGATGTTGGCGAGGCCGGCTGCGCACGACGCCGGGTGGGCCGAGTACGTGTGTCCATGGCGAAGGATGAAGTCGGGGTCGGCCTCGAGAACCTCGCAGACATCGCGTGAAACCACGACGCCACCAAGCGGTTGGTAGCCGCTCGTCACACCCTTGGCGAACGTCATGAGATCGGGCGCGACGTCGTAGGTCTGAGACGCGAACCAGCTGCCGGTGCGACCGAAGCCCGTGATGACCTCGTCGAGCACGAGCAGCGAACCGTTCTTGGTGCACAGGTCTCGCAGCTGCTTGAGGTAGTCACCGTTCGGCGGGAACACGCCGCCGGCACCCTGCACCGGTTCGCTGATCACGCCGGCGATGTTCGGGCCGTGCTCGGCGAACACCGACGCTGCCGACTCGATGTTCTCGGCGTCGATCTCGATGATGTGGGGCATCAGGTCGCCGAAGCCGGTCCGGTTCGGTTCGATGCCCTGCATCGAGGTGCCGCCGACGTTGACGCCGTGGTAGCCGCGGCCACGCCGGATCATGATCTGGCGATCCGGCTCACCCTTCAGCTGCGCGGTCGCTCGGGCGATCTTGAAGGCGGAGTCGATCGCTTCGGACCCTGAGCAGCACAGGTACACGCGGCCACCGGGCATGGGCGAGAGTCCGACGATCCGCTGGGCGACATCCTCGGCGACGTCGTAGCCCCACGGCGGGAAGTGGTTGTAGACCATCGTGCCGAGCTGCTCCGTGACGGCTTGGATGATCTCCTCGCGGCCCCAGCCGACCTGGCACAACCACAGGCTCCCGAGGCCGTCGATGTACTCGTTGCCCTGGTCGTCCCACAGGCGAACGCCTTCGCTCTTGACCAGGTTGCGGTGTCCCGGTGTGCCCGGCTTTCCGAACGGGTGCAGCAACGTCGGCGTCATGAAAGTCCCCCTGTCGATCAGCCGCCAAACTACCCCAGGCGTGACACCTTCTGTTCGTTGTCCGCGGTTACCGTCGTGACCCGTGCCGAGCCGTTTCCGTCGTCGTGCCGCCGTCGGTGTGCTGGCCTGCTCACTGGTTGCCGTCTCGTGTAGTGGGACGTCCTCGCAAGCCGACAATGTGATCGCCGCCGACGTCGAGTCGGACGAGCCCGACGTCGTCGTACTGCCCGGGCCCACGGCACTTCCGACCACGGAAACCATCGATGTGCCGGTCACGCCATTGCCGACGCCGCTCACACTGCGCGGCGGTGAGGGCATCGTCGTGCCGACGCCCGACCCCAATGCGACCGAAGAGCCGGACGACGCCGACACCGACGGGTCGACCTACAACGAGGCCGCCGCAGCCGGCACCTCTCCGTCACCAGCAGCCACTCCGCCGTCCTCCAACGAAGCCGCCGCGGCCGGCACGACTCCCGCCCCGAGCCCGGTTCCAACGCCGACCGCGGTGCCTACGCCGGCGGATGGCGTGACCCTCGGTCCCACGCTCGGTCCCGAACCCTCGCCGACCCTGTCGCCGGCCGACGCCACCGAGGTGTCCGCGACGAATGGTGGCGAGGTGTTCACGCTCAACTGCGCCCGCTGCCATAGCGAGAACGGACTCGGTACCTCGCAGGCCGCCGGCCTGATCGGCGTCGGCAGCCGCTACACGCAGTCGAGCATGGTCGACACGCTCACGAATGGTCACGCCGTGACGTTCGGATTCTCGACCACGCTCACACCGCAGGAGATCGCCGACGTGGCGGCCTATGTGATCTCCACGTTCCCGTAGTGCTGGGTCCTCCGAGCGACGTGCCTGGGTCAGCGCAGATCGGCGAAGAAGTCGCGTAGAAGCTCGCCGCACTCGTCCTGGAGCACTCGAGGTGTCACCTCGAACTCGTGGTTCAGCCGTGGGTCGGCACCCAGGTTGTACAGCGAGCCCGTCGCACCGGCCTTGGGATCCTCGGCACCGAAGACCACCCGTCCGATCCGGGCGAGCAGGGCCGCACCGGCGCACATCGGGCAGGGTTCGAGTGTGGTGACGAGCGTGGCCCCGTCGAGCCGCGAGCTTCCGACTTGTCCCGCCGCCATCCGGATCGCGAGGAGCTCGGCATGGGCTGTCGGATCGCCGCGCAGTTCGCGTTCGTTGTGGGCTGCGGCGATGATTTCGCCGTCGAGCACAATCAACGCGCCGATCGGTACATCACCGTGTTCGAGCGCCCGCCGGGCTTCGGTGATGGCCAGTTCCATGAGTGCCTGATCGTCCACAGCGTCACGCTAGCGTCCTCGACATGAGCGACCCCTGGGGCGACGCGGCGCGCGTTCTGACCGATCGAGTGACCGTGCTGAGTGGCGAGGCCAACGGTGCGTATCCGTCGGGCAATTCGGTTGTGGTCAAGGGCGATGGCGAGACGATCGTGATCGACCCATCGGTGACGGTCGTCGCGAACGGCGGCGTCGGTATGCCTGTCGACGCGGTCGTCAACAGCCACGCCCACGAAGATCACATGGCAGGCAACGGCTTCTTCGTCGACGCCCGGGTACACATTCACCACGACGACTACCACGGTGCCGCCAGTCTCGAGGGCCTGATGGATGTCTATGGGCTCGAGGGGCAGACCCGCTCGGACTTCAGCCAGCAGTGCCTGGACGAGTTCCACTTCACGCCGCGTCCCGATGCCGAGGGGTTCAGCGACGGTCACGTGTTCGACCTCGGTGGGATCTCGGTCGAGGCGGTCCATCTGCCCGGGCACACGCTCGGCCACAGCGGGTTCCGCATCGACGGTGGGGTCTTCTTCCTCTCCGACATCGACCTGACCGGATTTGGGCCGTACTACGGCGACGCCTGGTCGAGCCTCGAGCAATTCGACGCCAGCCTGCGTCGCGTTCGGGAGGAAGAGGCCGACTGGTACGTGACGTACCACCACAAGGGCATCATCGAGGGCCGCGAGGATTTCCTCGCCAAGATCGACGCATTTCATGCGGTGATCGACCGTCGCCACCAGGCGATGCTCGACTACCTCGCCGAGCCGCGCACCGTCACCGAGATGGTCGCCACGCGCTTCGTGTATCGACCTCATGTCGAGCACGTCTTTGCCGACTCGGTCGAGCAGCGCACCGCTGAGCTCCACCTCGACCGCATGGTCACCCGGGGCGAGGTCAACGAGGTCGAGCCCGGACTCTGGCAGGCGACCTGACCCTTCGGCGCAGACGGGGTAGCGCTCCGGCCCTTCATCGCCGAGCGGTCGAGATCTATGGTTCACACCTGACGGCGAGTGATTCTCACCTGTTTCTCACCTTCGAATGTGCATCGTGTCCCGGTGCACCTGATGCAGGTCGTGATCGGGTGATCGGAGGAAGCCATGCAGGGTCGTAGGCGATTGTTCTTCGCCGTCATTGCCGTGGCGGTGTTGTTCGGTGCCGGAGGGTTCTTCCTCGGACAACAGCTCGAATCACCTGAAGAAGCGCGGGCGGTCGTCGCCGCGCCGGAGCCGTCGCTCATCGGCGTGCCGGTCGAGTCGGTGGCCCTCTCCAACGACGTCGTCGTGCGGGGCGACGCACAGTTCGAGGGCGCCGTCGACCTGGTCCTCGAATCGACGCTCGGCGACGGGCAGTCCAGGGTGGTGACCGGCCGGGTGCCCGAGGTGGATTCACTCGTCGACGAGGGAGCGGTCGTGATCGAGGTGTCGGGCCGTCCGGTCTTCGCGTTCGAGGGTGATCTACCGGCGTTCCGTGAATTCAAGCCGGGACTCGAGGGTGATGACGTGCTCCAACTCGAGGAGGCCCTGGCTCGACTCGGGTTCCTGACCGTGACACCCGATCGCCTGTACGGCAGTGCGACCGAGGACGCGATCGCCGCGATGTACGAAGCAGCAGGATACGAACCGCGTGCGGCCAGCGAAGGCGAAGAGGCCCAGCTCGACGCAGCCCGCGACCAGGTCGACGCGGCGAACGCGCAGCTCGCCAACGCCAACGACGATCTCGATGACCTGCTGCGGCCCCCGACCAATGTCGAGCGGCTGAACGACGCCCAGCAGCGCGAGCAGTTACTCGAAGGGATCGAGGATGCCCGCCAGGGCGTCGAGGATGCGAGGGAGCGGCTGGTCGAGGAGCAAGAGCAGACGCCGAGTGAGTCAGCGATCAGCGCACTCGACGCGTTGACCGAGGCCGAGCGGTTGGGCGACGTCGAACGGATCGATGACCTCAATCGTCAACTCGCGCAAGCACAGCGCGCGGACGCGGAGCGGCTCGATGCGGCACGCGAGGCCATCACCGCGGCGGAGGAACGCGTGCTCGATGCCCAGGAGGCGCTCGAGGACTTCGAGGCCCGCCAGGCAGCCGAGGCGGCCGACGGCACCGACACATCGCGAGCCGAGGGCGCCATCACCGATGCAGAGGACCGGCTCGCCGAAGCACAGGCCGACCTGGCCGAGCTCGAAGACGAGATCGGTGTGCGGTTGCCGTCGGCAGAGATCGTGTTCCTTCCGGACCTCCCTCGTACGGTCACCTCGGTCGAGGTCGAGCGCGGCGACTTCGTCAATGGCGCGGTCATGCGCATCAGCGGTACCGAGATCCGCATCACGACGGGAGTCTCCGAGGCGAACCGGCCGTTGCTCGAGGTGGGCCAGCGGGTGATCATCGACTCGGCGCAGCTCGGTATCGAGGTCGACGGCGAGATCGTGGAGCTGGCCGACCGGACGGGCACCAACGGTGTGGCCGACACCCGCTACTACATGCTCGTCGTGCCGACCGGTGAGTACAACGTCAGCGAGATGGTCGGCGTGAACTTCCGTCTCCAGATCCCGTTGGAGAAGAGCGATGGCGAGGTGCTCGCGGTGCCCGTGGCCGGACTGTTCATCGGCGCGGACTCCACGTCACGGGTGCGAGTGCTGGAGGAGGACGGTTCGACCCGGATCGTCGAGGTCGAGGTGGGGCTGCAGGACAAGAACCGGAGCTTGGTGGAGGTCACGCCCCTCGATGGCTCATTGGAGCCCGGCGAGTTCATCGTCGTTGGTCAGGACCTGCTGGTGCTCGAAGGGGCGGAGTCCGGCGGCGGGAGCGGTGACGACGATGGCGGCGCAGGAGACGGCACCGAGAGCGATGGCGGATCATGACGCTCATCGACACGGGCGCTGGCGCTTCGACACCGCCGAATCGGCCGGAGGCGGTGACCCCGGTGATCGAGCTGCGCGAGGTCGGTCGGACTTTTCCCGGCCCGCCACCGGTCGAGGCGCTCAAGCCGTCGAACCTTCGCATCGATCCGGGTGAATACGTCTCGATCGTCGGGCCGTCAGGCTCCGGAAAGTCGACGCTGCTCCATCTTCTCGGGCTGCTCGACCGGCCGACCGCGGGCGAGTTCCTGCTCGATGGCATCGACACGGGCTCGCTGGGCGACAACGCCCGAGCCGGGCTGCGGGGGAGTCGCATCGGGTTCGTGTTCCAGTCCTTCCATCTCCTGCAGCATCGAACGGTTCGAGAGAACGTCGAGTTGGCGCAGGTCTACAACCGCATGCCACGCCGGGATCGCCGGGCTCGTGCCGAGGCTGCACTGGAGCGGGTTGGTCTCAGCCATCGCATCGACTTCACCCCGAGGACCCTTTCCGGCGGTGAGCGCCAGCGGGTCGCCGTTGCCCGGGCGCTGGTGAGTGAGCCGAGCCTGCTGCTCGCTGACGAGCCCACGGGCAATCTCGACACCGAGATGTCCGCGGAGATCATGGATGTGTTCGACGCATTGCACCGGGCCGGATTGACCCTCGCGGTGATCACGCATGATCTCGATGTGTCGGCACGAGCGGAGCGCCGCGTGCGCATCACCGACGGGCGGTTGCGTCCGGCATGACGGTCGACATCTCCACCCCTGCCATGGGGGACGCCCCCGCGCCGGTCGTGCGCGACCGCACGACGGTGCAGACCCCACGCCTCGGGTTGCGTGACCTGATCGACGAGATGGTGAGCGGGCTGCTCGGGCGCCCCGGTCGGTTGGTACTCACCGCGCTGGGCACGGTGTTGGGCATCACGGCATTGGTGTCGACACTCGGGCTGGCCGAGACCGCCGGCAATCAGATCGTCAGCCGGTTCGACGAGCTCGCCGAGACCCGGGTCGTCGTCGCGCCGAGCGACACCGGGTTCGGCGGTCAGTCCGGCACGAGCTCGATCCCGTGGAATGCCGAAGAACGGCTCACGCGACTCAACGGTGTGGCGGCCGCCGGCACGAAGAGCGACGTGGATGTCTCGGGCGCGTTGTCGAAGTCCGTCCCGATCGTGGATCCGTTGGGCATCAACGAGCACCAGATCGGCGTGATCGCCACGTCGGGCGGGCTACTCGATGCCGTACGCGGACAGATGGCGACCGGACGCTTCTTCGATGCCGGCCATGATGAGCGACGCGATCCGGTCGTCGTGCTCGGTCCCGCTGCGGCGCAGCGGCTCAACATCTTCCAGGTCGACATCCAGCCCGCGATCTTCATCGGCGAGCAGGCGTTCGTCGTGATCGGCATCATTGACGACGTCGCTCGCGAGCCCGACCTGCTCAACGCCATCGTGATGCCGAACGGCACGGCGCGCGAGTTCTATGGCCTGTCCGCTCCGGCTGAGGTCCACATCGACGCCGACGTCGGCGCGACGCAGTTGGTCGCCGGCCAGGCGGCCGAAGTCTTGGCACCCGACGATGTCGAGTCACTGCGTGTGCAGGCCTCGTCCGGCTACACCGCGGTACGGGCCGACGTCGAAGGCGACGTCAACGCGCTGTTCTTCGTGCTCGGCGGTGTGTCGCTGCTGGTCGGTGGACTGGGCATCGCCAACGTCACGCTGGTGTCGGTGCTCGAGCGCACGCCCGAGATCGGACTGCGCCGAGCACTTGGCGCAGCGCGCCGCCACATCGCCGGCCAGTTCCTGCTCGAGTCGACGGTGACCGGTCTTCTCGGCGGCATCATCGGCGCCTCGGTCGGGGTGCTCCTCATCGTCGCCGTGTCCGCGGTGCGCGAATGGACGCCGGTGCTCGATGGCTGGCTGCCCTTCGCCGCGGTCGGACTCGGCGCGCTCATCGGCCTCATCGCCGGCACCTATCCCGCGCTCCGCGCCGCCCAGACCGAACCCATCACCGCCCTCCGCAGCGGATAGGAACATGTCCCCCTCCCACGAATCGACAGGATCCGCCATGCGTTTCCCTGGTAAGCGCGGCAACCTCCTGATTGCCGTGGGTCTGCTCCTGCTGAGTGCGGCAGGTTGCGCGTCGGCGTCCGACGGCCCGTCCGAGGTCGCAACGGACTCGGCCGAAGCCATCGAGGAGCGATCGACCGCGGACGACGACTCGGGGGCTGCGACGCCGTCTGAAGACGACGAGTCGGTCGGCGAAGAACCAGCGGAGCAGGAGCCTGCAGCAGATGATGCCGAGGCATCCAGCGAGCGCGCGGCCGAAGACGACGATGGCCAGGAGGAGACGGCGATGGCGTCGTCATCGCCGCTCGGGGCCTTCTTCGCGGACGACGGCGGCTTCCAGCAAGCGGTCGCCGAATGCACCGCGCGGGTCGAGGAGCAGATCGTGAGCTGTATGGCCGAGCAGGGTTTCGAGTTCAAGCCGACCGGCGGCCAGGTCAACGAGGTCGAAGAGCGCCAGAGCGAGATGACCGAGCGGGAGTGGACGACCGAGTACGGCTATGGCATTTCCACCTCGTTCGACACGATCGCCCAGAACCGGGCCAGTGATCCGAACACGCCGATCGTGATCGCCCTGGGCGCCGCCGAGCGCGAGATTTGGTTCCTCACGCTCTTCGGCCCCGGCTACGACGACCCCGACGCAGCCGAGGAAGACGGCCCGCCGCCGCTCGAGGAGCAGGGCTGTATCGGGCAGTCGATCATCGCGACGGGCGGCTCGGCCGCGATCGAGGGCCTCGACGACTTCGGCGACGCCTACTGGGAACAGGTCGAAGCGATCTTCGATCGACCGGAGCTGGTCGATGCGGTCGCCGAGTGGAGTCGTTGCATGGCCGAGCTCGGTTACCCCGACTACGCCGGGTTGCTCGAGCCCGAGGAGGACCTCGGCGAGCGGCTCGGGGAGATCACCGGTCCGCTCGAAGCCGCCCTCGACGAGCTCGAGGAATCCGAGGTCCGGGCACTGATCGAGGGCGACGTGCTCGACCTCGAGGCTCTTCCGGGCCTCGACGTCGATGGACTGCGTTCACTCCAGGCCCTCGAGCGGGCGACGGCCATCGCGGATCTCGACTGCTACGACGACCACGTCCGCGAGATCTACGAGCCGCTGCGGGACGACTTCGAGCGCGGCCTGATGGACACCTACAGCGCGGAACTCGACGCCCTCAAGAACATCGGCGGTTGAGAATCACGCACCGGCCTCGACCCGGGTGCGGTGTCAGCCCGGGTGGTCGCGGAAGCGGTCGATCAGGGCGGCGGTCGACGGGTCGTGCACGGGTCCGCCGTCGGGACCCGTGGCCAATTCGCCGGCGATCCGGGTCGCCAGCACCTTGCCCAGCTCAACACCCCACTGGTCGAACGAGTTGATGCCCCAGACCGCACCCTGCGTGAACACCCGGTGCTCGTAGAGGGCGATCAATTGCCCGACCACGCTTGGCGTGAGCGCCGGCGCCGTGATCACCGTGGACGGCCGGTTGCCCGGGAACGTCCGGTGGCTGACGAGTGCGTCGTCGACGCCGTCGTCGCGCACCTCATCAGCGGTCTTGCCGAAGGCCAACGCTTCGGCCTGGGCGACCATGTTGGCGAACAGCAGACGATGGTGTTCGAAGCGATCGATCCCCGGAACGCGATCCGGCTCCGGTGACAGGAAGCCGATGAAGTCGCACGGCACCGGCGTGGTGCCCTGGTGGAGCAGTTGGTAGAAGGCGTGCTGACCGTTCGTCCCGGGCTCGCCCCAGACGATCGGTCCGGTGTCGTGGTCGATCGCGGATCCGTCCAGCCGCACCCGCTTGCCGTTGCTCTCCATGTCGAGCTGCTGGAGGTAGGCGGGGAAGCGTTCGAGTGCCTGCGTGTAGGGCAGCACCGCGTGGGCTTGCCACCCGAAGAAGTTGCGGTACCAGAGCCCGATGAGCCCAGCGAGCGCCGGGATGTTCTCGGCCAACGGGGCCGTGCGGAAGTGCTCGTCGACGAGGCGGAAGCCTTCGAGGAACTCATCGAACGCTTGGGAACCGATGAGGCACATGACCGAGAAGCCGATCGCCGAGTCGACCGAGTACCGGCCGCCGACCCAGTCCCAGAACTCGAACATGTTGTCGGTGTCGATACCGAACTCGGCAACGCCTTCGGCATTGGTCGACAACGCGACGAAGTGGCGGGCGATGATCTCGTTCTCCGTCATCTGCGTAGCCTCGCCACGCCGGCGAAACTCGCTGAGCAGCCAGTTGCGCGCTGACCGGGCGTTGGTCATGGTCTCGATCGTGGTGAAGGTCTTCGAGGCGACAACGAACAGGGTCGTCCCGGGATCGCAGTCGGCGAGCACGGCGTCGAGGTGGGCCCCGTCGACGTTGGACACGAACCGCACGTTGACGGCCCGAAGGTCGAGGGCCGTGAGCGCTCGGGCGACCATGAGTGGTCCGAGGTCGCTTCCGCCGATACCGATGTTCACGACCGTGCGGAGCGGCACCTCCGTGGCGCCAAGCCATGCGGCGTCGTGCACGAGATCGGCCACGCGGGCCATCCCATCCAGCACACTTCGCACTTCGGGAACGACATCGTCGCCGTCGACGAACACCGGATCGGCTGACCGCAACGCGGTATGAAGAACGGCCCGGTCCTCGGTGACGTTGATCCGCTCGCCGGCGAACATCGCATCGCGCCGTGCTTCGACGCCGGTCTCGGCGGCCAACGCGGTCAGCTGCTCGATCGTCTCGTCGGTCACGAGGTGCTTGGAGAAGTCGACGGTGAGGTCACCCACGTCGTAGGTCATTCGGTCCGCTCGGCCCGGGTCCGCAGCGAAGAGCGCTCGCAGGGACGTCGCCTCGAGCTCGCCCTGGTGGGTGGCGAGCGCGGCCCATGCTTCGGTGCGATCTGCCGGAACGGCCATCCCCGCACCCTAGGGGAGGAAGCGCGGGTACGGAGTTGAGGCGATGTGACCGACGCAACGGGTGACGCGCGCCACCGAAAATCGGGGCGGTCGCGCCGATCGGAACAGCGAGACTGGAGCCCATGCCCACCACGTTGCGTCGCGTCGGACTCGACGCGTATCGACACCTTCGCGCCCTGCTGTCG
The DNA here is from genome assembly GCA_039028435.1 of Actinomycetota bacterium. Classification (GTDB taxonomy): domain Bacteria; phylum Actinomycetota; class Acidimicrobiia; order Acidimicrobiales; family UBA10347; genus UBA10347. Next base: position 2,738 of record JBCCIC010000017.1, on the reverse strand, counting down.
TTCCTGCTCAACCGCTTCGGCCGGCTGGGGTTCGGGCGTCAGGCTGCCCTTGCCGCCGCCCGTCGGGCGTTCCCGGCACGCGCCCACACACCGACCCGACGAGCCGCATCGCTGTTCGCCGGCTCGCTCTTCATCGGCATCGGCGTGGCGCTGCTGCAGCAGGCCGACCTGGGATTGTCGCCCTACGACGTTCTGGTGTCCGGCCTCACCCCGCGCCTTGGCCTGTCGTTCGGCCAGACGGTCTGGGTCGTGTCCGCCACCCTCTTCTCGATCGCTGCGCTGCTCGGACAGTTCCCCAGTCGGTGGGGGATCGCCTATGTGCTGACCAACGGTCTTGCCATCGACGCGGTGTCCGGCTTCATCAACGCGCCCGAGTCGCTGGCGGCGCGCTGGCTGTTCGTCGCGCTCTCCCTGGCGGCGATCTGCTCTGGTGTGTCGCTCGTCGTGCACTCGGGCTCGACCGGTGGCGCCTTCGAGCTGTTGATGCGGGCCGGCGAACTCCGGGGCGCGGATCGTCGGGTGGTGCGTACATCGCTCGAGGTCGCGGTGCTCACACTCGGCATCGCCTTGGGCGGGAGTTTCGGACTGGCGACCGTCGTGATCGCGCTGACGATCGGACCGCTGCTGGGACTCACGATGCAGGTCCTGGCCGACCACAGCCGCGGCCGGCTGCTCCGCCAACTCGAGAACGCTCCCGAATCTCGCCATCCGAGCACCACCGGCGCTCGCTAGGCGGCCGCGTACGAGCCCCATAGCGGTCTCTTCAATGGCGCGCGGCGCCGTTGGATGTGCCATGATCGGCGGACGGTTGCGAACACCGGAGTCGCGCCGTATCGCTAAAGGGGGCGTACTTCAGTGGAAGTCTCAATGAGCGTCAATGGGCAGAGCCAGACCCATGACGTCGAGCCACGAACGCTGCTCGTTCATCACATTCGTGAGAACGTCGGCCTGACCGGCACGAACATTGGCTGCGACACCTCGTCGTGCGGTGCCTGCACCGTCCACGTCGACGGTCAGTCGGTCAAGTCCTGCACCATGCTTGCCATGCAGGCAGAGGGAACGGCGATCACCACGATCGAGGGCCTCGCTGGCGAAGCACGCGCCGACGGCAGCGCCACCGGTGAGCAGAACTGGCACCCCATGCAGGAGGCTTTTCAGCAGTGCCACGCGCTGCAGTGCGGCTACTGCACGCCAGGCATGGTCATGGCGGCCACGAGCTTCCTCAAGGAGAACGCCAGCCCCACCGAGCACGAGGTCCGTGAGGGACTCGAAGGCAACCTGTGCCGCTGCACCGGCTACCACAACATCGTCAAGGCGGTGCTCTCCGCAGCGGGTGAGTCATGATCCCCGCTGCGTTTGACTACAAGGTCGCGGACTCGGCCGAGGCCGCCATCTCGATGCTCGGTGAGTACGGCGACGACGCCAAGCTGCTCGCCGGTGGACATTCGCTGATCCCGATGATGAAGTTCCGGCTGGCGACGCCAACCGTCCTCGTCGACGTCGGTCGGGTGAGTGACCTGAACTACATCCGCCAGGACAATGGCCATCTGGCCATCGGTGCGATGACTCGGCACACCGAGGTCGAGCACAGCGACGTCGTCAAGTCCGCGGCGCCGATGCTGGCCCACGTCGCGTCCCTCGTCGGCGACCCGTCGGTGCGCCACCGTGGCACGCTCGGTGGCACGCTCGCGCACAGCGATCCCGCTTCGGACCTGCCGGCCGCAGTTCTGGCACTGGGTGGCACGATCGTGGCGCAAGGCCCAGGCGGTAGCCGTGAAATCGCTGCCAGCGACTTCTTCACCGGCTTCTTCGAGTCGGTGCTGGCGGCCGATGAGATCATCACCGAGGTCCGCATTCCGACCAGTACCGGTGGTTGGAACTACCAGAAGTTCAATCGACGTGCCCAAGACTGGGCGATCGTCGGTGTCGGTGTCGCCGAAGGCGGCGCTGGTGTCAGTCTGGTGAACATGGGATCGACCCCATTGCGTGCACGTGCGGTCGAGGAGGCCGTGGCCGGAGGCGCGTCGGCGGCCGAGGCAGCCGAATTGGCGGCCGACGGTGCCGAGCCGATGGACGACAACAATGCCGATGCTGCGTACCGCACCCATCTGGCCAAGGTCCTGACGCGCCGAGCCCTCGAGGCGGCCGGCGTCAGCTGACCCGCGATCAACCGATCAATCCACGAACGCCGCGCCCAGTGGGCGCGGCGTTCGTGGTTCTTGCATCGGTTGCGACGCAGCGCATTCCGAGCTTGTTTCCGGGGTGTGGAATCGCGCGCACAGCGACCTCCTCGCTTCGTAACTTGCTGATTCGTATGGCACGATGTTTCGACAAATGAGCGGGGCTCGATCCGAGCGACCCTTTCGAAAGGCGGCAATCGAATGACGATGCAACTGGCGCGAACGCGCCGATCCTCGAGCAAGCGAGCGTTGATGCTCCTGGTGCTGTTGGCGATGGTTGCCGCAGCGTGTGGTGGCGGAAGCAGTGGTACTGCGCCGGCGACCGATCTCACGCAGCAGTCCACGCTCGACCAGACCCCCGAGCCGACCGCCGCACCTGCGGAGACCGCAACCTCGGTCCCCGCGCCGGCTGACGATCCCACTCCCGTTCCGCCGCGTCCCACGCCGGTTCCGGCGGATGACACTGGCGATGCCGGCGATTCTGGTGCTCAGGCGCCGGTGGTGGAGAAGTCGATTGAGGATGTTGCGGTTTCGACGGTGCGGATTGAGGCGCAGGGT
>JBCCIC010000016.1:0-121279 GCA_039028435.1 Actinomycetota bacterium | reverse complement strand
GTCGCTGTCGAGCAGGAAGCCCAGTCGTGTCATTCAGTCATGTGACCATGGTCACGGACGGTCCGCTAGAGGGCCAACCTCTATGGGGTCATAGGTGCGTCCTATAGGATGCGGGTGTGCCGCTCGGCCCGTCCTTCCCGGAACTTGCCTCGATCGACCTCTTCGTGTCGGTCGTCGAGCTCGGTAGTGTCTCCGCCGCAGCGAAGGCCCACGGCGTCGCCCAACCGTCGGCCAGCAGCCGACTCAAGCACCTCGAACGCCAGGTCGGCCTGCGGCTGCTCGACCGCAGCCCGACCGGCACGATCCCGACCGACGCGGGCGTGGTGTTCGCCGGATGGGCCGAGCAGATTCTTCGTGCGGCCCACGAACTCCAGGCCGGTCTCTTGGCATTCCGGGCCGAGCAGTCGGGACGCCTCCGCATCGCCGCCAGCTTCACCATCGCCGAGTACCTGCTCCCGCAATGGCTTGGACGCTTCTCCCGCGAACATCCAGCCGACTCGGTCGCGCTTGAGGTCGCCAACTCGGCGACCGTCATCGACCGCCTGCGATCCGGCGAGGCCGACCTCGGCTTCGTGGAAACACCCTCGCGACTGGAGGACCTCGCCACCGAAGTCGTCGAGCACGACGAACTGGTTGCCGTGGTCGCACCCGATCACCCGTGGGCCAGCGTTGGTGTGGTGCCGGTCGAGGCGCTCGTAGCCACGCCGCTCGTGACCCGCGAGGCGGGTTCGGGAACCCGCGAAGCGCTCGAGTCCGCCCTCGCCGCGCGGGGCCTGCCGGCGCCGCCCGCCGTGCTCGAGCTCGGATCCACCTCGGCCGTTCGCTCGGCGGTCCTGCTCGGCAACTCCCCAACCGTGATCAGTCGACTTGCCGTCGCCGACGAACTGGCGAGCGGAGCCCTCGTGGAAGTCGCCGTGGCCGACCTGTCGATCAGTCGCGAGCTCCGGGCCGCCTGGCCGGAGACTCATCCGCTCCCGCCCCTCGCGACCGACCTGATCTCGATGCTCTGACGCAGCGCGCCGGCTTACGGCTCCTCGCCGTTCGGAGCAGGCGCACTAGCGTCACGCCATGGCCTTCACCGGGATCCCGACCGACGCGCTCGCGTTCTACAACGAGCTCGAAGCCGACAACGCCAAACCGTTCTGGGAGGCGAACAAGGACCGCTTCAAGGCCACGGTGCGCGAGCCGATGCAAGCGCTCGCCGAGGAACTCGCCGACTACGGCACGTTCCACCTCTTCCGGCCGCACAACGATCTTCGATTCGCCAAGAACAAGCCGCCGTACAAGACCCACCAGGGCGCCTACACCGAAGGCGACGGTGGTGCCGGCTTCTACTTCCAGCTCTCCGCCGAGGGAGTCATGGCCGGGACCGGTTACTACTCGATGGCCAAGGACCAGCTCGAACGGTTCCGAGCGGCCGTCGATGATGACCGCACCGGTGAGGAACTCGATGCGATCACCGCAGGACTTGCAAAGAAGTTCTCGATCGGTGCGATCAGCGAACTCAAGACCGCGCCGCGTGGTTTCCCGAAGGACCACCCGCGTATCGAGATCCTCCGACGCAAGGGGCTCCTCATGTCAAAGGAGTTCGGCGCACCGAAGTGGATCCACACCAAGCAGGCAGCGAAGCGAATTCGCGAGCTCTGGGAGACCGGTTCGGAGATGAACGCGTGGCTCGACAAGCACGTGGGTCCAAGCGAACTCGAACCGGACGGGTTCTTCTAGGACGGGGCGGCTGGGAGCTGGTGGCGCTCGGCTGGGCGCCGCCCCAGGCTCCACGAGTCCGAGCGAACGACGCGACTACGGTCCAGGCCATGGCCAGAGCGATCGACGTCCGGGGTTTGACCAAGACCTACACCCTCCGATCCGGTGACACGATCGAGGCGGTCCGCGGCGTCGATCTCCATGTCGACGAGGGCGAGATCCTCGCCTTCCTCGGCTCCAATGGTGCGGGCAAGACCACCACGATCGAGATCCTCGAAGGCTTCCGCGACCGGACCGGCGGCGACGTCACCGTGCTGGGGCAGGATCCGGCGACCGCGCCGCTCTCGTGGCGTGAGGACATCGGTGTGGTGCTGCAGGAGTCCGAACCGAGCCCGGAACTCACGGTCGAGGAGGTCATGACCCAGTACGCCTCCTACTACCGAGCGCCCCGATCGATCGACGAGATCCTCGAGCTGGTGGGGCTCGCCGACCACCGGATGCAGCGCAACAAGGTTCTTTCGGGCGGACAGAAGCGGCGGCTTGACCTTGCGCTCGCCCTGATCGGTGACCCCAAGCTCGTGTTCCTCGACGAGCCGACGACGGGCTTCGACCCGTCGGCACGCCGCGACGCATGGGGCATGATCGAACGACTCCGTGAGCTCGGCACGACCGTGCTGCTCACCACGCACTACATGGACGAGGCAGAACAGCTCTCGGATCGGATCGTGGTGATCTCGGGCGGACGTATCATCGCCGAAGGAACCGCCGACGCGCTCGCCGATCAGGTGCAGCTGAAGACCCGTGTGTCCTGGGACCCAGGCGAGGTCCCGGTCTCGGCCGTGCCCGACGTACTTCGTTCGGATCTCGAGGAGGGCGACGACGTGGTTCGGATCGAGACCGACGACGTCACCGCCATCGTGCACGCCCTGAGCTCTTGGGCGGCGGACAACGGCAGCGCGCTGCGTTCGCTCGGTGTGGTACGCCCCAACCTCGAGGACACGTTCCTCCGCCTCACCGACACCGACGAAGCCGACGATCGCGGGAACCAACCCGACTCCTCGTCGAGCACGGGCGGAGGCGAGTGATGCTGGCTCAGATCCTCTCGGCGGCCCGATTCTCGCTGCTCACCTTCCGCCGCAATCCTGCGGCCACGTTCTTCACCGTCGTCTTCCCCCTGCTGTTCCTGGTGATCTTCGGCTTCATCTTCGGCAACGAGACGCTCGACTCAGGGGCCAAAGTCGCCACCTTCCAGGTCCCCGGCATCCTCACCCTGGCCATCGTGTCAGCGACGTTCTTCAACCTGGCGATGGGCATGGTCGTGCGTCGCGAGTCGGGCCAGCTCAAGCGCCTGCGGGCCACACCGCTTCGACCGATCGTGTGGATCGCCGGTCAGGTGCTCGGGTCGTTCGTGTTGGTCGCCTTCATGACCGTCGTGGTGACGCTTGGCGGCCGGGTGCTGTTCGACGTGGCGTTCAACGTGTCGACGCTCGGGCAGTTCGTCCTGTTCATCCTCCTCGGCTCGGCGACCTTCTGCGCGCTGGGTCTCGCCATCACGGCGGTGATACCTAACATCGACGCGGCGCCGGCCATCACCAACCTGGTCGTCTTCCCGCTGTATTTCGTGTCCGATGTCTTCTTGCTGACCGACGACACGGGCGGTTTCATCGGCAACGTCGGCGACTTCTTCCCGGTCAAGCCGTTGGCCAACCTGCTCCAACCGACATACTTCCCATCCGAATTCGGCACGCTGGACATCGAGATGCGATCGATTGTCACCCTCGCGATCTGGTGTGTGATCGGTATCGCCTTAGCGTCGCGATTCTTCCGATGGATGCCACAGCAAGACCGCCGCTGAACGGCTGCCTTTCAGGTGACGTTGCGACGGCGACGTTCACGGCCGACCGACGTCACGCCTGAAATGTAAAGAACGGAACAGAACGCGTCGCGGCGAACCGTCAGAGTGAGGGCACCCCGAAAGGAAGGAGCCACTCATGAAGACCCAAGCAGCCATCGCCATCGTCGTCATCGCCCTGGTCGCCAGCGCGACCGCTCTCGCCTACGTTCTGACTGCCGGCTCCAACGACGCCGCAGCGGAGGAAGCCGTGGCCGTCGTGATCCACCGAGGTGACACCAACCACGAGCAGGCGGGCGACGAGGACGCTGACGCCGGGGACATCGTCGACGAAGACGCTGACGCCGACGAGACCGTCCACGAAGCTCCGGCCAACGAAGCTCCAGTCGACGAGGCAGACATCGTCGAGGACGAGGCACCCGGCGACCCCGAAACGCCCGCCGTCGAGGACGAGGCACCCGCCGAGCCGGAAGCACCGGTCGAAGAAACCGAGGTCGAAGAAACCGAGGTCGAGGAACCAGCTGAGGAGCCCGAGGGCCCGGTCGAGCCGGAGGAGCCCGAGGGGCCCACTCCGCCGCAGATCCTCTGCCTGCTCGGCTATGAGTGGAATCCCCCGACCGGTGAGTGTGTATTCGTCGGTTGTCCGCTCGGCACGAGCCTCCAGAACGGCCTGTGCACCGAGTTGGTCGTCGTCACCCCATGCGGTGGCATCTGGTTCGAGGGCACCTGCCTCGAGGTCTGCCCGAACGGACTCATCGAGTTCGACGGCGGATGCGTGGAGCTGGTCCTCCCGGTGCTGTGCCTGAACGGCTTCACCGTCGTCGACGGTGAGTGTGTCGCCCAGTGCGCCCCCGGCCAGATCCGAGTCGGCAACGTCTGCCAGGACCTGGTCCTGAACCCGGTGCTGCCGGAGATCCTCCCTCCGGTCTTCGGCGGCCTGGTTCTCAACGGCTAGCGGAACAGCTAGCTCAACAACCCAGTCACGGGTGGCGGGAAGAAGCGAGTGACCGGCCTACGGGCCGGTCACTCGTTCGCGTCGGCCAAGCGACCCGGCTGGTCCCGGCCGGTCAGTGCATGGATCTCCGCACCGATGAGGACGACGAACGCCGTGATGAACAACCACAGCAGCAGGACGACCAGTCCGCCGAGGGTGCCGTAGGTCTCGTTGTAGGTACCAAGCGTGGCGGTGTAGATGCTGAAGAGCCCACTCAATGCGACCCACAGCACCGTGGCGACGAGCGCTCCGATGGTGAACACCCGATAGCGACCCGACCTTCGATCCGGTCCGAGGTGATAGAGCACACCGAAGGCGATCATCGTCACCAACGCCAAGGCGGGGAACCGCAAGACCTCGAACAGGTCCGCAGCCGAGTCACCGACCGCAGAGATCGAGGCGAGCAGTGACGGCAAGACGGCCAAGAGGAACATCGCCCCGGCGGTGAACACGATGCCGCCCAACGTGAGCGCGAGGGCGAGGCCGCGCAGGTGCACGAACGAGCGGCGCTCGAGGGTCCCGTAGATGGTGTTGAGGGTTGCCATCAGCTTGGCGACGGCACCCGATGACGACCACAGAGCGAGGACGAGACCGAGCACGAGACCGGTGATCAGTCCGCCCGTGCTGCCACCGCTGACATTGGCCAACTGGCCACCGATGATCGTCTTGACCTCGTCGGGCAGGCTGGAAAGGCTGTCGTTGACCTGCTGTTCGATCGTGTCGGGATCGACGACCAGGCCCGCGATCGAGACCACCGAGAACAGCACGGCCGGGATCGCCAGCAAGCCCCAGAAAGCGATGCCGGCCGCCACCACGACCAGGTTGTGGTCCTTGATGTTGGCGACCAGACCACGAACGACGGCGACGAAGCGCTGGTACCAAGGCAGTTCGAGGTAGGGAACCGCACCGGCTGGGTCGGCATCGGCTTCGACGGCCACCTCTGCGCCGACGACATCGGCGGCTTCGTCGGCGTGGGCGGCGTCGTCGACATCTCGGGCTACACCGTCGGCCTCCGGCGCAGGGGCAGCATTGGTGCTTTGCGCAACGTCCGTGGTCTCCGCAGCCGCGGTGAGCGGCGCCCCGTTCGAGTTCTCGGCCTCGCCCAGGTCGAAGGTGTCGGTCAGCCAGCGGGCGAACGGACCGGCCACACGCGGGCCGACGACCTCGCGACTGAAACGGCTCTCCCGGACCTTCTCCGCCAGCTCTGCCGCACGCACTTCCATGATGGTATCGACGTCGCTGCGAAGCCGATTGTCGCGCCGACCCCGCCGGCCCGACCATACGATCGGCCCATGCGCATCGTCTCGCTCCTTCCCTCAGCAACCGAGATCCTGTTCGATCTCGGGCTCGGCGACGACGTGGTCGGCGTGACCTTCGAGTGCGACTTCCCCGACGAAGCACGCACCAAACGCATCGTGTCGACATCTGCGCTCCCCGAGGGCCTGAGCCCCGGCGAGATCGATTCCGTCGTCAAAGAACGCATGGCGGCCGGCGAGGACCTGTACCGGCTCGACCGCGGTGCCTTTGCCGAGATCGACCCGGAACTCGTCGTCACCCAGGACCTCTGTGCCGTCTGCGCCGTCGACGTGTCCGAGGTCGACGACGCGCTCGAGTATCTGGCCTGCACCGCCCAGGTCCTGACCCTCGACCCGATGTCACTCGCCGAGGTCATCGCCTCGGTCCGTACCGTCGGCGAAACGACGGGCCGGCGCGATCAGGCAGCCGCCATGATCACCGAGCTGAACGTGCGGGTCGACGACCTGGCCGCCCGGCTCACCGGGGCTCGGCGGCGGCCGACCCTCGTGCTGGAGTGGACCGAGCCTGCATTCACCGCGGGGCATTGGGTCCCCGACCTCGTCGAGGCCGGCGGTGGCGAGTGTTTACTCGGACGTCCCGGCGAGAATTCCATCGGCGTCGAATGGCCCACGATCACCAGCTGCGACGCCGAGGTCGTCATCGTCTCACCGTGCGGCTTCCGACTCGATGGTGCCGCCAACCGTGCCGAAGAGGTCCTGGACCAGGGTCTGCTGCCCGCCGATGCCGAGGTGTGGGCGATCGACGCGGATGCCTACATGGTCCGTCCCGGCCCCCGGGTCGTGCGGGGCGCCGAGATCATCGGTCAGATTTTGCACCCGGATCGCATGGGTGCACCTGATCCGACCGACGCCCGCCGGATCCGCTGACCACTTGCGGCGCCGGCTGCGCACCACCAGACTCCAAGCATGGATCGGCCGGAGCTCGAGCGAGTACGAGAGATCGCCCTGGCGCTACCCGAGGTGAATGAGCGATTGAGCCATGGTGCTCCCTGCTTCTTCATCCGGGACAAGAAGACGCTCTGCTACTACCACGACAACCACCACGACGACGGCCGACTCTGCCTCTGGGTCCCGGCACCGGCCGGTGTCCAAGAAGATGTCGTGCGCTTGGAGCCCGACCGCTTCTTCGTGCCGCCCTACGTCGGTCACCGCGGCTGGATAGGCGTCCATCTCGACATCGATCCCGACTGGGGCGAGATCGCCGGCATCCTCGAGGACGCCTATCGGCTCGTCGGGCCAAAGACCCTCGTCAAACTGCTCGACGCGGAGCCGGCCCAGGACTGAGAGGGCCACCCACTCGGCGGATAGCGTCGCAGTGTGACTGCGACTGACTCTTCGTTCGACGCCGACGCCGACGCCATGCACGCCCGCTATCGCGCCGAGCGCGACAAGCGCCTCCGCGACGACGGCAACGAGCAGTACATCGAGCCGATCGGGCGCTTCGCCCACTACCTCGAAGACCCCTACGTCGCAGTGGCCGAGCGCGAACCGATGACCGACGAGGTCAACTTCGCCTTCGTCGGCGGGGGCTTTGCCGGTCTCACCGTCGGCGCCCGCCTCGCTGAGGCGGGCGTGCCCGACATACGGATCATCGAGAAAGGCGGCGACTTCGGCGGCACCTGGTACTGGAACCGCTATCCCGGCGCCCAGTGCGACACGACCTCATTCGTGTACATGCCACTCCTCGAGGAGACGGGGCACATGCCCTCGGAAAAGTACGCGCACGGGCCCGAGTTGTTCGCACACAGCCAGCGCATCGGTCGCCACTACGGCCTCTACGACGATGCGATCTTCTCCACCGAGGTCACGAGCCTCGACTGGGACGACGAGTCGAGCCGCTGGATCATCACGACCAACCGTGGCGACGCGATCCGAGCCCGCTTCGTCGGCATCGGCACCGGACCGCTGCATCGGCCGAAGCTGCCTGGTATCCCCGGCATCGAGTCGTATGCCGGTCACAGCTTTCACACCAGTCGATGGGATTACGACTACACCGGTGGTGACCACATGGGCGCTCCGATGGACAAGCTGTCCGACAAGCGGGTGGGCATCATCGGAACCGGCGCGACCGCCGTGCAGTGCGTGCCGCACCTGGCCCGAGCGTGCGGCGAACTCTTCGTCTTCCAGCGCACGCCGTCGTCCATCGACATCCGCAACAACGCCCCGACGGACCCCGAGTGGTTTGATGACCTCGGTGAGGGCTGGCAGAAGCGCTGGCTCGAGAATTTCACGACCCTGCAGACGGGCGGGTTCGCCGACGAGGACCTGACCAAGGACGGCTGGACCGATCTCGCCCAGCGGATCCGCGACCGGGCCATCGCCAACGGCGACTTCAGCCCCGAGGGTCTGCTCAAGGCGTACCACGACAGCGACGACGAGAAGATGGTCGAGATACGAGCGCGGGTCGACGAGATCATCGAGGACGACGCGACCGCTCGGGCCCTCAAGCCGTGGTACCGACAGCTCTGCAAGCGTCCCTGCTTCCACGATGAGTTCCTGCAGGCGTTCAACACCCCGACGGTGCAGCTCATCGACACCGACGGCCAGGGCGTCGAGCGGATCGACGAGACCGGAGTGTGGGTCGACGGCGAGCACTACGAACTCGACGTGCTGATCTATGCCTCCGGTTTCGAGGTCGGAACCGACTTCGCCCGCAGAAGCGGCTTCGAGACCACCGGCCGCGACGGCCTGACCCTCAGCGATCACTGGGACGACGGCATGGTCAGCCTGCATGGCATCCACATGCACGGCTTCCCCAACCTGTTCCTGGTCGGCCCGAACCAGGGGGCCAACCTGATCTCGAACGTGCCCCACAATCTCACCGAACGAGGCAAGACCATCGGGGCGATCATCGCCCATGCCCTCGCCGAGGAGGCGACCGAGGTCGAGGTTACCGCCGAGGCCGAGACGGCGTGGATCGAGCGACTCGAGGCCGGCGGCCGCACCTTCGGCAACGACCCCGATTGCACGCCCGGCTACTACAACAACGAAGGCAAGCTGGCGACCGCCGAGGCACGGCGCAACTTCCTCGGGTTCCCCGAGGGACCGATGGCGTACTTCGGCTACATCGCCGACTGGCGTAGTAGCGGCGAGTTCGCCGGCCTCGAGTTCCGTAGCAGCTAGCCGCCTCCCGCTCGCCGCGGGGACTGAGGGATCCTCCCCCAACGACATCCGAGGGCTGCGCTGTCACGCTCGGTTCGTGAGTGATGAGACCGCGTCTGGTTCATCGTCTGACGAGTCGCACCCGGTGGCCTCCCCTCCCCCGCCGGGTGCCTCGTCGACCCAACTGCAGCCGCCACCACCCGGCTCGCTCAGTCCACCAGGGTCGCCCAATCCTCCTGGCCCGCCGGTTCGGCCACTGGTCGCGCCGCACCGGTCGCTGCCGGTGACGCCACCAACGTTCCCGGTCGATCAGCGAATCCGGCCCGTGGGTTTGGCGATGCTGGGCCTCGGAGCCCTGGCCGGCAACTTCGGCTACCGGACGCAAATCTCATCATCGAGTGCTGCGCTCGCCGTCGTGTTCGTCGTCGCAGCCGTGTTGCTCGAAGCCCCGGCGGAGCAACGTCGCAGTTCGGTCGTTCGTGCCGCAGCCGTCACGGCCATCGGGGCCGCCACACTGCTCCCGTTGCGGGCGTCGACCTGGCTCGCGGCGCTCAACAGCGCGACGGTGGCCGCGGCGCTGGGAGTTCTGGTGCTCGGGATCGGTGGAATGCAGTTCAGCGCATCGAGCACCACCATCGAGCAGACCGTGCGTCGTACGGCGTGGTCCGGTTTCGGGCCCTTGTTGTTGTGGCGTTCGGCTCGTCCAGTGGTCTCGGGCGACTTCGACCGGATCGCGCCGGTCGTGCGCGGGCTCGCCGTTGCCGCCGTGCCGCTTCTCATCCTCGGAGCGCTGCTCGCCGAGGCCGACGCAGCCTTCGCTTCGGTGCTCACCCCGGACATCGATGCTGCTCCTGTTCTGTCTCACCTGGTGTTGACCGGCGTACTCGCCACCGGCATCGCTGGGCTGATCGCCATCATCTCGGCAGATCCCGAGCACCGCGACCCCTGGCGTCCGCTCGGCGCGGTCGAAGCCATCGTCGTGCTGGGCTCGATCGCCGGTCTCTTCGGTGCATTCGCTGCGGTGCAGCTCGCAAGTGCCCTTGGCCAAACCGACGACCTCCTTGCCGCCGAGGGCGTGTCGCACGCCGAGTACGCCCGAAGTGGCTACTTCCAACTGCTCTGGGTGGCGGCCCTGACAATCGGCTTCCTGGTCGCGGTGTGGGCGTTCCGACAACGCGGCGCCGACCGCCTGGAGACTCTCACCCGGATGATCGCGACCTTCGTTGCGCTACTGACGGTCGTGATCGTCGCTTCGGCCATCGTGCGCCTGGACCTTTACACCGACGAATTCGGCCAAACGACACTGCGCTGGTACAGCGACGCGTTCGCATGGATTCTCGGCGCCGGATTCGTCGGCGGCGCCGCGCTCATCGCCGCGCGGCGCGAGCGCCTTCTTGCACCCCTGGCCGCTGCCCTGCTCATCGCAGCGCTGGGAATCGTCAACGCCTTGAACCCGGAGGCTCGCATCGCCGAGCACAACCTCGAACGGGCAGGACCCGAGGTCGAGCTCGACGGGCGCTACCTCGTCCGCCTTTCCGCTGATGCCTGGCCTGTCCTCCTCCAACACGAGGAGCGCATCATCGCATCGATCTCGCTCGACGGAAGCAGACGACTCGCCGACGGATGCGAGCGAGCAGATCGCTCCGTCGGGTTCGGGCTCCTCGGGTACAACGTCTCTCGGGCCCGGCTCGACTGCAACCCGTAGCTCGAGCGCCGCTGTCGTTGCGAGCCGTCGTTGGCTACGGTCGAAGGATGACTGCCACGGTCGAACCGCACGAGCGCCACGTCGTTGGAGCCTGCCCGCTCGACTGCCCCGACGGGTGTTCGTGGGTGGTGACCGTGCGCGACGACGTGCCGGTGAAGCTCCGAGGTAACCCGAAGCACCCGTTCACCGATGGTGGCCTCTGTCGCAAGGTTTACCCCTGGCTCGACTACGCCGTCGATCCGAACCGGCTGATGACGCCACTGCGCCGCATCGCTCCCAAGGGCAGTTCGGCAAACCCCGCCGATCAGGCGGCAGCGTTCGAGCCGATCTCCTGGGACGAAGCGCTGGCCGAGATCGCTGAGCGGCTCCACAACGTGATCGACACCACCGGGCCGGCCGGTATCTGGCCGTACTACGGCACCGGCAACATGGGCCACATCCAGGGCGCCCACGGTCCGGTCGGCGACAGACTCTGGAACCACCTCGGCGTATCCGAACACAACCTGACGATCTGCTCGCCTAGTGCGCATGTCGGCATCGGCTACACGATGGGTCACGCCGTCGGCATGGATCCCGAGGATGTCGTGCACGCGAGTGTCGTGCTCATCTGGGGGGCGAACACGCTGGTATCCGGTCAGCACTGGTGGCCGTTCGTGGAGCGGGCCCGTAGCAACGGTGCGACCGTCATCGTCGTCGACCCGGTCCGCACCCGCACCGCGGAGCGAGCAGACCTACACATCGCCCCTCGACCGGGCACCGATGGTGCCCTTGCGCTCGGGATCTGCAAGGCCATCCTCGACCGAGGGGCTGCGGACCTTGCCTACCTCGAACAGCACGCGACCGGCCTCGACGACTTCCAGGCCTCGATCAAGCAATGGACGCTCGACGAGACTGCAGCGACCTGCGGGCTCGAGCTTGTCGACCTGCAGCACATGGTCGAGATCCTGTGCGCCGATTCGCCGCTGGCGGTGAAGTTCGGACACGGAGCCCAGCGCCACGCCGGTGGCGGTCAGGCCGCCCGGACGGTCTCATGCATCCCGGCCCTGCTCGGATCATTCACCGAGCGGGGCGGCGGGCTGTTCTACTCCACCGGTCCGCAGTACCGATTCAACGCCTACAAGGCGACCGGGCGACGCCCCGAGGGCCGGCCTCGTTCGCTGGTGATGACCAACCTGGTTGCGCTCCTCGAAACCGGCGACCCGCCGGTCGATGCCTTGATCATCTCCGGCGGCAACCCCGCGGTGTCCAACCCCGACACTCAAGGCGTCCGGCGCGCGCTCCAGCGCGAGGATCTCTTCACGGTGGTCATCGACCTGTATCACACCGACACGACCGACTACGCCGACATCGTGCTGCCGTCGGCAATGGCTCACGAACAGCTCGATCTCAACGACTCGTTCGGGCACCTCTACCTCAACCTGAACCAGCCGGCGGCTGAACCCCCAGGTGACTGCCTCGCTCAGACCGAGATCTTTCGACGCCTCGCCGCGGCGATGGGTCTCGACGATCCGTTTCTGTTCGAGACCGACGGCGAGATCCTCGACGCGCTCCTCGACACGCCGGATCTGCGAGAAGCCGGCGTCGACGCCGACTACCTGCGGCGCGAGGGCTTTGCCCGACTGCCCCATGCAGCCAAGCCCTGGCTGCCCTTCGCCGAACGCTTCGCCACACCGAGTGGGCGCTTCGAATTCAGCTCCGACCGCGGCGAGAACGATGGGATCGGACGACTCCCGTACTACGACGCTCCCGCCGAAGCCGCGGGACCTGCTGCGGCGGCAACGTACGACCTCATCGCCGCGGCAAGCGATGCCCATCTGAACTCGACGTTCGCCGGCACCAAAGTGGTCGAAGCACGAACTGCGCCGCCGAAGCTCGCCATCCACCCCGACGACGCGGCGCGGGACGGCCTCGCCGCCGGCGACATGGTCATCGTGTCGAACGAGCGAGGCGCATTCACGATCGAGCTCACGATCGACGGACTCGCGCGGCCGGGTACCGCAGTGTCATCCAAGGGCTGGTGGACGACCGGGCTGAACAACACCGTTGCCGAGCGCGACAGCGATATGGCACATGGTGCCGTGTTCCACGACAACCGCGTGACGATCAAGGCCATCGAGCCAGCGGTCTAGCGGCGCGGGTACCGCCACCACAGCAGCACCGGTCCGACGGCCATCAGCACGACCATCGTCCACCAACTCGTCCGAAACGCACCGAGCCGCTCCCCGGCCGCGGTCTCGCCGATGATCGCCGCGCTGAGGGCGACGCCGAGTGCTGAGCTGGCGGATCGGGCGGTCGAGTAGGCAGCATTGGCCGAGCTGAGCTGATGGGCGGGCACGTCGCTCAGTGCCGCAGCGTTGGCCGGGCCGAGCATCAACGCCATACCGCTGCCGATGGCCAGCGTGCCCGGCAGGAAGGCGACGACGTAGGTCCCGCCAGGATCCAGCCTCCAGGCCATCCATGCCGTGCCGAGGGTCGCAAGGCTCGCGCCGATGATCATCGGCACGCGGTAGCCGATCCGATCGGCGAGCTTGCCCGCGAATGGCGCCAGCACCACCAGCACGGCCGGGCCCGGCGTCATCGCCAAGCCGATCTGGAGGATCGAGTACTCCCAGACCTCGGTCATGAACAGTGGGTACAGGAACCATGTGGCGCTCGTCGATGTGGCGACGGCAGACGCCGCGAGGGTGGTGACCGAGAACCGGGGCAGGCGCCACAAGCCGAAGTCGAGCAATGGCTCGGGATGGCGGAGCGAGCTTCGTGTGAAGACCACCGCCGCCAGGACCGTGAGGGCGATCAGGCCGAGGGTCCAGGGACTCGTCCATCCCCAGATGCGGCCCTGGACGATCGCAACGACCAGTCCACCGACCGTGACGGTTCCGGTTGCGACGCCGACGAGATCCAACGGCGCCGGCGACTCGGCGACCAGCCCCGGCCGCATGATCCGACGTCCAGCGATCAGGGCGAGAAGAGCGATCGGTACGGCGGACAGGAACACGGCACGCCAGCCGGAGACTTCGAGGATTCCGGCGGCGACGGTCGGCGCCACCGCCGCGCCGAAGACCCCCATCGCCGACCACCAGGACACGACCGAGCCATGACGTTCTGGCGGGAACTCGGGCAACACCGCCGTGAGCGAGGCGGGCAGCATCAGCGACACGCCGACGGCCTGGGCGATTCGCGTCGCGATGACGAGTTCGATGGTCGGAGCGATGCCCGACAGCGCAGCGCCGACCGCGAACAACGCGAGACCACGCAGAAAGATCTTGCGTCGCCCCAGCCGATCGGCGAGACGCCCGCCGAGCAGCATGAAGGTGACCTGCGCGACGTTGAAGCCCGACACCACCCACGAGATCGTGACCAGGCTGGCCTCGGGGAACTCCTCCTCGAGCACCGGTATGGCGATGTTGGTCGCGGTGCCGACGAAGGCCGCCAACAGCATGGCGGTTGCCGCCACCGCGAGGGCCTGGTTCGAGCGCGACATGAGGGGAAGGTCGCCGCGCGTTTGGACTTCCATGCAGCGGTACTGCGCTAGTGGGGCTTCGAGGCGAGGACACCCTGCTCGGTGAGGGCATCGATCTCGGCGTCAGTCATCGAGAGGTAGCCGGCGAGCACTTCGCGATTGTGCTCCCCCAGCGCGGCAGCGACGTGATCGTCGTCCGGCAACGGCTCGCTGGTGCGCACCGGGAAGCCGGCGAGCTTGACCTCGCCGAGTCTCGGGTCGGTGACCGTTCGGACGGTGCCGCGTTCGACGAAGTGCTCGTGTTCGATCGCCTGCTCCAACGACAGAACCGGTGCATGGGGCACGCGATGCTCCGTCAGGGCCGCCGCCACCGCATCGTCGCTTCCGAGCGACGCCATCCAGGCCTCGACGAGCTCGGCGAGTTCTTCCTGATGCTCCACACGGTTCGGGTTGGTCCGAAACCGCTCCTCGTGCATCTCGGGCGGTTCACCGAGGGCTCGCCAGAACGCCGGCATCTGATCCTGAGTGCATAGGATCACGAACCACCCCTCGGGACCCTTGAAGGTCCCGGCCGGGGTCAGAGAGTTGAAGGTCTTCCCCGCCCGAATCGCGACCGGAGCGTCGGCTTCCGGCAACGATGCCGTCGTCACCGCGGTGTCGTGGGCGTGGAAGAGGGCATCGGTCATCGCGACGTCGAGGTGGGTGCCTTTGCCGGTCCGCTCACGCATGAACAGCGCGTGGCCGATCGCACCCCAGGCGTGCACCCCGGCGTTGGTGTCGGCGATCGCGCTGCCGACGAACATGGGCGGTCCATCGGGTTCGCCGGTCATGTGCATGAATCCGGTCATTGCCTGGGCGATCAGGTCGAACGCTGGACGTTGCGACCAGGGGCCACTGTGGCCGAAGCCGGACACCGAGGCGTAGATCAGGTCGGGCTTGATCGCCGAGAGGTCGGCGTAGCCGAGCCCGCGCCGGTCGAGCACGCCCGGACTGAAGTTCTCCACGACGACGTCGAAGTGCGGCACCAGCTCGCGGATGATCTCCTGGCCTTCGGCGCAGTGGATGTCGAGGCAGAGGCTCTTCTTGCCCCGGTTCTGTTGGATGTGCAGCGCAGATCGCTTGTTGATCCGAGGCCGGCCGCTGCGATTCGGATCGCCGTACGGGGGTTGCTCGACCTTGACGACCTCAGCGCCCATCTCGACCAGCAAGCGGGTCGATGCCGGGCCGGCGACGAACTTGGTCAGGTCGAGGACGCGAATGCCTTCGAGCCAGCGCGGCTGGTCGGCCGCAGCATCGCTCATCGGTGCTCCCCCTTCGGTTGTGGCTACGAGTTCAGATGCTCAGTTGTTGGCCGCAGCGGCACGGTCGGCGGCAACGGCGTCGTAGCTTTCGTAATCGCTGGCGGTGTCGTCGGCAAACTCGAACTCCATCAGCCCGGCCTCGCCCCACTGCTTGCGGAGGTAGCCGCCATTGGCGTCGAGGAGCCCGAGCTTGCGGGTGTTCGGAACCAGCTTGGAGAAGAACTGGCGCTGGAAGCCGGCGAAGGGATGCACTTGGATCCGGGTGGCCGCCGAGATCAGGTGAGGCACGACGTCGTCGACGTTGACGTTCATGCGGGCCCAGATCTCCGGGTTGGTCGAGCGGTTGCGCTGGCGGATCGTGTTCTCGAGCATGAACTCTTGACGATCCTTGAGCTCGGCCTCGGTGAGATTCTCGTAGTACTCCTGCAGGCTGATGATGCCGAATGCCACGTGGCGGGCCTCATCGCTGATCACGTAGCGGAGCAGTTTCTTGAGCAGCGGTTCCTGGGTGCGGCGCATCATGTCGCCGAAGGCGGCGAGCGCGAGGCTCTCGATGACGATCTGCATCCCGAGGTATGCGATGTCCCAGCGAGCGTCTTCGATCAGGTCGGTGATCTGGGCCTCGAGTCCGGGGCTCATCTCGTAGGGCTCGCCGAGCTTCTCGTGGAGGTACTTGGCGAACACCTCGGTGTGGCGCGCTTCGTCCATCGTCTGGGTCGCGGCGTAGTACTTCGCGTCGATCCAAGGGACAGTCTCGGTGAGCTTGGCCGCCACGAGCATGGCGCCCTGTTCCCCGTGCATGAACTGGCTGAGAGTGGCCTTGAGGTTCTCGATGCCGATCTGGTTGAGCTCCTTGTCACCCCAGCTGCTGATCGGTGAACCGGGTTCGTCGATGGCCGCACGCACGATCTGCATGAACGGCTGCTCGTGATCGACGAGTTCCTCCGGGTCGACGGAGATCGCCCAGTCGAGCTCCGTCACCGAATTCCACTGCGACGCCATCGCCTTGTTGTAGAGGGTGACCAGTTGGGGACGCTCGCGCGTGTAGTTCCACTGGTACAGGCGTTGCGCGTTGTCGGTGATCAGCTTGATCGACTCGCGCTTCTCCTCGGTCGAGGGTTCGTGCGTGGCCGATTCGTCCATCATCGTCATACCGACCACAATAACCACAATTATTGGTCCTGTGAAGATGGTGGTTGATCGCAGGCGCTACGTGAGCCCGTTGAACTCGCGATAGCGGCGCACGATCGAGGTGGCGTCGAGGCGATTGTCGCCAGCGTCCTGTGTGGCCGCGAGCAGCTCCTGCACCTTGGTGGCGAGCGGCGTCTGGGCACCCATCGCGGCGCCCTCAGCATTGACCAGGCCAAGATCCTTGTGCATCCAGTCGACCGCGAATCCGAAGTCGTCCGGGAAGTCGTCCGACGCCATCATCTCGCCGCGGTTGCTCAGATACCACGACCCAGCGGCCCCCTGGGTGACGGCCGCGAGCACCTTGGTCATGTCGAGACCCGCTTTCTGGCCGAACGCGATCGCCTCGGCGGCTCCCTGGATCGCGCCCGCACAGAGGATCTGGTTGCACATCTTCGTGAGCTGACCGCTGCCGACCGGGCCGACCAGCGTGACGGCCGAGGAGTACGCATCGATCAAGGGAAGCGCGTGATCGAAATCGCCCTGGCTGGCACCGCACATCACACTGAGCGTGCCGTTCTCGGCCCCGGCCTGGCCGCCACTGATCGGCGCATCGACGAAGCCGATTCCTCGCTCCGCGCACGAGGCGCCGAGCCGGCGAGCCAGCTCCGCCGATGCCGTGGTGTGGTCGACGAGCACCGCACCCGCAGCCATCGTCGCCAGTACCCCACCGTCACCAACGGTCACCGCATCGACATCGGCGTCCGCTCCGACGCACAGCGCCACGAAGGCGGCACCATCTGCGGCCTCGGCCGGGGTGGCACAGGACACCCCGCCGTGCTCCGAGGCCCAGGCGTCGGCCTTGGCCGAAGTCCGATTGAAGACCCGGACCTCGTGGCCGGCCGACGCCAGATGGCCGGCCATCGGGTATCCCATGTTTCCAAGACCGATGAACGCTGCGATTGTCATGCCCGCATCGTCGCGGATTCCCGCGCCGACCGCACGGATCTTCGTCAGGCCGAGCTATCGGCCGTCGAGGGCGGGGTCGAGAGTCGGAAGTACGAAGCCGATCTCGCTGCCGCCACCGGATCGGTCTCGGACGAAGACGGTCCCCCCATGGTCGTCGACCACCTTCTTGACGATCGCAAGTCCGAGACCCGAGCCCGAGGCCGAGCGAGCCTCGTCGGCCCGCCAGAACCGCTCGAAAATGTGTTGGTGATCCGTCGCGGGGATCCCGGGTCCGCGGTCGGCGATCACCACCGTGCCGCCCGATACGTGCACCCGGATCGGGGCGCCGGCGTCGGGCGTGTACTTGTCGGCATTGCCGATCAGATTCCCGATCGCCCGGGCGAGCATCGTCAGGTCGCCGTGCACCGGCGACGACTCCATGTCTCGCTGGACCGGCCGGGCGCTGCGCAGTTCGAACTGGGCCAGGGCGGATTCGGCCGCCGTCACCAGATCCACTGGTTCGAACGTGGCGCGGTCGCGGGACTCGGTTGCCAACTCGACCACCTCGGCGAGAAGGTCCGACAGCTCACCGACTTCGGACCGGATGCTGGTCAGCATTTCGGTGCGAGTTTCCGGATCGACGTCGGTGGCGCGCTGGAGGAAGTCGATGTTCGCTCGCACGCTCGTCAAGGGTGTTCGCAGCTCATGCGCGGCGTCTTGCACGAGCTGTTGCTGCTGGTCGCGACTCGAGGCCAGCGAGTGCAACAACTCATCAAAGGACTTCGAGAGATCGCCGATCTCGTCGCGGCGGTTCAGACTCACGGATCGGCCAAGGTCCTGGGTCTCGCCGACCTCTCGCACTGATCGGGTGAGCCGTCGCAGCGGGCGGGTGGTTCCGCTGGCGATACCCCAGCCGACCAGACCCGCGATCGCCGACATGCCGATGCCGACATAGATCACTTCGGAGCGAATCTCGCCGAGCAACGCATTGGTATTGGAGATGTCCTGGGCGACCTGCACCGCGCCGCCACCACTGATGTGTCGGGTGATCACCCGATACTCGACGCCATCGATCACTTCGGTCCGCAGCAACGGTGGCGCCGGATCCGAGGTGAACGACATGTCGGCATCGGTGATCGGAAGCGGAACGTTCGCCGTGTTCGCGATCACTGTGCCGGTCCGGTCGAAGATCTGAACGACCGCATCGGCCTCGACGGCGCGAAGCACCGACTCGTCCCCCGCCGCCGCAACAGCCGGACGCTCGGGAGCATCAGGACGCTCGGGCCGGTTGTTGCCGCTTCCCAGACCAAGTCCGATGTCGGTGGTGCCGCTGTTGTCGCGCGAGTTGCCATTCCCCGAGTTCTCGGAGTTGTTGTTTCCCGAGTTGTTGTTGCCGTTGTTGCGGCTTCGGGGCGGTTCAGGTCGTCGTCTGCCCTCGGCGATGTCCTCGGAGCGGTCCTCAAGAAACTTGTCGACATCGTCCTTGACGCGCCGATTGGTCGACGCCGACGCAACGCCGGCCGTCACGAGGGCGGTGATCGCGGCGAGGACGGCGAACGCAAGCGCCAGTCGGGCGCCAAGGCCGAGCCGCACAGGGGTTCACCCGACCCGAAGCACGAAGCCGACGCCCCGCACGGTTTCGATCATGCGATCGGCGCCGGTCGATTCGAGCTTGCGACGCAGGTAGCCGATGTGCACGTCGAGCGAGCGCGAGGACCCGTCGAAGTCATAGCCCCAGATCCGCTCGTACATCACGCCGCGCTCGAGCACGATGCCCTGGTTCAGCATCAGCAGATGCAGGATCTGGAACTCGGTCCGAGTCAGCTCGATCAGCTGGCCTTCGAGGGTGACTTCGTGCCGCCGCGGATCGAGCACCAGCGGACCGGCGGTCAGGATCTCCGACGCGTCGTTGCGGACCCGACGCAGCAGTGCCCGGATGCGGGCCAACAGCTCTTCGAGATCGAACGGCTTGGGCAGATAGTCGTCGGCGCCGGCATCGAGCCCGGCCACCCGGTCACTGATCTCATGGCGCGCCGTGAGCATCAGGACCGGCGTGCGGTCGTTGCGCTCCCGCAGCCGACGGCACACGGTGAGTCCGTCGACGAACGGCATCATCACGTCGAGGATGATGGCGTCGGGTTGGTGTTCGGTGATGCCCTCGAGTGCCGCAGCACCATCGTTGACCGAAATCGGCTCGTAGCCCTCGTAACGGAGAATCCGCTCGAGCGCAGTCCGGATCTCGCCATCGTCCTCGGCGATCAGGATCTTCGCGGCTGGTTCGTTGGCGGTGTTCATCGTGTCCTCGTGGCAGGAACGTTAGCGAAGCGCCGGGCCTGGCCGGGGATTGCAGACCCGGCGCTTCAGATCATGTTCGGATGCCGTAGCGAGCACTGTGCCAACGAACCGTCAAGGATTCGGCAAGCTCAGATTCCAGCCGTGTGACAGCAGATGCCGCGAGTGGCCTCATTGGCCGCGCGACGCGGGATCCACACCTGCCATCGTCAACAGGTCGACCATCCGATAGTTCCCGGCCCCAGCGACCGACGGGAGCGTGGGTCGCCAATCGGGCACGCGGAAGTACGAGCTCGGATCCATCGACAAGAGCCCGAGGAACACCTCGGCCACGATGCGTCCACCGACCGGGCCGAGGTGATCGCCGCCGGCCATCAGGTCGGCCTCGCGCAGCACATACAGCCACAGTGGCGTGCGCCCTTCGAGCAGCGGTGCGACGGCTGCGATGTCGGCCAGGTCGGCCAGGGCAAGGCGTTCTTCACCCATCGCCGCCGCCACGTCCTCGCCAGAAGCGATCTGCCACGTGATGTGTCGCAGCAGGTTTCGGGTCGGCAGCGACAGCGGACCTATTGGCTCACCACGCGACGTCGCGATCGCGCCCATCGGCAGCTGGAACAGCGGTGTCGAGATGTGGGTGTCGATCTTCTTGTTCGGCTTGACCTCGCCGTCGTCGAAGTCGAAGAAGGTCTGCCAGCCGATGAAGCGCCGTGGCGCACGAACACCACCGGACATGTCGTCGGGGTCCGCGGCACCAAATTGGCTCGGGTCGAACACCATGCCGAAGAACGGTTCGCCCTGATCGCCGGCCATGTTCGCCCGATACGACGGACGGATCATCGAGTGACCGAACCGATAGGCAGAGGTCTGGAACTCGACCGGAATCTGCGCCCGGCTCGGTGTGTAGAAACGTCGACCATTGCCGAGGATGTCGTCGACCATCGTTTGACCGACGAACTGGGGCAGGAACTGGTGGACGATCAACCACTGCCAGTGCCAGATCACCAGGCGCTGCGCTTCTCGGTACGCCATCTCACCGGTCAGACCGCTCGACCGAACGCGTTCGAGCACTGCATTGTGGAACTTGAGCATCGCAACCTGGATTCCAGCGATGATGAGGTTCTCGTCGTTGCGCGGGTCGGCGATGATCGCCGATCCGTCGGCGTTGCGGGGCAGGTCCTCGAACTGCCCGCCATCGCCGATCCGGAAGCGGAACGGATCGTCGTCGGTGTACAGCTCGCGGCTCACCGCCGGTCCCCCGCCGTAGACGCTGTCGAGGTCGAAGCGGGCCGAGCGTAGGTTCACGCTGCGTTGCACTGGAGTCGGTTGGCCGAGTCGCGAACCACCATCGCTGGTGATGTCGTGATCGAGGAACTGACCGACGAAGGTGGTGCCGGCCGTGTGTGTCGTGTTGTTCGGGTTGTTGAGGCTGAGCTCGGGCTCGGTGATCAGGCGAATCGGGCCCTCGTCGAGTGCGTCCTTGGCGTCGATCAGCCCACCTGGTGCGCCGAGCGCAGCCATCTGCACTCGCAGCTCGTCATCGACTTCACGAAAAGCGGCGCGTGGGAACAGCCGGGAGAACTGGTCGGGCCCGGCGGTCTGGAGTGCACCGAGCACTTCGTCGTCGACGGGGTTGCCGCCGCCTTGGCCAAGCGCATTGGCGTCGCCGCGACCATCACCCCGACCCTCACCTCGCCGACCGTCTGGCCCATCGGGCCCGCGCCCGCGCCCGCCCCGGCGCCGGGGCGGCGCCTGTGCCGCAGCGACCGTCGGGACACCGAGCGCGGCCGTCCCCACAGCCAGGCCGCCGAGGACCTTACGACGACTGACCAGGGACGATGCTGGGGTTTCGTCGGGGATGGGCTGGTCGCTGGCAGACATGCGAATCTCCTGCTCGGGGGTGATGATCCGCATGGTTCGCAAGGGCCGACAATCGTCCGGCAACCGCACGACAAGAAGGTTGAAAGAACCACTTTGCGTGAGCTTTCGGCTCAACGGGACGTGGCCTCAGAAACGGAGCAGGCCGGCGATTGAGGTGCCTCCGGATGGCAGGACTTCCTCGACAGGAACCCCGAACCACTCCTCGGCGATCGTGGCGTAGTAGTCCTCGAAACGGGCGGTCGCCACGACGTTGCCGTCGTCAAGTGCGCCAAGATCGGGCATGTCGCCGTGGAGGCCACCAAGACCGGCGCCGCACACGAGCATGGTCGACGCGCCTCCGTGGTCAGTACCGCCGTCGTTCTGCTCGACCCGGCGACCAAACTCGCTGGTGGTCACCACGAGGGTGGACTCCCAGCGACCCTGCTCCTGCAGGTGCTGAGAGAAGGCGGTGACGCTCTCATCGACCTCACGCAGCAAGTCGGCATGGCGCCACTCCTGGCCCACATGGGTGTCGAAGCCACCGAGACGTACGTGCAGCACACGCACGCCGGCGTCGAGGGCAATCACGTCGTTGGCGAAACGGAGCTGCTGACCGAGTTCGGACCATGGGTATCGCTGATCGTCCGATGGCTCCATGCGTGCGATCGATTCGGAGAAACTCGTCATGTCGTCGAGCCCATGTCTGGCGCGGCCCATGGCCGCACCGTCCGATGCTGACGGTGCCGCCATGGCAGCCACGGCCGTGCGGAATGTGCTGATCCACGGGTTCTCCTCCTGGAAGATCCAGTTGGCGCCGGGGTCGGTAAGTCCAACGGTGACCGCCTTGTCGGCGAGCAGTGCCGGTGTCGGGCCTCCCGAGAGCGAGAGTCCTGTGACCGGCGCGCCGACGTCGAGCTGATCGCACAGGCGACCGAAGAAACCGGTACCGAGCCGGCTGCGGCGACCGCTGTCTCCGCGCCACCACCGCTGCTCCATCTCGAAATGCGAGAAGTCGGGCTCGTCGCTGCCGATACCCACGACCCCGGCGAGGCCGAGCGCATGCATGCCCGCCAGGTTCGGGTGCCATCCGTAGCCGCCACCGACATCGATCAGTTCGCCTGCCGGCGCTCCGAGGTCCGGCCGCATCGACCGAATTCGACCGTCGTCGATCGGCTGCAAGGTGGCCAGGCCGTCGTTGCCACCCTGCAGTTCGATCACCACGAGCGTGCGGTCGCCGTTCGGTGTGAACCTCGATTCGGGAGCCGGTCCGTCGGCGACCAAGGATTCCTCCGCTCCGGTCGCGGTGATGGCGTTGGCACCCACGTCGGTTCCAACGGTCGCTGACCCCGAGGGGCGGGCAGCCGTCGACTGCAGGACCGGGGATGCGCTGCAGCCGACGGCGCCCAGCGCGCCGGCCGAGCCGAGCAGGGCCATGAACCGGCGACGGTCGAGGAGGGGAATCGAATGCCGGTCCACGGGAGGGCGGAGGGACTGAGGACTCATAGCAGGGTGAACTCCGGGGAGACGAGGGCGGTTGCGAGCAGCAGGTCGAGTCGGCCGTCGTATTCCGACACGTCAGCCTCGATCTGCTTGAGGGCCTGGAGGGTCGACGGCGAGGGTGTGTGAATTCCGCAGCGGGCGAGCACGGCGTCGACGGTGGGCTCCAGCTCGTCGACGACGGTGTCGGGCAGTTCCCAGTCGAACAAGACACTCGTGCGGCTGATGACCTGGCTTGCTGACGACCACCGATCATCGAGCGGCCAGCCGGCCACATTGGGCGGAACGAACGGAATCTGGCCCAAGACATCCAGCCACCACTCGCCGTACTCGCCGAGGACCTCGTGGAAGCCGGCAACGGATCGCGCCGCGATCAACCATTCGACCGGTTGGCGGGCCCGCGACCGTCGAGCCTCGAGGAAATCAGGACCGCGAAGGATTGCGGCCACGAGCGGCCGGATCTCGAGCCCTGCATCGACGAACACCGCTGCCAGCTCGCGGCGACGCCGGTCGCTCAGGTCAGGCCCAACCAGATGGTGGTAGAGCCTCGTGGCCACATGCTCGGCGCATGCCGGCTGATTGCAGACAAAGTCGATGAACGAATCGAGGTCCCATCGGCGGCGTTCGCCCATGAAGGTGACAGGCCGCGAGTACGTCTCCTCCGGCTCGAAGTGCACCTCTTCGGTCTCCCAGTCAACCCACCACCCGGACAGGATTCGAGCGGCAGCGCGGACATCGTCTTCGCCATATCCACCGTTGCGGCCGAGGGTGAAGAGCTCCAGCAGCTCGCGTGCGTAGTTCTCGTTGGGGTTGGCGCCTCGGCTTCCGGCGCCGTCCAGGTAGAAGAGCATCGCTGGATCGGTGGTGATCTGCCGGATCAGCGTCGGGAAGTGGCCGAGCGAGTGGCGTCGGACGAGTTGATGCTGGCGCCAGATCATCGATCCACTCGCCCGGTCGTAGCTCGACGTGAGGTGGGTGTGCCAATACCAGGTCATTCGCTCGTGGAGTGGGTTCTCGCCGTGGGCGAGGCCATTCAGCATCGTCGAGACCACGTCGACGAAGAAGCCGTAGTCACCGTCGTCCTCGCCTGGCATGGCCAGGCCGTCGAACAGGTTCTCTTCGGTACGGAACTCGATCCGTTCGTCGTCGAGGAGTGCCTCGATCAAGGCGCCGGCCCCCTCCTGCTCCCACGATTCGACGGAACCCGGCCGCGGACCGAATCCGACTCGTCGCAACACATGGGCGACCTGTTCACGGACTTCTGGGGTGGACATGGCGGGAACGTACGGAGCCGCGCATGAAGCGACGGTGAATGCCGTCTTCATGTTCTCTTCATCCCGAAGATGCGAGACTTGCTCGATGCGCCTGTTGGTGGTCGAAGACGATGTCGCGCTCGGCCAGATCCTCGTACGGGGGCTCACCGAAGACGGCTACGCCGTCGATCTGGTGACCGGCGTCGCCGATGCCCGCCACAACGCCGAGAGTCATCGCTACGACTCGATGGTGATCGACATCGGCCTCCCCGACGGCAACGGCTTGGATCTTTGCCACGAACTCCGCGACCGCGGTGATCAGACACCGATTCTCATGCTGACGGCCCGCGACGGGCTGAGCGACAAGGTCGGCGGACTCGACGCCGGCGCCGACGACTACCTGACGAAGCCGTTCGACTTCCCCGAACTCACCGCCCGGGTGCGGGCCCTCACCCGGCGGCCGCCCGATGTCCACAAGCCGCTCCTCGAGGCCGGTGACCTGAGCCTCGATCCAGCATCGCGTCGGGTCTGGCGGGGCGCGATCACCGTGCCGCTGACCGCCCGCGAGTTCTCACTGCTCGAGCACCTGCTGCGTCGGCCCGACGCGATCCACAGCCGCACCGAGTTGCTCGAATCGGTGTGGGACGCGAACTACGACGGACTCTCGAACGTGGTCGACGTCCACATCGCCAACCTGCGCCGCAAGCTCGAGATGCCCGGGAGCGTTCCCGCGATCGACACCGTGCGCGGCGCGGGCTACCGGTTGAACCCCGAACTGTTCCATGTCGAGAGCCAGCCGGAGCCGTCGGCATGAACCTGCGGTCGGTTCGCGTGCAGTTGACCTTGCTGTTCGGACTGATGGCCGCGATCGCCGTGACGGTCATCGCCTGGTTCGCCATCAGCCAGGGTCGCGAAGGAATCTTCGAGTCCGCCGAACGCGAAGCCGAGCAGGTCGTCAAAGACGTCGCGATCAACCAGCTCACCGGGCGCGGCATCTACACACCCAACGTCTGGAATGTCTGGATCAACGAGGAAGACGACTGGCGGAGTATCAATCCGATCGACGAGGTCTGGGTCGAGCCGCCGTTGTTCTCAATCGTGGAGTCGGCCTGGAGTTGGCCCGAGTTCCATCGCTTCGACCAGAACGGGCCGTGGCTCGCCTACAGCGAGCCGGTCAACGAGGGCGAGTGGGTCGTGTCCGCGATCGACCTGTCGGCATTCGAGGCCGATGCCGACAGCCTTCGCCTGCGCATCGTTCTCGCTGCGCTTGCATCGATCGTGTTGACCGCCGTCGTCGGCTATTGGTTGGCGGGCCGCTCACTGCGGCCGGCGCGCCTGGCGATGGCGCAACAGCGTGACTTCATCGCCGACGCCGCCCACGAGCTGCGCACGCCGCTCGCCGTCATCCAGGCGTCGGCCGGGCACACACTCAGCAAGCCGCGATCCGACGACGAATATCGCGATGCGCTCAACGAGATCATGGCTGCGACCACCCGAGCCGGGTCGTCGGTCAGCGAACTCTTGGAACTCGCCCGGCTCGATGCTGGCCAAGCCCAGCCGCGGCTCGCGCCGCTTCGGCTGGACCTCCTGCTCGAAGAAGTCGCAGCTTCGATCCGCATGGACGCCACCGCGATCGACGCCGAGGTCGGTGAGGCCATCGTGATCGACGCCGACTACGCGCTGCTTCGACAGGTTGTTGACACGTTGACCCGCAACGGGGCGAATCGCGCATCGGAGGTCGTTCTTGCGGCGAGCGCCGATGGCAAGCATGCGACCGTGAAGATCACCGACAACGGTCCCGGGTTCGACGAGTCGGTCCTGCCGTACGTGTTCGATCGGTTTCGGCGCGGCGACAGTCTGGGATCGAGCGGGCTCGGACTGGCGATCGCCAAGAAGATCATCGAATCGCACCACGGGGAGATCGACGCCTCCAACCACGGCACCTCAGCCGATGCGGGCGGCGGCTTGGTGACGATCCGGCTTCCGCTCAGCGGCGACTGAGCTCCGATCGGCGCGTGAGGCCTCAGGTGGGCTCGGTGACGAAATCGATGAGCTGCTCGACGCTGTTGACGAGTGGGGTCTCGATGTCCTTCCAGGAGCCGACCTTGCCGAGGATGTGTTTCCAGAACTGAGGTGGCTCAGCGCCGATCCCGAGGGCGGCGAGCACCCCCTCTTTCCACGGTCGCCCGCGCGGCACGACCGGCCAGGCGTCGATCCCGATCGCGCTCGGCTTGATCGCCTGCCAGATGTCGACGTAGGGATGTCCGAGGACCAGAACGTTCGGGTCATGGATCTCGGCGGCGATGCGGCTCTCCTTGGAGCCGTCGACCAGGTGGTCGAGAAGGATGCCCAGACGTTGATCATCGGCGGGGCCGAAGTTGCGGACCCGGGCAGCGAGGTCGTCGGCTCCTTCGAGCTGCTCCACCACGACACCCTCATAGCGAAGATCGTCGCCCCAGACCCGCTCGACGAGTTCGGCGTCGTGGATGCCCTCCACCCAGATCCGGCTCGCCCGGGCTACCCGGGCGGTCTCGTCGTGGGCGGCGATCGACCCGCTGGCCGTGATCTGCGGGGCGGACTCGACTGGCTTGGCCAGTGGTGCACGCAGGGCGACGAGGTCTCCCTCGTGACGGAACAGGCCGGGCACCGGCTCGAAAGCGACCTCGCTACCGAGTTGGTCTTTGATCACGATCTCGACGCCCTCGAGGAAACGCACCACCGTGCCCCGGGTCTGGGACGGCGTGTGTTCGAGCCGCATGCCCGGCTCGACGAAGAGTTCGCGGCGGGCCAGCCCACGACGTTTGCGATCACCGATGTCGTCGAGGGGTTCCAGAATGCCGTCGTCGATCACGGCGCGAGCGTAGAGAAGCTCACATCCCAGAACGCGGACGGGTGTCGTGGAGCCAGTCCCGGAGACGCCGGAACCCTCGATCACGGCTGAGCGCCTGAGGCCACACGAGGTGATGGCCGAGATCCGGCACCACCAACGTTGGTCCGCACTCGACCAAGCGGCCGGTGGCAAACAGCTCTTGTCGGATCGCGCTCCACGTCAGAATCACGCCGCGGCCCATCATCGCTTGTGCGATGACGCTTGCGTGGCCCCGGTACACGATCTGCTCGACCGGCCGCGCCCAGAACAGCCCGAACGCCGAGAACCACCGAGCCCAGGTCGCCCAGTCCTGGCCGGTGCTGTCGAACTCGAGGAGGTCGCAGTCGAGGAGCTGCTCCGGGTCGGTGTCGGGGTGGAGCCCATGTGCTTCCGCGTAGTCGGGTGAGGCTGCCGGCACGGCGACTTCGGAAACGAGCTTCTCGCTGCGCATGTGCGGAACCAGTCCATCGCCGAAGCGGATGCTCACGTCGTGCGCCGTGGTCTCGAGTTCCGCATGGTGTTCGAAGATGGTGACGTGCAGCCTCGATGGCGCGATCAATTCGTGAATTTCTCCGAGTCGAGGAGCGATCCAGTTCGACGCCAGGGCGGGTTGCACGGCGAGCGTCAGCACGTCGAGGCCCGAACGCAGCTCGCTGAGCGTCAACTCGAGGTCGGCGAACGACGTCGTGAGCGTCTGGTGCAGCCGATTGCCATCCGACGTCAACTGTGGACGCCCCGTCGTACGGTCGAACAACTGGATGCGGAGCTGATCCTCGAGTTGCGCCACCTGTTTCGAGCAGGCGGGCTGAGAGATGCCGAGCTCGGCTCCCGCGGCAGTGAACGTGCCGAGGCGAGCCACCGCTTCGAACACGGCCAGGCGTTGCAACTGCGGCACTTGGCGCAGGAGTGGTCGCATCGGTTCATCGCCCCCATTTGACCCGTGACCCGCCGGCCCCCTCGGCCAGTCATGGGACTATAACTCGTAGTTCTAGGCCATATCTCTCAGGAATGTCACGATAGCAACAAAGCGTCTGTTCGGCCGGACCCGGGCTCCGCACACTCGATGGTGGCCCTCGACCGCGAGGACCACCACGACAACAGGAGGGACCATGCCGAACCATCTCGGGCGCGTCGCGCGCCCGGTTCTGGCCGTACTGACCGCGCTACTACTGCTCGCCGCCGGCTGCGGCTCGAGCGGAGACGAAACCGGCGAAGTCTCCTCCGCGGCCGACGCTGCGGACAACACCGCGGATGACACATCGACCGAAACCGGCGGCGACGCTGCCGACGGTGCCGACGGTGCGAGCGAGCAACCCGGCGCCGGCAAGACCGCCAACCTCGGGCGCGGCAACTGGTCATCGGGTTACGTGCAGGCACAGATCCTGCACGACCTGATGGAGGAACTCGGTTACGAGGTCTCAAGCCCCGACGAGCTCGAGTTCGCCCCCGACCTGGCGTACCAAACCATGGCCGAAGGCGACATGGACTTCTGGGCCAACAGCTGGTACCCCAGCCATCTCTCGTGGTGGGAGGGCGAGCTGACCGACGGCACGAACGTCGGCGATCACCTGGTGCGACTCGAAGGTTCGCTCATGCCCGGCGGTGGGCTTCAGGGAATGCTGATCACCAAGTCCTGGGCCGAAGCCGAGGGCATCACAACGATGCGCGGGATCAACGACAACCCGGACCTTGTGGCCGCGCTGGATCGCGACGGCGACGGCAAGGGCGAGTTCTACGGGTGCCCCGAGGACTGGACGTGCGACGACATCATGGCCTCGCAGATCGTGTTCGCCGGATGGGACAACATGGAGCAGATCCAGGCCGGCTACGACGCCATGTTCGCCGAGTTCCTGGACCTCGCCCAGGACGGCGAGCCGGCGGTGATGTACACCTGGACCCCCACCTCGTATCTGGCTCAGGCCATCCCCGGCGAGGTGACGATGTGGTTGTCGCACCCCGAGTCCGACGTGCTCGACGACTCCAACCCGCTCGGCAAAGAAGGCGGCGAAGAGTACGCCCAGCGTCGAGACGGTGGAGAGATCGGCTACACCGGACTGAGCGCAGACACCTGCCTGCAGGGGCCGGACGGCTGCCAGGTCGGCTGGCTCGCTGCCGACATCGAGGTCACCGCCAACCGTGAGTGGCTCGAGGACAATCCTGCGGCCGAGGCCCTGTTCCAGGCATTCAAGCCGCCCCTGATCGACCTGGCGATCGCCGGCGTCGACCTCGCCAACAGCGACGGGGCGCAGCGCGACGTCGAGGCGATCGCCGCCGGGTGGGTCGCCGAGAACCGACTGTTGGTCGACGGCTGGCTCGACACCGCCCGCGCCGCCGGCTGATTCCCCCGACGGCGACGTCCGGCGGCGCGGCGTCTGCGAGATCGCTTCTCCTGCCCGGCGATCGACGCAACCGGCAGTCGGGGGCTGGGGCCCGGAAACCTCATCCCCCGGCTGCTTCCGCCTTCGCCGGTCGCAGCGGTCACCTGTCACCAAGGCGAATGCGATCGTGACCCCGCGGTAACGTCACCCGATGGCCGACGACTCCGCTGACGAGACCTCGGCCCGACCACCGAGAGCCCGGCGGAGCCCACGACCGAGTCTCACTGAAGGCGCGCTGAGCTCACTTCAGATCCCGGCCTACCGCACGCTCTGGTGGGCGGGCGTCTTCTCGTTCATGTCGGTGCAGGGCCAGTTCGTCCTGCGCGGATTGCTGGCGTGGGATCTGACCGAACGCGAAGGTGCGCTCGGCCTCGTGTACCTGGTCTTCGGCCTGACGATGCTGCTGTGCACGCCGTTCGGCGGCGTGATCGCCGACCGGTTCCCGAAGAAGCGGATCTTGCTGCTCACCCAGGCATTGATCGCCGCAGCCGCAGGACTCATGTCGCTCGTCGTGATCGCCGACATCATCCAGTTCTGGATGCTGCTGCTGGCCTCGGTCGCCCAGGGCCTCGCCTTCGCGTTCTACGGGCCAGCCCGCGTGGCGATGAGTGCAGAGTTGGTCGGCCGGGACCAACTCGGCAATGCGATCACCCTCTCCCTGTTGAGCATGAACGGCACCCGAGTGTTCGCCCCTGCGCTTGCGGGCATCTTGGCAGGTTGGGCGCTCGTCGGCATCGGCGGCGCATACGTGATCTCCACCATCGCATCGGTGGCGTCGCTGACCCAGATCGCCCGGCTGCCGGCGACCACGTCGAGCGAGGACCAGCACCTCGCCGGACACGCGGAAACCCCGACCGTCCACAAGAACCCCTTCCTCGAGATCTGGGCTGGCGTGACCTACGTGATGGGGTTCCCGCGGTTGCGCCGGGTGATCGTGTCGTCGTTCTTCGTGATCATGTTCGGCTTCAACTATGTCGCGTTCATTCCCGCCCTGGTCGAGGGCGTCTTCGACCTCGACGACACGTGGGTCGGCATCGCCAGCTCGGCGAGTGCAATCGGAGCCGTCGCCGTTTCCGTCCCGCTGGCAGCCCGAGCCGACGGGCCCGGCGGCCTTCGGATCATGGTCATCAGCGGTATCGGGTTCGGCATCGGGGTGATGGTCCTCGGTGGGGCGCCGTCGATCTGGGCAGCATTCGCCATCATCGTGGCGATCGGCGGTTGCACGACCGCCTACCAGTCGATGTCGAACACCCTTGCCCTGACCCAGACCGACGACGACATGCAGGGCCGAGTGCAGTCGCTGATGCAGCTGTCGTTTGCCGGATTCGGCATCGCCGCTGCGCCGATCGGCGCGTTGGCCGAGGCGATCGGTCTGCGGAGCGCGCTGGTCGTCATGGGAGGCGTCGCGCTGCTCGCCACCCTGGTCTTCGCCGCGCTCGAGCGCCGTGCCGGCGACTCGATGTCGCTGCGCCCGATCGCCGCCTAGAGCGGCCGCTCGAGCGCGACCTCTTAGCGAACCGGGAAGTAGCCCGGCACCTCATGCGGGTGGGTGTCCAGGTGCACCTTGGCCTCGGGTGCCCCCGAGAACCGGCCATGGGTCCAGCGGATTTCTACATGGCCCTCGATCGGGAGTCGGCGTTCTCGTTCGTCGCGGTCGGTGACCTCGGCGCGCCAGCGCACCATCGGCTGGCCCGCCGAATCGGGCCACGCGTCGAATGCCCGGACTTCGAATCGGCTGCGGAAGTCCCATGGCGTACCGACCCGATAACGGAGCGGGTCGCCGGAGGTCGTTGCACCGAGCACGAAATAGGGCGCCGCCTGGAGGCGCAACAACCGCCATAGCATCGACTCTCGATCGCGGGTGGTGCGCAGGCCCGCCCGCCAGCGTTCGGCGGATGCAATGGCAACGGCCACCGAAAACTGCTCGTAGCGATCCTGGGCCTTCTCCGGGAGCCGCCCCCGCTTGGGCAGGGCCCCCTTGAGCCGCACGCGGTCCGGCTTGGTCAGCTCGGCCACGCCCGCCGGCAAACCGACCAACTCGGTGTCGAGGACACAGGCCTCGTAGAAGCTCTGGTAGGCCTCGGGAGCCGTCGCCAGGAACCAGTCGCTGCCGCGCTCGACCCGCCGCTCGGCCAGCCCCCGATCGAACAGGTGGCTGGGACTCACGTTGTGCAGGATCGAGCTGCCGTACTTGCATGACACCAGGTAGACATGGTCGATCCGCAGGTCGGCGGGCACCTGCTCGTAGCCGGGGGGCTTGTGCGGGCCCTTCCACTCGATCGTCCACGGCGGCCGACCGCGCAAGCCGTCGTCGGCTCGGGCAAAGAGTCGGCCATTCGCCCAGGCGGTCTCGAACTCGCGCGGATGCGAGCCGGCAGACCGAGCGGCAGCCAGCCGCTCATAGTGCTCGGTCGTGAGGTTGACGACGCTCATCGGCCGGACCATGAGCGCCTCGTCGAGGTCGCGGTAGCCCAACATCGCCAGACCAGTGACGATCTCGGTGATCTCGGTGCGAATCGCGGCCATCGTTCGCCGCCCTCAGCCCGACTCGGGGTCGTGGCCCTCGAAGAGCCGCGACGTGCGGATGGCCATGAGCGCGAGTTCGTGGTCAAGACGGTCGTGGGTCCACACCCGCACGAACTCCTCATAGACATCAATCGTGGTACCCGTGGCCTCGATCCAAGCGACGACGGCATCGGGCCAGCGCTGGTGCAGCAGGTGATCGCGCACGGCCGGAAGCGCATCGCCGAAAATGCCTGGCTCGCTGGCGGCGACGATCTTGAGGGCGATCAGGCGCGAGATGACCGCAGCGTCCTCCGCCAGGAAGATCTGGGGCGTGTCGTGATTGACGACCGCCCAAGCCCCGGGGGTTACCGGCGACTGCGGCATCAGAAAGGCGTGTCGGCCTCGGCCGCCGTCATCGGTTCCGGGGTGCCGGCGGCGGCCTCCCGACCTTCGCTCGCATAGCCGCGCAAGCGCTCCTGCCCTTCCGGAGACAGCATCTCGATGGCATCGAAGATCACGCGATCGGGGCCTTGCTGGCACGCTTGGAGGGCGCGCCACGCCTCGCCCGCCGCCGGCTTGCTCGTGGTCAACAGGACGTACGGCACGTTCTCGGCGGCTGCGTCGGTCGCTCGGGCCGCGGCCTTGCCGAGGGACTTCCACAGCGTGTCGGTCCGGCGAAGCCCATCTCGCTCGCTCGTGAACGTTCCGGTGACGTCGAAGTGCCACAGTTGGCCGTCTTGGGACGCTGCGGTGATGTCGATCTGCACCCCGCAGCGCAGCTTGGTCTTCTTCTCGGTCACCGACGTGAACCCGCACTCTTCGAGCACCAGACGCGCCAGGTCCTCGGCCTTGATTCCCTCGCGCACGGCGCGCTCTTGCGGATCGAGATTGGGGTCGTCGTCGCCCAATGCCTTGACCGCCGGAATGACGACCTGGAGGGACCGACCCTCGACCCGTCGCCGCTCAGCCCGCTCGTGTTCCTCAGCGACTCGGTGGTTGGAGAGGTCGATGTACTCCTGCTCGGTCTCACAACCGATGAACGATCGGCCGGTCCGCACCGCCGCCACGGCAGTGGTGCCAGCGCCCATGAACGGATCGAGGACCAGATCGTCGTAGTAGGTGTAGAGGTCGATCAACCGCTTGGGCAGTTCGACTGGGAAAGGCGCCGGATGTCCGACGCGAGTCGCGCTCTCCGGAGGAATCTCCCACACGTCGTAGGTCGCCTCCATGAACTCTTCCTTGAAGATCGAACCCTCGCACGGCAGGCCCATCTCTTTGCGGCGCCGGGCCGACACCGCCCGATCCCAGCGCCCCTTACTGGCGACGATCACCCGCTCGGTCAGGTCGCGAAGGACCGGATTCGACGCCTTCTGGAAGGAGCCCCATGCGGTGGAGCTCCCCATGCCCTTGCCCTTCTTCCAGATGATCTCGCCCCGTAGCAGGAGCCCGAGATCCTCGAAGATGCGCAGCACATCGGCCGCCTGGGACCGGTACGGCTTGCGCCCGAGGTTGGCGACGTTGACCGCAATCCGCCCGCCCGGTTCAAGCTTGCGCACACAGTGGGCGAAGACCTCGTGGAGGATGTCGAGATGCTCGCCGTATTCCTCGGGTACATGGCCTTGGCCCATCGCCTCTTCGTACGCCTTGCCAACGAAGTACGGCGGTGACGTCACGACCAGGGCCACCGAGTTGTCGGCAACCACGCGGTCGTCGGCCAGCACACGCTGGGCGGTTCCCAACGCGACCAGATCCGAAGCCGGACGGTCCTTCGGGTGAACCACGGTCTCGTCGTCGGTGGTCACCGGTGGAACGAACCGGGCGTAGAACGCCGAGCTGTCATGGCTCTCGCGTGCACCGGTTCCGAACGATGCCGTCTCGGTGCTGCGTCGGGTTGTCTTCTCGGTCATGACCAGCGGTCCTCTCTCTCGGCGACTCTATGGCCAGCATGCGGGGAGGGTGTGACAATCTCCTTCGCAATCGCGGCTTCGGCCCTGGCGGGCCTCGGGCCGCTCTGCGGACCTCGTCGCTCGCTGCGCTCGCTTATCGAGTTTCGGCTGGCGCCGAAACTCCACGCACACCCCCGGGTGGCGAGCCTCGGACTGCCCTGCGGACCTCGTCGCTCGCTGCGCTCGCTTACCGAGTCTCGGCTGGCGCCGAAACTCCACGCACACCCCCGGGTGGCGAGCCTCGGACTGCCCTGCAGACCTCGTCGCTCGCTGCGCTCGCTTACCGAGTCTCGGCTGGCGCCGAAACTCCACGCACGCCACCGCGGATTCCCGGACTAGCGTCGGGGGCATGGCATCGACGAGCGTGCGTGGCTTCGAAGAGATCCCGATCGTCGATGTTCGCCCGGTGCTCGGCGACGAACCCGATGCAGACTTCGCCCACCAGTTCACCGACATCTGCCACCACGTCGGCTTCGCCCTCGTCACCGACCACGGCATCGATCCGGACCTGGTCGACGAGATGTTCGACATGATGCACCGCTTCTTCGCACTGCCGGTCGAGACCAAGCTGTTGATCGACAAGAACACCTCGCCCCAGATGCGGGGCTGGGAACCCGTCGGCGCCGAGACCACCAACAACGAAGCCGACGTCCGCGAACAGATCGATGCCTGGACCGACTGGCCGATCGCCGACGATCCGACACTGCCGATCTACCACCGTCTCTACGGACCAAACCAGTGGCTGCCCGACGACGTGCTCCCAGGACACCGTGAGCTGTCCGAACGCTGGATCACCACGCTCGCCGCGCTCGCGGACAAGCTGATGGCGGCGCTCTCGGTCGGCCTCGGCCTTCCTTCGTCGCACTTCCGGCACCTCTTCGGCGACCGGCCGATGTCGCTGGCCAAATTCATCCACTACCCGCCTACGCCCGCAGGCGGCGCCGGCGTGAACCCCCATCACGACGCCGGCTTCCTCACCGTGCTCGCACCGGGTCCGACACCCGGATTGCAGGTGCAGAACCCGCACGGCGCGTGGATCGACGTTCCGGTCATCGACGGAACCTTCGTGATCAACCTCGGCGAGATGATCCAATCGATGTCGGGCAACTACCTCGTCGCCACGCCCCACCGCGTGATCACCCGCGAGGAGCGCTGGTCGGCCGGCTACTTCCACGGGCCTTCGCTCGACACCGAGCTCGCACCGCTGCTGCTGCACCCGCGCTTCGCCGAAGCGGTCGACGCCAGCGCTCACCACCACGGAGCGGGTTTCATGCCGACCCCCGACGAAGCGAGCGCGGGAACCGGGGCCATGGAGAGCGCCCACCAACCGTCGACGTATGGTGAACAACTCTGGAACTATTTCTCCAGAAGCTACGCCGAGCCCATGGCTCGCCACCATGGCTCTAGCATTGGGTCATGAGCTACGAAGTCGACGACGCCGAACTCCGATCACGCCTCTCGGCCGAGCAATACGCCGTCACCCAGCAGGGTGGCACCGAGCGTGCCTTCACCGGCAAGTACTGGGATTGCCACGATGATGGCGTCTACCGCTGCATCGTCTGCGGTGACGCGCTGTTCAGCTCCGACACCAAATACGAGTCGGGCAGCGGCTGGCCGAGCTTCTGGGAACCGCTCGAACAGGGTGCGGTCGAACGCCGCGTCGACCGTAGCCACGGGATGGTGCGTATCGAAGCAGTCTGCGCCTCCTGCGGCGCACACCTCGGCCACGTGTTCCCCGATGGCCCGCAGCCGACCGGTGAGCGGTTCTGCATGAACTCGGCCTCGCTCGACCTCGACACCGTCCTCGACGCCGATGAGGCGAACGAAGCTCCGGCCGAGGACAGCTGACCTAGCTCGAGCCTCCCACGAGCGGGCCGCGCTTGGCTCCCCGTGCGTCGAGGAGCGTCAGCGTTGCGCCCCATGGGTCACCGACACTGCATGACCGGCCATACGGCGTGTCGAACGGTCGGATCTGGACCTTGCCGCCATTCCCCTTCACGTACTCGGCCGCCTGGTCGGTGTCAGCGACCACGAAGCTCGTCACCCACTGATTCGGATCCCCGTGCGACAGGATCGGCGGTTGGTGCATGGTTCCACAGACCTCGACACCGTCGTTGAAGAAGGTCGTGTAGGGCAACAGATCGAACGGCGTCTCCTTGGCCGTCCAGCCGAAGATCGCCTCGTAGAACGGCCGCACCTTGCGGACCTCGCGGGTCATGCAGTCGAACCACGCTGGGGCGCCGATCTCCCCCATCACCTTGCTGCCATTGTCGGCCATGCCCTCGAACAAACCGATCGCCGCGCCCGAAGGATCGGCGATCACGGCAATCCGGCCGCCCCCGGGAATGTCGAACGCCGGCTGCATCACGGTTCCCCCGGCCTTTGACGCCGCCGCGCAGGTCGCATCGGCATCGGCCACGTTGACGTAGATCGTCCACACCGGTGCGATGTCGCCCGTTTCCGGGAGCGCCATCGCCCCGGCGACGGGCTGATCTTGGGACTGGAAAATCGTGTACGGCGTCTCACCATCGTTGAACGTGGTCCAGCCGAACAGACCGGCGTAGAACGATGCCGCATCGTCGACGTTCGGGGTTGCGAGGTCGACCCAGCTGATGGCGTGAAGGGCATGTGTGTCGATCGAGACCATGACCCCCATCATGGCAACCGTCGTCTGCCAGATGGGTGACCGTCCGCCGTCGGGCGCTCGCTATGCCGGTGGCTCCGCCGTTGCCGTCGACCGGTCGATCAAGGTCATCACGGCACCCCAGGGGTCGGCGATACCGACCGATCGTCCGAACGGTGTGTCGGTCGGCGGCATCGTGATCGCGCCGCCGTTCGCGGCCACGAATGCGGCGGCGGCATCGGCATCGTCGACCACGAAGTTGGCGACCCAGTGGGACGGAACCAGCTCGGGCACCATCGGCGGCATGGCCATGGCGCCACAGGTCGGCTCGCCGTCGTTGGCGAACATCGTGTAGCTCATGTCCTCGAATTCCATGACGGAGCTCGACCAGCCGAACAAGGCCTCGTAGAAGGCGACCGAGGCGTCGAGGTCGCGAGTCACACAGTCGTACCAACACGGCGCGCCGACCTCATCCACGGCCTTGATGCCATTGTCCGCCATTCCCTCGAAAAGACAGATCGCCGCACCGGCCGGATCCACGATCACGGCGATGCGCCCGCCGCCCGGAATTTCGAACGGTGCCTGGACCACCACTCCGCCGGCGGCCGTCGCCGCGCCACAGGTGGCGTCGGCGTCAGCGACGTTGACATAGATCGACCACACCGGTGGCATCTCCCCCATCTCCGGCGTGAGCGCCATCACGCCGGCGACCGGGCGCCCGTCGGCCTGGAAGACGAAGTACGGCGTCTCACCGTCGTTGAACGACGTCCAGCCGAACAGGCCGGCATAGAACTCGGTTGCGGCGTCGACGTCGCGCGCGGCGAGGTCGACCCAGCTGATGGCGTGGAGGGCGTGCGTTTCGATCGAGACCATGTCGTCATCATGGCACCGGCGTACGACACCCGCTCACGCCGGCCCGCGAGCCCTCGACCCTCATCGGTGCAGGCCGTGGCTCCAAGGAGCCGCAGCTAGGGCGCCTACAGCTGAGCCGTGAGACGCTGGAGCACCTCGTCGAGCGCTGGCGCATCGGTGCCCTTGAGATCAGCCATCCGTCGGTACACGTCAGCCGCGGCGTCCGCGAACTCCGGTGGCAATCCGGCATCGGCAAAGGCGGCGGCAATCTGGTGCATTTCCCCTTCGAAGCGCCAGGCCTTGGGGCCGACCCGCTCGGCGCTCACCTCGCTCCGGCGCACGAGCCCCGGCTGCGACAAGTCCCACTCGGCTCGTAGCGCGTCGCCGACGCCCTCGGCATCGGCGAGCGCATTGATCGCAAAGAGCATCGCCGAGCCGATCTTCGTCCAGCTGGCGTACGCCATCTTGAGCGCCGAGGCCGACCCGAGGCCGTCCAGCACCCGTACGTCGAGCGCACTTCCCTCCCAACGCGAGGCGAGGCCCGCCGCATCGGAGCCACACAGGTAGAGGCGTGTGGATCCGGCGGTGGCGGCGGGTGGTCCGATGACCGATCCATCGACGTAGCGATCGAAGCGCTGTCCGATCGACCGACTGGAGGCGGGACTGATGGCGTTGGCATCGACGTAGCAACCGGTGAACCCCAACGACGCGACCTCCGCAGCGAGCGATTCGGCGGAAGATGGCGGACAGATCGAGATG
This sequence comes from Actinomycetota bacterium, assembly GCA_039028435.1. Taxonomy (GTDB): domain Bacteria; phylum Actinomycetota; class Acidimicrobiia; order Acidimicrobiales; family UBA10347; genus UBA10347. The sequence goes on along the minus strand of JBCCIC010000016.1, from coordinate 82,938 downwards.
ATGGTCGCGGCTTCGTCGACCATCGCGGCGGTCGAGCCAACGTCGCGAAGATGCGTCGAAGCCGCCCGCTGCCGGGTCTCGGGGGACCGTCCCTCTGACGCCCACAGGACATCACCGGAGCAGGTCGCCGCGAGGGACACGCCCATCATCCCCGGGTGCAGGAACCCAATCGGGCCGTACGGATCGTGAGGGGACACATCGTGTTCTGCCACGTCCGCGATGGTGGCACACGAGCTGTACCGCGACTGCGGTATGTCCTTCGCGATCGCTGGGCCCGTGGGCCTTCACCCTCCCCGTGCCCGCTCATCGCCTCTGTGTCGGGGCCGACCACAGCAAGGTGCGTCGGTCGCGAATCACCCGCCTACACATTCTGCTACTCCTCGTTGCGTTTCTCGGAGCGGGGTTCGTCTACTCGAAGCGAGGCGCTGGTGCCGAGGTCACCGAGGTGGCCACTGCCGGGGCGCCGGACCTGAGCGGCGACGGGACCGAGCAGCCCGAGGGAACCGGTGATGCGGACGATCCGGCTGGCTCCGAGACCGATGCGATGATCGACGACACGGGCGAGCCCACCGATCCCGAAGATCTCGAGGTCGACGCGCTCGGGTCGAATGCCGACGAACTGCTCGACGGTGCCGGACCGGTTCCGGTCGAGCCCGAAGCGACCGGGATCGACCCACTCACCGGGCGTCTGGATGGCTCGGTCGCTCCCGACGAGGGCGATTCGGCGGTCGTGATCGGCGCCGAGGGTGGCGAGGAGGCGGTGGATGGCGCGGCGTCCGGCGACGGAGGTGAGTCCGATGACGATGAGGCCGATGTGGATCAGGCCGATGTGGATCAGGCCGCCGACGAACCGGCCTATGACGAACGGGTCGACGACGAGGGGGATGGCGACGATCAGGACACCGTGAGCGGAACGACGGACGACATGGCCGGAGCCGACGAGTCCGAAGACGTACTGGTCGTCGAAGGCGAGCCGGCCAACGACGACACGGACGACTCGGAGCCCGAAGACGGGACGCGCGCCGCAGACGGCGACGCGTCGGCGGTCGGCCAGGAACCGAGGAACACCGACGGTCCCGATGGGTCCGAAACCAATGACGGAGCCGGCGACACCGAGGGCAGTTCCGATGATCCGGACGACGGCGGCCTGGTGGTCGACGGCAACGGCTACCGCTTCGACACCAATGCCGGTGGCCCTACGGAATCGTCCGGCGATGACCAAACCGCCGACAACGACGACGCCGAAGGTGGCGCCACGATGGCCGAGCGCGCCGACGTTTCCGGTGCCGAGGCCCTCCTTGCCGACTGGCTCGCGACGATGGATGTCGCGGGCGTGCGCATCGGCTTCAGCTTCCCCGATCAATCGACGGTCTACCTCGCCGTCGGCACCGAAGCCGACGGGAGCGCCCTCGACATCGACGACGATTTCCTCGCCACGTCGATCACGAAGACGATGACCGCGAGCGTGATCTTCCGCCTCGTCGATGATGGACTGCTCGACCTCGACCAGCTCGCACCGCAACTCGAGGTCTTCCCGGGCTTCGCCCACGCCGAGCAGATGACGATCCGCCAGCTCCTCCAACACACCTCGGGTCTCGTGCCCTACCAAGAGTCGAGCGACTGGAACGGCGACGTTGCGCTGACGGTGCTCGAGGCGCTCAGCCTGAGTTCGGACCTTCCACTCGAGTTCACCCCCGGCTCCGAGCGCGGGTACTCCAACTCCGGCTACCTGTATCTGGGCCAGGTCGCCGAGCAGGTCAGTGGGTCGAGCTACGACCAGCTCATCCAGCAAATCGTCGTCGACCCGGCAGGATTGACCTCAACACGAATCGACGACACGCCGCGGCCCGGCTGGATCGGCTCATCGGCGGGCGGACTGATCGCAACCGTTCCCGACCTCGTGCGCTGGGGTTCGGCGCTGTATCGCGACGGCCTCGTCCTCGAACCGGCATCACTGGCGACGATGCTCGACGCAGACAACGAGCACTCGACCGGGCTCGGCGCGAATGTCATCTGCCCCTGTTCGGCCGAGGATGGCGACTTCCGCTACCAGTCGATCGGCCATGACGGTGGAAGTGTGACCCTCCAGTTCTCGCCCGCCGATCAAATGGTGGTGTCGGCGAAGTTCACCGAGTCCTTCTGGACCGAGGAGCTGCGACAAGTCGACGTCCACGCCCTCCTTGCCGAGCTGCGCTCGGCCCTGGCTCCGGCATGAGCCTGAGCCGACGCCAGTTCCTCTTCTCGCTTGGCGCCGGCGTGGTCGCCGGCACGCAGTTCGACCGTTTCGGCGGCGAGGACCCAGTGGTATCCATGCCCAATCACGGGTCGGTCCTCGGACCGACCCCCAACTCCTTGGCGTTCATCGACCGAGACGAGCCGCCACCGCCACGCGCGCCTGGTGGCCCGGCGACGATCGACGCCGTCGACCGCGTCGAGCCCAGTGGCGTGGGTACCGCCAAGCCGGTCGGCGACCGGACCGACCGCATCGTCGAACTCGACCATCGAGCCCCTTCCATGGACGCGCTCGAATGGCGCGAGGTACGTGCGGAAGAGCTTGCCGAGGCCGAGATCGCTGCCCAAGAACTGTCCGAAGCGCCGCCCGAGCCACTGTCCTACTCGGGCGCCTCGATGGAGGGCTGGCGCACCGTGCTGGGCGACGCGCGCCACACCGCCGCCGGCCTCGAGACTGTCAACCCCGACGATGTCGTCACCGAGCACGAGGCGGACCGGTCCCGGCTCGTCGCCAACCGCCACGGTCGTGGTGTGATGGCCCACAACACGACCTACTTCCGCACGGTGAACGACGACGCACTCCACCTCGTCCACACGGCGCGTGCTGACGTGCGCACTCCCGTGGTGCCCCAGCCCGTCTCCGGTCTCCCCAACGGCCAAACGGTGGAAATCGCGCTCTTCGTCTGGGACGGCAAGGGCTCGCGTCGCGACATCGGCCTCGGCCTGCAGTGGATGATCAATCCGTGGTCGGAGCATTTCGGCGCCCTCCGCACGTGGGTGACCAATCCCGACGGCTCGAGCAACTGGACGCCGGAGCCCGCGACGTGGCTCGACCCGACCGACGAGTGGCAAACCGTGGAGATGTTCCTCGATCCACAAGGGCGGGAAGCCCGCCTGTCGATCGCCGGCCAGGACATCGAGGCGATGTGTACCGAGACCCAGAAGCCCGACAACTGGGCGTACAAGACCGCCGCGGCCTTCGCGGTCGAGCTGATCAGCATCTGGCCCGATGACCGGGTGACCGCACCGACGACCACGCTCGAGTGCCGTGATTGGTCGTGGGACTGGAGCTTGGCCAGCTAGCCGCGCAGGAAACGATCCAGGATGTTGGCGGTGACCCGCTGCACGGCCACGTCGCGTTCCAGGCCGAAGACCCAGTCCGTCGTGCCGGCGGTGACGACCTCGCCGCCGTCAGGCCCAGCCGGGCGACACGTCAGCAGAACCGCGGTGCCGTTGCGCACTCGACGCAGGTTGTCGGCCGAGGTGTCGCCGTGGAACCGCTCGGCGAGGAACTCGAGATCACCCTGATCGGACAGCGCAGCGATCGACTTGGGATACTCCCCCACGCCGAGGTTGCTCGACAGCGCGATCCCGACGATCGTGACGTCATCGGGCATACCAGCAGTCGGCCGGACGAAGGGCCGGTGGAAGTCGTCGAGCTGGACCGGGCAACCCACGGTCTCATAGCCGACGACGCCATCGTCGCGGCCCAGCAGATCGCCCCACCCCAGCCCGGTGCCCTCGAACATCCAATGGTCCTCTCGAACCACGGCGAACGCACCACTGCCGCGAGCGGTCGCCTGACCGAACCGGTGGTACAGACCGAACACCGAACCGGCGCCCAGCGTCGTCCACTCGGGTCGGCCGACCAGCGGATCACACCAGAGTCCGCTCATCGAGGCTGGATCGGTGTCGACGACCGGGTCGTCGAGGTGGGCCCGGTACTTGTGGCAGGTCATGTGGTCGATGCCGGGCTCGCCGGCGTCGTCCTCGAGACGGACCTGCCAAAACATCGTGTTGCCGCTGAGCGACACGTAGTCGCCGCCGGTGGCGATGTGGGCGTCGACCGCGTCTCGGGCCGGTGCCGACCAGTACTCGTCGTGGCCGACACCGAGCACGACGTCGTAGCCGTCGAGCGCGCCGGACTCGTGGAGATCCGAGGACACGGCGTAGTCGAGTCGATAACCCGCTGCCTCGGCCCACTCGACGAAGCGCCGTTCGTGGCTGAACCAGCCGCTCGATCCGGTGCCGCCGGTGTACCCGTGCGCGTAGCGCCACTCCTGGTACTGCTCACCGTCGGCGTCAGGGGTCTCGCCGGTCCGCACCGGTCGGGCCTTGCGATCGTCGAGCTCGACCGGAGCACGGTCGAGGAACCCGCGGGCCCAGGGGCGACGGAACGACACGCGGTGACCACCGGTGTAGAGGCTCTTGCCGCCCCAGGTGTTGTAGGCGTTCCAGGTGTTGGTCGCCAGCACGATCAGCGCCCGGTTCTGCGGCGTCGTCGGTCGAATCACGAACCCGGCATGCGCGGTCTCCCGCCCGGTTCGTGCGTCATCAGCGGTGACGGTGACCAGGTGAAAGCCGCTGCGGAAACCGTCGGTCGGGATCTCGACCGAGATCGGCCACCCACACCCGGCGCTATCGGCGTCGTCGGGTGGTGGTGTGTACGCGCCGGCCACGCCCTCGACACTCCAGGCAAGCTCGCGGGTCGCACCCCACCGCTCGACCACCACGTCGTAGGACCTGGCATGCGTCGACACATGAAGCGGCATCAACTCTCCGCTCCGGCAGCTCAGCGACGCGGCGTAGGCCTCGATGTCGTCGTAGAACGTGACGTCGTCAGCCATCGTGCACCCCCACCAAACGTCGGGAGACCTTCGCAAGCAACGACGAGCGATCGTTGGCCATGTAAACCTCGACCGAGGGGTCTGCACCTTCGGCGACCTTGCAGCGGATCTCGATGTTCTGGTCGTCGAAGGTCGCATGGACCGAGGTCACCAGGTCAGAGCGGGTGCGGTCCAAGGCGATAGCGACACGGAGGATGCCCGCCATCCACGACACGCGACGCTGGTCGGACTTCGACAGGGCCATGTACCTGGGATGGCTCGACTTGGGAGCACTCCGCCGGTGATAGCGAGCAACCTGGGCGATCACCTCGATCTCTCGCTCGTTGTACCCGGTCAGCCGATCGCTGTTGCGGATGATGTATTCGCTGTGCTGATGGTGGGCGGCGTGGGACACGAACAATCCGACGTTGTGCAGCAACCCGGCGGCCTCGAGGAGCTCCCGATCGGTGAGCCGCAGCTCGTGCAGCGGTGCAAGGTCATCGAACATTTCGAGCGCCAATCGGGTGGCGTGTTCGACGTGGCCCAGATCCTCCTCGTAGTCCTCGGCCATTCGCAGCAGCGACTCACGGCGGAGGTCCGCGAGCCGGCGGGTGCCTCCCTCGATCCCATGCGTGCGGTCGAGCAGCACGCCCTCGCGCAGCGCGAAGGGACTCGTGACCATCTCGCTGATGTCGAGTGCGAGGAAGATCTCGTGGAGTAGCAGAGCGCCGGCGACGATCACGTCGGATCGACGCACCGAGAGGCCTTCGACGTTTTCGGCTCGTTCGGCGGCGCTCGGCCACTGCGTCAGCTCGGCGATCAACTCCTCGAGGCCGTCGCGATCGATTCGTACATCGAGCCCGGGAGAACCCGTGTCACCCGTCCGGCGCAAGCGGATCATCTCGCCGATCGAGGTGGCGGTGCCGGAGGACCCGACCGCAACCTGGTGCCCGAGCGGACCGAGCGATGCTGCGATGGGGCTCAGGAAGGCCCGGACGAATTGTCGACACTCGTCGATCCCGTCCGCGGTGATGTCTCCGTTCGGAAAGAAACGGTTGGTCAGACGCAGGTGCCCCAACTTGATCGAGCGGGCGGCGAGGGTTCGACCCGACTTGCCGATCAGGAACTCGGTGCTGCCACCCCCGATGTCGACGAGCAACAGTTGTCGGTCGAAGAGCGGGAGGGCCTGCAAAACACCCAGGTGAATGAGGCGGGCCTCCTCGACGCCGGGAATGACCTCGACCCGGATGCCCGCCTCTTCCCGGGCGCGCTCGACGAACTCGCTGCCATTGTCGGCTTCGCGCACCGCACTCGTCGCCACGGCGTCGACCGACGCGTCGAAGCTCGCCGCGATCGCCGCAAAGCGCTTGAGCGCGGCGATACCTCGCTCCATCGCCGCGGGGCTGAGCTCGCGAATGTCGCCCGGTCCCTCGCCCAGGCGCACGGTCTCCTTCTCGGTGGTGAGCACCGAGAACTCGCCGTCGTCGCCGACCTCGGCCACAAGCAGGTGGAACGAGTTCGTGCCGATGTCGATCGCCGCGACATGGGCGGCACCGTTGGCGTTCGAGCCGGTGGCGTCAGGTGCCACGGGCGAGCAAGCGCTTGCGCAGCTGATTCAGCACCGTGATCGTGGTGAACTCGCGAATGCGGCGTCGATCGAACGGCCAGCTGACCTGCAACACCTCGGTCACGCCGTCGAGGTGCGTCGCCATGAAGACGGTGCCGACGTCGTGCCCGTCGGCGGGTTCCGGACCCGCGACGCCTGTGACACCGACCGTGGCGTCGGCCTTGAGCACGCGGGCGGCACCTTCGGCCATCGCTCGGGCACTCTCCTCGCTGACCGCCGGGAAGTCGCCGACCCCAAGCACATCGTGCTTGACCTCGGTGGCGTAGGAAACGATCGACCCACGAAACACATCGCTGACGCCGGCGTTCGACGTGATGCGCTGACCGATCAGCCCACCGGTCAGCGACTCGGCCGTGCCGAGGCTCAGCCCTTGCGCACGGCACAGGTCCACGACCACGGTCTCCATCGTCGCGTCGTCGAGGCCGAACACGATGTCGTCACCGATGATCGATCGGACTCTCGCCTCTTCGGCGTCGAGCACCTCGAGGACGGCCGCCTCGGTCTCGGCTTTGGCGGTCACTCGGACCTTCAGACCTTCGATGCCGCTGGCGAGAAAGGCGATCGTCGCCTCGCCGGTGCTGTCGAGACGCACGATCTCGTCGGCCAAGAGCTCGGCCAAGCCGGACTCACTCTGGCCCCAGGTGCGAAGCACACGACTGCGGATCACCGACGTGATGCCCGCCCGTTTGCGCAGGTCGGGCAGCACGAACTCGTCGATCATCTTGCGCATCTCCCAGGGCACACCTGGGACGGCATAGATGACCTGGTCGTCGCCGAACGGACACACCAGTCCAGGCGCTGTGCCTGGCATGACGGGGATCGCCTCGCCGCCGACAGGGATGTGAGCCTGGAGCAGGTTGTTCTTGGGCATCGCTCGACCGCGGGAACCGAACATCGCCTGGATCCGCTCGACGAGTTCGTCACGGAGCTCCAACTCGACGCCCATCACGTCGGCGATGACGTTGCGGGTGATGTCGTCCTGGGTGGGGCCGAGACCGCCGCAAAGAATGACGGCATCGCTCCGAGACAGCGCCAGCTCGATCGACGAGCGCATGCGGTCGGCGTTGTCACCGACCTTGGTCTGGAAGTGGCTGTCGATGCCGGCGACGGCCAGCTGCTCACCGATGTAGCTCGAATTGGTGTCGACGATCTGGCCGAGCAACAGCTCGGTGCCGACCGCAATGACTTCACAACGCATGCTTCGACCCTACGGGCCCGAGCAGCGCAACGACCGGATCGGCGTCAGGCTTGGCGTGCCGCCGCTTCGCCGTCGCGCAGGTACTGCGCTCCGGTGAACAGGGTGATGGCCACGGCGAACCAGATGGCGATATCGACCACGGTCTGCTGGTCGAGGAGTGCCGGCATGACGGCCAGCAGCAGGGCCGCGCCCTGGATCGTCGCTTTCCACTTGGCCAACGGACGGGCCGGAATGGAGATGTCCCGCATCGCGAACCGGATACGCATTGCGCTGATGATCAGCTCGCGGCCGGCGATCAACACCATGGGGACCAGCGCCACGCGGTCCACGGCCACGAGTGAGAACCCCACGCCCAAGATCACGATCTTGTCGGCGAGGGGGTCGAGAAAGGCACCGCTGCGGCTGAAGCTGTTGGTCGCTCGAGCCACGCGGCCATCGATCAGGTCCGTGAAGGCCATCAGCAGGCCGACGGCGAAGGCTGCCCACGACGTGCCGAGGGTGGCTTCGTCGGCCAGCACCATCGAGCACAGCAACGGGGTCATCAGGATGCGGCTGAACGTGACCGCATTGGCCGGGGTTGCCGCTCCCCACAGCGGATAGGTGCGCTGCACGACGGCCATCAGCTTGTCCCTTGTGGTGCAGCCGTGAGGTCAGGGCCGGCGGCGCTGGTCACCACGACGTTGGCGAATTCGCCGACCGCCAGGTCTTCGGGGACCTCGATGATCCCGTCGATCTCCGGGGCTTCGCGATGCGAACGCGCGATACCGATCTCATCCACGAGTACTTGGACTCGCGCGCCGATCAATTGGTCACGTTTTTCTTCGGTGATTCGGTCCTGCATTTCGCGGAGTTCCGCCAGGCGTTCCGCCACGAGGTCGGCGGCCACTTCGCCGTCGAGTTCGGCGGCATAGGTGCCGTCCTCGCGCGAATACGAGAAGAAGCCACACCAATCGAGCCGGGCGGCGTCGACGAACTCCAGGAGCCGATCGTGATCCTCTTCGGTCTCGCCCGGATACCCGACGATGAAGTTGCTCCGGAACGTTGCGTCGGTTCGCTCGGAGCGGATCGTGTCGATCCGATCGAGGAAGCGATCGCCGTCGCCCCACCTTCGCATCCGACGCATGAGAGGCCGAGACACGTGCTGCAGTGACAGGTCGAAGTACGGCACGCCCGTTGCAAAAATCGCGTCGATCAAGGCGGTGTTGAGGTCGCTCGGGTAGAGGTACAGCAGCCGCACCCAGTCGGTGCGCGCCGAAACGGTCTCGACGAGTTCGACGATCCGGCGCTCCCCGACCCCTTGGTCTCGCCCGAACGCCGCGAGGTCCTGGGCGATGAGCACGATCTCCCGAGCACCGAGGGCGTCGACTTCGGCGCAGATGTCATCGATCGTGCGGCTCCGTTGGGGTCCCCGGAAGGTCGGGATAGCGCAGAAGCCACAGTTGCGGTCACAGCCCTCGGCGATCTTCACGTAGGCCCAGGGCGCCGCCGAGGCCGGCCGCGGCAGATGCAACAGATCGAGTGACGGTGCGGCCTTGGGCTTGGTACCGATCGTGACCGGCACGCCGAAGCCGGCAACCGAATCGGCCTCGGGAAGAGCCTCGGCCAGCTCGTCGCCGTAGCGCTCGGCCATGCAGCCGGTCACCACGAGCTTGGCATCGTCGGCCCGCTCGTTGTCGAGGGAGAGGATCGTGTCGATCGACTCCTGTCGTGCTTCCTCGATGAAGGCGCACGTGTTGACGACGATCAGGTCGGCCTCGTCGGCCTGGGCCGCTGCCGTCATACCGTCGGCGATCAGGGTGCCCTCGAGCTTGTCGCTGTCGACCTGGTTCTTGGGACAGCCGAGCGTCTCGATGAAGTACGTGCCGGGGCTGTCGGTCTCGGGCGTGGTGGGCACCCGTAAAGGCTACGGGGCTGCTTGCGCGGATTCGCCCTCGGTCACGCAGGCGGCATCGTCGGCGTTGGCCGGATCGTCGCAGTCGGTCTCGATGCTGATGGTGAACGGCATGGTTGCGACGTAGACGGCGAGCAGCACGATCGCCTGCCAGCGCACGACCTTGCCACCGAACAGCAGGAATGCTGCGGCCAGCAACACCACGACGATCATCACGATCGTGGCGAGGCCGGTGAGGTTGGTGTCCTCGATCGGGCCCGGCCCCACGAGCCCGAGCACGGCCCCGACGGCGAGGCTGTTGAAGATATTCGAACCGAGCAGGTTGCCGATGATCAGATCGGTCTCGCCCTTGCGGGCTGCCACGAAGGCGGTGACCATCTCCGGCAGCGATGTGCCGATCGCGACCATGGTCAGACCGACGAAGCCGCCCGTGAGGCCGAGCTCGTCGGCGACATCGAGGGCGCCCTCGACCAGCAGGTAGGCGCCACCGACGGTCCCGATGAGGCCGACGATGGTGGTCACCACGGTCTGGCTGAGTGGCGCGTCGTCGTCATCGTCGTCGTCGTCGAGCGCATCGAGATCGACGCCCGATCCCATCAGCATGCGACCGAGCGTGAGGGCGAGTGCGAAGGCGAGCACGGCGCCCTCCCAGCGGGTGAAGCCGTTTTGCACGAAGAGCGCGAAGAGCAACACCGAGGCGACGCACAGCGGCAGCTCTTGCCGGGTCACGGACCGGCTCGCCGAGATCGTGGTGATCAGCGCCGCAAAGCCGAGCACGAGGGTGAGATTGGCCACGTTGGAGCCGACCACATTGCCCACACCGAGGTCGGCGTCGCCCCGTCCGGCCGCAAGACCCGATACCAACATCTCCGGCAGGCTGGTGCCGAAGCCGATGATCAGCGCGCCAACGACGACCGGGGAGATCCCGAAGTGCCGGGCGACCGCGGCGGAGCCGTCGACGAAGCGATCAGCGGCCACGGTCAGCAGGCCGATGCCGATGACCAGGAAGACGAGGCCGAGAATCACGGACCGAATCTAGCCTCGGCGCTCCTGCGTCAGGCCGGACCGCAGCCGAACCGTCGCCGAGTGGTCCACCTCGTCCGACGAGCGGTGGGTCAATGCCTAGTCGCCGGATTCGGACGAGTTCTCCGAGTTGCCTGAATCGTCGAGGAGCGTGACGGTTCCGGTGTCGCCGTCGACCCGGATGCGGGCACCGTTCGGGATGCGCTTGGTGGCATCAGTGGCTGCGACCACGCAGGGCATGCCGAACTCGCGGGCGACGATCACTGCGTGGCTCATCTGGCCACCGACATCGACGACGACCGCTTCGGCCGGGATGAACAGCGGGGTCCAGGCCGGATCGGTGAGTGGAGCGACCAACACGTCGCCGGGACCGAGATCGCCCGGCTCGAACGGGTCGGTCACCACGCACGCCCGCCCCTCGGCGACCCCGGTGACCGCACTCAACCCGCTGATCGACTCGCCGACGGCCAGGGCATCGGCCGTGTTGACGGCGTCGTCACGCAGCTCCCAGGTCTCGAACGGCGGCATCTCGCCCTCGAAGACGAACGGCGGCACGCGAGAGCTGAGGGCCTCGCGGGTGGCCCGACGTTGGGCGATGACCTCGTCGAACGCCTCGGGGTCGGCCAGGAAGTCGTCGAGTTCCTCGGCGAGACAAAAGTAGATGTCGTTCCACTCGCCGCCGGTCCGTCGCGCCACGCGCTGACCGAGCTCCATGGTCAGCAGCCGACTCTGGTGGATCATGTCGATCACGGTGGTCTTGGTGCGTTCGCGAGACACGCTGAACAGCGATGCGACTCGCACGGCGTTGTCGAACGTTCCCCGCCGCAGCCGCGACACCCGCGCACGCGTTTCGGCGATCAGGCGCTCACGGTCGCCGCTCAGTTCCTGCGCCCTCGCCCCGGGGGCCTGGCGCTCGTCGGCGCCACGCATGCGATCGATCAATGCCAATGCGAGCTCGGGTTTGGTGCCCCACGTGTCGCAAGCACTCTCCCACTCGTTCGGACCCCGACTGCCGAACTCGCCGAGGAAACGCTCGAAGGCATCGTTGAAGTCGCCGGCCTCGGGCGTCGCGGTCAATCGGTCCGCCAGTCCGAGAACGCCCTCGTCGAACGCGCCGGTCAGCACCGGGTCCTCGGCCACGATCCGGCCCAGGTCCCACAGGCCCCAGCTCGGCGCGGCGCTGGAGACGTCGCCGATGCCGCTGATGAGGGTGAGGGCCAGCGCCCGGTCATCGAGTTGCTTCTCACAGAACTGCGACAAGTACTGGACGGCCGCGCCAGCCTTGCCGGTGACCTCAATATGGCGGTTGAACAGCGCCATGACGACACCGATGCGACGCCGTAGTTCGGCGAGCAGTGTGTCGTCGTCGGCCGTCATCAGGTGCGGAACCCGCTCGCCCTCACGCCGGACCATCGCCAGGTCGGTGGCGAGCTCGGGCAGCTCCTTGGTGCGCAGAATCCCGATCATGTAGCGGATGGCATTGAAGCTCGCTCGCAGGCTCTTGTCGTCGGGGTGCGGATCGTGGGGCGGCGCAATGCCCTCGGACCCCATGTAGATCGCATCGCTGTCCTCGATCGAAACCCCAGGCGAGCGAACCGCGATCACCCGGTTCAGCGAGAGGTTGAGGTACATGTAGCCGCCGAAGCAACCACCGCCGCAGGTGGTGCCCTCGGAAACCTCGTCTCGGGTGAGGAGCCCGGTGCTCACGATCGTCTCCATGATCGGATCTGGAACCGTGCGCGACATGGTGATCGACAAGGGATAGGCCACCTCGGGCCACACCTCGCCCGCGTTGCCGCGGGTGTAGACCGGATAGCGACTGCTCGGGGCCTCGTGGGGATAGGGACCCGGACCAATGTCCTTGACCATCGACGACGTCATGCGCCGACGTTAGTTGGCGATCAGCCCCCGACGATCCTGGTGTCGGGCTCGAAGGCGGCGATGGCGAACCAGAACGTGTCGAGATGTTCGACCTGCTCGAGTCGCGTGCCCGCCAGGTCACCATCGATGGCAACACCACCGATGTCCCAGATCGACCCGGTCTCCGCATCCATGAAGGTCCCGTCCGCCTGTCGAGAGAACGTCAGCGCGGTACCGTCCGCCTCGGGGACGAAGATGCCGACCGTGCCGATGTCGCGTCCCTCGGAGATCACCCCAGTGTCGAGGGCCGAGTTGGTACCCGGCAGGTGCCACACGCTGAGCGTGCGGCCGCCCACGGTCTCGACGTGGACCGCTTGCTCGATCAGGAAGTCGAGGACGATCGCGGCGCTGTCGTCCTCGACCTGGATGGAGACGACACGTTCCTTCGCAGCCAGTCGCTCGTCGAGCTCGCCGCGGAACAGGAACGGGTTGTCACCCGTGTTGTCATAGCCCTGATACGGGTTGCGACCGTAGTCACGGACGAAACCGGTGTCCCGGGTGAGCACGGTCCCTTCCGGGTTTTGGCGGATGAAATTCTCCCACGACGTCATCTGCACGGCCACGAGTTCGAGCTCGACACCGGTCAACGAACCGACGACAGCGGAGCCGTTGAAGTGGGTCCACAGCGACTCGGTTTGGCGGTCGTACATGACCAGCGACGAGTTGAACAGCCGACCTGAGGTACCGAAGTCGAGGATGCGTCCGTCGACATCGCGGCGATAGACGAGGGCCGAGTTGCAGAGCGGGCAAAATGAGACGGTCACCGGCACGTCGCCGAACGTGTCGTTGACGATCTCGTGCCAGGTCATGATCTGGATCGGGTAGGCGCGAGCCTCACCGTCGATCACGAGCGACAGCACCGGCTCGGTGCACCGAAGCCAGTCGACGCTCTCGGCCGTTTGGAACACCGGTCGGTCGATTGGCGGAATGCCATCCGGCGGCGGGCCACCCGAGATGATCTCGTCCGGGTTGATCAGGGGTTCGGGGAAGTCTTGGTGCAGACCCTGCAAGGCCGAAGGCGTGGTGTCGCGAGGATCACCCTCGATCTGTTCGACCACGACCTGGACCGGCTCGAGTTCGTCGCCGAAGCCGCAGGTTGCGGGCGGCGCGGCGGGTGCAGCCTCCGCCGCGTCTTCGGCGGCGTCGTCGCTGGCCGCCGTGTCGTCGTCGGAGGATTCACCGGTGTCCTCCATCGCCTCCTCGTCGTCCATAACCTCGTCGCCTTCGTCAGGGTCACCGTCGGCCACATCGGGCGCAGCACTGGCATCGGCGCTTTCGACGGCCTCTGCGCTGTCGGATCCGTCACTTCCACAGGCGACAGCCACCAGTGCGAGGGCGAGCAGCAGGGTCAGCAATCGGTGCATGCGGAACAAACCCGCTCGCCACGGGCCTCATTCCCCGAAACGTGATGACGGTCACATCGGGCGCCAGGCTCCGATGTCGCCAGCGCGGGCAAAGCGACATGGGTGCCAGGTTTGATGTCGAGCTTGGTGGCGCCGGTGCGCGTGAGGCCGGTTGCGCTGTCCAGGAGTGAAGACAGGGCAACCGGCGCCACGTGGAGGGGCCTTGTGCGCTAGACGTCGTCCTCGGTCAGGAGCACTTCGCGGGCCTTGGAGCCGACGGAGGGGCCGACGACACCGTTCTCTTCGAGCAAGTCCATCAGTCGACCGGCCCGGGCGAAGCCGACCTTGAGCTTGCGTTGGAGCATCGAAGTCGAGCCCAACTGGCTGCTGACCACCAGCTCGCGAGCCTGGAGATACAGCTCGTCATCGGTGTCGCCGCTGCCGGTGGCACCGCCAGCCCCGCCGGACGAACCACCGTCGGGACTGGAGCTGCCTTCGATGATCTCGGCCTCGTTGACCGACTCATCGATCCTGAACGTCTCGGACTGCTTCCGCCAATCCTTGACGACCTTCTTGACCTCGGCCTCGTCGACCCAACAGCCCTGGATGCGGTCGGGGGCGCTCGAGGTCGGCGAGAGCATGAGCATGTCGCCCTGGCCGATCAGGCGCTCGGCGCCCGGCTGGTCCAGGATCACTCGGCTGTCGGTCAGGCTCGAAACCGAGAAGGCCATCCGGGCGGGCACGTTGGCCTTGATGATGCCGGTGATGACGTTCGTCGACGGACGCTGCGTCGCGATCACCAGGTGGATGCCGACCGCACGCGCCTTCTGTGCGATACGGCAGATCGAGTCTTCGACATCGCGTGCCGCAACCATCATCAGATCGGCGAGCTCGTCGACCACGACGAGGATGAACGGCATGTGCTTGGTGGTTCGACGGGTATCAGCCGGATCGAGCTCCTTGGCGGCCTCGATCTCGGTGTTCTCCTTGTCGAACTGACCCTTGGCGACCGCCTTGTTGAAGCCGGCGATGTCGCGGAAGCCCTTCTCGGCCAGGAGCTCGTAGCGGCGATCCATCTCACGACACGCCCAGGCAAGCGCATTGGCGGCCTTGCGCGGGTCGGTGACCGGCTGGGTCAACAGGTGCGGAACCCGCTCGTACTGCGTCATCTCGACCATCTTCGGGTCGACGAGGATCATGCGAACCTCGGCCGGCGTCGAACGCATCAGCACCGACGTGATGATCGAGTTGATGCAGCTCGACTTACCCGAACCGGTCGCGCCGGCGATGAGCAAGTGCGGCATCTTGGCCAGGTTCATCAGCTTGGCCTTGCCCTGGATGTCGCGTCCGACCGCGACCTCGAGCGGATGATCGGCCTTGGCGGCCTCGGCCGAGCGGAGTAGGTCCCCGAGTGCGACGACCTGGCGATCGCCGTTCGGAACCTCGACGCCGATGGCCTGGCGGCCGGGAATCGGGGCGAGGATGCGGACATCGGCCGAGGCCATCGCGTACGCGATGTCCTTGCTCAAGCTGGTGACCTTGGAGACCTTCACGCCCTCGCCGAGCTCGAGCTCGAAGCGGGTGACGGTCGGGCCCACGACCATGCCGACGAGGTGGGCGTCGACGCCGTGGCTCTCCAGGGCTCGTTCGAGCCGCTGGCCGGCTTCGGCGACGGCGGTTTGATCGACGGCGCGGGATCCACCGCTGTTCAGCAGCTTGAGCGCCGGCAGCTTCCATGCAGAGTCGGCCACGCTCGGACCGGGTTCGGGATCAACGTGGTCATGGCCCCCGACATCGCTGACCGTGATCTTCGGCTTGCGGCGTGGCTTGGCCTTCGGTTCGCCGGACGAAGCGTCGTCACCGCTGCCATCGCCCTCGGCGGTGAGATCGGTGAACGACGTCTTCGTCGGCGTGTTCGTGGTGGGTGCGTCCTGGGGCTCGACGGGTGCAGCCGCACCATCGATCAGTGGGTCCTTGGTCGGGTCGGCCGGCGGTTCGGCGATGTCGCGCCGGTACTCGCCGACCTGCTCCCCGCCGACCATGATCGGTGCAGACGGATCAGCCGGTGAATCCGTTGCGGTCGCCGCAGTTGGCAGCGGTGCACCGATCAGGTTGCACCAGACACGCTGCGCCCACCCACCGAAGGCGTCGAAGCGAGCGACGCCGAGGCCGAACCACCGCGTCAGGGAGATGGCGGTGATGACGACGATGCCGATCATGAGCAGTGCGAGCAGCACGATCGCGCCGCCGATCGAACCGAACGCGGCGGTCAGGGGTGCACCGATCATCCAGCCGAGGAACCCGCCGGCATCGACGAACTCGCTGACCGAGTCCCGCCAGGAAGGGCGTCCGGTCCACAGGTGCAGCAGGCCCGCCGCAGCGATCAGCGAGACGAGCCCGCCGATGGCCAGACGCACGCCCTGTTCTTCGGCAAGTTCTTCGAGGTCGGCACTCGAGGCTGCGTCTGGATCGTCGAGCACGATCGTCGGGCGGCGTCGCAGGTGGCCGCGGATCAACACGATGCCGACACCGACGAACGCCAGTGGAAGCAGGCCGCGGGCGTAGCCGACCACGGCGCCGTAGAAGGTGGCGAGTCCGTTGCCGATGGGCCCCGCTGCGCCGAGGTAGACGCCGAGGGCGGAGATCAGACCGAGGGCGACGAAGAAGATGCCCCACATGTCTCGACGGTGCCCGGACAGGACCCGCTCGGCACGAGGTACGACGACGTCTCGTCGGGTCGTGCGGGTCCTGTCCGGGTTCTCCCGTCTCCGTGATCCTGCGGATTTCTTCGATGCAGCACTCGTCGACCGCGTGTTCTTCTGCTGCCCGCGTCCCTTCGGGGAGCGTGAAGACGGTTGCGTCGGTTGCTTGGCCTTCGACGAGGCCGACGAGCGGGTTTTGGTCGTAGAAGCCACAGGAGTCACAACACTAACAGCTTCAACACGACCCACATCACCAACGATGCCCCCAGGCAAGCCGGTGTGCACAAGCGCCAACCGCCGCTTCTCACCGACTCCGGGTTCGCCTGTGGCTTCTCACCGACTCCAGTCACGGAAACCGGGTCCTGAGTCGGTGAGAACCGGGATCCGGACCTCAGATCGGTGAGAACGCGGGACGAGGTGAGTGAGCGGAGCGAGCGGCTCAGAGTTTGGCCGCGAGGCGAGACTCGGGAAGAGGGCGGAGCGAGCGGCTCAGAGTTTGGCCGCCAGGCGAAACTCGGGAAGGGAGCGGAGCGAGCGACTCAGACGTCGATGACGACGGGGACGATCATCGGTCGGCGTCGACTGCGCTGGTTGACCAGCGTGCCCGCAGTGCGACGGACCCGGCGGGTGAGCGTGGTTTGGTTCCAGTCCGCGCCGGCGAGTTCGACGTCGATCGCTTTGGCGACCTCAGTGATGATCTCTGACGAGACCGCCTCGGCATCGTCGGCGTCGAGCCAACCGCGGGACTCCACCCACGGCTCCCCGAGCTGCACGCCGCGCTCGAAGTCGACCACGACGGAGATGTGCACCATGCCCTGGTCGCCGAGAATTCGCCGCTCCCCCAACACCCCGCGATCGGGGCCGAGGAAGGCACCGTTGAGCATCAGGTGATCGCCGGAGGTCACGCCGGACCGAAGATGGAGTCCGTCGTCGCGCAACACGACCTGGTCGCCGTCGAGGGCGAGCAACACGCGCTCGGCATCCATGCCGAGCGACTCGGCCAGCGCTTTGTGGGCTACGAGATGTCGGTACTCGCCGTGCACCGGCACGAACCACTCAGGCGTGGCGACCGTGTGCAAGGTCGTGAGCTCGTCCCGCTTGCCGTGGCCGCTCGTGTGGATCTCCACCAGCCCGCTGTGCACGACCTCGGCGCCGCGGCGGATCAGGTCGTTGATCATCGTGGACACGCGCGCCTCGTTGCCCGGGATCGGATGCGAACTGAGCACGATCGTGTCCTGATCGGTGATCTCGATCCAGCGACTGCTTCCGGCCGCCGCCGTCGCCAACGAGGAACGCTCCTCGCCTTGTGATCCGGTCGAGATCACACAGACCTCGCCCGGTTCGTAGTCGTCGTATTCGTCGATCTCGAAGAAACGCTCGTCGGGAATCCGCAGCAATCCAAGCGATCTCGCCAGTGCAACGTTCTTGCGCATCGACAAGCCGAGGGTCGCGATCCGGCGATCGTTCTCGAGTGCAACGTCGACGATCTGTTGCACCCGGTGCATGTGACTGGCGAAGCATGCCGTGATGATGCGGCGCCCCTCGTGGGCCCGAAAGACCTCGGCGAGGTTGGCACCCATCGTGCTCTCGCTCGCGGTGGTGCCGGGGACGTCGCTGTTGGTCGAGTCGGCCAGCATCAGCCGCACGCCCGGTTCCGACGCCAACGCGCCGATCCGCGGCAGGTTCGTGCGCCGCCCGTCGATCGGGTGAGGGTCGAGCTTGAAGTCGCTGCTGTGCAACACCAGACCCTGCGGCGTGCGAATCGCGCTGATCAAGCCGCCCGGCACCGAGTGGGTCACGGCCAGAAACTCGATCGTGAACGGCCCGATCTCGACGACATCGTCGTCGGAGACCTCGATCAGCTCGGCCCGCCCCAGCACGTCGCGCTCGTCGAGGCGGTAACGAACGAGGCCAAGGCTGAACGCCGAGCCGTAGATCGGGAAGCTCAGGCCTCGGTCGAGGATTTGGGCGAGTGCGCCGATGTGGTCCTCGTGGCCGTGGGTGACGATGCACCCGATGATCTTGTCGGCCCGCTCGAAGAGATAGTCGACGTCGGGCAGGATCGAGTCGACGCCAGGCCGATCCTCGTCGGCGAAGAGCTGCCCGCAGTCGAGAATGAGCAGCGCATCGTCGGTCTCGATGGCCGCACAGTTGCGGCCGATGTCACCGAGCCCTCCGAGGAAGGTGATCGTGACCTCGTTGGACGAAGGCGACATGGGGGCTCAGGCGAGCAGGGCTTCGGCCGCCAGCCCGGAACCCTCGAGAATCGCACGGGCCGCCGCCTCGAGGCCGGGCGGCTCATAGTGCATCGGCGGGCGTCCGTAACCGACCGAGTGGCCGAGCAGTCGCATCATGGCCTTGGTCGGGACCGGGTTCGGCGTGGCATCGCTCGTCTCGAAGTCGAACGACGGCAGCATCATCGCGTTGAGCTCGCGGGCACGGACGACGTCGCCGTTCTCCCAAGCCTCGAACATCTGCACGTGCTCGGGACCTGTCCAGTGGGTCGCCACACCGATGGCACCCACGGCGCCGATCGCCATCAGCGGGAGAGTGAGCACATCGTCGCCGCTATAGACCTGGAAGCCTTCAGGAGCTTCGGTCAGCAGCATGGCGGTCTCGCCCGGATTCCCCGCGGCGTCCTTGAGACCCATGATGTTCGGGATGTCATGGGCCATGCGCAGGAGCGTGTCGGTCTCGATCTTGCGACCGGTGCGCTTGGGAATGTCGTAGATGATCGTCGGCAGGTTCGACCCCGCCTCGGCGACGGCGGCAAAGTGGTCGAACAGTGCCTCTTGTGACGGCCGGTTGTAGTACGGCGCAACGACGAGGAGTCCGTCGCCGCCGGCGTCGACGGCGCGCTTGGTCAGGTCGATTGCTGCGGCGGTGTCGTTGCTTCCGGCTCCGGCGACGACCGGGACATCGACCGCAGCCCGGACCGCGCGGAAGAGCGCGCCTTGCTCGTCATGGGTGAGGGTCGGCGCTTCGCCGGTGGTGCCTGCGAGCACGAGGCCCTCATGGCCCTGGGTCTCGACCAGCCAGCGGGCCAGTGCGGCCGCGGCGTCGAGATCGAGTGCGCCCGAGTCGTCGAAGGGCGTGACCATGGCCGAGAGCACCCGACCGAACGTTGCGGAGCTCATGTGTGTCCCTCCTTGGATCGCTCGATTCCGAGCGAGGCCAACAGGTCTTCGTGGAGTTCGAACCAAACGGTGTGATACGACTCGATAACCGGCTTGGTGAACCACTCGATGTCGCCCGCCTGCACCTTGGCGAGGGCGTCGGCGAAGCGTGGGGCATACGAGTTGAAGCGAGACAGCAGCGCACCAAGATCGGTGCAGATCGGCTGCATGGCCGCATCGGTGTCAGCGAGGCGCCCAATGACGGTCGCGTCGTAGTCGGCGTCGCTGTGATCGTTGACGACCTGTTCCCCATCGACCATGCGGGTCTGCCATTCGGTGCAGAGTCCGAGGAACGGCTGGTTGTGTTCGAGGAAGCGGCGGTACAGCGCGTCGAGGTCGGCGCGCTTACCCGCAGCGTCGAGGTCCGCAGCCAGAAGCGCCTCGCCATGTGCGCGGCCGTCGGGCATGAGCATCCAACCGGTCATCCGACCCTCGCGGTAGCGGGCCTGCTCAGCGCCGGCGAGGCCCTCGAGCACCTGCTCGGCGACGCCCTCCTCGACCTCGGCCGCTTCGGCGATGACAGGTGTGTCCGCGAAACCCTTGAGGCGGAGGGCGTGAATCACGCGCAGTTCGTTCTGATCGGTCACGGCGTCCGAGCCTATCGGTCAGCGACCGTTCGCCCGGTGAGCTTTCTCCGCCGACCCAGTCGCCTGGCGCGAGTACGTTGGCCGAGATGACGTTGCGTGTCGACCTCGTGTTCGATGTCCCTGAAGGCGAGGGCTACCACCAGGCCTCGCTCGATGCCGTGGACCATGCGGCACAGTCGCTGGGCCTCGACCTCGACCTGCGAGTCGTCAGGACCGACACGATCGACGACGACTACCTCGCCGCACTCCCCCAGGCACTCTTCATCGGACCGGGCACGCCGTACCGAGAGCCACAGGCTGCGGAGGAGGTCATCCGCGCCGCTCGCGAGCGAGGCGTGCCACTCGTCGGCACCTGAGGCGGCTTCCAACATGTTCTGGTAGAGCATGCTCGCAACCTGGTCGGCATCGACGAAGCAGCACACGCCGAGTACGGGCCGGGTGGCACGCCGATCGTCGATCTGCTCAGCTGCTCGATCAATGGCGTGGACATCGAGATACGCCCCACCGCCGACTCGACGCTCGCATCGCTCTACGGTCATTTCGAAGCGACACAAGGTGTCGTGACCGAGCGGACGACCTGCAACTACGGGCTCGCGGTCACCGTCGATCACATCGCATCGTCGATGGGCATGCGAGTGGCCGCGCTCGACGACCTCGGCGAGGTTCGCGCCGTCGAGCGCGCCGATCACCCGTTCTTCATCGCCACGCTCTACCAGCCGCAGATCGGTTCCACCGCCGACTCGCCCCACCCCGTCTTCGTCGGCCTCCTCCGCGCCGCGATCGGTTAGGCAACCCGCCAGGGAGGACCGCACGATTGCTCGCTGAGCGCAGCGTTTGCGAGTCCGGCGAGCAAGGGCGGAGTCGTCACGCCAATCACCCGCCCGGGAGGACCGCTCGCTCGTGAACCGAACGCAGCGTTTGCGAGTCCTGCGAGCAAAGGCGGACTACTCCTCGTCGTACTCGGGGGCCGAGGAAGACCGGCCGCCGGCGACTCGTCGCAGCACCAGCGGGTAGCCGATCAACGCGATCGTCGTGAAGATGAACCACTGCGCTGCGTAGCTCGCATGGGGACCGCCATCGAGCGAGGGAAGCGAAAGCAGGAACGGCACCGCTCGGTCCGGGCCATCACTCGGATCCTCGAAGCCCTCAGCCGCCAGCTGGAACACCACCGGTGACAACGGATAGTCGAGCTGCTGCGCCAGTCGAGCGACATCGGGTCGGGCGAGGCTGTCGAGTCGGCCCTCGGCCGGATCGGCGACCTGAAAGCCCTCCGCGGTACGCGCCGGTTGCACGTAGCCGTCGATCTGAACCCGACCGGTCGGCGCATCCGGGATGTCCGAGGACGGGATCCAGCCACGATTCACGGCGACGGCCCAGCCCTCGTCGTTGACCAAGGGCGTGAGCACCCAGAAACCAGGGGCTCCCTCGAACGTGCGGTTGCGGATCAGCACGGAGTCGGCGTCGCGAAACTCTCCCGTTGCCGTGACACGGCGGAACTGCTGCTCTTCGCCCAGGACCGGATCGGCGGCAGGTGGAGCGATCTCACCGATGTCGACCGCGGCCATCTCGGCCCGGTCGCGGATGAGTTCGTTGCGGTCGGCCCGGTCGCGATACCGGTTGATCTGCCAGACCCCGGCAATGACCATCGCTACCACGAGCAGGACGACGCCGACGTGCGACGCGATCCACTTCGGCGACCGAGCAAAGCTCCAATCGGCCTGAGCATCCACGCCGCGGGTGCCTCAGATCTCCAGGTAGGGATCGAGGCCGACGGTCAGGCCCGGGTGGTCGGCGATGCGCTTGCAGGCCAAGACGACGCCCGGCATGAAGGACGTGCGGTCGTAGCTGTCCTGTCGGATCGTCAAGCTCTGACCGACGGCGCCGAGAATGACCTCTTGATGGGCGACCATCCCGCGCATCCGCACCGAGTGCACGCGGATTCCTGCTGGACCGGAGCCACCGCGAGCGCCGGGATAAACCTCGTGTTCGGTCGGATCGTCGATCCAATCCGAGGAAGCAGCCGCCATTCGGTCGAGGGTCGCCGCCGCCGTGCCGGACGGGGCGTCGATCTTGTTCTCGTGGTGCAGCTCGATGACCTCGCCCGATTCGAAGAACGGGGCGGCGAGTTCGGCGAACCGCATCATCAGCACAGCGCTGATGGCGAAGTTCGCGGCGACGAGGCAATGTGCACCGCTCTCGGCCGAGAAGGCGGCGCCAAGCGAAGCCATGTCCGCGTCGTCGAAGCCGGTCGTACCTACGACCGCGTGAATGCCGGCCGCGGCGATGCGCGGCAGGTTGGCCCGTGCCGCATCGGCGATGGTGAAGTCGACCACGACATCGAGGGCCGCGGCGATGACCTCATCGAGGCTCGTCGACACGGACACACCGTGCGTGGACTGACCCGATTCGGCGTTCGGGTCGAACGCGGCGACGAGTGACAGATCAGGATCGGCGTCGACGGCATCGCACACCGTGGCGCCCATGCGCCCGGCGGCACCGAGAACACCGACCCTGATCGTCATCGTCTTAGCTTGGCCTAGATGTCGCCGTAGCGCTCGGCGTTTTCGGCGTCGAACGCCTCGTTGAACGACACGACCTCGACGTCGCCCGACGTGCGCTTGTCGCCGCCACC
This sequence comes from Actinomycetota bacterium, assembly GCA_039028435.1. GTDB lineage: Bacteria > Actinomycetota > Acidimicrobiia > Acidimicrobiales > UBA10347 > UBA10347. The sequence continues at coordinate 60,001 of JBCCIC010000016.1, read as the reverse complement.
ATTGCGGTCACCACGGCCACCACGATCGCCGCGGTCACGGTTCCGGCCACCACGATCGCCGCGGTCGCCGCCACCGTTGCGGTCGCCTCGGCCACCGCGGTCACGGTTCCGGCCGCCACGGTCACGGTCACCACGATCACGGTTGCGGCCGCCACGATCACCACGATCGCCGCGTCCGCCCCTGCCACCGTCGCCACCGTCGTCGCTGGAGCCGCTGCTCAGCTCGTCGGCGAACTCGGCCGGCATCAGGCTGATCTTGCCGTTGGGGTCGATGTCTTCGACGATGACTTCCATCTCGTCGCCCAGGCTGACCTCGTCCTCGACCTTGTCGATGCGGCGCTTGCCACCGATCTTCGAGATGTGGACCAGGCCGTCGCGTCCGGGAAGGATGTTGACGAAGGCACCGAAGTTGGTGATGTTGACCACCTTGCCGGTGTAGGTCACGCCCATCTCCGGAGTCGGCGGGTCGAGGATCAGACGGATCTGACGCTCGGCCTCGGCCACGGCGGAGCGGTCCGACGAGGCGACCGACACGACACCGACCATGCCGTCGTCGTCGACGCTGATGTCGGCACCGGTCTCGGCCTGCATGGCGTTGATGACCTTGCCCTTGGGGCCGATGATCTCGCCGATCTTGTCGATCGGGATCTCGAAGCTGACGATCTGGGGGGCGTTCTCGTTGACCTCTTCGCGGGGTCCGTCGATCGCTTCCTTCATCGCCGCCAGCACCTGCTTGCGAGCATCGAGCGCCTGCTCGAGTGCTGCGGCGAGCACGTCGGCGGGGATGCCGTCGATCTTGGTGTCGAGCTGCAGCGCGGTCACGAAGTCCTCGGTACCGGCGACCTTGAAGTCCATGTCGCCCATCGCATCCTCGGCGCCGAGGATGTCGGTGATGGTGACGTACTGGTCACCCTCGTTGATGAGACCCATGGCGATGCCGGCCACGGGGGCGGCGATCGGCACACCGGCGTCCATCAGCGACAGCGACGAACCACAGACCGACGCCATCGAGCTCGAGCCGTTCGAGGCCATGACCTCGGACACGAGACGGTAGGTGTACGGGAAATCCTCGAAGTCCGGGATCACCGGCACGAGTGCGCGTTCGGCGAGCGCGCCGTGGCCGATCTCGCGACGCTTCGGGCCACGCATGAAGCCGGTCTCGCCGGTGCAGTACGGCGGGAAGTTGTAGTGGTGCATGTACCGCTTCTTGTCGATCGGGTCGATCCCGTCGATCATCTGGTCCATGCGACCGGTTCCGAGTGTCGCGACGTTGAGCACCTGCGTGTCGCCACGCTGGAACATGCCCGATCCGTGGGCGGTCGGAACCGTGCCGACCTCGGCGCTGAGGGCACGGATGTCTGCGGCGCCGCGGCCGTCCATGCGGACGCCCTCGCTGAGGATGCGGTCGCGCACGACCTTCTTGCTCAGCTTGGAAATGGCGCCGCCGATGAGGTCCTCGCTGTCCGGGAACTGCTCGGCGAGCTCGGCGCGAACCTCGTTCTTGACCGCCTTCTCGGCGGCCTGACGCTCCATCTTGTCGGCGATCGACATGGCGGCCTTGACCCGGTCCGTTGCGATGCCGGCGACGGCTTCGTAGACCTCGTCGGTGGTGTCGGCGAAGACCTTGAAGTCCATCTTCTCCTTGGAGCCGTGCGCCGCGACCAGATCCAGCTGCATCTGGATGGACTGCTGGATGTACTGCTTGGCGGCCTCGAGGCCACTGGCGAGTACCTCTTCGTTGACCTTGGGTGCACCAGCGGCGTACTTCTCGACCGAGCCGGCGACGCCGCCGGCCTCGACCATCGAGATGGCGACGTCATCGCCGGCTTCGTTCATCCGTCCGGCAACGACGATCTCGAAGGTCGACGCGTCGCCCTCCTGATAGGTCGGGAACGGGATCCACTCACCGTCGGTGGACCACGCCAGTCGGGTTGCGCCGATCGGGCCGTCGAACGGCACATCGCTCAGCATCAGGGCCGCGCTCGCGGCGTTGAGCGCGAGCACGTCGTAGGGGTTCTCCTGGTCGGCGGCCAGCACCGTGCCGACCACGTGGACCTCGTTGCGGAACCCGTCAGGGAAGTTCGGGCGAAGCGGACGGTCGATCAGACGGCAGACGAGAATGGCCTGCTCGCTGGCACGACCCTCGCGACGGAAGAACGAGCCGGGGATCTTGCCCGCGGCGTACATGCGCTCTTCGATGTCGACGGTCAGGGGGAAGAATGCGGCGTTGTCACGGGCACCGCCGCCCGTTGCGGTCACGAGGACCTGGGTGCGCCCCATCTGGGCGATCACGGAACCGCCGGCCAGCTTGGCCATGCGTCCCGCCTCAAACGAGAGGGTCTTGTCGTCCAGGTCGTCGGTGCCCACCACGGGCGCCGCGACGCTGTTCGTCGTATTGGTCATGTTGTCTCCTACGGCCAGGGCAAGAGCCGAGGCCGATTCATCAAAGGTGATGCCCACGTTGAGCATCCGGTGCGGAGCCAGTGACCAGTAGGCAGATTCCCTTCGCAATCGCAGCTTCGGCGACGGGGGTCGCCTCGGGCTGCTCTGCGGATCGTCGGTAACGAGCCGCTCAGGAGGGCCTCTCTCCACTGTCCACTGACTCGTCAGCGCTGAAAATGATCGCAGCCTCCGGCTTGTCGGAGGGGGACCATCTCAGATTGGTTCAGGGATGGGGATGGATGGCGGCCCCAGCAAACGTGGCCGCATTTGTGCTTGGCTTCGACCCGCTAGCGACGCAGTCCGAGCTCGGCGATGATCGCGCGATAGCGCTCGACATCGATGCCCGCGAGGTAATCGAGCAGACGGCGACGACGACCCACCAACATGAGGAGACCTCGCCGGCTGTGGTGGTCCTTCTTGTGGACCTTCAGGTGCTCGGTGAGGTGGGTGATGCGATCGGTCAGCAGTGCGATCTGGACCTCGGGCGAACCGGTGTCGCCTTCGGCACGCGCATGCTTTGCGATCGTGTCAGCCTTGGGGGGAAGGTTGGCAGCCATGATGCTCTCTCAAACTCGTGGGTATCGGACCCGGCCCATCGTCCCGTCGGTTGCCCGACCTGGTGATGCGCCTTGCAAATCTTGCAGGTGTCAGACGATTGCCTGACCCCGTGAGGGTAACGGGACGAACACCGATCGCCGACCCGGGTGCACGAGCCGGACCAACGGTCCCGAGCGAGTAGATTTCACAGTCGATGATCGGCGCACGCTCCCCCCGATTCGGGCTCCCGGGTGCGCTCGCCTTGGTTCTCGGTTGGATCATCGCTCTGGCTGCTGCCGCGGTCATCGGCTCGGACGCATCAGCGTCTGCACAGGGCAACGATTTCGTCGTCGTGGTCCCCGATGTCCGCATCGATGCGCCCGGTGGTTCGACCACCGTCGTGCTGTCGGTCGAACCGGGGACGCAACCGTTGGCCACTCTGTCGGTGCAGCTCCGGTTGCCGTCGCTGGTGACCGCCACCGAAGTCGAGGCCTTGATCGGCGGTGCATGCGCCGCCAATGAGTCGGTGGTGACCTATGCCGGCTTCGACCTCGCCGGTTGGACCGCACCGACGGACCTCTGCACCATCACGCTCGAAGCGACCTCCGCCGGAACGGGCACCGTCGATACCACGATCGTCACGGCAACACTGCCCGACGGCGTCACCCGGCTCAGCGGCTCCACTCAGGGTGGCACCGTCGAGATCGGTAGTCAGGACCCGCCGCCGACCCCTCGCCCACCGCCAACGCTCACCCCGACGCCCGTGCCAACGGCGACACCCGCACCGGCCGCAGAACCGACGCCTGAGCCAACGGCCGAACCGGAGCCACAGCCCACGACACAACCGGCCGAGGCCGAGCCGCCCGCCGGCGAATCCGAGCCCACGTCCGAGCCAACCGCCGAACCCGAAACCGGTTCCACGTCCGAACCGATCTCCGGCGACCGTGGCGGACGAACCGAGCCCGACGCAACCGACGCACCGTCGCTGACCCCCGAGCCCGTGGTCGAACCGACGTCTCCAGCCGCGGAGGCCGAGTCCAGCGAGAACCCGGAGGCCAGCCCGGAGCGCGGGTCCAGCCCGGAGCGCGGGTCCAGCGAGGAGCCCGACGACAGCGGCGAGTCGAGCGAGGAGACCGCCATGGCTCTCACTGCGGAGTCCAGCGGCGAAGGAGAGCAAGCAGCCGGCAGCCTGATCGTCGTCATCGCCGCAGGCGCCTTGTTCGTCATCGGCGGTGTGCTGGCTGCGCTCGCCCGCCGGACACGAGCGGCCAGCTGAGAGCCTCGGTGTTCGGCGGCTGAGCCTCAGTCAGCCGGAATCACCACGGCGGGTTTGATCTTGCCGCCCTCGACCCGCTCGTGGACGGCGACCAGCTCGCCGGACTCGTCGAGCAACACCCATGGTCCATCGCCCTCGAGCATGTCGGCGCCGAGTCGCTGACCGTTCCGCACCCGTGCGACCGTGTCCGCGTCGAGCGTGACCGACGGGTAGTCCCGCAGGCCATCGGCGAGCGGAATCACCTCGGCCTGCTCCAGCGGCTTCGCAAGCGCCTCGACGTGGGAACCGATCGCGGTGCGGCGGAGATAGCGGAGGTGCGCTCCCCCGCCGAGTGCCGCTCCGATGTCCGCGGCGATCGTGCGAACGTAGGTGCCCGAGGAGCACCGAGTGGTGAAGCGGAAGATCTCGGGCTCGCCGTCGACCTCGTCGATCGACAGCTCGTACACGGTGACCGGGCGCGGCTTGCGCTCGACCTCCTTGCCCTCACGTGCGAGTTCGTGCAGCCGCTTGCCATCGATCTTGATCGCACTCACCATCGGCGGGATCTGCTCGATGTCGCCGACGAACTGGGGAGCCACTCGTCGGACGTCGTCGATCGTCACGTCGGACATGTCGTGGGTGACCGTGACCTCGCCGTCGGCGTCGAGCGAATCGGTCTCCACGCCAAGCACGGCCTCGGCGACGTAGGTCTTCTCCAATTCGGTGATGAATCGCAACAGGCGCGTGCCTTTGCCTACGCCGAGCACGAGCACACCGGTTGCGCCCGGATCGAGCGTGCCGCTGTGGCCGACCTTACGGGTCCCGAGCACACCACGGGCCTTGGCCACGACATCGTGGCTGGTCCAGCCGGCTTCCTTGTCGACCACGACGAAACCGCTCGGGCCACCGTCGTCACGACGGCGTCGACTCACTCCTCCTCCGAGGGGTCGCCGGCGAAGGCACGATCGTCGTCCATCCCGGACAAGATCTCGCTCACGCGTGTACCGGCGAGCAGGCCCGGGTCGATCATGAACTCGAGTTCGGGCACCCGACGAATACGCGCCCGCTGCCCGATCGCCTTCTTGATCCGACCGGTGTGCTCGCGCACTCCTTCGATGTCATCGTCGGAGAGATCGAGGGTCGACAGAAACACCCGTGCCCGGGTCAGTTCGTTGTCGACCTCGACATCGGTGACCGTCACATAGCCGACCTCGTCGTCGAGGCGTGCCAGCTCGTCGGCGATGATCTCGCGCAACGTCGAACCGATGCGATCCGTGCGTACGTTGCCACCACGGGTGTTGCCGCCGCGACCACCACGGTTGGAGACCTGACGGCCCCGGTTGTTGCGACGACTCATGGCGTCACGCTACTCCTCGGTTCAGGTGTCGGTTTCGAGCCAGATGCGCTCGATGCCCAGCACTTCGGTGTCTTGTTGCCACACGAATCGCTCGATCTCGGCGGCGAGGCCCTCGACCACATGCACGTCGCCGCTCACGAGCGCCACTCCGAGCTCGGCTCGCTGCCAGGTGTCGGCGTGACCGGTCTCGGCCACGCTCACCGTGAACCGAGCCCGCAGGCCGTCGACGATCGGACGCAGCAACGCCCGCTTCTCCTTGAGCGACTGGCTCAGAGGAAAGCGGAGGTCGATGCGAAGTGCGAGAACGAACAAGCCGGACGACGAAGGGCAGAAGGCAATTCGCCCGATCAGGTCGGAGCGATTTCCTGCTCTTCGTAAGTCTCGATGATGTCGCCGGGAATCAGGTCCTGCATGTCGCTGAGGCCGACACCACACTCGAAGCCCTGGCGGACCTCGGTGACATCGTCCTGGAAGCGCTTGAGCGAGGTGAGCGTGCCATGCCAGATGACCGTGCCCTCTCGCAGGAAGCGGACCTTGTCGTTGCGCTTGATGGTGCCGTTCTGCACCATGCAACCGGCAACCAGGCCGACACCCTTGATGCGGAAGACCTCGCGGACCTCGGCTTCGCCGGTGACGATCTCTTGGAACTCGGGCTCGAGCAGACCGAGCACCGCGGCTTCGATGTCCTCGATGACGTCGTAGATGATCTCGTAGGTACGGATCTCGACGTCTTCTTGTTCGGCCGTGGTGCGCACACCACGATCAGGCCGGACGTTGAAGGCGATGATCGTCGCGCCGGCCGCTTGGGCCAGCTGGACGTCATTTTCGGTGGGAGCGCCGACGTTGCGGCTGAGAATCCGGACCTTGACCTCCGGGCGCTCAAGCCCTCCCAGGCTCTGCACCAGGGCCTCGAGCGAGCCGTGCGTGTCGGCACGCACGATGAGCTCGAGCTTGGCGGCGTTGGCCGACTGGATGTCGGCGAACAGGTCCTCGAGGCGAGCACCGCTCGCCGCCGAAGCGGCATCGCGGCCCAGGCCGGCGACACGGCGGTAGTGCGCACGGGTCTCGGCGACCTTGCCGGCGGTCTTTTCGTCCTGAGCGATCACGAACTCATCGCCGGCACGCGGAACGTCGGCCAAGCCGAGTACCTCGACCGGAGTCGATGGGCCGGCGGTCTTGACCCGCTCGCCCTTGTCGTTGATCAGCGCACGTACGCGTCCCCAGGTACCGCCGGCGACCAGTGGCTGGCCGACCTCGACGATTCCCTGCTGCACCAGGATCGTGGCGACGGGGCCACGGCCGGTCTGGACGTTGGACTCGAGCACGACGCCGGCGGCACGACCGGTCGGCGGAGCGACGAGCTCTTCGACCTCGGCGGTGAGCTGCACGGCATCGAGCAGGCCGTCGATGTTGTCGTTCTGGAGCGCCGAGATCCGGATCATCTGGGTGTCGCCACCCCACTCCTCGGGCACGAGGCCACGTTCGGAAAGCTGCGACATGACCTTGTCGGGGTCTGCGCCCTCGCGGTCCATCTTGTTGATCGCGACGATGATCGGCACGTCGGCGGCCATCGCATGATCGATGGCTTCGGCCGTCTGCGGCATGACGCCGTCGTCCGCGGCCACGACCAGGATGACGATGTCGGTCGCCTCCGCGCCGCGAGCACGAATGGCGGTAAACGCCGCGTGGCCCGGGGTGTCGATGAAGGTCAACAGGTTGCCCTCGTGGTTCACCTGGTACGCACCGATGTGCTGGGTGATGCCACCGGCCTCGCCGTCGACGACGTTGGCGTTGCGGATCGTGTCGAGCAGCTTGGTCTTGCCGTGGTCGACGTGGCCCATGACGGTGATCACCGGCGGGCGCGCTGCGGTCTCGCGCTCGTCGAGTTCATCGACCTCGAGCATCGAGCGCATGTCCTCTTCGCGCTCTTCGCCGGGCTCGACGATGCGGATCTCTACGCCGAGGGACTCGGCGTAGTTCTCGATCTGCTCGTCGGACATGGTGTCGGTCGCCATGACCATCTCGCCGTTGGTCAGGAACCAGCGAACGATGTCCGATGCGGTGCGGAAGAGCTTGGGTCCGATGTCCTGGGGCGTGCCATTGCGCTCGACCACGACCAACTCGGCCGGTACCGGAGCGTTCTCCGGCGTGTAGGTCGGAACGTCGACCGGACGCAGCTCCTCGAGCGAACGACGGCGACGACGACTGCGACGACGGCGTTGCGGACGTTGGTTGCCGCGGCCGGGAGGGCCACCGCGGCCGGGAGGGCCGCCGCCGGGCCGAGGCCCGGGACCGCCTGGGCCACCGCCGCCGGGACGGTTGAAGCCACCGCCGCCGCCGCCACCGGGGCGAGGACCGCCACCGGGACGCGTGGGAGCAGGGCCACGGCCGCCGCGACCAGGCGGAGGCGGAATCGGCTTGCCCGATGCCGAACGCGGGGGTCCGGGCGGGGGCGGGATCGGCTTGCCCGATGCCGAACGCGGGACGCTGTTCGGGTCGGGGCGACGCGGTGTTTCGCCACCGTCGCGAGGCTTGCTGCCAACATTGTCGGCGGCCTCAGCCTTGGGTTCTTCGACCTTCTCGGGTGCCGGTGCGGCAGCCTTCGGCGGCTCGGCCGGGGCTGCGACGGGCTCGGGACGACGGGTCGGACCGCTCGACCCGCTCGATGAGATCACGCGCCTTGGCGGTGCCGCCGGTGGTGCCGTCGGTACCGGCGCAACCGGTTCCGGGGCTGCTGCCGGGGCGGTTTCGGCTGCGGGGGCGACCTCGGCAGGCGGCGCCTCGGCGGCAGGCGCCGGGGCAGCCTCGACTGCGGGTTCGACCGGGGTCTCGACCGCAGGTGCCGGGCGTGACGGGGGTGCAGCAGGCGGCGGGCCGCCCGCTGGCGGACGGCGCCGTGGCGGCGGCTTCTTGGTCGAGACGACCTTCTTCGGGGCCTCCTCGGCCTTGGCCTCTTCGGGTGATTCGTCGAGTACTGGTTCGCGGCGCAGGCCTTCGCGATCGGCCTTGCGACGGGCGCGGTCCGCGTGGGCTTCCTCCATGGAGGAGGAAGCGCTCTTTACCCCGATACCGAGCGATTCGCACAGCTCCAGGGTTTCAGCATTGGTGAGTCCGAGTTCACGAGCGAGCTCGTAGACCCGTACCTTCTTCGGCAAGTGGGATGTTTTCCTTCGTTGTGCGGCGTGGATGCCGATCGATCCAAGATCGATCACGAGCGCGGCGGGCGAACCGCTTGGCGCTCCCGGCGACAGTCTTGCAGGGTCGAGCCCAAAACCCTCAGGGGTTGCGGGAATCTCGCTGCTTGATGAGCCAGCCCAACAGGGTATCAGCGAAGAGTGGATCGGCGATCCTCCGGCGAAATGCCCGCGAATACGCCCGCTTCTCGCCGGCCTCGGTGATGCACGCAGCGTTGGCACACAGCCACGCGCCGCGGCCACCCTGCCCGGCGAGCCCGATGACCGGCTGTCCATCGACCTCTACCACGCGAACCAGCATGGCCGCGTCGGCCGCCTTGCGACAGCCGATACAGGTCCGGGTCGGCGTGGCTACTCCTCTTCGTCGGACGCGGCTGCGTCGTCGTCGTCATCTGCGGCTTCGCCGGCAGCCTCGGCTTCGCCGTCGCCCTCGGCTTCGTTGACCATCTTCTCCCAGTCGGCCTGGGAGATGGCCTCGCCGCCGCCGGCCGGCTGCCACATCTGCTCGCCGGTCTCTTCGTCGACGATCCATTCGCCGTCGGCCCAGTCGATCTCGGCGTAGGCCTTCTCTTCGGCCATCTCGGTCTCGGACTTGATGTCCACGCGCCAACCGGTCAGCCGGGCGGCGAGCCGGGCGTTCTGCCCTTCCTTGCCGATCGCCAGCGAGAGCTGGTAGTCGGGCACCACGACGGTGGCGGTGCCGGTCGTGTCGTCGAGCAGCACGTCCTTGACCTTGGCCGGCGACAGGGCCTTCATCACGAAGTCCTGGGTGTTCTCGCTGAAGGGAACGATGTCGATCTTCTCGCCCTTCATCTCGTTGACGATCATGCGGACCCGGCTGCCTCGAGCGCCGACGCAGGCGCCGACCGGGTCGACGTTTTCGTCGTTGGAGCGGACGGCGATCTTGGTGCGATGTCCGGGTTCGCGGGCACACGCCATGATCTCGACGATGCCGTCGGCGATCTCGGGCACCTCGAGTTCGAACATGCGCTTGATCAGGCCGGGATGGGTGCGACTGACGACGATTTGGGGGCCCTTCGGAGTCTTGCGAACCTCGACGATGTACGCCTTGAGCCGAGTGTTCGGATCCGGACGCTCATGCGGCACCTGCTCGGCCTGAGGCAGAAGGGCCTCGACGCGGCCGAGGTCGAGCAGCGTGTAGCGGCTGTCCGTCTGCTGGATGATGCCGGTGACGATGTCGCCCTCTCGACCCGCGTATTCCTCGTACTTGAGCTCGCGCTCGGCCTCGCGGATGCGCTGGCTCATCACCTGACGGGTCGTCTGGGCGGCGATGCGGCCGAAGTCGTCCGGGGTGACCTCGAACTCGTCACCGAACGGCTCGCCGTACTCGTCGAGTTCCTGCGCGAACACGCGGAACTCCATCGTGTCGGGATCGATGGTGACCCAGGAGTACTCCCACGCGTCGGGACGGCGCTTGTAGGCCGATTCGAGCGCATCAGCCAGCGCGGCGAAGAGGGTGTCGATCGACAGGCCGCGCTCGCTGGCAACGGCCTGCAGGGCCTCCATCATGTCGGCATTCATCGCATCAACCTTTCTGGTTGGCGGGCTTCTTGCCCGGTTTTGGCGCAGGACCCCAGTCGAAGACCGTCTTGGCCTTGGAGATCCGCTCGTAGGAGAACTGATGGGCTTCGCCGTCGACGTCGATGGTGACGGTGTCGTCGTCGGCCGCGGTCAACGTGCCCTTGATTCGACGGAGGTCGTCGTCGCCGGGCTTGAGCTTGAGGTTGACGATCTCGCCGATCGACCGGGCGTAGTGCTTGGGCAGACGGAGGTTGCGCTCGACACCCGGCGAGGAGACCTCGAGGGTGTAGGCCGCGCTGATGGGATCGGCGAGGTCCATCTCGTGGCTGATCAGGCGGGTCGCCTTGGTCAACAGCTCGGTGCCGAGCCCATCGGGGTGGTCGATCGTGATCATCAGGCGCCCGCCGCCGTAGACGAGGTCGACGAGCTCGAGTCCGAGATCGTCGATGAGCGGGTCCAGGACGTCGTGGACTCGGTCTTCGATGGCCATGGTGCTCACCTCCGGATGGGTTTGCCGCTGCGATACGAAAAAGAGCGTGGGCTTCAGGCCCCCGGGGGGAACCTGCCCACGCTCTGTCAGTCGAAGCTCGATTGATCAGTGCTTGGCCAAAAGTGTAGCGCAGAACCGAGTGGGGGATGCGCCAGCCCGAGCGACGTGCTAACTTCGCTGGGCAAGTCGGGAGTATGGGCCCGGCAGGCGGCAAAGCGGCACATGGATGGCGCGGTATGGGGATAGCAGTGTGGGCATCATGTCACGCGGTTCGGGGCGCGCAGCGGGCGCGAGCAGGACTGTCGGTGACGCGCGCAACAGCGCGGTTCCGCGTTCCGGCACCACTCATGAGACACGATGCAGTCAATCGCGACAACAGTCGTCCAGTTGACACTGCGATGACAAGCTCCCATAGCGTGGAGCGACGGTAAGGAACCGAGGGGATCATGACGGGACCGATGCAACCTCCGTACAACCAGCCACCGCAGGGTGGCTATCCGCCCCAGCAGCCGGGGTATCCGCCGCAGGGCGGGTATCCCCCGCAGGGGCCGCCTCCACAACAACCTGGGTACGGGGGTTATGGCGGCGGCTATCCGCCCCAGCCTCCGGAGAAGAAGCGCGCCTGGGTTTGGGTGATACCGGTGACGTTGGCCGTCTTGATCGGTGGTGGGCTCGGTGCCTACGCACTGACGCGGAGCTCCGATGACACCGCATCCGCCGAGATCGATTCAGGCGGCGAGATCTTCGGCGAGGCGCCGAACGAGATCCGTCTCGAGCCGGCCAACGAGGTCGGGCCGATCCCGTTCTCCGAAACCCCATTTGCACCACCCTCGCCGGACAACGTCACCGCCCAGCCGGTGTCGAACACCAATCCGACCGGCCCGACCCGAGCGAGCAACGGTCGAGCGCCGGGCCTCTATGGCGGCACCAACGACAACTCGCTGTGCGACGCCGACCAGATGGCGTCGTTCCTGGCCGGCGATCAAGCCAAGGCCCAAGCCTGGGTGACCGCGCTCAACCGCGACCCCAACGTCGTCGCATCGTGGGGCCAACCGCTGACCCCGGCCGACATCGGCCCCTACATCCGGGGACTCACCCCCGTCGTCTTGACCTCGGACACCCGAGTGACCAACAACGGCTTCAAGAACGGCCAACCCTCACCCCGCCAAGCCGTGCTCCAGAAGGGCTCGGCGGTGCTCGTCGACAAGAACGGCATCCCCCGTGCCCGCTGCTACTGCGGCAACCCCCTCACCGCGCCCCAGCCAACAACGGGTACCCCCACCTACAAGGGCGGCAGCGGCTCGTGGATCTTCCCGAACAACCCAACCGTCATCGGTCCGCCCCAGCCGGTGATCGGACCCAACGTCACGCCGACGCCCCTGGTCACCGTCCCGCCCGGCGGAGGACGCTGCGACAACATCGACGACTTCGACGAATACACCCGGTGCCTCAGCGAGCAATCCAACGGAACGGCACCCACACCCGTGCCGGAACCGACACCGGACGATCCGGTACCGCAGACCCCCGACACCGTCGATCCTCCACCTACCCCTGACCCGACCAGCGATGGGCCCCAGATCAGCGCCACGGTGGCCGGCGACCCGAGCAACACCGCGCAGTGTCCCCAGGTGTTCGTCCCGTACCAGATCACCATCCCCTACAGCGACGCTCAGGGCAACACCGCCCAGCAGCCGTGGTTCATCCCGGACGGCGGCACGAGCTTCCAGGAGTTCGACGTCTGGCAGGCAACCGGCGACGGATCCGCCGGCACGATCACCGCCTTCTACTGCGGTGCACCGGGCGAAACGATCACCATCGGTATCGACGACACGGCGAGGAACCCGAGCAACAACGTCGACGTCACGCTCCCGGACGACACCGTGGGCCAGCAACAACCCCAGACCGGGCCACCGCCGCTCTCGCTGGTCACCCACGACTCCGGCCGGTTCTCCGCCATGATCCCCGACGGGTGGACGATCGACACGAGCCTGTTCCTCAACGACGAGTGCCCGTTCATCCGGGCCACGCGCCCAGCACCCGGCAACCCCGGCGTCGAGGAGCAGATCACGGCGATGTCCTGCGACGGCTCGCAGCAGCGAGAAGCGACGGCCACGAACCGAGCGGGCTGCAGCAACAGCTCGGTAGGCGACAACACCAACCTGCGCACGACCGCCACGTGCAGCCCACCCGAGCTCGACTCGTACACGATCGACGTCACCGATGGCGGCAGCCGCCGCTGGGCGGCAGGTGCCCGATTGCTCGACTCCTCACTCAATGAGTCCGTCGCCCAAACGGTGTGGAACTCGATCACCCCGTAGACCCCGCGATCCGAACCCGAGAACGACCGAACGAAACGAAGTGACAGAACGATGACCGGACCGATGCAGCCACCACCCAACCAACCGCCGCCGGGGGGCTATCCCCCGCAGCAACCGGGCTATCCCCAGCAACCTGCCTACCCGACCCAGGTCGGCGGGTTTCCTCCTCAGGGGCCTCCGCCGCAGCAACCGGGCTACGGCGGCGGGTATCCGCCGCAGCAACCGCCCCCGAAGAAGCGCAGCGCATTGGTTTGGGTCCTCCCGCTCTTGCTGGTCCTCGGCGGTGGCGGTGCGGCGGCGTACTTCCTGACCCAGGGCGACGACAACTCGAGCGACACGGCGGAACAGGTTCCGTCCGACGGAGGTGGTGAGGTCTTCGGCGAGGCGCCCAACGAGATCCTGCTCGAGCCGGCCAACGAGGTCGGTCCGATCCCGTTCTCCACGACCCCGTTCGCCCCGGCGTCTCCGGACAACCTGACCGTCCAGCCGGTATCGAACACCGACCCGACCGGCCCGACCCGGACCAGCAACGGGCGCGCGCCCGGGCTCTACGGCGGCACCAACGACAACAGTCTCTGTGATGCCGAGCAGATGGCCACGTTCCTGGCCGGCGATCAGGCCAAGGCGCAGGCCTGGGTGACTGCGCTCAACCGCGATCCCAACGTGATCGCCTCGTGGGGCCAAGCCCTCACTCCGGCCGACATCGGCGCCTACATCCGGGGACTCACCCCGGTCGTGTTGACCTCCGATACGCGAGTCACCAACAACGGCTTCCGGAACGGGCAACCTTCGCCGCGCCAAGCCGTACTCCAGAAGGGCTCGGCCGTGTTGGTCGACAAGAACGGCGTCCCTCGCGCTCGTTGTTACTGCGGCAACCCGCTCACCGCACCTCAGGCAACGACCGGCACCCCCAAGTACATGGGCGGCACCACGACCTGGGTCATCCCCGTCCGCCCCGTCGTCATCGGACCGCCGCAGCCGATCATCGGACCAAGCGTCACGCCGACCCCGTTCGCCACGGTCCCGCCGGGCCGCGGGCCCTGCGACGGCATCAACGACTTCGACGACTACATCCGCTGCCTCAACAACCCCGGCCCCGCACCAACGCCGGACAGCGCGAATGCCACCAACCCGACGCCGACACCGGATACGTCGAGCGGAACGAGTCCGACACCCACGCCGGACACATCGAGCGGAACCAGCCCGACGCCAACACCGGTACCTGCGCCGACGGCGACGCCCGATAGCAGCAACTCGGGCGGAAACTCGCCGCCGGTCATCGACGCGGTCGTCGAGCCAGACCCGAGCAACACCGCGGGGTGCAGCGGCAACGACACGGCCTACCTCGTGCGGATCTCCTTCAGCGACGCCGACGGCGACGCCCTGTTGCAGCCGTGGATCTTCACCAGCGACTGGAACCAGATCTCCACGTTCGACGCTACGGGCGACAGCAGCGCGGGGACGATTCGCGGCTTCTTCTGCGGAACGCCGGGCGGCCAGGTGGAGTTCGGTATCGACGACAGTGCTGGCAACGTGAGCAACGACGTGGCCGTCACCCTGCCGCCCGACAGCAGCAGCCCACCGCCGGCAACCGCGACGGCGGTCCCGGCGACTCCCACCCCGGCGCCGAGCCTTGGTTCGGCCCCGGTCATCAACCTCACCTCACAGCCTCGCGCCGGCACCGACTGCGTGGCGACCGCACGGCCGTTCACCTTCGCCCTCACCGTGACCGACGCGGATGGCGACTTGGCGAACGTGACGACCTTCTCCACGGTTGATGGCGCCACCGACATCACCAGTCAGTTCCCTCCGGCAGGGACCACGTTGACCTTCGACGGTTGCCTCACGAGTGGCGAATTCGTCGAGATCACGGCTACCGATGCCCAGGGCAACCTGACGACCCTCGACTTCACGGCTCCCTAGCGCGATGTCGTACCAGCCGTATCAGCAGCCGCCCCCGCAACGGGGCGGGAGCAACTGGGTGTGGGCCATTCCCGTCACCCTCGCCATCATCATCGGGGCCGGTCTCGCCGGGCTGGCCCTGAGTCGGGGCGGCTCGGAATCCGCTGATCCGGCCCCGACACCAGTGCCGACCGTGGCCGCAGCACCGACCGCTGCGGCCGCGGCACCGGCGACCTCTGACCCGACACTGCGCGCCCACTCGACCGGTGCCTTCGAGGTGGCCGTGCCGGACGCCAGCTGGGTGACGGCCAGCCGCTTCCTGCAGGGTGACCCCGCACAACCGGCGATCAGTGCCAGGCCCCAGCTGCACCCAGCCGAAGGCGCCATGATCCCGAGGTTCCGAACGATCGTCGTCGATGCGGCTTCGCCGACGGCGTTTCTCGACGGGCTCCCACCGTCGAGCGTCGACTGCACGAGTTCGCGGCAGCGCTCGAACCGCATGGTTGGCTCGGTCACGGTGATCGTCTCGCTGAGTACCGGCTGCGCCGATGGGCTCGACACCTTCCTCGGGGTCTGGTCCGCATCGAACGGCGACGTGGTCGTCGCCGACATTCGCGACGTTCCCGGTCGGGACTGGCTCCCGGCGATCGATCGAGCCGTCGAGACGTACGGGCCCGGAACCACCGCCGCCACGCTCGCAGCGCTCTACCCCTGCTCCGGCACGACGGTCGACCCCGCCGGCACGAGAATCCAGCTCATCAACTACTCAGGCGGCGAGATCACCATGACGGGCACGCTCGCGAATGGTGGGCCGATCCCTGATGGTCCGATCAGCGTCGGCGGCGGCGGCTTCGCCGTCGTCGCTCCGAACTCGACGATCACGATCACGACCGATGCCGGCGTCGCGACCCACGTCTCGACGGCCGGGCCAGTCGATTGCGTGATGGCGACACCCGACAGCCTCGAACATCTGCGTCCGCCTGGCTAACTGTGCAACGATTCGGCAGCCCATGACCACACCGAACGTGCCCGGCTACTCGGGCTTGGAGCGGCTCGGTGCGGGAGGCTTCGCCGAAGTCTTCCGTGCCACGCAGGACGCTGTCGGGCGCCAGGTCGCGCTCAAGCTGCTGCACGCCAGCATGGCCGACGAGGAAACCGAGCGTCGCTTCGCCCGTGAGTGCCGGGTCGTCGGTTCGCTATCGTGGCACCCTCACATCGCCGCGGTCCTCGATGCCGGGGTCGACAACGACGGCCGCAGCTATCTGGTGTTCGAACTCCTCGACGGCGGCTCGCTCGGCGACCGCCTCGAGAAGTCGGGGCCGCTGTCATGGGGCGACGCGATCACCTACACGATCCAGACCGCCGACGCCGTCGCCGCGGCCCACGAACAGGAAGTCCTGCATCGCGACATCAAGCCCGACAACGTGCTCCTCGACCGGCTCGGCCGCGCCAAGCTCGCCGACTTCGGCATCGCCCAGATGCGCGACGGCAACCAGACCAAGTCGGGGGTCATCACCGCAACGCTCGCCCATGCCGCCCCCGAGATCCTGACGGGGCAGCGGGCCGACAAGCTGAGCGACGTCTACCTGCTCGGCTCGACACTCTTCGAGCTCATCGCCGGCGAGCCGCCGTTCGGCAAAGCCATCGGCGATGACTTCTTCGCCGCCATCCAGCGGATCGTGTCCGAGCCCCCGCCGTTGCTGACCGACGTCGTCCCCGGCTGCCCGCCCGATGTCGCCGAGGCCATCGATCTCGCGCTTCGCAAGGCACCCGAACACCGACCTCAGAGTGCCGGTGCCTTCGGGCACCTCCTCCGCGACGTCCAACGGGCTCACGGATTGTCCGTGACGGAGATGCCCTTCGTCGACACATCGCAGCCGGCGGCTCCCGCGCCGCCCGCTCCCCCAACGCCCCCTCCTGCGGCTCCCACGCCACCGGCGCCACCCACTCCGCCAACGCCCCCTCCTGCGGCTCCCGCGCCACCGGCGCCACCCACTCCGCCAACGCCCCTTCCTGCCGCTCCCGCGCCACCGGCGCCCGCGCCGTCGGCTCCTGCGCCACCGCCGGTGCCTGCGCCGGCCCCACCGCAGCAACCCCCCGTCGCCCCTCCCCCGGTGCCGGCCCACGCCACCCAGGCACAGGCTCTCGAACCGGTGGCGACCTCGCTCCAGTCGATCATCGACCGCGTGGCGTCGTTGGCTGACCGCCAGGGCCGCCAGGACCTGGCCGATCGCGCGCGCATCGAGGCCCGGTCGCTCGCGACACCGGAGAGTCGGGTGCTCATCTGCGGCGACTTCAAGCAAGGCAAGAGCACCCTGGTCAACACGCTCATCGACCAGGACCTCTGTCCGACCGATGCGGACATCGCCACCGGGGTCCCCACGATCCTCCGCTACGGCCGCGAACTGCGGATCGTCGCCCACCGCGAAGTCGTGACCGACAACGCCGCCATCGACGCGCCGGTCTCGTACGAATCGGTTCCGTTGCTCCCGAGCGAGCTCGTGTCCCACGTGACCGAGACGGCAGAGCGTCCCGAGGGTTTCGCCCTCGTTCACAGCTGCGAGATCGAGGTCCCGACCCCGTGGATGGACTGCGGAATCGAGCTGGTGGACCTCCCCGGTGCCGGTGGACTCGACTCACCGCATGGCGTCCGTGCGACGACCGAGCTGCTCTCCGCCGACGCGGTGATCTTCGTCTGCGACGCCTCGCAGGAGCTGACGCAGCCGGAACTCGAGTTCCTGGCTCGGTGCGTGTCCTATTGCCCGAGCACCTATCTGGTCGTGACCAAGATCGATCTGTACCCGAGTTGGCGCAAGATCGTCGACCTCAACCGTGGACACCTCGAGCGGGCCGGTCTCCATGTCCCGGTGCTCCCACTGTCGTCGATGCTCTATCGGCTCGGCCTCGAGACCGGCGACGAGCGCTTTCTTCAGGAGGGCGGGATCGACGAACTCCGCTCGACGCTGGTTGCCAGCGTGGTCACACAGTGCGAGATGACCGCCTCGCTCCGATCCGCGCAGCTCCTCGACGAGCTGCTCGGCCAACTCGGTGCTGTCGTCGCGGCCGGGCGAAGCTCGACCGATCCCGCCGAGACGCAACGAGTGATCCGTGACCTCGAACGAGCGCTGGCCGCGTCGCAGGGACTCTTCCTGCCCAGCGCAGCTTGGCTCCGCCGACTCGACGACGGGATCGTCGACCTCCGCCACGGCGCCGACGACGACATGTCTCGCCACGTCACGGCGATCACGCGACAGGCCCAGGAGACCATCGAGGGCGCGAACCCAGCCGAGATCTGGGCCGATTTTCAGGACTGGCTGCGCCGAGAAGCCAGCGACGCGTTGGCGTCGACCTACACCTCGATGGGCGAAGCGACCGAACACCTGGCAAACCAGATCGACACGCTGCTCGCCGCCGAGGAGGACCAAGCCTTTGGTGGACTCGGGGCCGACGGCGGTGGCGATGGGTGGTTCGCCGCAGTCGACATGGCGGACCTCGGGGCGTCCGGCGGTCTCCGCAAGCGCAATCGAATCGCCTTCGAGGGCGCCGCGAAGGGGGCAGCAACGATCGCCAGCCTCGGGTCTTGGGTTCCGGGGCTCGGCCCGTTCAGCCTGGCCATCGGCGCTGTTGCGTTCCTCACCTATGGGCGCAAGGCCGCCCGAGACCGCAAGGCTGCAGAACTCAAGGAGAGCCGGGCGCTCGCCCTCGACCAGGTCGACGACTTCCTCGACGAAGCGCGCCGACTGGCCAAACGCGAGACCGAGCGCCACACGGCAACCGTCTACCGAGAACTGCGCGACGCCAGCGTGCGTCGCCTCGAACAGTCGCAGCGCTCGGTCGAAGATGCCCTCGACCGGGCCCGCGCCAACGACGGTGCCGACGCGGCGACGCTGGCCCAGCGCAACGGTGAACTCGACGAGGTCGCACGCGAGGTCGCTGGCTTGCGATCGCAACTCGACCCCTTCCTCACTCCCGGCGCCGCGGGAGGGGACTCGCATGTCTGACCCGACCGCGAATCTGCAGAACGCCGACGCGGTCGTCGCGTCGGTCCGGAACCTCCTCGTCCAGGCCCAGCAGGCGTACGCGAACACCGAGTCCGCGCCGAGGGTCACCCAGCTCGCCGAGCGCTTCGAGGAACCGCTGCGCGTCGCCATCGCCGGCAAGGTCAAGGCGGGCAAGTCGACCCTCCTGAATGGATTGGTCGGCCAGGAGCTGGCCCCGACCGACGCCGGCGAATGCACGAAGATCATCACCTGGTACCTCGACGGGCTGACCTATCGAGCGACCCTGCATCCACGAGGGCGTGGTCCGGTCGAGACACCGATCACCCGCGCCGACCACTCCGTCGATGTCGACCTTGGCGGGTGGAACGCCGCCGACATCGAGCGGATCACGATCGAGTGGCCGAGCTCGGCCTTGGCCGAGCTGACTCTGATCGACACGCCGGGAATCGCCTCGGTCTCGACCGACATCTCGAACCGCACCGTCGAGTTCATGACCGCGACCGACGACCACGACTCGCAGGCCGACGCCGTCATCTATCTCATGCGGCACTTCCACCCGAGCGACTCGCGCTTCCTGGAGTCGTTCCACGACGACGAGGCGGCCAAGCCGAACCCGATCAACGCGATCGGCGTGTTGTCACGAGCCGACGAGCTCGGTGACGGCGGCCGTCACGCCATGGACGACGCGCGTCGAATCGCCCATCGCTACCGCAAGGACCCCAAGATTCGACGGTTGTGCCAGACGATCGTTCCCGTCTCCGGTTTGCTGGCCCAGGCCGGGGCCGTGCTGCGTCAGGCCGACTTCAATGCCCTCCAGAAGCTGGCATCGCTACCGGCCCACGAACTACGGCTCCTGTGTGCGTCCGCTGATCGCTTCGTCGACGGCGACGTGATCGCCCAGGTGAGCGCCGAGGACCGGAGCGCGCTTCTCGGTCTCCTCGGTCTTCACGGTGTCCGTCTCAGCACCGACCTGATCGCGACGGGCGCTGCGACCACCGCACCGGCGCTGGCAACACGCCTGGTTCAGGAAAGTGGACTGCACGAGCTCCGAGCGTTGCTCACCGCCCAGTTCGCGGATCGGCGCGACATCCTCAAAGCCCGGTCGACGATCCAAGCCCTCGAACACCTCGTTCGCACCGCGCCCCCGCCGGACGGCGGCGCCACACTCGAACACGAACTCGAACGAATTCGGGCCGGAGCCCACGTGTTCGAGCAGCTGCAGCTGTTCGCCGCCTTCCGTGCCGGGAGCGTCGTCTTCAAGGAATCCGACCACGACGAGGTCGAGCGCCTGCTCGGCGCCCAGGGCTTCGGCGCCGCGGCGCGGCTCGGCCTTGACCCGCACGCGACTCATGACCAGCTTCGCGCCGCGGCGATCGAGACGCTGCAGCGTTGGCAGAAGCGAGCCGCGAGCACACTCGCCAGCCGCGAACAGGTACAAGCTGCCAGCACGCTGGTCCGCATCGTGGAAGGGATCTACGGCGCGCTCCCGCCTACGGGAGCGACGAGCACGTTCTGAGGCCCTCAGGGGATGTAGACGACGACCTCGGCCCAGGTATCCGTATTACCGACGGCAAGAGCGACATCGCTGTCAGGCGGCATGCATAGAACGAAGACCGCAGCGCTACCGGTACCGAACGGAATGCTCGGGTCCTCGAAGAAGGCGAATCCTGCGCCGAGTGCGTCGACCCAACCACTGCCGAAGTCCGCCCGCAGGCTGTTCACCTCGTCGTTGCCAGGATCACCATTCAGCTGCACGTCGTACGCGCGCTGGTCGGCGTCGCATCCGGCATCTGCCACCACCTCGACGGCGACACTCCCGATCGTCGCTCCACCGTCGACCCGCCCCGCCTCGGTCGGCCATGGGGCCGTGAACACGGCGGACTCCGTGCCGGCGCCGTCGACGACACCAAATCGTGGCGTGCGTAGGTCGCCTTCCTGGCACAAGTCCAGCGTGGCGACGCCGGTTGAGCCATTGGGGACGTGGTCCAGCAAGCCGGGGACCTCGTAGTCGCTCGAGAAGGCCGCGCTGAAGCCGGCATCACCGACGTCGTAGACGATGTCGACCAGTACGCCAGGTCCGAGGTTTTCGTCACGGCAGAAGGTGTCCAGAGGGTCGAAGCGGGTGACCGCCGCGGTGACGTACTGCGGGCCGGACGGCGCGGCGCTGTCGTCAGCCGGGGCGGCATCGGCCGATGTCGCATCGTCGGTTGTTGCCGCTGCGTCGTTCGACGCGGTTTCGTCGGTGGTCGTTGCGGCCGCGTCGCCGTCGCCGCCGGATGTGGTGTCCGCCGCCGCCTCGTCGGTGGTCGTCTGGTCCTCGGCGGTGGTGCTCGTGCCCTCGACGAAGGTCGCCGAATCAGCCGTCGTCGTGCCGGAGGAGTCGGCGGCATCGTCTGAGCTCTGGGTCAGGAAGTAGGCCGCCGCGCCACCGCCAGCGAGCAGCAGGAGGACGAGCAAGGCCACGAGGCCCTTGCGGCTCTTCTTCGGTGCCGGTTGTTCGTAGCCGGGCTGTGCGTAGCCAGGCTGGGCATAGCCGGCCTGTGCATAGGGATCGGGCTGCGCATAGGACTGCTGCTGATAGTGCTGCGCATGCGGATCCTGGGCCACCTGATAGTGCGCGGTCGCTGCTGCAGTCGCCGCCGGCTGGGCCGGCTCGGGCATCGGCGCAGGCGCGGCCTCGGCCACCGGCTCGGGTGCCGGAGTGGGTACCGCGGGAGGCTCGGCCTCCGCCACCGGCTCGGGTGCCGCAACAGGTTCGGGTACCGGCGCCGGCACCGCAGAGACCTCGGGCGGCGCAGCAACGTTGACCGTCTCCGACGCGCCAGCGACCGCGGGGACTACCGGGGTGACCGGTGGGACGACCGGCGGAACGGCCGCGGGCTCGGACTCCTCGACCGGAGCCGGCATCAACGACGCAGCGTGGGCCGAGGCACCGCGGGCGATGGCAAGCTTGGGGTCGGAGTCGACGGCGACGGGACGCTTGAGTGCCTCGGCGATCAGACGACCCACCAAGGGGATGCGGGATGAACCGCCGACCAGCAGGACGGCAGCGAGGTCCTCCGCCGAGCGTCCCGCTCCATCGAGCGTTCGTTCGAGCGCGCCGATCGAGTCTCGAACCGACACGGCGATGAGCTGCTCGAAGTCCTCTCGGGTAACCCGAATCTCGGTAGCGGCTCCCGGCAACAGCACCGGCACCGCCGTGCTGGTGTCGCTCGAGAGCGCGATCTTTGCCTGAACGATCGACTGGCGCAGCTGGCCGAGTGCCGTCGCAGTCGCCGGATCGTCTTCGTCGATCTCGTAGTCGTCGGGCAACTGACCGATCACGAACTGCAGAAGAGCGGAGTCGAAGTCGATGCCACCGAGGTGCTCGATGCCTCGAGGCTCACCGAGGGTCTCGAATGTGCCTTCGTTGCGCTCGAGGATCGTCGCATCGAACGTGCCCCCGCCGAGGTCGTATACGGCAATGAGGTCGTCGCGGTCGACCGAGGAACGGTTGGCGTAGTCGATAGCGGCACCGACCGGTTCGCTGATCAGCGCGAAGTCGTCGACGCCGGCCTGTTCGATCGCTCCCTCGAGCAATTCGAGTTTGAACGATTTCCAGTTGGCCGGGTGGGTGACGACGACCTTGCTGGGTGGCGCACCCTCGCGCTCGGTCACCAACTCGACGACCCAGCGCAACAGATCGGCCGTCAGCGCCTGCGCCGATCGCATCGTGCCGCCGACCAGCATCGGCGACGAGTCGCCGAAGCGGCGCTTGAATTGACGCGCAACTTGCGTGGGGTCTGATGCTCCCCTCGATTCTGCCGCAGGACCGACCAGGGTCTCGCCGTTGTCGCCGACCGCAATGACACTCGGGACGGTCGCGCTCGATGCACCGAGCATGACCACCTCAGTCGAACCATCTCTCGTCACCGCCGCCGCAGTGAACGTCGTACCGAGATCGACACCGAGTGCGTATCCGCCTCTACCCATACCACCCATATTCCCAGACCCTAGCAAGGGCCGTCTGTTCGGGCGCCTACAGCGGCTTGAATCCGCGATCCCAGCGACCGCGTGACGCCCCTCACGGCGACATCGTGCACCAGTGCGCAGAGTTGTACCGATGGTCCCGAATAGCGTCACCGTCAGCGAACATCATCCAAGCGGTCTGGCGGACTCGAGCACACCGGTGCCGAGACGGGCCGCACTCAGAAGGAGGCGGACATGTCGCAGCAACCAATCGAATGGCGGAACTACTCCTGGACCGGCAACAAGACGGTGAAGATGACCGGTATCTGGGGACCGTACAACGCGGATCTCCAGCTGGCGTTCACGGAGCAGGACCGCATCACCGGGCGACGCCAGAGCGGCACCTCGGGTGCCGAGTTCGCGGTCGGCGGTGAGATCGACGGCGAGGACTTCACCTACTGGATCGTCAAGGACCAGCCGGCGAGCCAGCTCGACCCCGGCTACTGGGCCGAGTACTCGGGGAGCTTCACCACCGACGAGAGACTCGAGGCCACCGGCACGTGGGTCGACATCCACGGCAACGAGGGCGACTTCACGATGACCGAGGCCGCCGCCTGAGCGGCGCCTCCCCCGCGGTTGCCGGCTGGCCTTCCCACCTGCGGCAGGTCAGCCGGCGGCGCGATCGCTTTCAGGTCTCGCTGAGACGCGTGAGCGAGGCGATCGAGACATGAGCCCGGGCAGCCACGGCGACCAGCCGCTGGATCGTCGTCCGGCGGCGTGTGCCGGCCGCGCGACCCTCGGCCGCAGCGATCGAAGGCATGTCGACTCGGCACCAGCCGGCTCCGGCCGGCAACGGCTCTGCGTGGCCATGGCCTCCGGTCACGAAGTCCTCCGGCGGGCGCCCGAGCCAACGGATCGCCGCGAGCACGCCGTCGGCTTCGGCATCGTCGGCCGTGGCGTAGCGCCGGATCGTGTTTGCGGAGACGCCACACTCGGAGGCGACGGCCGACCAACTCGACTCGCCGGTCCGGCGTTGTCGATCGACGGCGGCAAAGAGCGCAGCCAGATCGAACGTCGGCGACATCGTGCTAGCCGAGCACGCGAGCCGGAACTCCGGCAACCGTCATCTCGGGCTCGACATCGCGGTTGACGACCGCGCCGGCGCCCACCACCGCGCCTGCGCCGATGCGACAACCCGGCAGCACCGTTGCACCGGCCGCGATCCATGCTCCTCGTGCGACGTGCACGCCGCCGCAGAGCGTGACCGATGGCGAGATCGTCACGAAGTCTCCGATGACGTCGTCGTGACTCAACACCGCCGCGGTGTGAATGAGCACGCCGACCCCGATCTCGATGTTGGCGGTGATCCTGGCTCCCGGCGACACGATCGAACCGGCGCCGATCTCGACCGCGGGGCCAACGGTTGCGTCGCCGTGCACGAGCACCGGGAGCTCCCGTCCGCCGGCAAGCAAGTCCGTCGTCAACGCCGACCGCTCATCAGCAGCACCGATCCCGACCGCCACGGGGCCCGGTGGCAAGACGCTCGCATCACCGTCGAAGACGACGAACGGTAAGCCCAGCGCGTCGGCGGCCACCGCCGCTCCCCCATCACCGCAGACCGCTGTGACCTCGAACCCGGCGCTCCTCGCGATGGCGACGAGCTCCGCGGCATAGCCCGAGTTCGAGACGACGATCACGCGCAGGAATCCCTCAGCGTTTGCGGATCAGGTCGATCTTGGTGGCGGCGTCGTTGGCGTCGTCGCCCTTGTCTTCGAGCTGCAGCGCCCGATCGCGCTCGGCCTCGCGCGCTGCCTTCTCCGTATCGGCTCGCGCCAACGCGGCGTCGGCACCGTGCTCGTGCATGAACTCGGCCCACTCGACCAGCGCACCGACCATCTCGTCCTCGGGCACGACGGCAACGTTCTGGCCCTTCACGAACAGGTGCCCGCGCTTGTTTCCGGCTGCGATCCCGAGGTCGGCATCTCGCGCTTCGCCCGGACCGTTCACGACACAACCCATCACGGCCACCTGTAGCGGGATCTCCCGCTCGCCGAACGCCTCCATCGCCTTGTTGGCCACGTCGTAAACATCGATCTCGGCTCGGCCACACGACGGGCAGGCGATCAGGTCGACGTTCTTGCGTTCGCGCAGCCCCATCGACTCGAGCAGGGTGCGCCCGGCGCGGGCCTCCTGAACAGGATCGGCGGTCAACGAGTAGCGGATCGTGTCGCCGATGCCCTCGGCGAGCAGCGTCGCAATGCCAGCGGTCGATTTGATGAGGCCATTCGGGGGCGGACCGGCTTCGGTGACCCCGAGGTGGAGCGGGTGATCCGTGACCTTCGACAGCTCGCGGTACGCCTCGATCATCAGCGGCACCGACGATGCCTTGACCGAGATCTTGATCTGGTCGAAGCCGACCTCGTCGAAGTAAGCCATCTCCTGCTGCGCCGACTCGACCATCGCGGCCGCAGTCACCGTGTCGCCGTACTTCTTGTACAGATCGGGGTGCAGCGAACCGCCGTTCACGCCGATCCGAATCGGCACGCCCTTCTCGCCGCACGCCTCGGCGACCGCCTTGATGTGCTCCGGCTTGCGAATGTTGCCAGGGTTGAGGCGAAGACAGTGCACGCCGGCATCGAGGGCCGCGAGCGCCATCTTGTACTGGTGGTGGATGTCGGCGACGATCGGCACCGGCGACCGCGGCACGATCTGGGCCAGACCCTCGGCCGCCTCGCGCTCGTTGCACGTACAGCGCACGATGTCGGCACCGGCGGCGGCCAACGAGTAGATCTGCTGCAGCGTGCCTTCAACGTCGGCGGTCTTGGTCGTCGTCATCGACTGCACCGTGACCGGTGCGTCGCCGCCGACGGGCACCGAACCGACCATGATCTGGCGTGTCGGTCGGCGTTCGGCTACGGGGGTGATGTCCATGGGGGGGCTCCCGGGCTCAGGGAATGGAGGGGGTCAGGCAGGCCAGGCGAAGATGTCCAGAATCGCCGCCCACAAGCCGACCACGACGAGCAGCGCGACGACGAGCCAGGTGAGCGGAATCAGCTTGGCGGCATCAACGCGGTACTCACGGTCGCGGGTCAACAGCTGGCGGCCCCTCTCCCAGGTCGCCATCGCCGCATGCCCGCCGTCGAGAGGCAGCAGCGGTACGAGATTGAAGATGCCAATGAAGATGTTGACGACCATGAACAGGAACAGGACTTCGTCGACATTCTGGCTCTCGGCGAACAGGCGGGCTATGCCGATGATCGACACCGGGCGATTGCCCTCGTCCGGTTCCGAAGAAGGCACGGGCGCCGTCGGAGACGCACCGGTCGGCGCGGCGGTGCCGTCGTCGTCACCCAGATAGTTGGCCGGGTTCACCAGATCGGCAATGCCGATCAGGTTGGTTCGAGCCACCGTGGCGAAGTCTTCGAAGGCCAGGCCGATCGCATCACCCCAGCCGGCCTCGGGCACTTCGGCGGTACGTGCGCCAACACCCAGGAAGCCCCGGAAGGGCTCGCGCCGATCGAGCTCGATGACCCCCGACAGCGCGACCTCGCTCGTCCCTCGCAGTACGGCGACGCCGATCAGCTCGCCGTCGCGGGCCTGCAACACGTCGGCGAGATCGACTTGGCTCGGGCGAGCGATGTCATCGGCCCGAAGCAGCACGTCGCCCGGAGCGAAGTCGAACGCCGCGGCGTTGCTTCCGGTACGCACCGAGTCGATCGTCCAGCCCTGGCTCGCTCGGTCCTCGGTGACCACCAGCCCGAAGCCGGCGCCCACGACATCGCCAGGGCGAGCGCCGAGCTCGCCGGACAGCACCAGCGACTCGCCGTCACGGTCGACCTCGACGTCGATCGGTCCCAGCGGCGTGGCGCGCACGACGTCGCCGAACTCGGTCCAGGTGGCGAAGCCCTCGCCATCGAACTCCGTGATCGTGTCGCCAGGTTGCACGCCGATGCGGTCGGCCGACGAGCCCTCGACAATCCGGTCGACCTCCCACGGCGGACCGTTGAATCCGGAGTAGCTGTAGGCGCCGAACAGCACCACGAGGGCCACCAACGCCATCAGGAAATGCATGGCCGATCCGGCACAGATCACCATCATCCGCTGCCAGTAGGGCTGTGCTCGATAGGTGCGGTGCTCCTCGGTGACATCGATCTCGTCGAGATTCGTCATGCCGATGATGCGCACATACGCACCGGCCGGGATGGCCTTGACCCCGTATTCGGTCTCGCCGCGATTGAACGACCAGATCTTGGGGCCGAAGCCGAGGAAGAACTCGGTGACCTTCATCCCCGACGCTCGAGCGGTCAGATAGTGCCCCAGCTCGTGCATGAAGAGCATGAACAGCAGGCCGGCGATGATCCCGGGAATCCACCAGCTGCGGAACGCACCCAAGGCGAGAAAGAGCGCAACGAAGCTGAGCAGAAGCGGCAAGCTTCCGTTGTCGTTGGCCGGTGCATCGCCGAGCACCGGCGGCTCGTACGGCGATGCGTCGGGATCGAGCGTTGCGTCATCGACTGTGAGCGTCGGTTCAGGATTCATCGCTCGAGGTACTCGCTCGCGAGTCGGCGGGCATCGGCATCGGCAGCGATCACGGCATCGAGGTCAGGGTCATCGTCACCATGATGGTCGCTCAGGACCGCCTCCACGACGCGGGGGATCTTCACCCAGCGAATACGTCCAGCGAGGAACGCCTCGACCGCGATCTCGTTGGCGCCGCTGAGCGTTGCGGGGGCGGTTCCGCCCCGTCGGCCGGCGTCGTAGGCCAGATCGAGACAGGGGAATAGTTCACGATCCGGTGCGGCGAAGTCGAGGCGGCTGAGCTCGGTCCAGTCGATTCCGCCGTACGGAACCGGGTGGCGGTCGGGATAGTCGAGGGCGTACGCCATGCACAGACGCATGTCCGGCAGCGACAGCTGCGCGATGGTCGCTCCGTCGGTGAACTCGACCATCGAGTGCACAACCGACTGCGGATGCACCACGACATCGATGCGGTCGAACCCCACGCCGAACAACTCGTTGGCCTCGATGACCTCGAGGCCCTTGTTCATCAGGGTCGACGAGTCGACGGTGATCTTCGGCCCCATCGCCCAGGTCGGGTGGGCCAGGGCCTCGTCGACGGTCACCGACTCGAGTTGGTCGCGTGTGTAGCCCCGGAAGGGCCCTCCACTGGCAATCACGATCAGGCGGCGCACCTGGTCGAGTCGGTTCGAGGCGAACGACTCGTTCGACCGCAGGCACTGATGCAACGCACAATGTTCACTATCGACCGGAATGATCTCGGCTCCAGGGACCGAGCGCATCTTGGCGACGACGGGCCCGGCGGCGATCAAGGATTCCTTGTTCGCCAGGCCCAGGCGCTTGCCGAGACGCAGCGTCTCCAGCGTGACGGTCAGACCGGCGAAACCGACGATGCCGTTGATCACGACATCGGCGTCGGCGCAGGCGCCTCGGAAGCCATCGTCGCCGGCGACGACGGTGGCAGAGGGCATAAGCGGGGCGACATCTTCGACGGTGCTCGAATCGCTGACGGCGACGAGCGGCACGTCGAACTCGCGAACCTGCTCGGCCAGGACATCGGCTCGCTTGCCGGATGCACCGATCGAGACGACCTCGTAGGGAGGCTCGAGGCCCTCGGCGCTCGCGGTCGCGTTCGCCGTGCGCACGATGTCGAGAGTCTGGGTGCCGATCGACCCGGTGGAACCGAGCACCGCCACGCGGCGAGTCACAGTTCTCAGGCTATTGGTGTCGACCGAGAACCATGCCGGGAGGCCGGGGCACTGGCACCGCTAGTTGGTGACGACCGAGGTTGCCTCGAGAATGCCGAGCGCCAGCCCGGCGCAGTAGGTCGCCGGCATCACGAACAACAGGCCGTCGAATCGGTCGAGGATGCCACCGTGGCCCGGAAGCATGGTTCCCATGTCCTTGACGCCGAGGTCGCGTTTCATCATCGACTCGCAGAGGTCGCCGAGCGTGGCTGCGACGGCCGCAACGACACCGAGAATCAATGCCTCGGCAAAGCCGCCGGGTGAATCGCCCCAAGGCGCGATGCCGATGCCGCCGATCACCAGCGCAGTCACCACGATCGTGATCACCGCGCCGCCGATGACACCCTCGAGGGTCTTGTTCGGACTGTGCGCCGAGAGCGGGGTACGACCGAGCGATCGACCACTGATGTAGGCGCCGATGTCGTAACAGACGGTGGCGAGGATGGCGGCGAACAGCAATCCGGTTCCGTTGGATTGCCACTCGACCGCGTCGGCCACGCCGGCAGCGGCATCGCCTTCGACGAAGGCCAGCGAGTCGCTCGACAGAAGCAAGCCGGCAAAGGAACCGAGCACGCCGACATAGCCGATGCCGAGCATCGTGATCCCGAGGTTCGGCACGGGGCGCCCGGGCCCGACCGGCATCAAGTACCACAGCAGCGCGAAGACGATCGCCAAGAAGAGCACGACCGGATAAGCGATGACGTTCTGCCAGTAGACGGCAACGGTCATACCGACGGTGGTTACCAGTCCGAGCAGCGACGCCGGGTTGTAGCCCACCCGCTGCATCGCGGTGTAGAACTCCATCGTCGCGAGGCCGAGGATGGCCGTGGCGACCACCAGGCCATAGATCTCACCGAGCCAAAGCGAGCCGAGGGCCACGACCGCCAGGCCGAGCCCGGTGACCGTTGCCATGGCGATGTCGCGGTCGGAACCACCGCTGCGTCGCTGGCCCGTCTCGGGCTGGGCGGGCCGATTCGCCCGCTGGCGAGGCCGACCTTCCGGCGCGGGCGGAGCGGGCGGCGATCCTTGCGGGACGGGTGCATCCACCGTCATCGCCGGGTCGTCGACCGAGATCGGCGCATCGATGCCGAACAAGGCCGAATCGGCCGAAGGCTCATCGAACTCACCAGGCGGCGTGGGATCGAGTAGACGGATGTCGTCGAGCTCGTTGTAGTCGCTTGCGCCATCACGCCAACGCGGACCCGCGTCGACGGCATCGAGGGAGCCGGTGCCGGGTTCGGTCCAGTGCGGCAGGCCGAGGTCGCCGGTCCCCTCGTCCTCGGTGAACCAGCTCTCCGGCCCTCGTATCGGGCCGCCGGGTCCCTGATCGTCACTCATACTTCGAGCAACTCCTCTTCCTTGGCCTTGAGCGCGTCGTCGATCTCGCCCTCGTACTTTTGGGTGAGGCCGTCGACGCCTTTCTCGGCCCGATCGACCGTGTCCTCGGGTGCGTCGCCGTCCTTCTTCATCTTGTCCAGCTCCGAGCGGGCGCTGCGTCGGGTGTTTCGGATGGCGATGCGGCCATCCTCGGCCATCCCTCGGACGACCTTGACCAGGTCGCGTCGACGCTCCTCGGTGAGCGGCGGGAACGCCAGCCGGATCACGACACCGTCGGTCGATGGGGACAGCCCGAGATCGCTGTCACGAATCGCGCGTTCGATGTTGTCGATCACCGTCTTGTCGAACGGTGTGATGACCAGCATTCGTGCCTCGGGAACGCTGAACGAGGCGACCTGCTGCAGCGGGACCTCGGCGCCGTGGTAGTCGATCGGCATCTTCTCGACCAGGACTGGCGTGGCCCGTCCGGTGCGCACACCACTGAACTGCTGGCGGGCATGGGCGACGGCACCGGTCATCGAATCTTCGGCATCTTCGAGGATCAGCTCGATCATCTCGTCGCTCACGGCGAACACTCCTGTTCAGGCTTGGACCGGACGCGGCGCGCCCGAGTGGACGGTGCCCGATCAAACAACAGTACCGAGCCCAACGTTGCCGAAGTGGCCACCCTTCCCGCTCGATGTGGGAAAGCGGAGCGAGCCGGCCGGGGAACGAAGAGTCAGATCATCGGATGGGCAGCATCGTCGACCCCGAGCAGGACCTGGCCGGCATTCTCGACGCCGCGCGTTTGCGCGACGAGATGCTGGCATGCGGTCTGCATGTCGCGAAGGTGACGATCGAAAGGGCCCTTGCCCGAGTAGATCGCCGCGCCACCCACCAAGTCATAGAGCTGGGCCACGACCTCGCGGCCCGTCTGGAATGCCTGGGAGCGCGACAACCAGGTGTCCACCCGCTCCTCCACCGTCAACGGCTCGCCGCTTTCGAGCTTGGCCCACTGCCGCTCCAGCGCATGGAACACGTACGCCCGCGCCGCGCCAAGCTTGCCGTGCGCGGTGGCGATCTCGGCCTGTACCCGACCCATGTTGCGATACGGCATGCCGACCAGTCGGTCGGTCTTGGTCTCGAGAAGGGTGCGGGCGCTCGCGAGGGCATCGGCGGCAACACCAAGCGGTACACCCGCCATCTTGCGCAGCAGCGCATCGGGCCGCCGCCAAAGTGCGCCGTCGCGTTTGGCGTCGAAGAACGTGAACACCCGCTCTTCGGGCACGAACAGATCGGTGGCCCGGTAGTCATTGCTGCCGGTTCCTCGCAACCCTGTGGTGTACCAGGTGTCGAGGATCTCGAAATCGTCGGGTGGAGCCAGCACGATGCGCCAATGGTCGATCGGGCGCTCGGAATCGACGTCGTCGACCAGGCAGCCGGCTGCAAGCCAGTCGCAATGGGCCGAACCACTGCCGAACATCCAGTTGCCACTGACCCGATAGCCGCCGTCGAGCCGAAGCGCGGTGCCAACGGGATAGATCCAGCCGGAGGTAGCCATGTCGAGGTGGGGGTACATCTCGCGACCGACCTGGTCGTCGAGATACCCCGAGTACAGCCCGGAGTCGGTCCAGATGAACGAGCACCAGCCGACCGATGCGTCGGCGGCCGACAGTGACTCGATCACCTCGACCTGCTCCATCGACGTCATTTCCGGCCCACCCCACGACCGTGGCATGTTCATGCGGAGCACACCGGTATCCCGCACACGAGCGAAGAGATCATCGGGAAGACGCCGCAGCTCGTCGTACTGTGCCGCCAAGTCCTCGGCGCGGATGTCGTCCGCCAACGCTCGTGCGTTGGCCAGAATGTCTGCGCCGGAGAGCGGGCGCCCTTTCTGGACTTGCAGCCCGCCCGACACGAAATCAGCTCACCAGGGTGCCGACAGCCTCGCCGGAAAGGATGCGTTCGACGTTGGCTGCGCCCATCAGATCGAACAGCACGATCGGTAGCGAGTTGTCCATGCAGAGCGTCGTGGCCGTGGCGTCCATCGCCCGAAGGTTCTTGCTGAGCACGTCGAGATAGGTGACCTCGTCGAGCTTGGTGGCACTCGCGTCGACCTTGGGGTCGGCGGTGTAGATGCCGTCGATGCCCGAGTGTGTGCCCTTGAGCAGCACCTGGGCATCGATCTCGTTGGCCCGCAGCGCTGCTGCGGTGTCCGTCGTAAAAAACGGATTGCCGGTTCCGCCGGCGAAGATCACCACCCGGTCCTTTTCCAGGTGCCGGATCGCCCGGCGACGGATGTATGGCTCGGCGATCTCCTTCATCTCGATGGCCGTCTGAACACGGGTCGGCACGTTCAGGCGCTCGAGCATCTCCTGGAGGGCGAGGCCGTTGATGACGGTCGCGAGCATGCCCATGTAGTCGGCTTGGGCGCGATCCATGCCGGCACCGGCGCCGGACAGGCCGCGCCAGATGTTGCCGCCGCCGACGACGACGGCGATCGATACGTCGAAGCGCGCACGAGCGTCGGCGATCGTCTGGGCGATGGCACCGACGACGTCGCCGTCGATGCCGTAGCCCTGCTCGCCGGCAAATGCCTCGCCGGACAGCTTGAGCATGATGCGACCCCACCGGGGAACCTCGGTTCCGCTCGTCGTGGGGCCGCTCATCGATTCTTCGGTTGTTTCAGTCAAGGTTTCGGGGTGGTGACCCGTCTTGATCGGGCAGAGGTCTCTGCGCCCGGTGTCAGGCGCCGATACGCGCCTGCACGTAGCGAGCGATGGTGCCCGGAGCAGCAGTCTCGGCGACGGTCACCTTTTCGCCGTTGAGACCCTGTTCGAGCAGCACACTCTCTTTGTACCAGGCCTGGAGCCGACCCTCGACGATCTTGTCCCACGCAGCCTCGGGCTTGCCCTCGGCCTTGGTGATCTCGAGCAGCGACTCGCGCTCCTTGGCCGCGTCTTCCTCGCTGACCTCGCTCTTGTCGAGGAAGCGGGGCTTGGCAAACGCGATGTGGAGGGCGATCGAGTGGAGGGCCTCGGGATCGACGCCCGAACCCTCGACGACGACACCATTCACGCCCCGACCATCCTGCACGTGCAGGTAGGTGTCGAGGGCATTGCCATCGGCGGCCTCGACGATCTCGATCGAGCCGACCTCGATGTTCTCCTTCTTGGAGAGCTTGAGGTCCTCGATGTCGCTCTCACACTCGGCGGCAGGGTCGCCGCCGGCCACCGCGACGTCGGCCAGCTTCTGGGCACAGGCGACGAAGTCATCGCTCTTGGCCGAGAAGTCGGTCTCGCTCTTGAGCAGCACCACGGCGACCTTGTTGCCATTGCCTGCCATAGCGACCGCGCCCTCGGTGTTGTCGCGATCGGAGCGCTTGGCAGCCTTGCTCAGGCCCCATTCACGCAGCAGCTGGGTTGCGGCCTCGGCGTCGCCGCCGGCCTCGGTGAGCGCCTTCTTGGCGTCCATCATGCCGGCACCGGTCGCGTCGCGAAGCGCCTTGACGTCCTTTGCACCAAAGTCAGCCATCAGTTCGTTCCTTCAATCCTTCTGGGGGTGTGTAGATGGTCGGATCGATCACTCGGATGCCGGAGCATCCTCTGCGGCATCGTCGGCCGGGGCTTCGGCGGCGGCCTCCTCGGCCGGCGCCTCTGCCGGAGCCTCCTCGGCCGGAGTTTCGGCAGCAGCCTCAGTCGCAGCCTCGGGCGCAGCATCGTCGGCGGAGGCTTCGGCCTCGTCGTCGGCGTCGTCCTTGGCCTGGGCGGCGGCCTCGATGTTCTGGGCAACGCGAGCTTCGCGAGCGGCGGCGGCCTCGGCGGCAGCAGCAGCGGCGAGGGCCTGCTCACGGGCGATGCGGGCCTCTTCCTCGGGCGAGCGCTCAGCCGGAGCCGCATCGGCCATCGGAGCCTTACGGCTGCGGATGAAGCGGCCCTCGACGACGGCGTCGCTCATGATTCGGGTCATGACATCGCCGGAGCGGATGGCATCGTCGTTGCCCGGGATGACGTACTGGATCAGGTCGGGATCGCAGTTGGTGTCGACCACGGCGATGATCGGGATGCCGAGCTTGTTCGCCTCGGTCACCGCGATGTGCTCCTTGCGGGTGTCGAGCACGAAAATCGCCTCGGGGACCTTGCTCATGTTGCGGATGCCGCCGAGGTTGCGCTGCAGCTTGACCAGCTCACGGGTCTTCAGCAGGGCTTCCTTCTTGGGCATGGCGTCGAACTCGCCGCTGCGCTGCATGCGCTCGTACTCGAGCATCTTGTTGACGCGCTTGGAGATCGTTTCGAAGTTGGTGAGCATGCCACCCAGCCAGCGCTGGTTGATGTACGGCATGTTCGCCCGCTCGGCGTAGCCCTGGATGCTGTCCTGGGCCTGCTTCTTGGTGCCGACGAACAGCAGCGTGCCGCCATCGGCGATCGTGTCACGCACGAAGCTGTACGAGGCCTCGATCTGGCTGAGCGTCTGGCGCAGATCGATGATGTGGATGCCGCTGCGCTCGCCATGGATGAATCGCTTCATCTTGGGGTTCCAGCGACGGGTCTGGTGGCCAAAGTGCACACCAGCGTCGAGCAGCTGCTTCATGGACACAACAGGTGCCATCGTTTTCTCCAGTCGGTTGCAGTGAATCCGTTCCCAGCGCCGGGGTTTGGGCCGGCGACCGCTGAGGGGAGCGGAGATGACGTCGCGGTGTGCACCCGTTGTGCACACACTCAGCCCATCAGGCTATCGGGGGCCTTCGCGGGTTCCGCCGGGTCCGGCTACCGGAATCAACCGGGGCCGAAGCGACTCCCCCGAACTGGCGTCGAGCAGCACCTGGGGGTCGAGGTAGTGGTCGCCGAGCACCGCTCCGAAGTGGAAGCCGTTCTGCGCGATACCGATCGTCTGGCGGCTTCGCACCGGCGCGCCATTGGCAACAAACGTGTCGCTCAGCCCGCTGTAGGTGGTCTTGAGGCCATCGGCGTGGCGGATGGTGATCACGCCCCGGCCGCCTACGCCGCCGGCGAACTCGACCTGTCCCTCCGCGGCGGCGAACACGGCCATCAGGAAGAACCCGCCGTACTCGAGCCCTCGATTGCCCGGAGCTCCGATGTGTGCCGGCGGACGAAACGGGTCGACCACATGGCCGTCCGATGGTGGAACGTACGTGACACGGGAGTAGGTCGGGATCGGCTGTGCACCCACTGACACGATTGGTGCCCCGGCGGACATCGTCAACACCATCAGACCAAGCAGCATCACCAGAACAAGACGCCTCATTGCAGCCGCTCCAAGCGCGACCCGGAGCGAGCAAGACGGCCGTCGGCCAGCAGCATCTCGATCTCGATGGTGACCTCGGTCGCCGTCTTGTCCGATGCCGCCAACACCTGCTCGACGGTGGCTGGCTCCCATCCGATCAGGTCGAGCAACCACGACGATTCGGGATCGCCCAACGCCAACGTGGTCTGGACCGTCTCCCTCGGACGAGGGGCCAGCGCGTCGGCGAATGCCGCGATGTCGTCGAGCAGTGTCGCCCCTTCAGCGATCAACCGGTTGGTGCCAAACGACGATGGTGAACGGATCGACCCTGGCACGGCGAAGACCACCCGGTCTCGCTGCAGGGCTTCGTCGACGGTGTACATCGAGCCGCCTCGGACGCCAGACTCCACCACGACCACGGCGACCGAGAGCGCGGCGACCAGTCGGTTGCGGGCCGGAAAGCGCCAGGGTCGGGCCGACGCGCCGAGCGGCCATTCGGAAAGCAGCAACCCGGACCGAGCAACTGCGTGCCAAAGACCGCGGTTGTTCGCGGGATACACCGCATCGACTCCCCCGGCAACGACGGCCACGCAGCACGCCGGGTCGGCCCGACCCGCGCCGGCGTGGGCGGCGGCGTCGATGCCATGGGCCAAACCCGAGACCACGAGGATCCCGCGTTCGGCCAACACCCCGCCCAGCTCTCGGGCGATGTCGGTGCCATACCGGGTGCACCGGCGCGTCCCGACGATGGCGATCGCCACTCGTTCATCGACCATCGATGGGCCCTGCGTGAAGAGCACGGCCGGAGGTTCGGGGTCGTCGAGGAGCCGGCTCGGGTAGCCGGACGCCCCATACGGCACCACGCGAACTCCGTGTCGACGATGGGCTCCGAGCACCTCCGCAGGGTCGACCGATCGAGCCCAGTCAGCCCACTCCCCACTGGCTCGACCCAGCGTCCGGCCGCCCGCGCGAACCTCGCTCCACGCCACGGACGGTGAGCGATCGTCGACCAAAGCCCAGACCTTCTTCGGTGCGATGCCCGGCAGGGCCGCCAGGGAGACCAACGCGGCGAGGTCTGCATCGCCCTCGATCACCAACACGCGCTCCTCAGCCACCGAAGGCTCCGCACGCGTCGAGCAGCGCCGGGCGCGCCCGCATGGCGAGCGCGACGGCCACCGAGTCGGCATCGACGTCGGGCTTGGCTTCGAGGTCTGCGATCGTGCGGGCGACGCGCCGAACCCGGGTCAGCCCACGGGCCGACAAACGTCCGTCGCGCAGCGCTGCCTCGACCAGCCGTCGCCCCTGCCCGTCGAGCGGTGCCACCTCATCGAGGCAGTCGACCGGCAACTGGGCGTTCGCCGCCACGCCGCGCACATGGGCTCGATCCCGCGCCCGGACCACTCGCTCTCGCACTGCTGCGCTCCCCTCGCCACGGGCGCGGGCCAGCAGTTCGCCGACCGCTGGTCGCTCGACATGCACCCGCACGTCGATGCGGTCAAGGAGCGGGCCCGACAATCGTCGGGCATACCGTTGCCGTGCAGCATCGGAACAGCGACAAGGCTCCGCCGACCCCAGCAGACCGCACGGGCACGGGTTCATCGCGGCGACCAAGCAGATCGACGCCGGAAACGCCACCGTCCCCTGCGCCCGGCTGATGCGGACCACGCCTTCCTCGATCGGCTGGCGCAACGCATCGAGCGTGCGCGGCGAGAACTCGCCGAGCTCATCGAGGAACAGCACGCCGCCGTGGGCGCACGAGGCCTCGCCAGGTCGCAGGCGAGCGCTGCCGCCACCGACCATTGCGGCCATCGACGCCGAGTGATGCGGTGCCCGAAACGGCGGTGTGCTGAGCAGGCGTCCGTGGGGCAATGGAAGTCCGGCGACGGAGTGGATGCGGCTCGTGACGAGCGCGGTGTCGGGATCGAGGTCCGGAAGGATTCCAGGCAGGCGTCGGGCCAACATCGACTTACCGGTGCCAGGCGGGCCGACCATCAGCAGGTTGTGTCCGCCCGCCGCGGCGACCTCCAACGCTCGCCGGGCAAACGGGTGACCCGACACGTCAGCCAGATCCGGCAACGGCGCAGCGCCAACTGGGCTCGGCGGTTGGGGGTCCGGCCACGGCGCCACATCGGTGAGACAGGCCACGACCTGTCCGAGCGACTCGCAGCCACGCACCTTGACGCCGTCGACCAACTCCGCTTCGTGGGCTGCCGCAGAGGCGACGATCGCCGTGTCGACCTGCATCGCCGCGACGAGCGAAAGCGTTCCCGGGACCGGCCGGAGTGAGCCGTCGAGACCCAACTCGCCGACGAACCCCATCCCGTCGAGCGGCGTGCGGTCGAAGATGTCGGTTCCCGCGGCCAGGATCGCAAGCGCGATCGCCAGGTCGAAACCCGCACCTTCCTTGCGCACACCCGATGGCGCCAGGTTCACCGTGATGCGAGCCGACGGCCACTTGAAGCCAGACGACACGATCGCTGCCCGCACCCGATCACGTGCCTCCCGACACGACGCGTCGGGTAACCCGACTACATGAAATGCCGGCAACCCGTTGCCGACATGGACCTCGACGACGACCCGTTGGCCATCGATTCCGCGCAACGACGCGGACACTGCTTGAGCGAGCACGACCTCTCCCCTGTTCTCGATGCTGGGGGAAGCCGGCAGCGCCCAACTTAGCGCGCGGCTACGACAGTCTCATTCGCAATCGCAACTTCGCTCCGCTCGGGCTGCTCTGCGGATACCACTCGCAATCGCAACTTCGCTCCGCTCGCTCCGCTCTGCGGACGCCACTCAGAAGGGTGGCCACTCCACGCTCTTGGACGGATCGTCGACGTCGTAGAGCACCCAGATCCGATCATGGCGACGATGCCGCTTCAGTGCCTCGTCCATCGAACTGTGCGAGCCCTCGTACTCGACGCCGGCGACCTCGAATCGATAACTCATCTTGAACGGGTTGCGACCGTTCACCCGCACGGATCGGTTGAAGCCGATGTTCTCGACATGGCCGAGCGCGACTGCGCCGTCCTGCACGATGCGGCGTCGCTCTGAACGGCCGCGAATGGCGAAGAACAGCAGTAGCGAACCGACCAGGAAATGGATCGACGGGATCCCGGCGATGAACCAGCCCTCGCGGTTGCCGGCCGCGACGGTGAACAGGCCGACGACGATCATGATCGACGAAATGGCCACGAAGATCCCGCCAACGAGGATCAGGATCATGCCGCCCGGCGTGCCCGAGACCCCGGGCGGAATCTCCCGCGGCGCCGGCGGAGGGCGGTCGTCGACCGGCTCCAACCGGAACGACGGCTCATCGGCGAGCGGCGGTTCCAGCAGTTCGGGGCGGGGCGGTGACTCCGGCCCCGGCACTCGCTCGAGCGACTCGAGCTCGACGCCGAGTTCTCGAATGGCCACCGTGGCCTCGTACGCCGAGTCGGCCTCGATCGTCGAGGTGAACGACACGCCATCGGCATCCTCGGCCCGATAGCGATACCACGGCACGAACGCTGCTATCCCGGGACCTGGGAGAACACGGATTCGTACGCCGGTGCCGTCGACCCGGTGACGACCGGAACCAGGAACAGGTGCAGTTCCTCGCCACGGCTATTGAGGGCCCAAGTGTTCTGCGCCAACCGCGGGTTCTCCGGACCCTCGAACAACAGGGAGAAGCCCCACTCGACTCCCTGAGGCGACGGCTCCGCCTCGACGAGCGTCAACTCGACCTCGTGGCCGATGACCGTGAACGTTTCCCCTACCCGTGGTTGCATGCCCTCCAGCGTGACCTCGAGCGGGTCGGGGCGTGCCTCGTCGTCCATCAGTCCTCCGAGCTCTCGGAACGGCCACGCATCGGAGGTGCGGGCTCCCCCTCGTAGAGGCCCCGAACCCCGCGCTCGCGGTACGAGGCCGATGCGGCGTCCTTGAACCGGGCCGAGTGCTCATACTCCTCGATCCCGTACTTGTCGTGCTCGGCGACGACTCGGATCTCGGTCACGTCGCGCACGTCGAGACCGAGGTGCTCGGCGATCTCGGCATCGGTCCACGCACGACCACGCCGGTCGGCGGGCAGGAACTCGTTGATATTGCGCTGGTGGCTGTTGCCCAGCTCCAACACCTGGTCCCGGTAGCGGTCGTAGAGGTCGGGGTCGACGACGTGAAATCCGGCCCACTCCCCGCGGGTCACCCCCGGCGTCTCGGGCGAGGCCGCCTCGCTCGATTCGGCGCCGGTCACTTGAGCTGTCGCCCGTCTGACCCGACCGGACAGGCCTTGACGCACTCGAAGCACTGGCCCTGGCTCACGTTGGAGTACGTGATCGACCACATCGTCCGGGTGAAGTAGCTGCCGTACAGGATCATCTTGCGGCGACGGGCGTCGGGCTCGTCCAGGGCGGCCTCGAGTGCCTTCTGATAACCGGGAACCCAGTAGTGGTACACCCGGTCGCGGCAACGCTCGGCGTCGAACTTGCGGCCGATCACGAGCCCATCGACGATCTCGCCTCCCAGACAGCCGCCGGCATCGATGTTGCACACATCGGTGCAGGGCGTGACGCCTCGGTCCGCGTACATGTCCACGCAGCTCGGCGCAGGGCAGGCCGGTGTCGGCAGCGGCTCGTCGAACGGCAACGGCAGCGAGGTGAGGATCACCGCCAGATAGACGAAGCCCTGATCGGGATTCAGCGCGGGACCGGCCAGGCTCGGCGAGCCGACTCCAGCGGCCACCGCGGCATCGACGAAGCTCATGAACGGCTTGTCGTCCTGATCGGTCGCGGTCGGGACCGACAGTGCGTAGTAGCCGAGGTCGTCCTCGATCTGGCGTGCGACCGCACTCGCCGTAACGCCGATGCGGTCTGCGGTGCCGAGCGTTTCGAGCACCTCGGATCGCGGGCTCGACCACTCGCCAGCTCGGGGCGCCGCGCCGCCGAGCACGATCATCGTCTTGGTCTGCGGCAGGAGGTCGACCGGGCGCATGCCCTCGGGCTGCCCATCGAGCAACGCTGGATCGGCCACGCCGGCGATCGTCGCCCCGCGGCGCTTCGCGCCGCCAAGGATCATCGCCTTGACCTCGTCGGCGTCGAGCTCGGTGCCGGCCCGATCGGTGATCGGGGCCGCCGGCGCGGTCACTTCAGCTTCCGTTCGTAGCGGCCGACTGGACACACACGCATGCATTCGAAGCACTGCGCGACCGACTCCTTGTAGCGACCAACCGCTGCGACGTTTCGGCGGAAGTCGTCGCTGTGGATCATGGCCCGACGCTCGTCCCGGTCCTCGATGTTCGTCAGCAGCTCGACCTGTTTGATGTGGCCGCGGATGCCGAAGTTCATGGCGCGGGTCGAGCATCGCTCTCGATCGAAGAACGAGCTGGTGATCTCGCCGTCTTCGATCGTTGCGTCGATGCACCCGCCCTCGTCAGCCGGACACGCCGCCATGCAAGGCGTACGCCCCTCCTGCTCATAGAGACGCACACACGACCGGGCGGGGCACACGTTGTCCTCGAGCTGATGATCCGGCACCAGCTCCAAGGTGGTCAGGACCACGGCGTAGTAGAGCAAACCGTGCTGCGGGTTGAGGATGATGTTGGCGGCGATCGAACGCGTGCCCAGTCCTGCCAGCACGGCCGACAGCATCATCGACATCGGCGGGTGCTGCCCGCTCGTCGGGAGCGCTGGTCCGGGCATGGCGAGATGACCGTGCTCGGTCTCGATGTGATCCGCGACGACCATCGACGCCACGTTCTCGCGGAAGTCGTAGCCCGTGATCTCCATCAGCCGGCGGTTCGGGCTCTGCCAGGCCGCATTGGACGGCCCTTGAGCCCCCATGACCACCACGCTCCTGCAGCCGGGAAGGAAGTCGGTCGGCCGGTGTCCCTCGGGCACGTACTCGTTGAAGGCACTCGCGGCGGCAACACCCGAGACCTTCGCACCCGCGGTGACACAGAGCGCCTTGATCTGATCGGTCCGCTGCTGGCGCTCGTCCAGCTGCGCCGCCTCCGTGCCGTTCGCCGCTTCCCCCACGACTGCGACGCTAGTCCTCGTCGAGACTGTGTCGATAGATCGCTGCCGATAGGTCGTTTCACACGCATCCGGTGGTTGAGCGATGATTGCGGCGTGTCGAATGCCCTGTCCGAAACCAACGCCGTCCGCCGATTCGTCCTCGATCCTGCCGAGGTCGACCCTGACGGCGTTGCACTGATCGACGCTCCGACAGGGGCGGAGACGACGCGAGGGCAGCTGGCCGAAGGCGTCGCAGCAGCGGCCGGCGCACTCGCCGCGCTCGGCATCCAACGGGAGCAGCGGGTCATGATGATGATGGCCGACCGGCCGTCGTTCCTCGAGGTGTTCTACGGGGCGATGTCGATCGGCGCGGTACCCGTACCCGTGTCGACGATGCTCGTGACCAAGGACTATCGCTTCCTGCTCGAGGACAGCCGAGCGACCGCTTGCATCGTGAGCGACGTGTTCGCCGGCGAGGTCCTCCCGGCCACCGAGGACCAACCGTGGCTCGAGCACGTGGTCGTGCAGGGCGCGGCAGCGGCGTCTGGTCTTCACTACGAGACACTGCGCGACGCGGCGTCGACGATCTCGATCTTCCCCGCCGATGGCGAAGACATCGCCTTCTGGCTGTACACCAGCGGCACGACCGGCTTCCCGAAGGGAGCGCTTCATCGCCACGTCGACATGTCGTTCCTGACCGACAACTACGGCGCGGGGATTCTGGAGATGGGGCCCGAGGACCGCTGCTACATGGTGCCGAAGCTGTTCTTCGCCTATGGCCTGGGCATCAACTACTTCGCCCTCGGGACCGGCGGCACCCACATCCTGTTCGACGGCCGGCCGACGGTCGAGGCGATCGTCGACCACGTCGCCCGGCACAAGCCGACGATGTTCTGGGGCGTGCCGACGTTCATGGCGCAGCTCGTCGCCGCCGGGGTGCCCGACGGCCTGTTTGCGGACACGCGGATCGGCGTGACCGGCGGTGAGCCACTTCCGTCCGACGTCTGGCGCCGCTGCAAAGAAGAACTTGGCCTCACGGTGCTCGACTCGATCGGGTCGACCGAGCTCGCGCACATCTACATCGCCAACCGGCTCGACCGCCAACACCCTGGCTCACAGGGCTGGGTGGTCGACGGCTTCGAGGTCGAGATCCGCGACGACGAAGGCAACGTCGTACCCGACGGCGAGCCGGGCCAGCTCTACGTGGCCGGCGAGTCCGTCACCCCGGGCTACTGGCGCCGCACCGATCGCAACCGCCAGGCATTCCACGGTCGCTTCTTCGCCACCGGTGACACGTTCGTCCGCAACGACGACGAGTCCTACAGCTACCTCGGCCGCGGCGACGACATGATCAAGTCCGGCGGCATCTGGGTCTCACCGACCGAGGTCGAGAGCGCCGTGATGGAGGTCGAAGGCGTGGTGCTCGCCGCCGTGGTCGGCAAGGCCGACGACGACGGTCTGACCAAACCCAAAGCGTTCGTCGTGCTCGAACCCGAGGTCACCCCCGACGATGCGATGGCGGGAAAGATCCAGGATCACGTCAAGGCCACCCAGGCCAAGTTCAAGTATCCCCGCTGGGTCGAGTTCGTCGACGAGCTTCCCCAGACCGCGACCGGCAAGGTCAAACGCCACCTCCTCCGCGACACGTGATTCGAGGCGAGGTAGTCCGCGATGAGTTCGGCAAGCCGTCGCGGATCCTCGGCGTACATCGACCAGAGCACCTCGAGGATGTGCCATCTTCGACATCCTCGCGACCGAAGCGGCGCTTCGGGAACTCGACGGTTGAGCATCGTGCGAAGGGTCGCCGAACCGGGGCGGCCTCGTCCTCCATGCCACACCAGATAGGAGGCGACCAATCCGAACGACGTCAACCGGCGGCGGACGGCTCCCTCCGCGAGCCGCTCGACCTGGTCGACGTTGCCCAGCGCTGCGGTGTCGAGAATCGTCCGCTCGATGCCGGTACACGGGATACCGCGCCGCATGGTCTCCTGACGAGCGGGCCATTGAACCGATCGATGGACTCGGACGCCGGGCACGGTCCGCTGCGCCAGCCGGTGCGGGCGACTCACCTCGGGTTGCGGTCGGCGAGGCCTCGCTGGCGGGCCATCGTTTGCTCAGCGGACATCGCGGCTTCCCTCTCATCAAGGATGGGGAAGCTCGGGCCGACGCTACTTCACCGCGCCTTCCGGCCGCGTGGCCC
Organism: Actinomycetota bacterium; assembly: GCA_039028435.1. Classification (GTDB taxonomy): domain Bacteria; phylum Actinomycetota; class Acidimicrobiia; order Acidimicrobiales; family UBA10347; genus UBA10347. The sequence goes on along the minus strand of JBCCIC010000016.1, from coordinate 16,499 downwards.
GCTGTTCTCGGGCGGTTTCGACTGCCTGAGGAAGCTCAAACCGCCCGAGAAGTTGGCAGGACGAGTGCCTGGCAGGCGGCGACGAGCTCGTCGACGGAGTCGCGAGCGGGATCGAACCAGTTGTACGTCCAGCTGCTCAACCCGAGGATCGCCTGGGCAGCGAGGCGCGGATCGGGCACATCGATCGCGCCGTCGTCATGTGCAGCCTGCACGGCCTCGATCAGATACCGAAGCAGGCGGCGCTCCTTGGCCACGATGTCGCGCTCGTACTGGCCGTCAAGGGCCGGGCGGTTGCCGAAGAACACGGCGAACATCGGCTGCTGGGCGACGATGGTTCGGACCTGGTGCTCGATCAGGGCGGCGAGCCGCTCGCTTGGGTCGTCGATCGCCGACAGCACGTCCATGCGGGCGAGCGTCGCCGAAATCGCCCGATCGAAGATCAGCGACAGCAGGTGGGCCTTGTCGTCGATGTAGTGGTAGAGGCTGGCGCGGCCGGTTCCGAGTTCGGCGGCAACGTCGTCGAGCGAGCCCTGGTCATAGCCGCGCTCGCCGAACACGCGAGCCGCGGTCTCGATGATCTCTTCTCGCCGCGCCAACCACTGCGGCGACGGGCCGTCCTGTTTGGGCCGCCCGCGCTTCGGTTTCTCGGTCAGCGGCCCTGCCACTCCGGCTTCCGCTTCTCCATGAACGCCTTTGCACCCTCAGCGTGATCCTCGGTTGTCTTGAGGACCGACTGGCCGATCCGTTCGAGCCGGCGTCCGGTTTCATGATCCACATCGGTGCAGGTATTGAGGACGGTCTTCGCCATACCAAGCGCCAGCGGCGCGAACGCCGACAGCTCATCGGCCAGCGCCAGGGCTCCGCCCACGGCTTCGCCTTCCGGCGCCGTGTCGGTCGCGAGCCCCATCGCCACCGCGTCGGCGGCGCCGACATTGCGGCTGAGCATCACCAGTTCCTTCGCCCGCCCGAGTCCCACGTAGTGCACGAGCCGCGAACAGCCACCGCTGCCAGGGATCAGGCCGACCTTGGCCTCGGGCATGACGAACCGGGCGTTGTCGGCGACGATGCGGAAGTCGCAACTCAGCGCCAACTCGAATCCACCTCCCGCAGCGACACCGTTGACGGCGGCGATCACGGGCACCTCGAGAGCCTCGATCAGGTCGAACACCGAGTGAATACCGCGGGCTACGGCTCGGAAGCCACGAGTTCCCATCTCGGTCAGATCCGCCATCTCCGACACGTCCTCGCCGGCGGAGAACGCACGACCAGCACCGGTGATGACCACGGCGCGGATCCCCGTCGCCATCGCCGTGTCCTCGATGACGGCCCGCATCTCGCCACGCATGTCGGAGTTCCACGAGTTGAACTTGTCGGGCCGGTTCAACGTGATGATGCGGATGCCGGCGTGTGAATCGTCGACGAGCAGGTGTTCGTAGTTCATGCGTCAGGGTCTCCTTCGAGAATCAGGATGACGGTTGCGATCTGCTCGCCGCGCTGGTTGGTGACCTCGACGCCGCGGTCGAGGTCGCCGTAGTCGATCGGAGCGAGGCTCAGTGCGTCGCCAGGGAAAACGGGCCCGCGCAGCCGCACGTCGAGATTCCTCAGGTTCTCCGCGCCAACCTGCGCAATCACCTGGTCGACGATCACCGCAACGGTCAGCGGACCGTGCACGACGGTGTCCGGCAGACCGGCCGACGCCGCAAACGCTGGATCGAAGTGGACCGGGTTGTGGTCGCCCACGGCATCGCCGTACGAGGCGACATGATCGCGGTCGATCGAACGAGCAGTCGCGTCGTGCAGCTCGATACGGCTCATGCGTCACCGCCTTCGGGGAAGCGCTCTACGAACACGGTCCGTTGCCGCTGGATCAGGTCGCCCTCGGTGTCCCGGTACTCGGACAACACCGTTGCCAGGTGCATGGTCCCCTTGTCGAGGATGTCCTCGACCGAGATCGTCACCTGGACGGTCTCGCCGGGCTCGAACGCCCGATGCCACTCATAGGACTGGCCACCCTGCAACCCCCGCTGTAGGGACATCTCCAGTGGCCCGACGACCGAGTCCTGGCCGGCGACCGTCGGGCCGAAGAACGGCACGAACCGGGCCGTGGTGGCCGCCGTATCGGTGCCGATCGCGTCCGTGAGGAGCTCGAGCTTTGCCGGATCGACGACCACGGTCGTGTCGACGAGCACTTGGCCTTTGGATGCGAGGTCCATTCGTATCCCTTCAGCTATCTCGACCCAGGATCTGCCAGATCTTGATCAGCAGGTCCTGATCATCGCCCAGCGATGGTGGGTCGTCCTTGGGATGCATATCCCAGTCGAACGGTTTGCGAATGACATGCGTGCGAGATTCGGCGAGTGCATCGTCGCTGACCTCGAACGCGTTGATCGTCAGCATCTGATCGCCGGCGACCACATAGAAGAACTCGCGATGACCTGGCGACGAGGCCTCGACCAATGCCACCCGCGGTTCCGGCCGGATCGCCGAGACGGTGAGCGAACCATGGTTGGCCGGCGGATCTGCGCTCAGAGGAACCGCCGGTTGAGTCGGTTCGACGGCACGGTGATCCCGATCTCCTCGAGGAGCGGTCGGGTCTCGGCGATGTACTGGCGGCGCAGGTCGGCGTTGTTCTTCTGCCGAAGTCCCCAGCGCACGTAGGCGTCGGTGAATGCCGAGTCGCTGCGGCCGAACATGTCGAGCGCGGCGGGCCACCACTTCTTGATGCCCTCGTTCGCCTCCTCGAGGCCCTCGGGGGTCTGGCAGACCTTGCGCAGGTTGCGCAGTCCCAGCGTGCAGTGGAAGAGCTCGTCCTTGTGGAGCTGGGGCGCCACATCGATCAGCGGCTGGTACGGCACGCCCTCCCAGGTCTCGCCGATGTAGACGCCGACCCGATCGATGAGCCCGTGGAAGTACGCCAGGTCGCAGAAGGTGTCGATCGGCAACCGGAACGCGTACTGCTCGATCGGGCGGGTGACCTCGTCGACACCAAGCCCGGCGAGGATCTTGGCGGTGATGATGCCGTGCTCGACCTCCTGCTGCATCAGCTTGGTGAGCGCCGACTTGGAACCCTCGTCGGGCGGCAAGTTCATGCACCGGTCCCAGAGCATGGTCAGGAGGTCGTTGTAGTGCGGGTTCGTGCTGTTCTCGATGTGGTAGCTGAGCATCCGCACGAGCAGGTCGCGGAACTCCTCGGGCATGTCGGGATCACCCTCGTCCCACACCCGATCTTCGGGACGTTCGATCACTGCAGTCATGATGACTCGATTTCTTTCGACGCTTCCGTCGAAAGAAATCATGCCCTTCTCAGCGCCGAGCGTCAACCTCGCGGACCGCGGCCGCCCTCAACCGTCCACCGTGCGGGCGACGAAGTCGACCACCACATCGACGAATCGCGACGGGTCGTCGTGATGCCACAGATGTTTGGCACCCGGCTCGATGAGCAGCTCGGCGTTGGAACCGATCGCCGCGGCCGTCGTGATCGCCTGGCCATCGGTGGCGTATTCGTCCCGCTCGCCCTGGGCCACAAGCACCGGATGCTCGATGCGACCAAGCTCGGACCGGATGTCGTAGTCGGCCATGTGCTCGGCCAACCAACCTTCGCTCCAGGCTCGTAGGAGCGCGCCGGGTTCAGCATGGGCACGAGCCAAACCGGCGATAACCGGCTCGGGATGGGCGACCAGCGCGCGGCAGGTCGCGAGCGAAATCTCTTCGAGGAAGGTGTGCGATGCAACGGCCACGAGGCAGTCCTGTTCGTAGCCGAGCAGCGCATGTTCGAAGGCGATCGTGCCGCCGTCGGAATGACCTACGACGATGCGTTCGGGCATGTCGAAGTGCTGCATGATGCGCTCCAGCACGTGGGCTTCGTCGACGTGCCACCGGTATGGCCAGGGTCCGCTCGGCACGGGTGTCGACCTCCCGTGACCGGCCCGGTCGTAGGCAAGCACTCCGCGCCCCGTTCGAGCGCCGATCGCCGCCGGCACGTCACGCCACTGCGCGACCGATCCCAGGCCGTCATGCAGCATCACGATCGATGGCGCACCATCGCCCCAGCGCGAGATCTGCAGGGTCCCGCCACGATCAGAGAGGTCGATCGTGTCTTCCGCGCTCGCCATCGCGGGCGACGCTAGCGTGCGCCGATGGCCGACTACGGAAAGCCAGACGACGGCTTCACGCATCTCACCACCAGCCTCGAATACCGCGGCGGTGACCTCGGCACGATCGAGACGCCGATCGATCGCTTCTTCGTCTGCAATGCGAGCGATGCGCCGACGATCGACCGCGATTCGTGGCGGCTTCGAATCTGTGGCGATGCCGCCATGACCGAGGTCGAGATCGACTGGGATGCACTCTCGGCACTCCCCCAGGTCGACCAGCTCGCCTGGATCGAGTGCGCGGGCAATGGGCGATCGATGTTCACCCTCGTCGACGGACAGGTGATCCCGCCAGAGAACGCTCACACCGGTTGGATGCTCGGTGGTCTCGGTCTGGCCCGCTGGTCGGGACCGACTCTCGCCTCGGTCCTCGATCTCGCCGGTGTCGGACCCGACGCGGCGTGGGTCTCACCGATGGGTCTCGACGAGGAGAACACCGAGGGCGAGCCGGCTCGCATGTGTCTGCCCCTCGACAAGGCGCTCGACCCGACCACGATGGTCGCCACGACGATGAACGGCGAGCCGCTGCTACGCGCGCATGGCGCGCCGGTCCGCCTGCTCGTACCCGGCTGGGTCGGTGCGTACTCGGTCAAGTGGCTGGGCGAGCTCACGATCTCGTCGAGCTGGGTGCCGTCATGGCGGGCCGACGAGTACTACGTCGACCGCGACCCGGATAGCACGATCCTGGGACCGGTGACTGCACACCCGGTGAAGTCGCACCTCGCTCTTGAGTTCCCAGGCTCACTACCCGCGGGACGCAACGAGCTGTTCGGCTACGCCCGCTCAGGCGACGGGGCGATCACCGCGGTCGAATGGTCGATCGACGGCGGCGAATGGCAGCCGGCGCAGCTCGACCCGACCGAGGGCCGCTGGGCGTGGACCGTGTTCCGGTTCGAGGTCGACCTCGCCGAGGGAGAACATGTCGTTCGCACCCGTGCGACCGATTCGACAGGCGCGCAGCAACCCGATCAGCAGCCCTTCCACCCCTACGGCGTGCTGTGGTCGTCGATCGTGCCGCACCCGATCAGCTCGGTGGGCTGACCTTCCATTCGATCGAGCTCACGATGCATCGGCCGATGATCTCATCGGCGCCGTCCTCGTAGCGCACGATCAGGGTCAGCCGATCGGGCTGGAAGTCGCCGGTCTCGACGACCGGAAAGTGCACGCCGACGATGTTCACCGCGGCCTCGGGCACGACGACGAGGCGGCCGACAAAGCCGCTGAAGTCGATGGCGGTGAGGTTCTCGGCCGGATAGGTGTCGAGCGGATTCGAGTACCACCCGTAGTCGAAGCTGGCCTCGATCGAGCCGTCCGACCAGATCGCGATCTCGCTGTCGAGACCCTGGGCCTGCTGATCGACGAAGTCGACCGGCACCGAGAACGAGAACGCCGACGCCTCGACCCGCTGGAAGTCGATGCCCGGACAGTTGGTCACCGCCGTCTCGGCACCGTGCCAATCGCCTGCGGGACCGGGATCGACTTCGGCACCAGGCAGCGGTTCGGCACCGTCGCCGATCCCATCATCGGGCTCGACCGGAATCGGCGGTTCGAGTGTGGGGAAGGGAGTCGGTTCGAGTGTGGGGACCGGAGTCGAGTCGGGTGTCGGCGTGGCCGAGACCACGGTCGACCGTGCAGCGGATTCACCGGCGCTCTCGTCGGCGAGATCACCGCCTCCGCACGCGACGGCAAGGAGCACCGCGACAACGACGACGGGGACGAGGCGCTCGAGCACAGTGGTCATGGGAACCTCCTGGGGGATGTGCTGCACCGATCAGACGTCGGCCGGCCCCTCCAGGTTCCCCGATCCCGGGTTGGTTCGCGGGTCAGCCGGCCTGCTGTTTGCGCAGTCCGCGCTCGAAGTCCTCGAGGGTGATGGTGCGCTGCAGGGTGAGCGCCTCGTCGAAGATCTCGTACACGACGTCGTCGACGGCGGTCATCGTCAGCAGAATCACCGCTCCGTACGGGCCACCACCCTCGATGTGTTGCTCGTCACCACCGTTGTCGCCGACGTCACCGGGCCCTTTGCGGGCGGTCTCGATCGAGTCGTCGTGGGGCTCGTACAGGATGTGCTCGCCTTCGAGCACGAGGGTTCGAGTCGGCCCGACATGGCGGTGCGGAACGCACTTTGCGCCCGGGTCGAACTTCATGAGCATGTCGACGACCGCGCGGTCGCGGTCGACGGTGACCACCCAGTAGTACAGGCCGTCGAAGCCGGGAAAGGGACGCCAGGCGACGCCCTCGGTCAAGGTGTGTGGTGCGGGAGTGGCGGTGGCGGTCATCGCTCCATCGTGGTGCCGCGGGCACCTTCGACGCAAGGATCCTGTCGTTAGCCTGGACACGATGGGCTTCGATCCCCAGCGCCAGCACCGCCGAACCAACTTCGACTACTGGTTCGTCGCGGCTGCGGTCGTGGTGTGTATCTGCCTCGTGGTCTGGGCGTTCTTCGGCTGAAGCTGTCACACCCGCTTCCTAGGTTCGAGCCATGGGACGGATTCAGACGAGTGCACGGGTGCTGGGCGAGAAAGGCGAAGACGCCACTGCCGCGTGGTACGTGAAGAACGGCTACCGCATCGTCGAGCGCAACTGGTCGTGTCGCGAGGGTGAGCTCGACATCGTCGCCGCCGATGACGATGTGGTCGTCTTCTGCGAGGTCAAGAGTCGAGCCTCGGACCGATTCGCCGACCCGGCCTTGGCCGTCGACCATCGCAAGCAGCAACGCGTCCGCACCGCGGCACTGCGGTGGCTGGGTAACCGCCGTGTGAATCGGCGCCTCCGTTTCGATGTCGCGATCGTGCTGCGAGGCCAGGTGCGCATCATCGAAGACGCGTTTTGAGCGGCATGAACTCCATGTGCAAATCCCGACCAACGTTGTAGGGTTTTGCCGGTGGACGAACCCAAGCTCATCGCTGCCTTCCTCGAGCGTCTCGCGGTGCACCGATCGGCCGGGCGCCGAATCATCGCCAGCTCGTCGTTCCAGACCCAGTCGATGGCCCTGCTGCACCTGCTCGGCCAGCACGCGCCCGACGTGCCGGTGTATTTCATCGATACGGGATTTCACTTCCCCGAGACCCTCGAGTTCCGTGACCGGGTGGCGACTGAACTTGGGCTTGAGGTCCGGTCCGTGTCCTCCCCCGTCACGCTCAGCTCGCAACGGACGACCAGCGGCATGTTCCTGTGGACCGAGAACACCGAACGCTGCTGCAGTGTGAACAAGACCATGCCCATGGAACCCGTGCTCGCCTGGGCGGACGTTTGGATCACGGGCGTGCGTCGCGACCAGAGCGGCGTGCGAGCGGGCTTCGAGCTCGAAGCACCCGGACCCCACGATGTCGTGCGCTTGCACCCCATGCTCGAGTGGACTCGTCGCGACGTCTGGGAATACATCGCAGAGCACGAGCTTCCCCGGCATCCACTCGAACTCGCCGGCTACGACTCGATCGGCTGCCAACCGTGCACGATTCGTCCCTCGCTCGACGGCGATCGAGATGGCCGGTGGGCGGGGCAACACAAGACCGAGTGCGGGCTGCACACGGTGCTGGCCTGACATGCGCATCCTGATCACCGGCGGCGCCGGCTACATCGGTTTCTCCCTCGTGCGGGCGCTCGCCTCTCGCGACGACGTCCGATCGATCCGGGTCATCGACAACCTGTCGCGACGCAACCACGCACTGTTCGTGTCGGGCTCACACGGCAAGGTCCCGGTCGAGTTCCGCCGAGTGGACCTGCTCGACGGCCAGTTACTCGAGCAGATGGTGCGCGATGTCGATGTGGTGATTCACCTCGCCGCCAGAGCCACCACGCCGCAGTCCGATCTCGACCACCACGTCTTCGACCAGGTGAACAATTGGGGTACGAGCCAGCTCGCTCGAACCCTTTCGGCCAGTCCGGCGCACACGGTCGTCTACGTCTCCTCGTTCGCGGTGTACGGCGAGCACGACGAACCGGTGACCGAGGCCACGACCCCTGCTCCGGCATCGAGCTACGGCGTGTCGAAGATGGCGGGTGAGGCTCACCTCCGCCGCCTGGCGACGAGCGACCGGCGTGTGCATGTCGTGCGGGCCGGCAATGTCTTCGGCTTCAATCCGGCCATCCGGTTCGACACCGTGATCAACGCCATGTGTTTCGATGCGTGGACCGAGCGCACCGTGCGCATTCACGGTGATGGCACCCAGACCCGGCCCTTCATCGCCGTCGACACCCTTGCGGAGACGCTCGCTGAGCTGGTCGCATCGGATCAGGGTTCGGGTCTGTGGAACCTTGCGTCACACAATGCGTCGGTGCTCGATCTCGTCAGCATCCTGCAAGAGCTGGTGCCACGGCTCGAGTACATGCACCTACATCGAGACATGCGTATGCAGCGGATCACCATGGACGTGCCATCCACGCTGCTCGCCCAGCTCGGGGTCGAGAGCGCGCCACTGAAGGACTCGATGGCGCGCTTGATCAAGGCCCTCGAGGGCTGACCGCGTCAGCCCGGCGGACTCACCAGTCGCGGAGTTCCTTGACCTTGGCGGCCTTGCCGACGCGGTCACGCAGGTAGAAGAGCTTGGCCCGACGGACGTCGCCGCGGATCGTGCGCTCGATCTTCTCGACCGATGGGGTGTGCAGCGGGAACGTGCGCTCGACGCCGACACCGAAGCTGATCTTGCGAACGGTGTAGGTCTCTTGGAGGCCAGCACCCTGCCGCTTGATCACGACACCTTCGAAGATCTGGATGCGCTCCTTGTTGCCCTCGACCACGCGCACGTGGACCTTGAGCGTGTCCCCGGGCTGGAACTCGGGGATGTCGTCTCGAAGGCTGGCCTTGTCGATGAAGTCGGTGGGCTGCATGGCGAACTCCGGGGGGCGTGTTGCCGGGATTCGACCCGGCATGTCAGCCGGACAGCGTACCGGGATCGGTCACGCTTGCGACTCGCGTCAGCCGCTGATCTCTTCGATCAGCCCACGGACCCACGACGGATCCTCCACCATCACGTTGTGCCCCGCATTTGGGGCAATCCGTGCGTCGTCGGTGAAGACGGCGAGATCGGATTCGGGGCACATCGCATCGTGCTCCCCCGCGCCAAGGATGACCGGACACTTTGCGGCGGACAGCAATCCGGCCATGTCGAGCTTGCGCTGGGCAAACGTCATCGGGTCTTGGGCCACTCGCCAACCGCCTTCGCCCTCGGCGACGGCGTCCTCGACCGCCGGATGATCTGGGTCGACGATGCCGGCGAGGCCGCTGTTGCGCAGGAAGCGCTGCACCGCCTCGTCGCGCGTCTCACACCAGCGCACGCCCTTGGCGGCGACGCCGGCCATGCCCTCGACGTCGGCGTCGCTCCAGCTGACCTTGACGCCGAGCGCCACCACGCCCTGCACCACCGGCCGGAACACGTTCGAGGCCAAACAGACACCCACACCGCCTCCGAGCGAATGACCGACGACCACGACCTCCTCGCCGTTCTCGCAGTGCGCGGCGATGCCGGCCGACAACGCACCGACCGTGTAGTCGCCGGTCCACTCCCCTGCCCCATGCCCCGGCAGGTCGGGACTGACGACCTTGCCGGGCCAATCGACCGAAGCAACGACATCGGCCCAGACACCCGAAGTCGCTCCGAGGCCATGGATGAGAAGCAGGGTCGGTTCAGCCATGGGCCGAGGCTAGAGCAGGGTCTCGGGGAACTTCTCTTCGTAGTCGAGCATCGATGCGGTGACGACGTCGTGGGCTTCGTCGGCGCCGTAGGTTCCGACCAGCTCAATGGGATTCGCGCCATCGGTCGACAGCTGGAGCTTGTAGGTGCCGAAGTAGTGAATGATCCGGTTCACGACCACGTCGGGGAGATGCCGCAGGTCCTTGGCGTAGTGGAAGACCGGGTCGCTGGCCAGCACGGCGACGATCTTGTCGTCGGCCTCGCCGTCGTCGAGGAGGCGAACACCGCCGACGACACGCGCCGGAACGACGACCTCGGCCCGCTCGATGCGCTGCTGACTGAGAACGCAGATGTCGAGGGGGTCGCCGTCCCCGATGGTGGCTGCGGGCGTGAGCGCCGCCACTCGGTCGCCGCAATAGGTGCGTGGGACGAAGCCGTACAACGTCGGCGGGAGTGCTGCGGATCCCTGCGGTCGATCAACGCGGAGGTAGCCGGTGTGTTTGTCGATCTCGTACTTCACGCCGTCGTTCGGGGTGATCTCGATATACGCATCGACCAGACCGGGCGGTTCCGCCCCCACCGAGAGGCCGTGCCACGGATGCGGGCGAAAGCGGTCGAAGGACGTATCGCTCATAGGTCGAGCGTACGCGGCCCACGCGACACCGGCAGGGCCTTCAACCCCTGCTGGAAGTTCGACTGCAGGCGCGAAGGCTCGCCAACCGGTTCGAGACGCCCGAGCTGCGCGTTGAGCTCACCGATCATGCACCGCATTTGGGTTCGGGCGAGATGCGAACCGAGGCAGAAGTGCGCGCCGAAGCCGAAGGACACATGATCGTTCGGCGAGCGCCCGATGTCGAAGCGATGCGGGTCTTCGAAGACCGCCGGATCACGATTGGCGGCCAGGTGATAGACCGCCACCCGGTCGCCAGCCGCGATCGACGCGTTGGCCAGCCGCACGTCGATGGTCGCGGTACGGCGGAAGTGGATCACCGGCGGCCAGTACCGCAGCATTTCCTCGATCGCTCCGGGCAGCAGCGTCGGGTCGGCGATCACGGCGTCGTAGTGCTCGGGATGCTGCATCAAGGTGAACATCCCTCCGGGGATGCCGTTGCGCAGCGTCTCATTGCCGGCGACGGCGAACAGGAAGAACATCGTTTCGAACTCGTCGTTGGTGAGTGGGCGACCATCGACGTCGGCGGCCAACAGCAACGACACGATGTCCTCGCCCGGTTCGCGACGGCGGTAGTCGGCAAGACGCTGCGCGTAGTCGTACATGTCCGCCAGTCCGGCACGCGTGCGAGGGTCGGGCATGGCACCACTTGCGTCAGGCTCCGGTCGAAGTCGCAGTGCCGCCCGCGCCATTTCGGTACCGCTCACCGCGTCGAACGCCGATGACGTCGCATAGTCGGCGTCTTGGAAGCCGATGACCCGATTCGACCAGTCATAGAGCAACCCGCGATCCTCGTCCGGCAACCCGAGGACCGCTGCCAGAACCGCCACGGGTAGGTCTCCAACCACGTCGCCGACGAGGTCGAACTCGTCTCGAGGTTCGACGCGAGCAACCAACGCGGCGGCGCGCTCGGCGATCTCGCGTTCGAGCGCCGCGATGGCCCGTGGGACGAAGGCCGCGGACAGCAGCCGCCGAAGCCGGGTGTGGTCTGGCGGATCCTGGTTCAGCATCATCTGCTGGACAAACGCCAGGTCCTCGGGCCGGGCGGGCGTGCGCAGCTGCGTGCCAGCGACATGGCTTGAAAACGTCACCGCGTCCCGCAAGACCTGCTTGGTTTCGGCGTGCGACAGCACGGCCCAATAGCCCCCGCCCAGGTCCTCGGCCGGGACCCAGACGACCGGGCCGCCTGACCGCAGACGGTCGATCGCCTCGTGAGGCGCGCCAGTCACATAGGTGGACGAGTCATAGAGCGCCGCCACATCGGCCGGGTCGATCACCCCCGCATCTTCGCGCGGCTACAGGTCGAACTCGTCGAGCAGCTTCTGGTCAGCCTCGGTCAGGCCGCCTCGCGTATCGATCAAGTCCGGACGCCGCTCGATCGTCCGAGCCAGCGCCTGAGCGCGACGCCAGCGGTCGACCTTGCCATGGTCGCCGCTTCGCAACACGGGCGGCACCTCAGTGCCGCGGAACTCCGCCGGTCGGGTGTAGTGCGGGTACTCGAGCAGGCCGGTCATGAACGACTCGTCGCCGGCCGAATCGTCATTGCCCATCACGCCGGGCAGCAGGCGCCCGACCGCCTCGATGATCACCAGCGCGGCGACCTCGCCTCCGGACAGCACGTAGTCGCCGATCGATACGGCGTCGTCGCAGAGATCGGTCGCGATCCGCTCGTCGACACCTTCGTAGCGCCCGCACAGCAGCGAGAAACCCTCGCCCTGCGCCAGCTCGACCGCCAGGTCCTGGTCGAACCGACGCCCGCTCGGCGACATCAGCAAAAGCGGCCGTGGCGGATCGATCTCCTCGACGGCGGCGTATACCGGCTCGGGCATGAGCACCATGCCGGCGCCGCCACCGAACGGCGCGTCGTCGACACTGCGGTGAGCGCCGGTCGCCTTCATTCGCAGGTCATGGGCCCGGACGTCAAGCAGTTCTCGCTCCTGTGCTTTGCCGAGCAGCGACTCACCGGCGAAGTCGTCGATCAGTCCGGGAAAGACGGTGAAGACGTCGATCCTCACGCGGTCACTCCTCCTCGTCCTCGTCGCCGAACAAGCCGACGGGAGGATCGACCACGATCGTGCCGTCGTCCTGCTGCTCGACGAAGAACGCGAGCGGTACCAGGCCCCCGGAGTCCAGGGCGAGCAAGTCGCTGGCCGGGTTCTCCTCGACGTGTCCGACCCGACCAAGGTCACGACCATCGAGGTCCACCACTGGCTGATCGATCAGATCGTGCACCCACAGCACATCGGGGTCATCGATCGGCTCGCCGTAGAGCACCGTGCCGCGGGCTTCTTGCGCCTGCTCACGGTTGGTCAGCTCAGAGAAGTTGACGATGAAGCGGCGCTGGTGGGGACGCGACGACTGAACCGTGAACGTGCCGCCGTCGTGTTCGAACACGGCGCCGGGCGCGACACGTTCGACTCGATCCGACGTGAGCGTGACCAGGACGTCACCATGGACGCCGTGGGGCTTGTCGATCCGGCCGACCTCGAGTCGCATGCCGGAGGCGAATTCAGTCGATGAACTCGACGTCGACGGACGTGCCGTCCTTTGCGGCTGCCGCGCGGACCAGCGCGCGGATCGCGTGTGCCGTGCGACCGCGCTTGCCGATCACTCGACCCATGTCGCCGTCGCCGACCCGAACATCGAAACGAACCGTGTCGTCGTCGTTGCTGGCGTCGATCTCGACGGCGTCGGGGTTCTCGACGATCGAGGAGACGACGTGGCGGAGCAAGCCCTCGGCCTCGGGAGCCAGGTCGGCGCTCACTCTTCTTCGTCCGTCGCTGCGGCGTCGCCAGCGCTGTCCTCGGCGGCGTCGTCATCGGCAGGAGCGGCAGCCGGAGCATCGGCGACGTACGGCGTTGGCGGTGTCTCGCCGGTGAACTCGGACCAAGCGCCGCTGATCGTCAGCAGCTTCTGGACACGCTCGGTCGGCTTGGCGCCGTTGCGCAACCAACCCACGGCCTTGTCATTGTCGATGTCGATGACCGAAGGCTCGGAGCGAGGGTTGTAGAAACCGAGCACTTCGATGAAACGGCCGTCGCGGGGCGAACGCGAGTCGGCGGCAACCACGCGGTAGGTGGGTTGCTTCTTCTTGCCCATGCGCATCAGGCGGAGCTTTACAGCCACGATCAGATTCCTCTCGACGGTTCGGCAAACTCAGATTCCGGCCAGGCCGTCGGCCCTGGCGACCAGGTAGTGTGCCCGGAAAATGGCGTCACGCGGTCGCAGGCGCTCACAAATCCCGCAGGCGGATGGACAAACACGTGACACATCCTTCGAGTTTTTCGAACTCGCTGATGTCCACAACGACCGGTTCATAGCCCCGTGCCGCAATCTGCTGCACCGACGTCGGGCCCGATGCCGCCATGAGCACCGCTCCCCCGCCGATGTCGACCACGTGGGCGCCACCTTCCTCCGGCATGGCCAGCACCGGCGGCAAACCGTCGTCGGGAACCACGGGTCCCCAGCCGATGACCGAGCCGTCCGGAAGCGCGGTCACAGCGGACTTGAGGTGGAGCGCCTTGTCGCAATCGACCGCATGCACTCGAGCGCCCAGGGGTTCGAGCGCTGCGCGAACCTGCTCGATACCGGCGTCGTTCGTGCGACCGCCACGACCGATGTAGACGTCGTCGCCGATCTTCATCACGTCACCACCATCGATGGTCCCCGGCGCGTGGATCTCGACCACGCGATAGCCCTGTGCGGCCAACGCCTGGGCAACCGGCGGAACCTCGGGCCTGCGCTCGTCCGCTCCGGGTCGGCACACAACCGCGACATCTCGAAACACGAACGCGGCGTCCTCGATGAACACGCTGTCGGGACACGAGTCGTCGACCGGGACCTCGACGATCTGCCACCCGTGGGCGATGAGTGCGTCGACGTAGTCGCGCCACTGCCGACGCGCGAGCTCGACGTCGATCACCGAAGCCTCGATGTGGGTGGTGATGCCGTCGGCGAGCGATGCCGCAGGTGGGCGTACGAGCGCGACCTGCGCCACGGGCTACTTGAAGTCCTTCAGCAGCTCTGCCAGCTCATCGTTCTCCTCGATCTCGTTGAGACCGGGCAGCATGAGCTTCTGGCTACCGGCTTCGCCCTTCTTGGGGGTGGTGCGACTCGACTGACGAGCGTTGCGACCGGCAGGTGCCCCGGTGCGGCCGGTCTTGGCGCCCTTCTTGCCCTTCTTGCCCTTCTTGCCGCGCGCCGGCTTGGAGCGCTTCGACCCCATGCCACCCATACGCTTCATCAGCTTCTGCATCTGCTTGAACTGGTTGACGAGGTTCGACACCTCGTTGGGCTGGGTACCGGAACCGTTGGCGATGCGGAGTCGCCGCGATGCCTCGATGAGCTCGGGCTTTGCCCGCTCACCCGGGGTCATCGACCGGATGATCGCTTCGACACGAGCAACCTGGCGGTCGTCGATCTCTTGGTCCTTGAGCTCCTTGGGCATGCCGGGCATCATCCCGAGCAGGTTGTTGAGCGGGCCCATCTTCTTGAGCTGCTGCATCTGGGCGAGAAAGTCCTCGAGCGTGAACTCGCCTTCGAGAATCCGCTCGGCGGCGAGTTCGGCTTCCTCCTCGTCGTAGGCCTGCTCGGCCTTCTCGATGAGGGTGAGCATGTCGCCCATGCCGAGGATCCGGCCGGCGAGGCGGTCCGGGTGGAACTGTTCGAAGTCTTCGAGGCGCTCACCGGTCGAGGCGAACGCAATCGGCTTGCCGACGACCTCCTTGACCGACAGCGCCGCGCCGCCGCGGGCGTCGCCATCGAGCTTGGTGAGGATCACGCCGTCGAGCGAGAGCGTCTCGTCGAACGCGACCGCGGTGTTCACCGCGTCTTGACCGGTCATCGCATCGATGACGAGGAACGTGTAGTCGGGCTCGACCACATCGCTGATGTCTCGGACCTGACCCATCAGCTCTTCGTCGATCGACAGACGACCGGCGGTGTCGACGATGACGATGTCGCGGCCGGTCTCCGACGCGTGTGCCATGGCGCTGCGCGCCACCTGCACCGGGTCGCTCGGTTCGCTGAACACCGGGACGTCGATTTGGGCACCGAGGGTGCGCAGCTGCTCGACGGCTGCGGGACGTTGCAGGTCCGCGCCGACGAGCAGGGGGTTACGACCCTGGCTCTTGAACCAGAGGGCGAGCTTGCCGCTGTTGGTGGTCTTACCGGCACCCTGCAGGCCGGCCATGAGCACGACGGTCGGCGGCTTCGATGCGTAGGTGAGCTGCATCGTCTCGCCGCCGAGCGTGTTGACGAGCTCGTCGTGGACGATCTTGATGATCTGTTGCGCAGGATTGAGGGCTTCGTGGACCTTGGAGCCGACCGCCTGCTCCTTGACCCGGTCGCGGAAATTCTTGACGACCTGGAAGTTGACATCGGCTTCGAGGAGGGCGAGGCGGATCTCGCGAAGGGCCTCGTCGACATCGGACTCGCGTAGCTTGCCCTTGCCGCGAAGGCCCTTGAAAATGCCCTCGAATCGATCGGAAAGCGAATCAAACATGGTCATCCCAGGCTAGCGGTGTGCGCCGTGGGCCCGTGATCGTCGAAAGTCGGGCCGGGCCGTACGGAGGATCTGCAACGCTTGGAAGATGACCCGTGTTCCCGACCGAGGGCCCCAACGTCTCCCCAGCCGGGTCGACGCGGAACGGCTCGTGTTGCGTCGCTGGGCTGAAGGCGATGCCCCCACGGTCCATGCGCTGGTGTCCGCCAATGTCGACCACCTCCGGCCGTTCATGGACTGGATCGCGTTCGAGCCTCTGACGGTCGAGGATCGCCAGAACCTGATTGCCGGTTGGCAGGAGGGCTGGGAGGCAGGCGGCGATGCCGTGTTTGGCGCCTTCGCCGCCGACCAGGCGATCGGTGCGTGTGGCCTGCATCGGCGAAGCGGTGACGACACGCTCGAGATCGGCTACTGGGTCGCCGCCGATCGGCAGGGTCAGGGCTACGCGACCGAGATCGCCCGGGCGCTCACCGCAGCAGCCTTCACCGTGCCCGGTATCGCACGCGCCGAGCTACGGATCGACGACGCCAACGTGGCCAGCC
>JBCCIC010000015.1:0-133756 GCA_039028435.1 Actinomycetota bacterium | reverse complement strand
CCCCGCGGAGCAGCGCCCGGGTGCCTGCGGGTCTCGGCGGCAGCACGTGGCGTAGCGCCGCGGCCCGATCGGCAATCTCGGGCGAGCGTCGCCGAAGGCGGTCGATGGCACGCTCGAATCGGGCCGGATTGCGGAAGGTGCCCTCGGGGAAGATCACGGCGGCCGATCGGCCGTCGAGATGGGTGCCGAGCTGCTCGATCTCGACCAGCTCGTGGCTGTCTTCGTCCGGGGTTCGGCGGATGAATCGGGTGGGAAAGCGGTGACCGATCAGATCGATGCAGGGCATGATGCGCAGGCCGCTGGTCACCACATGGTGGGCCAACAGTCCGTGGTGGTGGCTGAGGACCGTTGCCGGAATCAGGGCGTCGAAGAAACTGGTGTGACGGGCCATCAGCACGACCGGTCCGGTGATCGTGTCGCCGCGCGATCGCCACTCGATGTGGGTGCCGAGGATCTTCGCGATCCACCAGAACACCGCGGCGGTGTACGCGCCCATCAAGCGCCGATTGAGCTGCCAGCGCCGCCGCGTGGGGATGAGCCGGGTGAAGACGCCGAAACCGGTGCCGAGCCACAGCAGGAACGCCGCGAGGACGCCGGTCATTTCGATCGTGAGGCCGCCGGTGACGAGCAGGACCAGTCGTGCCCGGTTCCATGGCCGACCACGGTCGAGAAGTCCGGCGGCGACGAGGGTGATCGGCAGCAGGAGGAGTGCGCTGAGCCCGAGAATGAACAGCGCGGGGATCGTGATCAGGCGTCGCGGGTAGCGGTAGGCGAACATCGCCTGGGCGCTACTCGGCATTGCCCTCGATGGCGAACTCCACACGACGTGCGTCAGGGTCGACGGCATCGAGCCGCACGCGCAACGCGGCGCCGAGGTCGGGTTTCTCCGAGATCCCGGCAAGTACCGCCGGGTCGCGGAGCTGGATGTTGGCGCCGCGGCGACGGTGTGACAACACCACGCCATCGAACGTGTCGCCAACTCGACCTCGTAGCGCGACCGCCTCGACGAAGTCGACGGTCGCTCGTTCGAGCGCCCGGTCGCGCTGGCGTGAGCCCTGCATGGTTGCCGGCAGATCGTCGAGTGCAGCCAGCGCCCATTCGGGAGCCGGGCGTCCGGCACAGTGCGCAAGGATGATCTCGTTGGCGAACCGATCACACACGCGCCGCAGCGGTGCGGTGACGTGGGCGTAGATCGCGGCGATCGCGCCATGGAGCGGTTGGTCGGGTGTCTCGCCGTCGAGGAAGGCCGCATAGCCGGCCCCGCGGAAGCTCCGAGCGGCCCGGGTCAGCAGCGCGGCTTCGGGCCCGATGTTGGGGTCGAGTCGACGCATCCGGTCGGGGTAGCTCTCGTCGCGAGACCACTCGATGTCGAGCGCGCGGGCCGCCCGTCGTACCTGGGCGACCGTCTCGTCGTCGAGAGGCGGAAGGGTGCGCAGAAGGCCATGGCCGGCATCGACCATGATTGCGCCGGCGGCCATTCCGGTCAGAAGTGAGATCTGCGCGTTCCACGATTCGACCGGCATCGAGCGGTCGTAGAAGAGCTCGTAGTCACCGCTGGGCAAGCGGCGAATCTCCTGGGCCGGAAGCTGCAGGCTGATTGCGCCCCGGTCCGCCTCGATCGCCACCCGCAGTTCACCGATGGTGCGCAGCAGCCGGAGTGACCGGTTGTCGGTACCTGCCTCGATCTGGTCCTGCGCCTCGCGATAACTCAGCCGAGCCCGGCTTCGGACCATGGCCCGGTGAGCATGGGCGTCGATCTGTTGTCCATCGTGGTCGAGGTCGATCTGCCACAACACCGAAGGTTTGGTGGTGTGGGGCAGGAGGCTGCCCGCAGACTCGTTGAGTGCTTCGGGGTGCAACGACGCCCGCATGTCGGGCGAGTAGAGCGTGACGCCGCGACGCCGCGCTTCGGCGTCGAGGGCGCCGCCGGGGGCCACGAAGGCGGCCACGTCGGCGATGGCGTACCAGACTCGGTAGCCCGAGGGGGTCTCTTCCGCGGCAAAGGCTTGGTCGAGGTCGGTGCTTCCCGGCGGGTCGATGGTGATGAGTTCGAGGTCGGTCCGGTCGGCGTAGGTGTCGGTAACCCCGCCGGTAGGAAGCGTTGGCCCTCGCCGGCTGACCGCTTCGGCCTCGGCCAAGACCTCCGGTGGGAAGGTCAGAGGGACGTCGAGCTCGGAGCGAATCGCTGCGAATCCCGTTTCAAGATCCTGGCCGAATGTCTCGGCGATGAGACGAAGTGGAGGCAAAGTGAGAACTCAGACAGTAGGTCGATCGTCACCGGGGCAACCACGCTACGCGGTTACCGGTTATGCTGGCCGCTCGATCGGACGCCGGGGAGAGCCGATCGAAATCACCGACAACTCTATGTGGAAAGCGGGACTCCTATGCATTGGCGTCAGGAACTCGAGCAGCTGCATCCAGCGCTCGTGCCGGCCGTCATTGACGCAACCATCGAGCGCACGTACGACTCCGACAGTGTGTTGTGCCGCGAAGGCGACGCGCCCGATGGCATGTATCTGCTCGAGACCGGGCGGGTTCTCGTTCAATCATTGACCGTCGACGGAGCCGCGGTGGGGCTCGATGTCGTCGACGGTGGCGAAGTTGTCGGCGAGCAAGCCCTGCTGGCCGACACCAATCGCAGCGCGACGATCGTCGCCGTGCAGCCGACGATGATTCGTCTGCTGCGTCCATCCCAGTTCCGGCAGTTGCGTGCCGACCGACCCGAGATCGACCAGTTCTTGGTCAATGTGCTCGACGGCCGACTTCGGGAGATGTCTGCTCGACTCGCCGAAGCGGTGCACGCGACCGCAGAGGAGCGAGTGTGTCGTCGACTGCTCGCGCTGTCGTCGGCGTTCGAAGGCACCATCCGGCTCAGCCAGTCCACGCTGGCATCGCTCGCCGGCACGACCCGACCGACGGTGAACCGGGTCCTCCGGGACCTGGGCGAAGAAGAGATCGTGTACACCCGCCGGGCGCGGGTGAAGGTGCTCGATCCCGAGGCCCTCGCCGACCGGATCTCGCCGCTCTAGGGCCACGCTGCCCGTTGCGGGGTCAGAGCTGGGCCAGTTCGGCGCGCACCAGTTCCCATGTCTCGTGGGTCGGGTCGATGACCTGGAAGTGATCCACGCCGTCCAGGACATGGACTTCGTTGACGCGCTCGCGCTGTGCCGTGGACTGTTCGAGCGGCACGTTGTCGTCGGCGGTGCCATGGATGAGGACGACTCGCCCGGTTGCGGCCTCGAGGTCGGGCTGGATGTGCACGTAGCGGTCGGGATAGTCGTCCACCGCGCCACCGACGAAGTTGGCGGTTGCATCCCCGCCGACACCGTTGCGGTTCGCCGCGATCACGTCAGCCACCGGAGCAAGGCCGAACGTCCAATCGGCGGCACGTCTCGGGTTGGGGCGGCCGGCGTTCCAGAGCGCCAGGTGACCGCCGGCTGAGTGCCCGGCGACGGCGGTTGTCTTCCACGGCCCGTCGATCGAGTCGATCGCTGCGGCGACGTCTGCGGTGGTGGTGTCCCAACCGCCACCGGTGGGTCCGACCCGCCGGTACTCGATGTTCCAGGTTGCGTAGCCGCGCCGGTGGAGGTCTTCGGCGAGCGGATCCATCAGGTCGAGGCGGTACTGGTCGCGCCAGAAACCGCCGTGGATCAGCACGATCAGCGGTTGTTGCTCGTGGCCCTCGGGGGTCCGGAGCACGCCGAACTGTTCGGGACCGGCGCCGTAGGAGATCGTCTCGCTCATGCTCGGTAGTGTTGCCGACATGGACTCCTTTGGCCCTCTCGTCGATGCGGATTGGCTCGAAGCCAACCAGGACCAGGTGCGGATCTTCGATTCGCGCAAGTACCTCGATGGTCGCTCGGGCCGTGAGGAGTTCGAGCGTGGCCACATCGCCGGCGCAGTCTTCGTAGATCTCGATGCCGATCTCGCCGCACCGGCGGCTGCCCCCGGCGAGCGGGGAGGGCGCCACCCGTTCCCGACGGCGGCGGACTTCGCAGCCTCGATGGGCAGGCTGGGCTACGACGGCTCGGTGCCGGCGGTGATCTACGACGATGTGGGCGGAGGCATGGCCGGTCGCATGTGGTTCATGCTTCGCCTGCTCGACATCCCCTCCGCCGTGCTTGATGGTGGGATTCAGGCGTGGAATGGTGGGGTCGAGGAGGGCTCCGTCGCGGTCGCGCCAGCGGTGTTCGCCGAACGCACATGGCCCGCGGATCGCCTGGTCGAGGCCGACGAGGTCGTGAGCCGCATCGACGCCGGCGGCGCTGTCATCGATGCCCGCAACGCGTCGCGCTATGCCGGCAAGGAGAACGTGATCGACGATCGCTTCGGCCACATTCCCGGTGCGATCAACCTGGCGTGGGAGGACAACATCGATGACCTGACCGGCACGATGCTCGACCTCGACGGCCTGTCGGAGCGGTTTGGGGCCGTTGTCGCCTCGGTCGAGGCCGGGGGTCAGACCCCGATTGCCTATTGCGGATCCGGTGTCACCGCATGCCACGACCTGATGGCGCTCGAACTCCTGGGGATCGAGGCCGACCTCTATGTCGGCTCCTGGTCGGAATGGGGAAGTAACGAGTCGCGCCCCCTGGAGACCGGCGACAGCTGACCGACCACGCGCCGATGCGCTTTGGTGCCAGGCACCAAAGCGCATCAGGGGTTGGAGGGGATTGGTAGGGAGGTCGTGAGCTAGTTGCCGGGGCCGCCACGCTCGGGGCGCTCGCCATTGAGTCGGGCGAGGATCTTTTCCTCGAGCCCGGCCTGGATCTCGGACGCCTTCTCGGAATCGATGCGTCCGTCGGCGAGGGCCTGGTCGATCCGTGCGGTGGCCGCGGCGATCATGTCGGCGGCGATGGCATCGAGATCGGCGCCGGCCGAGGCCGCGATGTCGGCGATCGACTGACCGTCCTGGAATGCCGCCTTGAGCTCATCGGTCGTCACGCCGAGGGCGTCGGCGAGCTGGCCGGCCTTCTCGGCCCGAGCGGCCTGGCGGTCGCCGCGCCGCTCCTGGAAGCGACCCTGACCTTCGGCGATCTTGGCGCGGATTTCGTCGGCTTCTTCGGGGGTGATGCGGCCGGATTCGATGGCTGCGTTCAACCGGTCCTCGAGTGCCGCGGCCCGCTCCTCGGGGGTGGCGTCGCGGAGCTCCTGGGCCCGGGCCTCGCGGTCGGCGGCCTTGGCGCGGATTTCGTCGGCTTCTTCGGCGGTGATGCGGCCGGATTCGATGGCCTGGTTCAGGCGCTCTTCGATCCGCGTCGCCCGATCGGGCCGCGTGTCGGCGTCGGGTGTGGGGGTCTCGGTCGGGGACTCTTGGGCCGACGCGGATTCACCACCGGCCACGAGGCCGCCAACAAAGGCGCCTCCAAAGAGCGTGGCGCCGGCCAGAACCGCTGCCAGGATGCGTGTGCGCAAAGGTGTCTTCATGACGATCACTCTGAGCACCGAGGGTAAGGGCCAGGTGAGAGACGCGCGAGAACTCGTCAATCCGGCCCGGTTTCGGCGTTCTCCGGTAAGAAACCGGCCATAGTCGCGGGTGATTCGGCCGCGGCCGCTGGCGGAATTCAGCTTGGTGGTTACAGGATCTGGCTGAGGAAGAGCTTGGTGCGGTCTTCGGTCGGGTTGGTGAAGAAGTGCTCGGGCGTGCCGACTTCGACGATCTCGCCGCTCTCCATGAAGATGATCCGGTCGGCGACCTCGCGGGCGAAGCCCATCTCGTGGGTCACCACCATCATCGTCATACCGGAGTTGGCGAGCTCCTTCATGACGTCGAGGACTTCCTTGATCATCTCCGGGTCGAGGGCCGAGGTCGGCTCATCGAACAGCATGATCCGCGGCTCCATCGCCAGCGCTCGGGCGATGGCCACACGCTGCTGCTGACCGCCCGACAGCTGGCCGGGATACTTGTCGGCCTGCTCAGGGATACCGACCCGCTCGAGCAGGTCGGAAGCGAGCTGCTCGGCCTCGCCACGGGGCTTCTTGCGCACCCAGATCGGCGCCAGCGTGATGTTGTCACGCACCGAGAGATGGGGAAACAGGTTGAACGACTGGAAGACCATGCCGACTTCGGACCGGATCTTCTCGATGTTGCGCGTGTCGTTGGTCAGCTCGACGCTGTCGACGATGATCCGGCCGCCCTGGTGCTGCTCCAAGCGGTTGATGCAGCGGATCCACGTGGACTTGCCGGAACCCGACGGGCCGAGGACCACGACCACCTCGCGCTCCTTGATGGTGGCGGTGACACCCTTGAGTGCCTGGAAGTCGCCGTACCACTTGTCCACGCCATCACACACGATGATGTCGTCACGCGAGGCCAGCTCTTCGCTGACTGCGGCGGTTGCGTCATTGATGCTCATTGTTTCCTCGCAATCGCAGCTTCGTCGCTGCGCTCCTTTGGCTGCTCTGCGGATTGGCGGTAGATGGACGGTCGGACGGACATCAGCGCTCACCGACCCCGAGCTGCTTCTCGAGGCGCTGTGAGTACTTGGACATGGCGTAGGCGCCGATGAAGTAGATGAGCGAGACGAACAGGAGGCCCTCTCGCTTGACGCCGAGGAACTCGGTCTGGCCCGGGATCGCCGCGTTGGCGATCCGCAGGAAGTCGAAGAAGCCGACGATCGACAACAGCGATGTTTCCTTGAAGGTGGCGATCACCATGCCGACGAGCGGCGGGATGGAGACCCGCAGCGCCTGGGGCAACACGATGAAGCCGGTGCGCTGCACCGTGGTGAGACCGACGGCATCGCTGGCCTCGTACTGGCCTCGCCGGATCGCCTGGAGACCACCTCGGACGTTCTCGGCGAGATACGCCGCCGAGAACAACACGAAGCCGATCCCCGCCGCAGCCAGCCCGGCGAGATGCATGCCGTCGGGCAGGAAGAAGTCGAGGAACACGGTGAAGAAGAACAGGATCGTGATGAAGGGCACGCCACGTACGACCTCGATGTAGATCGTCGACAAGATGCGGAAGATCGGCATCTGCGACGTGCGACCGAGGGCGAGCAGGACGCCGAGTGGGAAGGCGAAGATCATCGTGAACAAGGCGATGAAGATCGTGATCACAAAGCCGCCGGCGAAGGCGTCGGGAGCCTCGTGGGTCTCGGCGGTGTTGATCATCGTGATCAGGTAGTGCAGGACCACCATCAAGCCCGCCCAGCCGTAGACCAGCCGCATGCGCTGACGCATGTCACCGGCGAAGTTGTGGGCCAGCAGTCCGAAGAGACCGAGCAGCAGGAAGCTGATGCGCGCCTTCTGCAGCATGGGGTACCAACCGAAGAAGGCGGCCACCCAATTGAAGAGGGCGAAGGCCAACACCGCAGTCGCGATCACGCGCCCGATCTCGCCGATACCGGGTCGGGTGAGGAAGAAGAGCATCAGCCCGCCGAGCACGATGAACCCGATGGCCATCGGCAGGTCGGTCGACCACACGTGGTCCCAATCGAGGTCGGGGTCGCGCAGCACCACGAAATAGGCGATGAAGGGCGAAAGGAGCCACGACAGGTTCACGATCGCCCGGAACGTGCCGGCGCGCTCGGTGTCCTTCAAGCGGAGACCGACTACGTAGGCGATGACCAGGACGAACCAAAGGACGGTCCACGGACCCTGGGTGGTTGACGCCACCGTGCGACCGGGCTCGATGACCAGGCCGTCGGCGTTGGTGCCGTAGTGGCCCCAGTTGTACCACCAGACCGACGAGATCAGGACGCCGATCACGGCCAGTCCGAACGGGATCGCCGGCACGAAGGTGTTGCGTCGACGCTTGTCACCTAACCCGAACCAGAGTCCGAGGCCGATGCCGAGGAGCAGAAGCCCGCCGAACCACCACCAGCCGCGATCGACCATGGCGTCGCCGAAGCTCTCCCGCACGACCTGCAGGTCGTCGTCGAGGACGACTTCGCCGTCGTCTTTCAGGACCGACGGTTCTCGCAAGAGGATGCCGGCGATGATGAAGGAGCCCCAGCCCATGAACCACATGCTGATCCGCTTGAGCGAGAAGCCCTGACCGATCGATCGCATCAGACCCAACGACAGGCCGGCCAACACACAGGCCATGCCGACCACGAACCAGACTCGGATGTACTGGCTGCTCGGGTAGGCGAAGGTGAACAGGGCGCGCATGTTCACGCGAACCGCATCCCAGGTGCGCTCTTCGCTGAACACGAAGTTCAGAACGCCCCGGTACGCGAAAACCGCGATCAGTGAGAAGACGATTGTGAGGATCGTGCTGCCGATCGAGGAGAACAGGTTCTTCTTGAGCCACTCGCCGACCGGCAGGCTCGGCTCCTCGGGTCGGGCCGCCTCGACCGCATCAGCGTTGGCGATCAGTTCCTTGGTGCGCTCGTCGAGCTCGTGTTCCATCGACATCTCAGCGCTCCACGATCTTGAGTCGGACATTGAAGAAGTTGACGACCGCACTGATCGTCAACGAACAGGCCAGGTAGAACAGCATCCAGATGCCGAAGACCTCCAGGCTTCGTCCGGTCTGGTTGAAGATCGTCGAGCCGACCTGCACGATGTCGGAGTAGCCGACGGCGATGGCCAACGATGTGTTCTTCGTCAGGTTCAGGTACTGATTCCCGAGGGGCGGCAGGCTGACCCGGAACGCCTGAGGCAGGATGACCCGGCGGAGCATGGTCGCGCGCTTGAGGCCAACGGCCTGTGCGGCCTCGGTCTGGCCCTTCGGTACGGCCAGGATGCCGCCACGCACGATCTCGGCGACGAAGGCTGCGGTGTAGAGCACCACCCCGAAGAAGACGGCTGCAAAGCCCTGGCTGAAGTTCAGGCCCGCGGGTCCCGGGTTGGCAAAGTTGCCGCGCTTTTCGATGTCGGGACGAGCGGCGTCGATCGGCCAGTCCTCGCGCCAGTTGCCGCGTCCGTCGCCGAACTTGTCGGCCGCGACCTCGAAGAAGTCGCGGGACGAGTTGATGATCCAGCTCGACAAGCCGGGCCACACGACCAGGAAGAAGATTGCGGCGATCACCGCGCTGACACCGGCGAAGATCATCCGGAACCAGTCGTCGTCGGTGAGCTTGGCCAGACCGGCCGGGGTGCGGCGACTGTCCAGGAATCGCTTGATCCAAAGCGCTGCGGCACCGAGCGCCAACACGCTCAACAGCACCTGCACGACCTGCTCGGGGACGTTCGGGATGGCCCGGGCAATCGGATCGAAGATGGCGTCGCCGACCCAACCGAAGATCGGGTGGAGGAACCAGCCGATGATGCCGAAGACGGCCATGACGCCCAGCAGCGACAGGATCGGGTAGGTCTCGGCGCCGGTGGCGTCCTGCTGGGCCTGACGCTGCTTCATCACGTAGCGGCCGATGAAGAAGCCGATCAGGATGAAGATCATCCACTGGTAGAAGCCGTCGGCGATGTGAACCCGAGGCAGGGACAGACCTTTGTTGGACACGTGGATCCAGCCGTTGATCGGGCCCTGGGTGATCTCGACGAGCGCGTCGCCGTTCTCGTCGAGTAACGGGTTGCCGGCGGCATCGAGTATCGGCTCGGTGTCTCGACCGAAGTTGCCGAGGGTTCCCAGCACGGTGAAGAACAGGAGGATGTGCACGAGCAACGGGATGTTGCGCATGTACTCGATGAAGACGCTGGCGACCTTGGCGGCGATCCAGTTGTTCGAGAGTCGAGCGACACCGATGACCACGCCGAGGATCGTCGCCACGAAGATGCCGGCGACCGAGAGGCGGATCGTGTTGACCATGCCGACCCAAAGGGCACGACCACCGGTGTCCGGATCGGTATCGATGCCGTCACCGACATTGATGCCCGGGTCGATGCTCAAGAAGTCGAACCCGGTGTTGATGTCTTTCGCCTCGAGATTGTCGCCCGCCTCCGATGCCAAGAAGACCAGCGCGAACAGGACGACGGCGAGCGTCACCACCTGTACCAGCCACTTGACGACCGTCGCGTCTCGATAGAACGGCGGTCGCTCGGTCGCGGCTGCAACCAGCGACGACTCAGCCGTATCGGTCACCCGATGTCACCCCCCATGAAGTTGTCAGACGCCCCTCTGCGAACCTGACGATGGCCGCAGACGTGGAAGCGAACGCTCCACGTCTCCGGTCACCGTCCCGGGGGGCCACCGAAGTGGCCCCCCGGACGGATCAATGATCGCAATCGATCAGGAGATCAGCCGATCAGCGGGCCGGCGGCGGGTACATGAGACCGCCGTTGGTCCACAGGTCGTTGACCGAACCGGACAGCTGGAGGCCGACCGGTGCGAGGTGGTTCTCCCACATCTCGCTGTAGCTACCGACCTGGCTGATGGCCTGGTAGAAGGCATCGGGAGCGAGGCCCATTGCGGACTGGACTTCGCCCTCGCCGCCAAGGAGGCGACCGAGTTCGCCCTCGGCGCTGAGGAAGTCATCGACGTTGCTGCTGTTGACGCCGTACTCGTCGGCGATCAGCAGGGCGTAGACGGTCCAGTTGACCGCGTCAGCGAAGCGCGACTGGTTCTGGCCGTAGGTCGGGCCGAGGGGCTCCTTGGAGATCGGCGCACCCGGGAAGATGACCCACTCCTGATCGGCTGGCTGCTGCTCAGCCTTACGGCCGACCAGACCCGAACCATCGGTGGTGATGATGTCGCAGCCACCCTCGATGAAGTTCTGGGTGACGATGTCGAAGTCCTCGAACGTGTTCAGGGTGATGGTGACACCCAGCTGCTCGGCGGCCTCAGCGATGTTCTTCTCGGTGGTGGTACCGGCGTTGGTGCAGACCACGGCGCCGTCGATGTCGGCAACGGTGCTGTCGCCCGAGAAGCCGTCGCCGGCACGAGCCATCAGCTGCTGACCATCGAAGTAGGTGGTCGGACCGAAGTCCATACCGACGTCGGAGTCACGGCTCTGGGTGAAGGTGGTGTTGCGGTGCAGCACGTCGACCTCACCGGCCTGAACGGCAGTGAAGCGCTCGGCGGCGGTCAGCGGCACCATGTTGACGGCCTCGGCATCGCCGAGGATCACGGCGGCGGTGGCGCGGCACCAGTCGGCGTCGAAGCCCTGGTAGACACCGTTGGCGTCCGGCGAAGCGAAGCCCACGGCGTTGGTCGAGACACCACAGTTCAGTTCACCACGAGCCTGAATCTCATCGAGGAGGTCGCCCTCGCTCTGGGTCAGCTCGACCTCGTCTTCGGCGTCGTCGGCAGCTGCATCGTCGGCGCCATCGTCGGCGTCGTCAGCGGCGTCGTCGGCAGCATCATCGCCACCATCGTCCGAGGCACTGGAGTCCTCGGAAGCACTGGTGTCGGCTGCGGTGTCTCCGCTGTCGTCACTGTCACTGCCACATGCGGCGGCGAGCAGAGCGACGGCGAAGATCATCGCCAGCAGCTTGGCCAGCGTGCTCTTGTTGGTCATGTTCCCTCCATGAAGCCCCTCCCGGCCAGGCACCGGAAAACCAAGGGCGTTTGTTGGTTTCGAAATGCTAGTGGTAAGAGAGTCCCATCGAAAGGGCGTGCAACAGTACGTTCACATTTGGGGGATGACCCGGGAGGCAGTCCATGCGGTTCGAGGGCACGGTCGCGGTGGTCACGGGTGGTGGGAACGGCATCGGCCGCGCCTGTTGCGAGCGGTTCGCGTCCGAAGGCGCCGCCGTCGTGGTGGCCGATCGCGACCTCGCAGGATGCGAGGAGACCGTCCGGCGAATCGTCGAAGCCGGCGGGCAGGCGGTGGCGTGCGAGCTCGATGCGACCAGTCGGCTCGACAACGATGCGATGGCCCAGCTGGCGATCGACAACTACGGCCGGATCGACCATGTCGTGACCGCCGCAGGTGTGAGCCATGCCAAGTACACCGGCGACACCGAGGACGAGACCAAGCGGCTGATGGAGCGGCTCCCGTACCGGGAACAGCCACACCTCGAGGTGCTCGACTACGACGTCGATGAGTTCCGGACCGTGGTCGACATCAACCTCATCGGCTCATTCCTGGCGGCGCAAGCGTGTGCCGCGCGCATGGTCGACACCGAGGCGGTCACCAAGAATGGTGGCGCGAGCATTGTGACGATCGCCTCGATCGCCGCCAAGCACCCCGACGCCGGACCGCTCGCCTATGTCTGCTCGAAGTCGGCCGTGTGGATGATGACCAAGAAGCTGGCCCGCATGCTGGCCCAAGCGGGCATCCGGGTTAACGCCATCGGGCCGGGCTTCATCGACACGAACATGACCCAGATGATCGAGATGTTCCCACCGGAGATCTTGGAGCCGTTCATGGCCCAGATCCCGATGGGCCGCAAAGGCGAGCCGGCCGACATCGCGGCCGCGGCCGCGTTCCTGTGCAGCGAAGACGCCTCGTACATGACCGGTGAGATCCTGCACCCCGACGGTGGCTATTTCACCGAGTGACTCACCGACCGACCAACGATGGCACCGAGCGAGGAGCCTGCCATGAGCGAGACGGCATCGAACGAATGGACCGAGTTGGTCGGCGGCGTCGACTTCGGCGAGGGGCCCCGCTGGCACGAGGGTGAGCTCTGGTACAGCGACTTCTACCACCAGCGCGTGTACCGGGTCGGCATGGACGGACAGCGCACGACGGTCCTCGAGCTCCACGATCGACCCTCGGGGCTGGGCTGGCTGCCGAATGGTGACCTGCTCGTCGTGTCGATGACCGCTCGACAGGTGCTGCGCCACGACGGAGAGATCATCTCGGTGCACGCCGAGCTCGGCGAGTTTGCGCCGGCCAACTGCAACGACATGATCGTCGACGCCACGGGCAACGCCTATGTCGGTCACTTCGGCTTCGACCTCGAGGCCCGAGCCGACTTCGCGCCGGCATCGCTGCTGTTGGTGCGGCCCGACGGTTCGGTCGAGGTCGCCGCGGCGGACATGGCGTTCCCGAACGGCACGGTCATCACCCCGGACGGTCGGACGCTCATCTGTGGTCAGTCGTTCGGCGGTGACTACGTGGCCTTCGACATCGAGGACGACGCGACGCTGACGAATCGGCGTCAGTGGGCGGCGATCCCCGGGACGGCCCCAGATGGTTGCACCCTCGACGCCGCCGGTGGCATCTGGTTCTCCGACGCGCGAGGCGACCAGGTAATTCGTGTGGTCGAGGGCGGCGAGGTCACTGATCGGATCCCGACACCACAACCGACGTTCGCCTGCATGCTCGGGGGTCCCGATGGCCGCACGCTGTTCGCCCTGTGCGCGGTGGGGTCACACCCGGACCAGGTCGCCGGATCGGGCGCGGGTGCCATCGTGATGCAGACCGTGGAGCACCCGAAGGCCGGATTGCCCTAGCGCAGGCATCGGCATTCCTTGCCTGAATCGGGAACCCATCCGGCGGGCTCGGCGTGTATCGGGTGATGGAGCTGGCTGTCGAGGCGACAACACCGCCGCCGAGCACCCTTGAAGTCACGATTGGCAACGGCGACTTCGAGGGCTTCTACGACCGGCATGCCCCGGCGGTGGCCCAAGCCTTAGCGGTCACTCTGGGCGACCCCGAGCTTGCCGCCGACGCAACGGCCGAGGCGATGACCCGTGCGTGGCAGCGCTGGTCGAAGGTCGGCGGCTACGACAATCCGACCGCTTGGGTGTACCGAGTCGGTCTGAACTGGGCTCGGTCGTGGCATCGTCGCCGTCGCCGTGAGCGCGAACGGCCGGTCGCACTGGGACCGGATCGTGTCGAGTCCGAGGTCCGTGACGATCGACTCGACGCCGCATTGGCTTCCCTGTCGGTCGACCACCGCGCTGTCGTGGTCTGTCGCCTTCATCTGGATTGGTCGGTTGGCGAAACCGCCGATGCGCTCGGGATCCGACCCGGGACGGTGAAGAGCCGCTTGGCCCGAGCCCTCGCCGAGCTGCGCCCGCATGCCGAGTCGATGGAGGAAGACGACTGATGACCATGCTCGAAGATCGCGTACGCGAAGCGATCGGCGCTTCACCGGTGATACCGATCAGCCTCCCGGCGAGCGAGGAGATCACCGCACGCGGTCGGCGTCGCCAGCGACGACAACGCATCGTGCTCGGCGCCGCTGGTGCCGTTGTGCTGGTGGTCGGGGTGCTGGCGTTCACCACCGGTGGGCGGAACGACGACGGCGCGGTGTTCGCCGGCACCGACGACTCGATCTTCCTCGCGCCGGCGACCTACGCGGTCCACGGCGACGTTCTGGTCGGCTACACGCTGGAGGCCGACCCCGACGAAATGTCGGCGCAGATCCAGATGGTCGAGAGTCGCAACGGTCTGGTATGGCGTTCGTTCGATGTCGTCGGGGCCCACGCTCACCTCGACCCATCTATCCTTCCGGCGCCGATCGTGGTCGACGGCGATGTCGCCTATGTCGGGTGGGTCGTCGATGACCGGTTGGTCGCCGAGCGGTTCGACCTGGCGGAACGGACGTGGTTGGAACCCCTTGATCTGCGCATCGACGGCCTGGAGCGCGACGGTGAGCGTGTAACCGCGACGCGGTTGGTCGTCCGACGCGGGCTGGTGGCGGTCCGGATGATGGTGGGCGGACGCGTGATCGAAGGCGACGATCGGCCGATTTGCGGATTCGAGAGCGCGATGGATCTCGTGGCGATCCGTCCGTGCGGCGCGACCGAGTTCGAGGAGGTTGAGATGCCGGGATCGCCGACACCGCCGAGGATCGTCGCGGCGGTCGGCGGCGCGGAGCGTGACGCGCCTCTTCTCGTCGTCACCGACTCGACCTATCCCGGCAGCACGCCGTATGTGATCGATGGCGGGATCGGTGTCGGTCGGCGAAACGGTGCCTGTGTGCGCGTGTGTGATCCGACCGATGGGTCGAGTCCTCCGGGCGAGACGACCGATGGCGAAACCTGGGTCGACCCGTTCGGTCCCCTCACCCAGGTCAACTTGGTGGCTGCCCATGGCGAGCAGCGGCTGGTCGCCGAGAACTTTGGGCCTCGGCGCATCAGCGAGGATCAGCCGGTGAGTGGCCTGTGGTTCCGGCCCGGCCCCGACCCGGATGACTGGGTGGCCGTCGACCTCGGACCATTGCTCGGATTTCGAACCGGCCGGCCTGAGGTCTTCAATGACTTGGTCGGCGGACCGGAGGGCTGGGTGCTTCACTACGCCCGATTCGCGGCGACGGGCACTCCGCAGATCGCCGATGTCAGCCGGATCGACTTCGAACCGTTCATCGTGACTGGCTCCGACTACACCCTCTCCGGCACCCTGCCCTTCGGCGAGGCCACCCTTCGCAACCGCGACGGCGAGCTCGTGCACGAATGGGCGCACTTCGAGCCGTTCGATCCCGATCTCGATCTGGTGCCGACGGGAGGAGGCACGCTGACGCTGTCGGTCGAGGCGGTGCAGGCTGAGTTCTCGTGGGCGGACTGGACATCGGCGATCGAGCCCGGGGTCGACGCGACCGCCGTTCTCGCCTTCAGCCACAATGGCGTCGATTGGGAGCACCTGGAACTACCGGAGGGTCTGATTCAGGGCCCGATCGTGTTGCACGACGGTGCGGCCGTGGTCACCGTGTCCCGCGGGCGTGTGCCACACACGTTTCGGGTGCCGCTGCCCGAGCGCGACGACAACTGAACGTTTACCGGGATCGGTTCAGCGGAGCACGCGGTGGAGGAGGTCGATGCGCTCCTGGCGAGCGTGGAAGCGGCCGAGCTCGGCCCATGTCGCATGACGGGCGATGCGAACGGTCTGCGGGATGTCGTAGATCAGCTCGCGCCGGTCGTCGTCATCGAATCGGTCGTCGTCATCGCCGAGTTGGAGCATCCAGGTGATGTCCTCGCGGGCCACCAGGGCCGGGATGAGTTCGAGTGGGGTGAGACCGTCGACCATGCGGGCGACGGCGTCATCGCCCAGCATCAGGCGGGCGGCGTCGGCGATGGCATGATCCGACGCGAGGAAGCGGCCGCGCCGCGGCAGGGCCCCGGCGATGGCGACGACCCGCACTCCGGTGGTGTCGATGGCGACGACGGCGGCCGCTTCGCCGCCCATGCCGCGACCCATGAGGCCGATCCGTTGGGGGTCGATCTGGGGCAGCCCACGGACCGCGTCGATTGCCGCTCGGCCGACAGTGACAGCCGCGGTCAGCGCGGCGAGGTGGTCGCGCACGCCCATCGCCTCGCGCATGCGGGGGCTGTCGATCGCCAAGCAGCGGTGGCCCTTGGCGGCGAGCGTCTCGACCTCGCCGAGTAGGTCGCTGCGGCTGCCACGCCCGTCGTGAAACGCGACCACCAAGGGTCGAGCATCCTCGGTCCGGTTCTGGAGGAAGTACGCCGAACCGCGGTCCTCGGAGGAGACCTCGAAGGAAATCTCGTCGACTTGGACCCCATCGCGAGTCGTGGTCGCGGTGACTTCGAATGCGCCCATCGGCGACCGACGTTATCTCCCCGGCCCGTCAGGCGGTGAGTGCGTCCGCGATCAGATGACCAACCGAGCAAATGCAGCCGCGGCCGTCATGGAGATCGGCGGCGTCGGCGGCCGCCCGGTGATCCCGCAGTGCGGTGATCGTCGCCCTGGTGTCGGCCGGAACGGGGAACCACCGGCCCTCGAACACGGTACCGAGGACGGAGATCTTCTCGAGGTCGATCGGGTCGACGGTCAACGGGTCGGCGTCGACGACGGTCAGGTTGGCGATCTTGCCCGGCGTGATCGACCCGAGCTCGTGCTCACGCCGCCACGAGTGTGCGGCATCGATCGTGACGGCGCGCAACGCCTCCGGTGCGGAGATGCGTTGTTCGGGCCCCGCAACCCGGCCCGATGCCGTGATCCGATTGACCGCGTGCGACATCATCGCCAGCGGTTCGCTTCGGCCCATCGGCAGATCGCTGTGAAACGAGAGCGGGATGTGCCGTCGCAACACCGAGGCGTGGCGCACCATCAGATCGGCACGTTCCGGACCCAAGCCGACCTCGCCGAACTTGTCGGCGAACCCGACCGGGTAATACGGATTCGAGCTCACGATGCAGCCCAACCGGGCGATGCGATCGATCTGCTCCTCGGTCGAGTTGGCGAAGTGGACGATGACCGTGCGGTGATCGGGCCGAGGGTTTTCGCGCATCCGGCGTTCGATCGTGTCGAGCACGAGTTCGAGGCCGAGGTCGCCGTTCACGTGCACGTGGATCTGGAAACCATGGTCCCAGTAGAGCTTGGCCCGCTCTTCGAACATCTCCGGCGGCATGATCCACTCGCCGTGGTGGTGGGGATCGGGATTGCCAGCACGATCCAGATAGGGCTCCTTCATCTGCATCAGCTGGCTGATGATTGCCCCGTCGGCGAACAACTTGACCTGCTTGTCGAAGAAGCTGACCTTGCCGGCGGGGGCGCGGGCGACGTCGGCCTCGGCGCGAGCCAGCGTGTCTGCGTGGGACATGTCGAGCTCGGCCGGTCCCCGACCGTCGGTGAGGAAGTAGCTGGCGAATGGCGTGTCGGGGTGGCCGAGGATCTCCTCGTACATCGCCCAGCCGCCCTTGACGAGGATCGCGCCCGGCTCGTTGAACGCCGTCACGCCGTTGCGGTGCAGGTAGTCGACCATCTGATGGAGGCCTCGGCGCAGACGTTGTTCGCTGAACAGGTGCGCGCCGACCTTGCCGAACACATGCGTGAAGAAGCCGCGCTCCCAGAAGTGGCCCCGGTCGAGGTCACAGGTCGCGCGAATGTCGGGGTCCTCCGGGAGGGTTGCATCGTTGATGTCGAGTGCTTCGATGGCCGCGCTGTTCAGGTAGAACTCGTGGCACGAGCGCTGCCAGATGCCGATCGGTCGGTCAGGGCTGACCGAATCGAGCACGGCACGGTTCAGCTCTCCGTGCCACAGGGAGTGGTAGCCCCAGGAGAAGAGCCACTCGTCTTCGGGGAGTCGTTCGTCGGCAGCCCGGAGCGCGGCGACGTACTCGTCATGGCTGTGCGCGGCCGGGTAGGTGCGGGTTGGCAGCACCCAGTCCTCGGTTGCGATCACCTCGGTCGCCAGGGTCGATGCGCCGAGAATGGGATGCAGGTGCTGGTCGATCAGTCCCGGCAAGATGACGTCGTCGGCGTGGGTTGTGTCGAGGGTGTACTCCGCGTCGCCGAGCGCCGCGTCGACATCCTCGAGCGAGCCGACGGCCACGATTCGATCATCGCGGATGGCGACGGCGGTCGCGGTCGGGCAACGATCGTCGACCGTGATGATGCGTGCCGCAGTCAGCACGCGGATCGCGTGCTCGGTCACGACTTCGACTGCCGCAGCAGCACCTTCTGCACCTTGCCCATGGCGTTGCGGGGCAGCTCGTCGAGTTGATGCACCGACTTGGGGTGCTTGAACCGCGCGAGCGGGATCAGCGCATCGTCGAGGTCGAGCGCGTCGATCGCCACGCCGTCGTCGAGCACGAGATACGCGGTGACCGCCTCGCCGAAGTCTGGGTGGGGCTGGCCGACGACCGCGGATTCGACCACGCCGTCGATCTCGTCGAGGATCATTTCGATTTCTTTGGGATAGATGTTGAGCCCGCCGGAGATGATCATGTCGCTCGATCGACCCTCGAGGGTGATGCGCCCGCCCGCGTCGGCATGGCCGACATCGCCGGTGGAGAACCAGCCGTCGGCGTTGCGCGACTCGGCGTCGGCATCGGGACGTTCCCAGTACCCGAGGCACAGGCTCGGGCCCCGAACTTCCACCACGCCGGTCTGGCCGGCCTCGACGACCAGGCCCCGGTCGTCGACAATCCGTACCTCGTAGCCGGGGAGGGGGTGACCGACCGAGCCGGCGACCACGTCGCCGATGCGATTGCTGGTGATGATCCCCGCCTCGCTCATGCCGTAGCGCTCGACGATCTGGCGACCGGTGCGCTCGGTGAACTCCGCATGGGTGAGCTCGGTCATCGGCGCCGACCCACTGGTGAACAATCGCATGCTGGCGCACGCATCGGGGCTGAAGCGGGCGTCATTGAGCAGGCGGTGGTAGTAGGTGGGCACACCCATGAACACGGTTGCGCCGGAGAGCTGAGCGAGGACGGCGTCGACGTCGAACTTGGGGAGGAACCGCACGCTTGCTCCGGCCAGCAGGGTGGGGTTGAGGGCGATCAGCAGACCGTGGATGTGAAAGATCGGCAGGGAGTGCACGAGCACGTCGCTCTGATCGAACTGCCAGACCTGCGCGAGTGCCAGACCATTGTCGAGCACCGAGCCATGGGTCAAGGTGGCGCCCTTCGGCCGCCCGGTGGTCCCGGAGGTGTACACGAGCGCGCAGGGAGTGTCGAGCTCGACCTCTGCGGGGGCCGCGGGCTCCGCGGCGGTGGCCTCGGCGACGAGAGCCGAAAGCGCGACGGTGGGGCAACCGACCGCGGCGACAGAGGCGGGGTCGTCGACGACCAGGAGCGACGCCGTGGCGTCGGTGCAGAAGTAGTCGAGTTCATCGGGCGTGTAGGCCGTGTTCGTGGGGACGTACACAACTCCGGCCGTCAGACATCCGAGCCAGAGCGCATAGCCCTCGATCGACTTCTCGGTCTGGGCAACGATGCGGTCACCGGAGGCGAGGTCGTGGTCGAGCAGGACCGTCGCCATGCGCTGGGCCAGGTCAGCCAACTCGCCGTACGTCAGCGTGACGTCGCCCGCATCGATGCAGGATCGTTCGGGGTCGCCTCGGAAGAGGCGCGTGAACAGGTTGGACACCGGGCCAGCATGGCGCGCTCAACGCCATGACCCAAGCCCCCGCACCCTGAAGGGGTTCGAACCCGTCGCTCGCTTACACCGTTTCGCCTGGCGGTGAAACGGCCCCGTCGGGTTGGGAGACACGTAGGGTCGTGGCGTGAGCAAGGACTCGGTGGACGCGCAGGTGATGGAGCCGTATGGCCCGGTGCTCGAAACGACCATGCGCGTGGCCTCGTGGAACACGTGGAGCCGGTTCGGTGGTTGGGAGGCCCGGGAGCCCGTCCTACTCGACGTCCTGCGCGCCGAGGATCCCGACATCGTGTGCCTCCAGGAAGCCTGGGAGTACGGCGGCGACTCGCAGGCCGAGCGTTTCGGAGCGGCCCTCGCGATGCATCACGCCATGGCGCCGTCGGAGGAGTACTTGGGCATCCCGAGTGGCCAAGCCGTGCTGTCTCGGTGGCCGATCGCCGAGTTCGATTCGTTCAAGGTCGGTGACAAGGAGACGGTGAGCGGCGCGACCTTCGCCCGCATCGACGGTCCGCGGGGTGCGATCGATGTGATCTCGCTGATTCTCACGTGGCGCCTCGACCACAGTCATCTTCGGTCCGCCCATCTACGCGAGATCCTGACGTGGGCGCGGGAGAAGGACAGCCGCTTCCACCCCCTGGTCGTGTGCGGTGACTTCAACGCCACCGCCGACTCCGACGAGCTGCGTGCGATGGTCGGACTGGCCCCCGTGCATGCGCCGAACATGGTCTTCTACGACGCGCTGACCATGCGGGCCGAGCCGCCGGGGTACACGTTCGCCGAACGCAACCCCACTGCTGCCGTCGGCCTCTACCCGAACAAGCGTCTCGATCACATTTTCAGCCACTGGCCGAAACCCCACGGGGCGGGGCATCCGATCGCCGCCGCGGTGATCGGTGACGAACCGGTCGACGGCGTGTGGGCCTCCGATCATTTCGGCGTGCGAGCCGACCTGCGTTACTAGGGCTGGAAGTCCGGCTCGGGGGCGCCCGCGCCCACTTGGTACCAGTGGGCGTCGACCTTGGTGCCGTTCGGGGCGGTGTATGGAGCGCTCCCCGGTTCGGGTTCGTAGCCGAGGCTGTCCATCATGTGGATGATGGCGTCGTTGTTCGTTGCGGTTCCGATCCAGATCTCGCCATCGGACAGTGCCCGAGTCGCGGCGATCATGGCGGCCAGCAGCTCGGTGGCGAGTCCTTCGCCCCGATACTGCGGAAGCATCTGGAGCCCGATCGACAGGCCGGAACGCCCGTCCGAGTCCTCGGTGCTGAGGGTCGCCAGACCGACGACCACGTCGTCGCGGCGCCGGACGCCGACCATCGAGGTACGTGCCCATGGCTCGAACCGTCGACGGTCGTGCAGGGTGGCGAGCATCTGGTCGACCGAGGCATCATCCCACTGGTTGGCGGCCTGGGCCTCGGGGTCGGTGTAGAGGGTCTCGAGCTCATCGATGTCGACGAGGTGGGGGTGCCGGAACTCGAGCCGGCCGCTTCGGTCACGGAAGGTCGATGGTTCGAGGGCAATCCGCGGAGCGCCTCGACGCACGATCGGGCCGAACGCGATGAACAGGACGATCGCCGCGACGAGGATGCCGAGTAGCAGCGACATGTCGTGGGTGCGAGGGATTCAGTCGGTGCCGGCGACGAAGTCCCGAATGGCGGCTTCGACCTCGGGCGGCAGGAGATCGTCGGGGAGGAGGTCCCGGGAGGTATCCATCACCGCAACCTATCCCAGGTGTCACATGGTCGGAGTACGTTCGGATCATGCATGCACCGCTCGATCAACGGCTCTCGATCATCACCATCGCCGTCGATGACCTCGAGGTCGCTCGCGACTTCTATAACCAGGTGTTCGGCTGGACCCCAGTCGAGGCCAGCGAGGAAGAAGCCGCCAACATCGCCTTCTACCAACTCAACGGCTTCATGCTGGCGCTCTACCCCTTGACGAAGTTCGCCGAGGAGCACGGGGCCGACGTCGCGAGGCCCGCCGGTTTCACACTCGCCTACAACGTGAATTCGACCGAAGAGGTCGACGCCGTCTTCGACCGCCTTCGCGATCACGAGGTCACGATCCTCAAGGAGCCGGAGTTGGTGTTCTGGGGCGGGTACTCCGGCTACGTCGCCGGACCGTCGGGGGAGCAGTGGGAGATTGCGTACAGCCCGTACACCAGCGTCAATGAAGACGGCACGTTCGGTTAGCGATCGGACCACGCTCAGCTTGTCCGGGTCGTTGCCCGGCCGATCAGCGCGTTGTCCTTGATCACCCCATGCCAGAGCACCAGCACGACTGCGATACAGGCGGTGGCGATCTCGAAGTCGCCGTGTGCCCACTGCTTGAGTGCGGTCGACAAGACACCGGCCAGGACCAACATCGCCAGACGCCCGCCCACGAAGGGATGGCGCTCGGCCAGGAGTGCCTTGCGCTCGATCGGCATGACCTTGGCCACGATGGCCACGAGGATGAGCGCCGCGAGTCCCATCAGCGGGAGCTTTTCGAGCCACCAGGCAAACGTGCCGACATCGGCGGTCGGCAACCAGCCCAGCATGTGGAACACCGCGGCCGCGGCGATCGCAGCGGTGAAGTGCCAGAGGTAGACCGACATGGCGACCGCGTTCGCACCGACAACCGCGGCCCAGGCCTTCGGACGTTCAGCCAGCCAGCGGCTGATGGCAGGTGCCAGCAGGATCGCCGTCGCCGAGTACGCCGCACCGAACAGCATGAGGGCGAGCGATGGCGGGTGCGTCGGCGAGTTCTCGAGGCCGGGGAAGTGCACCATCGAGACGGGGTATGGGCCGACGGTCACCGCGGCGATCGCCAGGCCCCAGAAGCCGGTGGCGATGGCGGCGAGCGAACGACCGGACGGCACGAGACCATCGCGCCAGGCGAATCCGGCGATCTGGAACAGCAGCCAACCGAGCACCCAGTTGAGGTGTGGCAGGGCCGGCACGCCGGCGAAGCGGGCAACCTCGAGCAGCGCGAACGTCGTCACACCGATGGTGGGGAGTGCGACCGGGTGCTTGCGGAACATCGGCAGCACGTAGGGAGCGATGGCGGTGTCTATCGTGTAGTTGGCAAGGAACCAGAGCGGAATGGCGGCGGCGACCGCGCCGACCGCGATCAGTTCGCTTTGGCCGAGGGCGAAGCCGCCGGCGATCGGCACGGCCCAGGTCGCGGCCAGCGCAATCGTTGGGGCCAGCATGCGCCGCAGTCGGGCGATCACCCAATCCTGGGGGCGAGCGCCACGGATCGGGTCGTCGCCCGCTTTGGCGGTGAATGAGTCGAGCGACATCGCGGAACTGAATCCGCCGACGACGAAGAAGAGCGGCATGACCTGGAAGAGCCAGGTCATCACGGCCATCGCGGGGGCTGCTTCCAGGGCGTTGCCGGCGACCAGCTCACCGTCGCGCAAGGCGACATCCATGGCCATCCAGTGGCCGATCGCGACCGCCAGCATCGCCACCGCTCGGTAGAAGTCGATCGCTCGGTTTCGGTTCGCCTTGGCGCCCGCGGCAAGCGCCGCCACCGATGTTGGGGCGCTCGGTGCGTGCGTCTTGGAGGTGGAGGTCGGGCTCGAGGTGGCCAGTGCGGTGCTCATGACCTCAGTTGGCCATATCGGCACCATCCGATGTCACGGGGGATTCCCCCAAAGGCCCCTGGGGGAGTTCTGAGACCTCCAAATTCCCATGATTTCGGGGGTTCGGAACCGTTCCCCACAGGTTTGTCCACTGCCTGTGGACAAACTACAGGCGTGTAATTTCACGCCAGCAGCGGAACTCCTAGGCGAAGCCGGGCGGGGCAACGAAGCCCCCGGCCTCAGCCGCCAGAAGTCGAGCGAACTGCAGGGTCGTGCGGTCACCGAACTCGGCACCCACGGCTTGGAGACCGATCGGTAGCCCATCATCGGATGGGCCCGTCGGAAACACCGTGCTGGGAAGGCCGGCGACCGTGATCGTCCCCGCCCAGAACAGGTGCTGAAAGTACGGCCGGACCTCGCCGTCGACGAGGAGGGTTCGCGTCGCCATGGGGCTGTGGTCGTGATCGAAGGCCGGAACCGCAGCGATGGGGCACACCACGATGTCCCAATCCTCGAAGAAGGACCGCCACGCGTTGCGCAGCGCGATGCGTTGGTTGTTGTACATCCGCCACGTGTTGTGGAGGATCGCCGGGGCCCCGGGCGCCGCGGTCGGGTCGGCGCCTTCGGGCAGCTCTGGCCCCATCGCTGCATTGAGTAGCGCCATGTAGGTGGCGAAACTCGCCTCGAAATCGATGTCCGGCCGGGCGTCGTAGCTGACCGTCGCGCCGATCGACTCGAGCCGGGCGCCGACATCCATGGCGCGGGCGGCAACCTCATTCGCCACCGGCGAGAGATCGTGCGTCGGCCAGATCGCGACGCGGAAGTCACGAAGATCGGAATGCGGGCATGGAGGGAGGTCGAGCTTCCAACCAGGCGCATCGAGTGCTTCGGGCCCAGCCATGATGTCGAAGGCCAGCTCCAGGTCATCGACCGTTCGAGCGAATGGCCCAACGACCGCGAGGTCCGGATGACTCTCGTCGCCTGGCAGGGCATGTCCGCGCGTACTCACGACCCCCCAGGTGGGTTTGTGGCCGAACACGCCGCAATAGTGGGCCGGGTTACGAATGGACCCGCCGATGTCCGAGCCGGCCTCGATCGGCGTGAACCCGGCCGCCAAGGCAGCGGCCGATCCACCGCTCGAACCGCCCGCGATCTTGTCGACATTCCAGGGATTGTTCGTGGTCCCGTAGATCTCGTTGTAGCTCTGAAAGTCGGCGAGGTAGATCGGCACGTTGGTCTTGCCGATCAGGTGGGCGCCCGCCTCACGGA
Source organism: Actinomycetota bacterium (assembly GCA_039028435.1). GTDB lineage: Bacteria > Actinomycetota > Acidimicrobiia > Acidimicrobiales > UBA10347 > UBA10347. The sequence continues at coordinate 109,333 of JBCCIC010000015.1, read as the reverse complement.
AGCGGCTGACGGCGTCGGAATCGGACGTTGCGGTGTTCGCCGCCAATGATGGGATCCCCCAGGTCGTCGGTGTGCCCGCCGCGTCGTAGGCCTCCTTGACCGTCATCGGAACACCGTGCAACGGACCGAGGTCCTCGCCGCGAGCCGCCGCAGCATCCGCGGCCGCCGCGGCGGCGCGAGCGTTGTCGAAGTCGCGCACGACCACCGCGTTGATCTCCGTGTCGAGACGCTCGATGCGGTCGATGAAATGGTCGGTCACGGCTACCGACGTGACCGACCCCGCCTTGATGGCTGCGGCGATCTCGGTCGCACTCGCCCATGTGACCCAGTCGAGGTCCCCCATCCCACGCCCCTTCGTGTCGCGTCCGGTCGTCGCCGACACTACTCGTGCCGTCGCTGACCGGCCGCCCGAGTAGCACCGCGCGAGTGCGTAGTCGACGGGGACCAGGCGGTGAGCGCGGCGGCCTGTGACAGCAGGCACGGCATCAGTTCACATTCGCGTAACCCGCTTGGTACATGGCGCGCGCACACTGCTTGCATGCCCGCCACCACCAGCGCATACCCAACCATCAACTCGCCGCTCTCGACCACCGAGGGCGAGCGCCTCGAAGCCGACACCCGCCTGATCATCGCCCCCGACGGTGGCGTGTTCGAACCGGCCGGCGATGTCTCGATCGGCAGCCCGATCAAGGTCGGTCAGGTCGTCGGCCACCTGCACAGCGGTAACCAGTCGGTGCCGGTGGTGAGCCCCTTCGCGGGACGTTCCGGCGATGCGCTCGCCTGGAGCGGCGAGCGTCTGACCGCGCACCAGCCGGTCCTGTGGTTGTCTCTCGACGCCGGGCGACCGTGACATGGAACCGCGCACCCTTCTGATTCGCGCTGCGCGCGCGGCGTCTGACGACGCGACTGAAGACCGCCTCCGCAGCGTGGAAGTGCTGCGACTCACCCGGGCGATCGAGACCGCCGGCCGCTATGCCTGGATCGGCCGCTATGGCACGGCACCTCTGCGACGCGCCTGGCTCGACATCACCCACGAGGGTCTCGAGAACGTGCCGGCCGAGGGTGGAGCGATCCTCGCCGCCAACCATCTTGCGTTTATCGACTCGCTACTACTCATGTATGCGCTCGACCGACCCGTGGCATTCCTCGGCAAGTCCGAGTACCTCGACCACCCGGTCGCCCGGCACCTGTTTCCGGCGACCGGCATGCTTCCACTGGACCGCAGCGGACAGCACTCGCGCATCACCCTCGATCGGGCGAATCAGATCCTCGAACAAGGCGGTGTGATCGGGGTGCATCCCGAAGGCACACGCTCTCGCGACGGCTTGCTCGGCGCCGGCCACAAGGGTGTGGCTCAGATGGCACTCCGGGCCGGCGTTCCGGTGGTGCCCGTCGGTTTGATCGGTACCGACGATGTGCAACCGGTCGGCCAACGGGTTCCGTCGTTCCGCGGTGAGATCACGATTCGTTTCGGTGCCCCGATTGGGCTTGGACCTTGGCTCGGCCGCCGACGCTCGTCGTCTGCGCGCCGTGAGCTGACCGCCGAGATCATGGCCGCGATCGCCGCACTGTCTGGCCAGCGACGACGTGACGACTCGCACACCCCTCGATCGCGACTGCTCGGTACCTTGAACGGGTGAGCACCGACACCGGGGAGCGTCCACAGACGTTCCTCATCCAGGTCGACGGGCCGGACAAGGCGGGCATCACCACCCACATCCTCGGTACGTTGGCGCGTGCGGGCGCGCGGATCGACGATGTCGAACAGATCGTCATCCGCAACCACATTTCGCTGAATATCGTCGCCTGCCTCCCCGATGGTCAGGATCTGCTGAAAGAGCTGCTGCTGGTCGGGTGGGAGCACGGGCTCCAGATCGAGTTCGAGCCGGTCGATTCGACGCCGTCGCGTAAGCCGACCGGCACGATCGTCACCGTGCTTGGTGCCACCGTCGGGGCTGGCGAACTCGCCGCCGTCACCGGTGTGATGACCGAGGCGGGCGCGAATGTGGATCGCGTCGAACGCCTGTCGAAGTATCCGGCGTGGAGTTATCAACTCCAGGTGTCTGGCGGCGACACGGCGGCCATTCGCGCCGGACTCGTGCGGCTACGCCAGACGATGTCCGGTATCGACGTCGCCGTGCAGCCGAAAGGTCTGCCGCGTCGCGCCCTGCGAGCCATGGTGCTCGACGTCGACCGCACCCTCGTTCAGAACGAGATGATCGACGAGATCGCCGAGCTCGCCGGGGTGGGCGCCGACGTCGCCGAGATCACCGAGCGAGCCATGCGCGGCGAGCTCGATTTCCGCGAGGCCCTCGAAGCGCGCGTCGCGCTGCTGGCCGGACAACCGGCGACGATCCTCGACGAGGCGTGGGACCGTCTCGAACTCACCCCGGGCGCGCGAACCTTCATCTCGACCCTGCGACATCTCGGTTTCCGGATCGCCATCGTGAGTGGTGGCTTCACCGCGATCACCGAGCGCCTCAAGACCGAACTCGATCTCGACTACGCCTTCGCCAACACCCTCGAGGTCCGCGACGGACTGCTCACCGGTCTGGTCGCCGGCCCGATCGTCGATCGCCGGCGCAAAGCGGATCTGCTGGAGACGATCGCCCAGAGCGAGGGTCTGGCAACGCGCCAGGTTGTGGCGGTCGGTGACGGAGCGAACGACATTGACATGCTCGAAGCGGCCGGGCTCGGCATCGCCTTCAACGCCAAGAGCGTCGTCGGCCGAGCGGCCGATGCGGAGCTGAACCTGCCGTACCTGGATGCGATCCTGTTCATGCTCGGCGTCAGCCGGGAGGACATCGAGAGCGAAGCCGGCCTGACTCGGCAGGGTCCCGAAATCGACTGACCGCGGCTATGGGGTCGGGGTGCGCCAGGTAAACGACACCTCGACCGAACCGAGGTGCACGACCGTGCCGTCGATCAAGAGTGAGCGTTCGTCATGCTTGAGCCGCCGCGGGTGGCGGGCGAACGGTGCGCGAACCCACGTGCCGTTTCGCGAGTCCTGATCCAGGATCCAGACCGACGCGCCGTCGACCTCGAATGCTGCATGGGTGCGGGAGACCTCGGGGTGATCGATCAGGATCGTGGCTTGGTGGTCGCCAGGCGTGGGACCGCGGCCGATGATCGCGGGCCCGGACACCGAAGCGTCGGGCATCCCATCGAACACCAACAGACCGAGGGTTGACTCATCGACGACGAGCTCTTCGATGACGACCTCGATCGAGCCGGGATCCGCATACGACGTGCCGCCGGCCGGCTCGGCCTCAGCGTTTGCCGTGTCCGACTCCTCGTCGAGTACGAGGTTGAGGCGGAATCCGGAACAGGTGACGATGCCCAGCCGCAGGTCGGTGCCGGGTTCGGTATCGGTACCCGCAGACACCTGGATCAGCGACGCGTCGCTCAGTCGGTCGTGGTCGATTCGGTGCTCGACCCAGGTGGTCGACCCCGCGCCCGTGATCATCGGTCCCGACGGAATCGAGGTGTGAAGCGAGATGTCGCCGAAGGCGATCAGCCGCAGGTCGGTCGACCATCGAACGATGGCGAAAGGCTCGGCCTTGAGCTTGGCGTCGACCAACGCGTCGATGGCAAAGGCGACGGCGTCTTCGTCGGTCAGGGCGTCGTCGAAGCCGGTCGTCAGCTCGCTGTTCTCGCCGGTCGGGTCGAACAACACCGCCGTGGCGCGCCGCACGAGGCGGCCGTCGCCGGCGGCGAGCGCGACGGATTCGATCGTCAGCCACGGTGGGAGAGGATCCGACGCCATGGCGCAACGCTAGTCAGCCTGATCGGTCGGTGGGGTGCGGAATCACTCGGTCTCTGACTGGGCTTGCTCGAAGGCGGCGAGTCGCTCCATCAGCGCATCGCGCACCGAGGTACCGCTCTCGCGAGCGCGCGTGTCGGCGATGCGCCACCCGTGGCGCGACGAATAGACCAACGGAGGATCACCGAGTCGCCCCTCGCCGACCGCGGTCACGCGGGCGAAGAACAGCACGTGATCGAACTTGTCGATGCGATCGAAGATGTCGCAAGCCAACCACGCGATCGAGTCACGTACGACCGGCAGACCGTCGACCATCTCCAGATACTCGGGTGCCATGTACTTGAACTTGTGCCCGGGATACGAGAAGTACTGCGCCGCCTCGACCTGGTCCCCTGCAAGGATCGATACGGAGAATCGCCCGCTGGCCTCCATGACCGGGAAGGTGTCGTGTTTGGGCGAGACCGAACACAGCATGATCGGCTCCTCGAACGAGATCTGGCTGACCCAATGGGAGCAGTACGCACGGACGGTTCCCTCGTGGGCCGCGCCCACTACTTGGACACTCTTGGCCATCTGGCCGATGCAGCGCTTGAGCTCGCGGTCGATCATGCGCATGACGCTACGCGGTGAGCCGGGGCGTGGCCCGGTCGTCGATCAGGTCAGCAGTGCGGTGACGACGGCGACGGTGTTCGCGGTCATGGCGCCGGTCATCCAGCGTTGGAACGACACGCGAAGTTCGGCCATGTCGTCTTTCAGTTCGGCTCGAAGCTCCGCCATCTCGCCGCGGAGTTCGGCCATGTCGCCTTTGAGTTCGGCTCGAAGTTCGGCCATCTCGCCGCGCAACATCGTCGTGGTCGCGTGCAGATCCGCTCGGGTCACGAGTTCGGTTGCGGGTTGGTGCGGAAGCATGGCGAGCAGGCTGTCGGTGACGTCGGGTCCGAGGATGGGTTCGAGGCCGTCGTAGATCGCTCGACGGTCTCGTTCGCTGATGGACATGAAGGCTTCTCCCAAGGGGTGTGATCTCGGGGGAAGCCGATGCTGCAACGCTACCGAGGCCGTCGGCTTGGGTAAAGCGTCGTTCGACCGGCATGTCGGAACCGGTGGCGATACCGTCGTCCCATGAGTGAAGCCACCGCGACGGAACCCGATGCTGATCTGACTGCCGCCGAGGTGGCGTGGGATCTGGACAGCCTCCTCGACGGCAAGGACGCCGATGCCTTGCTCGACGAGGCTGATCGCATCGCCGACGCGTTGACCGAGTACCGGGGCCGCGTGGCGATCCTCGACGCCGGCGAGCTGGCCCAGGTGATGGCCGACTACGCCCGCATGCAGGAGCTCGCCAGCCGGGCCGGCCACTACGTCATGCTCCGCTACAGCGAGAACACCGGCGATCCCGAGCGCGGTGCCGCAATGGCGGCGAACCAGGAGCGGGCGACCGAGATCGGCACGAAGGTCCTCTTCCTCGACCTCGAGTGGGCCGCCGCCGACCCAGCGCACGCCGAAGCCGTCGAGGCCGACGAGCGTCTGGCGTTCTGTGCGCACCATTTGGGGTTGCTCCGCCAGAACCAGGCCCACCTTCTGACCGAGGTCGAGGAGACAATCCTGACCGAGAAGTCGGTCACGGGCGCGTCGGCATGGGTCCGCCTCTTCAGTGAGCTGACCTCGGCGATCGAGGTTGATCTCCCCGGCGAAGACGAGCCGATGGCGCTGGAGGGAGCACTCAGCCGACTGCAGCACCCCGATTCGGAGACCCGCAAGATTGCTGCCGAAGCCGTGACGGCGGCACTCGAGCCAGGGCTGCGGACGCGGGCGTTCGTATTCAACAATCTGCTGCTCGACAAAAGCGTGAACGACCGTTTGCGAAAGTTCCCGACCTGGGTGTCATCGCGCAACCTCTCCAACGAGGCGACCGACGAGTCGGTCCAAGCCCTCGTCGACGCCGTGGTGGGCCGCTACGACATCCCGCAGCGTTGGTATGCCCTCAAAGCCAAGGTTCTGGGCGTCGATCGGATCGCCGACTTCGATCGGATGGCATCGGTGGCCGACAGCGATGAGCAGATCGGTTGGGCCGAGGCGACGGGCATCGTGCGCGATGCGTACGCCTCGTTCAGCGAGGAACTGGCCGGTGTGGTCGGCCGCTTCATCGACGAGTCGTGGATCGATGCCCCGGTGCGACCGGGCAAGCGACCCGGTGCATTCTGTGCGTACTCGGTGCCGAGCGACCATCCCTACGTCTTCCTGAACTGGACAGGCCGGACCCGCGATGTCCTGACCCTCGCCCACGAACTCGGCCATGGTGTCCATGCGTACCTCGCACGAGAACAGGGCATCTTCCAGCAGGCCACGCCACTGACGTTGGCGGAGACCGCCTCGGTGTTCGGCGAAACGGTGACGAACAATCGGCTCCTGTCGATGATCGATGACCCGGGCGAGCGGTTCGCGTTGCTGGCCTCGACCCTCGAGGACTCGATCGCCACCGTCTTCCGTCAGGTCGCCATGAATCGGTTCGAAGACGCGGTGCACATCGAACGTCGCGACGTCGGCGAGCTGTCGACCGATCGTTTCGGTGAGCTGTGGTACGACACCCAGACGGCGATGCTCGGCGATGCCGTCGAGGTCACCGATGGTTACCGCTCATGGTGGAGCTACATCCCGCACTTCATCGGCACGCCTGGCTACGTGTATGCGTATGCGTATGGTCAGCTGCTCGCTCTGTCGGTCTACGCGCGCTACGCGGAACGCGGTGACGCCTTCGTGCCGATGTATCTCGACTTGTTGCGGGCAGGCGGGTCGCGTTCGCCCGAGGAGCTCGGCGCGATCGTCGACTGTGACCTGGCCGATCCAGGGTTCTGGGACGCCGGGCTGGCCATCGTCGAGGGTCAGCTGACCGCGGCCGAGGAGGCAGCCGAGGCGGCCGGACGTCTGTAGATGCCCTATCGGCTCGGTCGCGCCGTCACCGCGATCGTCGTCGTTGCATTGCTGTCCACAGCGTGTAGCGGATCGTCAACCGACCGCGAGGGCGGCAACGAAGGTGGCGTCGCGCTCGATCCGGCTGGGACGCTCTGGTTCTCGCGGGTGGGGTCGGAAGGGTTGCCGACCCTGTATCAGATCGATCTCGGCACGGGTGTGGCCGAGCAGGTCTCCGATGACCCTGCGGCTGGCGTGGCGTGGTCGCATGACCGATTGCGCATGGCGATTACCGGCTATGTCGACGGCGAGCCTCGGGTGTGGGTCACCGGTGCCTATGCGGACATGGACTTCGTCTCGGACCAGTCTGGGAGCTCGCCCCGGTGGAGCCCCGATTGCCGCCGCCTGGTCCATGTCCAGTGGGACGCGGGTCGCAGTTCCGTCGCCATCGTGGACCTGCAACAAGGCTCGACCGAAACACTCACTGATCCCAATCATCTCGCCTCCTTTCCGGACTGGTCGCCGGTGGAAGATCGCATCGCGTTCGCGTGGCGCAGCGATTCGGCTGGCAGTGATGACGTCGCGATCCTCGACCTCGAGTCGGGTGTGTGGGTCGTTGTTGTACGAGATGGCTTCGACTCGCACCCGCGGTGGTCTCCGGATGGCGAGTGGATCGCATTCACGACGACCGTCGACGGTCGCCCACAGATCGCACTCCTCGGCGTGGACGGCGAGGAGGTCCGGGTGATCACCTCGGGTGACCGGGGAGCACAGTTTCCGGTCTGGTCACCGGATGGCGAGTGGATCGCCCACGAGACGAGCGACGGCATTGCGCTCGTCGAGGCAGGCGGTGGCTCGACCAGGACGCTCGAGGTCGACGGAATCCCGACCGACTGGACGGGCGATGACCGAGGCACATGTTCGTAGCCGCTTGGCTGCGGCCCGATCGGCGCGAGGACGTACCGTGCCGCCATGACGTTCCTCGGGGCCAGGCGACATCGGGCCATGTGCATGGCCCTGGCGGCCATGTTGATGGCCAGCGCATGTGGTGGATCCGAGGCGGATTCGGTTTCGGCCGTTCGTGAGCCAGCCGCGACCCCCGTGCCAGCGACGGAACCCGATCCCACGGCGACCGCCGAGCCCACCGCGACCCCTGAGCCCGAACCCCTGGTCGGCGAACTCTTGCTGCAGCGGGGCACAACACGACTTCCGTCCCAGGCGATCGTCCACGACCTGGCCAGCGGTGTCGAGCGAGCCCTGACCCAGGAAGGCGTCGCCATCGCGACCGGCGAGTGGACGTCCGATGGTTCCCGCCTCGTCTACGCGATTTCGGAGGGTGTCACCCGCGTTGTTGTCGCCGAAGCCGACGGTGCCAATCCCGTGCAAGCTTCGGTACCCGTCGCCGACGTCGGGTGGGAGGAAGCGGTGCCCACCTGGGCGCCCGATTGCCAGCGACTCGCGTTCGCTCGCTTCGACCTCGAGAACAACCGAAGCGAGATCTGGACGATGCTGGCCGACGGCACGGACCGAGTACAGGTCACCTCCGGCACGGGCATCGACACCGGAGTCGACTGGTCGCCGGTCGATGATCGCTTGGTCTTCATGAGCGATCGGGGCGGAGACAGCGAGATCGTGGTGATCGACATGGCGACCGGCGAGGAGTCGCAGCTGACCGACAACACGGTCGGTGACACCTGGCCGCAGTGGTCACCCGACGGCGATCGCATCGCGTTCGCTCGGCGGGTCAACGAACGCAAACAGATCTTCGTGGTGGATGCCGACGGGACCAACGAGGTTCAGCTGACCAACGGCGCACGCGGTGGCGAGTTCCCGGTGTGGTCATCCGATGGCGACTGGATCGCCTACGAGCAGGCCGGTGTCTCGGTTTCGGTCATGCGCGCCGATGGGACCGATCGCCGCGAGCTCGACATCTCCGGTGTCCCGACCGACTGGGGCCCCAACACGGGAACCTGCAGCTGAAGCGTCGGCGGTGGGCTGCTCTACGGTTGCGTCATGACGTTCAACGCGCTGGTACTGCATCGAGACGAAGACAAGAAGGTCACGGCCGGGATCGAGGAGCTGACCGATGATCGGCTTCCCGAAGGCGATGTGATCGTCGACGTCGAGTACTCGTCGCTCAACTACAAGGACGGCATGATCCTGCAAGGGATCGGCGGCTTGGTCCGCGACTACCCGCACGTACCCGGCATCGACATGGCCGGCACGGTGGCGTCATCGGAGAGCTCAGACTTTTCGCCGGGTGACCGCGTGGTGTTGACGGGTTGGCGTGTCGGCGAGGTCCACTGGGGTGGCTATTCCCAGCGGGCGCGGGTCAAGAGCGACTGGCTGGTCAAGCTTCCGGAAATCGTCAGCAATCGCGAGGCGATGGCGATCGGCACGGCCGGCTTCACGGCGATGGAAGCCCTGCTCGCGCTGGAGGACCACGGCTTGACGCCCGGTCCTGATTCGCCGGTTCTGGTGACCGGGGCGTCGGGTGGTGTTGGATCGTCAGCGCTGTTGTGGGGTGGCGCCCTCGGCTACCACATGGTTGGATCGACCGGCCGCATGGAAAACGCAGACGAGCTCATGGCGCTCGGTGCCGCCGAGGTGATCGACCGCAACGAGCTGGCCGAGAGTCCGAGCCGGCCGTTGCTTTCGGAGCGTTGGCACGGCTGCATCGACGCCGTCGGTGGCGACACCCTCGCCCATGTGCTCGCGGAGATGGCCTACGGCGGAAGCGTGGCGGCGTGCGGCCTTGCCGGCGGCAACGGGTTGTCGACGACGGTGATCCCGTTCCTGCTGCGGAGCGTGAACCTGTTGGGCATCGACTCGGTGATGGCGTCGATCGAACTCCGCCAGCGGGTCAACGCTCGCCTGGCGCAGACGCTTGCCGTCGACGGCGTCAAGGACAAGCTCGACTCTCTCACGACCGAGGTCGCGCTGGCCGATGTCGCCACCCTCGCACCCGACATCCTCGCGGGCCAGGTCAAGGGGCGCGTGGTCGTCGCGACGGCCTAGTTCCGGAACCGGCGCCCGGCGATCGGCGGGTCCCCGTCGGCAACGCCTTCGACGGGCAAGCTGTCGAGATGAAGCGGATCTATGACTTTGGTCGCGCCCCCGCGACCCGGAACTACACCGTCGCGGACCTCCAGGCGCTCAAGGGGTCGGGCACGACCTTGTCGATGAGCAATCCGTCGAACGCGACCGAACTGCGGGCGTGCGTCGAGGCCGGCATCGACCTGCTCGTCGTCTGGGACGAGCACCTCGACGAGTCGCGACAGATCGCGCCCTCGCACTTCATGGGTGCGGGCAGTACCTGGAAGCAACTCGGTACGAGCGACGAGATCCTGGCCCACGCGGTGGAGCTGATGGGGCGGGGTGCGGACATGTACTACACCCTGCGTTCCTTTGAGGTCATGGAGAAGCTGGCCAACGAAGGCATCCCAGTGCAGAGCCACATTGGGTTGATTCCGACGTATGCCCATTGGGCCGGTGGTCTTCGGGCCTATGGACGCACCGCGGACGAAGCGATGCAGATCTGGCAGAACGTTCGCCGAATGGAAGACGCGGGCGTGTTCGCTGTCGAGGTGGAGTGCATCGCACAGGAGGTCATGGCGGCGATCAACGAGCAGACGTCACTCGTGACGTTCTCCCTCGGATCCGGTCCCCACTGCGACGCCATCTTCTCCTTCGTCGCCGACGTGTGTGGCGAGGCGAGCGAGGAGGACACGCCGCCTCGGCACGCGCATGCGTTCGGAGATCTTCAGCGTCTGCACGATCAGCTCTACGCGGAGCGGGTGACCGCGCTCCAGGAGTTCCACGACGAAGCAATCGCCGGCAACTTCCCCTACGCCGCCAACAACATCGCCATGCATCCGGGCGAGCAGGAGAAGTTCCTCGAGGCCCTCGACAACGGGTGACGCGTGGCGTCAGCGGTCGGGTCGGATGAGGTCGTACATCGTGTCGGCGACGGTGTTGTAGCCGTTGCCGGCCAGGCGGCCGATCGGGCGCAGGAGATCGTGACGGATGCGCGTGCCGTCGAGCATCGCGTCGTCGACGTGGATGACGTCGACCCGCCCGAAGAACACGATGTTTGACGGCGGACCATCGTCAGGGCCGACCTCGACGCGATTGGTCACACGGCACTCGAAGACGGCCGGCGCTTCAGCGACCATCGGTGCGTCAACATCGCTCGCTGGCACCGCGGTCAGGCCGGTCAGATCGAACTCGCTCTCACCGGCGGGTAGCTCGGCTGCGGAGTGATTCATCGCCGGGCCGAGCTCCTCGGTGACGATGTTCACCGTGAACTCACCACGATCCTCGAGGTTGGCGTGGGTGTCCTTGCGCCCCGGGCGAACACCGCTCGACACGATGATTGTCGGCGGATTGCCGCTGACGGCCTGGAAGAACGAGTACGGGGCAAGGTTCGCCACGCGAGTTCCTCCGGCCTCGGACCACGAGCCCACCCACCCGATCGGTCGGGGGACGACGAGTCCGGTCATCAGCTTGTAGTTGTCGATCGGTGCTTGGTCGGCGGTCACGAAGCGCATCGGCCCAGTGTCGACGCTCGGTCGGCGCGAACTCAAGCTGAACGATGGCGGCGTGAACGCGCCGCCGCCGCCGGTCGGAACCGGCGACGGCAGGCATCGGAGGATGGACGTGGTCAGCTGTTGCGGGTCACCGTGACGTAGGCGACGGGGCCACGCCAGTCGAAGCTGTCCGGCAGATCGCCGACACCGAGCAGGCTCGGGTGGCGGGTGATGAAGCCCTGGCCGTCGATCTCGGGCTGGTCCTGATCGGTGCCGCCCGGGCCGTTGCAGAACGGCGCCGGCACGATGTCAGCGCGGTTCTCGGTGTTCAGCTCGGCACCGGCGTCGAACGCTCGGACCGAGAATTGACGGGTGTCGCCGACCCAGCGGGGCAGGCGCTTGCTGTCGAGACCGGCGAAGCCGTCATTGGTGCAGATCAGCATCGACACCACGCTGAGCCGGTCGGCCTCGGTCGTGAGGTCGAAGGTGACCGACTGCCCTGGAGGAATCGGGCCGTCACCGGCGACACCGCTCACTCCCAGTCCCTGGTTGTCGATGGCGGCACTCAGCTCAGCGGCCAGAACCGGCACGCCGCCGAGTTCGGCGACGGCGGCAACGCCCGGGCTGGGAGCGTGTCCGAGCTGGAAGACGTCGGCGGCGCGGGTGTGGGCGGCCCAGTTCGGCGGCGTGAGGTATTGGCCGCTGGTCGCGTTGGTGATCGTGACCGTGTAGCTGGCCGGGGTCGGGACTCGAGTGATCGTCACCTCGGCGACGGCGCCGCGCCAGTCGAAGCTGAGGGGTAGGTCGCCGACGCCGCGGAGCGTGCGGTGGCGCGTGATGAAGCCTTGGCCGTCGATCTCGGGCTGGTCCTGATCGGTGCCGCCCGGGCCGTTGCAGAACGGCGCCGGCACGATGTCCGCGCGGTTCTCGGTGTTCAGCTCGGTACCAGCGTCGTAGCCGCGCACGCGGTAGGTGCGGGTCTGGCCGTCACGCCCGGGCAGTCGAACGCCGTCGAGACCGCCGAAGCCGTCATTGGTGCAGATGATCATGGACACGAGGCTGAAGCGACTCGCGCCGGTCGTGAATTCGAAGCTGGTGGATGCACCGGGTGCGAGCGGTGCTTCTGCGCCCACGCCACTGATGCCGAGTCCCTGATTGTCGATGGCGGCGGTCAGCTCGCCCGCAAGCACCGGCACGCCACCGCGCTCGGCCACGGCTTCGACGCCGGGGCTCGCAGGATGGCCGACCTCGAAGACATCGGCACCCCGGGTGTGGGCGGCCCAGTTCGGCGGTGTGAGGTACTGCCCCGACGTGACGTTGCGGACCTCTACCCGGTAGGTCGCCTCGCCCGACGCTTCCGCGGTGGCCGGGGAGGCCAGCAGCGCCACGGGCGCAAAGAGCATCGCGGCGAGCGCCGCGAGAAGGAAGGTTCGAAGTTTCATGGTGATTCCTGATCCCCGCCGAAGCGGTCTCCATTGCTCGGCCGGATGCCGAGCCGTTGAGGAATCCCGTTATGGCGGGTGATCTTCCGATCAGGAAGCGAGTTCCGCAGTTGGCTCGCGGGCCTTCACCAGTCGGTAAGGCATGTGAACAGAATGCCGCAGCCCGCGCGAACCCGCCCGCCCTCAGCGGCGAGACTCAGGCTGGTTTTCGGTTGGCCGACGAGCGCGTCAGTCGGTCTGCGTGCCGACCCGGAGTTCGTTGAACGGCACACCCTTGTCGACATTGATGTCCCGGGGAAGGCCGAGTACGCGGTCGCCGATGATGTTGCGCTGGATCTCGTCGGTCCCGCCGGCAATCGAGCCCATGAACACGCGGAGCGGGTACTTCGACCAATCTTCGGCCGAGTCATCGCCGGACTCGTACGCCATGACCTGGGGTCCGACGATGTCGGCCAAGAACTCACGGGCCATCCAGCCGATGTTCGAGCCATGCAGCTTGCCGAGCGAACCGCCCGGCCCCGGGGCTTTGCCGGCCTTCATCTCGGCACGGGTGCGCATTGCGACCAGCGACTTGGCGACTTCCTCGGAGTAGATCTTCATCAGCTTCTGGCGGGCGATGGGATCCTGAACGGTGCCCAGCTTGGTGGCCTCGCGCTTCAGCCGGTTGAACAGCGGTGTGGTGATACCGCTCTTGGTGCCGGTCCCGATGGCAACCCGCTCGTACATGAGCATCGCCGTGGCCTGCTTCCAGCCGGCGTTGTACTCGCCGAGGATCCAGTCGGCCGGGATGGCGAGATCGGTGAAGAAGATCTCGTTGAAGTGCATGCCGCCATCGATCTGATGGATGGCCCGGATCTCGATGGCCGGGTCACGCATGTCGACAATGAACATCGAGATGCCTGCGTGCTTGACGACTTCGGGGTCGGTGCGGGCGATGAGCACGCCGTAGTTCGAATGGTGCGCGAGCGTGGTCCAGACCTTCTGGCCGTTGATGATCCACTGGTCGCCGTCCTTGACCGCCCGGGTCTGGAGGCTGGCGACATCGCTACCTGCGCCCGGCTCGGAGAACATCTGACACCACATGTCCTCGCCGCTGATCATGCGTGGCATGAATTCGCGTTTCTGCTCCTCGGTGCCGAACTCGTTGACCATCGGCAGACACATGCCGTGGCTGATCGTGTACGCACCGCTGCAGTCGGGGAAGTGGGCATACTCCTCGCGCCACGCACGCTCCTCGACCTTGGTCAGGCCGGCGCCGCCGTACTCCGTGGCATAGGTGAGGCCGCCGAGACCGGCCTCGGCGAGCTTGGCGAGGAACTCCTGCGAGTGTGCGACCGTCTGGTCGTCGCGAGGGTCGGGCCCATTGAGCACCAGCGGACTGGCATGCTCACTCAGGAAGTCCCGGCAGCGGGTGCGAAAGGCGTCGAGATCGGTGTCGGTCATGTGGCGTTTCCTCCGGCGCCAACGCTAGCGGGCTCCCGTGGTGCGACGGCCATTCGCGCCGCGGTCGGGTTCGCTGGGTCCCGGCGCTCGAATCTGTTCGAGGCCTCGGAGCAGCGCCTACGATGAGCCGTCGCGCCGGAGCGCGATCGGGAGCATCAGGAGACAGGCGTGGCGTTGCCAGCCCAACATCTGCCAGGCAGGAGAGCGGCGACGCGGCGGGTGCTCGCCGTCGTCGCGTTTCTTGTCGCGCTTGGACTTTGGTTGATCCCATCGTCCGGAGCCCAGGGCTCCTCGATTGTGATCAACGAGATCGTCGCCAGCAATACGCAGGTGTTTCCCGACGGCGACGGCGAATTCACCGACTGGATTGAGCTCTACAACCCGAATCCGGGCGCGGTGGACATGACTGGCTGGCGGATCGCTGACAGCGACGGCTTCTCGTGGGTGATTCCTGGTGGCACGTCGATTCCCGGGGACGGCTACCTGATCATCTTCGCCAGCGACAAGGGCGACCCAATGAATGCCGGGTTTCCCGGACCGGTCGGCGAGCTCCACACGAACTTCCGTATCTCCTCGACCGGTGAGACGATCACCCTCACCAATGCCGTCCTATCGATCGAGGACTCGGTCACCTATCCGGCGGTCCTGACCGACCAGAGCTACGGCACCGATGGTCTGGGCGGCTATGTGGTTCGTGATCTGGCCGAGATCACGCCTCTGGCGGCAAATCCCGCAGTGGCGCCCACGCCCACGCCGACCCCGACGCCGCTGGCCGGCACACCGAGCATCGTGCTCAACGAGCTGATGGCGTCCAATGCCACCACCGTGGCCGACGGCGACGGCGAGTTCAGCGACTGGATCGAGCTGTGGAATCCCACCTGCTCGACGATCTCGCTCGACGGCTGGCAGCTGGCCGATCCCGACGAGCTGTGGGACTTCCCGTCCGGCATCGTCATCGGCCCCGGTGACCTCGTGTTCGTGTGGGCGAGCGACAAGGGCGACCCGATGAATGCGGCGTTCCCCGGACCCGCGGGCGAGCTGCACGCCAGCTTCCGGGTGTCTGCGCTGGGTGAGACCATCTCCCTGATCGACGACGGTGGGCTCCTGGTCGCCCAGGTGGCCACCGCGCCGCTCGCGGCGGACGAGACCTGGGCCCGCCAAGGCGACGATTCGTACGCGATTGCGACCGGAGCCGGGGTGACCGTCGACGCGCTCAATCCGGGCCAGTCGGTCCCGATCTGTGCCCCGACGCCCACACCGACGGCGACCCCGACCCCCACGCCCACGCCGACCCCGGAGCCGACGCCAACCCCCGGCGGTCCCACGCCGACGCCGTCCCCGACCGCCACTTCCACCCCGATCCCGACGGCGACGCCGACCCCGTCGCCGACACCAACTCCGTCCCCGACGACCACGCCGGTCGCCTGTGCGTCTGAGCTGTTGATCAATGAGCTCATGGCTCGCAACGGAGACGTCCTCACCGACGGCGATGGGGACACGCCCGACTGGATCGAGTTGTACAACCCGGGTGTAGCGGCCGTCGACCTGACAGGTTGGACCATCGCCGACGCCGAAACCGCATGGCCGTTCCCGAGCGGTGCCTCCCTCGGTGCCGACCGCTACCTCATCGTCTTCGCAAGCGACAAGGGCGATCCCGACGATCCGAACTTCCCCGGACCTGCCGGCGAACTGCACACCAACTTCCGACTGGGCGGGAGCGGCGACGTCGTGACCGTCACCGACGACGAAGGCTGTGTTGTCGACCAGGTCGCCTTCGGGGCGCAAGCGGTCGATGCCTCGTGGGGACGCTTGCCCGACGGCTCGTTCGGAGTGTTCGAGTTTCCGCAGGCCACCCCGGGTCGAGTGAACGGTGACCAGATCTTCCGACCCCGTGGCGAATGCCGTTCGCTGTTCGCCGACGAGCTCTTCATCCGGATCAGCCGCATCGTCGCCAGCAACGACAGCCTGCTCGTCGACGGCGACGGGGATGACCCCGACTTCATCGAGCTCGAGAACTACGGGTTCGATCCGATCGACCTCACGTTCTGGGAGATCCGCGATTCGAGTGCCTACTGGACGTTTCCCGTCGGCACGGCCATCCCCGGCGGCGAGACGCTTGTCGTCTGGGCGAGCGGCAAGGGTTCACCCGACGACGATGACTTCCCCGGACCACCCGGCGAACTGCACACGAACTTCCGCCTGAGCAGCGATGGCGAGCGGGTGGTTCTGGCCGAGCCGAGCACGTGCATCGTCGAAGAGGTCACGTATCCGCCGTTGGGGACCAACGAGATCTACGCCTTCGATGACACGTTCACCAACCGGATCGTCCGGATGGCGGGCGAGCGGTTTGCGCCGTGCGCCGAGCCGGGTTCCGTTCGGATCACGGGATTGATGTCGCGCAACGATTCCTTCTTGGCCGACGAGGACGGCGACTTCGAGGACTGGATCGAGCTCACGAACGTCTCCGACGGCGCGATCGATCTCTCACAATGGGTGCTCGGTGACAGCGACGGTTCGTGGATCGTGCCTGACGGGGTCGAGCTGGGTGCCGGCGGCGCGCTCTTGGTGTGGGCTTCGGGCAAGGATCGCCGTGACCCCGATGCACCGCTCCACGCCAACTTCAAGTTGTCCGGCGATGGCGAGACGGTCACCGTCGGGTCGTCGCTCAGCTGCCCGGTCGACGAGGTCACGTTCCCCGAGCTCGACGATGACCAGGCGTATCGCCTCGGTGAGTCCGGCACCTATGCCGTGTCCGGGGGCGCCGCCACCTCCGACGAAGGGGAGGGCGGCTCGTCGCCCGGCGACATCGCGATCACGGGCACGTGTGTGGCGATCACCGAGGTCATGGCCAAGAACGACTCCGCGATCGAGGACGACGAGGGCGAGTTCGGCGACTGGATCGAGCTGGCGAACATCGGCGACGAGGCCATCGACCTTTCCGGCTGGACGATCGCCGACGAGAAGGATGGCTGGACGATTCCCGAAGGCGTAGAGATCGAGGCCGGCGGCTATCTGTTGGTCTGGGCCGACGAGGGCGATCGCGGCGAGGCCGGCGAGGAACTGCACACGAACTTCAAGCTGGGTGGCGATGGCGAGCCGATCACCCTGACCGATGCCGACGGTGAGGTCGCGGCGTCGATGAGCTCCTATCCCGTACTCGACGACGACCAGTCGTTTGGCATCGACGACGAGGGTGCATGGGTCGTTCGCGAGGCCGGCTCCGCCACGCCTGGCGAGGGCCCGACCGTCGCCGGAGGCTGCGACTTCGTCGCCGGCTACGCGTCGACCGATGGCGGTGACGACGAAGGGGCCGAAGAGGATGACGACTCACCGGGCCTGGCCCAGACCGGTGTCGAGAGCCGGACCTCGTTCACCGCTGCCCAGCTGCTGTTGTTGGCCGGCGCAGCCCTGCTCCTCATGGCCCGGATCTCCACCCGCCGATCTCGCCGATAACGCTTCCGGGGTCAGACCCCTTCAGGGTGGGGTCGGACTGGTTCAGACTTTGGGGTCAGACCCCTTCAGGGTGGGGTGGGACTGGTTCAGACTTTGGGGTCAGACCCCTTCAGGGTGGGTCAGGCCGCGGCGTCATCGGGGAGCCGCATCGACCTCGCGAACGGCTCGACTCCACCGAATAGATCCAAGATCGTGCCCGTCTTCAGCCATCCAGGGTTCCGGTTCGCGTTGGTGTAGCTCGCCATGCTGGACCACGCGTACTCGTCTGGGGTTCCGCAGATCGCCGCCGCACAGGGATTCCGGTGGATGTAGCGGACCGTCGCGAGGAGATGTTGATCGTCTTCGATCAGCTCAGAGTGGTAACGACCCCGGAAGAGTGCGCCGTCGTAGCCGTGGCGACGATTGAATCGCTGCGTGTACGTCTGCCCGAGGAACTTCATGAACGGCGCGAGCTCCCCAAGGGGCGTGTGGACCAGCAGGTGGTAGTGGTTGCCCATGAGGCAGTACGCATGGAGGTCGATGGCGTGCAGCTCATCGGCAACAGCCAGGATGCGCAGAAAGAGCGTCCGGTCATCGTCGTCGTAGAAGATCGCCTGCCGACGTGCACCTCGATTCATGACGTGATGCCAGGTGTCTGGAAGGTCTTTACGAAGCGTTCGTGCCATGTCATGTGTTTACATGCACAGTGTGACATGGGGTTGAGCGGGGCAGACCCCTTCAAGGTGGGGTCGGACTGGTTCAGACTTTGGGGTCAGACCCCTTCAGGGTTCGAAGGGGTCTGACCCCAGGCGCGGGTGAGGGCGTGGGGGAGTTCCTCGGCCCATTGGATGAGGTCGTGTCCGGCGACGCGTTCGGTGAAGTGATACGCCGCGTTCTGCAGCATCAGGAAACCCGCCCACGCCTCGGTCGCCTGATGGAAGGCACCCTCGAGCGTGCCCGCGCACAGATGGATGAACGGATGCTCAGCAGTCCACTCCTCGCGCATGTCGGGCGGCATGCCCGTCGAGTAGGCGAAGGCGTGCCCGAACCGTGCCTTGTGCAGCCGGGCGACCATGAGCGTGTGTCCGCCACCGTCGCTGCACCCGAACACCCCGCGCTGAGTCGGATCGGTCGGCACCCCGAGCGTGTCCTCGGCCCACGCTGCGAGCTCGTCGACGAAGAATCGCTGGTGGGCGTCGAATCGGCGCTCGTCGAATCCGGGCAGGTACTCGGATGCTCGCAGATTGCCGAGGATCGGATCGAAGCCGGCCGAGTGTGCGGCCACGAACACGACCCGCGGGCACATTCCCGATGCCATCGCGGCGTCGAGTCGACGCATGTACGGGGCGAACATGTTGCCGTCGGTCGCGTAGACGACCGGGATGTCCTCGCCCTGCTCGTGATCGGGCGGCCGGTAGACGGTCACGCGCCGTGGTTCGCCCATCGCCTCGGACTCGACCGCGTGCTCGAACGTCGATCCGACCAGATCGTCGTTCGACGGTAGCTCGACCGGGGCATTGGCCCCCCGGAACCGCCCATCGTGTGACCCGCGCGAGAAGTTCATCGCCGCCGGGCCGTCCAACGACTGGAACGTGTACGTGAGCACGGCCTCGTCGAGCCGATCGATGCGTAGCTGCAAAACCTGCAGCCCGTCACCGGCATCCCACGAGGGGAGTTGGAAGGTCGGCGTGGCGGCGAAGGGAACCGGTGTTTCCTTCACCAAGGTCAGCACGTCGCCGTCGGCCCACGCCGAACCGTCAACTGCCATCCGCTCGCGCAGGTCGATCGGTGCCGGGTCAGTCCACACCCGACAGAAAGGTTGGCCATCGGGCAGTGCCCCCGGCTGGCCCGCTCGCTCGACCGCAAGCTCGCGCGTGAGCTCGGCCATGCGTTCCTGGAGCTCGGCCAGCGTCGGAACGCCGAGCGCGACACGCTCCTCGTCGGACACGCTCATGTTGACGGGCGGCTGCACGATCTCACCGTTCTGTTCGAGCATGACGGTGCCGTACAGCTGAGGGCGCCCGGTGTAGAGCGCAATCTTGTCGCTGGCTTCGGCATGGATACGACCTGCGCCTGAGATGCCGGCCTCGTGGGCGAGCAAGGAAAGGCGCGCGACCGCAGGCAGATCCGACGGGTCGCCCGAGCCGGCGAACAGCGCCGCCGCGGCCCCTGCGGCCTCCGGCGCGTGCAGCCCCTCGAGGTCGGGATGACGTCGCAGCTCGTCGATCAGGTCGAACCGATCGTTCCCCTCGGCTCGCAACGCAGCTTCGATGAGATCCTCGATGTCAGGCGGGACGTCGCTCATACCGCGACCCTACGCGCCCCTCGGACTTGCAGCCGTAGCCTGACAGCATGAACCAGGGCATGGGGTCGACGCCGAAGATCGATCGCGACGAACTGTTCGCAGATCGCTCTCTGGTCGGCACCGTCTTCTGTCGCGCCTATGCCCGTCGGGTCGATGAATGGCTGCAGGCGCTGTTCGACCAGCATCTGGGCGGGCGGCCAGGGATCAGCCTGGTGGCACTCGGCGGCTACGGACGCGGCGAGCTCAGTCCCCAAAGCGATCTCGACGTCATGTTGCTACACGATGGTTGGGCGCAGGATGAGCTCGAGGACGCAGCCCAGTCGTTGTGGTTCCCGATCTGGGACGCGCACATCACACTCGGCCACGCCGTGCGGACCGTGTCGGAGAGCATCGCATTGGCCAAGGACGACCTTGACACGGCCACGTCGCTCTTGAGCCTGCGCCACCTGGCCGGTGACGAGGAGCTTTCCGACGACCTCGCCGAGCAATCGGTGCGACTGTGGCGCAATAGTCGCCGGAAATGGTTGCCCCGCATCATCGATGACGCTGCCGAGCGGGCCGCCGGCAACGGCGAGGTCGCCTTCCTGCTCGAGCCCGACCTGAAGGTCTCGAGTGGTGGCCTCCGCGACGGCAATGCCGTCGAGTGGATCGAGGCCGCCGACATCCCGGTGCTCGACCAGGAACGACGCGATCTTCGTCGCGCGCACGAGGTCCTACTGGCGGCACGGGTCGAGTTGCACCGGTCGACGAACCGTAAGGGTGACCGCCTGTTCCTCGAGGAACAGGACGGCGTCGCCGAGGCCCTCGGTATCGCCGACGCCGATGTGATGATGAGCGAGATCGCCGCCTCGGCTCGCACGATCACCTGGATCGCCGACGATGTGTTCCATCGGGCTCGCCGCCGGCTGAAGCGAATTCGCTTCCGGGCCGAACGGCCACGAGACCTCGACGAAGGCGTCGCGTCGATCGACGGCACCATCTGCTTCACGCAAACCGCTCCTGTCGGCAATGACGCGGCCCTGATGTTGCGGCTCGCCGTCGCCGCAGCGGAGCAAGACGAGCGGATCGATCGCGACTCGCTCGACTCGCTCGTCGAGCTCGGTCCGACGATCCGCACTCCCTGGCGGCCGGAGATCCGCGACCTGTTCGTACGACTCCTGCTCACCGGCAACTCGGCGATTCCGGTCATCGAGACCCTCGACCATGTCGGTCTGTTCACCCGCCTGCTGCCGGAATGGGAACCCAATCGCAGCAAGGTGCAACGGAACCAGTACCACCGCTTCACCGTGGATCGCCATCTCCTCGAAGCGGCGGCAATCGCGTCGGATCTCGTCGAGCAGGTCGATCGCCCCGACCTGCTGGTCGTCGGCGCTTTGCTACACGACATCGGCAAGGGATATCCCGGCGACCACACCGAAGTCGGCGTCGAGCTGATCGACACGATCGCGACCTACATGGGGTTCGATCCCGACGACATCGACACGCTCAAGCGTCTGTGCGAGCACCACCTGTTGTTGCCCGATGTCGCGACGCGTCGCGATCTCGAGGACCCCGGGACCATTGCCAGCGTGGCCGAGCAGGTGCGAACCACCAGCTTCCTCCACCTGCTTGCCGCACTCACCGAGGCCGACTCGATCGCGACCGGTCCATCGGCATGGAGCCGCAACAAGGCACACCTGTTGGCCGAGCTCACCCGCTACACGGATCAGTGGCTCGCGACCGATGGTGGAGCGAAGGTCGAATCGAGCTTCCCCGACGCGACACAGCGTGAGCTGTTCGCGGCCAGCGATCACGTGGTGCAGGGCGAGGGGGACACGCTCACCGTCGTCACTCAGGATCGTCCCGGAACGTTCGCCCAGGTTGCCGGGGCGATCGCCCTGAACGACCTGAACATCGTGGGAGCACAGACCCATGTCGAAGACGGCAAAGTGCTCGAGGTCGTGCAAGTGGTGCACGCCGAGGGTGAGGACCACGAGATCGAATGGGAGCGTGTTCGTAGCGAGGTCGACGATGCGGTGACGAGCCGCGAAGACCTCGGACCGCACTTCGAGATGCGTTCGAAGTCGCGGCTGCGTCGGGTCGTGCGAGCCCCGAACCCGATCGAACCGATCCGGGTCGACTTCGACAATGAGGTCTCGTCGTCATCCACGATCATCGAGGTTGCCGGACCGGACCGGCTCGGTTTGCTGTACGAACTGAGCGCGTCCCTCGCCGACGCCGGTCTCGACCAGCAACAGACCCGAGTGCAGACGGTCGGCGGCGACGTGGTCGACTCGTTCTACGTGCGCACGCTCGACGGAGCGAAGGTGACCGATCCGCAGGTGCAGGCATCGATTCGGGAGACGCTCCTGGCGATTCTCGAACGCCAGACCGACTGATCCGGCGGCCTACTCGATGCCGTGCTCGATCGCGTAGCGCATCAACTCGTTCTTCCGGTTGAGGTGGAGCTTGGCCAGGATGTTGCGCACATGGTTTTCCACCGTCTTCTCCGCGATGAACAACTCCTCGCCGATCTCTTTGTAGGTGTGCCCGCGGGCCACGTGTTGGAGGACCTCGCGCTCGCGGGTCGATAGGGCTTCGCCAGGAGCCTCGGCCTTGGACATGCGGCGGAACTCGGTGAGGACGAGCGCGGCGAGCGACGGGGAGAAGACCGGTTCACCTTGCGCGGCCTTCCAGAGCTGGTTGCGGAGCTCGTCGGGTGGCGTCGACTTCAGCAGGTAGCCGCACGCGCCCGCTGAGACGGCGTCGAGGAGGTCGCGTTCGGCCTGGGACACGGTCAGCATGACGACCCGCGTGTCCTGTCCACACTCGCTCGCGACCTTGAGACCGCCGCCGTTCGGCATGTTGAGGTCGCAGAGGACCAGGTCGGGCTCGGTGTCGCGGATCACACGCACGGCTTCCTCGCCATCGCCCGCCTCGCCCACCACCTCGAAGTTCTCGCCGAGGTCGGACCGAACGCCCGAACGCCAAATCGGATGGTCGTCGGCGATGACGACTCGAACCGTATTCAGGGAGCCCACAGACGTACCTCCGTTCCGCGGCCGGGGCGGCTCGCGATCTCCACGCGACCGCCGATCGACTCGACGCGTGATCGGATCGAGTCTCGCATGCCGATGGATTCGGTGACGGTCTCCGCGTCGAAGCCGGCGCCGTTGTCCTTGACCGAAATGAACAATCCTCGGCCGGACTCGGCGTCGTCGTCGGGCTCGGCATAGACGACGACGCGGTCGGCGTGACTGTGCTTGCCGGCGTTGGCGAGGGCTTCGCCGACCGCACCCGCGACCGCGGCGATCACGTCGTCGGCGGGTTCGACGATGTCGTCGGCGATGATGACCTCGGCCCGACGACCGTGCCGCCGTTCGTACAGCGACGCGGCCTCGCGCAAGCTGGCGGTGAGTCCCGGCTGGGCCGAGTTGGCGCCGGCGAGATAGTCACGCAAATCGCGGTCTTGGTCTTGGGCAAGCGAGACGAGTTCGGGATCGGACGATCGCCGTTGGACGACCGCCAGCGTTTGCAGCACGCCGTCGTGAAGCTTGACCGCGACTTCCTCTCGGGCTCGGGCGGCGCTGATCTGTTGCTCGGCGTCGCGGAGTCGGTGGGCGACGTAGCCGCTGATCAGCGCCGTCAGGACATAGAGCCCCGCCTTCGATGACGCGGTGACACCCCAGTCGGGAGTCCCTCCGTCGTTGAGACCTTCACCGATGAAGCTGGCGATCGAGAGCAGTCCGGCGGCCGCGACGGCCCAACGACGACCGAGCGCGATCCCGCAGGCGATCAGGCCGGCCGACGGCCAGGCCCAGGGCAGGGACTGGGGCCGGGCATCGGTGTAGACGTAGCCGTCGCCAATCAGGAGGACGGCGGCGGTGGCGAGCTCGATGGCAATGAACTGGGGGCTCTTCAGGCGGTCGGAGTGCCGGGTGAGCAACAGCGTCAGCGTGGCAGTCACGAGCAGGGCGAGGCTCATGAGCAGCCAGGCCTCGGCACCGTGCACGAGGTGCTCGGTGCTGATGGCCAGACCGAACGCTGCCCACGCCCATGTCAGCCAGCGCACGACGGCCACGGCCTGGAACAGGCTGCGGTCGGTCTCGGTGAGGGCCGTCGGGCGGGGCACCACTTGAGCTTGCCACGACCCTCCGGTGTTGCCGACCCAGGGAATCCCCCAGCGAGGTTTGGGGGAGTCTCCGAGTTCCGCACGGGTCCTCGATCCGGATGATCGAGACATGGAAACGCCACGCACCACACTCTCGCCGTCCCCCGGGTCGAGTCCACCGCCCCCGACCGACGCCGACTGGGTCGGCCCAGCCGGTCCGGCGACCGCAAGCGCACCGGTGACGCAGGGCTCCCCGGACCAGTCTCCGTCGGGGACGGCCTCCAACCTCGGTTCGATGCCGCCTCCTCCGCCGCCACCTCCCTCGGCGGTCCTACCGTCTCCGCCACCGCGCGAACCAACTGACGATCCGAGTCGGACGGGCACCCTGTGGGTCGGCGCAACCGGCGTTGCTCTCCTGCTGGCGGCAGCGGCGGTCTTGACCGCCGTGCGTTGGGACGAGATCGGCCAAACCGCCAAGCTCGCCGGCTTCGCCGTTGTGACCCTGGCCATGCTGCTCGGTGGTCGACGGCTGCAATCGATCATCCCGCTCACCGGTCGGGCGATCTTCCATCTCGGTGCACTCCTCATCCCGCTCGACATGGCGGCCCTTGCGCTCCTTGCGGATCGGACTTGGGAGGAGACGCTGCTCATGACGTCCCTCACCGCTGTGGTTTCGTGGTTTGCGCTCTGGCGGGTCGACCCATCGCCGGTACTCGAGTGGGCGGCGCGCGGGTCGGTGGTCCTCGCGACCGCAGGTGTCGCCGCGGTGTCGCCAGTCTCGATGCCGCTCGCGCTGGCGGTTGTCGCAGCTGCCGCAACACTCGCCCTCGACCCGATCCGGTCGCTGCTCGGCGGCCTCCTCGGCCGCCGGATGTGGGACCGGTCGGCGCTCACGTGGACTGGGATCGCCGGCCTGCTTCCGCTCGCCGCATTTGCGGAATGGCCGATCCAGCTGGCAGACGCGGTCGACGAACTCGGCTTCACGCCGGCGGATCGTGCATCGCTGGTCGCTGCCGGCGTCGTCGCAACCGTGACCTCGGTGTGGTTGGCCGCTCGCCGGCCGTCGCTCGAGCGAGGCTGGCTCACCGTCGTGATGGCGACCTCGACGGCACTGACCGTCGGGCTCGCCTTCGACACGGTGTCCGCCTGGGCGATCGGTCTCGCAGCCCTGTTTCTCGGTTTCGAAGCTGCGGCCTTCGCTGTCCGTCGGGACGCACTCTGGACGCCGCTGCTCGCGACTGCGGGCCCGATCGTGGAGGGTGCGGGAGCGCTCTTCACGGTGACGCTGCTGATGGAGACGCTGGACCGAAACCCCTCGGCGGGGCTGGCCGTGGCCGGCGCACTCACCCTCCTCGCCTGGTTCACGGCCGACTGGCGACGCCTGACCGAACCCGTGGACTGGCTGACCGGCCTGGTCTACGGATCGGACTGGGGTCCGGCGACGGTCGCGATTCCGGCCTCGGTGTTCTTGGTTGGCGCGGCAACTGGGTTGCCGTCGCTTGGATTGAGCGTTGTGGTCTTGGCGACCGCGGTGTGGGCGGCGGTGACGGGGCGCACCCTTGCCTGGCTGTTCGGCATCGTGGCCGGTGTAGTCGCGGTCGCGATCACCCCGCTCGGACTCTCGGGGGCCGGCGTCGCGCTCGGCTCTGCGGTCTTGGTGGCCCTCGCGGCCCGTTTCGCCCCCGACGACGAGGAGGTCGGCCCAACGCTGGCGAGCTCGACGGCAGTCTTTCTCGGCGCCGCATGGTTGACGCTGTACGACCTCTACGGCTCGCCCTCGCTGATCGCCCTCGCCGTTGCCGCATGGATCGTTGGTTGGGTCGTCGATCTCGACCCGACGTCGATCCTCGCGGCCATCCCGAAGGGAGTGGCGGTGCTGGCCTTGGTGGGGCTGGTGATCGTCGAACCCGCCGAGGGTTTGATGCTCACGGGTGCGGTCGCCTTCCTGGCCCTGGTCGACGTGGTCCGAAGCAATGGAGCGGCGATCGGCGCGACCACGGTCGCGGCGGGTTCGATCGCCCTGGCGCTCATTCCGGGCAGCGAGCTGGCCGGTCTGACCGAGCCTCAAACAGGGGTGATCTTGGCAGGCGCGACCGTCGTTCTCATCGGTCTGTTGATCGTGCTTCCTCGGCGGTTCGAGACACCCCTCGGGATCGCTGCCGGGGTCATCGCCCTCGTGTCGGTGGGAATGGCCGAGCCGGAAGGGGCGGCGCTCGCCGGTTCGCTGATGCTCATCGGAGGTGGCGTCATGTTGCTCGGTGTCGCCACTCGGGCCGTTGCCGTTGTCGGTGCGGGTGCGTTGATGACAAACGCGGGAACGTGGCTTCAGCTGGCCACGTGGGAGGTCACGTGGATCGAGGCATATCTGGCGATCCCTGCGGCGATCGCCATCTGGGCCGGTACCCGCTGGCATCGCGAGGGCGTCTCGAGCTGGGTCGCCTATGCGCCGACGATCGCCGTGTTTGGTGGCCTGGCGGCGCTCGATCGCTTCGATGGTGGATCGGCCTGGCATGCGGTCATCGCCGGGGCCGTCGCGGTTGCGGCGATTGCCGCCGGCGGCATCTGGCGACTCGCTGGTCCGCTCATCACGGGCACGGTGCTCGTCGGGGTCGTGGCGACCTACGAAGCCCTTGGGCCGGGTTCTCGGGTGCCGACCTGGGGCTGGCTTGCGGCGGGCGGCGCGGTCTTGTTGGCGACCGCGGTGCAGCTGGAACGGACGGAGACCACGCCACTCGAGCAAGGTCAGCGCATCGTGCACGTGCTCACGACCCGCTTCTCGTGATCGGTCACGACGACCGATGTGAGCGGCGACGCGAGGCTCTCGTAGGATCTGCCCATGGCTGACGAACTGCTTACCGAAGTGCGCGATCGGGTGATGATCATCACCCTCAACCGACCCGAGGCGATGAACTCGGTCAACATGGATCTGGCCCAACAACTGGCGGCCGCCATGGAAGAACTCGACAGCAATCCCGACCTGTCCGTGGGTGTCCTCAATGGCAATGGTCGCGGCTTCTCGGCGGGTATGGACCTCAAGGCCTTTGTCGCCGGCGGCATGCCCAACGTCGACGGTCGCGGCTTCGCCGGCATGACCGAGGTCGCAGCCGACAAGCCGCTGATCGCTGCGGTCGAAGGTTTCGCCCTCGCCGGTGGTCTCGAGATCGCGCTCAGCTGCGACCTGCTCGTCGCCAGCAAGGGTGCCAAGCTCGGCATCCCCGAGGTCGGTGTCGGGCTCTTTGCCGGTGCCGGGGCGTTGTCCCGACTGCCCCGCCGTCTTCCCTACGGTATGGCGATGCAGATGGCCCTCACGGCCGAGCCGATCACCGCCGAAGTCGCCCACGAGTTCGGCCTCGTCCAGGTCCTCACCGAGAAGGGCGAGGCCCTCGATGGTGCGCTCGACCTCGCCGGACGGGTCGCCAAGAACGCCCCACTCGGCCTGGCCGCCTCGAAGCGCCTGATCCGCGACCTCGGCGGCGTCGACCAAGGCTTCTGGTCCGACCAGCAGCCGCTGATCGACAGCGTGTTCTCGTCGTCCGACGCCATCGAGGGCGCGACCGCCTTCGCCGAGAAGCGGGCGCCGAACTGGACCGGCAGCTGACCGGGCGCTGGCGGCGGTGCGCCGATCCGGGATGTACCGTCGAGCACGATGAGTTCTGAAACGGGTCCGGTCACCGAGGTCGATCTCCTTCGGTGGGCCGAGTCGCTCGCCGGATGCGCGCGCACCGGCATGGCGTTCACCGAGAACCTCTACGAGCGCGAGCGCTACGAGGAGATTCTGCGTATCGCCGCAGACATCAAGCGTCACAGCGGCCGGGGCTACGACCCCGGCGAGCAGGTGACCGACTGGATGGGCGAGGTCGGCGAGCGGACCGCGGGCTACGTCACGCCGAAGACGGCGATCGGTGCTGTGGTCGGCAACGACGACGGCGAGATCTTGTTGATCCAACGCGCCGACAGCGGCGTGTGGCTCTATCCGACGGGCTGGGCCGACATCGGCTATTCACCCGCCGAGGTCGCGGTCAAGGAGGTCGAGGAGGAGACCGGCATCGAGTGCGAGCCCGAGCGGCTGCTCACGGTGATCGACGGTTTCCGGGCCGGCTTCACACGGGTGCCGCTCTACTCGCTGGTGTTCCTGTGCCGGGCCACCGGAGGTGAGCTCGATCGGCATCCGCTCGAGACCCTCGACGCAGGATGGTTCTCCCGCGATGCGTTGCCCGAGCCGCTGGCCGGGATTGGCGGCTGGGTCGATCAGGCCTTTGCCGGGATCGATGGTGACGGCGCGGCGACCACGTTCGATTCGGTGCGCGATTCGGTCTGGCCGGAGCCCCCGCCCGAAGGCACGACCTGAGCCAGTAGCCACCGAGCACTGCGGTCGATCAGCCAGGCAATGCCGACCAAGCCGATGGCCACGATGCCATCGAGCCACCAATGGTGACCGGTCGCCGAGACCACGAGCAGGGTGACGACGAGGTGGCCGAGCCACACCGCTCGGTAGCGGTGCATGCCAGCACTGACGATGCCGAACGACACGATGGCCGCCCATGCGACGTGAATCGACGGCATCGCGGCGAACTGCGGTGACACGCCGGTGCCGACCGGGCCATACGGGGAGAGCCCGAACTCCGCCGGTAGGTCGACGTAGCCGAGCTCGGGCAGAAAGCGCGGTGGGGCGACCCGCACGAACCGGATGAACAGGCAGAAGGCGGTCGTGATCGACAGGATGTTGCGCCACTGACCGAACCGGTCGCGTTGGCGCCAGAAGAGCCACACGAGGAACGCGATCGTCGCCGGGACGTGGACGACCGTGTAGTACGCACTCGCCAGCCAGCTCAGCCACTCCCAGCGCATGACGAACTCCTGCAGACCGAGCTCAGTCGGCAGAAAGATCGCTTCCTGGAAGTCGACGATGTCGAGCGCTCGGCTGAGCGCACCCTCGGTCTGATAGAGGGGAAGCAGGCGGGCCATGCGCCAGACGGCGTAGAGCACGGCAAGGATCGTGAACTCGGTTGCCGCCTGCAACGCAACGACCGCCCACTGGGATTGGCGGGGATGGTTCCGCCGGTCGCGTCGAAGCCCGACGATCACGAGCCCCGAGAGGGCTGCCGCGATGAGCGACTGCTGCCACGTCGGCCAAGGCATCGAGCCAACCTACCCCGCCCCTGCGGGGTCAGACCCCTCCAGGGCTGGGGTCGGACTGGTTCAGACTTTTCGGCGTGAACCTCAATCTCCGGTCGAAAGACGGGGTCAGACCCCTTCAAGGTTTGCGGGGGCTTTGGTGTTGTGTCGCCGGTCGGCGACGATGGGATCATGGACTTCACGGTCAACGAGGATCACGAGGCGATTCGCGAAGGGATTCGGCGGATCTGCGCCGACTTCCCCGATGAATACTGGGCGGACAAGGACGCCAAGCACGAGTTTCCGTGGGACTTCTACGAGGCGTTGGCCGAAGGCGGCTGGGTTGGGATCGCCATCCCCGAGGAGTTCGGCGGGGGAGGTCAGGGGATCACCGAGGCCTCGATCATGCTCGAGGAGATCGCGGCTTCCGGCGCCGCCATGAACGGTTGCTCGGCGGTGCATCTTTCGGTGTTCGGCATGGAGCCCGTCCGCAAGTACGGCTCCCCGGAGTTGGCCGCCGAGGTGCTTCCTCGGGTCGCGTCGGGTGATCTCCACGTCGCGTTCGGTGTGACCGAACCCGACGCCGGCACCGACACCACCCGCATCCGAACTCGAGCGGACCGCGACGGCGACGAGTACGTCATCAATGGCGCCAAGGTCTGGACGACCAAGGCTCCGTACTGCGAGATGTGCCTACTGCTGGTGCGCACGACCCCGATCGAGGAGGTCGAGGGAAGGACCGACGGCATCTCGCTGTTTCTGGTGGACCTGCAGGATCCGGCGGTCGACATCACACCGATTCCCAAGGTCGGACGCAATGCCGTTGTGTCCTGCGAGGTCCGCTACGACAACCTCCGTGTGCCGGCCACGCGACGAATCGGGGAGGAGGGCGACGGCTTCCGCTACATCCTTGATGGCCTCAACCCCGAACGAGTCCTCATCGCATCGGAGGCGCTCGGCATCGGGCGGGCGGCGCTGCGCCGGGCAACCGACTACGCCAACGATCGCGTGATCTTCGACCGCCCGATCGGCCAGAACCAGGGCATTGCCTTCCCGCTCGCCGAGGCGCACATGAAGCTCAAGGCCGCCGAACTCATCGTGCGAGAGGCGAGCTGGCGTTATGACAGCGGCCTGTCGTGTGCTGAGGCGGCGAACACCGCCAAGTACCTGGCGTCGGAGGCCGGCTTCTTCGCCGCCGATCGAGCGATGCAGACCCATGGTGGCTTCGGCTATGCCAGCGAGTATCACGTCGAGCGCTACTGGCGCGAGGCAAGGCTGATGAAGATCGCGCCGGTGTCCCAGGAGATGGTCCTCAACTTCATCTCCAACAAGATCCTCGGGTTGCCCCGCAGCTACTGACGGGGCCCCTCGCCGGTCAGCCGGCGGCGATCGCGGCAGTCGCTGCGATGGCCAACACCACCCCCAGCAGTTGGAGCCGTGTCGAGCGTTCACCGAGGAACACCCGTGCCAGCAGGACGGTGGACCCGGGATAGAACGAGGACAACACCGACACGGTAGTGAGGTCCCCCCAGCGGAGTGCGTAGAGAAAGAGCACGTTGGAGCCGGTGTCGACGATGCCGGTGGCCGCGACCAGGCCGAGCGCATCGCGTTCTCGGGGGAGGACCGGTTGGCGGCGTACGATTAGGGCCGCGATCAGCAGCGTCGACGTGAACACTCGGGCGCCGACGATCGGCCAGGGAGCAGCTTCCGACGCCGTCGTGTCCAGGAGGATGAAGAACAGCCCGAAGCCGCTGCCCGCCAGCAGTGCCTCGACGACGACACGAGGTGTCACGCTGACGTCGGCGTCCGACTCCGTACCGGCGACCAGCCAGATGGCGACAAGCGCGACCGCCAGCCCGGCCCACCCGAGCATCGTGAACCGATCGCCGGTGACGATGCCGTACATGCTTGGCAGAACCGCTGAGCTGACGGCGGTGAGCGGCGCGACCAGCGACATCGGGCCGCGTGACAGCCCTCGGTAAAGGAGGCCGACGCCCATGCCTCCCGCGGCCCCACCGAGGGCGCCGATGCCGAAGTCCCGCCAGGTGAACGTGTTGTCGATCAGCAAGGCTGCGAGGGCGACGCCGACCAGTCCAATCACCTGAGATCCCGCCACGACTCGGATCACGCTGATCCGCTTCGCCGACATGCCGCCGAGGAAGTCGGCGGTGCCATACGACGCCGCCGTGATCAGGCTGAGCAGGACACCCATCGGGACAACCTAAGTGGGCATCGATCCGATCCCGCACACCTCGAGTGATCGGATCGAGTGCACGTGCAGGTGGTGGGCGACGTCGGGTGCGCCGGTGACCTCGATCATGTCCAGCCAGGGCGCGAGCGCGGCGAACAGCGCCCGCATCTCCCACCGGGCGAGATTCGCGCCAAGGCAGAAGTGGTGACCGTGGCCGAACGCCAGGTGGTCGTTCGGGTCTCGTCCGATGTCGAAACGCTCTGGGTCATCGAACGCCCGCGGGTCCCGGTTGGCGGAGGGATACCAGACGACCACCGTGTCGCCCGGTTGGAGGAGCGTGTCGGCGAGTTCGACGTCGCGCGTGACCGTGCGTGCGAATTGGACCACTGGTGACGTCCACCGGAGGATCTCCTCGGTTGCCGTCTCGGCGAGATCGCCGGGATCGGTCATGAACCGCCGTCGTTCGTCCGGGTGGGCGGCGAAGGCGATGACACCGCCGGTGATGGCATTGCGGGTCGTCTCGTTTCCCGCCGCGATCAACAGATTGAGATACCCGTGGAGCTGCTGTTGGGTGAGCGGTTCACCATCCACGGTCGCCCCTACGAGAGCGCTCACCATGTCGTCGCCGGGGTTCCTGCGCCGCGACTCGAGCAGGTCCTCACGGAAGTCGAAGAACTCGCGTCCCAGGCGTCGGCGGACTTCGGACAGGGACTCACCCGGGCGCGCGTATTCGCTGCCGATCCCCGGTTCGAAGAGCACGTTCGTCCAGCGATCGAGATCGGCCCAATTCGACTCGTCGATGTCGAGCAGTCCGCAGATCGTGGCCAACGGCACCGGCGTGGCCAGGCTCGCGACGAGGTCGACCGGTTCGCCGCACCGGAGCTGTTCGACGAACGCGGCGACGTGCGCCTCGGCCAGTGCCTGCAGCCGTGCCTCGAACGCGCGCATTGCCCGAGGTGTGAATCGGCGCATGGTGATCGAGCGGAAGTCGAGGTGCTCGGGTCGGTCCTTGTAGACGAGGTCGAAGGGTTCGTCGGGGTCCCAGCCGTAGCGGTCGGCGTTGCGCAGTTGCTGTCGCCGCAGGGCATCGAGCCCGGTGGTGCGGTCCATGCGCAAGATCGGCCCGCCATTGATGAAGACCTCGGGTTGGCGGTGCACCGTAAGCACATCGGCATGTCGGGTCACAGCCCAGAACGGCGGCGAATCGTCGCGTTCGTGGCGGAAGATCGGGGCGTTCTCCCGCAGCCACGCGAACTCGGCCCATGGGTAGCCGTCGACCTGGTAGCGGTCGATGTCGCACAGATCGATGTCGTCCGGCACGACATCCTCAACGTGGTTTACCCACCTGGTCGCCGTCGATGCCGTCATGGTCCAACGGTAGGGCGGGCGTCCACCGTGACGTGAATGGGCTCGCTGCGACCAGGCGGCGCGAGGAGGCCGTGCGACAATGCGTGGGTGCTGACCGTGCTCGATGATCACCCCGAGGCATCCGATCCGGAACCGTTCGCGGGACCTGATCACCCGATCCGCAAGATCACGCGCCGGATGGCCTTCGGCGACGAGTGGCGTCCCGATCATGCCGACCGGATGGCCACGCTGTTCGATGAGATGGCGCCCGAGTGGTCGGAACGCAACGTCGACCCGATCAAGGCTGCCCCGGTACTCGACGCGGTCGACCGCGGCGGACTTCCGCTCGATGGCGCTTGGCTGGAGTTGGGATCCGGAACGGGCGCCGGCGCGAGGGCCCTGGGACCTCACGTGGCCTCGCTGGTCTGCACCGATCTCTCGGCCGGGATGCTCGCCCATGCACCGGATGACGCGCCGCGGCTTCGCAGCGACGCGTCGACGCTCCCGTTCGCTGCCGACAGTTTCGACGGGGTGTTGATGATCAACATGCTGCTCTTCCCGACCGAGGTGGATCGCGTTTTGCGACCGGGAGGTCGACTGCTCTGGGTCAACACCCTCGGTGACCAGACGCCGATCCACCTGCCGGCCGCCGATGTGATCGAGGCCATGCCGGGGGAGTGGGGAGGGCTGACAGCGCGGGCCGGCACCGGCTTCTGGTTGAGCGCCGGTCGCACATGAGCGCCATCGCCCTTCGCACGCCGAGTCATCGCTCGTGGCGAAGGGCGAGCCTGGCGATGACGGCCCTGATCGTCGTGGCGGCCTGTTCGGTCTCGATGCCCTCGGCGACCGAGCCTGATCCGACCGCAGTTGCGACCCTGAATCCGACAGCGACGCCCGTGCCCGCATCGACGACCGGGCCGGTCCCCACGCCGACCGTCGACCCTGCGACCGGCGCAACCCCAACCGCGATCACCATCCCGCCGACAGTCACGCCGGTTCCAACGCCACAGCCAGATGGTCCGTGCGGTGTCGGGCCGTTGGCCTTGCCCGATCCGAATCGACCGGTGTACGACGTCGCACTCGACATCGATCCGGCCAGCCGCACCGTCGAGGGCACGATGACCGTCGACTTCGGCCCCGATCTGCCGGTTGACGAGCTCGTCTTCCGGCTGTGGCCGAACGGGCCGCGGCCCACCGCCGGTGGCGTCGATCTCCAACTGACACGTGTCGAGCTGCCGACCGGCCCGGTCGAGCCGGAGCTGCTGCTGCCGACGCTCGCGCTGGTTCCGCTGCCGCAGACACTCCAGCCTGGCGAGCGCATCACGGCCCAGGTCGACTTCACCCTCACCGTGCCGACCGAGCTCAGGTCGCGCCTGTCGGGCCGCGACGACTACATGCGCCTCGGCACGATCATTCCGCTGCTTCCGTGGGAACCGGGGATCGGCTGGGCCAGCGACCCTGCGACCAGCCTGTTCGCCGAGGCGGTCCTGTCGCCGGTCGCCGACTGGAC
The DNA here is from genome assembly GCA_039028435.1 of Actinomycetota bacterium. Taxonomy (GTDB): domain Bacteria; phylum Actinomycetota; class Acidimicrobiia; order Acidimicrobiales; family UBA10347; genus UBA10347. Next base: position 75,259 of record JBCCIC010000015.1, on the reverse strand, counting down.
CGTCGCGATCGACGTGCCCGACGACTTCGACGTGCTGGCGAGCGGGGTTCGTGACGACGACGGTGTTTGGCGGGTCGAGTCGGCCCGCGACTTCGCCATCAGCGTGGGCCGCTTCCGCACCGTCACGGCGACCGCATTTGCCCCCGAACCGGTCCAGGTGATCGTCGGTGTTCACGAGACGATCGACGACGACGAGCAGGCCTATCTCGACAAGGTCGTCGACTCACTCGAGCAGTTCAGCGCACGGTTTGGGCAGTACCCGTGGCCCTCGCTGACCTTTGCCCTCACACCGAACCTGCGGGGAGGCATCGAGTTTCCGACCCACATCATGCAAGGCCAGAACACCATCGGACGGACCACCAGTCACGAGGTCGGCCACATGTTCTTCTACTCGCTCGTCGGCAACAACCAGGGCGCCCATCCGTGGCTCGACGAGGGCATCACGAGCTATGCCGAGTTCACGTATGAGGGCACGGCCCCGGGTGCGTACGCGATTGCGGCGAATGGCATCGGTGAAGCGGCCCAGCCGATGACGTTCTGGGAGTCGCGGCCCGACGCCTACTACAGCTCGGTCTACTCCCAAACAGGGTTCGCGCTGCAGCTGCTCGGCGATCGCGACGACGTCGACTGTGCGCTGGCCCGCTTCGTGGCCGACAACGCACATGCCATCGCCCGGCCGATGGACTTCGTCCAGGCGTTCGAGCCGACATTCCCGGGCATCGTCGACGACCTGGCGCAACTGGGTGTCAATCTCAACTGACGCGGGACAGCCGCTTCGGGGCTGATTGGAAGATCTCAGACGGATGCTGTCCGGCTAGTGTGGAGCAGCGGATGGAGTGGGCTGACTCGATCGCGCTGGGAGAGAGTGGTGAGCGGGATCATCAGGGCACAAGCGAGGTTGGCGCTGCGGGCGTTCGCACTGCTGTGCGTGCTCGTCGGTGCTGCCTGGACGCTGCTGTCCCTCGGTGGTGCAGACCCCGATGCCCAGGCACAGACCGACACCACCCTCACCATCAACAAGACGGTGACCGGCACGGACCTTGCCGACGACTTCGTCTTCACAATCTCGCCGACCTCGGGATCCGATCCCGGCTGTGGCGCCACCCCCGCAACCACCACGATCTCCGGTAGCGGGTCGACCACGGTCCAGCTAACCGCCACGATCGGTGGACTCGTGCCGGAGTGCAATTACGAAGTCACCGAATCCGCTCCCTCGGGCTACGACACCAACTGGGAGGTCAGCTACCCGGGCGCACCGCCGTTCACGGGTGCGACCGGCACCGGCGTGGGCCCGATCCTGATCAACCTCTCGCAGGACGAGCGACCCCCGACCGACGCCCAGCTCGACATCACGAATGCGGCACAAGGCGGTTCGTTCGTCATCGTCAAGGACACCGATCCCGACGCCGACGTCGGCTTTGGGTTTACCGTCGCCGACGGTGCTGGCGGTCCGCTCACGCCGTTCGAGCTCAACGACGGTGGGGGCTCGAACACCGAGACGCGTCTGGTGACGCCCGGCCAATACACGGTCACCGAAGCCTCGAATCCCGACTACTCGGTGTCGATCAGCTGTGACGACAGCGCGTCGACCCGTCCATCGACCACCGACGATGCCAGCGGCACCGCCACGGTCAACGTCGATCCGGGCGAGACCGTCACCTGCACGTTCACCAACACGCGTCTGACGGCCAACCTCAACGTGGCCAAGGTCTCGGGCATCACCGGCGACACGACCGACTTCGGGTTCACGGTGATGGGTCCGACGGGATTCGCCGGGTCCAGCTTCAACCTCGCCAGTGGTGCCACACCCGAGTCTCTGACCGGGGTGCCGACCGGGACCTACACCATCACCGAGTCGGATCCTGGGCCAATGTATCGAGGCACCAACTGGAGCTGCGTCGACACCGGCGGCGCGACCGTGGCAAGCGGATCGGGACTCGCAGCAACGGTGACCCTGACCGCCGACCAGGACGTCACCTGCACCTTCACCAACCCCGGATCGCCGACGGTTCTGAAGGTTCTGAAGGTGTCCGATCCCGTCGACTCCGACGAGATCTTCGCCTTCACGGCCACGGGATCCGTCAACGCGACGTTCGATCTCGACGCGAACTACACCCCGATCGATGGCACGCCCAGCGAGGAAGAGTTCTCGGGCATCACTCCCGGAACGGTCACCATCACCGAAGCGGCGAACGGACGCTTCTCCACCGCCGTCCGCTGCACACGCGATACGAATCGAGATGGCCCCGACGCCGGCGACCCCGAAGTCGCGACCGGTGCAGGCTCGGTGACGCTCACGATCGCCGAGGCGGAGTTCATCAACTGCATCTTCACCAATACTGAGCTCGGCCAGATCATCATCAACAAGCAGTCGTCGATCGTCGACGACCCCACACCGTTCGAGTTCTCGATCATCGGCCCGCAGTCGTCGGCGGTCACGCTCGACGTCGATACCACCACCAACCTCTACGAGTCGTCGCACAGCGCCTTCGTGCCGGCCGGCTCGTACACGATCCGCGAGACCGTGCCGACCGGCTACCGCGCGCTCTGGGACTGCCCGGGTTTCGATGTGCCACAGGTACTCACCGAGACCTCGGTGTTCCTCGTCAACGGTGGCCGGTTCGAGTGCACGGTCACGAACACGGCGACGGCAACGATCGAGATCGCCAAGCGAACCAACCCGTCCGGTGGGACCGGCTTCAGTTTCACCGGCGCGCTCGGCGACTTCACCCTCGATGACTTTGCGAGCGAGGGCCAAGATGTCACGCTCACCGGCTCGTCGTTCAGCGTGACCGAGACCACCACGGGCTTCGCGGTCAGCATTGACTGCACAGGAACCAACTGGGTGGCCTCGGGTTCGACGGTGACCATCGACCCGGACCCGGGCGAGTACGTGCGGTGCACCTACACCAACACCGAGCCGAGCTCGATCACGATCATCAAGAACACCGTCCCCGACGCATCGCTCGACTTCTCGTTCACCGGTGATCTCGGCGCCTTCACCCTGAACGATCCCGACGGCAGCGCCGCATCCCGCCGCCTCCAACGCACCGATCTTGCGCCCGGCACCTACACGGTGACCGAGACCGCTGATGCGCGGTACGCCACCGAGGCGTCGTGCTCCGATCCCACCGGCGACACCACGACTTTCGGCGCAACGGCGACCATCGAGCTGGCTGCCGGCGAGGACATCACCTGCACCTTCACCAACCTGGCAAGACCCGGTCGCCTGGTCCTGGTCAAGGACGCCCAACCCGACAGTCCGCAGGACTTCACCTTCACGGTGGTGAGCAGCTCGAACGAGTTCTTCGAGACCGTCGTGCTCGATGACGACGACGATCCCACGCTGGTGAACACCCACACGCTCGAGAACCTGGAGATCGGTCCGTACGAGATCGTCGAGCAACTCGAGTCGGGATGGATCCTCGAGTCGATCGAGTGCGACGACGGCAGCGAGGTCGATACCGCGTCGGGTCTCGCCGCGGTGGTGATCGACCCGGGTGAGACCGTGACGTGTACCTACACCAACGTCCGGAACCTCGGAACGATCGTCATCGTGCAGGACACGGTGCCGTCGAACCCGCAGGACTTCGGATTCACGACGACCGACCTCGACCCGGCCGAGTTCGCCCTCGACGACGACACCGATCCGACCCTGCCGAACTCCCGGACCTTCTTCGTCGACGATCCGCAGTCGATGGACGATCCGCCGGCCCTCGCGCTCGCCGCAGCGGTCCAGTCCGCCGGGCTGGCGCCGGGCACGTACTCGGTCACCGGTGCCGGGGCACCGGGTTGGACGACCACGCTGAGCTGCGACGACCCCGACGGCGGCACGATCGTGAGCGCGCTGACGGCGACGATCGACCTCGATGCCGGCGAGACCGTCACGTGCACCTATCGCAGCGAAGCCGACCGGATCATCCGGCGTATCCCCGGTGAGCCGGAGCCGGACCCCGATTCGAACGCTGTCGAAGTGGTGCCGGTCTCGGAACCGACCGAAACGCCCGACGAGGTCATCGGGTTGGCGCTGACCGGGTCCAACCGCCTGCCGTCGCTCATGGGCCTCGGACTGCTCACGCTGGGATTCGGCATTCTCGGCATCGACCGGTACTCGGTCGGTCGTCGACGTCGCTGATCGACCGCTGCTCCGTAGGCTCAGCCCTATGGCTGGCAGCGCGCGCATCGACTACGGCACGAGTCGCACGGGTACCCGACTGCTTCGACGCCAGTGGGTCCCCGAAGGAGTCCCACGGGCCATCATCGTGATCGTCCACGGCATCGCCGAGCACAGCGGCCGTTACGACGCCGTGGGTCGACAGATGGCCGATGCTGACTTCGGTGTTGTCTCGTATGACCAGGAGGGCCATGGCGAGAGTGGCGATCGACGCGGTCACGTCAACGACTTCGGCACCTTCATCGATGACCTCGAGGACCTGTTGGCCGAGGCCCGCACGATCGGGGTGCCCATCGTGCTGTGCGGTCATTCGATGGGCGGACTCATTGCCGCGACGTATGCGGTGAGCGACCGGCCCCAGCCCGATCTCCTGGTGTTGAGCGGCCCCGCACTGGGTGCCCTCGCCCCGGCGGCGCAGCAGACGTTCGCCCACAAGCTGGCGCAGCTGGCGCCCAAGGCGCACCCGAAGCTGCCATTCGATCCGATGGTGCTGTCGCGCGATCCGGGGGTGGCCGAGGCGTACACCAACGACCCGCTCATCAAGGGTGGCGGCTCGGCGGCGCTGATCTCAGGCTTGTTCCGCGCCGCCGACGCGACTGGCGCGACGCTGGATCGAATCCGAGTTCCGACCCTCTGCCTGCACGGCCGCGACGATGAGCTGGTCGTGCCCGAAGCATCGGCTGGACTCGAAGGTCTGCCGGGGGTGGAGCGTCGGGTACTCGACGGGCTGCGTCACGAGATCTTCAACGAACCCGAGGGTCCCGAAGTCGTCCAGCAGGTCATCGATTGGATCGACAGCCAACTCGCCTAGCCAGCGTCGGCGGGGTCAGACCCCTTCAGGTTTGGGGGTCGGACTGGTTCAGACTTTCGATCGAGCCTTGAACCACCGGTTGAGGGTCGGGGTCAGACCCCTTCAAGGTTGGCGCGTCCGATCGCCCAGGTGTGGGAGATCGTCAGCGGTCGCCGCGTTGGCGGAGGAACTGCTCGACTTCGGCGACGAGCTGTTCGGGCGAGGCCTCGTGGTTGGCGTCGTAGTGCCGCTCGAGCTCGCCGATGAATTCGACGGTCTCGGGGTCTTCTTCGACGTAGGCGTCGACTTGGCGTACGTACTCGATCGACTCACGCTGCAGTTCGTCCGTCTCGAACTCGGCGTTGAGCAGGTCGCGCAGCCGCTTGAGCAAGGCCAGCGCAGCCTTGGGCGACACGGCGCCCGGCACGTAGGTCGGCACGGCAGCCCAGAGCGAGGCGTAGGGAACACCGAGCACCGACGCTGCCGAGTGGATGACACCGATGATCCCGGTCGGTCCCTCGTAGGACGATTGCTCGAGCCCGGCGACCTCGGGAGCGCCGCCGGCGGACGAGCTGTAGACGATCGTGGGTCGGGTGTGCGGCACGTCGGCCAGCAAGGCACCGAAGGTGACGATCATCGAGGCGTCCATCTCGCGGGCGACATGCAGGATCGTCTCGGTGAAGGTGCGCCACTTGAGCTGGGGTTCGACGCCCCGGCAGATGATGACGTCGCGTCCTTCGAGCACACCTTCGGCGAACGAAAACGTGGTCGACGGCCACGAGATCCGGCGACCGCCCGACGGGGTCAGTTCGACCGAAGGACGGATCGTGGTGAAGTCGAAGAACTCCTCGGCATCGATGGTGGCGAACGGTGCCGCCGACCAGGTCTGCTCGAGGTATTCGGCGGCCGACGAGGCCGCGTTTCCGGCGTCGTTCCAACCGGCGAAGGCGATCACCAGAACCGGCTTCTGTGCCGATCGCTTCTGGAACCAATCGAGGTGCTGGTTCGGTCCGCCGTCTTCCTCACCCACGCCGGTCACGCTACCCGGGACGTCCGTCTCTGCAACCTATGCTCGCAGCGTGTCCGGAGACGATGTCACGATCGAAGAGGCCCGTGTGGTCAATGAGGAACTGGTCGACGCGTTCGCGCTGTTGATCCCTCAACTCTCGAGCTCCAGCCCGCCTCCTGGGGCCGCGGAACTGCAGGCCCTCATCGACGCCGACGACTCGATTTTGCTCCTGGCTCGCGATCCGCGCCTCGACAACCGGATCGTCGGATCGATGTGTCTCGCCTTCTATTTGATCCCCACCGGACTCAAGGCATGGATCGAAGACGTCGTGGTCGACGAGGCCGCTCGAGGTCGTGGTGTCGGCGACAAGCTGAACCGCCACGCCCTCGACCTGGCTCAAGCCCGCGGGGCCAAAGGCGTGGACTTGACCAGCCGCCCGAGCCGCGAGGCCGCCAACCGGCTCTACCAGCGGATCGGTTTCGACCTTCGCGAGACCAACGTCTACCGCTACAAGTTCTGAGCTTGCGACCGAGCAGCCGAGCGCAGCTCAGTCGAGCACGATGTCGATCCAGTCGCTGCGGGCGCCGTCGCAGTTGATGTGATCCTGGAGCCGGAAGACGTTCGTGCCGGCACGACGCACGAACCGCTGACCGGCCTCCCGCACGCAGTGCGCTCCGTCGTTGAGTTGCGGGATCCGCGACGCAATCTCGCCGTCGAAGAGCAACTCGTCGTCCGACGCGACCTGGATCACACCCACGACGAAGAGCTCGTGGCCTCGCGGCGTGGTGTGCGTGCCGAAGACCTCGTACCGCTCGCCTCCGAGCGGTGTGAAGGAGATCGTGCCCACCGAGCCGTCGAAGGATGTGATCCACTGCAACCGCAGCGGATGCTCTCCCGCAAGCGGCGCACTATCGGTGGACAGCTCGACGAATGGCTGAAAGCGAGCGAGCCTGGGTCCACAGATCGGCGGTGAATCGAATTCAGCCGTGCCGGTGAAGAGGGCCGGTTCCGCGGCCTCGCCGGGGCGGAGTTCGTAGGCGATGTCGGACTCGGCGACCCAGCCTTGCCGAGAGTGCTTCGATTCCTCCCAGGAACGGATCACCTCGCGCAACCCGATGCGGCCCACGCACCAATCGAAGCGGACGTCTCCCGACGTTCCCGATCGAAGCTGCAGACCCGGCACGCCGTCGCTTCGGCAGGCGCGAAGGTCGTAGAGATTCGTTGTCGCGACCGCCGCCTCCGAACCAGCGATCGCCAGCAGGTCGCGATCGGCGCCTCGGAGTGACACGACCGCCGGCGGACCGATCATCGCCAACGTGAGGTCGTCTCGCGGCCCCGGATTCAGCAACGTGTTGATGGCAAGCCCACCGTCGGCGAAGACCACGGCCACATTGGGCTCGGCCGCGGCGACGGGCTGGGTCACGGCGAGGTTGCGGGTGAACGCGGTGTCGGCGAGCCCGTCGCCATCGAAGTCGCCCTGGACTTGGTGATCCCACGCCGCTGGGTCGAACGCGGTGTCGTCGTTGGGGCACACCGACCGTTCGGGCGACACGACGTACTGTTCGTCGACCCAGGCGAGGACCGCTCGGTCCGCCAGCAGCCGTACTTCAACCTGTGGTCCTCGGGGACCCTCACGAGTGCAACCGGTTGCCTCCACACGAGTACCGCTGGCGAGGGCCGGGAACTGGTCGCCGACCTCGACCTGGACGCGCCCAGCGTTGGGCGAATGAACCAGCTGGAAGGATGGGTCGAAACAGGACGGGTCACTGTGTGGACGCATCGTCTGCACCAGCACGTCCTGCGCCGTCAGCGTGTCCTCCCAGGTGTGTCCGGGGAGGGTGTGCTCAGGGAAGCGCATGGCCATGACCATGATGCGCTCGAAGCCGTGGTCGATGATCACCGCTCGCATGGGGCGTTCGAAGTTGTTCGGATCGCGGCGCAGTCCTTCGATGATCCGAACCGTCGATCCATCCGCGCGGGGGACCAGGCGATCCAGGTCGACCTGCTCGAACCCGAAGTCGCCGTCGAACGGGAGTGATCCGTGTTCCACCCAGAGGGGCGGGAAGCACTGGCACACGAGTACCTCGAGGGATTCGCCGGAGGTGTTCAGCCATCGACAACCCTCACCGTGAAACCACGGCCGGACGACGACGGCAACGTAGTGATCGCCCGCGCACCAGCCACCCGGCTGGGCGAGCTCGGGTTGCACGATCTCGGTGGCGCCCCGGTCGATGACATCTATCGACGCCAGCAGGTCGACGAACGCCGCCCGCGCCACCTCGCTCGGGTCCGACTGGCGGGCGATGAGGGTGTGGCCGCCCGCGTCGACCAGCACCGTCAGTCGCCCGTCACGCTCGATGCCATACCCGGCATGGCCGTCGACCGGGTACCAGTACGCCTTGACGAGGGCAGCCTCGTCGAGCCCGGCGCGCCGGCGACTCAACTCATGGCCGAGCGATTGGTCGGAGACCGTGACTTCGGCCAGCGGCGGCCCGCCGGCCACCAGTGGGTTGAAGACCAACGTGGTGCAGTCGCGCATCGTCCGCTCGTCCGGCACGACGAACCGAGCCGTGACCGAGGGTCCCGCCGACAACTCGCAGGTCTCCCCGGCGCGCGACAGCCCGTCGCTCACGATCGGAACCTGCACCAAGGTGGGCGCCGGGCGCGCCGGGTCGGGTCGCGATTCGTCGGCGTCGCCTGGGAGCTCAGCGCTCTCGCGTGCAACGTCGTTCGCCGTATCCCCCGAAGCCTCGTCGCCGCCTTGCTGCCATAACCCGACCACGACGGCGAGCACCAGGATCGGACCGGCAATCAGGCCCAACGCCCGCCACCGCGATCCGGACGGCCCGCGATCGACTCGATAGCCGGCGGGTCTGCTCCCGCCCGCGCTCGACGTGCCGATGTCGACGCCGAGGTCTCGCTCGGTCGGAGGTTGCCTCTCGATGGGCGAGTCGTCATTTCCCTGCACCGCGTGGCCAGTCTCAACGGCTCGCCATGCGAGTGCAAGGCAAGCCGAGGGTTCTGGGCCGCTCGCGGGGCGCAATAGCGTGTGCCGGAGTGCCCGCAACGCCACGAGCCGCCTCGGCCACGTCGAGTCCGCGCCCCTCCTTCGTCATCGCTACGATTGCCCTCGCAACGGTCTGCTCGGTGTTTCCCGGTCTGGCGTCGGGATCGCTGGCGGTCCAGGCGAGCGAGGACTTCGGCATCTCGGAGGGTGCGTGGGGCTGGACGTTGAGCGCCTTCTTCCTCGGCAGCGCCAGCTCGTCGGTCATCCTTGGCCGACTCGCTCAACGAATCGGCCCGCGGCGCCAGCTGCTCATGACGACGCTGGGCAGCGGGTTGGTGCAGCTGCTCATCGCGACCACCGCGCGCAGCTTCACCGCCGTACTCGTCTTGCTCGCGATCGCCGGCTGTATCAACGCAGCCGCGCAGACGGCGGTGAACCTGGCGCTGTCGCAGGCGAACCTTCCCCGGCTCGGCGTGGCGGTGGCCACGAAGCAGTCGGCCATGCCCGCCGCGTCGATGCTCGGCGGGTTGGCGGTTCCCGCGCTCGCACTAACGCTCGGCTGGCGATGGGCCTATGGGATGGGCTTCGTGGTCGCGATGATCGCCTTCGTCGGTGTGTGGTGGTTGGTCGCACCGGGCGTGATCCCGGCAACGCCGACCGAGCGTGCGATCGAATCGTCGGACCGACTGCTGCTGTTCGTCGCGTTCGTGTCGTTCCTGCTCGCCTATACGAGCGGGTCGATCAATGCGTGGTTGGTGGCATCGGGTGTCGACGCGGGGTTGTCCGAGGGCGCAGCAGGGTTCGCCCTCAGTGCCGCCGCGGCCTTTGGGATCAGCTTGCGGCTGTTTGCCGGCACCCGATTCGACCGGAGCACCGTTCCACCCTTGGCGGCGGCAGCCCGGGTTTTCGTGTTCGGGATCATCGGATTCCTGCTGCTGATGGTGCGCTCGCCTGGCCTCCACGTGGCCGCCGGCTTCCTGGCGTTCGGTGGTGGCTGGATCTGGCCGGCGTTCACCAATTTCGCCATCGTCAACGCCAACCCGCGTAGCGCAGCCCGGGCGACGGGGATGACCCAGACCGGCGTGTACCTGGGCGTGATGGCCGCGCCGGCGACGACTGGCTCGCTGGTCGACCGTGTCGGCTATCCGGCGATGTGGTTGGTCACCGCATGTGTGGGTGTCGGCGCGGTGGCCGGGCTGTTGGTCGCGGCACCCCATTTTCGCCGCCCAACACCTCTCGGTGACGAAACGTCATCCGGATCCGATGATGCTGGTCGACAGGGCTCGTAGCATCGGGTCCATGACTGCCATCAAGCTCGACGGCGAGCTCGTCGCCTCGGAACTCAAGAACGATCTGCGCACGCGAGTTGCCGCGCTGGCGGATCAGGGCGTGGTGCCCGGCCTCGGCACGATCCTCGTCGGTGATGATGGCCCGTCGCACAACTACGTGTCGATGAAGCACCGCGACTCCGAAGAGCTGGGCATGCAGTCACGCGAATCGGTGTTGCCCGCGGACGCGACCCAGTCGGACATCGACGCCGTGGTCGACGACTTCAATGCCGACCCCAACGTGCACGCGTACATCGTGCAGTACCCGTTTCCGAAGGGGCTCGACTACGAGGCGGCACTGGTCCGCGTCGATCCGGCCAAGGATGCCGATGGTCTTCACCCGGTCAATCTCGGCAAGCTGGTGCAGGGCATCGATGCACCGCTGGCTTGCACACCAGCCGGGATCCAACTCCTGCTCAACCACTACGGCGTGCCCATCAAGGGCCAGCATGTGGTGATCGTCGGCCGTGGCCTGACGATTGGCCGTCCGCTGGCCAACCTGATGGCGCTCAAGCGCGACATGGCCAACGCCGCGGTCACGGTGGTGCACACCGGTGTTGCCGACGTCGGTCAATTCACCCGCCAAGCCGACATCCTGATCGCCGCGGCGGGCGCGCCGAGGATGATCAAGGCGGACATGGTCAAGCCGGGTGCCGCCGTGGTGGCTGCCGGCGTGAGCTTCGAGGGTCCGAAGCTGGTCAGCGATGTCGACGATCCCGTTGAAGAAGTCGCCGGCTGGCTCAGCCCGCGCATCGGCGGTGTCGGTCCGATGACCCGCGCGTTGCTGATGGCCAACACCGTCGCTGCCGCTGAACGCACCCTCGCCTAAGGCTCCACGAGCCCAGCACTCCGGCCGGCTGAGGTTTGGCGTGTTCGGCAGTGTCAAGAAAAAACTGAGGGCGTTGGGGGGTAGGCCGGTCGACCCGGGTCGATCGAAAACCGCATGGTTCTGCCGAAGTCGCCCCCGATGTATCCCCCATCTGGTGGATAACTCGCGTGGATTGGGTCCTTTGGCCTAGGCGTTCTTATCCAGGGGAATGGGGCGTCATACCCTCAATTGTCCATTCATCACCCCGACTGGTGCGTTGTTCTTATGCACGCAACACCACGAGGGAGCATCGAGGTGGAACCACAGCGCACAGGCATCGTCCTACGCCCCGACGAGAAGCGTGTGTTCTTTCGGGCGTTCGAGCCCAGTGATGATCGCCGCATCCTGAAGTTGTTCGGACGGGTCATGGCAATGTCGGACACCGACGCCGAAGAGCTCGCCGACGAGGTGCTCGCCGAGTTCGGCGACCGCCACTCGAACCTGTCGGACTTCTTCGAGCAGCGCTACGAGATCGCCCGTCGCCACCGCTTCAGCGATCTGGCCCTCGGCGAGGCCAAGCGCATCCTGCTCGGCGCACACCTGACGCAGGAGTACGCACTCGAGGCCGCGGCACTCTTCAACCCGTCGATGGTTGCGCACCCCGACCAAACCGGCGTGCCCGACGGGTCCATCCGTTTCATCGCCAGCCTTCGGGCGACCGGCGAGGGCCACGTCTCGTCGATCACCTTCCGCGAAGGTCTCGTCGATTCCAACGGCATGGTGCACATCGACGAGCCCAGCCGCTACGTCGCTGCCGGCCGCATCGAACCCCTGCCCGACTACCAGAAGGGCGCCTTCAGCCAGAAGATGTTCGAGCTCGGCTTCGACATCCCCTTCACCCGCACCCTGCTCGACGAGCTGAGCGACGAGTTCACCTTCCCCGAGCTCGAGAGTGTGGTCAACCGTGCCCGTCGGGGTGACCGGAATCTGGCCGCCACGGATCGTCAAGCCGCCGACGCGATGATCAACCTCGCCCGCTCGAACTACAGCCTCCACTTCGATCCCGATCAGGCCGTCTCCGAGCGGGTCATGTTCCCCGCCGTGTCGATCGAGGGTCGCGGCATGGAGGACGCCCGGTTCGTCGAATTCATCGGCGAGCACGGCGAGAAGACGTACTACGGCACCTACACCGCCTACGACGGCCACAACCTCTTCACCCGCCTGATCGAGACCCGGGACTTCATCAACTTCAAGGTCAACACCCTGTTTGGCTCCCAGATCGAGAACAAGGGCATGGCCCTGTTCCCCCGCAAGGTCAACGGCAAGTACGCCATGATCAGCCGCCAGGACAACGAGAACCTCTACCTGATGTACTCGGACCGGCTCCACTTCTGGGACCGCAAGGAGATCCTGCTGCGACCGACCTTCCCGTGGGAATTCGTCCAGGTCGGCAACTGCGGCTCGCCGATCGAGACCGACGCCGGGTGGCTCATCATCACCCATGGTGTCGGGGCCATGCGCAAGTACGTCATCGGAGCAGCGCTCCTCGACCTCGACGACCCCTCCCAGGTGATCGGACGCCTTCCCGATCCCCTGCTGTCGCCGAACGAAGCAGAACGCGAAGGCTATGTACCCAACGTCGTGTACAGCTGCGGCTCAATGGTTCACCAAGGACGACTCGTCGTCCCGTACGCCATGAGCGATCAGTGCAGCACCTTCGCGACTTTCGATCTCGACGAGCTCGTCGAGAACCTGCTCAAGGCCGGTCCCGATGGTTCGGGCCTCCAACCGCTGGCCCTGTCGGCCGGAACGGACTGAGGATCGCGATGCGTATCGGTTACCTGTCCAGCTTCCCGCCGATCGAGTGCGGGATCGCCACCTACACGAGCTATCTCGAGGAGGCGACCGCCCGCCTCGACATCGACACCTTCGTCGTCGCACCCCACGGCGCACAGGGCGACAACGTGTTCCCGACGTACCAGGCCGGATCGGGCGGCTTCGCCCCCGCTGCGTACCAGATGTTCACCCAGCTGACTCCCGACGTGGTGCACATCCAACATGAGTACGGGCTCTTCGGGCCGAGCCGCGGTGTCGAGGTCGTCGATCTCGTGCTCCGGCTGCGGCTGGTCGACATCCCGGTCGTCGTGACTCTGCACACGGTGTACGAGTCACTCAAGCCCGGCGAGCAACTCGTGCTGCGCCACCTCCTGCCGGAGTGCCAAGGCATCATCGTCCACGAGGACTTTCAGCGGTCCACGCTGCGCCGAGAACTCGGTGACGAGGTCGCCGACAAGGTGACGGTCCTCGACCACGGTGTCCGTGAGGTCATGCCGGTGCGCGATCCCAAGCGCAAGCTCGGACTGCATCCCGCCGACAAGGTCGTGATGATGTGCGGCTACTTCCGTCCGACCAAGGGCTTCCACAAGGCGGTCGAGTTCTTCGGAGAGGTCGCCGAGGCGCACCCGGACGCGGTCCTCGTCATGGCGGGCAAGACCCGCAACATCGAGTACGACGACTACCGCCAGGAGTTGCTGGCCGAGATCGCCGAGACCCCGTTCGCTTCCCGGGTGCAGGTCCTCGCCGGCCAGTTCCCCCAGCACACCTTCGACACCCTGCTCTCGGCCGCCGACGTCGTGGTCCTGCCGTACGACGTCGGTGCCCAGAGCGGCGTCTTGTCCCAGGCGATCGCCTTCAAGCGGCCCCTCGTGACCTCGCAGCTCAAGGCATTCACGAGCGTGACCCGCCGCAGCGGTGCCGGCGTGAGCTGCCCCGACTCCGAACTCGGTGCCCAGATCAATCGGGTGCTCGGCTCTCGGGCGGTGGCGAACAGCTTTTCGGCCGCCGCCGACACCTACATCCGCCGTCGGGCCGGCTGGTCGGTCATTGCCCGCCGCCACGAGGAGCTGTACCGCTCCCTGATGGCGGATCGCATCGGTGCAGGAGCCCGCCACGTGCACGTTTCCGGTGAGACCGAACGGGTCCTCGACGTCGCCGGCCAGGCCACGGGGAACGGCAATGGAAGCAATGGAAACGGAAGCAATGGAAACGGACATCGCCATTCGACTCGCCCGCTGGCGATCGGCGACTGGTTGAAGACCGCAGAGAACTTCGACCCACCCGCACCGGTGGCGGCCGAAGCACTCGCTGAGTGAGGCAGAGGAACGAGGGATGACCACACTCACCACCAAATCGAAATCCGGCGTGATCGAGCGCTGCGGGGCCAACCCCATCATCACGCCGGATCAGGTCGCGCCGAGTCATTCGGCGTATCGGGTCCGCGGCGCGTTCAACCCTGGTGCAGCCGTTGTCGGTGACGAAGTTGTGTTGCTGTTGCGTGTTGCCGAAGACGTCCCAACTAGGGAAGGACGCGTCGCGGTCCCAATCATCCGAGGCGATGCTCACAACAGCTTCGCCGATGTGCTCGAGGTCGATATCGACGATCCCGCCGTCGAGCTCCGCGACACCCGTGGGGTGTGCATCGATGGCATCGAGTACCTGTCGACGATGAGCCATCTTCGGCTCGCTCGCAGTACCGATGGGGTGCACTTCACCATCGATGAGCAGCCGTTCCTGCTGCCCGAGCTCGAAAGTGAGCGGTACGGCGTCGAGGACGCCCGCATCACCCGGCTCGGCGATCGGTACCTCGTCAACTACACGGCTGTCTCCGGCGACGGGTGGGCGACCGGCCTGTTGGAGACCTTCGACTTCCGCCACTTCGACCGACTCGGGTTGATCTTCCACCCGAACAACAAGGACGTCTCGATCTTCCCCGAGCGCAGCGGTGGTCTCTACCGGGCGCTCCATCGCCCCAACAATGCAATGGGCAAGGCCTCGATTTGGTATGCCGAGTCGCCGGACCTCATGCATTGGGGCAACCACCACTGCGTGTTACGTCCCCGGGACACGCAGTGGGAAGAAGTCAAGATCGGCGGCGGTGGCCCGTCGATTCTCACCGACGAGGGCTGGCTGCAGATCTATCACGGCAAGGGCCGTGACCAGCTGTACTCGTTGTGGGCGGTACTGCTCGATCGCCACGACCCGACCCGAGTGCTCGCTCGAGGTGTCGAACCGCTGATGGTGCCCGAAGCGCCGTACGAAACCGAAGGCTTCTTCGGCAACGTGGTCTTCACCAACGGTGTTGTCGAGCGCGACGGCGAGTTGTTGATCTACTACGGCGCCGCCGACGAGGTCACCTGTCTGGCGGCAACGACGACCGAGGCGGTGCTCGACACGCTTCGTTGACCCACCACACATTCTCCCGTCGGCCCGGGGTGGTCTCATCCCGCCCTTCTCCCGCTACCTCGGGCCGGCGGATCCCTCTCCTACCTGAGGGTCAGAGAGTCCCCCCGGCTCTGATCACCCGAGACCCCGGCTCCGGAACGGTACGCAGGCACCGTTCCGGACCCGGCGGTTTTGCCGGTCGATCGACCCGCCTGGCTCGGGCGGGGCTACGTGCCCGACCAGGGGGGTTGGACGGAGGCGTCGAGGATGGTGATCCGTCCGCCGTCGTTGAAGGTGAACTCCTGCGACAGGTGGTCGAGGCCGGGCGTGATGAGCTGTACGGCCGAATTGCGACTGATCTCATTGAGGCGCCACAGCGCGCCGGATCGCTCCCACAACAGGGGCAGGGTGGTCAGCCCGGTCTCGTCCAGGAAGTCGAGTGCATCCTCGAACGACTCCTGCGAGCCGACGCCGACGATCTGCACGATGTCTTCATGGTCTCGAGCGAACTGCTCGAGTTCGGCCGCGTGGCCTCGACACGTCGCTCAATCAGGTGCCCAGTACCAGAGCAGCACCGCCCGGTCGCCGGTGACGACGTCGTCGAGCGACCGCACGTTGCCGGTCATGACGTCGAGCATCTGGGTCGTGGCCAGCTCGCCCGAGAGCTCCAGATTCGCCTCGTTGGCGGTGGCGACTTCGGCCCGCGGATCGATTGGCGTATCCGCCGAGGCGCACGCACTCACCAGCACGACGCTGGCGATGAGTGTGACGAGTAGGCGGAGTTGGCGGATCATCGAGACATCCATCGGCGGCGGACGGACGCCATCAAGGATCTCACCGCAAGCTGCGGAAGCGGCGTAGCCGGAGACTGTTGGTGACGACGAACAACGACGACAGCCCCATTGCCCCGGCCGCGATCATCGGATTGAGGATGCCGAACGCCGCGAGCGGGATGGCGGCGGCGTTGTAGGCGAATGCCCAGAACAGGTTGCCCCGGATCGTCGACAGGGTGCGCCGGGCCAGGCGGATGGCGTCGGCGACGGCGAGGAGGTCGCCGGAGACCACCGTGAGATCGGATGCCTCGATCGCCACGTCGGTTCCGGTGCCGATGGCGATGCCGAGATCGGCGCTCGCCAGCGCGGGCGCGTCGTTGATGCCATCGCCGACCATCGCAACGCGAGCGCCGCCCGTTTGCAGGCGCTCGATTTCTGCCGCCTTCTCGCCAGGGAGCACCTCGGCGATCACACGACGGATGCCCAACTCCTCGCCGACACGTTCGGCGGTCACCTGGTTGTCGCCGGTCAACAGTGTGACGTCGAGACCGAGCTCGTCGAAGGCCTGGACCGCTGCGGCCGACGTCTCCCGAGTGCGATCACCGATGACGAAGACGACCTCGGCGCGACCATCGCGACCGGCCAGGACCGAGGTGAATCCGGCTCGTTGTGCCGACTCGAAGGCGTCGGCGACGCCTGCAGGCACGGCTTCGAACATCGCAGAGCGCCCGACGGTGATCGTCTGCGCGTCGACGGTCGCCGTCACGCCGAGACCAGGTTGATTCCGGAAGGCCTCGACCGCCAGATCGGCCGCGCCTTCGGCGGCGATCGCCCGAGCGATCGGGTGTTCTGAGCGCGACTCGGCGGCGGCAGCCATCTCGATGACCCGATCGCGCTCGTCGTCGGACAGGTCCGGGGCCTCGATTCGTACGATCCGCATTTCCCCGTGGGTGAGCGTGCCGGTCTTGTCGAGCACGATGGCATCGACCGCACGGGAGTCCTCGAGGATCTCGCCGCCCTTGATGATCACACCAAGCTGCGCGCCGCGACCCGTGCCGACCATGATCGCGAGCGGCGTGGCCAAGCCGAGGGCGCACGGACACGCGATGATCAGCACGGCGACAGCGGCACGGAACGCTTCGTCGGCCGTGGCGCCGGAGGCGAACCAGACTGCGAGCGTCGCGAGCGCGATGACGATGGCGATCGGGACGAATACGCGGGACACGCGATCGGCGAGGCGTTGGATCTCGGCGCGGCTTCCCTGCGCACGCTCAACGAGCTCGACGATCTGGGCGAGCGCGGTCTCACTGCCAACCCGGGTGGCCTCGACGACCAGGCTTCCGTCGAGATTGATCGTGGCGCCCACCACCTCGTCTCCGGTTGCGACGTCGACGGGGATCGGCTCGCCGGTCAGCATCGAAGCGTCGATCGATGACCGCCCGTCGACGACGACACCGTCGGTGGCGATCTTTTCGCCGGGCCGAACGAGGAACCGCATGCCCATCGCGAGGTCATCGATGGCGATCACCTGGCCGTCCTCGAGTGTGACTTCGGATGCGCCAAGGTCGGCGAGGGCGCGGATGGCGTCGCCGGCACGCCGCTTGGCCCGCAGTTCCAACCACTTGCCGAGCAGGATCAAGGTGATGATCACCGCTCCGGTCTCGAAGTAGATCTCGCCGTCGCCGAGTCCGAAGACCACGACGATGGCCGACCACACCCAGCTCGACCCGGCGCCGATCGAGACCAAGGTGTCCATGGTCGTCGTGCGGTTGCCGAGGTTGATCAGCGCGGCGCGATGGAACGGCAGGCCCGACCAGAACACGACGGGTGTCGACAGCGCGCCGACGATCCACTCCCAGCCGTCGAAGCGAAGTGCCGGGATCATCGAGATCAGCAGCGTCGGGACCGCAAGCAGAACGGCCACGATGAGTCGACGGCGCAGATCGGACTCTCGTTCCTGCTCCGCTTCGTCGGCCGTCTCGACGACCCGATAGCCGAGTCCTTCGATCGCGTGTTCGAGGTCGCGCTCGTCGAGCTGGCCTCGGTGGACCACCGTCGCCCGGCCGTTGGCGAAGTTCACGCGCGCCTCGTCGACGCCTGCGAGGCCGGCCAGGGTGCGTTCGACCTTGCCGGAACAGCCGGCGCAGGTCATGCCGTCGATCACGAGTTCGGCGCGTTCGAGCGCACCTGAGGAGGGGGTGGCGGGGGGCATCGCGGGTGAGGGTAGACCTTCCAGTCGGCTGGAAGGTCAAGCGTTTCGCCGGTACCGTGCATTCCCATGAAGATCGGTGAACTCGGTGATCGTGCGGGCGTCTCGACGAAGACGATTCGCTATTACGAAGGCCTCGGCTTGCTGGCGGAGCCCGCACGAACCGCGAGCGGGTATCGCGTCTACGACGAGGCGGCGGTCGAGCGCTTGACGTTCATCCGCGATGCCCAGGTGAGCGGGCTGGCGCTGGCCGAGATCGGGTCGGTGCTCGAGCTCAAGGCGAACGGTGAGCAAAGCTGCACGCACACGGCCGCCCTCCTCGAGCGCCACCTCGCCGACATCGACGAACAGATCGAGCGTCTGAAGGCGGCGCGGGTCTCGTTGGAGGCGCTCGCCCAGCGAGCGGCCTCGCTCGACCCGTTGGCGTGCAACGATCCGAACCGCTGCCAGGTGATCGCGACGGTTGGGGCCAGTTGACCAAGCGCCCGCTGGCCCATGGGGCGCAAGCGGCGGTTGGGGTCAACTGCTGATCGTCAAGTCGGCGGCGGTGGTGGAAGCAGCAGGGCCGGACCGTTCTGGCCGAAGTTGCCCTCTTGGTCGTCGTTGGCGTGCTCACGGCCGGCCTTGTGGTCGCCTCGACCTGATTGGTCACGTGACCTGAGGGCCTGCTTCTCACCGAACGGGCACCCGCTTCCGGGATCTCACCGATCTGGTGCTCGGGTTCCGGACCTGGAATCGGTGAGAAGCGCAGGCCGGGCTTGGAGTCGGTGAGAACCCAGACCCGTCTGGCGGACGAAGCGGCCTCTGCTCAGCCGCCTCGGAGCAGACGACTCAGTCGGTACTGCCAACTCGCCGGCTTGTCCGAGGCGTACTCGTAGTCGTCGGCGCGGGTGAGCACCGCTCGGCTCCCTCGCACACCCAGCCAGCGGAACGGCTCGGGTTCCCAACGCCGCGCACGAACCCCGACCCAGGGAAGCGATGTCCGCGGCGTCTGCTCGCCGGCGATGAGTTCGGCCATCGTCCGCCCGGCCAGGTTCGCGGCGGCGACACCCTCGCCCACGTAGCCACCGAGCACACCGAAGCCCTCGCGCCGGTCAAAGCGCAATCCCGGCACCCAGTTGCGCGGAATGCCGAGTACGCCGCCCCATCGATGGGTGATCTCGACACCGAGGTCGCCCATGTCGCCGAGTATCGGCAACATCTCGACGAGCGTGCTGCGGATCAACTCATGCGACGGCTCGTGCAGTTCGGCCGACTCGGCGATTCGCGATCCGAAGAGGTACGGCACGCCGCGGCCACCGAACGCCAGCCGATCGTCGGCGGTGCGCTGGCCGTAGATCACCATGAATCGGTCGTCGGCGAACGTCGGCCGGTCGGCCAGGCCGATCTCCGCCATCACGTCGGCGGGGAGCGGCTCGGTGGCGATCATCAGCGAGTAGATCGGCAGCAGGTCGAGCTTCGAGTCGGCGATGTCGCGGGTGTAGGCCTCGGTGGCCCGGATGACCACATCGGCGGTCACCGTGCCGTGTTCGGTGACGACCTTGTTGGCCCCAGCCGGGCCGGTCGCGCCGGGTGGTCGCGTGACGATGGCGGAAACCGCCGTTCCTTCGGCGATGGCGACACCGTCGGCCTCGAGGCGTTCGGCAAGCCCGACGACCAGCTTGGCCGGGTCGAGTGCAGCGCAGTGTTCGAAGAAGATGCCACTCTGGACGTCGGTGGCGTTGAGGTGGCTCCGGGCCTCGTCGGGCGTCAACAGCCGAAGGTCGGCCTCGGTCAGTCCGTGCGAGTGCTCGTGTTCGACTTCGTCGCGTTGGCGCTTGGCCTGCGGGCCGTTGCGAGCCAGGCGGATGCACCCACCCTTCTGGTAGTCGCAGTCGATCCCGGCAGCGTCCGTCTCGCGGCCGATCTCGTCGACCGCGTCGAACAGTGCTCGCACTTGGCGCAGTGCCTCGTCGTGGCTCGATCGCTTGGCGTAGCTGGCCATCGAGCCGGCGATCTCGCCAACCGCCCAACCACCGTTGCGCCCGGACGCGCCGTAGCCGCAGAAGTGTTTCTCGATGATCTGGATGCGAAGCGTTGGATCGAGTCGACGCAGGTACCACGCGGTCCAGAGGCCGCTGAAGCCACCGCCGACGATGGCGACGTCGCAGTTCGTGTTGCCGGTGACCGGGTCGCGGTGTGGTTGTTGGGGAAGTCGATCGAGCCACAGTGCGGTGGTCGTCGCGTTGCGCACGTGGGAGTCGGACATACCGGCGAAGCTAGTGGCGTCGACCGTCACGCGTCGAGGTCCGTCGCGTATCGGCGCGGCGCCGTCGGATCCGGTTGATCTCTGGCAGTGGAGCTTCGGATTCGTTAGTGTCGTGGCCGGAGTGCAACGGAACTCATGTCGCCAGGTACTCCGAGGAGGGGACAACGTATGGCCGCCGGCATCGACGAGATCGATCGCGAGCTCATTCGACTGCTACAGATCGATGGTCGCACGTCATACAGCCAGCTCGGGCGGAGCGTCGGCCTCTCCGACGCCGCGGCGCGCCAGCGGGTCAATCGACTGACCGCTGAGGGCTACATCGACATCGTTGCGGTGACCGATCCCGTCAAGATGGGCCTCGCGCACCAAGCATTGCTTGGCATCACGGTGTCCGACGACGCTCGCAAGATGGCGGTTGAGGTCGGCGCGTTCGACGACGCCGTCTATGTCGTGATGACCGCCGGCCGATTCGACCTGATTGCCGAGATCGTCAGCCGCCATCGCGACGACTTCGTCGAGGTGTCCAACGCCATCCGCACCTTGGCCGGCGTGGAGACCGTCGAGCTGCTGCCGTATCTCGGCATCACCAAGGAGACCTACGACTGGGGGGTCGGATGATGATCTCGCATTGGTGGGACGATCCGCTGCCGGCCGATCTCCCTGCCGACGTCATCGCGGTTGGTCCCAAGTCGGGGCTGCAGTACGTGCGGCCGACTCGGGCCATGGTCGATGAGATGGAACGACTCGAGCTCGAAGCGTTCCCGACCGCTGACCCCAAGGACCTTTATGACGCCGCTGAGCTAGCGCACCTCGTGCACGACTTCCCCGAGGGCGGCGTGGTCGGTTTCGACGGGCCCGACCGCACCAGGGCGGTGGCCGTGGGGCTCGGTGTGCGGACCGACTTCGACTTCGACCATCCCCAGCACAACGTCAAGGAGTTCTTCGAGGACGCACCGACCGAATCCGGCGACGACCCTGACGGCGACTGGTACTACGGCACCGACATCGTCGTGTCACCCGACTATCGGCGTCGCGGCATCGGGCGGGAGCTGTACGACCTGCGCAAACAGGTGTGCCGTGCGCTCGACCTCGCCGGCATCGTCGCCGGCGGTGTGATCCCTGGCTATGCCGACCACAAGCACGAACTGACCGCCGACCAGTACATCGACAAGGTGCGGGCCGGCGAGCTCTATGACCGCACGCTCACGTTCCAGATCGAGAACGGGTTCGAGGCCGTGTGCGGGCTCGCCGACTACATCGCCGATCCCGCGGTCGACAGTTGGGCGTGCCTGATCGTGTGGCGTAATCCGGACTGGAGTCGCGCATGAACGAACTTCCCGAGGGCGTCGAGAACCCGCTCGAACCTCCCGGCGACCAGGCGTTCCGCAAGTACGGCCAGCTCAAAGGCGCGATGCAGCCGGAGATGACCTGGGGTGGTGCACTCTCGTTCTGTCGACGGACCTACACCCGTGACACCGACGTGCTCGTCGATGCCGACATCGTGGTGTCCGGGATCCCGTTCGACATGGCGACGTCGGGCCGGCCTGGCGCGCGCTTCGGCCCTCGTGCAATCCGCGCCGCGTCAACCGCGGTCAGCGAACTCCCGGCCTACCCCTGGGGGTTCGATCCGTTCCAAACCTTGGCGGTCGCCGACTACGGCGATTGCTGGTTCGACTGGGGCTATCCGACCAACTCGATCGAACTGATCGAGGCCCACGCCGACAAGATCATCGGCACCGATTCGATGATGCTGTCGCTCGGCGGTGATCACTTTGTGTCGTATCCCCTGCTGCGGGCCCATGCGAAGAAGTACGGCCCGCTGGCGCTGATCCACTTCGATGCACACTGCGACACCTGGGCCGACGACGGTGAGCGCATGGACCACGGATCGATGTTCCTCCGGGCCGCCCGCGAAGGCCTGATCATCCCGGAGAAGTCGGTCCAGATCGGTATTCGGACCTGGAACAGCACCGACCATGGGTTCACGGTCCTGGGTGCACCGTGGGTGCACCGCGAGGGCATCCCAGCGGTCCTCGACGTCATGCGTGAAGTCGTCGGCGACCACAAGGCCTACCTGACGTTCGACATCGACTGCCTCGATCCGTCAGTCGCTCCCGGGACGGGTACTCCCGTGGTCGGTGGGTTGAGCACGGCCCAGGCCCTCGAGGCCATTCGCTCGCTGGCCGACTTCGACATCGTCGGCGCCGATGTCGTGGAGGTCTCGCCGTCCTACGACGTCGCCGAGATCACCGCCCTCGCCGCCGCCCAGATCGCCCACGACTTCATCGCGGTGCAGGCCCTCAAGGCCGGCGCTGTGCCCGACCCGACCGGACGGTATTGATGACCGACGCGCCCGTTTCCGCCCACGCCGCCGCGGTCGAGATCAGCGGCGTCACCAAGCGCTTCGACGAGGTTGTGGCGGTCGACGACATCGACCTGACGATCGACGATGGCGAGTTCTTCGCCATGCTCGGCCCGTCGGGCTGTGGCAAGACGACGACCCTGCGCATGATCGGCGGGCTCGAATTCCCAACGCAGGGCAGCCTCAAGATCTTCGGTGAGGAGGTCGGCACGCTTCCTCCGAACAAGCGGCCGGTCAACACCGTCTTTCAGAACTACGCGCTCTTTCCGCACATGACGGTGCTCGACAACGTGAGCTTCGGCGTCCGGATGAGCGGCGTGGATCGGGCCGAGGCGAACCGGCGGGCCGGCGAGATGATCGACCTGGTCCAACTCACCGGCATGGAAGGGCGCAAGCCGAACCAGCTGTCGGGCGGTCAGCAGCAACGCGTGGCATTGGCTCGCGCGCTGGTGAACAAGCCCAAGGTGCTGCTGCTCGACGAGCCGCTCGGCGCCCTCGACCTCAAGCTGCGCCAGGAGATGCAGGGTGAGCTCAAGACCCTGCAGCGTGAGCTCGGCGTGAGCTTCGTCTTCGTCACCCACGATCAAGAGGAAGCCCTCGCCATGAGCGATCGCATCGCGGTCATGGATCAGGGGAGGCTGCTCCAGGTCGGCTCCGCCGAAGACCTGTACGCGCGTCCGGCCAGCCGGTTCGTTGCCGACTTCATCGGTCAGACGAATCTCATCGAGGCGACCGTCGCCGATGCCGAGTCGATCCTGCTGCCCAACGGGGCGCGTTTGTCCGCACCGAGTCCGCATGCGCCCGGCACCGAGGTCTCGATGAGTCTCCGTCCCGAGTCGATTCAGATCGGCCCTCGGGGTTCCGTCCCGGCCATCAACGAGGCAACCAGCCTCGATGGCGTGGTGACGACCGCCACCTATCTCGGTCACTCGATGGTCTACGAAGTCAGCGTCGACTGGATCGATCTCGAGGTTCGGACACCGATGGTTGGGGCCGAGTCGCGTCAGGCCCCGGGTGATCCAGTGAGCATCTGGTGGGACCGCCAAGCCGATTGGTTGGTGGCCGAGTGAGTCACAGCGTGTTCAAACGTCCGCCGGCACCCGGCGATCTCGACGACGTTCCGACCGGCGCAGCGGCCGAGGCCACCCCGGAATTCGAGGCCGCAAACGAGCGTCAGAAACGTCGCCGCGGGTTGTTCATGGCGATGCCCGCCTGGGGTTTCCTCACGATCTTCTTCGCGCTGCCGCTACTGATCGTGGTCGTGTATTCGTTTGCGACCCGGAACCGGTTCGGTGGCACCGACCTGTCGGGTTGGAACGTCGAGAGCTACCGAAGGCTGGGCGACGACATCGTTCGCGATGTCGTGCTCCGATCGCTCTGGTTGGCGATCCTCACCACGCTGATCTGCCTGATCGTCGCCTATCCGTTCGCGTACTTCCTCGCCACACGGACGCCGCTGGTGCGCAACATCATGCTCGTGTTCGTGATGATCCCGTTCTGGTCGAACTTCCTCGTCCGCAACTACGCCTGGCGGGTGCTGCTCGGCAATGACGGGCCGGTCTCCCAGGCGACCGAGGCCATCGGATTGGGCGAGACGACCATCCTGTTCACGCCGACGGCGGTGGTCATCGGGCTCGTCTATGGGTTCCTGCCGTTCATGATCCTGCCGTTGTACGCGGCGATCGAACGCATGGATTGGAGCCTGGTCGAGGCCAGCCGAGATCTCGGGGCGAACGGTTGGCGAACGTTCTGGCGGGTGACCTTCCCGCTGTCGCGCCCCGGCGTGATCGCCGGGTCGATCCTGGTGTTCATTCCCAGCCTCGGCGCGTACGTCACGCCGGAGATCCTGGGTGGGGCGAAGACCACGCTGCTCGGCAGCTACATCGTGACCCAGTTCCTGACGGCTCGAAACTGGCCGGTGGGGGCGTCGGTGTCGACCGTGCTGATGCTCGTGATGCTGGCCGCAACCCTGGTGTACTTCCGAACCGGAGGCCGCACCCTATGACGGCGGCGATCGATCGGCTGGGCTCAGGGCCGGTGGCGCCAGCCTCCGTGGTGTGTGAACGGCTCGCCTGGAAGGCCGCACGAGCCTCCGTGGCGTCTGAACGGCTCGCCTGGAAGGCCTTGTTGTGAGTCGGCCAAACCAGCTTCGGGGGGCGACCAAATGGGTGTTGAGTGCCAACACGGTGCTCGTCTTCGTGTTCTTCTACGCCCCGATTGCGCTCCTGGTGATCTTCTCGTTCAGCGACGATCAGCTGGTCGGACGCTGGGGCGGGTTCACGTTCGACTGGTACCGGGCGTTCGCCGACAACGACGAGGTTCAAGGGGCACTGTGGGTGTCGGTGCGGGTGGCGATCATCGCCACGCTCGTCTCAGTAGTGCTCGGCACGATGGCCGCACTCTCGCTGGAGCGGTTCCGTTTCCGTGGCAACCGGATCTTCGACGCGCTGCTGTATCTACCGGTCATCGTCCCCGACGTGACGATGGCGGTGATGATGCTGTTGTTCTTCACCCAGGCCGTCGATGTCGTGAACTCGGTGTTCGGAACCCAGATCACCAAGGGGTTCACGACCGTCACGCTGAGCCACGTCGCCTTCAGTATCAGCTTCGTGTCGATCGTGGTGCGGGCGCGGTTGGCGGGCATGACCGAGAACCTCGAGGAAGCCGCCCAGGACCTGTACGCGTCCCGATGGCAGGCCTTTCGCTTCGTGACACTGCCGCTGATCATGCCGGGTATCGCCGGCGGCGCCCTGCTGGCCCTCACGCTGTCGCTCGACGACGTCGTGATCACCCAGTTCGTCTCTGGACCCGGATCAACGACCCTGCCGGTCTACGTGTTCGGCTTGATCCGGCGCGGCGTGAGCCCGCTCATCAACGCGGTCTCGGTGGTCATGCTGGCCATCTCGATTCTTCTCGTAGTCTCTTCGCTGGTGGCCCAACGGGCTCGCGACGGGGCGACCTGACCGCCAACCATCACGGATCCCTTGGAGGGGAACATGACCAAACGACTGCTCAGGGTGCTGGCCACCCTCCTGGCCCTCGCGTTGCTCGCAGCCGCGTGTGGGGGAAGCGACGATTCCGGCGACAGCGCCAGCGGCCCCGACTGCGAAGCCGGTGAGACCGACGGCGACCTCGCCATCTACAACTGGACCGAGTACATGGATCCGGAGCTGAAGACGGCCTTCGAAGAGGAGTTCGGTGTCACCGTCACCGAGGACAACTACGACTCCAACGAGGCGATGCAGCCGATCATCAATGCCGGCAACTCGGGCTACGACTTCATCGTGCCGTCGGACTACATGGTGGCGATCATGATCGAGGCTGGCGATCTGCAGGTCCTCGACCGCGAAGCCATCCCGAACCTCGCCAACCTGTCGGCCGACTTCGCGTCGGGGCTTCCGTACGACCCCGAGGGCACGTACACCGCGCCGTACCAGTGGGGCACCACCGGCCTGGGCGTCGACTTGGCGGTCACCGGTGAGGACGTTCCCCAGACCTGGGGCCTACTGTTCGA
Organism: Actinomycetota bacterium; assembly: GCA_039028435.1. GTDB lineage: Bacteria > Actinomycetota > Acidimicrobiia > Acidimicrobiales > UBA10347 > UBA10347. The sequence continues at coordinate 48,816 of JBCCIC010000015.1, read as the reverse complement.
CGGTGATCTCGCCGCCCAGTACAACCTCGAGGGCGCCTACGCCACGATGCTGAACGACCCGCGCGAGACGATGGGCGCCGCCCTCAAGTACCTCGGCTACTCACTCAACACCACCAGCGAAGACGAGCTCAACGAGGCACGCGACCTCATCTCCGATGCCAAGGCCCGGATCGCCGCCTTTGACTCCGACCAGTACGACGAGCTGCTCGTGACCGGTGACGCCTCGGTGACCCATGGCTACAGCGGAAACTTCCTGTTCCAGTTCGCCGATGCGGAGAACCCGGATCAGTACACCTACTTCGTCCCCGAAGAGGGTGGAACCCGCTGGATCGACAACATGGGCGTGCCGAAGGATGCGCCGCACCCGTGCACTGCACACGCCTTCATCAACTTCCTTCTCGGCGCTGAGCGCGGTGCGCAGCTGACCAACTGGAACCTCTACGCCAGCCCCAACGAAGCATCGATTGAGTTCATCGACCAGGAAGTCCTCGACGATCCGATCGTGTACCCGACCGATACCTCGCAGCTCGAGGAGATCGAGGACACGGGCGAGTTCGAGACGAACTTCAGCGACGCCTTCATCGAGGCGAAGGGCTAGCAAGCCACACCCCTGGATTCGCTTCTCACCGAATCCAGCTCCGCTCTGCGCATCTCACCGACTCCAGTCCCGGATACCGGGCACGGAGTCGGTGAGAACGCGTGGGCGGGGCGAGGCGGCGACGCGATGGAAGTGGCGCCGCGAAGGGGCAGTGATCAGGCGATCGGGTCGCTCAGGGCCTGTTCGGTGGAGAAGTGGTTGAGATCGAGCGGTTGGTTGGCGGCGGAGCGGAATCGGTCGATGACGGCCGGAAGCGGTGTTGGCCGGTCGAGCAGGTATCCCTGCCCGTAACGGAAGCCCGCGGCCAGGACCCGATCGAGGTCGGCGCGGGTCTCGATGCCCTCAGCGATCGGAATTTGGCCGGCACTCTCGGCCAGCAGCCGGAGTGCCTGGAGCAGCTCGAACGCGCCGGGGCGGTCGGTGGTCGTGGTGAGGCCGCGGTCGACCTTCACGTGGGTGAACGCCGTCTCGATCATCTGGTTGATCGACGACCAGCCGGCACCCAGGTCGTCGCTGGCGACGCCGACGCCGGTGGCGCGGAGTCGAGCGAACGCACTGCGGGCGTGTCGGGTTGAGGGAAGCTTCTGCGATTCGGTCATCTCGATCACGAGTCGCTCGGCGGCAAGGCCCCGTTCCTGGAGCATCACCGAGAGGTTGGCCGGCAGTTCGGGCTCGAGCAGCGTGAGCGCGGACAGGTTGACCGAAACGAAGCTCGTCGAGTCGCCGACCTCGGTCAGCCGCTCGAGGAGGGTGATCGCGTAGCGGATCATGCGCTCACCCAAGAGCGATCCGAGGCCTTGGGCTTCGATGATCGGTACGAAGTCGGCCGGCATCTCCATACCGCCGTCGGGCTGGGGCCATCGAGCCAGCAGCTCCACTCCGGCGGGACGGTGTGACGTCAGGTCGTAGATCGGCTGACCCCACGCCACGATCTCGCCCTCGCGCAATGCCTGGTGGGCGCGTCCGGCGATGCGCTCGCGGTCGGACTCCTCATCGCGGAGGGTGTCGTCGGCGAGCGACAAACGCTGCTTGCCCAACGCCTTGGCTCGGCGCAGTGCAGCACTGGCCTCCGAGAGCAGTTCGTCGGCGGTTCCTGTCGGGCCGATCGAACTGCCGCCCAAACTGAGGCTCAGGATCTGGGGGCCGAGGCCCGAACCGACCTCACCGACATCGATCGTGAGCAGGAGGCCCTCCTCGCTCGGATGGAGTCCGCGGCGGTTGATGGCGATGAACTCGTCGCCGCCGAGCCGGCCCACGAACCAGCTCTTGAGTCGACGCTGCAGCGCTTCGCCCAGCGCGACCAGTGCGGCGTCGCCGCCGTGGTGGCCGAGATGCGTGTTGATGCCCTTGAAGTCGTCGACATCGGCGATCACGCAGTGGACCGACGAACCGTCGGCGAGCAGTCGCTCGATCTCACGGATGGCGGCGCGTCGCGACCCCAGCCCGGTGAGCGGATCCTGGAAGGCCTTGACCTCGCTCTGCATCTGGTTGTTGAGGAGCCGGTTCTTGATGCGCTCGAGACCCCATACACCGGCGCCGAGATGGACTGCGAGCAACACCAGACCGGCCGCCTGATACCAATGGTGATGCAGCGTGAGCGCCACCAGATAGCTGATCAGGTAAGACGACATCAGCGAGTAGATGCGCATGCGGAACGTCTGGGGCAACAACAGCGCGTCGGTCGCCAGGCCGTACCCGCAGACGGCGGTCAGGACCCACGCGGTCACCGGGTCGTCCAGCGCAGTCCAAGCCAACCAGGGCAGCGTCGCCCAGATGAGGCCCGATCCCCAGACCGAGGCGGTGGTGGATGGAACCCATCGACCGCTGACCGTGCTTGACCATCCGATCGTGGTCAGCGCAACGAGTACTGACCAGGTGAGTGTGAAGGGGAGCGCGACGTCGCCGTACAGCGAGATCGGCACATACGTCGCGATGGCGAGAATGCCGAGCGAGTCGATCCGGCCGACGAGTGATCGTTGGTCCAGAAAGAGGTCGACTTCAAGCGCGTCGCGAGCCCGGCTGTCCCCGCCAGCGTCTCCGGGGTGGTGCATACGCCTTACTTGTCGGTCGCTTTCCAGGGAATGTGAGCGAAACTTCTCAAAAGTCTCGCCGTTCGGCCGAATTGGAGCGGCTCCACCTCGGCCGGTAGACCGGCGGCCGTGGACCGTGCTTATTTCACCGGAGCCTCCAGCCCCGAGCCCGTCGCCAACGTCGAGACATTCGAGCCCGATGCGCTCGCCCGCGGGCCGTGGTCGCCGGACATGATGCACGGCCGTCTCCTCGGCGGACTCGCCGCTCGGCAGCTGGAGGCAGCTCATGGGGGAGACGGATGGCGGGCCGCTCGGCTGACCGTCGACCTGTTTCGTCCGGCCGCGATGGCACCCGTCACCCTGACCACTTCGCCGGTCCGTGAGGGACGAAAGGTTCGGGTTGCCGACGCCATGCTCGAGTGCGAGGGCCACGTCGTCGGCAGGGTCACCGCGGTCTTCCTCGTGACCGGCGAGGAACCGCGTGGGAAAATCTGGCGCCCGGAACGGGTCGACTGGCCGAGCCCAGACGACACCGATTCCGACCCGCGGACCGGTTCTGCCGAGCACAACGGGTGGATCTTCCGGGTCGTGTCGGGTGGCATGGGCACCGGTGAGCAGACCCGTGTCTGGACCAACGACACGGTGTCACTCGTCGATGGCGAGTCGATGTCACCGCTCGTACGCGCCGCGGTGTCTGGCGACATCGCCTGTCCACTGACGAACTTCAGTGACGACGGGCTGCACTACATCAATGCCGACTACACCATGCTGCTCGGTCGCTACCCGGTCGGCGACTGGATCGGTATCGAGGCGAGTGAACAGATTCAGGCGACGGGCATCTCGATGGCCATGGCCACCCTGCGCGACGAACTCGGACCGTTCGCCACGAGCGGGGGCAGCTCGCTCACCCGCCCGCCGCTCGACCACTGACGCGCTGCGGGCTTCGGCGCCTAGTCGCGACCCGACCTTGGTTGGTCGTCGGCGGGCTGCGACGATGGAGACATGACTCCTGAAGCTGCGATCGCTTCCGCCGAGGCCTGGCTCGCCGACAACCCGTTCGAGCCCGCTGCCGAGTCCGATGCCTGGCTCCAGGCCTTCGTCGATTCCGGCTGGGCAGCGCCGAGCTGGCCGACCGATGAATACGGCCGCGGCCTCGAACCCAAGGTCGCTCGCGCCACCGATCGTGTCTTCCGTGACGCTCGCGTGCCGGGTTGGGGACAGGACGTCACCAACCTCTGGGCGGCCACGATCATCGCCTGGGCCAAGCCGGCATTGAAAGACGAGGTCCTACGCGGGCTGATGCTCGGCGACATCGACATGTGTCTGCTCTACAGCGAGCCGGGCGCGGGCAGCGATCTGGCGTCGGTGCGCACGACCGCCGAGCGCGATGGTGACGAGTGGGTTGTGAACGGCCAGAAGGTCTGGACATCCGGTGGTCGCCAGGCTGACTACGCATTCCTCATCAGTCGAACCGATTCCGCCCAACCGAAGCATCGCGGCATGACCTTCTTCTTCTTGCCGATGGAGCAGGCGGGCGTCGAGGTACGCCCATTGCGTCAGGCGACCGGCGACTCGCGATTCAACGAGGTGTTTCTCACCGACGCACGTGTGTCCGACGCCAACATGCTGGGTGAGTACAACGCCGGCTGGCACGTGCTGACCTCGGCGCTGGCGTACGAGCGGTCGGCGATGGGTGTCGCTCGCCAACGTCCGAAGAGCGACGGCGACGATGCGGTGCGCGACGAGACGAGCGAGGCCAATGCGCCGATCCCGGATCTCTCCCTGATCGAACTCGCGGTCAAACGCGGGGTCGCCGACGATCCGAACATCCGTCAGGACCTGATGCGCCTCCATTCCTGGCGCACCCTGAACGGTTGGAACAATCGGCGGGCCAAGGCCGAGCTGGCCAAGGGCACGTCGTCTCCGGTCGTCTCGCTGGGCAAGTTGGCGATGTCGCGCATGCTGCACTTCGCCGGGAGCCTGCAAGGCGAAATCCTCGGCAGCGAGGCGATGCTCGGCGGTGACCAGTATCCCGAGGCCGCCGACGCCACGTACTCGATGCTCAACGCGTTCTTCACGTCGATCGGTGGCGGCACCGATCAGATTCAGCGGAACATCATCGGTGAGCGCATTCTGGGCCTCCCCAAGGAGCCGGAAGTCGACAAGGGCATGCCCTTCAGCGAGGTCCGCGTCAGCTAGCGCTGCCGGGCCCGCGCGCTGCCACCCTCGCGGCCGGCAACCTCGCGACCGGCAACCCACACGCGAGCGATATCCGCTGCTGCCCCGAGGCGAACCGCCTTCTCGAAGCGGCGAGCCCAGTCATCGGCGAACGTGTCGTCGAGCTCGGTGGGCAAGGTGATGGCCACCGCGTCGAAGACGCGGCCGGTCGCGAGCAAACCCGCGTCGATGCCCAGCAGTTCGGCGCCGCCGAGTGTGGCGACATGAAGCGCCGCGACGACGTCGACGCGGCTGTCGGCCACGCCCCGGCCGTCGTTCCTGGTCACGTCGACGCCGTCTTCGAGCAGCCGCGACATGGTCACGGTGTGGGAACACTGTGCAAGCATCGACGAGGTCGCACCGCCGGCGACATCGGTCCCGAGTCCCACGCGCAGCCCGGCGTCGAGATTGCGTCGCAGGGGGAAGACGGCGTTGGCGAAGTAGGCGTTCGACAGCGGGCAATGGGCGAGGCCGGCCCCACTCGTCCGGATCGCCTGGCGGTCGGTGTCGTCAAGGTGTGTCGCATGGGCGAGTACTGCGTGGTCGCGGAGCAGGCCGCGTTCGGCGAGGGCGAGCGTGTCGGTTGTGCCGCATCGCTCGAGCACATGGCCATGCTCCCAATCGCCCTCGGAGCAGTGGGTTTGCACGAGGGTGCCGGTCGCCTCCGCCAACTCGGCATGGCCACGCAAGGCGTCGTCGGTGCACGCGGGGATGAAGCGTGGGGTGACGATCGGTCGAACGAGGCGGTGTGGGTCATCGAGACCGTGGATCAGGTCGACGCTGTGGGCGGAATCTTCGACCGAGCGGTTCGCGCTCGGATCGCGGTAGAAGTCGGGAGTGCCCTCGGGATGGTCCATCGCCACCCTGCCGACAAAGGCGCGCTGGCCCGACTGCAAACACTGTTCTGCGAGAGCGACGGTGGCGGGGACGTGGATCGAGCCGTAGTAGACCGCGGTGGTGGTCCCCTGGGCCAGGAGCGTCGGCACCATGTCGGCCCAGATGGTGCGTGCGAACTGCTCGTCGTGATAGCGCGCCTCGAGCGGGAAGGTCCGTTCGAACAGCCATTGGTCGAGCGGGAGATCAAGGCCGGTCCCGAGCTGGGGCCATTGCGGCGCGTGGAGGTGGGTGTCGATCAGCCCCGGAATCAGCACCTGTTCGGGTGGCAGGCGGTGGTCGACCTCGTGATCGGGTGACGCCGGTGTGACGGTGACGATCGTCCCGTCGTCGCCGATGTCGATGACATGGTCCTCGAGCACCTCGAGGTCATGGGGCGTCGGCGCTTGCAGGATTGTGGCTCGAACCGAGTGCACGAGCACACGCTAGAGGTCGATCGGCGCGGCGGCCGCGACGGCGGCGAGGAACGGCTGCGTTGCTCAGCCGGCCATGAAGCGTTCGTAGAACGCGATGTGATCGTCGATCGTCACGTGGCCCATCTCCATCGACGACGGGGCGAAGTGGGTGCCGCCCAGGTCCTGCCAACGCGACCGATCCGCGAGGGCGTCATCGAGGTTGGTCGCGCGACTCTTGACGAACTCGAGCCCGAATCCTTCGAGGTCGCGGCCGCGTTCGTCGGCCAACTCGAGCAAGCGCTCGTGGGCGGCAAAGATGCGTTTGGCGTCGCCGGCGAACATGAACCCATCGCCGTGCGCGATCCCTCGCCGGTACGCCGCATCGGAGAACCCGCCGACCCAGATGGGAATCGAGCGGTTGGGCCTTGGCAGGATGTTGCCTCGGCTGATGCGGTCGAACTCACCCTCCCAGTCGAGGAGTGGCTCGGTCCAGAGTTGTCGCATGAACTCGATCTGCTCGTTGGCGCGGCGTCCACGGGTCGCGAAGTCCTGCCCGAGTGCTTCGAACTCGACATAGTTCCAACCAACGCCGACGCCGAGCCGCAGACGTTCGCCCGACAGGAGATCCAGGTCGGCCGCCTGTTTCGCGAGAAGCACGGTCTGGCGTTGCGGGAGGATGATGACACCCGTTGCGAACTCGAGGGTCTCATGGCGGCCGGCAAGGTAGGAGAACATCACCAGGGGATCATGGAACGGGTCGTTCTCGGTGTACGGACCCCAGAGCGGCGGCTCGCGGTCGGCATGCTCCGCGCCCACCACATGGTCATACGCCAGCAGGTAGTCGTAGCCCAGGTCGGCGGCTGCATCGCCGATTGCCCGCACCGCGCCCGGATCACCCCCAGTCTCGATCTGCGGAAACACCATCCCGAGCTTCATGCCACTTCTCCACACCGTCATCTACTCCCGAGCGGGTTGGCCCGAGACACTGTCTGGTGTCTAGAGATTGCCACGGCGCGCCTCGCAGACGCGCGTCCGGGCAGTCGGAAGCGCTGCGGGCAAGCGAGCGAAGTGCGCGTCAGGCGAGGCTGGGATCTCTCGCCAGGCGCAACGCCGGTGACGGCATGCGCCGCGTCGCTGTGGCCTCGGCGGCTTCGGCTCGCGTCCTCGATACCGGCAATACATGTCCGATGGTTACGGCCGTCGCCTCGGCCGGCTCCGGACGGGCGAAGTAGAACCCCTGGCCCTGGCTACACCCGAGGTTTTGCAGCATCACACACTGTTCGACGGTCTCGATGCCTTCGGCGACCACGGGAAGGTCGAGCGATCGCGCGACCCCGAGGATGGAGCGGACCAGTTCGAGCGCTTTGCGCGAGGTGAGCATGTCGGCGACGAAGCTTCGATCGATCTTGAGCGCACCGATTGGGAGCTGGTGAAGATAGGTCAGTGAGGAGAAGCCGGTGCCGAAGTCGTCGAGCGAAACGACGATGCCTAGCGCGTCGAGCTTGTTCAATACCCGACCGGTGCGGGTCATGTCTCGTACCGACGAGGTCTCGGTGACCTCCACCGAGAGTCGGTTCGCCGGGTAGTGCATTTCCTGGAGGGTCGCCTGCAGGAAATCGACCAGGCTGTCGTTGAGCGAGAGGGCCGACACGTTGACACTGAGCATCGGGACTTCGCCGCGGACCGATAGACGTTCAGCTGCGACGTGAAGCGCCCGATGAATGATGTAGCGGTCGAGCTTCTGCGCGAGGTGACACCGCTCGGCGAGTTCGAAGAACAGGCCGGGCGAGACCGGTCCGTGAATGGGGTGGGTCCAGCGACTGAGGACCTCGTACTTGATCGCCTTGCGGGTGCTCAGGTCCACGATCGGCTGGAAGACGAGCTCGATGGCCCGTTCGTCGATGGCCGTTTCGAGATCGTCGGTGAGCAGGCGCCGCAGTTCGTAGTCGCGCTGGGTGTGTGGGTCGAATACCCCGATCGGGCCGTCGATGCTGTCACGGGCCGCGGCCATGGCGATGTCCGCATGGCGGAGGAGTTCACCTGCCGAGACCTGCTCCTCGTGGAGCGCCACGCCGATACTCAGCCGTATCGGCACCCGGGTGCCGTCGATGACGACGGGCTCGTGGTTCAACCCGACGACCTGGTCGCAGAGCCCGACGATGCTGTGCATCGTCTCCTCGTCGCCGCGAAGAAGGCCGGGGATCATCACGGCGAACTCGTCATTGCCGAGTCGGGCGACCGTTGCCCCCTCGCCGAGGACATCGCTGATGTGGTCGGCGACGTGGATCAGTGCACGATCGCCGACGGGATGTCCATTCAGGTCGTTGATCGACTTGAAGCGATCGATGTTGATGGTGACGACAGCGATCTGGGTGGCGTCGGTGCTGCGGTGGTCGATGATCGCCTCGTCGACCACCTGCAGGAATCGATTGCGCGTGGCGAGCCCGGTGAGCTCGTCGGTGTTTGCCTGCTTGCGGAGGAGGCGGCCTTCGTCGATCGAGCGGCGAAGTTGCAGCAGCGCCAGTCGCGTCTCGCGCACCTGGGTGTCACGGGTCCACTGGAACATCGAGAAGTCGAGGGTCAAATCGCACGGGGCGAAATCGGCCGGGGTGAGCCCGAGCTCGCGCAGCCGACTGGCGTCGGTCGGATCGAGGACGCCGGCGAACAGCCACCGGTCATCGTCGAGCGCCAGGAGCTCGCCACGGATCCGAAGCTCGGGATCCTTGAATCGCAGCACCACGATGCGTCTCGACCAGGAGGGTGCACCGGCGGCGAGGTCGACCGTCTCGTCGTCGGTCTCCGCGATCGCCGCGAGTGCGGCTCCGAGCGCCCCGGGGACGAGCCGACCGAGCGCTGGTCCGAGGTGTGCGACCCGTCCGTGATCGTCGAGGACCAAGTGGAAGCGCAGGATCCGGTCGAGCAGTTCGTGGTCGATCACGGCGCAACCAGCGTCTCAGGATCGCCCGGCACCGGGGTGGGTTCAGCGGCTTGCATGACCAGCTCGAAGGTGTCGTGGCCGTCGATCTCGCGGCCGCCGACTTGGCGTACTTCCCACGCCTCCTCGTAGCGTTCGGCGAGGCCGCGAAGGAGTCCGAGCACCATCGGGGCGAGTCCGGCCCGGGACGAGTGATACTCGATGGTCGCCCGGGTAGCGCTCTGCTCCCGGACGAAGAAGGTCGGCATCACGAGGTCGGGCATCGATGTTCGGACCCGCATGTGGAGGTCGTTGAGGTTGGCCAGCACCTCGAGCACCGATCCACCTTGGCAGTCGATGATCGGGCCCCACCCCTCGGCTCCCGTATAGACGATCCAGTAGCGACCAAACCGTTCGAGTACGTCATCCGGTGCGAGGCCGAGCTCGGCCGAGGTGGCGTCGACCAGCCGATAGGTGATGTCGTCGGCGTACGGGGCCATGCTCTCGAAGTGGTCGATCGCGACCCCTGCCCGTTCACACACCGCGCGCCAGGCATCTGTGCCTCCCGAAGAGCGAACCAGCTCTTCGATCGCTCGGTTGATCAGGCCGTACACAGACCAGCAGCCTCCTCGTGCGCCACCATTACCGTCGGCCGGCCGATGTGCGGAGAAATGGGTCGTCTGGGCCGGAAGGCGTAGGCATTGGGTACGACATGACCCGTTGGGTCCCTTGACCCAGCGAGCGCGGGCCGTGCCCCGTGTCTCGTCGGACTGATCCGCGCGGATCATCGGTAGATGCGGACGGGTGGCCGATGGGACATCGTGTTCGTCGCCACGCCGTCATCCCGGAGTCGTCGTCGTGACTTCGTGCTCGCGGTCGCGATCATGGCGATGCTGACCGGGGTGACCGCGTGGTCGGGGGCTGCCGCAGCTGCCGGCTGGTCTGAGTGTCATCGGTTTGAGACCGCTGCGGTCGATGAGATCTCGACCGCGCTCGTCCTCGGACCGGACCTTGGCCGCGAGCTGCAACCTCCGCTGCGGGAACTCACCGACGCGAAACGACCGGCGCTGGAGGCCGGTCCGCACGTCGCGCTCCTCGTCGATCGCAGTCGCGTGTTCTCGCCCGACCCAACTCGACCTGTCGGCGAGTTCGGGCGACTCGGGCGATGGGATTGTGTGGGTCGTGGAACCGTTCGTTGCACCGGGACGTTGGTTGCGGCTGAGTGGGTGCTGACCGCGGCACATTGCGTGTCGGGCATCGACTTCTCCGATATCGATCTCGAATCCCGTCCGCTTCCGCCGGTCACACACCCGGAGATTCGACTGTTCGACCTGCTGGCGCGCAGCGGGTCGACCGACGCGACCACGGGCGGAAGTCTGACGTCGGTGGTCGAGGCACAGCTTCATTCGGGTTGGTCCGTGCAGGTTGGCGAGGACGACCGTTGGCAGGCCTCGTTGGCCGACATGCGACACGACCTGGCGCTGCTGCGGCTGGCCGAACCGGTCCAGCTCGTCCCAGCCATGCTGACCCCGAACCCGACCCCGACCGATGAGCCACTCGACGATGTCTCACTGACGGCAGCCGGTTGGGGCTACACGTCGACCGGCCCGACCACTCGGCTCCACGAGTGGCGCCCGACGCTCGACGATGGCGAGCTGTGTGGCGCCGCGGCGATCATGGGCTCGTTCGATGCGGCGCTCATGTTGTGCACCGACGAGCGCGACGCTTCGGGTACGTGTCTCGGCGACAGCGGCGCTCCGCTCGGCGTGGCGGATCCCGATGGTCGATTCGGGATGGTCGCTGTGACCAGCTTCGTGCTCTTTCCCGAGCAGACCATCGCGTGCGACGAGCCTCGCCTCGCCAGCTTCACTCGTCTGACTCCTGAGCACGTGCGCTGGATCGAGGACGTGATCGGTCGCTAAGTTCGACCCATGGAGCTGGCCGACGTCATCGCCCACAGTGGCCGTATCGGTCGGATCGCGTACATCGCAACCGCGCGCGCTGATGGTCGCGCGCACAGCGCGCCGGTCGGGATCGCCTGGGTCGACGAGAACCTGTGCACCTTCGTGATGCAGCCATCGGTCAAGGTGACCAACGCCCGTCGGGACCCCCGAGTGCATTTCCACTGGCAGGTCGGGCCCGAGTCGAACAACGACAGTCTCATCGTTGAGGGTCTTGCCGAGGTCGTCGACACGCCGAGTGGTCGCGCCGAGCTGTGGGATCACATGGGCTATGACCTCAGCGAGTTCGAACCGGGTGGGCCGAGCTCGGATGGGCACGTGTTTCTGCGCGTGACGCCGCGGCGAGCGACCGTCCTCTATCGGTTCGGGTTCGACGGGCGTGACACCTGGGAGGCTGAGTCGGTCATCGACGTGCGCGATCGCGCCGGGGCCGAGCTGGCCGAGTAGCCGTCGCCGAACCGCGCGGGCTCAGCGGCCGTCCGGCAGCGTCGGCGGTCCGGCGAACGCCTGGGCGATGCCGAGCCACTCTTCGGCGAGGGGACCTTCGGCGACGAGCGAGGTGCCCCCGGGCTGACGACGCTGGGTCGTGACGAGGCAGAAGTCCTCCGCCGATCCGGTCAGCCGATCGGCAGCATCCTCGGGGCCCCACGTCCACGTCTCGCCTGAGGGGGCATCGAGTTCGACCCGGACGTCACCGCCAGGGAACTCCATTCCGCGGTTGATGTAGCTCCAACCACGCGTGTTCACACCGATGTAGCAAACGTGCTGAAGGCGGTCGGTTGCGGGCCACGGCGCCCCGACCGTGTCGGCGACGTCTTGACCATGGGACCAGGTCTCCATCAAGCGGGCCGTCGCGAAACTCAACGTGCTCATGTCCGGTCCGAACCATGGAATCCGATCCTTCGGCCCACGGCTGCGGAAGGCGTCGAGCATCTTGTCGCGCTCGTCGCGCCACAGCGCGAGTACCTCAGCGCCGGTCTTGCCCTCAGAACTCACGAAGAAGTCCAGCCCGCCGTCGCCGCTCGACATCATCTGCGTCTTGGCTTCTTGGAAGCCGTCGGCGTCGGTGACCGCCAGGCTGGCCGCCATGTCGGCCTGGATCAGGTGCACGATCGTCTCCTTGATGTCCCACCCCTCGGCCGGGGTGTCCTGGCTCCAGCCAGCTTCGTCGAGGTTGGCGACCACCGCGTCGAGCGCGGCATGTTCGGCGGCGAGGTCGTTGCAGATCTGGTCCATATTCGCAACGTATCCGCGAGCCCGATCACGGGAGCAATCGCCAGGTTCGAGCCGACCGCTGGCGAACGTGGTCGTGCCCGATCAATCGTGGAGTGATTGGGCGAGGCGGTCCACGATCGGTCGGGTGACGAACGTCTGTTGATCGCTCAGGAGTTGGGGCGTCAGGCGACGAAACGTCTCGCTCTCCGCGAGTGAGTGCTCGACCGCCTCGAAGGCGCGACCGCTGGGATAACGGGTCAAGCGCAGCTGGTCCCAGTCGCGAGTCCCGACGATCACGGACTCCTCGATGTAGAAGGTCTGGGTGCTGCGAGCTCCGTGTGGCACGGACGCCTCGGCGAGCGTGCGCGAGAAGGCGGCGAGGTCGTCGAGGCCCTGATCGCCGTCGACGGGGTCGCGGTGGGCGGCCAGGTGCACGGCGACGACCGGCGGGTCGTCGTCGCTCGCGGGGTGCGGGACCTGCGTCCAATCCGGTACCGAGAGATGCGCCGGGACGGCGATCGATGGGGAAGGAATGCCGACGACCGCCGTGGCGCTGTCGAGCCAGCCACTGGCGGGTGTTACCGCATCGAGCGCAGTCGCGAGGGACCGCCTGGTCGGGAACTTCACCACCTCGATGAGCACGCGTTCGCGACCCTCGAGGCGCTGCTCGCCGGCGAAGACGCAGAGCCCACTTCCGATCTCCAGCTCGTCTGTGTTCAGCGCTCGGTCACGTGAATGGTGGGAGATGCGAGCAAGCCAGACCGGTCCGTCGTCGTTCGCGGGAACCGATCCAAGATGACGTACGTAGGCTCGATTGAGCTGGGATCCGGGAGGCTCGCTGGCCGACGTCACGTACGCGACCAGAGTTGGGGCGCGAGGATGCCGTTGCGCTCCTCGATCGCCTCGAGGGCGTCGCAGATGAGGTCCTCGCGCCAGCGCTGGCCAACGATCTGTACCGCGGCTGGTCGGTCGTCGGCGAAACCGGTCGAGATCACGCCCGCAGGAAGGCCGAGGTAGTTGATCCCCGTGCTCCAGATGGCGGAACGGAACAGATCGTCGACGGCCTCGAACCCCGTGGCGTCGTAGTTCCAGTCGAAGAATGGTCGCATCAGGAACGGAGTGAGTACGAGCGGGTACTCGGTGAGGAACCGGCTCCAATCGCGCTTGAGTGCGGTGCGGTGACCTGAGGCCGTGATGTAGCCCTTGAGGTCGAGGAGCTCGGATCGTTCGAAGTACCAGTCGAAGATCTGACGAATCGTCTCGGAACCGGCCAGTTCGAGCGGTTCGCGGAACAGCTCGCTCATCTCCGTCGAGAGCGCACTGAACCAGCCTTCCGCGGCCTCGAGAATCGGTGGTGTATCCACATCGACGACCTCGTAGCCCGCGTCGAGAAGCTGTTCCGCGGCTTTGGTGATGAGGGCATCGATCTCCGGGTGGAGGTCGTAGCCCGCACTGTCGCGACAGACGGCGACACGGCGGTTGTTGAGGTCAGGGCCATCCCACGGCACCGGCGGGCTGTTCGGGTCGCGCGGGTCGGGCTGCACCATCAGCCGGGTCGCCAACCGGAGGTCGGCTGCGTGCCGGGCGATGATTCCCTGGACGGAGATCTCGCCGGCGAGGGGGCCGCGTTCTGCCGGCGCCGAGCCGTTGTAGACGGGGATGCGGAAGCTCGACGGCTTGACGGTCATCACACCGTTGGCGAAGGACGGAAATCGCAGCGACCCGCCGATGTCGTTCCCGTGGTGGATCGCGCCCATGCCGGCGGCGCAGGCCGACCCGGCGCCGCCCGATGATCCGCCCGGGGAGATGTCCTCGCCCCAGGGGTTGTACGTGCGGCCGTGGAGTGGGTTGTCGGTCGTGGCTCGCATCGAGAACTCGGGCGTGTTGGTTCGCCCGATCACGATGGCCCCGGCTTCGGTGAGCCGGTCGACGAGGGGGTGATTTTCGGTCGCCATGTGATTCGCCAGCGCCGGCACGCCGTTCGGGTTCGGGTCACCGGCGAGGTCGATGTTGTGCTTGATCGTGACCGGGACACCGTGGAGATCGCCGACCGCTTCTCCTGATGTCAGCGCCGCGTCGGCGGCTATGGCCTGCTCGCGCGCTCGTTCGGCATGGGACAGCACGATGGCGTTGAGGCCGGGGTTCATGGCGTCGACGCGGTCGAGCACGTCGTCCATCAATTCGCTCGGAGCGAAGTCGCCGCTCCGCATGCGCGCCGCAGCCTCGGCGGCACCCAGCTTCCAGAGGTCACCCATGTCTTGCTCCTGTGATGGGCGAGGATGCCCGGTTGTCGGATCCGTCAGTCGGTGTCGCCCTGGCGAAACCACGTGCGATAGATGTCGGCGGCTCGGGCAAGTTCCTCGATCGTGATCCACTCGACCGCCTGGTGTGCCTGGTCGATCGATCCCGGCCCGAATACCACGACCTCGTCGGCGATCGGCTCGTACCGCAGAGCGTTCGTTCCGAAGGCGGCGATGTCCGGCTCGGTGGAAGCGAGATGGGCGAGGGTGCGAACGAGGTCACTCTCGGGATCCTGCCAGAATCCGGCGCTCCCCGAACCGTTGGTCATCTCGATGTCGACCGGCAAGGGCGCGGCTGCGGAGGTGATGATCGAACTCAGGTGGTCGAAGACCCGGTCGGGGTCCTCGAATGGAGCGGTGCGTCGGCCGCAGTAGAGCGAGCAGCTCGGCGGGATGATGTTGTTGGCCACGCCGCCTTGCATGTTGAGCACGGCGACCGTGCCGTTGCCTACCGAGGTCGTGGGTTTCTCGGCGGCGAGCCGTTCCTGCTCGGCGTCGATCGCCGCGACCACTCGGGCGCCGGCACTCACGGCGTTCTTCCCCAAATGGGGTTTCGAGGAGTGGGCGGCATGACCGTGGATGACCACGTCGAGCCCGACCCCACCCTTGTGGCCATGAACGGGCGCGCACATCGTCGGCTCGGCGACGACGAGTTGATCGATGCGTTCGTTGTTCGAGAGCAGCCAGTCGCGATACGCGGAGGCGCCGATGAGGCCGCCGACCTCCTCGCTGATGGTTCCGACGACATTGACCGTCGGCGTCGGCCGTCGCCCATCGGCCTTGAGCTCTTCGAGGACGGCGAGTACGACGGCCAAGGTGGCCTTGGTGTCGACCGAGCCCCGGCCCCACACGCGGTCCTGTTCGATGCGACCGTCGAAGGGATCGTCGGTCATGTGCTCGACGCCGACGGTGTCGAGGTGTACGTCGACCGTCACCACACGATCCGACTCGCCAGGGAAGCGGGCGTAGACGTTGGAGCGGCCGTCTTCGACATCGTCGGTGACGACCTCGGCGCCCATCGCATCGGCGCGGTCGGCCATCCACGCGGACAAGGAGCGTTCGCCGTCGAGCCCGGACTTCGGCCCGGCCTGCAGTGGGTTGACGCTGGGGATGCGGACGAGATCGCCCACGCGTTCCGCCAGAGTCAGCGGTTCAGTCATCACGGGTCCAGCCATCAGATTCGCACCTCGTAGTAGAGATTGGCAGCGTCTTCGAGATCGTGCACCTCGAATCGCCCGAAACCGGCCTGTTGCGTCAGTTCTCGGGCGGCGTCGGCATGAAGGCCGAGGGTGCCGAGCCCCATGCCGCCCGGTTCCGACATGGCGGATTGCAGGCACGATGCCACCGAGAAGCCGTAGAACATCGCGAGCAGGGGATTGCGCTTGTCCTGTTCGAAGTCGCCGCTCGATCGGATGTCCTTGAGAAGCCAGGTGCCGTCAGGGGCGA
Source organism: Actinomycetota bacterium (assembly GCA_039028435.1). Classification (GTDB taxonomy): domain Bacteria; phylum Actinomycetota; class Acidimicrobiia; order Acidimicrobiales; family UBA10347; genus UBA10347. The sequence goes on along the minus strand of JBCCIC010000015.1, from coordinate 32,846 downwards.
TGGCCTGTCGGATGGCCGAGGCGGTTCGGTCGGGAAACGCCATGTCATGCATGCAGTCGAAGGTGATGACGAGGTCGTAGTCGCTCCCGGCCTCGATGTCCGCTCCGAATGCCTGAACGAACTCGATGTTGTCGAGGCCGAGGTCATCGCTCCGTCGACGGGCCAGGTCCAGGGCCGCACCGGACGGATCGACACCCACGCACCGGCTGTTGGGGAACGCTTGGGCGAGGGTGTTCAGCATGACCCCGCCGCCGCATCCGATATCGCAGACGGTTGCTCCGGCGGTGAGCTTGTCGACCACCCCGTCCAGGGCCGGGAGCACGCGTGATGTCAGGGCCAACCGGGACCAGGGACCGGTCATCCGAGCCAGTCCGGCGGCCGCATTGGGACCCTGCTCTTCGTAGGTCAGCCCGATCCCGGTACGGAAGGACTCGAGAATCCGGTCGATCACTCGGGGCTCGACGCCACCGCGAAACGCGCCGGCAGCGAAGGACAGTGAGTCGTCTTCGTCGGCGAGCACCGCAGCCTGCACGGCGGTGAGCTCGAAGCGACCGTCGTCGAGGCGGTCGATCAGCCCAGCGGCTGCCTGGCCGAGCAGCCACTCACGCACGAACCGCTCGTGCAGCTCGGCCGCGACCGCCAACTCGTCACTCGACAGCGGGCCGGCACCGGCCATGGTCTTGTACAAGCCGAGGCGATCCCCGATGTGCACCATGAGCGAGACCTGCTCGCCCATCTTGTAGGTCCACACCTTGAAACCGAACTTCTTGACGGCATCGATGTCGATGTCGCGAGTGGCCATACTTCCCCCCGGAACTCGACCTGGGGATGAGCGTAGGTCAGCGGTGACGGGTCACGAAGTCGAGGACCGCCGCATCGAACGCCTCAGGCTGCTCGACGTTGATCGAATGACCGCCCTCGAGATGAACGATTTCGATCGTTGGCAGGGCATGGCGCACGTCGTCCACGAAGGGCTGAAACGCTCGCTCGTACCGCCCGTTGACCAGCATGACCGGCATGGTGAGCTGATGGAGCTCGTCGACCGACCGCCAGGTCGCGCGGTTGACGACCGTGTGGTTCAGCGCATGGGCGGGGATGCGATCGGCGCGCTCGACCATGCGGGCTTTGATGTCGTCGGGGAAGCGGCGGGCATGGATCGGATGCACCGGGAGGTCCCGCAGGTTGTAGTCGGTGTAGTCGACCAGATTCGGGTCGTTGCGCGTATGGCCGAACGCGGCGCGGGTGTTCGTGACGACGACCCCGCGCACTCGATCCTGGTTGGCGAGTACATAACGCAACGACATGGCCGCGCCGAGAGACTGGCCGCAGACCCACCACCGGTCGACACCGACCGCTTCGCGGATGCCCTCGAACGATGCGTTCATCGACTCGACCCGGTAGGCCTCCGCATCGTCGGGCGCTGGACTGTCACCGTGACCCAGGAGCTCGACGAGGACGAGGCGTAGCTGGGCCCCGAGCCGATCGACATTGAGGTCCCACTGCACATTGCTTGACAGGAACCCGTGCACCAACAACAGCGTGGGCCCGTCGGGATTTCCCCGGACCTCGTAGTTCATCACCCGACGAGTTTGGCAGTGTCGGCCGGGGATGCGGTTACCGAACGACCGAGTCGAACTCGTGGGTGTGATGAGACGCTTCCCGCGCCGATGCACGCGGGAAGCGAGCGGGTAGTTGGCCCTCGTCGTGCATCGTCTCGATCATCTGACTGACGGGCATCGGGCGGCCGAAGTGCCAACCCTGGCCGTGCGCAATGCCGAGTTGTTGACACACCCGCGCCTCGGCATCGGTTTCGATGCCTTCACCCACGGAGACGAGACCGAGCTCGTGTGCCATACCGGCGAGGGCCTCGAGGATGGTCCGTGCGCTGCGGTCGTGTGCGGCGACGCCCACGAGGTTCCGATCGAACTTGATGGCGTGGATCGTGAACTGGGTGAAGTACCAAAGCGCGTCGTGGCCGGTTCCGAATTCGTCGAGGGCAATGATGACGTCGGCGTCGGACAGTCGGCGGAGGGTGCGTGCTGCAGCATCGGCCACCCGAATCTCCGTCGACTCGATGACCTCGATGATCACATCATGGGTGCGCAATCCGTTGTCCCGGAGCACCGAGAGATGGAAGTCGGCGTAGCCCTCCCAGGCCAGCTGGCGGGGTGACAGATTGATCGAGACGGCCTTGGTGTCGAACCACGGCACCGCCGCACGAAGGTCGCGAAGATGGCCGACGATCGTCTGCAGCGACCACTGGCTGAACGCTTCGGTACGACCGGTGGAGCCGATCCGCTCGACGATGAGGCCGGCTGGGATTGGGCCCAGGCGCGGATGGTTCCAGCGCACGAGGGCTTCCGAACCCATGATCTCGCGAGTCGTCAAGTCCCGGATCGGCTGGTAGTGGTACGTGATCTCGCCGCTGCGCATGCCGTGGTCGAGGTCGCGATCGATCGTGGCAATCATCTCGGCGTGGCTGCGGATCTCGTCGTCGGCGATCGCGATGTGCACCGGTGACCCCTTGGCTCGGTACATCGCCTGATCGGCATCGTGCAGCAGGTCTTCCGCTCCGGTACTGGTGCCCGCCACCGATGCCACGCCGATGCTCACGCGAGGGATCACGCGAATCGAGCGATACGTGACCGGCGCCGAGCAGACCTCGATGATCTCGTCGGCCATGTCCTCGGCGAGTTCACCGGTCGGGTCGTCGTCGACCACGATGAGGAATTCGTCGCCGCCGAGACGTCCCACGTGATCGTGGACGCGGACGACGTCGCGGATCCGGTTGGTGAGCACGCGAAGAAGCTCGTCACCCCAGGCGTGGCCATGGGTGTCGTTCACCGACTTGAACCCGTCGACGTCGAGATAGAGGATCGACGGGGTGGCCTCGGTCGAGTCACAGGCGTGCTGCAGATGGTCGAGGATGGCGCGCCGGCTCAGACAGGTCGTCAGGTGATCGGTGGTCGCCCGCTCTCGTTCGGACGCCGCTCGGTCGTGCGCCGCCATGAACGACGCCAGAAGGTCGACGATCGTGCGCAGTTGGCGCTGGTGTTCCGGCGTGAAGAACGCAACCTCACTGTTCGCGAGGTTGATCGTGCCGATCGAACGCCCGGCGCTGACCATGGGGGAGATGATCGCGGACTGCATGCCGAACTCGACGAGTGTGGGCGCTTCGCTCGCCAGGGAACTCGACAGGTCCTCGCAGTTGACTATCTGCTGGCTGGTGAACGCCTGGCCGACGAGCGAGGTCTTCATCGGCAGTCGGGTGCCCTGGGGAATGATCAGCGACTCCGACAGTGCGTAGATCTGCAGGAACCCCGGCTCCTCTGATGGCAGGGCGATGCTCGAGCGTTCCGCCGGGACGATCTCGGGCATCCACTGCGCGGCGACCGACAGCACGTGCTCCCGCGACGAGGCCGCGGCGAGTTCATCGATGAAGTGGGACGGGAGAGTGACCGTCTCAGCGGTCGGCACCGGTTCCCATCGGCACGCGTGTAGCGAACTTGACGATATTGGGTATGCGACATCCGAATCCGGATGCGACGCACCGTTGAAGGGACTGGGCGGCCCGATTGGGTCGATGCCGTTTGCCCTGATTGGAGGAGGGTCAGTGGTACGGCAGGTACATGCGTCGTTCGAAGTCGGTGAGTTCCTCCGACGCAATGTCGCCGTCGAACCTCTCCACCTCGGCCCGCTTGTTGAAAACGAAGTTGTCGACGATCGGTTGTCCGACCGCGGCCGCGAGCGCGGTGTCGGCTTCGAGGTCGTCGAGGGCCTCACCGAGTGAGGTGGCGCAGCGTTCGTCGGTCGTGCCGCCGTCCTCGAAGCCATCGGTCGTGACCGGCTCGCCCGGGTCGACTTCGCCGACCACGCCGAGACGTGCGGCTTGCAGCACGGCGGCGACCCCGAGATGGAGGTTCATCGATCCATCGCCGAGGCGGCTCTCGATGCGCATGCCCGGTCCGGCGTGCGCTGGAATTCGGTTCGTGACGTTGCGGTGATCGACGCCCCAGTTGGCCCACACGCCGGAGAGGCTGGCCGGCTGCAGGCGGCGATAGGCGTTGATCGTGGGCGCGCACATGGCGGTGAGCGCCTTGTGGTGCGTGACCAGGCCGCCCAGGCACTCGAGGCCCAGCGGTGTGATGCCGTGGGGTGTGCCAGCGCCGTCGAGCGCGTTGTTGCCGGCCGCGTCGGTCAGGCTGAAGTTCACGTGAACGCCCGAACCCGAGAGTTCGGGGAACGGACGGCCGAGGAACGTGAGGTCGAGGCCGTGGATGATGGCGAGCTCGCGAGCCATGACCCGGAACATGAACGCGTCGTCGACGGCCTGCAGCGCGTCGTCGTACTCGAGCGTGAGTTCGACCTGTGACTCGTCGAACTCGATGTTCATCGATTCGAGATTGAATCCGCACCGGTCGGCGGTCCACCAGATCTCGTCGAGCAATCCGGTGGGATCACCGAGCGGGCCGGTGCCGTACACCATCGATCGAGGGTTCTCGAACCGCTTCCAGGCATGGGGACCCGACGCTTCGTCGGGTTCGAGAAGATATGCCTCGAGCTCGATGCCGACCTTGGCGCTGTAGCCGAGCTCAGCCCAGTCGGCGATGGCCTTGCGGAGCGTCTCGCGTGCCGAGATGTCGCAGGGCTGCCCGTCGATGGTGAGGTCGACCATGCCGACTCCGGTGCGACCGAGTCCGGTGTGGCGGAGTCCGCTGTGGTGGTCTTCCCAGCTCGGACGCAAGGTCGATGCGTCGAGGGTGGCATCGACGTCCTTGAGCCCGGTCAGCAGGTGTGCGCCAGGCGCTGGTACGAGGTCGCGGTCATAGGACATCGCCAGGGTCGTGACGCAGAACCCGGCGGTCCGGTCGGCGTCGCTGGAGCGGATGTACTTGCCCCGGGCCAGGCCGAGATGGTCGGGCCACAGCAGTCGCAGACGTTCGTACTCAAGCTCAGACATGGCGGCGAATCTACCCCCAGCGGCCCCCGGGGTCAGACCCCTTCAGACTTGGGGTCGGACTGGTTCAGACTTTTGGGGTCGGACTGGTTCAGACTTTGGGGTCGGACTGGTTCAAGCCTTGCGCACGTAGCCGTCTCGACGTTGGGGGAGTTTCTGGTCGAGGATGCGGCTGGCGACGACCGTCCGGAGGATCTGCGCGGTCCCGCCACCGATCGTGAACATCCGGACGTCGCGGTACATCCGCTCGAGCGGGTTGTTGCGGGAGTAGCCCGCGGCGCCGAACATCTGAAGCGCGTCGGACACGATCTGGATCGACGACTCGGTCGTGAACACCTTGGCCTGCGCGGCGAGGGTCGGGTCGGGGAAGGCGCTTCCGCCCGGCCCTCGAGACTCGGCTGCCCGCCAGGTCAGACTGCGGGCCGCCTCGAGCTTGATCGACATGTCGGCCAGCATCCACTGCAGGCCCTGGAACTCGGCGATCGGTCGTCCGAACTGCTCCCGCTTCTTCACGAAGTCGAGCGCCAGCTCGTATGCGCCCGACGCCAGGCCGAGCGCCACGGTGCCGGCGCCGACCCGCTGCGAGTTGTAGGCGTTCATCAGGTCGCCGAAGCCCTTGCGGAACCCCGACGGCGGCAGCACGACCATGTCGGGGCCGACGGCCATGTCCTCGAAGGCGATCTCCATCTCTGGGATGCCACGCAGACCCATCGTCGGCTCACGCTCGACGAACTCCAGCCCCGGGGTCTCGTCGCGGATGGCGAGGAACCCGCCGATGCCTTCCTCGTTGCCCTGCTCGTCGAACACTCGGGCGAAGATCAGATGCAGCCGGGACACCCCGCCGCCGGTGATCCAGTGCTTCGTGCCGTTGAGGATGTAGCGGTCGCCGTCGCGTTGCGCGCGGGTGGTCATCTCGGTCGCTGCGCTACCCGCGTCGGGCTCCGTGATGCAGATCGCCGGCTTGTCGCCGCCGAGCACCATCTCGGCCGCGAGCTTCTTCTGGTCGTCCGAGCCGTAGGCCATGACCGCGGAGATCGCACCCATGTTGCACTCGACGGCGATGCGTCCCGTCACGCCGCAGACCTTGGCCATCTCCTCGACGACGAGCACGGCATCGAGGAAGCTGTGGCCCGGTCCGCCGTACTCGGTCGGGATCGTCATACCGGTGAAGCCGGCGTCGCGCAGCGCGTCGACGTTGTCCCAGGGGTATTGCTCGGTGCGGTCGACCTCGGCGGCCCGAGGCGCGACCACCGTCTGGGCGAGCTCGCGTGCCCGCGCCTGGAGTGCCACTTGCTCGTCGGTCAGTTGGAAGGTCATGTCGGTACTCCGATCAACCCGCCACGACGGTGACGGGCAGGTGTTCGATGCCGTTGACGAAGTTGGACGATACGAAGGTCGGCTGGCCAAGCTCCAAACGAAGCCCTCGGTCGAGAATTGCTTCGATCAGGATGGCGATCTCGAGCCGGGCCAGCGAGGCGCCCAAGCAGAAGTGGGCGCCGCCGCCACCAAAGGCGACGTGGGCTGGCACCTGGGAGCGATCGGCCCGGAAGTTCAGCGGCGCGTCGAACACCGTGCCGTCGAAGTTGGCCGAGGCGTACCACATGACGACCTTGTCGCCGGCCGCCAGGTCGGTGTTGCCGAGCTGGGTCGGTTGGGTGATCGTGCGTCGGAAATAGAGGATCGCGGACGAGTAGCGAATCACTTCGTCGGCGAGCGAGCCGAGGAGGTCGCGATCTGTGCCGGCTCGAGCGAACTGTTCGCCGAAGTCGTTGAGGTGGAGTGCAAGGTGAGCCATCGAGGATCGGGTGGTCTCGTTTCCGGCGAAGATCATGAGCCGGAAGAAGTTGCTGAACTCGTCGTCGCTCAGGCGCTCGCCGTCGACCTCGGCCGCGATGAGTTTGGTGATCAGATCGTCGGCCGGATGTTGCCGCCGCTCTTCGCCGAGTCGCCGCGCATACTCCGACATCCCGAAGGCGGCGGGTGAGTTGAATGGCAGCAGGCGAAGGTCGGTCGTATTGCCGTAGGCCGTCGGTTCGAGCGGCTCGTTCGACGTGCCGGCGACCAAGTAGTCGCTGAGCTCGATCATGTAGTCGTGGTCGGCCTCGGGCACACCCATCAGATCACAGATGACCCCGATCGGGATCGGGGCCGCAACCAGCGATACCCAGTCGCCCCCGCCCTCGGCGACGAGCTGATCGAGGCACTGATCGACCCGGCTACGGATGGCCGCTTCGTAGCGCTGCACGTGGCGAGGAGTGAATGCGGAACTGACGAGTCGACGGAGCCGGGTATGGACCGGCGGATCGAGGTCGATCATCGACGCGCGAGCCGGTCGAGCGTCCTCGTCGATGTCGTAGATCTGGATGTGGCCGAGCTCGGAGGAGAAGACCTCGGTGTTGCGACTGACCTCGACGACTTCGGCGTGGCGGGTCACCGACCAGAAACCCTGGCCGTGCTCGTCCGAGTCGGGTGTCCACGTGAGGCCGTCGGTCGCTCGCATCTCGGCGAACGCCTGGTGTGGGATCCCGGCGTCGAACGCGGCGGGATCGTGCAGGTCGATCGGCGCCAGCGACCGGCTCATGCCAGAACCGGTTCCATCTCGACCGAGAGCACGCCGTGCACAAAGTTCGACGGCGCACGGACCGAGTCGCCGGTCTGGCGGAGCGACATGCCGCGGTCGGCCATCTCGCCGAACAGCTCGTCGAGCTCCAGACGCGCGAGCCATGCACCCAGGCAGAAGTGCGGCCCGCCACCGCCGAAGGAGAACTGGGGGTTCTCGGCGCGGCCCACGTCGAAACGGAACGGGTCCTCGAACACGGCCTCGTCTCGGTTGGCCGAGGCGTACCACATGACGACCTTGTCGCCCCGGGCGATTGCTGTGCCGGCGAGCTCGGTGTCTTCGGTCGCGGTCCGACGCATGTGAAGCACCGGCGTGGCCCAGCGGATGACTTCCTCGCTCATCGTGTTGAGCGGCGCGTCGCGGTCGATCACGCGACGGAGCTGTTCCGGATGCTCAGCGAACGCGAGTGCGCCATGAGAAATGGCGGTGCGGGTCGTCTCGTTGCCGGCAAACACCAACAACTGGAACATGTTCTTGAACTCGTCGTGGGACATGCGCTCACCCTCGTCCTCGGCCTGGACGAGCGAGGTCACGATGTCGTCGCGCGGGTCGTCGCGGCGGAGATCGGCCAGACGTTTGCCGTACTCGAACAGCGCGTGGCTTGCCGGCGAGCCAAAGGGGAGCAGCCGAAGCTCGGTCGTGTTGCCGAACGCGTCGGGTGGAAGCGATTGCTCCTCGCCGGTTCCTTCGACCAGGTAGTTGGAGAGCTCGACGAGGTAGTCGGCATCCTCGACCGGCACACCGAGGATCGTGAGGATCACCCGGATCGGTAGGGGAGCGGCGACCATTTCGACCCAGTCGCCTCCGCCTGCTGCCTCGAACTCGTCGAGGAGTTCCCGCGCGATGTTGCGGGTGAGTTCCTGCCAGTCGCGGATCGCCTTCGGTGTGAACGCTCGAGCGACCAGGCGGCGGAGGCGGGTGTGGTCGGGGTGGTCGGTGTCGATCAGGCCGCGACGGGCCTCGAGGGCGTCGGCCTCGAGGTCCCACAGGTTGGTGTGGCCGATACCCGACGAGAACAGCGCAGGGGTCTTGGAGACCGTCTTCACGTCCTCATGGCGGGTGACCGCCCAGAAGCCGTCGTCGCCGTACGGATGCCACACGACTCCCGGCGTGGCCCGCAACTCGGCGAACCGCTCATGGGGAATCCCGTCCAAGTACAACGACGGCGTGGTGACGTCCGGAGGGGAAGCGGGTGTTGTGACTTGTGGAGTCATGTTGCCTCGCAATCGCAGCTTCGGCCCTGGTGGGCCTCGGGCTGCTCTGCGGATCGGTGTCGGAGCGCCGGAGACGCGGTCAGCTGAATTCGATGTAGCGGTCGCGTTCCCAGTCGTTGACGTCGTCGGCGTCGGGGTTGTTCTCGGCGCCGTGCGCGACCTCGGCCGCGGCGATCGACACGTAGCTGGCAGAGAAGGTGTCGCCGAGGGCCGAGGCGAGCGCAGAACCGTCGTAGGCCGCCACCGTGCCGGCGAGGTCGGTCGGGAGCGCCGGGCAGTCGCCGGGGTTCGTGTACATGTCGCCGAGGCACATCGGCCCGGGGTCGAGCTCGCGGTCGAGGCCGTCGGCGCCGGCGGCGAGCACCCCGGCGATGATCAGGTAGGGGTTGGCGTCGGCACCGGCCGAGCGGAACTCCACCCGGTTGCCCTGGCTGCCGGCCTCGGCGATGCAGCGGGCCATGACCGTGCGGTTGTCGAGACCCCAATGCACGTGGGTCGGGGCGAAGGTGTAGGGCCGGATGCGGCGAGGCCCGTTGACCGTCGGCGCGCCGAGGAAGCAGAGCGCTTGCGCGTGCTCGACGATGCCGCCGAGCCAGTTGCTCATGAGTGGGTTCGGCGCGCCGTCGCTGTCGGCGAAGGCATTGCCGTCGTCGCCGCGGAGGCTGGTGTGCACGTGCATGCCCGAGCCGGACTGCTCCGTCCATGGCTTCGGCATGAATGTCGCCCGCAGGCCGTGTTGCACGGCGACCTGCTTGACGATCGACTTGAACAGCGCGGTGTTGTCGGCGCAGGTCATGGCATCGGCGTAGGCGACGTTGATCTCGATCTGGCCGGGGCCGTACTCGGCGTTGGATGATTCGACGTCGAGGCCGGCGCCGATCAGCGCACTGCGCATGTCGGCGAGGACGTCCTCGAGTTCGAGGGCGTCAGTCAACGAGCTGTACTGGATGTGGTTCTGCGCCGGCTGCCAGTCGGGGGTGCAGAGGTAGAACTCCATCTCGGTGGCGACGACCGGGTCGAGGCCCTTGCCGGTGCACTTGGCGATCTGTGCGGCGAGCACGCTGCGCGGCGCGAGCGGGTGGGGGTCGCCGTGAGGGTCGGTGGCGTCGGCGAACACGAGCGCGTAGCCGGGACGGTGAGTCAGGATGCGGCCGGTCTCGACCTGCGGATGCAGATGGCAGTCGAGGTAGCCGGTGTCCATGTTGACGAACTCGTTGTCCGGGAGGTCGTTCTCCATGTCGAAGACGAACATCGCGTCGGCGATTGCGCAGCCGTCGTCGATCGTCTTGGCGAAGAAGCGATCGACGGGCACCCGCTTGCCTCGCAGATGTCCCTGGGTGTCGGGCACCGCGACCTCGACGGTGTGCACACCGTGGGCCTCGCAGCGCTCCTGGAACTCTTCGGCGGTCTGGGTCATGGCGGTGCCTTCCTCCTGGCTCGACCGGAAAACTAGTTCGGTACCAAACCATCCCACAAGTGGTCCGCGTGCTCCGCCTGGCCCGTGCTTCTCACCGACTCCAAGTCCGGAAAGCGGGCTCTGAGTCGGTGAGAACCCCGAGCCGAGCTCTGAGTCGGTGAGAAGCCGACCATGCGCCGGTGACAAGATGGCGTCCATGGGCGATCTGGTTGATGACGGCTACTACGACCTCGGGGTGTTCTCCCGTGAGGTCACGACCTCCTCGGACGACGCGCAACGGTGGTTCGACCGCGGACTGAACTGGCTGTACGGCTTCAACCACGGCGAGGCGGTCAACTGTTTCAAGGAAGCGATCGAGGCCGATCCCGACTGCGCGATGGCCCACTGGGGCGTCGCGATCGGGCGCGGGCCGAACTACAACCTGACCTGGGACGTCATGGACGAGCGGACGCTCACCCGCAATCTCGGCGCCGCCCGGGCCGCGACCGAAGCCGCTGTTGCTCTGGCGGATCGGGTCACCGATGCCGAGCGAGCCCTGATCGAGTCCTTGCCCGTTCGCTATCCGCAGGCCGAGCCGCTCGCCGATGTCGAGGGCCAGCACGAGTGGAATCTGGCGTACACCGCAAACCTGCGCGACGCGGCCGAGGCGAGCCCAGACGATCTCGATATCCAGGCGGCCTTCGTCGACGCCATCCTCAACGAGACACCGTGGAAGATGTGGGACGTCGCGACCGGCGAGCCTGGCGAGAATGCGAAGACGCTCGAGGCCCAGGCGGTGCTCGAAGGCCTCTTCGCCGACAATCCCGCGAGCTGGGATCACCCCGGGCTGCTTCACCAGTACGTGCATCTGATGGAGATGTCACCGACACCAGAGGTTGCGCTGCGCCAGGGAGATCGATTGCGCGAGTCGCTTCCCGATTGCGGTCACCTCATCCACATGCCGACGCACATCGACGTGCAGTGCGGGCACTACTACGACGTCGTCCACTGGAACTCCAAGGCTGCCGAGGCCGACGCGCGTTGGCGTGATCGCGAGGGCCTCTTCTCGGTGTGGACGCTGTACTCAACACACAATCTGCACTTCGTGATCTATGGCGCGATGTTCTCCGGCCAGGAGCAGGCGGCGATGGACGCGGCGGCCGAGCTCAAGGAGTGGTTGCCCGAGGAGTTCCTGCGCGTCGAGTCACCGCCGTTCGCCGACTCGGCCGAGGTGTTCTGGGCGATGGACATCCACGTGCGGATCCGCTTCGGCCGCTGGCAGGAGCTGATCGATCTGGAGCTTCCCACCGACCCCGAACTGTGGTGCGCCACGACGGCGATCGGCATGTACGCCAAGGCGCTCGCTCATGCCGCGCTGGGCAACATCGACGAAGCCGAGGCGTTTCGCGACCGCTTCCAGGAGGCGCGTGGAGCCGTGCTGGAGAGCCGTCGCATGCACAACAACACCGTCGTGGATCTGTTGCACGTCGCCGACGCGATGGTCGACGGCGAGATCGCCTATCGCAAGGGCGACCACGATGCGGCCTTCGAGCATCTGCGTCGGGCGGTGCAGCTGGAGGACGACCTCGACTACGACGAGCCGTGGGGATGGATGCAGCCCACTCGCCATGCGCTCGGTGCGCTGCTTCTGGAGCAGGGTCGTCTCGAGGAGGCCGAGGCGGTGTATCGCGCCGACCTCGGCCTCGACGACACGCTGAGCCGCGCGACCCAGCATCCGAACAACCTGTGGAGCCTCTTCGGTCTTCACGAGTGCCTGGTGGCGCGTGGCGCCGACGACGAGGCGGCTGCGGTCAAGCGCCAGTTCGATCTCGCATCAGCACGTGCCGACGTACCGATCGCCGCCAGCTGCGCCTGTCACCAAGCCGCCATGACCGCTATCAGCGACGCCTGCTGCAGCTAGCGGCCAAGCGACATCAAACCTGGCACCCGTGTCGCTTTGGCGCCCGCAGGGTGGCCGACCGCGCGCGCCCGGTGAGTCGAAACGACATCGGTGCCAGGTTTGATGTCGGGTCAGTCGAGGGAGGGCGGGACCAGGCCCCGCTCCTCGCGGACGCCCATGGCGTTGAGGCTTCGCAAGAGATTGATATGGGCGAGCTCGCGCAGCAGGTCGGCCTGGTCCGTGGCGAGGATCGCTTCGGCCCGAGCGGTGTAGAACGCCCACTCGAGCCCGCTCAGCTCCTGGCAGGCCACATCGACCAGCGCCGTGGAACGTTCCTCGTCGGTGATCTCCGGTTGAAAGGCGAAGCGTCGTGCGAGTTCGTTTGGTGTGTCGGCAACGACCCCGGACTCGGCCACGCACTCCTGCCAGATCACCAGGGCTCGGGCGAGCCCGGGGTCGTCTCGATATTGGGCCCCCTGCGTTCCGTCGGAACCGAAGAGCTGGTTGGTCAGCTCGCTCCGTCGAACCGGATCATCGCGTAGTCGGGAGTGCACTCGCGGCCAGCAGTTCTGCACGACTTGACCGAATGCCTCTCGCTCGGAGGCCTCGAGCGCGGCGAGGGCAGCCGTCTGCGTCGGAGAACCACCACCTCCCCATCCCGAGTCGTGGTAGCCGATCGATCGGGCCGCGCCGGCCCGTCCGATGCCAAGAATGCCGCTGGGTTGCCACGAGCCGTGCAGCTGGATCAGCTCGGTATCGGTCGGTAGGCCGAACTCGATTCCTTCCGTCATCGCACACTCCTGAAGGAGGAGGAGCTCGGCCAGCTGGACCGTCAGCTGTTCCTCCCGGGTCGGGACCACGCCAGGCAGAGGTGGCTGCGCTCCGCCACCCGGGATGACCACGGTCGGAAGCGGTGGGATGCCGGGGATGATGAGCTCCTGCCCAACCATCAAGACGTTGGGGTCGATGCCTGGGTTGGCGCGGATGAGCATGTCCGGGGTCATGTTGAACGCACTCGCGATGCGGGTGAGCGTGTCGCCGGCCGTGACGAAATAGATGTGCGGCTGTTCGTCCCAGGGAACCGCATCGCTGCTCCTCGTGAAGTGCGGGATCCAGAGCGATTGGCCGACGGTGAGCGTGGTCAGGTCCAGCTCGGAGTTCGCCGCAAGAATCTGTTCCGGCGTGACGCCGAACTTCACCGCGATCGCCGAGAGCAGATCGCCCTCCTCCACGATGTAGGCGAAGCGCTCCTCGACGGGTCCAGAGGATGTCGTGTCCACGGGTTTGACGGTCGCGGGTTCAACCGCTTCGTCGGGCGCCTCTAGCTGCTCACGCCCGACGATGGCCGCGATCGGCTGCTGGTCGCGCGAATCGTCGACCCACGCGATCACCACGCCCACGACGACGAGCACCGATGCCGCCGCCCAGATCGACAGGCCGGTCGTGAGTCGGCGCCGTGACGGGGGGTCCGCCGCGCGGTGGTCGTCGAGTACCGCCACCTGGGGCGTTGCGACGTCCGCATGCGTTGGATCGACGGCGTCGGCGTAGCGGCGAAGCTGCTCTTCGATCGGTGTCATCGTCATCAGGCCTCTCCTTCGGCGCCGAGCGCGATGCGAAGTGCCTCTAGTCCACGCGTCACGTGCGTGGCGACGGTCGACGGCGAGATGTCGAGCGCGACGGCGACCTCGCGATGGCGCCAGCCGCAGGCATGCACGAGCCAAACCGCGGCGCGCTGACGCTCCGGCAATTCGAGTAGGGCAGGGACGAGCCCGGGTTCGACATCGGGCATGCGAGCCGGCTCGACCGGGGGCAGGACCGGGCGCTTGCGTCCGACAGATCGCGTGAGTGCGACCCGATAGAGGTAGGCGATCGGGTCGTCGAGTGGCAGCAGGCGATCTTGATGTTCCCAGCCCCAGGCGATCGCTTCGGCGGCCGCGTCCTCGGCACCGTCGATGCCTCGCACGGCGATCAGGGCTCGCACGAGCCGAGGCCGCGCCGTGCTGAGCACCGCCTGGAGCGCCTCGCTCGCACTCGCCGTCGCCATGGACCTCACACTAGAGAGACGTCCGAGCCCCGGTTTCGCGCCACATCGTGGGGTCGAAACGACATCGGTGCCAGGTTTGATGTCGGACGGGTTTGACGTTGGACAACGCGGTCGCCGTCGCAGGATGCGTGGTCCTACGACGGCGACCACCGACCGGCCGGGTCGTGGTTCCGCGGCCGGAGATCGCAGCGTCGGCTGCCCGTCAGGCCTTGCTGCTCACGGCGATGCTTGCAACACCAGGTTGAACGGGGTTTCCGCCCGCCGGGACAGATCCGAAAAGCCTGCCTCGGTGATTACCTCGCGGAGCCGTTCCTCGCCGGCCTGTGCACCCAGGCCCAGGCCGACGTCCTGGCTGAGCGAGTTGGGCGTACAGATCATCGCCGAGGCGTGATACAGCATCGGTGCGAACGGGTTGGCGTCGATATTCGCCGATCGGCCGTCGATCGCGAATGGTTCGACCAGAAGCACCGTGCCTCCCGGTGACAGGTGCTCTCGGGCATAGCGCGCCGCGCCCACCGGGTCCCCCATGTCGTGGAGGCAGTCGAAGAAGCAGATGAGGTCGTACGTTCCGTCGTAGCCCTGCGCGTCGGCGGTCTGGAAGTCGCACCGCTCGCTCACCCCGGCTTCTTCCATCCTCGTGCGAGCGGTGTCGACCGAGGGACCGTGGTAGTCGATGCCCGTGAAGGTCGACTCCGGATAGGCCTGCGCCATCACCGCCAGCGACGCGCCGTGCCCGCATCCGACATCGGCCACGCGAGCGCCGGCTTGGAGCTTGTCGGCGACACCATCGAGCGCGGGAATCCACTCCGCGGTGAGGTGTGCCCGGTAGCCAGGGCGGAAGAACCACTCCGTGCCCTTGAAGAGGCATTCGTGGTGATCGCCCCACGCCATCGCGCCATCGCTCTGGTATGCCTCGGCCAGCTTGTCCATGTCGATGTAGACCGACGATGCACCCTGCACGCCACGAGCGAGGAACACGGGCGACGTCGGGTCGGCAAGCACCATCACTCCTTCGGGGCTTAACAGGTACGTGTCCTGGTCGGCGTCGAAGTCGACCAGGCCGGCCGCTGCCTGGCCATCGAGCCACTCACGGATCAAGCGTGCGTTGCACCCGGTGTCCGATGCGAGCTCGTCGGCGGTCTGTGGTCCTGTGGCCAAGGCTGCGTAGAGCCCTAGGCGATCGCCCAACTGGATGCCGGCACACACGGTCGCGCCGACGATCAGGCCTGCAGTTTTCTGGACGAAGTCCATCAGCGTTGCTTCGTTCATCTCGAGGTCTCCCTTTCGTTCCCGCCGGACCGCCGCCCGCTGGCGTCACTATGCAGGGCTTTCCTCCAACGAAGCTCGAACGGTTCTCGAAGGCCTGGCGGCGGCCGTGCGCTACGTTCGAGCAATGCGCGACGGCAGAGTCCGTGCGGCTGCAGATGCGGGAGGATTCGGCGTCCGATGGTGACGTCGGTGACGATCCGCGTGCTCGGTCCGTTGGAGGTCGAGATCGACGGCGCGGCGATCGTGCTGCGCCGCATGGAGGCGCGACTGCTTCTGGCCCTCGTTTGGCAGCCTGGCCATTGGGTCGACCATCAGGCCCTGAGCGATCGCATGTACTTCGACGGCGAGCCTCGCGATACGACGTCGTGGCGGAATCACCTTCGGCGCTCGCTCGGCCCCGCAAGCGCGATCGTCGAAACGAGACGCGGACGGGGCACGCGTCTCAACTGCGGACCGGATGGCGTCGCTTTGGAGATCGACGTGACCGACTTCCAAGCGCTACGGCGTCGAGCAGACGAGCATCAGCGCGCCGGTTCGTATGCGGAGGCGCTCGTCGACTACCGCCGGGCACTCGAGCTGTGGCGCGCCGGCACGCCGTACGCGGAGCTCGCTGACGACGTCAATGCCACGGCGCGTCTGGCCTCGCTGCGCGAGGAGCGCCGGATCTGTGAGCAGGCGATCGCGCGCCTCAGCATCGACGCTGGCGACTACGGCAGCGCGCTGCCGCATCTGCGGTCGATGGTTGAGGAACAGCCGACCGACCAGGCAACGATCGCCCAGCTCATGCGGGTGTCCGCCGCGATCGGCAACCCGACGCTGGCCGGCGAGTACTACGACCGCCTGTGTCGCCTGCTGCGCGAGCGCGGCGAGGTGCCGCGGGCCGAACTCGTGGATCTGCACGGGAGAATCCTCCGTGACGAGTTCGCCACGACCGCTTCGCCGTTGCGAGCGCGCCCGGTACGGACCCCTCCGTTGCCGCGAGACCTGACCCGGCTGATCGGCCGCTCTGACGATCTGGACCGGGTACATCGATCGCTCGAAGAAGCGCAGCTGGTGACGATTGCCGGACCACCCGGGGTTGGGAAGAGTCGCCTCTCGCGCGAGATGGCCCGCAGTCGCTGGCCAGCTGATGCCCTCCTGGTACAGCTCGGTTCGTGCCCTGATGGGTCGGCCACCGCCGTCGGCCACCACCTCGCCGACGAGCTCGGGCTCGAACACCGATCTGGCACGGCACTCATCTCGGACCTGGCGCATCGCTTGAAGGCGCCGAACACTCTGCTTGTCCTCGACAACTGCGAACACGTCATCGAGTCGCTGATCGTGATCCTCGCCTCGGTGTTTGCCCATCTCGATGACCTGCGGGTGCTGGCGACGAGCCGCGAGCCCCTTGCCATTCCGGGTGAGCGTGTGCATCGCCTCGAACCCTTGCCGGTACTCATCGACGGCTCGCCCGGGCTTGCGGTCCAACTGTGTCACGAGCGGATCCTCGCCGCGGGTGGCGACGATCACGGGCAAGCCGAGCTCGTCGAGCTTTGCGAGCAACTCGATGGCCTGCCGTTGGCCATCGAGCTCGCCGCTCCCATGGTCGCGATCGAGGGTGTCGAGGCAACGGTCAGAAGGTTCGGGTCTCGGGCCGAGTCGGGCACTGCGATTGCCGCCGGTAGGGGTCGACCGTCGATTCTCTCGGCCGCCATTCGAGGCAGCTTCGAGCGGCTGGACACTCTCGAGCAGGAGGTGTTGTTCGCTGTCACCACGTTTAGCGGAAGCGCGACGGCCGCCGATGTCGCTGACGTGATCGACCATCCCGCGGCCGTCGTCGACGACGCACTGGTCACGTTGCGCACCCGATCGTTGCTGCGAGCGGGCGCTGAGCCCGCCTCGTACGTGCCCTTCGAGACCGTCCGCCGCTTCGCTCGGCTCGAAGCTCACCACCGCGGGTCGGCTGATGGCTTCCGTGCCCATCATGCCGCCCGGATCTGTGCGCTGGCCGGCGAGCGCGACACCCTAACCCAGCCGCTGTTGGTCGAGGCCGCCTCGGCATTGAAGTGGGCGATGGAGGCGCCGTCCGATGAGGGGGTGGCAATTGTCGACGGACTGCGCCACGAGCTTTACCGGATCGAGCTCCCGCCGGCGTTCGGGGAGTGGCTGCTGTCGCTGAGCCATTCGGATACTCGCACCGGCACCATTGCGACCGAGCTGTGGGCCAACGTTGCGTTCTTCGCGGGCGACTACTCCGGTCTTCACGATCGTGCGCAGGAGACGCTGGAACGCGTCGCGGGACTCGGGGAGCCCGACCGGGTCGTCCGCGCCCAAGTGGTCGTCGCCTTCGCCTTCGCGCTGGCCGGCGACTATGAGGCTGCGGCGTCGCACACCCAAACGGCTGAGCGTCTTGCTGCAGAGTCATCCGATCGGTGGGCCTATGCCTGGGCTGCATCGATCGACGCCCACCGGCTGCGGCGGGACCGACGCCACGCTGAGGCGGTAGAGCGTGCGGTCGAGGCCCTCGACCGGTTCGAAGGTTTGCAGTACCCGCAGGGGATGGCGTTTCCCTTCTACACGTTGGGCATGGCCGAGTATCGGAGCGAGGGCGATGTCGGGCGCGCGCTCGACTTGCTGACGCTTGGCATTCGCCATGCCGAGGCTGGTTCGGATCGCATGTTGCAGGGTGTCGGCGAGCTGTATGCGGGGCAGGTCCATGCCGAAGAGGGAAGCGTCGACGCGGCGGTGGAGGCGTTGGTGCGTGCCCTGTGGTGCTGCCTCGATGCACCGCAGTGGACGCTGATCGTGAGCGCACTGGAGTACGCGGCGGTGATCCTGAGTCTTCGCGACGACAAGGAGAATGCACTGGCGCTCACCCGCTTCGCCGCGTCGGCTCGGTGGCGTCACGAACTCCCGATGCGATCCCGTGCAATTCCCTATCTGTCGCCCGCGGTCGCAGCCCCACTCGAAGCACTGCCCGCACGCCCCGACCCGACGCACTGGACGGGTGCGTCGATGTCCGACACCATCGCGCTGGCGATCTCGTCGCTGAGCTGACGCCTCCGTTCCGCACCGCGCGTTCGCAGCGACACCGGTACGACATCGGTGCCAGGTTCCCATGTCGCTTTGGAGCCCGCAGGGTGGCCGACCACGCGCGCCTCGCGAGTCGAAACGACATCGGTGCCAGGTTTGATGTCGGGAGTGGGGGCGGGGCATCATCGCCGGCGATGAAGATTGCAGTCGTTGGCACGGGCGCGATGGGTTCGATCTATGCCGGGTTGTTGGCCGATGCCGGTAACGAGGTCTGGGCCGTCGATCGGTGGGAGGCCCACGTCGACGCGATCGGGCGCACGGGCTTGCGCGTCGAGGGCGCCAGCGGGGACCGGACGGTGGCGATTCCGGCGACCACCGATGTTGCGGAGGTCGGCCCATGCGATCTCTACATCGTTGCGACCAAGGCCGATGGGGTCGGCTCCGCCGCGCAAGCGATCGCGCCATTGCTCGCCGAGGACTCGCTCGTCCTGACCATCCAGAACGGGCTCGGTGCCTTCGAGCGCATCGCCGAGCACATCCCCGCACAGCACGTCGTCCTCGGCGTCGCCCAGGGATTCGGCGCGGCGATGGTCGGCCCAGGACACGTCCATCACCCGGGCATGGCGCTCATCCGCCTCGGTGAGCCGAGCGGCGGCCCCAGTGCCCGAGTCGACGCCCTGGTCGAGCTGTGGACCGACGCCGGGTTCGAGGTCGCGTCGTTCGATGACATCCAGCAGTTGATCTGGGAGAAGTTCGTCTGCAACGTCGGCCTCAGCGGCCCGTGCACCGTGACCGGGCTGACGGTCGGCGAGATGATGGACACCCCCGAGTTCTGGGCGATCTCCCAGGCGTGTGCGACCGAGGCCTACGAGGTCGGGTCGGCCACCGGGGTCGCGTTCGGCTTCGACGATCCGGCGGGCTACCTGCGGAACTTCGCCGGTGGATTGCGTCCGGCGAAGCCATCGATGCTGCAGGATCACGA
Source organism: Actinomycetota bacterium (assembly GCA_039028435.1). Classification (GTDB taxonomy): domain Bacteria; phylum Actinomycetota; class Acidimicrobiia; order Acidimicrobiales; family UBA10347; genus UBA10347. Next base: position 13,452 of record JBCCIC010000015.1, on the reverse strand, counting down.
GGCCGGCCGCCGGTCGGAGATCGACGCCATCAACGGCCAGGTCAGCGTGCGCGGTCGAGCCCTCGGAATCGCCACCCCGGCCAACGACATGGTCTCGGCCATCGTGCGGGCTCGAGAAACCCGCTTCTGACTCAGCCGTCTCAGCCGTCGGCGGCGAGGACCTGGTAGCCGGACCGTCCGCCGTAGCCGGTCGCCTCGGGCTGGATGAACGCCGTATCGCCCCAGACCCGCTCGTAGGAACCCGGTTGAATCGCCGCGGCCGGAACCCGATCGAGCCGATGGACCTGGTGGCCGTCGATGAATGGGTCCGAGGCGGGATTGTCCACCGCGTTGTACGAGCAATGCAGGAACGTCCGCGTCTCGTCGCCGCGGTTTGGACCCGAGCCGTGCAGCAGCGAGCAGTGGAAGACGATCGCATCGCCGGGTTCGAGTTCAACCTCGACGACACCGTGCTCGTGCACCAGGCGCTCGAGGATCTCGGGTTCCGCAGCTCGACCGTTGCCGACGGCCGGATGGTCGATGACACCGGCCCGGTGGCTTCGAGGCACGACGCGTAGGCAGCCGTTCGCCGCGGTGTGATGATCGAGAGCGATCCCGATCGTCGCCATCGCCGGCCGAGCGACCCCCTCCTCGATCCAGAAGGCGTAGTCCTGATGCCAGTCCCACGTGCCGTCCGAGCCCGGGTCCTTCCACGAGATCTTGGAGTGCCAATGGTGAACCGGTCCGGCGACGACCGCTTCCGCGACTTCGACGATCGGCTCAGCCCGCGGCATCCGGCCGATCAGGTCGTCGCCACACCAGGTCCAGGTGTTGACGTGCTGGCGTCGACCTTCGGCGTCGAGCACGACCAGCGCGTCGCGGCCAACGGCATCGAGGATGGGCGCGACCACCGCCGGCTCGAGAAATCCCCGAAGCACGGCGAACCCGTCGTCCTCGTACGAACCGAGGCCCACGATCAGGAGTAGTCGACGAGATTCTTGAGCATGTGCGCGGCACCGTGAGGCTGATTGAGCGCCGCGTTCTCGCCGTAGATCGCTTCTTTCTGCCAGGCAAAGTTGGCCCGGTTCGCGCCGAGGGGCGCGAGCTCGCCGGCGCGCTCCATCGTGCGGTCCTGGAGCAGGTCGAGCTCGAGGGCCTCCTCCACGAACCCGGCCTGGGCCGCGGCCGGTCCGGTCCAGCGCTTGGCCAGCATCACTGTCTCGTGGAAATGGGGCGCAGGGATCTTGTGCTTGAACAACGCTAACTCGGGGACCGGGATCGTCATGCCGATGGCGATCTCGTTCGCGCACAGGAAGCCACGGTCGGCGCGGGCAAAGCGGACGTCGTGGCAGAGCGCCGACATGAACCCGGCACCGAAGCAGTGGCCGTTCACCATGGCGACGGTCGGCATCGGGAATGTGATGATGCGGCCCATCAGCTTCATGAACTCGTCGCCGAACACCGGGCGATCGCCGCCCTCGGGATGGTCGTCGGGCGACATGACCCAGTCGAGGTCGAGCCCGTTGCTGAAGAACTTGTCATCGGCTGAGCGCGTGACCAGGGTCGCGGGACCCTCGCTGGCCTCGACCTCGTCGAGGGCCTCGTCGATGGCGCGGACGAAGGTCGTGTTCCAGCGGTTCTCGCCGGCGTTCATCGTGAGGACGAAGACGTCGCCCTGGCGTTCCAAGTCGATCATGGCGGCCACGCTATTCGGTGTGCCGCCACATCGCCTCATGGGCCGCCGAGCCAACACAAGCGCAAATGGAAAGCAGACTTTCCTGGAAAGGAAGCTTGACAATATGGAAAGGGACCTTTACGTTGACGTCATGCGATCCACAACCGAAGAAACCAGTCAGTTCGATCGATCGGTCCGCGACGCGTATCTGCGAGAGTTCGGCCCGGCCCTGGCCGGCTACATCGTCACGCTTTCCGCCGTTCTCGTCTTCGTCGACTTCGAGACGGCGGGGTGGTGGAAGTACCCCGCCGCGCTGATCCCGGTGATCCCCTGTCTGTGGGGGGTGCGGGCAGTCGCGCGGCATATCGGCCGTATCGACGAGATGCAGCGCGACCGCCTGCTTTCGGCCCTCGGCGTTGGCTTCGGTGCGGCGATGGCCGCGGCGATCACGCTCGGGCTGCTCGGCACGATGGCCACACTCGACACCACTCGATGGGGCCCGTGGGTCATCTACGGGCTCGGCATGGGTTCGTGGGGCATCGCCGGAATGCGAAACTCGGCCTGGCAGTGAACAACCGAGTTCGCGAACTTCGCTCGCTCCGGGGCTGGAGCCAATCGGCGCTCGGCGATGCGCTCGGGGTGTCGCGCCAAACCGTCAACGCCATCGAGAACGGGCGCTATGACCCGAGCCTGCCGTTGGCCTTCACGATCGCCAAGACGTTCGACGAACCGATCGAGGCGATCTTCATTCCCGACGACGAGTAGAGGTCAGGGTCAGGCCGCTCGGACGTCGGCGTTGTAGCCGATGGTGGTCCGATGCAGCAGCCGTTCATGGCCCTCGAAGCCGCCGGCCACCCGATGCAACACGCACCGGTTGTCCCACATCGTGAGCATGTTCGGCTCCCACTGATGGGAGTAGTGGAACTCCGGCTTGGCTTGCCACTCGTAGATCTCGACGAGCTTGTCGCGGGCCTCGTCGTCGTCCATCCCCTCGACGCCGATGATGTAGCCGATGCAGCTGTAGAGCGTTCGGGCGCCAGTCTCAGGATGCTCGCGTACCAAGCGGTGCGTCTGGGTGGCGTAGGCGGACTCGTCGGTCACGATCTTCATCGATCGGGAGTCATCATCGTCTTCGCCGTAGGTGCCATCGGGCGCGTAGGGGATCCGTGCCGAGTGGATGGCGACAGCCTCGTCGGCCCAGGCCCGCAAGTCGTCGGGCAGCGCCTCATAGACGGCCTGCTGATTGCAGAACTCGGTATTGCCGCCGACTGGCGGGATGATCCGAGCGTGCAGGCAGGTGCCGTCGGGTGGGAACTCCTGAAAGGTCCAGTCGGCGTGCCAGTTGTCGGCGAACAGGGAGCTCGTCTCGGCGGCGGTGCGATGGATCGCGGCGATGTTGGGATGGCCGTCGATCGACTGGAAGTACGGGTCGTAACCGAAGGGGCCGAAGTTGAGCGTGTAGTTCTCGAGGTCGGTGTCGGTCATCGCCTGATCGGGAAACGCCAGCACCTTGTGGTCGAGCCACGCAGCTCGGATGGCGGCGACGTCGGCTGGAGCGAGCGGTTGGGTCAGATCGACGCCCCGAACTGTCGCACCGAGGGGTCGTCCGCTGGGGGTGATGTCGAGTGCCATGCCTCCATGTTGGTGCGCGCGACCGGTGGAGGGAAAGCGCCGCCTCGACTATGCCGCGGCCGTCATGGCCCAACAGGGCCGAGGCACCACGTCGTCGATCCGGCGATCAACGTGTTCTCGCCGTCAGCGCAGGTGCGACGTCCCGTGAAACGCGACAGCACCTCCTGGGCTCCGGTCGCGGTGCAGTCGACCTCGGTCACGTTTGGCCCGTCGACCCGGACGCAAGATGTGGCGGGCGCGATCGGTTCCGGCTCGTCGCCCCCGGTCAACGCGATCGCCGCGATGATGACGGCGACGATGATCACGACGCCGACTGCGAGCGTGATCGCCACGAGACGACGGCAACCCGGCATCGACACCCCGTCGTTCGACGCTGGCGCGGCCTCTGGAGCCGGCCGCGGCGCAGCAGGTTGACCATACGTGATGGCGGTCCTGGAGCGAGGGAGGTGATCAGGCTCGGGTTCCGGTGCGATCAACGTGTCGCGGGCACGGGCGAGCTGGTCGAGGTCGCCCGACCCGTCGCGGTCCGGGTGCAGCTCGCGCGCACGCGAGCGGAATGCAGCCTGGACCGTCCCCTCGTCGGCATCGACGGGTACGCCCAGAATGGCGGCTGCCTCGGAGCGTTTCACCGCTGCGGCTCAGTAACTCTTGGGAAGCCCCAACCGCTTCTGGCCGACGAACGCAAGGATCAGATTGTTGTTGATCGGTGCGACTTGATAGAGCCGGGTCTCCCGGAGCTTGCGCTCGATGTCGTACTCGGCGGCGAAGCCGAACCCACCATGGGTGTCGAGCGCCGCATTGCCGGCTTCCCACGAGGCGTTGCTCGCAAGAAACTTCGCCATGTTCGCCTCAGGTCCGCACGACTCGCCCGAGTCGTAGAGGTCGCACGCCTTCCAGCGCATCAGGTCGGCAGCTTCGAGGTGGATCTGCGCCTTGGCGAGGGGGAACTGCACGCCCTGGTTCATGCCGATCGGCCGATCGAACACGACTCGCTCGCGCGCGTACTCCGACGCTCGCTCGAGGAAGAACTTGCCGTCGCCGATGCACTCGCTAGCGATCAGGATCCGTTCGGCATTCATGCCGTCAAGGATCTGGCGGAAGCCGTTGCCCTCCTCGCCGATCAGGGAGCTCGCGGGGATCTCGACATGGTCGAAGAAGACCTCCGTCGTGCCGTGGTTCATCATCGTCTCGATCGGATTGATCGTCAGCCCGTCGATGAGCGAACCGTCCGGCTTGCGCATCTCGACGAGGAATGTCGACAGTCCGTCGAGGCGATTCTCGACCTCGTCGATCGGCGTGGTCCGTGCGAGCAGCACCATGAGGTCGGAGTAGAGCGCCCGCGAGGTCCAGATCTTCTGGCCGTTCACCCGGTAGATGTCGCCGTCGCGTTCGGCCTTGGTCTTGATCATCGTGGTGTTCGAGCCGGCCGCGGGCTCGGTGACACCGAACGCCTGGAGGCGGAAGGTCCCGTCGGCGACCTTCGGCAGATACTTCTGCTTCTGCTCGTCGCTGCCGTGGCGCAGGACCGTGCCCATCACGTACATCTGGGCATGGCACGCCGACGGGTTGCCGCCGCTGGCCGAGATTTCCTCGAGTATCACGGATGCGCCACCGAGACTGAGTGAGCCGCCGCCGTACTCGGTGGGGATGAGCGCGCCGAGCCAACCCTGGCTGGTGAGTTCGGTGACGAACTCCTCCGGATACCGGTTGGGTTCGAGGCTGCGCCAGTACTCGTTGCCGTACTTGTCGCACAGCCGGCGCACCTCGCTCCGAATGACGTCGAGTTGTTCGTCGGACCGATCGATCATGGCTTCATTCTCGCCCGCGAAGGCACCGGAGGCGATACCAGAGGCGTGTAACGAATGGTGCCAGGCACCGATCGTTACCGGTGGGTAGGAGGGCTCAGCCGGATCCCACCTCCAGCACGGAGCGCAGGCAAGTTCGCGCGACCAGTGGGGGCCACCGTAGCGACGACGGAGACCCGATTCTCCGCCGTTCGCGCAGCGCTACGCTCGGTCCATGGAAGCCGCGTCGGTACTCGACCCCGCACAGCATCCTGAACTCGAGGTTCTCCCGGTTCCGGAGCTGTCGATGGACGAGATCGACCGCTACATGCCCGAGTTCAAGCGGGCGAAGCGCCCCGTCGTCCTTCGCGGCTATCACGCCGCCGACGAGGCCCTGCGCTCGTGGTCCTTCGAGCGCTTCATCGACCGGCTGCCCGAGCAGACCGTCGACCTCGATGTTGGTGACGCCATGGTCACCGAGGGTCTGACGTTTGAGACCGTCTCGCTTCACGACTATCTGCGCGATCTCGCCACGGGTGATGACTCGGTCGGCGACACCCGGTACCTGCAGGGTTTCAACATCTTCTCCCAGGATCCGTCGCTGTACGACGAGATTCACTTCCCGCATCTGTCCGAGGCTGCGGTGCGCGAGGTTCGAGCCGGGTGGATCGGTCCGGCCGGCACCGTGACCGGCTATCACGCCGACATCGGCGACAACCAGCTGTCTCAGGTCGTCGGCCGCAAGTTGGTCAAGTTCGTCTCGCCAGACCAGTCGAAGCGCGTGTATCGCACCCGCAAGTACGACCCCAACGGCGTGGCGTGCGCGGTCAACGCCGATGCCTGGGACGCCGATACGCATCCCTTGTTCGCCGAGACCGAGGCGATGGGCGCCGTGCTCGAACCGGGCGATTCCGTGTTCATCCCTGGTGGGTGGTTTCACTACGTGCGGTCGCTCGACCGGTCGATCAGCGTGAATCACGTCGGCTATACCGCGAGGCAGATGGCGGTTGGCAAGACCGCTGACCAGATCCGCCGATTCCTCCACAACCGCGGCCTCTACGGCGACACATGTACGTGTCACATGATCGTCGACGGCGAACGAGTGGCGCGGCGCTGACCCGACCGACGCCCGAACCAGCCATAGTGGTGGCGTGACCAGCCTGCCGATCATCGACCTCCGCTCGTCCGAGGATGCCGTCGTCGCCGCGATCGCCGACGCGGCATCGACCTTCGGCTTCTTTCAGGTGGTTGGACACGGCATCGAGGGAGCGCTGATCGACGAGGCGTGGTCCCAGACTCGGGCGTTCTTCGACCAGCCGATCGAGGCCAAGCGGCGCCTGCAGCGGACCAAGGACAACAGCCGCGGCTACTACGACCGAGAACTGACCAAGCAGGCGCGAGACCTCAAGGAAGTACTCGACCTGGCCCACGTCCCTTTTCCGGAGCTCGCCGATGACGATCCCCGCAACTTCCATGCCGTCGATGGGCAGAACCAATGGCCGGATCTGCCGGGCTTCTGCGACGCGATGGTCGGCTGGCTCGGGGCCTGTGAGTCGCTGAGCCTGCGGTTGTTGGCGGCATTCGCGAGAGCGCTCGATGAGGAACCCGACGTGCTGGCGCAGCACTTCGGCCCCGACCACACGAGCTTCGTCCGACTCAACCACTATCCGGTCGCCGACGTGCTGTCCCACGACGAGGCGGCAGATGTCACGCCGCTCGGTGACATGGCACTGCACCACCACTCCGACGCCGGCGCTTTGACCGTGCTGATGCAGGATGACATCGGCGGGCTGCAGGTTGAACACGATGGAGGCTGGATCGACGTCGAGCCGATTGCGGGTGCCTTCGTGATCAATACCGGCGACATGATGCAGGTGTGGTCGAACGATCGCTTCGTCGCCGCGCTGCACCGGGTCACGTCTCGCAGCGCCCACCCGAGGTATTCGCTGCCCTACTTCTTCAACCCGTCGTATTCGTGTGACTACGCGCCGTTGCCAGGTTCGATCACCGACGCCGACGTTGCGCACTATCGATCGCTCAACTGGGGCGACTTCCGCCAGGCTCGCGCCGATGGCGACTTCGCCGACTACGGCACCGAGATCCAGATCAGCCAGTACCGGATCGAAGTGTAACTGATTGAAATAGCATGAAAGTGCAGACTAGGGTGATCCCATGTACGTGGGGATCGACCCGGTTGCCGCACTCGGGCTGGCCGGAGAAGCCCAGGCGGCCCACGACGATCTGTTGTCGATCGCCGCGGACGTGGTCGATGCGCAACTGATCGCGGGCCTGCCGTCGCCGGCGCCATTGCTCATCGAGGCGGCGGCTGAGGATCTGGCTGCCATCGCACGCGGCGTCACGCGTGCGGCGCTGCTCGTCGATGGCTTCGTGCTGCCCCTGGGATCGCGCCGATCGCAGCGCGCGCACGCTCGCACCCGATCGGATGGCCGGCGCTCGACGTTCGCGACGTTGCGTCAGGCAGAGGTTCAAGACATGGTCGATGAGGTTCGTCGATCGGGTGCGGCGGGGCGTCCTCCCGACCGGGCCCATGTCCAGCGGTTGCAGGCTCGGTTCGCCGATTGGTTCGACGATCCCTCGGACGCCGATCGGGCGTTGGGGTTCGCCTTGCGCGGCGTGCCCGTCTCGACCGCTCGCGCGATGAGCGAGCCGGGGCATCTCGAACCGTTCCTCGGACGGGCCGTGAACGAACTCGTGGCCGGCGATAGCTCGATGGCGTGGCTGCGGCCGCTCCTCAACGGCGACGACGCAGACCCCCACACGGTGCTGTCCGCCGCGGTTGCGATCAACGCCGTGCTCGGACCGGCGACAGATTCCTGGCTGGTGGGCACCCTGGCGGCATCGGACGCCGGCCACGACGGGGCGGAGCTCGCAGCCTTGCTGGCCCAGTCGCCGACCCTGGCGACGGCGTGGTTCAACGAGGTCGGTGCCGGTGGATTGACCTATCGGCTGTACCGATGGAACGCCGCACCGCGCGATGCCGTCGAGCTGATGGTCGGCGACCTGAGTCGGGCACTCGCCGCGTCATCGCACGACGCTGACCTGGCGTTCGGAGGCGCGGAGCTCGTCGACGCCGACCTTCCCTTGACGCATCACGTGATCGGAACACGACCGCCGCAATACAGCCTCCACGCGGAGATGCTCCTGCTGAGTCCCGGCTTCGACGAGAGCTTCGTCGTCGATGCAGCCGAAGCATCGTTCGCTCGTGGCGCGCTCGACGGAGGCGACCCGGGCGCGGATGGATCCATCGATCGGCGCCTCACGACAATGGTTGCGCTGACGAACAACGAGGCCGTTGCTGCTCTGGTCGGTCGGCGCGGTGGCGCTGCGGCCGACCTGGTGCAGCCCGCCGCGTCGTACGGCCATCTCCACCCGTGGCTGGCCGAGCCGCTGCCGATCTCGGCACCGGTGCTGATGTTCGCCGCGGCCGCCGCGGATCCAGCTACCGCCGATGCGTTGATCGCGGCCGCGGCTGGCGCGCCGCTCGGCATCGATCCTGCCGCAGCCGAAGGCCTCGACGTCTTGATGGCACGGCGTGCCACCGAGACGATTCCCCGAGGTGACGATGCGGCCACGTTCCTCGAGGCGTATGACCGCCTGCTGGGCGCTGGTCACGGAGATGTCGTCCGGGTCGCGGCGTATGGCTCCATCGCCGCCCAACTCACGACCGAGGGGCTTGCCAACTCGCCCGCGCGCGACGTGTCATTCGAGGATCCCGGGACGATCGTCACCGAGATCGAAGCAAGCTTCCAGCAGGCAAGGCTCGCAGATGCAGTCGCCGCGGACGCTGCGGTCGAACGGCTCCAAGGGCTCTTCAATGCGAGTGGTGGCCTCGCCAACGGGGCCGGACTCGTCGGCCTGGTCCTGGGCGGGCCAGCGGGCGCGACCGTTGGGCGGACCGCGACGATCACGGGCGCCCTGCTCGGCGTCGGCGGTCAGGCGGTGCCCTCGTTGCGTGAGCGTGAGCGTGCACTCGCCGCGCTGGCTCGGGATCCGTACGTGCTGCAGGAGCGGGCCCACCGGGCGATCGTGACGGCGGCGGTCGAACGGGGCGTCGTGATCGACCGCCGCGGACTGCCGCTGACTACTGACGATCTCGTCATGCTCGATCTGTCCACGGCCGCGTTGAACGCCTTCACCATCGACGACGGCTACTTCGGCGATTGGGCCGAGTCCCGCGCGGCACAGTTGGTGTTTGCGCTCGAAGCCGATGTCGACGCGCTGACCGCGCCGTTCACCCGGCCCGAGCCAAGCTGACCGCGGGGACAAGCGAGCTAGGACGTGCCGGCGGCCTCGCCCAAGTACGCCGCCTGGACCAGCGGATCGGCCTGGATCTCCTCGGGGGTGCCCACGGCGATGACCTGGCCCTGGTCGAGTGCGTAGATCCGATCGCTGATGCCCGTGATGAAGCCCAGATCGTGGTCGATCACGATCACGCCGGCACCCACGGTCGCGGCCATGTGCCGCACCTGTTCGATCATCTCCAGCGACTCGGTGTCGCTCATGCCGCTCGTCGGCTCGTCGAGCAAGAGGAAGTCGGGTGCCATCGCCACAGCCCGAGCAAGTTCGAGGCGGCGCGAGTTGCCGTAGTCGAGTTCGCTGGCCCGGCGGTCTCGGTGGTCCCACAACCCGGCCTCGGCGACCAGCGCATCGACGTCGGGAAGCGTGCGGCCGGTCCGGTGGCTCGCGGCGACGAGGGCCGATGTCTCGACGTTCTCCCGGACGGTGAGCGCCCCGAACAATCGCAGATTCTGGAACGTGCGCACCATGCCGACCCGGGCGCGTTCGTAAGGCGGAAGGCTGTGTGCGGCCGTCTGGCCGATTCGGATGATCCCCGAGGTTGGCTCGACGAGTCCGGTGATGACGTTGACGAGGGTGGTCTTGCCGGCCCCGTTCGGGCCGATGATGCCGACGATCTCGCCGCTCGAAGCTTCGAGACCGGCATTGTCGAGGGCCCGGAATCCGCCGAACGACACGGTGACCTGATCGGCGATGAGTTGCAACTGCTCGGGGGGCGGTGTTTCGGCCAAGGCCTCCGGCCGGGCATCACCGGAACGGAAGCGTCGGAACAGCGCCGTGTCGAGTTCCCAGTCGTCGAGGATGCCCTTCGGTCTCCAGATCATGAAGGCCAACATGGACACGCCGAGGAAGACTGTCTGAAGGTTCTCTCGGAAGATCCAGTCCAGGGGTGCTTCGTCGAGTCCGATGCCGAAGAACTCAAAGCCGTCCTGGCCGAGTCGTCGTGCGAGCTCGCGACCCGCAGTCATCACGCCAACGCCCAGGAGTGCGCCGGTCACGCCGTGACGCCCGCCGACGATGAGCATCACCAGCGTGAGCAGCGTGTAATCGAAGAAGAAATTGTCGGGAAGAATCGAGCCGTTCTCGTAGACCCGCAGGCTCGCGCCCACACTCACGACGGCAACGGAGATGACCAGCGCGATCATCTGCTGCACGAGCGGATTCACGCCCATGGCCCGAGCGGCCAGGTTGTCCTCACGGGCGGCTTTGGCGAGTCGGCCACTACGACTCTGGGCGAAGACGCGCGCCACGATGATCGCCCCGAGCAGTGAGAGGTAGATCGGCACCCGCGTGTCGAGCTTGCCGCCGATGCGGAAGCTGAGGCCGGCGCGGTCACCGCCGGTGAGTTCGGGCCAGTTCCGGGCGACTTCATGCGTCACGAAGAGGAGCGCCAGCGTGATCACGGTGGCCGCGACGGCTCCCGACTCTGCGCCGGAGCGCGCGAGCCCGATGCCGACGATGACGGCGATCACCACGGTCACCACGACCGCGATGAGCACGGCGGGGATGTCGCCGACCTCGACCCCGGTCAGACCGAACGGTGCGTCCGGGATCCGCTTGAGCTTCTCGGCCTCGGAGATGGCGAAGACCGCGAACGTGTAGCCGGCGATGGCGCCGAAGCCGATGTGGCCGAACGACAGCACCCCGGTGTTGCCGACATAGATCTGGATCCCGACGACGATGATGGCGTCGATGAGCATCGTCGTGATGAGTCGCTCCGCAGCCCCGCCTCCGACGATCGCCTGGTAGAGCGCGCCTCCCCCCACGAAGAGTCCGAAGAGAATGAGCGCACCGACGAGGGGCGAGGCGAGGTCACGTCCGAGTCGAGGGATCATCAGACCCGCTCCGCATGCGAAACGCTGACGATGCCGCCGGGCCGGAAGATGAAGAGCAGCGCGATCAGGAGGAAGACGACACCCTCGGTGAGGCTGGCAATGCCGTCCGGGAGCCACGAGCGCAGCAGGACCTCGGCCAAGCCAAGCGCGAAACCGCCGATCACCGCACCCTGCAGCGACCCAAGACCGCCGATCAGTGCGGCGAGCACACCCTTGAGCATCGGGTCGATGCCGGCGCTGGGCTGGGTGTTGCCGGCCCGCATCAGCCAGAAGACCCCGGCGATGCCGGCGAGTAGGCCGGAAAGGGCGAAGGCGCCTCGGATGACCGAGTTCGAACGCACGCCCATCAGTCGGGCGGTGTCGAAGTCGGCGGCGGCGGCTCGCAGCGAGAGGCCGAACATCGTGCGCTGCAACAACAGCGAGGTGGCGATGAGGGTCAGGATGGTCACGACGATCACGACCGTGTCGAACACCTCGACGTTGAGTGAGCCGATCGAGTACGTGTTGCTCACCCAACCGGGGCGCGAGAAGTTCTTCACCGATGCCGACACGTACAGCAGGAAGATCGCCGACACCACGAAGTGCACGCCGAAGCTCGTCAACAACAGGGTGAAGTCGCTGGCGCCGCGCACGCGGCTGAAGGCGACGAATTCGATGACCAGCGAGGTGGCGACCGCGACGAGGATGATGAGCGGCGTGACCACCCACCACGACCAGTCGGCATCGATTGCCCAGAAGCTCGCGTAGCCGGCAACGGTGATCAGCTCACCGTGGGCGAAGTTGAGCAGGTGCATCACGCCGAAGATCACGGCGACACCGAGGGCCAACAGCGCGTAGATGCTGCCGCGCCCGAGGCCATCGATCAGGTTCTGGAGCAGCTGGGTCACGCGCCGGCTCCCGGTTCGCCGCTGGTTGCGGCGGTACTCCCGCCACTCCCGCTACCGACGAAGGTGTCGAACAGGTCGTCGCGTTCGGCGAGCTCCTCGCCGGTGCCCTCGGCAACGATTTCGCCGCTTCGCAGGACGTAAGCCCGATCCGCGGTCGCCAGCATGCGGGTCGCGTTCTGTTCGACGATCAGCATGGTCGTGCCGCTGTCGCGCAGCGAGTCGATCAGGTCGAACACGACGTCGACGAGGATCGGTGCCAAGCCGAGTGACGGTTCGTCCATCATCAGCAGGCGGGGCTTCGACATCAGTGCCCGGCCGATCGCCAGCTGTTGGGCTTCGCCGCCGGACAGGTAGCCGGCCGAGGTCGTCCACTTCTCGCGCAGGACCGGGAATCGTTCGGCGACCTCGTCGAGCAGCTGTGAACGCTCGCCGGCCGAGACGGTGACCCCACCGATTTTCAGGTTCTCCTCGACCGTAAGGTCGACGAAGATCCGACGATGCTCGGGGACCAAGGCGAGCCCCGAGCGAAGCAGGCGCTCAGGCGCCGCGCCGGTGATGTCGTCGCCGTCGAGCGTCACTCGGCCCTCGGCAGGCGCCAAGAGCCCGGCGATCGAGCCGAGCAGGGTCGTCTTGCCGGCACCGTTCGGCCCGATCAGGCCGACGACTTCGCCCGCATCGACGCGCAGCGACGCGTTGCGCAGTGCGGAGATCGCCCCGTACTTGGTTGTGAGCCCCGACACCTCGAGCACGGATCCGGCCCCCCAGAGGAAAGTGGCGGCGGCGTCGATGCCCCGGCATCGACACCGCCACAAGTTTGTCAGCCCCCGATCACCGCGACGAGGGTGTCCTCGCCGTCGACGATCTGGTTGATCGGCACGGCCTTCGGTGGGATGCCGTTGGTGCCGGCGTAGGTGATCTCGCCGGACAGGCCCTGGAACGCTTCGATCTGGGCGACGGCGGCGCCGATGTCGGCGGGCTCGACGCATCCGCAGTCGAGGATGCCCTGGATGCCGAGGAACATCGAGTCGACGTAGAGGGCCATGAAGCCACGGCTCTCGAGCGCCTCACCGCGCTCCTCCTCGTACCGAGCGAGCAGGTTGTCGATCGGATCGCCCGCAGCGATCGAGGTGTGTGGCGTGTGGGCGATGCCTTCGTTGTTGTCCTCGAACTGGATGCCGGTGGCGTCGAGCGCATCGGTACCGATGTAGGTCAGTCCGTCGAGGCCTTGGCCTTCGAGCTGGCCGCGAAGTGCGGTGACCTGGAAGCCGAGGGCGGCGGAGAAGACGGCCTCGTTGTTCTCGGAGATGCCGGCGATCTCGTTGACCTGGCTGGAGAAGTCGGTG
>JBCCIC010000014.1:0-155212 GCA_039028435.1 Actinomycetota bacterium | reverse complement strand
GGCGCCGACGCGATCGTCGCCGTTGTTGGCGGGCCCCGCCACAACGGGGGCCCCGCGGGCCGTACCAACCCCCCGCCGGCGCCCACGCCGGGGGGCGGACCCGCCGCCCGCCCCCCCGACGATCACGGAGGTGGGGGCGGGGGCGGGCCGGGCGTCGGGGGCCCTCGCCGGGGCGGGCGGTGGGGGGGGGGGGGGCCGGCCGGCGGCTCCCCGGGTGGGCCCGGCCCCCCAACCAACGGCGCCGACGCGATCGTCGCGGCACGGCTCCTCGGCGAAGCGGGAGTTCGCGTGCAGGTCGTGGATCCGCATGAACGGAATCTGCCACCCGCCCATCTCGTGATCGACGGCGCCTACGGCACCGGCCTGAACCGCCCCTACGACTTCGCCACCACCGCCGCGCCGGTCCTCGCCATCGACATCCCAAGCGGTGTCGACGGACGGACCGGCAGTCTGCACGGCCGAGCACCCTTCGCTGCTCACACGATCACCTTTGCGGCGCTCAAGCCGGGGCTGCTGCTGACCCCAGGCGCGGGCCGGACCGGTCATATCGAGGTGGCCGATGTCGGGCTCGATGTGACGTCGGCCCGAGCGTGGTTGTTCACCGGTGACGATGCGGCCGAGCATCTGCCACGGCGAGCCGACCACGCGCACAAGTGGAACAACGCGGTGATGGTGGTCGGAGGCTCACCGGGCATGAATGGCGCGCCGATTCTCGCCGCAGAAGCAGCACTGCGCTCGGGCTGTGGGCTGGTTCGATGTGGCCTCGTCGGCGGGGCCACGACGACACCGGGAAGCCCCGTCGTCTTCGAGGAGCTTCCCGCATCGGCGTGGAGCGGGCCGGTCCTCGACCGATTGGGCGAGGGTCGCTTCCGCTCGCTGGTGATCGGCCCCGGCCTGGCCCCCGACACCCACAGCGACACGCAAGCCGTCTTGACAGGATCTTCGGACCTACCCACGGTGGTCGATGGCACGGCGTTGCGGCTGCTCGGGCTGCGTCCGAACACCGGAAGCAATGTGGTGCTGACCCCACACGATGGCGAGTTCCTCTCGCTGGCGGGCGCACCGCCGGACCTCGACCGATTCGCCTCGGCCCGTGCCCTCGCAAGTGACACCGGTTCGGTCGTGCTGCTCAAGGGGCCGTGCACCATCGTTGCCGCCCCCGACGGTCGATGTCTCGCCGTCGCCCACGGTGACTCGCGCCTTGCCACCGCCGGCAGCGGCGACGTGCTGTCGGGAGCAATCGCCACACAGCTCGCTTCCGGGGTGGAACCATTCCTCGCAGCCGCACTTGGTGCATGGCTTCATGCCGATGCGGGCCACCGCCTGCCGCTCGTCGGCGGTGTTGCTTCGGATCTGGTGGAGCTGCTGGCAGACTCGGCTTCTGCGCTTGCCGTCCACGGAGGTCACCGTGCGCCCAACTGAAGCGATCGTCGATCTCGGCGCGATCGCACGCAACGTCGAACGTCTTTGCGATGTCGCTTCGCCGGCCGCGCTCTGCGCGGTGACCAAGGCGGATGGGTACGGGCATGGTGCGGTCGCCGTGTCTCGGGCTGCGCTCGACGCCGGTGCGTCGATGGTCGCGGTCGCGTTGGTTGAGGAAGGACTCGAGTTGCGCCGGAACGGTGTACGAGCCCCCATCCTGTTGCTGTCCGAACCGCGGCCCAACGAGATGTTCGAGATCGTCGGCGCCCGCCTGACGCCGACGGTGTACACCCCGGACGGCATCGCCGCGCTCGTCGCTGCCGTGGGTTTCGAGCCGGGTGACGACCCACTCGACGTACACATCAACATCGACACCGGCATGAACCGCGTCGGGCTCCGCCCCGACGACGGCTTCCGACCCGGGGATGACCAGCACTGGGTCATCGACGCCGTGCGAGCGATCAAGGACAAGCCGGGCATTCGCTTGGCCGGCGTGTGGACGCACTTCGCCGTGGCCGACGATCTTGGTCGGCCCGAGACGGGTGAGCAACTGGCCCGCTTTCTCCGCGTGCTCGACACGGTGCGCGAGCTCTCGTCCGATGACATCATCGTGCACGCCTGCAACTCAGCGGGCCTGCTTGCCCGGCCCGAGGCGCGATTCGACATGGTGCGGACGGGGATTGCCATGTACGGGATCGCACCTTCGGCCGAGCTCGACGGTGTGGTCGAGCTCGAGCCGGCCCTGTCGCTGGTGACCCAGCTCGGACTGATCAAGCAGGTCCGGGCGGGCGAGTCGATCTCCTATGGCCTTCGCCACACGTTCTCGACCGATACGACGGTGGCCACGATCCCGATCGGTTATGCCGACGGGCTGCGCCGCGATGCCTACGCCCGCGGCCTCGAGGTGCTGGTCGGCGGCAAGCGTCGACCGATCGTCGGTACGGTCACGATGGACCAGACGATGATCGATCTCGGCAACGACACCGACCTCCGGTCTGGCGAACCCGTGGTGCTGCTCGGCGCACAGGGCGACGAATCGATCACCGCGGCCGACAATGCGGCGCTTCTCGACACGATCCCGTACGAGATCGTGTGCGACGTCGGCCAGCGGATCCGTCGCCGCTACCTCTAACCGCTTCGTGGCTCGCGTCCTCGTCCTCGAGCCGTGGTACGGGGGATCGCATCGCGCCTGGGTCGACGGTTGGGCGGCGCACTCGCGCCATGAGCTGCACGTCTTGTCGCTGCCCGCGCAGTTCTGGCGTTGGCGATTGCGGGGCGGTGCTGCGTCCTTGGCCGAAGCGACCCAAGAGTGGGTCGCCGATCACGGCCGTCCCGATGGCGTTGTGATCTCCGGGCTGATCGACGCGTCGTCGTATCTCGGGCTCGCTCGCCGATCGCTCGGGTCGACACCAGTCGCGCTCTATCTCCACGAGAGCCAGATCCTCTATCCGCCGGCGCCGGGTCAGCGGCTCGACATCGATGCCGGCTTGGCCAACTGGCGCTCGATCATCGCAGCCGATCGATTGTGGTGGAACTCGGACTTCCATCGCGGTGCCATGCTCGACGTGCTGCCGGGGTTCTTGGCGCGCCAACCCGAGCCGGTGAGCGGCCGCGCCGTCACGCTCGTCGCTGAGCGCAGCAGTGTGTTGTGGCCTGGTGTTGCCACCAAGGATCTGATCGCCGGTCGGAGATTCGTCAACGCCCGTCCCGTCGTGCTGTGGAACCAGCGATGGGATCACGACAAGAACCCGCGTGCGGTGTTCTCGGCGCTTCGCGCGATCTCGACCCAAGGCGTTGCCTTCGACCTCGTACTGGCGGGGGAGAACCAGGGCCACTCGGACGAGGCCGCTTGGGTGCGCGACCACCTCGGCGACCACATCGTCCACGAGGGCTGGCTCGAACCCGACGACTACCACGACTGGCTCCTTCGTTCCGACGTCGTCGTCAGCGCTGCCGATCACGAGTTCTTCGGCATCGCCATCGTCGAGGCGCTGGCCGCTGGGGCCGTGCCCGTCCTTCCCGACCGCCTGAGCTTTCCCGAACTCGTCGGCGAGCGATGGGCAGATGCCGCGCTGTATCCCGATGGTCAATTGCGTGATCGTCTGAACGCTGTTCTGGGCGATCTGGCGGGTGCTCGAGCGGCGCTCGCGGGGCTGCGTGAGACGATGTCCCGCTTCGAAATCGTCGCTGCGGCGTCGCGTCACGACGATGCGGTCGACGACCTCATATCGGTCGGCAAGTCTGTCTAAGTCGCACCGTTCGGCTCGCTCTTGGCGCCACCTCACAGGGCGGCCGGGACGCGGGCCTTCAGCTCGAGGTCGACCTGGCGCGCTCAGTGCCTACGATCTCGGCAGGCCGGTCTGGCACTTTGTCGGCTGCCGCTAGTTTGGCGACATGCGCAACTGGACGGTCATCGGCACGATCTTTGCGATCGTGGCCGCGATCGGGTTGATTGTGATGATCGTCTCGGGTGGCCAAGACGGTCCGGAGGTGCTGATCTTCATCATCGGAACGATTGGAGTCTGCGCAGCCTCGGTCAAGGGAGTGACCCAGCGCCTCGCATCAGATCGAGCGGACACCAGCGCTTGAGCGGGTCGCGTCGATCGGCACGTGGTCGCCGGCCCCACGTCCGAACACCTTGGCTGATCGACTTCTAAGCTCACCCGGTGGAACGTCCTGTCTTCGACCAAGCGGTCGACATTGCTCGGAACTACGTCGAGAGCGTCCGCGATCAGCCGGTCGGCCCGACACCTGATCAGATCGCCGCGCTCGAAGCGTTCGGGAGCGTGTCGATCGATGCCCCGATCGAGCCTGACGAGGCGATCCAGATGCTCGACGCCCTCGGCAGTCCCGCGACCATGCGGTCGACCGGTGGGCGGTACTTCGGCTTTGTCAATGGCGGCACGGTGGAGGTGGCGCGCGCGGCAGCGATCGTCGCGGGAGCCTGGGACCAGAATGCGGCCCTCTCGACGATGAGCCCGACGGCTGCCGCGATCGATACCGCCGCGGCGGAGATGATCGTCGATGCGCTCGGCCTGCCTTCCTCGGCGACGGCAACCTTCTGCGGCGGTGCGACGGTCGCCAACATCACCGGCATCGTCACGGCTCGCGACGCCCTGTTGGGCAGCGCCGGTTGGGACGTCCATGCCGATGGGCTGGCGGGAGCACCACCGATCCGGGTCGTGATCTCGGAGGAGGCGCACGTGTCCGTGCACAAGGCCCTGAGGATCGCCGGATTCGGTCAGCGCGATGTCGTCGTCGTCCCCGCCGATGCGAACGGTGCGATGGACGCGGCCCAGCTGCCCGAGCCAGCCGGACTGACGCTCGTGCTGGCACAGGCCGGAAACGTCAACACCGGACATTCCGACCCGTTCGAGGCGATCGTCGATCGGCTGGGCGGGCCGGAGACCTGGGTCCACGTCGACGGCGCATTCGGCCTGTGGGCCAATGCCGCCCCGGCCCGTCGATCCTCGGTGCGTGGCGTGGAGCGAGCGGACTCGTGGGCGACCGACGGCCACAAATGGCTCAACGTTCCCTACGACTGTGGTGTGCTCGTGGTCGCGGATGGGCGCCACCTGCGCCACTCGATGCGGATGGATGCGGCGTATGTGCCTTCGGGAGACGACGAGCGCTCACTCATGAATCTCGGACTCCAGATGTCCCAGGCGGCTCGTGGCGTTCCGGTGTGGAGCGTGTTGGCGACGTCCGGGCGAGACGGTGTCGCCGATTCCATCGAGCACTCGTGCCGCTGCGCCGAGCGCTTCGCCGAGGGGCTCCTCGCGATGGGTGCCGAGGTCTTGGCTCCGGTGGTGATCAACCAGGCGTTGGTCGCGTTCGGCGACGATCAGACGACCGACGATGTCGTCGCGCGTGTGCAGGCGGCAGGGGTGTGTTGGATGGGAGCCACGACGTGGCAGGGACGCCGAGCGATGCGTATTTCGGTCTCTGATCTCTCGACCACCTTTGATGACGTCGACGCGGCGCTCGCCTCGATCGAACGGTGCTGGATTCGCTGATCGGCTCGGGTGCCAAACGCTGTGTCCGATGTCGCAGTCGCTATGTGAGGTGCTTCACGCCGCTCGCCGGAATCACGTGGCACCGTCGACCCGTGGAATTGGTGTTGTGGTCGTAGCAAGGACGCTTCGGTCGCACCCCGTCCGCAGGGGTAGCGAAAGGACAAGGCGGCAATGACAGACCTGCTTGCGGGACTGGGATTTCGGGAGCGGCGGGCGGTTCGGCGACTGCTCGAACCGAGGGCATTCGAGTCGGGCGACGAGCTGATCACCCAAGGGGCGGCGGGCGCCGAGTTCATGGTGTTACTCGACGGCAGCACCGAGATCTCCGTCGATGGCGAGTCGGTACACGTCGCCCAGCCAGGCGAGTTCTTCGGCGAGCTTGCGCTTCTTCCCGACATCTCGCGCAGCAACGGTCGCCGTCTCGCCACGGTGACCGCGGCCGAGACCGCCGAAGTCGGCGTGTGCGGCCGGGTGGCGTTCACTCATCTCATGGAGCAGCACACCCAGGTTGGTGGCCGGATTGTCGCCCAAGCTTGGGCACTCACCGGTTGGGTGCACGACCGGCGCCCCGACGCCTAGGAGCGAACCACTCCGGGGGACCGATCTGCGTCAGATCCGGCTCAATGCGGATGCGTGCTACAGCCTCCAGCGCTTTCGCACGACATCGACATCGTCGGCATAGCGGCCCTTGCGGAGTTTCGACGTGTGGTTGATCCAACCGTTGGGGGTGAAGCTCCCACACTTCATGTAGGTGTTCACCGACGTGGACAGCCGCGTGCGATCGGCGAAGTCGAGGAAGATCGCGCCATACACGGCGCCTTCGGTCGAGGAGCCGCGCAGCGTCGGTTTGACCGCGCCCGTCGCGCTGCGAGTAGCGATCGGGCAGTAGCCCGGCATCACGTCGGCGAGGGCTGGGCTGTTCGACAGCTCGTCGTCGACGAACGCCGCACGCAGCTCTGAACCGGTCAAGCCGGTTTCAACCTCGGTCGCATAGAGCCAGTACCGCTGGGCGAAGATCCCAATCGATTCGATGTAGGCGATGAGCGGGCTGGTCTTCTTGTCGGTGCGATGGGTTCCCGATCGTCCATTCGCCAGCTCCTTGCCGATCCACAGCGCGTACTTGGCCGCCAGCTCCCAACGCTTGAGCCCGCTGAGCTGGCAGAAGTGCAGCGCGTGCGCGTATTCATGCGGGACGGTGGTCGCTGGGCGTTTGGGGGTACCGAAGAGCTTCTTGTCCTGGGCCGGGCTCTTCAGATGCATCAACGGCACGCCGGTCGTGATGCTCTGGGGCTGCACCCACGGGAGCTTGCCCGGCATCAGACTCTCGGGGTACCGGCAGTCGACCTTGGCGTTGCGTCGGTGCCACGCGGCCGCCTTGTCCTTGCCTCCGTGGGGATAGATGCCGCGAGACGATCCGCTGAACGGCGCGATCGAGGCGAAGACGGTGTCATACACCTCGTAGCACCGATCCATGATCTGGTAGTGCGGGAACTGCTCCTTGTTCTTCGGGCTGATGTTGGCCGTGGCGCCGTCACCCTTGTTGCGGAAGCGCAGGGCGATCTCCCGCACGCCAGGGTCGCCACCGTCGAGCATCCGTACCGCCAGGTTGTGGGCATGCACGACGACATCGATCTTCGCTCGATTGTTCACCTTGGGGAAGGCTGCGACGCCCGAAGCATCGGTCATGACGATCATCGGGTCGCCATGGTCGGGACGATGGGAGACGAACGTGTACCGCAACGGTGCGCGATCGAGGGTGACCTTGATGCGGAGCATGCGTCCATCGTGACAGCTCTGGCGGGCGTGGGCGGAACCACCGGTCTCGCCGCCAAGTCGCCCCGCATGGTCGAAGTAGTCTCGCCACATGCACGCCGGTTCCGACGATGGGGTCCTACTCGGCCATTGGACCGAGCCGGAAGGACGAAGCGGCTGCACCGTCGTGGTGTTCCCTGAGGGATCGGTGGCATCCGGCGAGATCCGCGGCGGTGCACCAGCGACGCGAGAGTTCGGTTTGCTCGATCCCCGACGCATGGTCGGGCAGGTCGACGCCGTGGTGCTCAGCGGCGGATCGGCCTTCGGTCTTGCGGCGGCCGACGGGGTGATCGAGGGCCTCGCCGAACGAGACCGCGGCTTCGAGACCCGTGCCGGTCGCGTCCCGATCGTCGTCGGCATGTCGCTGTTCGATCTTGCCGACGGTGTGCCCCGACCAGACCGGTCGGCCGGCCGGGCGGCACTCGATACGGCCTCGAACGGACCCTGGCCGACGGGCCGCTACGGCGCAGGTGCCGGAGCGACCATCGGCAAGTGGCGCGGTTCCGACCACCGGGTCGACGCCGGGATCGGGATCAGCACCGTGCGCTCGGGCGAGGTGACGGTCACGGCGATCATGGCCGTCAACGCCGTCGGCGATCTCGACGATGGCGCCACGGCTCAGGAGATCATCGACGGTACGTTCCTGCCGCCCACGATCGAGCCCGAGTCGTTCGAGAATACGACGATCGGTGTGGTGTGGACCAACGCCACGTTGACCAAGGTCGAGTGCCGGACCATCGCCGAAGGCGGTCACGATGGCATGGGGCGCGCCCTGTTGCCGGCCCACACCCAAGCCGACGGTGACGCCATCGTCGCCGTGGCGACCAACGTCATCGAAACCGGCGCCCCCGAGGCGTCGGTGGCCAACATCCGTCTACTGGCGACCGTGGCGGTCGAGCAGGCGATCAGAGGCTGTCGAGGCGACGAGTAATCCGAACGCCGGTCACAATCGTCCGTCGGTCGACCTTGCGCCGGTAGATTCAAGGCCGTGGAACGCCCGGTCGACATCGTCGCGCCTTCGCACGGCCCGCAGGAGACTGCCGCGATCGCCGCGGCAATCGCCGAGGTCTCGGCCGCCGGCGACGTCCTGGTACTCGGTGGCGACCTCGGCGCCGGCAAGACCGCGTTCACCAAGGGCTACGCGGCGGCACTCGGCGTGACCGAGACCGTCACCAGCCCGACCTTCACCCTCGCCCAGCGTTACGACACCGGACGCCTCGTGGTGCACCACCTCGATGTGTACCGGATCGATCAGCTCGACGAGGTCATCGATCTTGCGTTGCCCGAGCTCTTCGAGAGCGGTGGCGTCGTGGTGATCGAGTGGGGGGACACCATCGAGCCGGCGCTTCCCGACGGCTATCTGCTGGTCCAGATCGGGTTCGGCGATGGCGACGACGAGCGGGTCCTGAACCTCACGGCGCGGGGGACGGCGTGGAATGCCCGCCTCGGTCAGCTCCGCGAGTCCTTCGCGAGCAAGGCCGGTGTCCAATGCTGATCCTGGGCGTCGAAAGCGCGACCGCTCAGGTCGGTTGCGCGATCGGTGGGCACGAAGGCGTCCTTGCGTCGAGCCATGCCGCCCGAGGAAAACGCCACGCTGAGTCGCTTGCGCCGCAGATCGAATTCACACTCCAGCAGGCCCGGGTCACCATCGACGAGATCAGCGTGGTTGCGGTCGACGTCGGGCCCGGCCTCTACACGGGGCTCCGTGTCGGGATCTCGACCGCCATGGCCACGGCCTTCGGGCTGGGGGTTCCCATGATCGGCGTGTCGAGCCTCGACCTCGTGGCGTTCCCTGTCCGCCACACCCGCCGGCTCATCGCCGCCACGATCGATGCTCGGCGCGGCGAGGTCTTCACCGCCTTCTACCGTCACGTGCCCGGCGGCGTACAACGCGTCAGCGAGCCGCGTGTGTTGAGCCCCGACGACCTGTACGCCGAGCTGATGGCGGCGAGCACCGAGTGCCTTGTGGTCGGCGACGGTGCGCTGCGCTATCAGGAGCTGTTCTCCTCGATCACCAAGGTCGAAGTCGCCGACGAGAGCCTGGCGTTTCCGTCTGCGAACTCGTTGGTCGCACTGGCCCATGCTCGCGCGCTTCGCGAGGAGTTCGTTCAGCCAGCGGAGATCCAGCCGCTGTATCTGCGTCGGCCCGACGCCGAGGTCAACTGGCAGACTCGGCCGGTGGCATGAGTCCGCACCTTCGCCCGCTGCGCCGCGACGACATCGAGGAGCTTCGCTCCATCGACCTGGTCGCCCACGGCGAAGCCTGGTCGTATGCACTGTTCGTGGATCAGATCACTGAGGCGTGCTTCCGTCACCGCGTGGCCGTCGATGTCGACGGCGCGATCCTCGGTCACGGTGCCACGTGGCAGCACGGCACAGCTCTGCGGTTGATCAACATCGCCATCGCGGAGGACGCCCGTGGCGCCGGCGCCGCCACCGCCCTTCTGCTCGACCTGTTCGCCGGGATCGATGACATGACGGAATCGGTCGAACTCGAGGTGCGCCCGGCGAATCGAGCGGCGCAGCGGCTGTACAGCCGCTTCGGCTTCGTGCCCGTCGGGATCGAGCGCGGGTTCTATGACCGTGGCGATGCAACCGGCTCGTGCGACGCGCTGATCATGCGCATCGACGATCCCGCCGACCCCGCTTGGAGGGAACGCCTTCAGGCCATCGCCCGAACGCTTCAGGAAGGTGCTGCGGCATGACGATGGAAACGATCGATCTCGCCGAGTCCGAGTCGGTTGCCGGCGAAACGATTTTGGGCATCGAGACCTCGTGTGACGAGACCGCGGCGTCGGTCGTCGTCGACGGCTCGGCGATTCTCTCCTCGGTTGTGAGCAGCCAAGTCGACCTGCATGCCCGGTTCGGGGGCGTCGTCCCCGAGATCGCGTCGCGAGCCCACACCGACCTGATCACGCCGGTGATCGCTCAGGCGCTCGTCGAAGCTGGGCGGAAGGGCAGCGAACTGACCGCCGTTGCGGCCACCTACGGTCCCGGTCTCGTCGGTTCGCTCTTGGTCGGCGTGAGCGCTGCCAAGGCCTTGGCCCTCACGTGGGGCGTGCCGTTCATCGGGGTGAACCATCTCGAGGGCCACCTCTATGCGGGCATGCTCGAAGAACCCGACCTCGAGTTCCCGCTCGTGACCCTCCTGGTGTCGGGCGGCCACACGATGCTCGTCGAGATGCAGGGACATGGCGAGTACCGCCTGCTGGGCCAGACGGTCGACGACGCCGCTGGCGAGGCCTTCGACAAGGTCGCCCGCTATCTGGACCTCGGCTATCCCGGCGGTCCGATCATCGACCGGCTGGCGGCCCAGGGTGATCCCACGGCGATCGACTTCCCTCGTCCGATGCTCAACGAGGGATTCGACTTCTCGTTCAGCGGCCTCAAGACCGCAGTCATCAATCACGTACGCAACAACCCCGACGTCTCCGCCGAAGATGTGGCCGCTTCGTTCCAAGCTGCGGTGGTGGATGTGTTGTTGGCCAAGGCCGTTCGAGCGTGCGAAGAGGTTGGCGCGACCGCGATCTGCCTGGGCGGCGGGGTTGCGGCGAACAGCGAGTTGCGCGAGCGCACCCTCGACCACTCGGTCGCCAGCGGACTCCGAGCGTTCGTACCGAGCCGCTCGATGTGCACCGACAACGCCGCAATGATCGCTACCGCGGCCTGGTGGCGCTTGCAGTCCGACGGACCGTCGGGCCTCGACCTGGGCGCCGAGCCCAGCCTGAAGCTGCCGTGGCTCGAAGCCTCTTGAGCGAGCCGCCCCGGTGAGCGTCTCCTCCCGACAATTAGCAGGACTCCTGGCCGACGACGGCCGCCGACGGGTGGTCGCCGCACTGATCCTCGAAGGTGCCTCGACCACTTCCGCCGTCGCGGATCGCGCCGGCCTCGAACTCCGCACCGTGCTCGATGCACTCGACCGCATGGCCGCGATCGTCTCGCAGCAGGACGACCTCTGGGCCCTCGACACCGACGTGTTCCAGCAGGCGGTCCGCGCCGAGGCGGAGCCTCCGACGCCTTCCGAGTTCGGCGACGAACCGGCGGAGATCGCCAGGGTGCTCGACACCGCCTTCCAGGACGGTCGGCTCGTGGCGTTTCCGACCAAGCGCGCCAAGCGGCTGATCGTTCTCGATCATTTGGCCCAGCGCTTCGAGATCGGCCAGCACTATCCCGAGTCCGATGTCAACGACACGTTGCGCGAGGTGCACGACGACGTCGCCATGCTGCGGCGCTGGCTGGTCGACGAGCAGTTTCTCGATCGCGCCGGCGGCCGCTACTGGCGCTGCGGCGGGTCCGTCTGAACCACGCACGCGTTGCGACGGGTGCCAGACTGGCAGCCATGACTCTCACGCAGTACCGCATCAACCGCGACGGCGTCGACCGCCTGCTCTTCCTCTTCCACGGCTACACGGCCGAGCAGCATCACCTGGCGTCGTACGTGCCGCTGGTCGATCCCGATGAGCGGTTCACGGCGATCGCGCCGCGAGGTCCGCTGACGATGCCCGACGGCGATGGTGCCGGGTGGTGGCACATCGACCTCCAGACCTTCGAGCAGGACCTCAGCATGTTCAAGAGTTCGATGGAGACGCTCCAAGAGCTCATCGTCACCGAAGCCGAGGCGGCGAACGTGCCGATCGAGCGTTGTGTGGTCGGCGGTTTCAGCCAGGGTGGCTATCTCGCGCTGGCCCTGGCCGGCCAGCCTGATGCGCCGGCCTATGCCGGCGTGTGGGCCATCTGTTGTGGCCTTCCTGTCGCCGAAGACGTCACCGTCGATCTGTCGAATGGCGCCGGCCGCCCGGCGCTCTTTCAGTGGGGCACCAAGGACGTCTTCATCGGGCCGGACCGGCCGCTGGAAGTCATCTCGACGCTCGAGGCCGGCGGCTGGGATCTTCGCCACCATGCGTACGACATGGCGCACAGCCAGACGATCGAGATGATGGTCGACGCACGCGAGTGGCTCGCCGGGCTTCTCTGACTACCGCAGGCGGGTCATCGTGACCACCGAGCTGCACACGGACTACCTGATCGTCGGAGCGGGAGCGGTCGGTATGGCCTTTGCCGACACCCTCGTTGCCGAGAGCGACGCGGATGTCGTGATCATCGATCGCTACGAACGCCCCGGCGGTCATTGGACCCGGGCGTACCCGTTCGTCACGCTGCACCAACCGTCGCAGTTCTACGGCGTGCGCTCGATGGAGCTCAGCCGCGGACTGATCGATCGGGTCGGGCTGAATCGCGGTCTCTACGACCTCGCGAGCGGTCACGAGGTTGCTGCGTACTTCGATCTGGTGATGCGCCACCAGCTCCTGCCGACCGGGCGCGTGCGGTACTTCCCGCTCTGCGACTACTCCGGCGACGGCAACTTCAGGCATCGGTTGACCGGTGAGCACTATCACGTCGACCACGGGATGCTGGCCGACTGCACGCTGTTGAACACCTCGATCCCCTCGACCCACACGCCGAGCTTCGAGATCGAAGACGGCGTGACCTTCATGCCGGTCAACGACCTGCCGAAGGTCACGGAACCGCCGGCCGGCTTCGTGGTCATCGGCGGCGGAAAGACCGGGATCGACGCGGTGATCTGGCTCTTGGAGAACTCCGTCGACCCGAGTCGCATCACCTGGATCATGCCGAGAGACGCGTGGTGGCTTGATCGCGCCAAGTTGCAACCGGGCATCGAGTTCTTCGATGCCACGATGGGTGCCCAAGCCGACCAGATCGAGGCGATCGCAGCCGCAGGGTCGTTCGAGGACCTCTTCCACCGACTCGAAGCATGCGGCTACTTCCATCGGCTCGACCCGCAGGTCGAGCCGACCATGTTCCACGCCGCGGTGGTCAGCGAGCTCGAGGCGAACGAGCTACGCCGTGTCGACGATGTCGTGCGGCTCGGACGGGTGCAGCGCATCACGCCAACAGAGATCGTGCTCGACGGCGGCACGGTCCCGACCACGCCGGACCACGTTTTTGTGGACTGTTCGGCGTCGGCCATCAAGGTGTTCGAGGATCGCCCCGTCTTCGAGGAGAACCGCATCTCTCCACAGACGATCCGGGCCTATCAGCCGCTGTTCAGCGCGTCGCTGATCGCGTATCTCGAGCTGACCCGGGACAGCATCGAGGAGAAGAACCGCTTGTCCCAGGTGGTCCCGCTTCCGAATCATCTCGAGGACTATCTCCACCTGACAGCGTCGAATCTGATCAACCAGTTCAATTGGGGTCAGGAAGCGGACCTCGGACCGTGGCTTCGAGGAAATCGACTCGACGGCTTCAGCGAGGCCGTCGCCAGCATCGGCCCCGAGGACACCGAGCGGGCAGCCGTACTCGAGCGAATCGGCGCGAGCGCGTTCGCGGCGATGGGCACCTTGCAACGCTTGATGGCCGAGTTCGACGCTTGACCAGCCAGAGGGTTCAGGTGGGTGCGATCTCGCGGCGACGATCCCAGTCCGCAACCCGCTCGCAGTCCTCGTAGTCCTCCCAGGAGACGAGGCGGCCCCACCGGGTTTCCAACACGGCGATCGCGCGATTGTTGTACTCGTCAGGCCCGTCCTCGGAAGCTCCGGGGATGAAGCTCACCACGCGCAGAGCGATCCGGGTGCGCCACGGGCCGCCGTTGACGAGGATGTCCTCGATATCGAATCGCAGGCCCTCGGCCACGAATCGCTCGGCGAAGGCCTCGCACTCCTGGAGGCCCCGATGCGTCGAGTGTGCCTGGCGCCCCTTCTCCACCGGCCGGAACATCGTGGCCCAGCTGTTTTCGCCGGGGAACGCCAGGGTGGCATCGGGGTGGGCGAGTCGAAGGATGAGCGACGGATCGCCGTTGTTGAGTCTGCGGACGCTGTAGCGCATGAAGGCTCGTATCGCGGCCTTATACATCGTGACCCTCCTAGAGCGATCGTTCTAGCGATGTGCCTGAGACTAGTAGAACGATCGCTCTAGTCAAGTGAAGTTCGATCTAGGCTGATCGCATGTCGGAGGTCGTTTCGTCAGCGGGAACCAGAGAGCGAGTCGTCACCGCCACGCTTGAACTGTTCCGCCGGCAGGGTTACAACGGCACGTCGCTCAAGGACATCACTCGCGTTTCGGGCGCAACGACCGGGTCGATCTATCACTTCTTCCCGGGCGGAAAAGACGCGCTGACCGCTGAGGTTCTGCGTGAGTCGGGTCACGGCTACGGCGAGTTCGTGGAGCTGATCGTGCGATCGGCCAGCGACCCGGTCGCCGGCCTCGCCGACGCGTTCGCGGGGGCGGCTCAACTGCTGGTCGACACCGACTTCATCGACCCCTGCCCGATCGGTGCGGTGGCGCGAGAAGTCGCCAACACCAACGACGAACTCCGCCAGATCGCCGCCGAGGTGATCGCCGACTGGCAGCGTCGGTTCGTCGGCATCCTCGTCGAGGTCGGTGCTGAGGAGTCCGCGGCGCGCCGGCTCGCTGCACTCGTCGTTGCGTCGATCGAGGGCGGTTTCGTGATGGCGCGGGCGAGCCGCAGCGTCGAAGCGTTCAGTGCCGTCGGCGCTGAAGTCGTCGACGCCGTGGCGCGAGCCGTTGAGCTGTAGGCGAATCTCGGCGGCGAGGGCTATTCGAGCGTCGAGGCGTACAGATCGTTGATTCCGGCACGGAGGATCATCGTGTAGGTGTCGGCAATCGCCCGTTCGCGGTGGTCCTTCTGGGCGGCCAGTCGCTCGGGATCGGCAACGACGGCGAGGAAGGCTGCCTTGCTCGGGAACTCGTTGAACCGGACCTGATGCCAGACCCGGCCGTCGCCGATGATGGTTCCCTCGGCGGCGAACCAGCCGTTCACCCGGACTCCATGACGCCGGGCCGCGTTGAGCGCACCGGCTTGATACGCCTCCATCTCCGCGGGGGTCTCGGCGCCGGGGTCAGCGTCCTCGAATCGGATCAC
Organism: Actinomycetota bacterium; assembly: GCA_039028435.1. Classification (GTDB taxonomy): domain Bacteria; phylum Actinomycetota; class Acidimicrobiia; order Acidimicrobiales; family UBA10347; genus UBA10347. The sequence continues at coordinate 140,062 of JBCCIC010000014.1, read as the reverse complement.
GTGCATGACGACCACGGGACCGTCGTCGTCGGTCGGAGGATGCTCGACGTCTGCCCAATCGGGCCACTCGTCCTGCGGCATCGGGTTGGCCATCGGCTGCGTGCCGATCACGATCGTGAACTCCATGCCGGCGTCTTTGTGCTCGTGCGACTTCTGGAAGCCGGGGAGCGACTGCATGTCGACGAAGGCCTTCCGCGTGGGGTAGCGCACGATCCCGATGCGGTCCCAGGTCACGTCGTCGCCGAGCACTTGTTGATCGACATCGGCGATCAACACCGGTCGAGCCCCGACCGCAGCCAACGAGTCGAGCGGTGCGTATTCGTCGTCGGCCTCGCGGCCCGTGAGCGACGTCTCGCGCCCATCCGCGTAGTCGGCGACCTCGCGGTACTTCATCAGGTTGATCATCCACACCGGCCCGTCGTCCTCGGGCGCCGTCGTGGCCAGACGCAGCCCGTAGTCGTGGTCGATCTGGCCGTAGCGCGGGCTCGGTGGAGCGGTCGAGTCGGTCATGGGGCAACGCTAATCAGGGTGCGACCTAACCTGCGCATCATGCGCATCGAGCGGATTGAGATGTTCCAAGCCGACCTCCCGTACGCCGGTGGCACCTATGTGTTGAGCGGTGGACGGACCTACACCTCCTTCGACGCGACGTTCGTCTGCCTCACCGCCGATGACGGGACCGAGGGATGGGGTGAGTCGACGCCTTTCGGGCCGAACTATGTGGCTGCGCACGCTCGGGGCGTCCGTGCAGGGATTGAGGAGATCGCTCCGGGCTTGCTCGGCTCGGACCCGCGCCGCGTGGAACGCGTGAACGATCGGATGGACGAGCTGCTTGCCGGAAACGCGGCGGCCAAGACCGCGATCGATGTCGCATGCTGGGACCTGTTCGGGCGCTCGGTGGGCATGCCGGTCTGCGACCTGCTCGGCGGACGGACGGCCGGGGGCCTGCCGGTCATCTCCTCGATTCACCTGGGCGAACCCGACGACATGCGAGCTCGGGTCGCCGAACACCGAGCTCAGGGCTACCGGGGCCATTCGGTCAAGGTGGGCTCGCTCGACGCTGATGGTGGGCCGGGGCTCGATGCCGAGCGCGTGGCGGCGTCGCTGGCCGATGCGGAGCCGGGCGAGTACTTCCTCGTTGATGCCAATGGCGGCATGACCGTCGAGAATGCACTGCGCTTCCTTCGCCTGGTGCCCGCCGGCCTCGACTTCGTGTTCGAGGCACCCTGTGCCACCTGGCGAGAGACCCAGAGTCTTCGCCGCCGCACCAATGTGCCGATCGTGCTCGATGAACTCGGCGACTCGATCGGGGCGATCGTGTCGGCGATTGCCGACGACGTCGCCGATGGGATCGGCCTGAAGGTGTCGAAGAACGGGGGGCTCACCCAGTGCCGCCGCCAGCGTGACCTGGCGATCGCGGCCGGCCTGACGATGAGCGTGCAGGACACCGTGGGCAGCGAGGTGTCGTTTGCCGCGCTATTGCACCTCGGCCAGACCGTCCCGGCCCGTCACCTGCGCTGCGTGCTCGACGTGCGGGGCATGGTCACGACGCGGACCGCTGTGATGGACGTCGAGATCATCGACGGCGGCGTGACCGCCCCTGACCTGCCCGGCCTCGGCCTCGAAATCGACCGCGACGTCATGGGGGAGCCCCTCGCTGTCTGGCAGTGATGCGTTTCGGTGCCTGGCACCAATCGTTACACCCCGTTCGGGTTGGGGGTGGTGGGCTGGCCGCATCGGCCCAAGTCCGGGAAAAGTTCTGGACCACGGGTGGCGGTTCTCGGCCGCACCACTAGCCTTAGCACTCGCCTCATGAGAGTGCTAGCTGACCGTTCGTGGAGGGCGGTCGGCAATTGAAACAACTGTCGAGCGTCAACGTAGGAGAGAGACTCGATGAACCTGCAGCCCCTCGAGGACCGCATTGTCGTCCGCCCCGGTGAGGGTGAGGAGACGACCGCCAGCGGTCTCGTGATCCCTGACACCGCCAAGGAAAAGCCCCAGCAGGGCGAAGTTCTCGCCGTTGGTCCGGGCAAGCGCTCCGACAACACCGGTGAGCTCATCCCCATGGATGTCGCCGTGGGTGACACCGTCGTCTACAGCAAGTACGGCGGCACCGAGATCAGCGCCGGTGGCGAGGACCTGCTGATCCTCAGCGCTCGCGACGTGCTCGCCATCGTCAAGTAGTCATGCCGAAGATTCTCAAGTTTGACGACGAGGCCCGCCGCGGCCTCGAGGCCGGCGTGAACAAGCTGGCCGACGCTGTCAAGGTCACGCTCGGCCCCAAGGGTCGCAACGTCGTCCTCGACAAGAAGTTCGGCGCCCCCACGATCACCAACGACGGTGTCTCGATTGCTCGCGAGGTCGAGCTCGAGGACCAGTTCGAGAACATGGGTGCCCAGCTGGTCAAGGAAGTCGCTTCCAAGACCAACGACATCGCCGGTGACGGCACGACCACCGCGACGGTGCTCGCTCAGGCCCTGGTGCAGGAAGGCCTCCGCAACGTGGCCGCCGGCGCCAGCCCGATGAGCCTCAAGCGCGGCATCGAGGCTGCGGTTGCGGCCGCCGTCGAGTCGATCGCCAAGCAGTCGTCCAAGGTCGGCGGCAAGGACTCGATCGCTCAGGTCGCCGCCATCTCGGCTGCTGACCAGAGCGTTGGCGAGACCATCGCCGAGGCCATCGACAAGGTCGGCAAGGACGGCGTGGTCACGGTCGAAGAGTCGAACACCTTCGGCATGGACCTCGACTTCGTCGAGGGTATGCAGTTCGACAAGGGCTATCTGTCGCCCTACTTCGTCACCGACGCCGAGCGTCAGGAAGCCGTCTTCGACGAGCCCTACATCCTGTTCAACCAGGGCAAGATCGGCTCGGTCCAGGAAGTCCTTCCGGTGCTCGAGAAGGTCATGCAGTCGGGCAAGCCCCTGCTGATCATCGCCGAGGACGTCGAGGGCGAGGCCCTGGCCACCCTCGTGGTGAACAAGATCCGCGGCACCTTCAACTCGGTCGCCATCAAGGCCCCGGGCTTCGGTGAGCGCCGTAAGGCGATGCTCCAGGACATGGCGATCCTCACCGGCGGCCAGGTCGTCGCCGAAGAGGTCGGCCTCAAGCTCGACGGTGTCGGTCTCGACATGCTCGGTCGGGCCCGCAAGGTCGTCATCACCAAGGACAACACGACCATCGTCGAAGGCGCCGGCAAGAAGGCCGACGTAGAGGGTCGCATCGCCCAGATCAAGGCTGAGGTCGAGAACACCGACAGCGACTGGGACCGTGAGAAGCTCCAGGAGCGTCTCGCCAAGCTGAGCGGTGGCGTTGCCGTCGTCCAGGTTGGCGCTGCCACCGAGGTGGAGCTCAAGGAGAAGAAGCACCGCATCGAGGATGCGCTCTCGGCCACTCGTGCGGCCATCGAAGAGGGTGTCGTCGCCGGCGGCGGTACGGCACTCGTGCGGGCCCGCACCGCGGTTGCCAAGGTCGTCGACTCGCTCGATGGCGACGAGGCCTCGGGCGCTCAGTCGGTGTACAACGCACTCGCTGCTCCGGCGAAGCTCATCGCGACCAATGCCGGTTTCGAGGGCTCGATCATCGTCCAGCAGGTCGAGAAGGCCAAGGGTGCAAACGGCTTCAACGCCGCCACCGGTGAGATGGAGGATCTGGTCAAGGGCGGCGTCATCGACCCGGCCAAGGTGACCCGTGCGGCCCTCCAGAACGCCGCCTCGATCGCCAGCCTGCTCCTCACCACCGAGGTGCTCGTCGCCGACAAGCCGGAGCCTCCGGCTCCGATGCCGGGCGGCGATCCCATGGGTGGCATGGGCGGCATGGGCGGCATGATGTAACGATGGCTGGCCGGCTTCCATGAGCCGATCAACCAACGATTCGAGCGAGTGCCGGGCCTACGGGCCCGGCACTCGCCGTTTTCGGCGAGGGGTGTGGAGCCGTTTTCGGCGATGGGTGTGGAGCCGTTCTTGGCGGGCGGCCCATCGGTGCCGCATGCGACGGGTGTCACCCGTCGCCTTTGCATCCCGAGTCTCGATTCTGTGCTAGTCAGTTCGCGCGGCGTCGATCAGCGGGACCGGTGTCCGGACACTTCAGGGGATGACGATGGGCGAGGATGAGTCTTCACTGTCACGACGCGGGTTTCTCACCGGCGCTGGCGCCGCGGCTGCGGTTGGTGCCGGGGTGGTGGCGACGGGTGGCATGGCCGCAGCCCAGGGCGACGGCAGCGGAAGCGGGAACGGTGGCGGTGGGGGAGGCGGCGGCAACGCCGAGACCCAGGTCGGTGGCGAGGGCGCGCAGGGCGACGGCGCCGGCAGCAATGCGCCTCGGCGCTATGACTCGATCCTCGACGCACCCGAGAGCTGGCAGCAGCCGTGGGTGTTCCGCCCGAACGGCGACAACGAACTGCAACTGACGGTCGTCGAACACCAGAACAATCTCTTGTTCAGCTACATGGGGTCGACGCCGGGTCCGACGATTCGCATGGACGGGGATCAGACGCTGAAGGTCCATCTGGTCAACACGCTCGGCCTCGACGCCGGGCTCTCCACCGTGCAGGCGAGCCCATCACCGAGCCACATCCCGGGACCTGAGGGGGCGATGATCAAGGCCCTCTCCAAAAACGATCCGACGGGGATCTACGGCGGGACTCCGGACGACCCGGTCCTGAACAAGATTCCGACCGACTTCCAGCCGGACTGGTGCCTCGGCGAGCACGTCAACGGGGTGCACACGGCCCACGTGACCAATATGCACACCCATGGACTCCATGTGAGCCCGCAACGCAATCCGGACGGCACGCACTCCGACAACATCTACCTGCGACTGGTGCCGCAGGCCGACTACGACCAGATGCAGCAGGATCCCGAGAATTGCCTCGAACGCTGGCAGGAAGCGCTGGAGCGGAAGAAGGGCGAGATCCTGCCCCACGAAGCTCGCTATGAGTTCCGACTGGGAAACACCGCCTGGACACCCGTCCATCCTCCGGGCACGCACTGGTATCACCCGCATTCCCACGGCTCGACGCACACCCAGGTCTCCAGCGGCATGGCAGGCTTTCTGATCATCGAAGGTGACGTCGACGAAGCGTTGAATCGTCAGCTCGCCGGCGATCCCGATGCGAACCCCGATGCCCGGACCGGTCTGTGGGACTACCGCGAGCGCACCATGTTCGCCCAGCGCATCATCGTCAATCAGGTCACCAGCGACCCCGATGCCGACCGTACGAACCTGTTCCCCAAGCAAGGCAGCCGGTTCGTCAACAGCACCAACGGCTCCACCGAACCGAATGTGATCGTGATGCGGCCCGGAGCGATCGAGCGGTGGCGGATCCTCAACGGGAGCGTCGACGGATCTGGCTTCCTGCGAGTGATGGTCCTCGAGGGGCGATTCGAAGAAGAGGGGACGGGCGCCAAGGCGTCGCTACATCGGGTGCTCGATGGCACGACCTCGCAGCTCGTGACCGAGGACGAGCCCGGCGGCAAGCTGATCTTCACCGACGCTGACAAGAAGACGACCTCGGAGCAACTGATCGACCTCAAGCAGAACCTCTTCCAGGTCTCGTGGGATGGGGTGACCCTCGTCGAGGAGACCTCGCCCGGGGTCGGGGAGTACATCATCCGGCCCCTCGCCGACGTCAACGGTGGCATGGATCCCGACTTCGCCGACAAGCTCGCGTGCACCGACGGGCAGCACGCGGTGCTCTGCTACGAGCGACCGAACGAGTTGGCGCTGTCACCGGCCAATCGAGCCGATGTCCTCTGGCAGGCGCCCCCGCTGAGCGACCCCGCCCAACCGATGCAGTACACGGTGATCGGGCTACCGACCCAGCTGCATGGCAGCAAGAAGATCCCCGCGAGCGGCTTCCAGATCCTCGCTCATGTCGTGGTGCGCGGTGACCAGGCCGGCGACGGCCAGACGATCGACCTCGCCAACCTCGACCTTCCTCCCGTGCCGGACTACCTGCAACCGATCGCCGACGCCGAGCTGGAGATCACCGATGCGGAGCGTGCCGCTCGCCCCGACCTCGACGGCACGTATCGCACCCGAACGGTCTCCTATGCCGGGTGGGGGTCGCCGGGTTTCCCGCGCATCGACGTGCCGGCGGAGATCGCCGACGCCAACCCCGAGGTCAACAAGCTGAGCTACTACCGGCCGCCTCCTCCCGACACGAGCGGGTTGATGGTGCCCGATGGTGCCCGTCCGCGTCCGATCGAGGATCTGCAGGCTTATGGCACCGACGAAATCTCGATCCGGGCCCTGGCCCCCAACCTGCGGACGATGAGCGTCGACGGCCACAAGTTCGAGCCGGGCAACAGCCTGGAGACCACGGGCACCGAGCCGCCGCGGATGTTGCTCGACACGGCCGAGGAGTGGGCGGTCGCCAACGAGTCGATCGAGTGCTACTCCATCCCGCTCGACTACGGCAAGGTCAACGTCACCGAGGAGTTGGCGGCGGCCAACGCGGCCGACGCCACCTGGTACACGTACTTCGACCCCGGTTTCGGCCAGCGCAGCCGTTCGTTCATCTGGGGCAACCCCACGGCCTATGCCGTGCGCCCCGCCGACATCGCCGACATCAACGACACCCGCCAGGCGGCGGGCCGTCTTCCGCTCGACGCCGACAACATCCAGGCCGGTGCGGCCGACCACCCGTTCCACATTCACCAAAACCCGTTCTGGCTGATCCGGCTCGAGGTTCCGAACAACGATGGCGAGTTGGTGAACGTTCTGCCCAAACCCCGCTGGGCCGATGTGAGCTACCTGCCTCGCAATGGTGGGCGGGCGATCTTCCGGTCACGGTTTGCCGACTACACCGGCGAGTTCGTCGACCACTGCCACATCCTGCTGCACGAGGACAATGGGATGATGCAGCGGGTCGAAGTGGTCGACGATGCGGGCGAAACCAACTATGTCGGGCGTGACTCCGTCGCATCGGCGGACGGCGAGCAGCAGGCGATCGACGACACCTACCGGCCGAAGACCCTCGACGAGATGTGGGTCGCGTGTGCGACGTTCATCGACGGCAACAACTCGGGCCAGCACTTCCCGGTGGAGGGCTGGGTACCGGACCCGCCACACCCGACCCGAGAGGTATGACTGCTCGCGAGAGCCGTCTGGCAGCCCGGACGCGGAAAGGTCCGCTCCGGGAGCCACCTGTCTGTCTATGCCCAGTCTGATCAATCACGGCATCTACGTGTTTTCGGTGAGAAGGTCTAGTCGGTATTGGAGCGGGGCAGTGTCTACTTCGACGCCTGACGTCATCGCTTACTCCGAAGATTGGGCTGGCCAGATTGGTTGCCGGTTCGAGTAACTGGAATCCGCTCGTTTTCCCTTTCGCTCCTTGTATTCACCTACTTCGTAGAAAACCGCTCTCAGACCGGAAAGCCAGGTGGCATCCGCAGCGGACCTCGGAGTGCAGAACGTAGCGCGCCGCCTCACCGTCGGCAAGTACTCCCGGCCGGTGTGTCAGACGTCGCATGTGCGTGGCTTTGGGCACCGTGTTAGCGTCGCCGGCGTGAGCGGGATCACAACCAGACGGGGCTTCCTCGCGGGTGCACTGACCACGGCGGTGGTCGGAACAGGGTTCACCTCGGCGGCATCGGCCCAGACAGCAACGACCATGACGGTGTGGCGGATCGACCCCGATTGGGGCTATCCGCGCGGACCGAACAACAAGACGCATCTCTTCTCCAATGCCTCTCGCGCCGCGGCACAGCACCGCTGGGCGCTGTCATCGGCCGACGCCGAGTGCATGAACCTGCACGTCGGTTCGTGGGCACCGGCTGTGCCGGTCGCGGTGGACCAGGCTGCGTTCATGCAGCTGTGGAATGCGGCGTCGTACACCTGGGCGAACCCATGGAAGAACGTCGGCGTGCAGATCTTCGACGACCGTCATGTCGCAGGCGTGCCCGGTGGCACGACGCTCTTCCAGCGAGCGATGAATCCGGTCGTGCCGATCGTGGTCGGCGTTCCCGATCCCACCCCGACGGCCGCCGCGACCGCGGGCGACGAGGTCGAAGGCGTGGCCCAGTCTGCGGCTGCGCCGGTCGGTTCGGCCATCCCCGCGGCGCCGTTGGCGGTGACCGGGATCGACGTCGGGCTGCGGGCGGCAGCGTCGCTCGGACTCGTGGCGACCGGTGCGGCGTTCGTGCGCATCTCGCGCCGGCGGCAGATCCTGTTCGAGCACGAGTACGGCACCCCCGACTGAACCTTCAACCCCGAGACCGAGAGGTCGCTCGACCTACTGAGGGGTTTTGCACTTGTTCACGTTTCGGCGGAACGGTTCGTGGAGGCCGCGTGGTTTCCTGAACCATGACATCTCTGCCTGAAGAGGCGCTCGACGACGCGCCGCCGGAGGCCCCCACGCCGACCGAGCGGGTCGCCATCGAGCGCCACCGCCGGGGCAACCGGTGGATGCACTGGATCAACTTCCCGTTGCTCACGATCATGATCTGGAGCGGGCTCCGGATCTATTGGGCCGACCTTCGTGACCCGTTCGGGGTCGGTATCGGCGGCTGGCACTGGTTCGAGCTCTTTCCCGACTGGGTCAACGAGCCGCTCGGCCTGAATCGCAAGTTGGCCCGGGGTATGGCCTTCCACTTCACGTTCGGTTGGCTGTTCGTGATCAACGGCACGGCGTTTGGGCTGTACCTGATGCGGACCGGCGGCTGGCGGAACTTCCTGCCGACCCTGCAGGATCTGCGCACGATCCCTGCGGTGCTGCTCCACGAGGTCGGCTTGCGGCCGGAACCGCCGACCCAGGGCAAGTACAACAGCGTGCAGCAACTGGTTTACGGCGCCGTGTTCGTCATGGGCGCATTGGCGGTGCTGAGCGGGTTCGCCATCTACAAGCCGACCCAGCTGAACCTTCTCACCACGATGTTCGGCGGCTACGAGGCTGCTCGGTTCGTGCACTTCTGGGTGACGATCCTGTTCGTGTTGTTCTTCGTGGTCCACATCGTGCAGGTCGCCCGCGCGGGCTTCCGCAACCTGATGGGCATGGTCACCGGCTACGAGCTGATCGACGTGCCCGGCGCGGCCGCCGAGCGCAATGAGGGCATGGACGACGAGCCGAACACCGATTCCGAGACCATCGACGAGATCGATGCCGAGTTCGAGGGGGTCGACGCATGAGCGAGACACCAGACCAGCCAACCGACGATGTCGAGGCGGAAGCCGTCGAGACCGGAGCTGTGGAGCATGAAGCTGTGGACGTCGAGCAGATGGGCATCGAGGACGCGCAGATCGGCGACCTTGACGAAGTGGAAGAGGCCGAAGCACCGGCGTCGGAGCTCGATGAGATCCAACTGCACCAGTTGGCGCATGACAGCACGTCGCGGCTGCTCAGCGAGGAGGAGTTTCGACTCCGTTCCCGACGCTCGGTCCTGACCGGCGGCGCCGGCGCTCTGGCTGCGGTGCTCGGTTGGCGATGGGTGCAGGGACGTCCGGTTGACCGCCGGATTCCCGACGTGCTGCGCCAGGGACACGAGATCAACGAGTCGATCTGGCGCACGTTGTTCCGTGATGGTGCCGAGGCGCCGACCTTCGACTTCGCCGAGTCATCGATGATGCGAGTGAACGGGCGGCACGGACTGCGTGATCCCCTCGATCTCGACGCATGGGAGCTCCGCGTCGAGGGCAGCGACGGGGCCCTCCTCGCCACGTACCAGGTGGAGGATCTGCGGGCGTTGCCGCAGACCGAGATGACGGTCGAGCACAAGTGTGTCGAGGGCTGGAGTCACATCGTGACGTGGGGCGGCGTCGTCTTCCGGGACTTCGTCGAGCGTTTCCACCCGGACCAGGCCGACGCACCATTCGTCGGACTCAGTACCCCCGACGGGGTCTACAACGTGGGGCTGGAGCGGGCGTCGATGATGCACAGCCAAACCATGCTGACGCTCGACCTTCAGCGTGAGCCGCTGACCGAGCTCCACGGCGCCCCGGTGCGGTTGACAACCCCATTGAAGTACGGAATCAAGCAGATCAAACGCATTGGGACCATCAAATTCAGCGATGTGCAGCCACCGAACGATTACTGGACCGAACGGGGCTACGACTGGTACGCGGGTCTCTAGGCCTGCCGATACTCGATGATCCGGAGACGCGCGCCACATGTAGGCGCGGTGTGGAACCCGCAGGGGCTCGGCTACTCTCTTGCGCTCGGGCGTTGAATGAGGAGCGAACACATGATCCAACGACTGACGTGCATGCTGGCTGGCGTGGTGGCCCTGGTACTTGCGGTGGGCGTCTCGCCGGCCCAAGCGCAAACGACGCCAACCTGCCCCTACAACATGCCGGACCAGTGCCAAGTCGTCGGTCCTGGAACCACCCAGACACCCGGTCCCGAGCGCTACACCCCGGACAATCCGGCCTCGGCCTTCGAGACCGACGGTGGACCGAGCCCCGATGTGATTCCGGCCACCCCGACCCCGGTTCCTGCCGATGCGACCACGGACACCCAGGCCCCACAGCTGGCCTTCACCGGCGCGGAGACCAACGTGTTGACCCTTGTCGGTGCCGGTCTCATTGCCGCCGGCACGCTCTCATTGGCCGCACGTCGTCGTCTGAACGATTCACGCGACGACTGACACCGTCGGCCCGGTGGGCTGACTATCCCAATCGACGTATCGGCCGCCGGTGTCGCACCGGCGGTCGATCCGCGTCCGTGGTGCCTCGGCACGGGCCGCCGATGCGCCCCGCCGTGGGCAGGGGCCGACCACGCGTTAGGGGTGCACGGACGATCGACCGGTGAAGGCCATCAGCGCAGCCACCGCGTCATCGCCACCGACCGCTTGCTCGTCGCCGAACATGCCCGGTCCTCGCAGGTTGTCCAGGACCGGTGAAAGTTTGGCATGGGCTGCCGCGGCCGAAGCTTGATCGATGCCATGGTCGATCCCGGTGGCATCGGCGACGTCCCAGGCATGGATCATGGGGTCGACCCAGACGATGCCAAGGAACCGATCGATCGGCATTGTGCCGAACGGCGTGTCGGCCACCGTTTGGATCGCCCCCGGCTGGTCGAGCGCCGCAAGCGTGGTGGTCACGATCTCGCGCACGCCCGATGCGGGATCGTCTCCGAGCACGTCGGCTTCGGCTTGTTCAGCGATCGAGCCTTTGCCGGCAGCGAGGCTGCCGACGTTGCGGATCAGCCATCCGGCGTGGCCGGCGGCTTCGCGAGCCGTCCAACCCTCGCAACATGACGGTGCGTTCCAGGCGTCGGACGGCACTCGCTGGGCGACCGCATCGAGCATGTAGACGCCCTTGATGTACTTGCGCAGGTTCTCTGACATGGCCCGAGCTTGCCAGCCTGGGATTCCCGGCGGCAAAGCGGCTCGAGCCACTCCCAACCGGGCGGCCGATCAGAGCAGGTGCGGTGCGTGCTCGGCGATCGTCTTCTTGAGCGTGCTGAGACTTGGGTTGACCAAACCGACTGCGCCAACGACCACGGTCGGAACGGTCTCGTTGCCGTTCGCAATCGATCGGACGATTGCGGCGTCGGCAGGGTCGTCCCAGATGTTCCGTCGGTTCGCCGGAATCCCTGCCCGATGCACGCCGGCGGTGAGACGCTCACACCACGGGCAGCCCGGCCGCAAGAAGAGCTCGATGGCCTCGATCGGTTCGGTGGCGAGCGGTTTCACTGGGATGGGCGTGGTGCCTTGGGCCGCCCGGAGCACCAGCACCAACGCCACTGCGGCGACGACGATGAGCAGGACTGTCACGCGAAAGTCTGGACGACGTAGTCGACGACTGCGTCGATCTCCTCGGTCGAGAGACGATCGCCGAACGCCGGCATGTTGGTACCGCCTTCGGTCACCAGCCGAACGAGTGGGCTGTCATCGGCTTGAAAGAACGCACCGATTCCGGTGATCGCGACTGCTCGGGCGCCTTCGCCGTTGGCGCCATGGCAGTTCGCACAGCTCGTCTGATAGATCGCAGCCCCATCGACGGCAACGGCGGTTGTGTCGGCGCCGTCTCCCTCGCCGTCGCCGTCGCCCTCGCCGTCATCGGCGCTCGTCTCGGCAGATCCCTCGCCGTCGCCTCCGGACCCCTCGGCGCCGGGGTCACCGTCGCCCTCGCCTCGGTTGCTTTCGTCGCGGCCTTCGTCGTCGCCATCGGCGGAAGCCGGCACCTCGGTCGGTTCGGGCGTGGCGGTCGGTTCGGGGGTCGGCGTCGGAGGGACGGGAGTGGCGGTCGGTTCCGGTGTCGGCGGAACCGTGGTAGCCGTCGGAGCGGGTTCCGCGGTTGCGGTCTGTTCCGGGGCCGCGGTGGCGGCAGGAGCGGCGGTGGAGACCTCCTCGGTCGAACCCGATCCGCACGCGGCGGCGATGACGGCGAGCGTGATCAACAGGAGGAAAGGCTTGAGGTGGCGCATGGCGTGTTTCCCGGAGGCGTGGGCGGCGCCGGCGACGGTCTATCGGCGCGCGATGAAGGGCCGAGCGTATTCAGATCCGTCGGGGATTGGAGGTCGCGGTGACTCGCTAGCCTTGGCGGCCGTGAGCTTCGAGCGACCTGCACCCGACATCGACAAGATCGCGACCGCCTGGAAGACCTGGGTCGCGCGGGGCGCGGACGTACTTCCCGGTCGGACGATGGCGGATCTCAAGATCGGTGGTGCGGATCATGTGATCGAAACATTGGTGGAAGAGAACCAGGACTCGACCGAGATCGCCGAGTTGGGCGCAACGTGGCTCAACTGGGAGCGAGGCCGGGTAGGTCCGGCGGAAACGCTGCAGGCGATCACCGAATTGGGCTGGGGTGACATCGTCGATCAATTGGCCGAACCGACGTGATGGAGCCACCGCCTGGACGCGGTGGTCCCCAGATCATTCCCCGGCCCGATGGTGCGGCCCTGGGTGGCCCGCCGCCGTGGAATCACCTCCGCGAGGCCGAGCGTAGGGTCGACTTGGACCTTCTCGAACGTCGGCTGTCGGTCTATGAGCCTCGGTTCAACGAACGAGGTCTGATCTCCCGGGGGCGCACCTCGGCGGTGCTGATCGCGCTCTACGAGGTCGACGGGGAGCCGACCGTGCTCCTCACACGTCGCAGCCCGGCCTTGCGTTCGCACACCCACGAGGTCGCCTTCCCTGGCGGGCGCCACGATGACGAAGACGGCGACCTCGTGACCACGGCGCTTCGCGAGGCGGAGGAGGAGGTGCGATTGGACCGGTCCGCCGTGCGTCTCATCGGGGGCCTGGATCGCTTCGTGACCGGCGGAAGCGGGTCGTTGGTGCATCCCTTCGTTGCCCGGCTCGAGGGTCCACCGACGGGTCTGGTCCCTAACCCGGGCGAGGTCGAGGCGATCCTCGAGGTGCCGCTGCGCGAGTTCCTGCTCGACGTTGTGTGGCGCGAGGAGCTGTGGACTCGAGACCTCGATGGCACCTGGCCAGTGACGTTCTTCGAGTTGGTGGGCGACACGGTCTGGGGTGCCACCGGCAACATGCTCCGACAGCTGCTGACCCTGGCGACCGATCCCACCTGACCACCAGTGTGCGCCCAGCCCCAGGGTGAGAGCACCAGGCTCATCGAGTCAATTCACCCGCACCGGAAAGGGTTGCGTTGGACCTTCTGAGGGGCCGATCTCGGAACTTGTCCCGCATCCGAGGGATCAACATGCCCCACGGGAGCCAGATCCGTATCGCGGCGCTCCCGGCAGTGGGCCGTCGGATCCACAGACAACGATGACCTCACCCAGGTGACGAGCAACTGTCCGCGTCGTCGAGCCGCCCGATCCGTGGCCGACCTGCGAAGGTGACAGACGCACGGCCGGTTGCGAGGTGTCGATGGGACAACGCATCAAGAGGATGTCGGTGGCACTGTTGTTGGCCGTCGGCATCGGAGTCGCCATCACTCCGCTGGCGTTCGGTGCACCGAATCACGACAACCTCGGCTGTGTCGTCGGGCCCAGCGTGGACGTCATCGCGGTCGACGCCACCGCTGGTAGCCGAACGATCATCGTCGATCGAGCGCGGTATGAGAACCACTGCGATGGCATGGTCGAGCTCGCGCTCACGATGCGCGAGCAGCCCGAGATCGACGGGTCAGTCGTGCGTGTGTCGCTCGAGGGGAACCAGTTCGCCGTACTGGAACCCGAGGGCACCGTGTCGGTCACCGTCGCCGTCACCCTTGCCGGCGACTACGAGGGCGTACCGTTTCGGGTTGGTTGGGCGATCTCGGCGAGAGCGATCAACCCGGCCGAGGCCATCCCTCGCTAGGGCCCGTCGAGAATCTCCTCGCCGACGACGGGACCCGATGGCAGGCGCAGCGCGGTGAGTGCGATCGCCGAAACCGCGCCAAACATCAGCACGGCGCGAAGCGATGTGAGCTCGACCAGTTGGCCGGCGAGGACGTTGGCGATCGGGACCGTGCCGCCGAACGCGAGGACCCAGAGCGCCGACACGCGACCTCGCACGTCGGAGCTCACGTGCTCCTGCCAGGCGGTCGACAGCGCTGTCGGCAACGCGAAATAGAAGGTCCCGACGAGGAAGATGGCGATGTAGGCGAAGTTGATGTCCTCCAGCACGGCGAGCCAAGCGATCGACACCGCAAACCCCACCAACGCCACGGCGACGATCCGGGTGGCCGGCGTCCGGAGGAATACCGTGCCGACCAGGAACGCGCCGCACAGCCCGCCGAGCCCGAAGCATGCGTAGAACCACCCGTATGTAGTGCTCTCGCTGTCGATGCCCAGGTTGACCTCGGCGATAGCCGGCAACTGTCCGATGAAGGGCAAACACAGGAACGCGAAGAGGAACATGAGACCGATCGGCCGTCCGACCTGGGGCGCTCGCCACGCGATGGTGAAGCCTCCGAAGACTCGCTCGCGGAAGGTGCGGGCGAGGGCGGTGCCGGGTGGGATTCGGGTGAGGTAGATAGCGCTCACGACGAACAGGTAGCTGATCCCGTTGATGGCAAAGACTTCGGCAAAGCCCCAGATGCTCACCAGGAACCCGCCAAGCGCCGGACCCACCACCCGCGTGCCGTTGATCTGCATCGAGTTCAGTGCGATCGCTGCCGACAGGTTCCGTTCACCCGCGATCGATGGAATGACCGAGGTCAATGCGGGCGCGTACAAGCCTTGGCCGAGACCGATCACGAACACGATCAGCAGAAGCATCCCCTGGCCGATGTTGCCGTCGATCAGCAGGAACGCCAAGACGAACGTCCACACCATCTGCCAGGCCTGCGTCCAGAGCAGCAGGAGTCGTCGATCGGCGGTGTCGGCCAGCGAACCGCCGATCAGGGAGAGGATGCCGAGTGGCCCGAGCTGGGCGAAGATGATCGCGCCGAGGTAGGCGCTGGACTCGCTGATCTTCCACCCGAGCACGCCGAGTGCAGCGGTCTGCATCCAGCGCCCAGTGTTCGAAAGTGTCGACCCGACGTACAGGCGTCGGAACTCGGGCACCGACAGGGCTTCGCGAGCGGTGCCTCTCTCGGATGCGTCGGGTGGCTCGGCGGTTGGCTCGGGGCCGTCGGGCTCCCGGGCGGTCACCCCAGCGCCGACTCGAGGTCGGCGATCAGATCGTCGACGTCCTCGATGCCGACGGAAAGCCGCACGAGGCTTGGATCCACCTCGAGGGGCGAACCGGCGGTCGAGCCGTGGGTCATACCGGCGGGGATCTCGATCAGCGACTCGACCGCGCCGAGCGATTCGGCGAGGGTGAAGAGTTTGGTCGAGGTCACGATGCGGTGAGCCGCTTCGACGCCACCGCGTGGAATGAACGACACCATGCCGCCGAAGTTGCGCATCTGGCGTACGGCGGTCTCATGGCCAAGGTGACCCTCGAGCCCCGGGTACAGGACCCGCTCGACCGCGGGATGTTCCGAAAGCATGGCCACCATCGCCTGGGCGTTGTCGCAGTGGCGATCCATGCGCACGCCGAGCGTCTTCACACCGCGAAGCAGGAAGTAGCAGTCGAACGGGCTGATGATCGCACCCGATCCGTTCTGCACGAATGCCAAGTCCTCGGCGATTTCGTCGTTGTTGGTGGCGACCAGCCCGCCGACGACATCGGAGTGGCCACCGAGGTATTTGGTGGCCGAGTGGATCACGACATCGGCGCCGAGTGCGATCGGCTGTTGTAAGTAGGGCGTGGCAAACGTGTTGTCGACGACGCAGATCCCACCGTGGATGTGGGCGGCGGCGCTGATCGCCTCGATGTCGAACACGGTGAGGTTCGGGTTCGTCGGCGTCTCCATCCAGACGAGCTTGGTGTTGTCGGCCCAGGAGCTGGCGACGAGGTCGGGCTTGGTGAGGTCGACCGCGGTCCACGTCACGCCCATGCGGCCGTAGATCTTGTCGAGAAGGCGGAAGGTGCCGCCGTACGCGTCGTTGCCGAGCAACACGTTGTCGCCGGGGCGAAGCGAGCGCAGGATGGCGTCTTCGGCTCCCATGCCGCTGCCGAAGGCAAAGCCGTGGGTTGCGCCTTCGAGCGCCGCGATCGAGGTCTCGAGTGCCTTGCGGGTTGGGTTCCCCGTCCGGCTGTACTCGAAGCCCTTGTGTTGGTTCACGCCCTGCTGGGCATAGGTGGTGGCGAGATGGACCGGCACGGTCACGGCACCGGTCTGCTCGTCGGGCTCCTGGCCGGCGTGAATCGCTCGGGTGTTGAAGCCGTTGTCGGAATAGGTGGAGTCGCTCATGAGCCGTTCGTCAGGAATTGGAGGATGTCGGACTGGGTGATGACGGCGACCGGACGGCCTCCGTCGAGAACGAGGGAGGCGCCGCCGCCGTCGAGCATCTCAACCGCGAGCTGGACGGACTGACCGGCGCCGATCGTGGGCAGCTTGGGTCCCATGAGCTTCTCGACCGGATCGTCGAGGGTCGTCGGGTCGTCGTAGGCGTGCTGCATCAGCCGGAGCTCGCTGACCGAGCCCTGCACCTCGGCGGCCGAGAGCGGCATCTCGCCCTTGGCCACGGGAAGCTGGCTGATGCCGTGCTGCTTCATGACGTCGAACGCACGGCGGGCGGTGTCCTCGGGCTGCACATAGAGGAGCGGCGGGATGCCGTCGGTCGCTGCGGCAAGTGCGTCGCGCACGGTCGGGCCCTCGTCTTCGAGGAAGCCGAACCCGGCCATCCAGTCATCGTTGAAGACCTTGGACAGGTAGCCGCGACCCGAGTCAGGGATGAGCACGACCACCAGGTCGTCAGGCCCTGCCTCGGCGGCGACCACGCGGGCCGCAGCCACGGCGGTTCCACACGAGCCGCCGATCAGCAGACCTTCTTCCTCGGAGACCCGGCGGGCCATCAGGAACGAGTCGGCATCGCTCACCGCGATCACGCGATCGACGAGGTCGGGGTCGTATGTCGACGGCCAGAAGTCTTCGCCGACGCCTTCGACGAGGTACGGCCGGCCAGACCCGCCGGAGTACACCGAACCCTCGGGGTCGGCGGCGACGATCTGGATGTCGGGGTTCTGTTCCTTGAGGTACCGGGCGGTGCCGCTGAGCGTGCCGCCGGTGCCCGCACCGGCGACGAAGTGGGTGATCTTGCCTTCGGTCTGGCGCCAGATCTCGGGCCCGGTGGTCGCGTAGTGCGACTCGGGATTCGACGGGTTGTCGTACTGATTCGGGCGGTACGCGTCGGGGATCTCGTTGACGAGGCGTTCGGCGACGCTGTAGTACGACTGCGGATCCTCCGGCGGAACAGCCACCGGGCACACGACGACTTCGGCGCCGTACGCCCGAAGGAGGTCGACCTTCTCCGGTGCGACCTTGTCGGTCATCACGAACACGCAGTTGTAGCCACGCTGGCTCGCCACGATGGCGAGCCCGACGCCCGTGTTGCCCGAGGTGGGTTCGACGATCGTGCCGCCAGGCTTGAGTAGGCCCTGGCGCTCGGCTTCGTCGATCATCCAGAGCGCGGGGCGGTCCTTGGAGCTTCCCCCGGGGTTGGTGAACTCGAGCTTGGCGACGATCGGACAGTTGGCGTCCTCGTTGACCTTGTTGAGGCGCACCAGCGGGGTGTTGCCGATGAGGTCGATTGCTGAATCCGCGATTTCCACGGATGCCACGGTACTCGGCGGCCACGTCGGCCCGTCTGGACTCGCCGATCTGGTGCCCGCCTTGGGCTTCTCACCGATCTGGTGCCCGCCCTGGGGCTTCTCACCGATCTGGTACCCGGTTTCCGGCACTGGAGTCGGTGAGAAAGCAGAAGCGGCGCTGGAGTCGGTGAGAAGCACACGAGCAGAACGCCAAGCAGCAGTGGGGCGAGGCCGTCCAGGGGCAGCCCAGTAGCCTCCGGTTGGAGAACGACGACGACGCCGAGGGGGTATCGGACGATGGGGATGCAGCAGGAACAACTGCTGATGCACAAGCTGGTGGAGCGCAGTGCAATCGTGGCGCCGAACGAGGAGATCGTCACCGCGACCGAGGACGGTGTCCGCCGCCAAACCTATGCGGAGACCAAGGACCGGGCGCACCAGCTGGCCCATGCCCTCGCTGCCGAGGGAATCGGGGTCGGCGACCGTGTCGGCACCTTCATGTGGAACGGTTCTCGGCACCTCGAGGCGTACTGGGCCTCGGCCGGCATGGGCATGTGCCTGCACACCCTGAACATTCGCCTCGGCCCGGGCGACCTCGAGTACATCATCAACCACGCCGAGGATCAGCTGATCATCATCGACGCGGATCTGCTTCCCGCCCTCGAGCCGGTCATGGACAAGATGCCGACGGTGCGCAAGCTGGTCGTGGCCGCCGAGCCCGGGTTCGAGGATTGGACGACGTCGTTCCCCAATGCCGTGGACTACGAGGAGTTCATCGCCGGCCAGCCGACCCACTACGAGTGGCCCGAGCTACCGGAAACCACCGCGCTCGGCCTCTGCTACACCAGCGGCACCACGGGTGACCCGAAGGGTGTCGAGTACGAGCACCGTTCGCAGTATCTGCACACGCTGACGCAGTCGCTCACCGATTCGATGGGCCTGACGGGCACGGACACGCTCTGCGGCATCGTGCCGATGTTCCACGCTCAGGGCTGGGGACTTCCTTGGGCTGCCTGCATGCTGGGCATGAAGCAGGTCATGCCGCACCGATTCATGGCGCCGGACCGGCTGATCAAGCTGATGGCCGACGAAGGCGTGACGATCTCGGCAGGTGTGCCGACGATCTGGCAGGGCGTCAAGGGGATCATGGAGGCTCAGCCCGGCGTCTACGACCTGTCCAAGCTGGAGCGCCTGACCTGTGGTGGGTCCGCGCCGCCGCCGTCGCTGATCGAGTGGTACTGGGACAGCCAGCAGGTCGAGATGGTGCAGGGCTGGGGCATGACCGAGACGTCGCCGCTCGGCACGGTGAGCCGTCGCGTCATGAAGCGCAGCCAACTGGCCTCGAGCGACGCCGACAAGGCGATCAACCAGGCCAAGGCCGGCCAGCTCATGCCGGGGTTGCAGATGAAGATCGTCGACGACGACTTCAACGAACTCCCCTGGGACGGCGAGTCGGTTGGCGAGTTGCTGATCCGAGGGCCGTGGATCGCCCGCGAGTACTACAACAACCCGCAGCCCGAGAAGTTCCACGACGGCTGGCTGATCACCGGCGACGTCGCCAAGATCGACAGCGAGGCGTATCTCATGATCGCCGACCGCTCGAAGGACCTGATCAAGACCGGTGGCGAGTGGATCAGCTCGGTCGATCTCGAGAACCACATCGTGGCCATGCCGGGTGTGGCCCAGGCATGTGTCGTCGCGGCGCCGCATCCCAAGTGGGACGAGCGGCCGGTCGCGTTGGTCATCCTCGACGACGATGCGAGCGTCAGCGAGCAGGAGATCATCGATCACTGCGCGATCGCCTACGCAAAGTGGCAGCTGCCGGACGAGGTCCTGTACGTCGACTCGATCCCACTGACCGGCACCGGCAAGATGGACAAGAAGGTGGTGCGGGCCGGGCTCGAGAGCGAGGGATACCTCCTACCGGATCTCCGCAACGCCTGATCGCACGCCCCGACCCCCAGGAGCGCCCATGACCGAGGTTCGCATCGCCCGTCCTGACGACTGGCACGTTCACCTGCGCGACGACGACATGCTCGACGCGGTCGTCGCTTATTCCGCGCAGTGGTTCCGCTACGCGTTGGTGATGCCGAACCTCACGCCCCCCGTTGAGTCGGTCTCTGCCGCCGCCGACTACCGGGCGCGGATCCTCGAAGCCGCCGTGGCCGCCGGTGCGTCGGTCGAGGGATTCCTGCCATTGATGACGCTCTACCTCACACCATCGGTTACCCCTGCGGTCGTGCGAGAGGCCGCCGAGTCGGGTGTCGTGGGCGGCATCAAGTTCTACCCGGCGGGCGCCACCACCAACTCCGAAGCCGGCGGGTCGTCGCTGATGGAGTTCGCGCCGGCGCTGGAAGAGATGGCATCGACCGGGGTACCGCTGCTCGTCCACGCCGAGTCGACCGATCCGGCGATCGACATCTTCGACCGCGAGGCCGCCTTCCTCGAACAGGACGTCGCGCCGGTGCTCGAGCAGCTTCCGGAACTGAACGTGACCGTCGAGCACATCTCGACCTCGACGGGCATCGATCTGGTCAAGGAGTACGACCAGGCGTTTGGCTCGATCACGCCGCACCATCTGCGGTGTGATCGATCCGACATCCTCGCCAATGGCATGCGCCCCGAGCTGTATTGCAAGCCGGTGATCAATTCGGCGGATCATCGGCGGGCGATCGTGGCCGCCGCGGTGTCGGGCAATCCCAGCTTCTTCCTCGGAACCGATTCGGCGCCGCACCCGTTGAGCGCCAAGGAAGCCCGCGTCGTCAAGGCCGGCATCTTCAACGCGCCCTATGCCCTCGAGGTCACGGCCGAGGTCTTCCACGAGGAGGGTGCGCTCGACCGGTACGAGGCGTTCGTGTCGCTCAATGGTGCGGCGCGCTACGGGTTCGAGCCGGCATCGGACCAAGTCGTGCTCACGCGTTCGGAGCCGGACCCCGACGCCGCTCCCGTCGAGCTCATCGAGACCGCATCCGGGGAACAGGTGCGTCTGTTCGGAATCGCCGAAGCCACCCGCTGGAGCGTGTCGCCCGCTTAGGTCCGCGACCTGGCCGTTGACTTTTGGCCGAGTCGCGCGACACGCTGCATCCAAGGCATGGGACAACAGTCTCAACGGAAGGATGCGCGGTGATGCGAGGAACGATGGCCCGAAGGCTGGTGATCTTGGGAGCAGCGATGTCATTGATGGCAACACTGCTACTGCCTGGGCCCGCCGAGGCCGGCGGAGACCGGTGGGGAGGAGGTGGTCCGGGGATTACGTGTCCCGACGGCTACGAACTCGATGGCGAGTGGTGTATCAAGCGCGTTACCGAGACCTTCGATGCCGACGAGCACGTGACGTACGAGTGCCCCGACGGCTTCAGCGGTCCGAATCGACACCACAAGTGTCGCAAGGTCACCCACGAGGTCTTTCCCGCCGATCCGATCACGCGACTCGTTTGCCCCGACGGGTTCATCGGTCCGGACTCGTCGGGTCAGTGTTCGAAGACCGAGACGGTGACCGATGTCGTGCACGTCGACGAGGGCATCGAGCTGGTGTGCCCTGAGGACGCCGCGCTCGATGGCGCCGAGTGTGTCCGCGACGCGGTCGTCGTGACGACCGCGCCGCCGGAGACCGTTGACGAGCTCGTGTGCCCCGATGGCTACGACGGGCCGAATGCGTCGGGCGAGTGCGTGCGCGAGGTGGCAGAGAACGTCCCGGCGACGGCGGTCGACCTCGTCCAGTGCCCGCAGGGGTGGATGGGACCGAACACTGACGGAAACTGCACCTTCGCCCGCGAGGTCTTCGAGGTGATCGGGGCCGGATTCGTCACGACGACGACGTGCCCGGATGGCTTCACCCTCGACGCACCGCTTCCGGAGTGCATCACGCTGTATCCGGCGACCGTCGTGCTGACCTGCCCGCCGGGCTTCGAGCTCCAGCAGGGCTTCGGCGGCGCCGAGTGCATCGATCCGAACAGCTCGCTGCCCGGTCCGCCTCCGATGGAATCGATCGACTGCGTCGCACCGAGCAGCACCCTGATCCCGCCGCCCGATCCCTTCACCGACCCGATGTGTGAGCTTCGGATTCCCGCGAGCGAATCGGCATCGGTCGTGTGTCCGGCCGGCTACGTCGGCCCGGACGTCGACAATCGTTGCGTGATCCAGAACATCGAGACGGACGTCGTACCGGCGATCGTGTTCTCGACCTTGGAGTGTCCGACCGGGTATCTCGGTCCCGACGCGAACCAGGAGTGCACGAGGTTCGTGACCGACATCATCGCCCCAACAACCGTGACGACCGAGGTCTGCAACCCGCCGACACTCGGCCCGAACGCCAGCGGAGACTGTGTGCGGATCGAGACGGAGACGGTGCGGGTGCCAGCAATCGAACGCCCGGTGTTCACCTGCCCGGTCGGCTACGCCGGGCCCGACGCTGCCTGGAACTGCTCGCGGGACACGACCGAGACCACGGTGGTCGATGCCGAGGTCGAGATCATCGGCTACACGTGCCCAGCCGATGCCGAGGGACCCGATGGGGACAACGTCTGCTCGAGGCGCACCGTCGAGAAGGTCGACCCCATCCGGGTCGTCACGTACACGTGCCCGCAGGGAGCCGACGGCCCCGATGCCGACAACCAGTGCACGAAGGAACGCATCCACAAGGTGCGCCCGAACGGCCACGACTGCCGGATCAAGTTCTACGACTTCCCTGATGGGTCACGGCTGCTCTTCAGCCTGAAGAGCCACGGCGCCCACAACCTCGGCCACCACAACGACGATGTCGAGTCGGTGCGGGTGCCGGCGGGCTGCACGGTGAGCGTCGCCGAGCATCACCATGGCGGCGGGTGGTGCATGACGCTCGGGCCGGGGCTCCACAACCTGCCCGACGACGAGCTGAGCTGGTTCTCGATCCCGGGGACCGGCTGCCACAACCCGTGGACGTGGGCGTGGTGAGGATCTGAGGTCGCCGCCAGGAGGTCGCGGTGCTCGGTAAGTGAACGTGCCGAGCACCGCGACTGGGGCCGACCGCGCCGCGTAGAGTCGCAGGTCGTGGAGGGAGCAGGAGCGACCGACGAGGAGTTCACCGACTTCGACGTCGATGCCGTCGAACGGTGGTTCGTGCATCGCGGCGTGCCCCAGGCGATCTTCCACTACAACGCGTCGGAGGACGTGCTCACCCGCATGGTCCCGTACCTGGTCGCCATGTTCCTGCTCGGCTCGCTCGCCGGATTCGGTGATCGGTTCACGGGGTGGAGTCAGTTCGCGGTGGCGATCGTGGCGTTCGCGATCTTGACCGCCGTCGCCCTCGGCGTGAATCGGATCCGCGGTCGGCGGCTGTTCGCCCTGCCCGACGACGTCGGCATCATCGAGATCGCGGCCTTCCTGTTCGGCGCACCGCTGATCGCCGTCATCTTCGGCGAGAACGCCGGACGGCTTTGGTGGCAGCTACTGCTCCTGAATGTCGTCCTGCTCGTCGGTGGCTATGTGCTGGCGACCTATGGCATCTTCCCGATGATCCGCTGGGGCATTCGCGAGGTCGGCGTGCAGGTGCGGGGCATCGCCGTGCTGCTCGCACGGTCGCTTCCGTTGTTGCTCCTGTTCGCGACGTTCCTGTTCCTCAACGCCGAGATGTGGCAGGTGGCCCACGACTTCACGGCGATCTATTACGCGCTGACGATCTCCCTCGTACTGCTCCCGGCGCTGCTGTTCATCGCGTTGCGAGCGCCGTCGGAGATCGCCAAGTGGCACCGATTCGGCAGTTGGGCCGAGGTGGATGCGGTATGCGCCCGCACCGATGCGCCTCTTCCCCAGCGCCCCGTTGCGCCCGACACCGATGTCGACGTGGTGCCACTGGACACGGGGGAGCGGCGCAACTTCCAGCTACTCATGACGGTGGCCCAGGTCGTGCAGATGTTGCTGGTCGCGTTGATCATCGGCGCGTTTTTCATCGGCTTCGGACTGCTCACGGTCCGCGAGGAGACGATTCTCCAGTGGACCGAGGCAACCGACGCGACGTTCGATCCGATTGGCCGCTTCAGCCTGTTCGGTTCCGACATCGTGGTCACCTGGGACCTGTTCGCGGTGTCCGGCTTCATCGCCGCGATCTCCGCACTCCAGTTCGCCGTCAGCCAAATCTCCGACGAGCTCTACCGGGAGCAGTTCTACGCGTCGCTCGAGAGTGAGATCCGCGAGGTCCTCGCGGTGCGGGCCCGCTACCTCGAACCGCTGGTTGCGTCGCAGAGTGAATGAGCGGCTCCACGGCTGCGCGATGATGGCCCCATGGGGGACAACATGAGCGACGTTGCGGAGGGCATGCTCGCGCCTTACCGGGTGATCGACCTCACCGACGGTCCGGCCGAGCTCTCGGCCTTCATGTTCGCCGGACTCGGCGCCGACGTGATCAAGGTCGAACCACCGGGGGGCAATCGATCGCGATACGCCGCGCCGCTGGCGGAGGGCGAACCCGACGGACTCGCCAGCCTGGCCTTCCACGCGTGGAACCGCGGCAAGCGGAGTGTGGTTCTCGACCTCGACGACGTCGGCGATCGGGAGCGCTTCCTGGAGCTCGTTGAGTCCGCCGACTTCCTGTTCGAAGATGCCGGCCCGGGAAAGCTCGATACCCTCGGGCTCGGAGCCGAAGTGCTGCGATCGCGACAGCCCGAACTGATCCATGTCGCCATCTCGCCGTATGGCCAGGACGGTCCGTATGCGGACTTTCTCGCGACCGACTTGACCCTCGCTGCCATGGGCGGGCAGATGGCGGTGACCGGCGACCCTGATCGCCGCCCGGTCCGCATCACGGTGCCCCAGACCTGGTTGCACGCTTCGGCCGAAGCGGCACTCGGTGCGATGGCCGCTCATCATCGCCGGCTGACGACGGGGGAGGGCCAGTTCGTCGACATGTCTGTGCAGACGGCGGTCTTCTGGACCGGCCTCAACGCGATGATCCGGTATGCGATCGACGGCAAGAACAACGATCGGGTCGGTACCGAGCTGCATCTTGCGACGATGTCGTCGCCCCTCGTCCAGCCGGCCGCGGACGGCGAGGTCTGCATGCTGCCGACCGGGGCGACCCTCCAAGGGCTCCTTCCCTGGATGCTCGAGACGGGTGCGGTCACGCAGGAGTGGGTCGATGCCGAGGACTGGGAGACGCACGAGCGGCGGCGCCTCGATGGCGATCCTCTGGTGCACGGTCCCGAGGTCGTGCTCGAGACGGTTCAGCGATTCACCGAGGGGCTTACGAAAGCCGAGTTGTTCGCCGGTGGCGTCGAACGTGGCATCACGTTGATGCCGGTGCAGACAGCCTCCGACGTCGTGGCGATGGAGCACCTCGAGGTGCGCGAGTACTGGGAAGACGTCACGTTGCCGAGCGGGCGCGTGCTGAAAGCTCCCGGTCCGTTCGTCAAGAGTTCGGTCGCACCCGTGACCTGGGAGCGGGGCGCTCCGGCCTTGGGGGAACACACCGACGAGGTCCTGTCGGCGCTATCAGGTGCGTCCAACTCGGCGCCTGGGCCTGTCGTGGTGACGGGGGAGCGCGGCCTGCCGCTCGAAGGGCTCAAGGTCGTGGACTTCGCGTGGATCGGCGTCGGCCCGATCACCGGCAAGTCGCTCGCCGACCACGGCGCAACGGTCGTTCGTGTCGAGGCCGAGGAGCCGCCCGATCGGCTGCGGCTCGTCGGTCCCTTCACCGACGGCGAGATCGGCATCAACCGCTGTCAGTTCTTCGGCTCGTTCAACACCTCGAAGAAGTCCCTGCACCTGAACCTCAAGCACCCGGCCGGAATCGAGGTGGCCAAGCAGCTTCTTACCTGGTGCGATGTCGCGCTCGACTCCTTCGTCGCCGGCACGCTGAATCGCCTTGGACTCGGCTACGACGTTGCGCGCGAGCTGAACCCCGGCATCGTGATGGTCGAGACGTGCCTCTTCGGCCAGACGGGGCCATGCGCGCCCCTCGCCGGCTACGGCTACCACGCCGCGTCGATCAGCGGGTTCTACGAGGTCACCGGCTGGGACGATCGTGCGCCCGGCGGGCCATGGAACGCGTACACCGACACGATCGCACCTCGATTCTTGACCACCGCCATCTACGCCGCGCTCGATCATCGTCGCCGGACCGGAGAGGGGCAGTACATCGACCAGGCTCAGATGGAGTCGGCCCTGCACTTCCTCGGGCCGCAGCTGCTCGATGTGCAGGTCTCCGGGACCAGTGCACGCCGCAGCGGCAACTTTGATGCCGAACGGGTCCCGCACAACAGCTTCCCGTGTGCCGGCGACGACCAGTGGTGTGCAATCGCCATCGAGTCGGCCGAGCAGTGGGCGGCGCTTTGTCGCACGATCGGGGCGGCCGACTGGGCCGATGATGCCGCGTGCTCGACGGCGGAGCAACGGCGCGACTGCCTCGACGAGATCGAAGCCAGGATCTCGGAATGGACACGCGAGCACGATCCCCAGGAGTGCATGCGAATCCTGCAGGCAGCCGGCGTTCCCGCCGGGGCGATGCAGCGGTCGAGTGACACGCTTGCCGATCCGCAGCTCGCGCATCGCAACTTCTTCCGGCCGATGATGCACCCCGAGATGGGCGAAGTCCCGTACGAGGGTCATCAGTACCGGATCGCCGGCTACGACAACGGCCCGATCGCGCCTGCCCCGTGTCTGGGCGAGCACACGTTCGAGGTGCTTACCGAGATTCTCGGGATCGACACCGACGAAGCGGTCACCATCCTCGGCAGCGGCGCCTGCGGTTAGCCGATCAGCACCGGCCTGTCTGGCGGCTACCCCTGACGAAGCGGACGATGCCAGTGCAGCGTCGCGTAGCCAACGCGTCTTCATGAATTCTTCAGGCGACGTTTCGTACAACTCCAGCGAACACCAGCCGGAACCCTTCCGGCCCTACTCCTGGAGTTTCCTATGCATCCCCCGCACGATCGACATTGGCCTCGAAAAGCCCTTGCCGGAGGTGCCATCAGCCTGAGCATGCTGCTCTCGCTTGGCGGCTACGCCCTGGCCCAGGACGGCCACGACCACGCCGACCAGGCCCATGGCTCGAGTGCGATGCCAGGGCACGATCACGCGACGCACTCGTCGGCAATGTCGCTCGTCGCCGACGAGTTGGCGACGCATCGGGTCGTCGCCGACGGCGCGTGGAGCAACCCCGCAACGTGGGGCGGCATCGTGCCTGACGACGGCGCTCGAGTCGTGATCCCCGAAGGTTTCACCGTCACCGTCGACGGCAAGATCGCCGACCGCATCGAGACGATCGGCGTGCACGGCACCCTTCGCTTCGCCACCGATGTGAGCACCGAGCTGCTCGTCGACACGCTCGTATCGACGCCCAAGGGCACTGTCGAGATCGGCACCGCAGCGAATCCGATTCGTGACGATGTGAGCGCCCGCCTCGTCTTCATCGACGACGGGCCGATCGATCGCAGCGTCGACCCCGAACAACTCGGCCGGGGCGCAGTGCTCCACGGCGCAACCACGATGTTCGGCGCCGAGACGACCCATCGCACGACGCTCAGCGGTGAGGTTCGCGCCGGTGCGACCGAGATCGCCCTCGGCGGCCAGCTGACCGGCTGGGGTGTCGGTGACCAGATCGTGATCACGGGAACCAACGGTCCGACCAGCGATGAGGTGCGCACCATCGCCTCGGTCAACGGAAACACGGTCACCTTCACCGAACCGCTTGCGGTCGACCACGTCGCACCGCGAAGCGATCTTTCGGTCTACGTCGCCAACATCACGCGCAACATCATCGTCGAGTCGGAGAGCGAAGAGGTCAGTCGACGGGGCCACGTGATGTTCATGCACACCCATCAGGTCGACGTGAACAATGTGCGCTTCGATCACCTGGGGCGCACCGACAAGTCGATCCCGCTCGACGACGTCAACTTTGGTGAGAGCGCGGGCGAAGGCGGCCACATGCACGACGGTGCATTCGAGCTCGGCGAGGCCAACAACATCCGAGCCCGCTACTCGGTGCACGTGCATCGCGGCGGCATCGACCCAAGCAGCTCGGCTGCTCAGATCCGGGGCAGCGTGGTGTTCGATGATCCGGGCTGGGGGTTCGTGAACCACAGCTCCAACGTCGACTTCATCGACAATGTCAGCTACCGGGTCCAGGGCGTCGGCTTCATGACCGAGGCCGGCGACGAGGTCGGCTCGATGGTCGGCAACATCGCGATCCGCTCGGTGATGCCGGGGTTCACGCCGGATGACGGCGGCGCCATCGATCCCGACACTCGGTCGGATGAGCAGGACTTCGGCTTCCAGGGCGACGGCTTCTGGTTGCAGGGCAACCGGGTTGCCGTCGTCGACAACGTCGCCGCCGGGTCCAGCGCTCACGGGATCATCTTTTGGTCCGAAGGCCTGGTCGAGCTCAACGGTGAGAAGACGGCGGCCAGCAACTCGACGATCCCTGTCGCGACCCTCCCGAATCCTTCGCTCATTCCCGACCGCGACCAGATCAATGTCTGGTGGGCACCGCTGGCCGAGGTGAGCAACAACGAGTCCTATGGCGCCACGGTCGGCTTCCGCAGTCGCTACGTGCACGGCGGCACGTATCTGGAGGACCCGGACATGCCTCCGCAGGCCTACGTCGACTCGCTCGCACCCGTGATCGACGGCCTCGTGGTGTGGGACGTCCGCGACGGTGTGCTGCTGAACTACAACGAGCGGCTTTCGCTGCGCAACGCCGACATCATCGGCCGGGGTGAGGCGTTCAATCACAACCTCTTCGCAACCGCAGCGATCGGTGTCGGCGCGGATTTCGGCAACGAGATCACGCAGGGTCCCGGCGTCATCGAGAACGTTCGCATCAGCGGCTTCGAAATGGGTGTGATCGCTCCCCGCAACGGCGAGTGGGCGGTGCAGAACCTGCAACTGGCCAACGTGACCGATCTCCTGATCCACGAGACCCGCAACGAGGACGGCCGGACACTGAGCCTCGACGGCGTCACCTTCGTGCCGCTCGACGGCACGGCGGTCGCCGGTCGTGACGGCGAGCGCCAGAACGTCGTGCTGCAGCCGTGGTTTGTGGGCGCCGGTGAGGATGTCGAAGCCGGCAACTTCGTGGTCGCTCCCGATCGGATCACCGTCGACGGCCAGCGGATCTTCTTCGAGATCCAAGGCCCGGATTCGGTTCCGGTCACCATCGCCACACTCGACCTTGAAAACGAAGGCGAACTCGAGGATCTCGAGGCGACCTGCGCGGCGCTCGACGGTGATGGCGGATCACCCCGGTTCAAGCTCCGCCCCGACGATGACGAGGACTTCGACGGGGATGCCGATGACGAGGACTTCGACGACGATCGTGACGAGGACTTCGACGACGATCATGACGATGACTTCGACGACGATCATGACGAGGACTCAGACTCCGATGAGCTCGACGAGGTCGTGGGCTTCGTTGAGGATCACATCGATCTCGATGACTTCGATGTCGAGGAGGACCTCGAGGAAGTTGTTGAGCTGATCGAGGAGAACTTCGACCTGGACGACGAGGACGTCGAAGCGGTCGTGGAACTGGTCGAAGAGCATCTCTTCGAGGACTTCGATGATGAGGACCTCGATGATGAGGACCTCGATGAGGGCTCGGATGATGAGGATTCCGATGAGGACTTCGATGATGACGATGGCTTCGATGACGAGGGCTCTGACGAGGACTTCGATGATGATGAGGACTTCGACGAGGACTCGGATGATGAGGACTTCGACGAGGACTCGAATGATGAGGATTCCGATGAGGTCTTCGATGATGACGAGGGCTTCGACGACGAGGACTTTGATGAGGACTTTGACGAGGACGTTGACGAGGGCTTCGACGATGAGGACTCAGATGAGGAGGAAGGTGGCCTCGGCTTCAACGAGGGGTCACTGCTCGGCTGCACCAACGAGCAGCTCGTCCAGCTCTTCGGTCGTCCGTTCGGCGGAAGCACGGTCGCTGATGGCGCCCAGCGCGCTCCGTGGCTCGTGGGCGGTGTGATCGGTTCGGAAACCCCGGCCTCGAGCTGATCACCCCGGCCAGCTGACGCCGATGCCCCGGGCAGTGCCCGGGGCATCGGCGCGTGTGGGTTGCGTTCCTCCTCGAGCGAACATATGTTCGTGGGATGGGTTGGCGCAATCCGCCGGTGCCGTGGAGCGAGCTGGAACGTCGGCTCTCTGGGCGCGCCCCGTCAGGTAAACCCGATTCGTGGGCGCCAGGCGATGGCAGCGACTCGCCGGCTTGGTCGCGCAAACGCCATGCCTATGAACCTCCGGCGATCGAATCGCAGGCGTCGCCGGCCGTTCCTTATGCCGAGCTGCACTGCCACTCGAACTTCAGCTTCTCCCACGGAGCGTCTGACCCCGAAGAGCTGGTCGAGGAAGCCGTTCGTCTCGGATTGCGGGCCCTGGCCCTGACGGATCACAACGGGTTCTACGGGATCGTTCGTTTCGCCGAGGCGGCTCGCGCTCATGGGTTGGCGACCGTCTTCGGGGCCGAGTTGACGATCACCGAGTTGTTGTGTGAACCCACCCAGCTCGTCGTGCTGGCACGGGGTCCTGAGGGTTACGCCCGGCTGGCCCGCGCCATCAGCACCGCCCAGCTGGCCGGCAGCAAGGGCGACCCTCGGATCACCCTCGATGAACTGGCCGAGATCGTCCGTGGTGCAACCGTGGGTTTGACCGGCACCGGGCGGGGAGCGGTTACGCGGGCGTTGGTCGACGAGGGGCCGACCGCGGCCCGAAGGGAGCTGGATCGTCTGATCCAGGCGTTCGGGCGGGACCGTGTGTTCGTTGAGATCTGGGATCACGGCCATCCACTCGACTCGGCTCGCAACGACCAGCTCGTGCGGCTCGCGGCAGAAGCTGAGGTCGAGGTCGTGGCGGCCAACGACGTCCAGTACCACACGCCCCAACGGCGCCAGCTGGCTACCGCATTGTCCGCAGTCGCTGATCGAGCCAGCCTCGACATCGTCGACGCCCACCTACCGGCAGCGGGAGCGGCGCATCTGCGCTCGGGCGAGGAGCAAGCGCGGTGGTTCCGTCGGTATCCAGGCGTCGTCGAGCGCGCCGCCGAGCTGGCCGAGGAATGCGCGTTCGATTTGGCCCTCGTCGCCCCCGAGTTGCCGCCCTATCCCTGCCCCGATGGCTACGGCGAGATGACATGGCTCCGCGAACTGGTCGAGCAGCGCGCCCCCGAGCGTTACGGGCCGCGCCACGACGAGTGTGTTCCCGGGGCTTGGGCGCAAATGGATCACGAGCTCAACACGATCGAAGAACTCGGCTTCCCCGGCTATTTCCTCATCGTTCACGACATTGTCGAGTTCTGTCGCCAGAGCGATATCTACTGCCAGGGGCGAGGGTCGGCGGCGAACTCGGCGGTGTGCTTCGTCCTCGGGATCACCAAGGCCGATGCCGTCACGCTCGGCCTGTTGTTCGAACGGTTCCTGTCGCCGGAGCGGGACGGTCCACCCGACATCGACATCGACATCGAGAGCGGACGACGCGAGGAGGTCATCCAGTACGTCTACGAACGGTACGGCCGCCACCACACGGCCCAGGTCGCCAACATCATCACCTATCGGGCTCGCTCGTCGGTGCGGGACATGGCGCGAGCGCTCGGTTATGCGCCTGGCCAACAAGACGCCTTTGCCAAGAACCTCGACCGCTGGGGTGGCCTCGCCGACCACCGACCCGCAGGCACCCAGTCCGCAGGCACCCAGTCCGTAGGCACCCAGTCCGCAGAGTCGTCGGAGCGGAGCGGTGCGGCGATTGCGAGGGGTTCCGCAGAGTCGCCGGAGCGGAGCGGTGCGGCGATTGCGAGGGGTTCCGCAGAGTCGCCGGAGCGGAGCGGTGCGGCGATTGCGAGGGGTTCCGCAGAGTCGTCGGAGCGGAGCGGTGCGGCGATTGCGAGGGAAACCGAGATTCCGCAGGACGTGATCGAGTTGGCGGGCACGCTCGAGCATTCGCCGCGCCACCTCGGCATCCACTCCGGGGGAATGGTGATCTGTGATCGTCCGATCATCGAGGTCTGTCCGGTCGAGTGGGCCCGGATGGAGAACCGCAGCGTCCTCCAGTGGGACAAGGAGGACTGTGCGGCGACCGGGTTGGTCAAGTTCGACCTGCTCGGGCTCGGCATGCTCAGCGCGCTCCACATCGCCGTCGACCTGATCGCCGAGCACCATGGCCTCGAACTCGACCTGGCTGCGCTACCTCAGGATTCAGCGGTCTACGACATGCTGTGCCGGGCCGACTCGATCGGCGTGTTCCAGGTCGAGAGCCGAGCCCAGATGGCGACCCTGCCTCGGCTGCGGCCGCGCACCTTCTACGACCTGGTGGTCGAGGTCGCCCTCATCCGGCCGGGCCCGATCCAGGGCGGGTCGGTGCATCCGTACATCCGGCGCCGCAACGGGCGGGAGCCGGTGACCTACCTCCATCCGCTTCTGGAGAACGCACTGGCCAAGACCCTGGGTATCCCGCTGTTTCAGGAGCAGTTGATGCAGATGGCGATCGACGTCGCCGGGTTCACGGCGGCCGAGGCCGACGAGCTGCGCCAGGCGATGGGTTCCAAGCGCAGCCAGATGCGGATGGAACGTCTGCGTGAGCGTTTCTACGCCGGAATGGCCGAGCGGGACATCACGGGGGAGACCGCCGACCTGATCTGGGAGAAGCTGGCGGCGTTTGCCAACTTCGGCTTCCCCGAAAGCCATTCGGTGAGCTTCGCCTACCTCGTGTACTCGAGCTCGTGGATCAAGCACTACTACCCGGCCGCGTTCTGTGCGTCGCTCCTCAACGCCCAGCCGATGGGCTTTTACAGTCCGCACACCCTGGTGCAAGACGCCCGTCGCCACGGGGTGACCGTGCGCCAGCCGTGCCTGAACCGCAGCCAGGCCGGTGCCTCGCTCGAAGGATCGACCGAACAGCCGGACATGCGTATGGGGATCTCCTCGGTGCGCCACATCGGCGACGACCTGGCCGACGACATCGTCGCCGAGCGTGAACGGGCCGGCCCCTACAGCTCGATCGAAGATCTGCGGCGTCGGGTCGGCGTCGACCGGCGGATCCTCGAGGCGTTGGCCACCGCCGGAGCGTTCGATCAGGTCGAACGCTCGGGTTCAGAGCATGCTGGTTCAGGCCACGGCGATTCAGGCCACGGCGATCGTCGCCAGGCCCTGTGGGCGGCCGGTGCGGTCGCGGCCACGGGTCAGGGGCAACTCGAAGGCATTGTGACCGGGACCGACGCACCCCAGCTTCCCGGCATGAGCGATGCCGAACTGGCCCATGCCGACCTGTGGGCGACGGGCGTGGCCGCCGACGGTCATCCCACCCGGTTCGTCCGAGATGACCTCCGTTCCCGAGGGGTGGTCACCGCTGCGGATCTGGCGACCCATCCCGGGACCAAGGTCTGGGTCGCTGGGGTGGTGACCCATCGACAGCGTCCGGCCACTGCCGGGGGCACGACCTTCCTCAACCTCGAAGACGAAACCGGCCTGATCAACGTGGTCGTGTCCAAGGGATGCTGGATCCGGCATCGCAATCTGGTGGGCACGGCCCCGGCGCTGTACGTGCACGGGCGCCTCGAACGCAGTGAAGGCGTGACCAACGTGGTCGCCGAACGGTTTGCTGAGTTGCCGCTTCGGGCGAAGATGACCAGCCGCGATTTCCGCTAGCAGCGGCGAGCCGGTGCAGCTTCGGCGTCGCCCGTCAGCCGCTACGGCTTCATGCAACCGCGTCGGCCGGGATCGAACGGAGATCGATGGGCGCCAAGTCCACGCTGTCGGGCGGATTGGGGCGCCGCAGCAAGAATCCCTGCGCCATGTCGCAGCCCAACTCCCGAAGCAGGTTCATCTGGGCGGCGGTCTCGACGCCCTCGGCGACCGTGGTCATGCCAAGGGTGTGGGCAAGGTCGATGATGACCTTGGTGATCGTCTGGTCGTCCTCTTCATGCAGCGACTGGATGAACGACCGGTCGATCTTGAGGATGTCGACCGGCAGGCGACGGAGATAGCTCAGGCTCGAGTAGCCGGTGCCGAAGTCGTCGATGGCGAGCACGACGCCGAGGTCTTTGAGCTTGCAGAGGATCGTCATCGAGGCGGCGACGTTCGACATCACCACCGATTCGGTGATCTCCAAGCAGAGCTGGCTGGGCTCCAGCGAGTGCTGGGTCAGCAGACGCTTGATCATCGGGATCAAGGAAGGATCGAGCAGCTGGTTGTTCGAAAGGTTGACGGTCAGCATCAAGTTGCCGCCACGATCACGCCCCCAGGCCGCGCCCTGGGCGATCGAGGTGCGCAGGACG
Organism: Actinomycetota bacterium; assembly: GCA_039028435.1. Taxonomy (GTDB): domain Bacteria; phylum Actinomycetota; class Acidimicrobiia; order Acidimicrobiales; family UBA10347; genus UBA10347. The sequence goes on along the minus strand of JBCCIC010000014.1, from coordinate 105,841 downwards.
AGACGCCCGACGTCGTTGATCAGGCCGGAGTCCTCGGCGATCGGGATGAAGAGCGCTGGGCTGACCCAGCCGAAACGTTCGTCGTGCCAGCGGGCGAGGGCCTCGACCGCCACGATCCCACCGGTCGTGAGGCTCACGATCGGCTGGTAGTCGACCGACAGCGACTCATTCCGTAGCGCCACCCGCAGTTGGCACTCGGTCGTGTAGGTCTGTACCGCGTGCTCGAGCATCACCGGATCGAACTCGGTGATGCGTGAGCGACCATGGGCTCGCGAGGCGACGACGGCTGCTCGGGCTTGGGCGAGGAGCGCGTGGGGCTCGGTGCAGCGAGCCTCGTCGTAGTCGGCAGTGACGACACCGATCGTGACCGTGACGGCAAGCTCGCCGGCCGACGTCTCGACGGGGGCTTCGAAGCGGCGTGCGATCCGGGAGCCGATGTCGGCCGGAGCCGGAGTCATGATCTGTTGACGCCAAGCCAGAGCGAAGCCGTTGCCGTCCACTCGGGCGATGACATCGTGGGGCCGCACGGCTTCGCGGATGCGGTTGGCCGCGACGGTGAGGATCTCGGTTGCGACAACGCCGCCGTGCATCGAGGTCAGGGCCTCATAGTGATCGATGTCCACGGCGACGACCCCGACACAACCGCTGGGTTCGACCTGCGTCAGGTGACGACGGGTCTGTTCCGCGAAGTCCGCGTAGCTGAACCAGTCGGCCTCGGGAAGGTTCGGCTCTGCAGCGTTTCCCTCGGCGCGGCGATCGATCGACGGTGCGATTCGATCGTCCCTGTGGCCGGGTGCAGTCGTTGGCGGCTTCACTCGTGGTTCGTCGGACCCGACCCATCCGGCATGAGGCACCTGGGCTGATCCCTCCCCAAATAAGCCGATGGTCCTAGGCAATCGAGGGGACGATTCGTGCGTGGTCATCGGTTGGCCCCGATGTCTCCCGCATCTGGAGGAAGTCGGGCGCCGCTACCGTTCTCGCCGTCATGCAGACCAAGGAGCCCCCGTCTCCATGCCGGAGATACGTCGGATCGTCGGGGTGGGCGCGCAGCGTCTGAACCCGCTGAGGCGGCGGTTGCTTCGCGCCCCGGTGCGCGTGCCCGGCGATCTCGCCGAGCGTTTGCTGGCGCTCGTGCTTCTGGTCATCGTGGCCCTCGTCGCGGGTCTCACGCTGGGCCACTCGACCGACCGCCTCGAGGAGCTTCCCGGCCTGCTCCTGATGGTGCCGGCGGCCATTGCGCTTCGGGGGAACATCTTTGGCGCGTTGGGCTCGCGGCTGGGCACCGCAATTCATGCGGGCACGTTCCGCCTGTCGCTGCGTCCGTCGAGTGTGGTCGGCGAGAACGTCCTGGCATCGGCAGCGCTGACGATGGCGACTTCGGTCGTGTTGGCGGTACTGGCCAAAGGGGCCGCCGTCGCCTTTGGGGTCGCCGGATCGATCTCGGTGACCGAGTTCATCGTCGTGAGCCTCGTCGGCGGTGTGATCGCTTCGCTGGCGGTGTTGGTCACCGCATTGGCGCTGACCGCCGGTTCGGTCCGGTTCGGATGGGATCCCGACAACATCACCGCACCGCTCGTCACCGCAGTCGGCGACGTCGCAACGGTTCCTGCGTTGGTCGTGGCGTCGTATCTCATCGGCTTCGACCGGACGGTCGGCCTGATCGCGATCGTCGGCTTCGCCTCGTTGCCCGCCATCCTTCTGGCCGTGGTTCGGCGGGCGCGTGCGAGCCTGCGTTCGATCCTGCGGGAGTCGTTTCCGGTCCTCGTGATCGCCATCGTCCTGGACCTGATCGCCGGGGTGACCGTCGAGCGCCAACTCGACTCCTTCACCCGGTTTCCTGCGCTCCTGGTCATGCTTCCGGCGTTCCTCGCCGTCGCCGGTGCGCTCGGCGGCACGCTCTCGAGCCGCTTGAGCAGCCAGCTTCACCTCGGCATGGTCGAGCCGGCGCGTGTGCCCGAGGCGCGAGCGCGTCGCGAGATTGCGACCTCCTTCGGGCTGGCCGTTCCCGTCTTCATCGTGTGTGGGGCGCTCGCGCACTGGTTCAGTCGTGGAGGCGGGCTGGCCAGCCCGGGCGCCGGTTGGTTGGTGGCCGCAGCGCTCCTCGGCGGCGCCGTCGCCACCGTCATCGCCGCAGCGGTGGCGTACTACAGCACCATCGGATCGGTACGCGCCGGCCTCGATCCCGACACCTACGGCATCCCGCTCGTCACCAGCACCCTGGATCTGGTGGGCGCGTTCACCCTGATCCTGGCCATCGAACTGCTCGGCTTTCTATGACGAAGCCGGTGCGTTACCCGTCGAACTATGTTGAGAGACCAACCCATGGATGAGCGTCCGAACAACCTTCGATCGATGCTGGCCGAGGCCAAGAACCTCAGCGAGTTGATGGTGGACATCGCCTATGCGTCTGTCTACTTCGGCAGCGAGGAGATGGCCGCCGAGGTCGGCGAGCTCGAAGAACAGATGAACGAGCTGGTGCACGACATGCGCCAAATCTGTGTGCTCGCCGTCAGGCGCCCCCGCGAAGCCGAGGGCATGTCCTCAGTGCTCCAGGTCGTGAGTGCGATCGAACGCATCGCCAACGACGCTGTGGACATCTCCCGTGTGATGACCCACCGTCTCGGCATCCCCGGCGAGCTCGTGGCCGATCTCAGCGATGCCGCCGAGGTTTCGCACCGGGTGCTGGTGAGCGACGGCTCACACATGGCGAGCCGGCCGGTCGCCGACTTCGAGTTGCCGGTGGCGACCGGGATGCGCATCTTCGCGGTGCGCCGCGGGCGGCAGTGGGTCACCAACGTCGACGGGGACTTCATCATGCTGCCCGGCGACGTGCTGTTCCTACGAGGCTCACCCGCCGGTATCGGTCGTCTGCGCGAACTGGCGGCGGCTCCGGTCTGGGAACCGCCACGACCTCCGGAAGACCACTGGATCTCCGACCTCGACCGCGCCGTCGACCTCCTCGTCGAGATGAAAGACCTCTCCGAGGCGGCGGTCGGGCTGGCGTACTCGGCTCTCGTCCTCGGCAACCGAGGCCTGGCGGCCGAGGTCCACCAGATCGAGAATCGGCTCGACAGCATGAACGACCGTCTGGAGTTGTGGGTGCTGCGAGCCGCCAAGGAGGACCTCGACCCGTCACCGCTGCGAGGATTGCTTCAGCTTGCTCGGGTCGCCGAGGACCTCGGTGATCAGGCGCGGCAGATGACCTGGGTCGTCGAACAGGGCGAGTCGGTGCATCCGATCCTGGAGCTGGCGCTGGGGGAGAGCGACGAGGTCGTCGTCGAGCTGCCGATCGCGGCCGGATCGGCCGTCGAAGGACGCACGCTCGGCGAGCTCCAACTCAATCTCGAACCGGGCTTCACCGTGCTGGCGCTTCGCCGTGGTGCTCGCTACTTCTATCGCCCGGGGGGCGCTCAACAGTTGCTCGCCGAGGACGAGGTGATCGCCAGTGGTCCCGACGAAGGGCGCGAGCAGCTGGCGGCCCGATTCGGTTGGCAACTGTTGCGCGACGACGAGTCCGGCGAAGACGAACTCGCACCCCTCCTGGGCCGCTGAGCCGTCGGGCGCGCCGGGTAGCGTTCCGGTGATGGAAGGCTTTCGGCTGCTCAGCATCCACGCCCACCCCGACGACGAGGCGTCGAAGGGCGCCGCAACGGTCGCCAAGTACAGCGACGCCGGTGTCCAGGCGACACTGGTGTGCGCTACGGGCGGCGAGGAAGGCGACATCCTCAACGAGGCGGTGAACACGCCTGAGGTCCGGGCCGACCTGCCCGCCGTGCGCATGCGTGAACTCAAGGCGGCGACCGACATCATCGGCTACGCAACGGTCGAGATGCTCGGCTACCGCGACTCGGGGATGAAGGACAGCGACTCGAACAAGCACCCCGAGTGCTTCTGGGCCGCGCCGGTCGTCGAGTCGAGCCAGCGGTTCGCGGAGTTGCTGCGCAAGCACCGACCGCACGTGGTCATCAGTTACGGCGATCCGATGGGCGGGTACGACCACCCCGACCATGTGCGGGTGTGGGAGATCACCGACACCGCGATCAACATCGCGGCCTCGGCCGATGCGGCGATCGACGGCGAGCCGTGGCAGGTGCTCAAGCTCTACAACTCCATCTGGTCACGTCAGCGGATGCGTGCGATGCATGAGAAGTTCGAGGAACTCGGCATGGAGTCGCCCTTCGACAACGGATGGTTCGAACGTCCGGGCCATGACCATCTGATCACGACCCGCATCGAGTGCGCCGCGTGGTACGAGCGCCGGGCCAACGCACTCCTCGCCCACGAGACCCAGGTCGATCCCACCTCGAAGTTCTGGTTCGGGCTCCCCGACGAGGCGATGCGGGAGATCAACCACGAGGAGACCTTCCGTCGCATGTGGTCGCGAGTCTCGGTCGGCGCTCCAGGCGAGGTCGAGACGGACTTGTTTGCCGGTATCGAGACCGAGGTCCGCTGATGGCTGAGCTGTTCAGCGACGACTGGTACGCGATGGTGCTCGACGAAGCAGCGGCGCTACCCGAGGTGCCCGGCGTGTCGTTCGTGTTCGCGGCCGAGGTCGCCGAGACCCCCAATGGCAAGGTCCGCTCCCATGGCCGCGTGGTCGATGGCAAGCTCATGTCGTTCGGACCCGGCAAGTTCGTGGCCGACTCCGACGACGAGGTTGTCGAAGTCACCTTCGAGGCCAAGGCCAAGCGTCTCAATCCCGTGCTGTCCGGCGACGTGTCCCCGCTGCTCGCCTACATGCGCGGCGAGCTCAAGGTCGACGGCAACTACGAACTCGTCCTCGATCATCTGGCGAACCAGGGCGACCGCGCGGCGATGGAGTCGTGTCGAGCGGCGGTCGCGGCGTCGACCGAGCCCGCCTAGACCCGGTCGGCCATGTTGTTCCGCAGCATCGCCGATGTCTCTGAGGTTGTCGCGGCCACGTCCAAGCGCGGCGAGAAGACGGCGGCGATCGCAGCGGTGATCGCTGATCTCGAGCCCCACGAGGTCGAGGCGGCAATCGGCTTTCTTTCGGGCACCCTGCGCCAGGGGAGGATCGGGACCGGTTGGCGCGGCGTGCGGTCGGTGCACGCCGAACCGATTCCCAAACCCGAATTGCACATCGCCGACGTCGACGAGGCATTCTCCGCCATCCAAGACACGACCGGCAGTGGTTCGGTCGCCCGTCGGGGTGAGATCTTGACCGCGCTCCTGGGTCGGGCCACCGACTCGGAGGCCGACCTGATTCGTGCGCTGCTTACCGGTGGTGTCCGCCAGGGCGCGCTCGCCGGGGTCGTGACCGATGCCGCGGCGAAGGCCGCTGGGGTCAAGCCAGCCCTACTTCGGCGAGCGGCCATGCTGAGCGGCGACCTCGGCTTCGCCGCTCGAATCGCGCTGGCCGAGGGCGCGGATGGGCTGGCCGACGTCGAACTGCAGGTCGGAACAGGCGTGCAACCAATGCTGGCTTCGACCGCCGAAGACCTCGACGGCGCAGCCGCCGAGTTGGGCCTGGTGTCGATCGAGTGGAAACTCGACGGTGCCCGGATCCAGGTGCATCGCGATGGGCCGCACGTCCGGATCTTCACCCGGAATCTGAACGACATCACCGATCGATTGCCCGAGGTCGTCGAGGTCGCGCTCAGCCTCGATGTCGCATCGATCGTGCTCGACGGTGAGACCCTCGCCCTCGACGACCAAGACCGCCCGCGGGCGTTTCAGGACACCATGAGCCGTTTCGGGCGCGACGAGGACTCCGGGTGGCACACCACACTCCAGCCGCGATTCTTCGACATCCTGCATCTCGACGGCGAGCAGCTGATCGATCGACCGCTCGTCGAACGGCGGGAGCGCCTGGTTGCCGTCGCCCCAGACCACGCGGTGCCCGGCACCGTGACCGACGACCTCGAGATCGCGCGTTCGGTCGAGGCGGAAGCCCTGAGCCTCGGCCACGAAGGTGTGATGGTCAAGGCGGCCGACTCGGTCTATGAGGCAGGTCGGCGCGGTAAGTCGTGGCGCAAGGTCAAGCCGGTGCACACACTCGATCTGGTCGTGCTCGCCGCCGAGTGGGGACACGGGCGTCGCACCGGCTGGTTGTCCAACCTCCATCTCGGTGCGCGAGGTGTCGATTCTTCGGAGTTCGTCATGGTCGGCAAGACCTTCAAGGGCTTGACGGACGAGCTCTTGGAGTGGCAGACATCCGAACTCCTGCAGCGCGAGCTCCGTCGTGAAGGAATCACGGTTTTCGTTCGTCCCGAATTGGTTGTCGAGATCGCTGTCGACGGCGTGCAGACCTCGACTCGATACGCCGGTGGCGCCGCGCTGCGCTTTGCTCGGGTCAAGACCTACCGCGAGGACAAAGCCCCCGGCGATGCTGACACCATCGACACGGTCCGGTCGATGATGCGCTGAGCCGATTGCGGCTTGGCGAGGGGTCGGCCGGCCCGTCGAGACCTGGGTACTTGAACCGTCGCAGTGTTCGGCCGATGCTATTCGGGTGCAGCAACCGACGGCGGACGACCGAAACTGGTATGAGCTGCCGCAATCCTCTGCCGAAGCGCCCGGTCCCTGGACCTTTGATGGACGTGCGCTTCGGGCTGCAGCGGCGGTCGGGCTGGCCGTATTCGGACTGCTCGCGCTCGCTGCTGTCATCGACCTGAGCCGACTTCGTCCGGATACTCCGCCGGTCGGCGCCCCGACCCAGCTCGACATCCAAGACCTGCTCGACGATCCGTCGTTCCAGCCCGAGCCGATCCCGGGCTGCCCGGGTGGCTTCCGACTCGCCCCCGATGTCCTCGTGGTCCCGGATCCTGCCGCTTGCGGTTTCCGCCCGTTGGCGCCGGGGGAGCGGGCGTCGGGTCCCTTTGGAACCATCATCGTGCCGTCGCCTGACGGCGCACTGCGGTTCCGCCTCGAGGACGGGCGGCTCGACTTGCTGCCTGACGGTCTGCAGCGCCCGGACGACTTCGAGCTCTCGTTGGAGCCCGATGGTTCGTATCGGTTCGAAGCCGACGATGGTTCGCGGTTCCAACTCGTTCCCGACGACGATCGACTTGGAGTCGGGCCTCCGGTCCTGCCCGATGGTCGGCGGCCCGATACGTCACCCGGCATCCTCGACGAGGACTCGGGCGCAATCGATCTCGACGAGCTGGAAGACCTCCTCGCTGTCCCGGACGGAACCGTGCCCCCGTCAGCGATTCCGGGCCTTGACGCGCCCGACCTCGATCCGCCGGAGGCTGAGCCACCGCGAGACGACACCAGTCCGGTGTGGATCGTGCTGTTGGTCATGCTTGCCGCGGTGCTCATCGGGCTGCTCGCCGTTTGGTCGATCCGCCAGACCGAACATGGCGTACCGACGACCTCCGAAACCGACGCTGACGACGATGAGTCGGTGGAGGCGCCGCTGTCGTTCGAGTACGAGCTGAGCGCGCTCGACCGCCTCCTTTGGGAGATCGAACGCCAACCGCGCCCTCGCGAGGCGATCGTACGCGTCTACGCAGCGCTCGAGACCGGGCTCGGGCGGCCCGAACTCGCTCGCCGCTCGGCCGAGACACCAGGGTTGTTCGTGCGACGCATCCTCGGCTCATTCCGCGAGTTGGACGTACCGGTGCATGACCTGACACGGCTCTTCGAGCTCGCTCGGTTTTCCGATCACGAGATCACGGAGGACATGCGTCAACAGGCGATGCATTCCTTGAGCGCCATCCGGCAGTACTACGCGGCGCGCCATGCCGAGCCCACGGCGCCGATTGCCGTCGGTGCATCGATCGGCGATGGCACATGACCGGGGTGGAACTCGCTGCGCTCCTGCTCGCGTGCATCGGTGGCTTGGCCCTGGCGATGGTGCTGCTGCAGGCGGCGAATCTTGCGACGGATCCGGAACCCCCGGTCGGGCCGTGGCGTCAACCACCGCAGCGTGCCGAGTCACCGCAAGGGCTGCCGCGGGACTACCAGAACCTGCTCGTCGGCCAGGCCGGAGAGTGGCGTATGCCGCGGTCGTGGGAGCGTCTCTGCGACGACCTCGACGCGATCGAACGTGATCTCGGAGGCACGCGCACAACACCGCCGGCACCGCCGGCATTCGACTCCGAATGGCTCGCGGCCCGACTGACCCATCTCGAAGCGCTTGCCGGGCCCATGCCATTCGATGAACGCACCTATCCACCGCCGGTTCGCCGACCCTCGATCTTTGCCCGGATCGTTGCTCGATTCCGACCCTCGCCCCGAGCATGAACCCGACAAGGAACCATGATGTCGACTGACGATTCCATCACCGCGGAAGCCCTGAGCGGCGCAGGCGAAGCGTCTGGCTCAACGCCAGCCGCAGCGCCGGCTGCGTCGGAGGCACGAGCCGCCGAGGCCGCGCTGGTCGCCCGGTGGGGTAAGGCCATCCTCGACGAGCTCGAAGTCGCGGTCGTCGGCAAACGCGACGTACTGGCATTGCTGGTCACCGGTGTACTCGCCGACGGTCACATCCTGCTCGAGGACTCACCTGGCCTGGCGAAGACGCTGGTTGCTCGATCCATCGCCCAGGTGGCCGACCTCGAGTTCAGCCGGATCCAGTTCACACCCGACCTGGTTCCGAGCGACATCACCGGATCCAGCATTCTCGACCTGGCAACACGCCAACCGGTCTTCAAGCCGGGCCCGGCGTTTGCGAACCTGGTACTCGGAGACGAGATCAACCGAGCGCCTCCTAAAACCCAAGCGGCGCTGCTGGAGGCGATGGAGGAGCGTCAGGTCACGATCGACGGGGTCACCCATGAGTTGCCACAGCCCTTCCTCGTGATCGCGACGCAGAATCCGATCGAGTCGAGCGGGACGTATCCCCTCCCTGAGGCGCAGCTCGATCGCTTCCTGCTCAAGCTTGGGCTCGGGTACCCGAGCGAGGCCGACGAAGTCGAAATCCTGGCCCGGCGTGCGGCCCGACGAACCGAGACGATCGAACTGACCAAGCTCCTCGACGGCGACGTGGTTCGGGCCCTCCAGGCGGCAGTCGAGAAGATCCACGTGGGTCGTCCCGTCCTCGGCTACATCGCGGCCATCGTCGGCGCAACGCGCTCGACACCCTCCACCCAGACCGGCGCCTCGCCGCGAGGCTCACTGGCCCTGCTCAAGGCGGCGCGGGCCTGGGCGGCGATGTCGGGGCGCGACTTCGTGACTCCCGACGATGTGCTGGCGATCGCCATTCCCGCCTTGGCTCACCGAGTGATCGTGCACCCGGACGAATGGCTGCGCGGCATCACGGCCGAGGCGGTCATCGCCCGATGCATCGAGTCGGTGCCAGCGCCGACGGCGCTCGACTGACCGCCGGACAGGAGCCCGAGGTGTTGCGATGACGACAAGCGTGCACCCATTCGCTCATCCGATCGATCACCGTGAGCAGGACAGCCAGCTCACGGTGACCGCGGTCGCCTGGGCCCACGGTGCGATCGTGCTGATGGCGCTGCTTGTCGCGGTGATCGGTCGAACGCCGGCGGCCCTCGCCCTCGCCGGGCCATCGCTGGTCATCATCAGCCTGACATTGCTCAGCCCTCGAATCGCCCGAGTCGATCTGTCGATGGAGCTCGATCGGCCGCGGGTCATCGAGGGGGACACCATCGAGCTGTCGGTGCGGCTACAGGGCCCGTCCTCATCGCCGGTCGTGAGCGTGGAGTTCACCCCCGAGCCACGGCTGGAGCCGGTCGGTCCGCTGCACACCGTGTTCTCGAGCGGGGCCAAAAGCGTTGAGACCGCGGCCTTCCGCTTTCGAGCGACGGCGTGGGGCGTGGCCCAGATCGGTCATGTGTCCGTCATGCAGCGCGACCGATTTGGCTTGCTCGCCCTGCATCAGCTGGTGCAGATCACCGACCCGGTTCGCGTGCACATTCGGGAGGAAGAGGTGCGCTCGCTGGCTGAGCCCGACCGCTTCCGTCGCTATGTCGGCAGCCACCTCTCGGGCGAACGTGGCGAGGGCTGTGAGTTCGCCGACGTCCGGCCGTACCAGCCCGGTGACCGGCTGCAGACGCTGAACTGGCGAATCTCGGCTCGCCAGGACGAGCCATGGATCACGCTCCGCCATCCCGACCGCTCGACCAGCGTCGTCGTGATGCTCGACGCGACGACGGACCTTGGCGGGTCAAAGATCGACGACCTGCGTCGTGGCGTACAGGCGGCACTGGGTCTCGCCCGTCTCCACGTGGCCGCACAGGATCCCGTCGGCGTGCTGTTGGTCGGCGGGGGTATGCGATGGATTGAACCGGCACTCGGTCGCGAGCACCTGTACCGGATTGCCGATGTAATGCTCGATCTCTCGCAGCCAACCTGGTGGACGCGACCACGAAGCAACGCGATGGCAGACCGCATGGTCCCCGCCGATGCGGTCATCGTTGCGGTCAGTGGACTCGAGGATGCCCGGTTCGTCGAGATGCTCACCGAACTCCGCGCATCGGGGCGGCCGGTGCAGGTGGTCCAACCGATCGTCGACTGGCGGAACTATCTCGCGCAACCGTGGCGCGATCCGTATGCCTGGCGGATTCGATCGTTGGCCCATGAGGCGCGTCGGCGCCGGTTCCGAGACTCCGGCATCATCGTGCATCCCTGGCCGAGCGGCCAGCCGTTCGAAGCGGTGTTGCGAGCGATGCGTCTGCGGGGCCGCGCCCGACTTGCATCGAGGGCCAGCACATGACCGAGTCGGCCGACTTCGTGGCGGTAGGGGCTCCCGGCGATCGCCAGCGTGTGCGGGTAGCCGTCCGTGCCGGCGTGGCCACCGTGGCACTCGCCGCGTTTGTCGTGTTCATGGCCGGTCTCGCAGAGAGCGCGAGTCTGTGGGTCGGTGTTCCGGCGATCGTGTTGCTGCTCACCGGTGTGTTGTCAGGGGAGCGAGGCCCGGTGGCCGGCGCAGCGGTCGCCATCGCAGGCGCGGGCTTGATCGCCAGTCACGGTCAGGGAACCGCCTCCGCCCTGCTGTTCAACGCCGCGATTGGCGCGCTGGTGGTTGCGTTGCTGGCGATCAGCGACCTGAGTTTCGTCTCCCGCCGTGCGGAGGTCGTGTCCGGGGCCACGGTCAGAGGCAGTGCCCAGGCGGTTGCCGTGGCGGTTGGTCTGGGCACCGCGGTCACCGTGCCGACGATCATGGTTGCATCGGCGAGCCGATGGCCGGGGTGGATGCTGGTTGTGGTCGCTGCGGCGTTGGCAGCCGGTTGCTTCGTGCTGGCTGTCGGGATCACCCGGGGTCAGTCAGCGTGGCTCAAGTCGATGCGCCGTTGAGCGGGGTCGGAGCGTCGGTCAGTCTCGTGACTCGAAGCGTTGGAGGTCTCGCAGCGCCGACCAACTGATCAGCTGGATGCCGGCCTCGCGGGTCGCATCGGCCATCGTCGGATCGGTCAGGAACGCATGATCGCCGATACGGGCCGACGCCTCGGGCGTGACGGCCTGGAGCTCAGGGGTATCGACGGCCGGTTGGACCGACAACTCGGTGACCCCGCTGGGGAATCCCTCGAGAAGCGCACGGAACGCCGCAGCGCGGTCTTCGCCGATCAGTCGAACCGAGCGGTCGGGAACCACGATGCCCTCGTCGAGCGCCAGCTGTCGGACCGGAAAACCTGCCCCATCCTCAATCGTCGGATCGGCCAGGCGGATCGGAAGACGGAACTCGAGGGCAAGGTCGAGGTAGACGTCGTGGAGCTCGGGACGAAAAACCATCGCTTGGAGATGGCTGGTGAGATGGGTCGGGTCGAAGCCCCAGACGATCGCGCGCTCGATCTGGGCCCGACACTCGCGTCGCACCTCGTCGGTGTCGGCGTGCTCCCACAGGTCTTCTGCACTCCGCGGAAAACCGCCCTCGCCGCTGTGCAGGGTGGGGGACCTGGTGATCGAGCTCCAGCGGTAGCACGAGAACTCACAGTTCAGTGTGAGATGGACACCGACATCGGAACCGCGGTACCCGCGGACCGCTTCGCGCGACCATGGTGCGGGGACCATCAGCGATGCCGTGGTCGCGAGACCGCTACGCAACGACTCGTAGGCCCCGACGTTTGCGGAGTGGTACGCGCCGAGGTTGTCGCTCGTGATGATCAGGAGGCGGGCGTCTTCGCCGTATCCCAACCGTTCAGCAAGAGCCATGGCGAAAGGGTACCCATCCGCTCCGGTGACCGGCCGAGGCGGGTGTCACGGTGCCAGGGCGACATCGGGTCCGCCACATGCCGCCCAAAAGCCACGACCGGAACGACGCGCGCCCCACGCAGCCCGATCGAACAGGTCCTCGTGAGCATCGTTGGGTGTGAAGAACAACGACGATGCGTGACCGCTCTCCACCATCGCCAAGTTCACGAGAACGCCGTCGTGGCGATGAACCCAGGCCAGGGTGCGGCCGTATTGGTCTCGCGTTTCCTCGTCGCGGGAGAGGTCGACGGCGGTGCCGACCGGAATCAAACCGGCGATGAAGGCCGTCGCCTCGGCGCCGAAGCACTCGGCTGGACGGGGACCGCCGCGCTTCTCGGGCGTGTCGATGCCGAGCAATCGCACGGTGACGGTCTGACTCTGGACCGTCACCGTGATCGTGTCGCCATCGATGATCGAATGCACCCGCCCGGGGAGGACACCCGTGGATTCGGGCGGGGCGAGCTCGTGCTGCCAGGGAAGTGGCCCGTCAACCGGGGCGGAAACGGTGATGGAACCACCGTGTGCGCATCCCGACAGAAGGGCCAGCAGCACGAGCCAGAACAGGGGTTCAGGCCGCCTTGCGGCTCGGCTTGTCGCGGTCCTTGCCCGACTCTTTGAGGGCCGCACGAGCCAGCGCAATCCCGCGGCGACCAATCTCGATCGTGTTGTCATCCAGACGCCACTCGCTGGATCGCTCGGCCAATTCGGCCTCGGGCGACCAGGTCGGAATGCTGCGCAGATGGCGTGCCGAGGAGGGGGTCTCGTTGGGATCTTCGGTGATGATGGCAAAGGCGTCGGTGTCGAACAGCTGAGTCATGAACAACATCATGACGAGGGGGTGTGACAGGCTCGCTGGAACGGCACGCGGATGGCCTTCGGGACACCCGTGAGCCTTGGTATAGCAACGATTTCGTCTCCCGTCATCTCGATCCAGAAGCCGCAAGCGCGTAGGTTGGGTAGATGAGCCAACCGTCTTCGACCGCCTCCGGTACCACCTCGACGCACTATCGAACATGCCCGCTGTGCGAGGCGTGCTGTGGCCTCGAGATCACGGTGCAGGACGGCACGGTCAAGCGCGTTCGAGGCGATCAGGCGGATCCGTTCAGCAAGGGGTTCATCTGCCCGAAGGGCTCGACCCTCAAGCAACTCCACGAAGACCCCGATCGGCTGACGGCGCCTCGTATCCGTACCGATGAGGGTTGGACCGAGGTCTCCTGGGACGAAGCGTTCGCCGAGATCGACCGTCGACTCCAACCGATCGTCGAGCGACATGGCCGGGATGGTCTGGGCGTGGTGATCGGGAACCCGTCCACGCACAACCTTGGCGGCATGCTCTATGGGCGTTCGGTCCTCATGGCTGCAGGGACTCGCAAGCTGTTCTCCGCCTCGACGGTCGATCAGATGCCGAAACACGTGAGTGCCGGTCTGATGTGGGGTCGCCCGGACATGTTTCCGCTGCCCGACATCGACAACACCGACTACATGCTCATCCTCGGCGCCAATCCGTTCATCTCGAACGGCAGCCTCGTGACGGCGCCCGACATGCCTGGACGGCTCACCGCGCTCGCGGAGCGGGGCACGCTGGTCGTCGTCGATCCTGCGCGGACCAAAACGGCACAAGCCGCCACCGAACACCTGGCGATCCGACCCGGCACCGATACCTGGTGGCTGCTGGCGTTGATCCACACGCTGTTCGAGGAGGACCTCGTCGATGTGGGCCGCCTCGCCGATCACACCAGTGGGGTCGAACAGGTTCGCGGCCTGGTCGCGGACTACTCACCCGAGGCCGTCGCCGACCGGTGTGGCATCGACGCTACGACCACCCGACGCATCGCCCGCGAGTTCGCAACCGCCGAACGGGCGGCGGCCTACGGCCGAATGGGCGCGCACACGGTCGAGTTCGGCACGCTCGCAAGCTGGGCGACCGACGTCCTCAATGCGCTGACGGGCAACATCGACGAGCCCGGCGGCATCATGTTCAACTCGTCACCGACCCAGTTGCTCGCCCCGTCGACCCCCGGCGGGCGCGGCTTCGAGCTCGGTCGTTGGGAGGGTCCGGCGAGTGGTTTCCCCGAGGTCAAGGGTGAGCTCCCTGCGGCCACGCTCGCCGAAGAGATCGTCGATCCAGCCGGCGGTATCGAGGCCCTGTTCGTCATGGCATGCAACCCGGTCCGGTCGTTCCCGAACTCGGCCCGCATCGCCGAGGCACTCGACGACATCGGACTGCTGGTCGTCGTCGACCCGTACATGACTGCGACCGCCAAGCGCGCCCATGTGGTGCTTCCGCCCACCTCGGCGCTCGAACGGAGCCACTACGACCTCGTGTTCGAGTCGGCGATGCTGCGGGCCTACGCCAAGTACTCACCGCCAGTCTTCGAGACCGATGGCATGCGCGAGGAAGAGATCCTCGCACGACTGTCGTTGGTGATCGGAGGAGCCGGGCCCGACGCCGATCCTCTCGGCGTGCACCGCCAGCTCATCGAAGGGATGGTCGACGCCGAAGTCGGCCGTTCCTCATCGCCGATTCACGGCCGAGACCGCCACGAGATCCTCGATGCGCTCGAGCCCTGGACCTGGTCCGAACAGGTACTCGACCTCAAGCTGCGGGTCGCCCGGTTCGGCGACCATTTCGGCCAACGCCCGGAGGGCATCACGCTGCAAAAGCTGCGCGACGAGCATCCGCACGGCCGCGACTTCGGGCCACTGCAGCAGCGCTTCCCCGACGGCATCAAGACGAAGTCCGGCACCCTCGAACTCGCGCCGGCCCCGATCGTCGCCGACCTCGCTCGCCTGGCGGCCGCGCCGGCCGCCGACGAAGGCATGACGCTGATCGGACGCAGGAACCTACGCACGGTCAATTCGTGGTTGCACAACGTCAACGTGCTGATCAAGGGTCGCGAGCAGTGCACTCTGCAGGTGAATCCACTCGATGCCGAGCGCCTGGGCCTCGCCCCGGAAGGTACGGCCATCGTCCGCTCGGCGGTCGGCCAGGTGACGGCGCCGGTCGAGGTCACCGACGCGATCATGCCAGGTGTGGTCTGTCTTCCCCATGGCTGGGGTTACGAGGAGGACGGCATCGAGATGAACACGGCTCGCACGCGTCCCGGCGTCAACTCCAATGCGCTCACCGACGACGCTCCCCTCGATCGCCTCTCCGGCAACGCGGTGCTCAACGGCATCCCCGTCGAGGTCGTCCCCACGTGAAACGGCCGCCCCGCTCGGTTCTCACCGACTCCAGCTCCGCCTCAGCGTTCTCACCGACTCCAGGTCCGGAAACCGGGCACTGCGTCGGTGAGAAGCCGCAAGCGGGCACCGAGTCGGTGAGAACGGGAGATCCACGGAGGGCTGCGGCGCCAGCCGGGCGGGGCCGTCATCGGCATACGCTCCCACGGTGAGTTCCGACGCCGCGCACGACCCGCGAACCATCGATCGCTTTGGCGCGGTCGATGCGCTCGACGATCTGGTCGACGGGTGGTGGGATCAACTGCGTGGCCAGCCGGCGATCGACCGCCTGTTCTACGGGGCCAGCGAACTCGGCGATCACTCGCTGGTGTGGCACCTGCTCGGCACCGCTGCGGCGGCCACCACGCTGCGGAACGAGCGAGCCGCGGTTCGGCTAATCGCCGCGCTTGCCGTCGAGAGCGGTCTCGTCAACGGCGTGGTCAAGTCACTCTTCAACCGGTCGCGGCCGATCCAAGACGTTCCGCGGCCCCTCCGATTGCGGATTCCACGCACGAGCAGCTTCCCCAGCGGACATGCCAGCTCGGCGAGCATGGCCGCCGTGCTGCTCGCCGACAAGAGCCGCCTGGGCCCGGTCTACGGCCTGCTCGCCGCACTGATCGCCACGAGCCGCGTCCACGTGCGTATCCACCATGCGTCGGATGTGATCGGCGGTGCTGTGGTCGGCACCGCCCTCGGTGCGCTGGTCAGACGCGTTGCACCGCTCCCGGGCTAGCCGCCTGGAGTTCGTGGTGCCGACCGCCCTCGGGCGGACCGCAGATCAGCTCAGATGCTCACCGGCTCGACGGCCGGCGCAAGCAGCACTCGCAAATCGAGGAGCAGGTTGGTCACGTCGGACGCCGTCACCATGTCACGGGCGTTCAAGCGCACCAGCTCTTCGTCGATGACGGAGAGTGCCTCTTCGATCACGGTCTTCTCGGAGATTGCGGTCACGGGGTCACCATAACCCAGAGCGGCGGCGCCATCACACCACCGGGGGCCGACGAATCATGATGTTCACAAACGGTGGTTGGTGAAGACGTCATGCAGTGGGATTCGGTCCCAATGCTGTGGTGCGAGCCCCGGCTTCGTCAGGATCCGGGAGCGAGACCTTCGATCGCTTCGTGCATGTCGACGCCCGGGAACGGCATGATCGACAGCGACGCGCAGGTCATGCCGTTGTCGAAGTAGCGGTCGATGTGGGCCCGGCACTCGTCGATCGAGCCCGAGATGATCAGATCATCGACGACGTTCTCCGGAATCTCGGGTAGCGCTCCCTTGCGATCGCCGTCCGACCAGCGTTCCCAGTGGCCGCCCAGGTCGTCGGTTCGCCCCATCCACTCGTGGAACGCCTTGTAGACCGGCACGTTGAGGTAGGCGGCCATCGCGAATCGGCCGTTGTCCAGGACTGCCTCGCGCTCGGTGGTCGGCGCAACGAACAGGCGCGCAACCATCTCGCGTGGTTCACCACCTGACCCCTCGTGGACGATGTCGGTCACTGCCCTCGTGTCCTCGGCCGACAGCCAGTTGATGATTGCCCCGTCGCCCAGCCGGCCGGCGAGCTTGAGCATTCCCTCGCGTAGCGCCGCGATCATGATCGGCGGTTGTTGCTCGAGACGCACGCCGAGTCGGAACCCCTTCACCGAGAACGTGTCGTAGTCCTCGGTCACCTTTTCGCCGCTCAACGCGGCCCGAAGGAAACTGACCGAGTCGCGAACCCGCTTGTAGGGCTCGTCGAACGGGATGCCGTTCCAGTTCTCCACGATCACGTTCGACGACGTTCCGATCCCGCAGACGAATCGCCCGGGCGCGGCGTCAGCCATCGACGCGACCGTCGACGCCATCAGCGCCGGTCCGCGCGTGTAGGCGGGGATGATCGCAGTTCCGAGTCGCATGCTCGGTGCCCATTGCGAAGCCAATACGAGCGGGGTGAATGCGTCGTGTCCCATCGCCTCGGCGGACCAGAGATCGGTGTAGCCCAGCTGCTCGAGACGCTGGATCTGCTCCTTCTGGGAGTGCAGCGGGCCGTTGAGCGGGACGGTGATACCGAGGCGGCGTTCAGTCATATCCCCAGCGTCGCAGCTGGCCCGTCGCCCTCCAAGCCACGTCTCGGTGGGTGTTGCACCGAGGTCGGATCCCTGTTGCAGACTGTGCACATGCGCTGGTGGTCTGCCCTCGTCCTGGTCCTCGCCCTCTTCGCGGCTTCGTGCGGGTCCTCCGCGGTGGAAGACGCCATCGAGGAAGCGGTCGAGCCCGACGCGACCTCGGCTCCGGCCACCGCGGTTCCGCCGACGGCGGTGCCGCCGACCGCAGTCCCGCCGACGGCGGTGCCGCCGACCCCGGTCCCGCCCACGCCGGTCCCGCCGACCCCGGTCCCGCCCACGCCGGTTCCCGCCCCGGACTACGCCGCCGAGTTACAGGCCGCCCTCGATGACTGGCGGGCGCAGACCGGCGCTCCGGGCGCCGCGTTGGCGGTGATCCGAGACGGCGAGGTGGTCGCCGATCTGGCCAGCGGCACGGTCGCATTGGGCGGTGACGAGCCGGTCACGCCCGAGAACTACTTCCGCATCGCCTCGATCACCAAGCCGATGACCTCAGCGGTCGTGCTCCAGCTGGTCGAGGACGGCCTGCTCGAGCTCGACGCACCGGTCACCGACTATCTGGGCGGCGAGTGGCTGGGAGAGCACGCCAATGCCACGACGATCACGGTTCGCCAACTTCTCGATCACACGAATGGTCTCATCGAGTACGCGTTCGATCCCGGCTTCTACTTCGAGGCCGCGCTCCGCCAGGACACGCCGTTCGAGCCCGAGGAGATCCTCGAATTCCTCGGGCGCCAAGACCCGCTGTTCGAACCGGGCACGGCCTATCAGTACGAAACCGGCGGCTTCGTCGCCGCCGGCCTCATCATCGAAGAGGTCACGGGCAATTCGGCTGCCGAGGAGATGCGCAGCAGGCTGTTCGAGCCCGCGGGTGCCGCCAACATCTTCCTGACACCCGAGGAGTTCCCGCCCGAACCGGTCGTCAACGCCTATGCCCGAGCTGAGCTCTACCTCGCCCTCCGCCTGTTGCCCGGTGTCGAAGATGCGGGGCAGACCCTCGCCGACGGGGATCCGGTGATCGACGTGCTCTCCGGGCCGCAAGAGGTCTTGCAATCCGCTGGCTGGACCGGCGGCGGCAACGAGGCACGGATGGAGTCGGTCGCCCGGGTGTTCGCAGCCATGTTCGACGGCTCGACGATGTCGCCGGAGTCGATCGAGGCGATGACGACGACCGTCCTCGACGTGAATTACGGCCTCGGCATCGATGCAAGCACCGAGGACGTCGAGGGGTACGGGCCCGTGACCGTATGGCAGCACGGGGGCGGCGTGCCGGGCTTCCGAAGCCAGGCGGGCTGGCTGCCTGACCACGGCATCTCCTATGCGCTGTCGACGTCCCTGATCCCGCTGCCCGACGGCACCGACGTCGGTGTCCTCCAGGACGAGGTGCTGCGCATCCTGCTCACCGAACGCTGATCAGTCGGGCTCGATGATGACCCGGGACCCTCGGTCGTAGGTCAGATAATTCCACGCCCAGTTCACGAAAACGCTGGCGCGATTGCGGAAGCCCATCAGCATCACGAGGTGCAGGCCAAGCCATGCGATCCACCCGACGAATCCGGTGGTCGTGAAGCCGTTCGGAAGCTCGACCACAGCGTTGTTCCGTCCGATGGTCGCCATCGACCCCTTGTCCCGGTAGCGGAACGGTTCGGGTTCGGGTGCGTCGCGATGGCGTGCGGCGATCGCATCGGCGGCGTACTGGCCGCCCTGCACCGCGACGGCGGCAACCTGCGCAGCGGGTCCGTCTTCGGTCGGCGTGGCGGCGAAATCCCCGATGGCGAAGACGTTGCTACGGCCGTCGACCCGCAGCCGGTCGTCGACGATCGCGCGACCGCCAGGTCCGGTCGCAAGGTCGAGCGCATCGGCAAGAGGGTGGGCCCGCACCCCCGCGGCCCACACCACCGTCTTGGATTCGATGCGGTCGCCGTCGCCGAGCAAGACACCGGCCGTGTCGACGCGCTGCACATTCGCATCGAGTCGGACCTCGACGCCGAGCCGCTCGAGCGTGCGGCGGGCGTTGTCACGAAGTTTCGGTCGGAAGCCGCCGAGCAGCGAGGCCCGTCCTTCGATGAGGATGATGCGGACGTCGTCGACGTTCAGTTCGGGGTAGTCGGGGAGCAGCACTCGTCGCGTGAGCTCGGCATAGCCGCCAGCAAGCTCGACGCCGGTCGGTCCACCGCCCACCACCACGATCGTGGTGTCGGCGCCGGAGCCTTCGCCGGCTTGGGCGGCGCGGTCGAAGCTCCGCAGGACGTGGTGTCGGAGCTGCTCGGCATCGGCGGCGCTCTTCAGGCCGAAGGCATGGTCGGCGACACCGGGCACGCCGAAGTCAGCGGTGACGGCACCCGGCGCAAGAATTACGTCGTCGAAGCGCAGGGCTGGCGCAGTGTCGAGGTCGATCCGCCGGGCGTCGAAGTCGATGGCGGTCACCGTTGCCTGGAGAGAGCGCAGCTGCGGATGGGGCCGGGCGAATCGGCGTACCGGATAGCAGACGTCGCTGGCATCGAGGCCGGCAGTAGCGACCTGGTAGAGCAGCGGCTGGAACGTGTGGTGGTTGCGCTGGTCGACGAGGGTGACGTCGAGCGAGCCGACGCTGACGAGGCGCCGCGCCGCTGCGAGGCCACCGAATCCAGCACCGACGATCACGACATGCGGGCGAGGCGACATGGGGACTCCTAGATTGTGAGAAGTTTCACAACTTCCGAGAAATCTGTCAACTGCCGGGCCCTCCCCGTAGCTGATCCCGACCGGTCGCCCCGCTAGGTTCGATCCGACGACGACCATCACAGGGGAATCCATGGAGCTCGAAGGCAAGGCCGCATTCATCACCGGAGGCGGCACTGGCGTGGGCCGGGCGTGTGCGCTCGCACTCGCCGCGAAGGGCTGCGATGTCGCAGTGAACTACAGCCGGTCGGCCGACGCTGCGGCCGAGACCGTCGCCGAGGTCGAAGCCCTCGGGGCCCGCGGGCTGGCGCTGCAAGGCGACGTCGCCGACGACGCCGACTGCCGCCGCATGGTCGACGAAGCCGCGGAGGTGTTCGGTCGCCTCGATGTACTGATCAACTCGGCCGGGACGACGGTCTTCGTGCCGCATCACGATCTCGATGGCATCACGAGCGAGGACTGGCACCGCCTGTACTCCGTCAACACGATGGGGCCGTTCCAGATGATGCGGGCCGCAGCGCCGCACCTCAAGGCGGATGGGGGAGGCCATGTGGTGTCGATCTCGTCGGTATCGGGCGTCGCCGGCGTGGGATCGTCCTTGCCGTACTGCGCCTCCAAGGCGGCGCTCAACAACCTGACCGTGACGATGGCGCGCGTGCTCGCGCCGGAGGTGCGGGTCAACGCCGTGGCCCCCGGCTTCATCACCGGACGATGGTGGAAAGAAGGCCAGGGTGATGACGTCCACGACAAGGTCCAAGCAGCAGCAGAGGCTTCGGTGCCGCTCAAGGCGGTCTGCGATCCCGAAGACGTCGCCAACTCGGTGATGGGCTTCCTCGGAAACGACCTGTCGACCGGTCAGGTGATCGTCGTCGACGGCGGGATGCTCATCAAGACCCCCTGAGCGGCGTCACAGCTGACATCATCGGGATGTGGAGATCGACGAGTCGGGCTGGCAGGACATCGAGGGCCGGTTCGATGCATCATCGCATGATCGTGACGACCTCGACGAGCTCGTCGCTCGACTCGAGAGCAGGTTGGTCGCCCACTTCGGGCGCGAGCTGATCGAGATTCACACCGGCAAGAACGACCCGACTCGTCACACGATGCGTGAGGTCGCAGGTGCGGCTGTTGCGCACTTGCTGCCGGCACTCGAGCGAGGGGCCGTGGAGCGCATCGAGCCGATCGCGCCACCGTGGGACGACCGCTGGA
Organism: Actinomycetota bacterium; assembly: GCA_039028435.1. Lineage (GTDB taxonomy): Bacteria > Actinomycetota > Acidimicrobiia > Acidimicrobiales > UBA10347 > UBA10347. The sequence continues at coordinate 84,533 of JBCCIC010000014.1, read as the reverse complement.
AGCGCGACGAACGCACGGCGAGTTGGCGCTCATGATCCACGACGCCGCTTCTTCGGGCTACCAGCGCCAAAGCGAGGCCTATGCCACGGCTCGCCCGACGTATGCGGCCGCGCTGATGGATGACCTGGTCGAGCGACTGGGCGCCGAGCGGTGGGCCGACCTCGGCGCGGGAACCGGGCTTGCGACCGCAGCACTGGTCGATCGCGGCGTCGAGGTCGTGGCGGTCGAGCCGGTCGCCGCGATGCGCGAACGATTTTCCGAAGTGCTGCCCCACACGCCGATCGTCGACGGCACGGCGAGCGCTACCGGTCTCGCCGATGGGTCGGTCGAGGTGGTGCTGGTCGCCAACGCCTTCCACTGGTTCGACCACGGCCCGGCGATGGCCGAGCTGAGGCGGATCATCGCCCCCGGCGGCGCGCTTGTCACGACCTGGAACACGCGAGACGACTCGATTCCCTGGATGGCCGAGTACACCCGCATCGGCGACGCCTGCGCAGGAGACACGCCGCGCTACAAGACCATGATCTGGCGTCGAGCGATCGAGTCGGACCCGGCGTTCGAGCTGGAGTTCGAGGATCGCGTTCCGAACCCGATCCCCACGACCGCTGACGGTGTGGTGGCGCGGATGATGTCCACCAGTTTCGTCGGTGCACTCGACGAAGCCGGCCGGGACGAGATCGAGGCGGAAGTTCGGGCAGCGGTCGCCGATCAGGGCGAGGTGTTCGACTTCGCCTATGTCAGCGAGGCCCAGATCTGGCGCCGCGCTGGCTAACCGACGCCCACGTCGACCGGGACACAGCTCTCGCTTCTCACCGACTCAGTGCCCGGTTCTGACTTCTCACCGACTCAGTGCCCGGTTTCCGGACCTGGAGTCGGTGAGAACTGGGGAGCGGATCTGGAGTCGGTGAGAAGGAAGCGGCGGCGTGACGGCAGGGCGGGCGATCGGGCTACTCGGCGTAGGCGCCGGGCTGGGTGAACAGGTCGCGGCGCCAGCGCCCGGGTGTGCCGAGCACGGCTCGCGGGTAGTCCTCGAAGAGCCAGCGGGCGAAGTTGCGGCTCGTCCATCCGGTCATGCCGGCGGTGCGCAGCGACCACTCGGCGCCGACACGCGTCTTGAGCACGTTGCCCAACGTCGCAGCGAACCGCATGTCCACGGCCAACTCACGTTCGGTCGACGCCGCGTAGTGCGCTGCAGCGGCTGCTGGAGCATGGCGGGGGTCGAGGTCGGCGGCCGAACGGATCGCATCGGCGGCGCCGATGCCGGTCTGTAGCGCCTGGCCGATGCCCTCGCCGGTCATCGGGTCGCACGCCCCGGTCGCATCGCCGACGAAGAAGAGTCGATGCGCGGTCAACGGGAGTTCGCCGACTCGAGCGGGGATCGGCCACGCCTTGTGCGTGTCCTCAGCCTCAGCGTCGGCGCCGATGATCTCGGCGATGTGTGGACGGGCCAGCAGGTCGCGCCACAGGCCGGCCATGTCACGGGTGCGGTGCGTTGCCCGAAGGACACCGAAACCGACATTGGCTCGTCCGTCGGGCAGCGGGAAGCACCACACGTAGCCGGGAAGGATGTCCGCTTCGAACCAGACGAACAGTTCTTCGGAGGCGCGGGCGGAGACATTGCGGAAGTACTGGCGAAACGCGTGCCACTCACCGAGATACCCCGACGGCGCCAACCCGAGGGCCTTGCGGGTGGGGGACCACATTCCGTCGGCGGCGATGCACCACCGTGCTTCGATCGGTCCGGCATCCGTGGTGACGGCCACGTGATCCTCGAACAGGTCGATCGCCTCGAGCGCCACCCCTTGGCGGACGTCTGCGCCGGCAGCGGTCGCACGATCGACGATCGCCGCGTCGAGGTCGCGTCGCTCAGCCGTCGCGGCGAATTGACCCGGCCCGCTCGGCAGTGGGAACCGCATCTCGACGCCCGATGGGCGGCTGATCCGAACATCGGTGACCGATTTCCACGTTGCCACGGACTCGGGCCGGACGCCGAGCTGGTCGAGATGGCGCAGAGCGCCCGAGGTCAGTCCGTCGCCGCAGCACTTGTCTCGAGGAAACTCGGCCTTGTCGACCACGGTCACGCGACGTCCGGCCTCGGCCAGCGTGATCGCTGCGGCAGCGCCGGCCGGGCCGGCACCGATGATCGCGACGTCGACCGGCGGCATCACGGCGGAGGAGGAGCTCACGGGCGCGAGGGTAGGGCGGCTTCGGGGGTTCACGACCACCCCAACCGCATGACGGCAGCACCTCGACGACCGGGCACGGTTCGTTTGGGGAAACCTGTGGAAAGTTCACAAGAAATCCACAGCAAATCCCTGTGGCAATCCACAGACGGACTCCCTAAGTTGTCTCCTCACGGGTGCATCGCAGCACCAAGCAGCTCGGCCTGTGGCAAGTTCTGAGACCGTGGTGGGTCGAGAGCGAAACCTTCAGGCAGAGGCCCGGATCCTCTGCTTGTGACCTGAGCTGCGCTGCGATGCGCCCGGTCCACTTTTTGGGGAACACACCAACGTCGCAGGCGTTGAACACTGAGGCGCCGAAGAGGCGTTGCAACGGCACCGGCGGCACACTGGACGGCACACATGGCACTCGCACCGGAACAGACCCGCATCGGGCTGCACCGCTGGTTCACGATCGAGGGCGTCCACCCCGACGACGAGCTGGAATGGGAGCGGCGCTCCGTCGTGATCTCCAACGCGCTCGATGGCACGACCACCTTCGAGCAGAACGACGTGGAGTTCCCGGCCGGCTGGTCGGAGACCGCCACCAAGATCGTGGCCCAGAAGTACTTCCGCGGCCAGCTCGGCACCCCCCAGCGCGAATGGTCGCTACGCCAAGTGATCGACCGAGTCGTCACGACGATCGCCGACTGGGGCGAGGCTGACGGCTACTTCGCCGATGCCGCCGAGGCGGCAACCTTCCGGGCCGAGCTCACCTGGCTGCTGCTGAACCAGCGCGCGGCATTCAACTCGCCGGTGTGGTTCAACATCGGGGTTGCCGACGTGCCGCAGCAGTCGTCGGCCTGCTTCATCCTGTCGGTCGACGACGACATGGACTCGATCCTCAACTGGTACGTCGAGGAAGGTCGCATCTTCAAGGGCGGCTCGGGTTCCGGGGTGAACTTGAGCGCCATCCGCTCCTCCAAGGAGACGATGGCCGGTGGCGGAAGCCCCAGTGGTCCCGTGTCCTTCATGCGCGGTGCCGACGCCAGCGCCGGCACGATCAAGAGCGGCGGCAAGACGCGTCGCGCCGCCAAGATGGTGGTGCTGGACGTCGACCACCCCGACGTCGAGGAGTTCATCTGGTGCAAGGCACGCGAGGAGGACAAGGCCCGCGCGCTCGCCGCCGCCGGCTTCGACATGTCCCTCGATGGCGCCGATGTCCACTCGCTGCAGTACCAGAACGCCAACAACTCGGTACGCCTGAGCGACGAGTTCATGCGAGCCGCCGTCGATGGTCGTAGTTGGGACTTGACCGCCCGAACCGACGGATCGGTCATCGAATCGGTGCCGGCGCGTGACCTGCTCGGCTCGATCGCCGAAGCGGCGTGGCAGTGTGCGGACCCCGGTGTCCAGTTCGAGACCACGATCAACCGGTGGCACACCTCGCCTGCCGCCGGGCCGATCAACGCCAGCAATCCCTGCAGCGAGTACCTCCATCTCGACGATTCCGCTTGCAATCTCGCCAGCCTGAACCTGTTGAGCTTCCTCGGTGACGACGACCAGTTCGACGTGGAGGGCTTCCGTTCGGCCTGCCAGGTCGTGATCACCGCCCAGGAGATCCTGGTCGGCCACTCGAGCTACCCGACCGAGGCCATCGGTGCGAACACTCGCAGGTATCGCCAGCTCGGTCTGGGCTACACGAACCTCGGTGCGCTACTCATGGCGTCGGGACTCGCGTATGACAGCGATGCCGGCAGGGCGACGGCGGCAGCGATCACGTCGCTGATGTGCGGCGAGGCCTACGCGACCAGTTCCCGGGTCGCTGCTCGTATGGGTGCCTACGACGGCTACGCCGACGACCGCGACGCCATGCTGGCCGTGCTCGACATGCACCGGACCGCCGCCCAGAACATGTCGCTCGCCACGGTGGATCCCGAGCTCGCATCGGCCGCCACCACGGTGTGGGATACCGCGTGCGAACAAGCCGAGCAGAGCGGCGTACGCAACGCCCAAGCGACCGTGCTCGCTCCCACCGGAACGATCAGCTTCATGATGGACTGCGACACCACGGGCATCGAACCCGACTTCGCGTTGGTCAAGCACAAGCAGCTCGTGGGCGGTGGGTTCTTGTCGATCGTCAATCAGACCGTCGCCCGGGCCTTGCGCAAGCTCGGCTACGCGCCGTCCCGGATCGATGAGATCGTTCAGTACCTCGACACGACCGGCACCATCCATGGGGCTCCCGGCCTGAATCCGGACCACCTTGCCGTCTTCGCATGCTCGGTCGGTGACGGCGCCATCAGCGCGTCGGGGCACATCTCGATGATGGCGGCCGTCCAGCCGTTCTTGTCCGGCGGTATCTCGAAGACCGTCAACCTGCCCGAGTCAGCCACACCGACCGACATCGAGGATCTCCTCATCGACGCCTGGCGCACGGGGGTCAAGGCGGTCGCCGTCTACCGCGACAACTGCAAGGTCGCCCAGCCGTTGTCGGCCGGGGGCGCCGATGATGACCAGGCTGACAAGGGTTCCGCCGACGGCGCTACGGCGACCACCGCAGTGGTACCGGTCCGCGAACGGATGCCTCGCTCGCGTACGTCGCGGACTTTCGAGTTCCGCGTCGCCGACTGCAAGGGTTTCGTCACCGTCGGCGAATACGACGACGGCCGACCGGGTGAGATCTTCGTGCGAGTCTCCAAGCAGGGTTCGACCCTCGCCGGAATCATGGATGCCTTTGCGATCTCCTTGTCGCACGGCCTCCAGTACGGCGTGCCCCTGAGTGCCTTCGTCCAGGCGTTCGTCGGCATGCGGTTCGAGCCCGCCGGCATGACCGACGACCCCGACGTACGGATCGCCAGCAGCCTGATCGACTACCTCTTCCGCCGCCTCGCCATCGACTATCTCAGCGCCGAGGAGCGAGCGGCCCTCAACATCTTCACGATCGACGAGCGCACACAACCCACGTTGCCGGGCGTGGTCGAGGCCACCACCACGTCCTCGCCCGGCATCGACCTCATTCCGGAACCCGCAACCGGCGCGGCAGCGCCGGCGCTGTGGGAATCGGTCACCGCGCCGGCACCGGTATCGCCGGGCCAGATCGCCAAGCCGGTCACCGACTCGGGTGCGCCGATGTGCATGGACTGCGGCACGCTCATGGTGCGTGCAGGAAGCTGCTACGCGTGCCAGAGTTGCGGGAACACCAGCGGCTGTAGCTGATCCGCACCACCGAGCCTGATGGGGGAGCTGGGTGTCGAACGACGCGATCGAACCCGATGCGATCGAACCCGAATCCGGCGAACCCGCGGCCACGTCGGCCTCCGGCACACCTCCTGACGGCGCAGGGAATTCCGGCCATGCAGGGGACTCCGTCTGGTCCGATGGCGAGGCGATGATCCAGCCGATCGCCGCGACCGCCACCGATGTACCACCACGAAGCAGCTGGCTCTGGATGGACCGCGAGGGCTTGCCGAGTTGGCTTAACGGCGCCATCTGGCGCCTGGTTCTGGCCGTCGTCGGCCTCTACATCGCCGCCTGGCTGACGGGGCGACTGCGCGGCCTGCTCATCACCCTCTTCATCTCGTTGTTCCTGTCGTTCGCGATCGAACCCGCGGTCAACTCGCTGGAGCGTCGCGGGGTGCGTCGTGGCCTCGGCACGGCCGCGATCTTCCTCATACTGATCGGTGCGATCGTGGCCATCGGCATCGCCATGGGACAGGTCATCGCCGAACAGATCACGGACCTCGTCGACCAGGCACCTGAGCGGATCGCATCGCTCGAGACCTGGTTGCAGGAGAACGTCGACGACCAGATCGACCTCACCGAGCTCCAGCAGAGCGTGAGCGAATCCGGTGAATTCCGTAGCCGCGCCACCGACCTTGCCGGCGGCCTCGTCGACTTCGGCGGCCAGGTGGTCGTCGCGCTCTTCGACATCTTCACCGTCGCGTTGTTCACCTTCTACCTCGTCGCCGAAGGTCCGAAATTCCGGCGGACGCTGTGCTCGCTTCTGCCGCCACGCCAGCAGCGCCGCGTCCTCGAGATCTGGGACATCGGCATGCTCAAGACCGGCGGCTACATCGTCTCCCGCATGGTCCTCGTCGTCGTCGCCTTCATCGTCCACTGGGTGGCGTTCGAGGTCATCGGCGTCAACTTCTCGTTGGTCCTCGCGATCTGGGTCGGACTCGTCAGCCAATTCGTACCGGTCATCGGTGTCTACGTGGCGGCCGTGTTTCCGGTCCTCATTGCGCTGGCCGACCGGCCGATCAGTGCCTTGTGGGTCGTCGTGTTCATGGTCATCTGGCAGCAGATCGAGAACTACGTCATCGCCCCGAAGGTCACGGCCTCGACCATGGAGGTTCATCCCGCGGTCGCATTCGGCTCGGTGATCGCCGGCACCGCGATTCTTGGGCCGGTCGGTGCGCTGCTCGCGCTCCCCGTCTCGGCAACCATCCAAGGGTTCATGTCCAGCTACGCGGCTCGCTACAACGTCGAGGTCGATGTGAACACCGCCGGCCTCGCGATCGACGCAGCAGACGCGGACGACGACCAGCGGCATCACCCGCCGGGACTGTCCGGGTTTCCCGGTCTGGGCGGATCGGGGAGCGGCGGTGACCGCGCCCGCTCAGCCGAGTCGGGAGATGGTGCCGACCTCGACGATGCCTGACGATCGCGCGACCGACGATCGCGCGAGCAACGATCAGGCAAGCAAGACGGTTGCGGAACGCATCGAGCGCCATCTGGGTCGTCTCTACACCGGCCGCTCCAACGACGAGCTCGGCGCGATTCGCCGGAACATCGTCGACGCGTTCGCACTCGACGGAGATCGGCCGTTCGTCGGTCGCCGAGGTCTTCCCGACCAATCGGAGACGGTGCTGATCACCTACGGCGATTCGATCCGCCGTGCGGGCGCCGACGCCCACCTCCAGGCGCTGCAAGAGCTCGTCGCCGAACGGTTCGCCGACATCATCGGCACGGTGCACATCCTGCCCTTCTTCACGTCGAGCAGCGATGGCGGCTTCTCGATCGTCGACTACCGCCAGGTGGCGGACGGCCTCGGCGACTGGACCGATGTTTCGGCGATCGCCGCCGATCGCGGACTGATGGTCGACCTGGTCTGCAACCACGGTTCGGCCCAGAGCGCGTGGTTCCAGGGATTTCTCGCCGACCAGGAGCCCTACCGGAATTGGTACACGACCGCCGATCCGGCCGCCGATCTGAGCACGGTGGTGCGGCCGCGAACCCATCCGTTGTTGCTCGAAGTGGAGACCCCGTCCGGACCGCGCCACGTGTGGGCGACCTTTAGCCATGACCAGGTCGACTTCGACTTCGCCAACCCAGACGTGCTCGTCGAGTTCTGCTCGATCGTCCGGTCCTACATCGCCAACGGTGCCACGCGGATCCGCCTCGACGCCATCGCGTATCTGTGGAAGGAGCTCGGCACCCCGTGCGTGCACCTTCCCCAGACCCACGAGGTCGTCCGGCTGTTCCGCACGCTGGTCGATGCGCTCGACGAGCAGGTGTTGCTCATCACCGAGACGAATGTGCCACACGTCCAGAATGTCGCCTACTTCGGTGACGGCGACGAAGCCCAGGTGGTCTACAACTTCACGCTTGCGCCGTTGATCGTGTGGTCGTGTCTCGCCGAACGGGCTGCGGAGCTGACCGGCTGGCTCGGACGCCTCACACCGCTGCCCGACGGGTGCACGTTCCTGAACTTCATCGCCAGCCATGACGGCATCGGCCTCCGACCGATCGAGGATCTCGTCGACGCCGACGAACTCGAGGTGCTGCTGGACCGGGCCCGCGAGACCGGTGGCGACTGGTCGTTCTACAGCGCACCCGGCGGCCCACGCCCGTACGAACTCAACGTGAGCCTGGCCGACCTGTTGGCCGGCAGCGATGGATCGACCTGGTCGCGGTTCGTCGCCGCACACGCGGTGATGCTGGCCGTGCAGGGTCTGCCGGCGTTCTACGTCCACTCGCTGCTGTCGACCCCGGGCGATCTCGATGCGGTGGCTCGCACCCAACACAAGCGCGACATCAACCGCGTCTCCCTCGATCGCGAACTCGTCGACGAGCGGCTCGCTGACGGTTGGCGGGCCGACGTCTTCGCTTCGCTCGCTCATCTCATCCGGATTCGCCGTGGCCAGCCCGCGTTCGCGCCGACCGCTGACCAGATCGTGCACGTCCTCGGCGAATCGGTCGTGGCGATCGAGCGGGTGGCACCCGGCCAACGGCTTCTTGCCTTGACGAATCTCCGGAGTGAACCGGCCGCCGTGGACCTGCCGGATTGGGCTGGGCGACACGACCTCGTTGCCGGCTGCGATCGGGCACCCGGCGAGCCGTTGGTGCTCGAGCCGTGGGCGTCCTCCTGGCTCGTCTGATCCGCTGGCTCGACTGATCGACCGCTCTCGTCGCGCGCAGCGGGAGCGATCAGGACTCCGGCGGCAGTCCGTCGAGACCGAGCAGGGCGATCATCGACGGTTGCGGGGTCGGGTCTCCGCCCGCCAAAGCCGCGGCTCGGTCGATGTTGACCCGGTGGTACTGCTGACCGGGCCATTCCTTCCACGGACCGTCGGCCAACGCGCCCGGGTCACCCGCCGCGGCGTGGCAGGCGCGGAGGTAGGCCTGCAGCGATTCGACTTCCTCGCGGCCGCCGATCGGCCCATGTCCGGGCACGAAGATCTCACCCCACTGCAGCAGCGTGTCAAGGGCGTCGGCCCACGCGAGCGGATTGCCGAGACCTGCCATCGGAACAACCCCGAACGAACACATCGCGCCGCCGAACACCACCTGAGCGTCGGGAACCTGGACGATCAGGTTCTCGTCGAGTTCGCCTGACAGCGGCGCGGCAACGACTCGCGCCGAGAGCCAGGCACCTTCGCGAACCGTGTGCGTCACCCGGCGGCAACCGGTCTCTTCGATCGGCGAAAGCTCCGCGGCATCGTCGGGATACAGGGCGTAACAGGTCGCCATGTTGGCGGGTTGGTCGAGGTGCGCACTGACCTGGCCGGTCCCATAGACCGCCGGCAGGACGAACGCCGAAGAGCCCCCGACGAACGGCATGTGTGAGCTCGTGACTGCCAGACGACGGATCGGACGCTCCATCGACTCGGCCAGCTGGGCCAGTTCGGCGCCCAACCGAGGGGTCAGCTGGGCGTCGATGATGGTCAATCCGTCGTCGTCGACCACGATTCCGCTGTTGGACGCCCCGGGACGCAATTCGTCGTGCAAGAAGGCGTAGACATCGCCCAGATCCACCAATGACGGCATTCGCGCACCGTAGCGTCTTCCGGGAAACGGTGCGGTTCCGTGCCTGACGTCACGTATCCGAAATCAGGCCTTTACCTTCTTCTTCGGTCCCGAGGCCGATACTTTTGCCGGGCACGACGACGCCTCGCGTCGTCCAAGAGACATCAAGGTTGAGACGAATGCAGAACTCACGATCGGCACTACGAAGCGTTGCCGTTCTGGCGATCCTGATGATGATTGCCGTGGCCTGCGGCGGTGGTAGCGAAGCCGATCCGGCAGCGGCGGGCGGCTCCGAGGCCCCGACCGCCATCTCGGCGATTCCCACCACCGCCCCGATCCAGTTCGACGACGACAGCGCTCCCGCCGACGGCGAAGACGGTGCGCCGCTGCTCACCGAGGACAACTTCGCCACGCCGACCCCCGTCGTCGAGGCCGCAGCGAGCCCCTACGAGAACATCGTGCTGCACGTCAACGACGACGTCTCGCTCGTTCCCACCTTCGATGCCCCCAACGGCTCGCCGACCACGATCTACGACATCAATACGATCGATGGCCGCGAGCTCGAGTACCCGCTCTACGCCGAGACCGTGTTCGGCAACCGCTTGGCACTCCGCGTCGAGGAGTACGACTCGACTGGCAACTGGGCACGCGTGGCCGTTCCGGTCCGCCCGAACGGCACCACTGCGTGGGTCCAGACGGCCTTCTTCACCGAAGATCGCCACGACTACCACATCGTGATCGACATCTCCGACAACCTGGTCAACGTCTACAAGGGCGAGGAACTGCTGCGTGAGCAGCTGGCCGTGACCGGTCGTGAGAGCCGCCCGACGCCACTCGTCCGCTCGTACATCGATGAGAAGATCAACGGCGCCTCGCTCGGTCCGGCCTATGGCAGCTGGGTCCTGAGCATCGCTGCCTTCAGCGAAGCCCTCGGCACCTTCGGTGGTGGTGGGATGCCCAAGCTGGCACTGCACGGCACGAACCAGCCCGAACTCATGGGCCAGTACGTCTCGTCGGGCTGCATCCGAGTTCCCGACGACGTGATCGACTTCATCGCCGAGACCGTGCCGGTCGGCGCAACCGTCGACATCGTCGCCTGATTCACCGGCCAGGATCGCCGACCGCAAATCGACTGTGACCCGGTCGGTTACCGTGTCGGACCTGTGATCGCTGAACCACCGTGCGCATGACCGCAGCCGTCCTCGCCTCGATTCCCAGCCCGTCGTTCAACACGATCGACATCTGGCCCCGCCCGCTCACGCTGTACGGCCTGATGATCGGGCTCGGCATCATCGCTGCCACGATCCTCGCCCGTCCGCGCATGGCGGCGCGGCGCATCCATCCGGACACGGTCATCGAGATCCTCGTGTGGCTGGTGCCCGCCGGCATCATCGGTGCTCGGCTGTATCACGTCTTGACCGACTTCATCCTCGGCGACTCGCAGAGTTCGAGCGCGTGGTACGAGATCTGGGAAGGCGGCTTGGGTATCCCCGGTGGTATCGCCGGAGGTGCAATCGGCGCGCTGCTGTTCATCCGGATCCGCGATCTGCCGCGTGCCGAGGTGCTCGATGCGTTGGTCCCGGCCGTGCCGTTGGCGCAGGCCATCGGACGTTGGGGCAACTGGTGGAACCAGGAGCTCTATGGTCGCCAGACCGACCTCCCCTGGGGCCTCGAGATCGACGACGAGCATCGGCCCGCCTCGCTGGAGCTCGACGGTGTGGACACGCTGTTCCATCCCACGTTCCTCTACGAGTGCCTGTGGAACCTCGGCCTGGTCCTGTTCCTGCTGTGGGTCGATCGTCGGGGCTTCCTGCGGCCGGGCAAGCTGATTTGGGTTTACACCGCCGGCTATGCGATCGGGCGGTTGTGGATCGAGCTGTTGCGTATCGACACCGCCACCGAGATCCTCGGCGTGCGGGTCAATGTCTGGCTCATGCTCATCGTTCTCGTGCTGTCGGTGTTCATGCTCCGCGACGCTCGGGCGGAGGGTGATCACGCCGGCACAGGACGAGCTGTCGACACCGACACCGGCAGCGACGGGGGCGACGCCGGCGACGATCACGAGGACGACGCGGACCAAGATCACGCCGACCAGGACGACGATCGCCAATCGACGGCCAAGGGCGGGCGCTCGGCCAAAGGCAGCGCCAAGAAGGCCGGCGCCAAGAAGGCCGGCGCCAAGTCCTCCCGGCCGCGGCCGCGTCCCCGACCGGCCAAGGTGGGGGCCGCCGCAGGTGCAGCCGCCGCAGGCGAAGTCGATGATGACTATGCCGAGGACGCTCCGGCCGACTCGGCCGACGGCGGCGAAGAGGAGTAGCGCCCACCGGGTCGTCTCACGTGCGGGACCGATCATCTCGATCGAGACCCTTCCTGAGTAGCCTCTCCGGGTGGCCTTCCTTGCGGGAAACCCGTACAGCAACCGCGTCACGCGAACCTTCGGTTTCATCGATCTCAGCGGCTTCACCGCGTATACCCAAGGTGAGGGCGACGAGGTCGCGGTCGAGGCGCTGCAGTTCTTCCGGGCCGCGACCCGCGAGGTCTGCGCCCGCCACGGCGTGCGCATCGCCAAGTGGCTTGGCGACGGCGCAATGCTCGTCGCCGTCGAAGCCGAGGATCTGGCTGAATCCATCACCGAGCTCCGCCGGTTGTTCATGGATCACGGCCAGCCCCTGCCGCTCAAGGCCGGCGTCGCCACGGGACCCGTCATCCTGTTCGAGGGTGACGACTACATCGGTTCGATCGTCAACCTGGCCGCTCGCCTCGCCGACTTGGCACAGCCCGGTCAACTGCTTGCCCCCAAAGAGTTCATCTCGGCGATGATGGTCAACACCGAGGCGATCACGATCGGGCCGATCACGATCCAGGGCTTTCCGGAGCCGGTCGAGGTCGTGGCCCTCGAGAACTCGTGAGCGAACCGCCCGAGCTGACCGAGTTCGAGTCTGCGGTGCTTGCGCTGGTCGGCTCGCTCGATCCCGGCGACATCATGAGCTACGGCGAGGTCGCCGCGGAGGTCGGAAAACCCGGAGCCGCCCGGGCGGTCGGCTCGACGCTGCGTCGTCACGGCAGCTCGGTCCCCTGGTGGCGGATCGTGGCCGCCAACGGCCGCTTGGTACCCGGCGGTGAGGAGCGGCATCGGGCGCATCTCGCCGCCGAGGGCATCGAGGTGCGTAATGGCCGAGTGGTGATGGGTGGCCGATGACGCTGCCTTGTCGGCTCGAAGTTTCCCGAGCCGGTGGCCGGTGAGTGGGTGCCGCAGCGGTACCATCCCCGCAGTGCCGTACGACCCCCCAACCGCACGATGAGTGTGACCTTCGCCGATCTCGGACTGTCTGAACCCATCGTCACGGCCCTCGAGAACCGAGGAATCACCGAGCCCTTCCCCATCCAGGCGATGTCGATCCCCGATGCCATCACCGGCCGGGACATCTGCGGCAAGGCGAAGACCGGTTCCGGAAAGACCCTGGCGTTCGGCCTGCCCGTCCTCCATCTGTTGGGCAAGGCAGAGCCACAACAACCGCTCGCGCTGGCACTGGTTCCCACCCGTGAGCTCGCGGTGCAGGTGCACGACGAGCTCGAGCCCGTCGGCGAGCTCCTCGACCGCAGCATCACGCCGATCTACGGCGGCGCCGACATCGAACAGCAGATCAAGAAGCTGCGCCGAGGTGTCGACTTCGTGGTCGCAACTCCTGGCCGCCTCATCGACCTGATCGAACGCGGCGAGGTCAGCCTCGACGCCGTGGTCCACGTGATCGTCGACGAGGCCGATCGCATGGCCGACATGGGATTCATGCCGCAGGTCGAATGGTTGCTGCGTCACGTGCCCGGTGAGCATCAGACGCTGCTCTTCTCGGCCACCCTCGATGGCGTCGTCGACCGACTGATCTCGCGCTACCAACACGATCCGGCGCGGTTCGAAGTCGAGTCGAAAACCACCACCGTCGATTCGATGCAGCATCGATTCCTGCTGGTGCATGAGATGGACCGGGCCAAGGTCGTCGCCTCGATCGCCCGCGACGCCCATCGCACGCTGGCCTTCACTCGTACCAAGCACGGTGCCGACCGTCTCGCCCGGGCCGTCAACGATCAGAACGTTGCCGCGCAGGCGATCCATGGCGACCTCCGCCAGAAGAGCCGCGAACGTGCGCTTCGGGCATTCGCGGACGGCGAGCTCGACCTGCTCGTCGCCACCGACGTTGCTGCCCGCGGAATCCACGTCGACGACGTCGATGTCGTGATCCATTTCCAGCCGGCCTCCGATCACAAGGCCTACCTGCATCGGTCGGGCCGCACCGCCCGCGCCGGCAATAGCGGAGTCGCCGTGACCCTGTCGTTGTGGAACGAAGAACTCGAAGTCAAGCGACTGCAGAAGCGACTCGGCCTCGAGCAGCCGATCGTCGAGATGTTCTCCAATGACGATCGTCTCGGCGACCTCGGTGCCTGGGATCCCTTCGCCGATTGACCGAGATCCGGTCGGCCGACTCATCGCGTCGACCGGGGATGAGCCACCGGACCGCGTCGTGGCGGCCTGTGCCGAAGCGATGGCCCGAGCCCGCGGTGGGTCGCTCCACGGCGTGGGGCTCCGACTCTTCGAGGGGATCGAGTCGCAGCCGGCCACCGTGCTCGGCGAACTGGCGACGGGCGAGCTGATCCACGCGCTGTCGCCTTACGACCTCGGCCATCTCCACGAGCGGCTACTCGACAGCGATCGTCGCAAGCGCGGGGGCGTCCATTTGACCCCGGCGGAGATCGCTGCAGGCATCGTCGAGCTGCTCGAACCGGACTGGATGGCGGACGACCCGCTCGTGCTCGATCCTGCGGTGGGTGGTGGTGCATTCCTCCTGGCGTCGGCCGAGCGCTTGGTGGCAAGTGGCCACTCACCAAGCCGGGTGATCGATCGCCTCCACGGCCTGGACATTGATGCGCGCGCCGTCGCAGTGGCCGAGTGCAGCGTCGCCTTGTGGGGCTTGGGACACGGCGTCGAGCCGCGGTCGCTGAAGGGGCTTGTACAGGGGGACGGGCTGCTCGATGCGCTCCCGGCTGCCGATGTCGTGGTCGGCAATCCACCGTTCCTCAACCAACTGCGCACCAACTCGACCAACGCCGGTGATCGGCGCGATCGGCTCCGAGAACGCTTCGGCGAAGTCGTGACGTCGTACACCGACGAGGCATGGCTGTTTCTCGTCGCCGCGATCGACGCGGCGGTCGAACACGCGCAGGTCGCGCTGGTGCAGCCGATCTCCGTACTGGCCGCTCGGCACGGCGCCGGGACCCGCGCCCGGGTTTCGCAGCACGCAACGTTGACCGGTCTCTGGGTGTCCGACGGCCGCGTGTTCGCCGCCGCGGTCGAGGTTTGCGCACCCGTCTTGCGGCGACGCTCGGTGGATACTCATGACGGCCCACGCGGTCGGTCGTTCACGCGCCGGTGGTCCGGACGCGCGTTCGAGCCCCACGCCGACCTCGAACCGGCCGCAGATCATGAGTCATGGGGGCGCGCTGGTGCGCCGCTGGTCGGGATCCCGCAGTGCAGTCCCGGAAGGAGTGCGTCGACGGTCGCCGATGCCGCCCGCACGACTGCAGGGTTCCGCGACCAGTTCTACGGATTCGCGCCCTACGTGGTCGACACCGCTGATCCGACCGTCAACCGCCGCGACCGGCTCGTGACCGTCGGCATGATCGACCCGTTCCGCCTTCGCCGAAGCGCACGGGGCTTCCGGTTTGCCGGCGGCGTCTACGTTGATCCGCGGCTTGATCGCTCGGCGCTTCGAGCCGCGGATCCGGCCCTGGCGAGCTGGGTCGAAGAGCGACTGGTGCCCAAGGTGCTGGTGGCCACGCAGACGAGAATCATCGAGGCCACAGGCGACCCCCTCGGCGAGTTGATCCCCGCCACGCCGGTCATCTCGGTCGAGCCGAACGACCCCGATGACCTCTGGCGCCTCCTCGCCGCGATCAGCGCCCCGGTGATCGCCGCGGACATGGCCGCGGCCAACTTCGGCACCGCGCTATCGGTACGAGCGTTGAAGCTCGCCGCAGGCGACGTGGCACGCCTGCCCCTGCCCCTCGACCGGGCGGCGTGGGAGCGCGGGGCAGACATCACCCGTCGTTGGTACGAGGCCGCAGAGGGACCGATCCTGCACGACGAACGCCAGGAGTTCGCTGCCGTGATGGGCCAGGCCTACGGCGTGATCGATGAACACATCGCCCAGTGGTGGTTGGCAGGCTGGCCTCAGCGAGAAACCGACCCGTCGGGTCATGATTCCGCCTCCTAGACTCTTGGCGATGAGTACGGTCCCCTTTGGCCTTGAACCACCACGCTCGTGGTCTCCGGCGATGCCCGTGACCGGCGCGTGGCTTGAAGGCGACGCGGTAGGCGATCGACGGTTTCATGATTTGACGGCAGACCGGCCGTTCGTGCTCGAGGGCGGAGGCGTACTCAACCACGCGGTCGTCGCCTATGAGACGTGGGGCGAACTGAACGAGGCCGGCGACAACGCCGTCCTGGTCTGCCACGCCCTGACCGGCGATAGCCACGCGACGGGCGAGGTCAACTCGCTGTATCCCGACGGGGGCTGGTGGAGTGGTTTCGTCGGAGCCGGCAAGGCGATCGACACCGACCGCTGGTTTGTCGTGTGCGTCAATTCGCTCGGCGGTTGTCAGGGATCGACCGGCCCGTCGTCGATCAACCCCGAGACGGGTGAACGGTGGGGGATGCGGTTCCCCACGATCACGACCCGAGACATCGTTCGTACCCAGGAAAGCGTCGGTCGCGAGCTCGAAATCACCTGCTGGCACAGCGTTGTCGGTGGTTCGATGGGCGGCATGCAGGTGCTCGAGTGGGGACTGATGTACCCCGACAAGGTGCACTCGATTGCGCCGATCGCCACGACCGTCGCCGCTTCGCCGTGGCAGATCGGCTGGAGCGCCGTCGGTCGACTCGCCCTCTCACTCGACCCCAAGTGGAACGGTGGCGACTACTACGACGCCGAGCCCGGCGATGGGCCCCACGCGGGCTTGGCCGTCGCCCGAGCCATCGCCCAGATCACCTACCGAAGCGACGAGGTGTACCACGAGCGCTTCGGTCGAGGACTCGTCGACCCGTCCCAGGTGTTCGGTCGATGGGACCGCTTCCAGGTGGAGTCGTACTTGGACCACCACGGGGAGAAACTGGCGCGTCGCTTCGACGCCAACAGCTATCTCGTGCTCAATCGGACGATGGATCTCCACGACGTGGCGCGTGGCCGTGGGAGTCTGGCCAAGGCCTTCAGCCGATTGCGGGTACCGGTACTCACGATCAGTATCAGCAGCGATGTGCTGTACCAGCCGCGGCTGCAGAGTGAAATCGCCGACCTGGCACGCTCGGCCGGCGTGCCCGTCGAGTACCAGATCGTCGACAGCCCCCACGGCCACGATGGATTCCTGATCGAGGCCGAGGCGGTGGGAGCTGCGCTGGCGAAGTTCCTCGACACCGCCGACCTGATGCGCTGAGGGCGCATGCCCGAGATCCTCGAAGTCGAGATGTATCGACGCGGTGCCGAGCCGGTCGTGGGCCGTACGATCGCCGAGGTCGACGCCCCCGATGATTGGTACGTGAAGGGCGTTGCACCCGACGATTTGATCGGTGCGCTGACCGGCGCTCGCATCGAGGGCACGCGTCGTATCGGCAAGTTGATGCTCCTCGATACGTCGACCGAGGTTCTGGGTCTTCGCTACGGGATGACGGGTCGGCTGATCGTCGATGAGCACGCCGTGATCGATGCGTTGGAGTACTCGTCGAAGCGCCTCGACCCCGCGTGGATCCGATTCCGCCTGACCTTCGAGGAAGGGGGCACCTTGGTCATGAACGATCCGCGCCGACTCGGCGGCATCTCGCTCGCCCCGGACACCTCCGACCTCGGGCCCGACGCCTGGACGATCGGGCTTTCCGAGTTCCGTGAGATCACCGCGGCCTCACGCGGGGCGATCAAAGCGTTGCTCCTGAACCAGAAGCGCATTGCCGGATTGGGCAACCTGTTGGCCGATGAGTTGTGTTGGCGGACCGGAGTCGATCCGCGACGTCCGTCGAACGAGGTCGCCCCCGACACGGTCGAGCGGGTATGGGAGCACCTGACGCCGATGCTGGACGAGCTCTATAGACGCGGCGGGTCCCACCTCGGGGACCACGTCGAGGCCCGGGCGGGCGACGCTCTCTGCCCCGCCGACGGAGGCCAGATGGCCCACGACACGGTCGGTGGTCGGTCGACCTGGTGGTGTCCAGAGCATCAGGTCTGATCGTCGGTCCGGAACGGACCTCGGCGATGCCATGCGGGTCGAAACCATGATCGGCGATCACGAGATTGCCGCCCGCCGCTCGCCTATGGTCGGACGGAACAGGAAGGACGACGATGGCTGACGAAGACACGAATCCTGAAGGCGAACAGGCTCCAGCACCTCCGCCGCCACCGGCGCCGCCCGCGCCTCCGGGCGGGGCACCACCGCCCCCGGCGCCACCAGCTCCTCCGGGGCCACCCGAGGCTCCGCCGGCACCCCCCGGCCCACCTCCGGCCGCGCCACCCGCGCCACCGGCCGCACCGCCCGGGCCCCCGAGCGCGGCCACGCCGCCTCCCCCCGCGCCTCCTGCGCCTCCAGGACCGCCCGCGGCTCCTCCCGGGCCCCCTCCAGCTCCCGAAGCTCCGCCCGCCCCACCTGCGCCTCCGGGGCCACCTGCCGCTCCCGAAGCCCCACCGGCTGCTCCTCCCGCCCCACCCGGGCCTCCGAGCGCCGCTGCGCCTTCGCCCGCGGCCCCTCCCGCGCCTCCGGGTCCGCCACCGGCCGCGGCTGCGCCGCCGGCGCCGCCCGCGCCTCCGGGTCCGCCACCGGCCGCGGCTGCGCCTCCTGCTCCTCCCGGTCCGCCGGCGGCTCCTCCGGGGCCACCTCCGGCTCCCGAGGCTCCACCGGCGGCTCCTCCCGCGCCTCCCTCGGCTCCCGAGGCTCCACCGGCTGCTCCTCCCGCGCCTCCCTCGGCTCCCGAAGCTCCACCGGCTGCTCCTCCCGCCCCACCGGAGCCACCGAGCGCCTCGCCGCCACCGGCAGCTCCTCCGGCGCCTCCTGCTCCTCCCGGTCCGCCGGCGGCTCCTCCGGGGCCACCATCGGCGCCCGACGCGCCTCCGGCACCGCCGGCCACCGATGCTCCGGCCGCGCCACCGCCGCCTCCATCGGCAGCACCACCCGCTCCGCCGAGTGCCCCCGAGGCTCCGCCGAGCTCGGCTGCGCCGCCACCACCGGCCCCGCCGGCGACCGCCGACTCACCGGCCGTGCCGCCAGCACCGCCGGCCGTACCCGATGCGCCACCGAGCTCGGCTGCGCCACCGGCGCCGCCTGCGCCGCCAGGCCCACCGCCGGCTGCACCAGCACCGCCCGCAGGTGCGGCAGCCCCGCCCGCACCACCAGACGCAGCGCCGGTCGAAGAGGCCGCGCCCTCGAGCTCGGTCGGTTCGGGACGTCCGGCCGACCCGCATGGCCTTGCGGTCCACGTCGAGGGCCTGTCGTCTGCTACCCGAAAGCGTTCGGCCGCCGCCGTGCTCGTTGCGTCGATGGTGATCGAGGATGGCGAGACGGTCGAAGCGATCGTGTGCGGCGAATTCCAGGCCCACGATGCGGTCGCGGTCCTCACGGATCGCCGGCTGCTCTGTGTCAACGCTCGCGACTTTGCGCCGGATCAGGCATCGATCGCCCTCACCGATCTCGACGACGTGAAGGGCTGGATCGAGGGCAATCGTGCCACGCTGCAGATCAGTGGAGGCTCGCTCGATTTGGTGCTCGGCGACGTCCGTGAGGTCGAAGCCGCTCAGAAGTTCGCCAGCGATCTGAGGACCAATCTGTCGTAGATTTTCTCCGTGGCATTTCGCGGGAATCCGCTACAGTGATGCCCCTTGCGGATGTAGCTCAGTTGGTAGAGCATCACCTTGCCAAGGTGAGGGTCGCGGGTTCAAGTCTCGTCATCCGCTCCACGAATGCGCCCTCGGACTGCGGTCCGGGGGCGTTGTGGTTTTCGTCGCCGACCCACACCATGACTCACACCGGGCGCCGGTGACGGCCCGATCACAGCCCGATCGAAGGCTGCGATCTCGTCGGCGGCGGCTCTAGGATCAGGCCATGGATCGACCCGGCAAGTTCGAGCATTCCCGCTTCATCGGCGACAAGCGCACCCAGGTGGTCTACGACCTCGATGAGTATTCGGACGAGGGCTCGATCGACGAGTTGATGGAGTCGGAGCAGTTCATCAGCTTCTCGCCGGACACGTTGGCTGAGGCACGCAATCGCGGCTACCGCCTGGCCAAGGTCTGACTTGCAGTTCGGCTCCGACGGACTCGTTCTCGAAGGCCACCTCGCTCGCCCCGATCGCATCCCGACGGCCGGGGCGCCGGGTTTCGTCATCTGTCACGGATTCCCCACCGCAGCGATCGGCGCAGCGCGTTCCGGTCAGTCGTACCACTCGCTCGCCGATCGCATCGCCGAGGGCAAAGGTGCCGTGGTCCTGGCGATGCACTACCGGGGCTGTGGGGGCAGTGAGGGCAACTTCTCGTTGACCGGCTGGCTGAGCGACGTCGAGAACGCCATCGATGCACTCTCCGAGCGCGACGACGTCTCCTCGGTTTCGGTCATCGGCTTCGGTACCGGTGCGGCGTTAGGCATCTGTGCGGCCGCAAGCCGCCCAGCCGTTCGGGCGGTTGCTGCGGTGGCGCCGCCGGCCGACTTCTCGGACTGGTCGAACGACCCGGAACTCCTGCTCGAACACGCACTCCAGGTCGGCGCGATCAGCGATCCTGGCTTCCCCGAGGACTTCGAGCGGTGGTCGGCCGAGCTCACCGAGGTCCAAGCCGTGATCGGCGCCGGCGAGCTGGCGCCACGTCCACTGCTCATCCTGCACGGCGCCGACGACGACTTGGTCCCCATCTTCGACAGCCGCATCGTCGCCGATGCCCACGGCAGCGCCGAGCTGCGCATCATTCACGGTGCCGGCCACCTGCTGCGCTACGACCCGCGGGCGATCGCCGTTCTGCTCGGCTGGGTCGATCGCCTCCGCTACAACACCTCGATGGTCTGAAACATCGCGCTGGCCTGAACACCTCGATGGTCTGAAACGCCGCGCTGGCCTGAACAGATCGCTAGTCCTGCTTGGAGCGCCCCTCGGCTCGCTGGCGCTTCTTCCACTCCCGGACGCGTGCTCGTCCGGCCTCGCTGTCCATGTCCGCCACCGATCGTGGCTGGTTGTCGGCGAACGATCCCGCTAGGGCCTTCCATCCACGTGGTCGCACGCCAAACCGCTTGGCGAGCACGGCGATGAGGATCTTCGTCTTCTCCGCACCGAAGCCGGGAAGCTCACTGATCCGCTCGTGCAGGACCCGTGCGGTCGGTTGATCCGACCAGAGATCACCGTCGGAGCGTCCACTCTCGACAAGGTGCGCACACAGAGCCTGCGTGCGCTTCGACATGGATGCCGGGAATCGATGGAGAGCCGGCTTGACCGCGAAGATCCTTGCGAGGTCCTCGGGGTCGTGGTCAGCAATCGAGGCGGCCTCGAGTCCACCGAGCCGCTGCGACAGTCGCAATGGTCCGGTGAACGCCAACTCGATGCTGATCTGTTGGTCGAGCAGCATGCCGATAAGTAGCGCCAGCGGTCGCTCAGTGACGAGCTCGTCGGCCTCGGGGTCGCCGGTGGGAGAGAACTCGACGCTCATCGAGTGCCGCTCAGCGGTTTGCGTGGAGCGCCGGCCCGGCCTGATGGAACACCGGATTCGACTTCGTGCGGTCGAGCTCGTAGCGGTCGATGGCCTCGTCGAGCACGGAGGCATCGATGGAGCCCTCGGCGACCAGCGATGCCAACACCGCGACGACGACGTTGGGACCGTCGATCTCGAAGAACTCGCGCAGTACCTCGCGGGTGTCGCTGCGGCCGAAGCCGTCGGTGCCGAGTGGCGTGAAGCGGCGCGGTGCCCAGCGCGAAATCTGGTCGGGCACGATCGTCATGTAGTCGCTGACGGCGACGATCGGGCCCTCGCTGGACGCGAGCTTCTCGGTGACCTCGACCGATCGAGGTGCGGAGGGATTCATGCGGTTCCAACGCTCCGCGTCGAGGGCCTGCTCGCGCAGTCGCTTGTACGAGGTCGCCGACCACAGCTCCGCGCCGATCGACCAATTGGCCGCAAGCTCCTCTCGTGCCCAACGAGCGGCGGCATGCGACGGACCCGAGAACACGATCGTGGCCGAATGCTCGGTGCCGGCGGGACGGGTGTCGAACCGGTACAGCCCGCTCATGATGTCGTCGTCGCTGATGTGATCTGCCTGGGCCGGCTGTTCGTAGTTCTCGTTGTAGACGGTGACGTAGTAGAAGACGTCGTCGCCGTCTTGGCTGCCGGTAGACGGATACATGCGCTCGAGGCCGCGTCGGAGAATCGTCGCCAGCTCGTAGGCGAAGGCCGGGTCATACGCCTCGCACGCCGGGATCGTCGACGCGGCCAGCAGGCTGTGGCCATCCTGGTGCTGGAGCCCCTCGCCCTCGAGCGTTGTGCGGCCAGCCGTGGCGCCCAGCAAGAAGCCGCGGGCCCGGCTATCGGCCGCCGACCACATCAGGTCGCCGACCCGCTGGAAGCCGAACATCGAATAGAACGTGTAGATCGGCACCATCGGCACGCCGAGGTTGGCGTAGCTGGTGGCGGCGGCGATCCAGTCAGCCATCGAGCCGGCTTCGGTGATGCCCTCTTCGAGGATCTGGCCATCTTGACCCTCGGCGTAGCTGAGTAGCAGGTCATGGTCGACCGGTTCGTAGAGCTGGCCCTCGTGGGCATAGATCTTGAACTCGCGAAACAGCGAGTCCATGCCGAAGGTGCGCGCTTCGTCGGCGACGATCGGCACGATGCGCTCGCCGATGCTGTCGTCGCGCAGCAGCCCGCGGAGCATGGCGGTCAACGCCATCGTGGTGGAGACCTCGCGTCCGCCCGAGCCGTCGTCGAAGTCGGCGAAGATCTTCGGGTCGGGGAGTTCCAGCGGCCGACGGTCGCGCACGACACGCGACGGGACCGGACCGTTCATGGCCCGGATGCGGTCCTGGAGGTATTGGCCCTCGGGGGAATTGGGGTCGGGCTTGAAGTACGGCGGCAAGCCGTCCTGAAGCTCTTCGAGCGGGATCTCGTCGTCGAGGTGCAGCCGTTCGCGCAGCTGGATCAACTGTTGCGCGTTCATCTTCTTGATCTGGTGTGTGGCATTGCGGCCCTCGAAGCCTGCGCCGAGGGTCCAGCCCTTGATCGTCTGGGCGAGGATGACCGACGGCTGACCGCGATGCTCGTGCGCAGCCTTGAAGGCCGAGTAGACCTTCTGGTAGTCGTGCCCGCCGCGGGGCAGCGTCTGCAGCTCCTCGTCGCTCATGTGTTCGACGAGTTGTCGCAGGCGGGGGTCAGGGCCGAAGAAGTGCTCGCGGATATAGGCCCCCGACTCGGTCGCCAGCCGCTGGTATTCGCCGTCGACGGTCGAGTTGAACTTGTCGACGAGGACGTTGTCGACGTCGGCGGCCAAGAGCTCGTCCCAGCGTCCGCCCCAGAGCACCTTGATGACGTTCCAACCGGCACCGCGGAACACGCCTTCGAGCTCCTCGACGATGCGCGCGTTGCCTCGTACGGGACCATCGAGCCGCTGCAGGTTGCAGTTGATCACCCAGGTCAGGTTGTCGAGGTGTGAACGCCCGGCAAGTGAGATGGCCCCGAGGGTCTCGGGCTCATCGGTCTCGCCGTCGCCCACGAAGGCCCAGATGTTCGAGCGCGTCGTGTCGTCGATGTGGCGATGCTTGAGATAGTTGTTGAAGCGGGCGTGGTAGATCGAGTTGATCGGTCCGAGTCCCATCGACACGGTCGGGAACTCCCAGAAGTCGGGCATGAGCCGCGGGTGCGGATAGCTCGACAGACCGTTGCCGCCGACCTCTTGTCGGAAGTTGTCGAGCTGGCTCTCGGTGAGGCGGCCTTCGATGTAGGCCCGGCTGTACACCCCGGGAGCCGCGTGGCCCTGGAAGTACACGTGGTCGCCCGGTTGGCCGTCGCCCTTGCCGTGGAAGAAGTGGTTGAAGCCGACCTCGTACAACGCGGCCGAACTGGCATAGGTCGACAGGTGCCCGCCGACACCGGTGTCGGTGTTGGCCCGGACGACCATCGCGGCGGCGTTCCAACGGATGAAGGCCCGGATTCGTCGTTCGAGCATCTCGTCGCCGGGGAAGAACGGCTGGGCGTCGGGTGGGATCGTGTTGATGTGCGGGGACTTGGTAAACGGCGGAAGACCGAGTGCCAACTCATCGTCGGCATGCTCCATCAGGCGGGCGAGCACGTAGCGCGCCCGGGCCTTTCCCTGGACCGCTGCGAGCGCGTCGAGGGAGTCGAGCCATTCCTTGGTTTCCGCCGGGTCGATGTCAGGAAGTGCCCGTGTGTAATGGTCAGACATGGCGCCATCTTGTCACTGATGACGCGAAATTTGAACGTTCTTCTGTTTGCGATGCTGAGAATTCGGTCACCGGCGTGCGACGATCGCGCCATGACCGCTGAACGGCCCGCCGAGCGGGCGAGCGTCCCATTCGTGTTCTGCCCGGGTGTGGCGTGGATGGAACCGGTGGCGTGGTGACGCGCACGACGGTCTACACCGATGGCGCATGCAGCGGGAATCCGGGACCCGGTGGCTGGGCCTGGGTCGTTCCCGATGGCGAGGCCGCGTACGGCGGAGCCGACGAAACAACGAACCAGCGCATGGAGTTGCAGGCAGTTCTCGAGGCCGTCACATCGTTGCCTGGCCCCCTGCACATCGTGAGCGACTCGACCTACGTCGTGAATTGCTTCCGCGACTCGTGGTGGCGCGGATGGCTCAAGCGCGACTGGAAGAACTCGCAGAAGAAGCCGGTCGCAAATCGCGACCTCTGGGAACCTCTGATCGAGGAGTATCAGCGCCGCGACCTCGAATTCGAGTGGGTCAAGGGCCACAGTGGCGATCGTTGGAACGACCGTGCCGACGAACTCGCGGTGCTCGGACGCGACGAGGCATCCGGCAAACGGCCGCCGGGCGATACCGCGGCTGCGTCGAACGAGGCGTCGGACCGCGTCGACGATCTCACGACCCGGCGGATCGCGGTCGTCGGCCATCGACCGCCCGAGCTCGGTGGTTATGAGAAGAACCCGGTCGCGGAGAGCGTGAGGCGCCGGCTCGTCGAGATCTTTGTCGCCAAGGCGCAGATGTTCGAGCGGGTCGAGGTCCTCACCGGCCTGCAGCTGGGAACCGAGACCCTGGCCGCCGAAGCGGCCATCGAATCAGGCGTCGAGTTCGTCGCGGTGCTGGCGTTCCCCGACCCCGCCGCGCGTTGGCCGAAACCGACCCAAGCGGCCTTCGACGAGCTGCTCGATCAAGCCGTCGATGTCGTGGTCGTCGATTCGTCGGTGCCGAAGAGCGCCGCTGAGGCCGGCAAGGCGTTCGGTGCTCGAGACCGTTGGCTGCATGATCGAGCCGACGAAGCGATCGTGGTCTTCGATGGCGAACATCGCGGCGTCGGTGCGCAGGCCCGGTCGTTCGAACGCGCCCTCGGCGAGGACGTGTGGATCCTCGATCCGGCAACCGTCTGACCGTGCTCCGCTTGCGCTATAGCACACGCGCGGTGCAGACTGGCGGCATCCGGGACATCCGAGGGCGGAGACCACGTGTCGCTCGACTCGCACACCACCACAAGACCAACCACCTTTCGCGACGCCGCGCGGCGTGTCACCACGTTCCAGCGTGCGGTTCTCGACAGCGGTGGGGAGACGATTGAACTCTCACCCGAGGTCGTCGGGCGATACTTCCTTGGCGCGGACACCGAAGAGGTCGAGATCCGTTGGCCGGTCTACGAGCGCTTGAGTCGCACGACCGAGCGGGGCCGCACTCGCCTCAGCCGCTTCATCCAGCGGTAACGAGACCCTCGAGCCGCTCGAGGGTCTTTTCCATGCTGCCGCGATGGCGCTCGGGGTAGCCCACGGCCTCGATGAAGCGCGGGCTGAGAGCGGTCGACCAGTCGAAGGTCTCGGTGACGAGCGTGCCGTCCTCGTTGGGCTCGAAGGTGTACCTCCAGCGGTGCTTGCCGAAGTGAGCCCACGCGATGAGGCGGTCCTGCTCGAACTCCACGACCGTCGAGTGCATGAAGTACGGCACGCCCAGTCGCATCTTCATGCCGAAGCGGTCGCCGAGCGCGAGCGGCTGTGGGTCGTCGCCGCGGGTACCGCGCACCGTGCCGGACCCGTCGAACTCCGCATGCCGGGATGCATCGGCCACGATGGCGAAGATCTCGGCTGGCTCGGCAGTGATCTGGCGGGAAACGGAAACGGAACGTTCATTGCTCATGGTGTGCTCCTCACGAGTCGAGCAGGTGTCGCAGGGCTGGCTCGAGTGCCGGATCCTCAAAGGTGAAGCCTGCCGACTCGAGAACACCGGGGACGGCCCGCGTGCTCACGAGGATCAGTTGTTCGACGAGTTCGCCGCCGAAGATCAGCTTCGGCCCGAACGTCGGAACCGGGAGCAGCGTCGGGCGACGTAGGACGCCACCGAGTGTCTTGGTGAACTCGAGATTCGTGACCGGCTCGGGTGCCACCAGATTGACGGGCCCATCGACATCGCCGGCGAGGAGGAACTCGATCGCACCGATCTGGTCCCGCAACGAGATCCACGGGAAGTACTGACGACCGGAACCGATCCGGCCGCCGAGTCCGAGCTTGAAGAAGGGGAGCTGCCGTTTGAGGACACCGCCGTCAGCGGTAAGCACCGGCGATGTGCGCAGATACGCCGTGCGGATGCCAGCCTCGGCGGCGGGTTGCGCCGCGTCTTCCCATGCCTCGACGACATCGGACAGGAAGCCGGACCCCTTGTTTGCGGTCTCGTCGAGGACCTCGTCGCCGCGGTCGCCGTAGTACCCGGTGCCGCTCGCGCTGAGTAGTACCGAGGGCGCACGGTCCAGCCCGGCCAAGGCATTGGCCAACAAGGAGGTGCCGTCGACCCGGCTGTCGAGGATCAACTTCTTGCGTTCGTCGGTCCAGCGCTTGTCGCCGATGCCGGCGCCGGCAAGGTGGATGACCGCGTCGAATCCCTCGAGGCTCGCGCTGTCGATGGTGCGACCGCTCGGGTCCCAGCGGATCTCATCGGCTCCTGCGGCGACGTCTCGGCGCACCAGCGCGGCAACCCGGTGACCGTCGTTGCGGAGCGAGTCGGTGAGCGCGGTTCCGATCAGGCCCGACGCTCCAGTGATGGCAATTTCCATGGCGAGGCTCGCTTTGCAAAGGGGGGATCTCATGATCCCACCGAACGACAGGTCGAGGCGAGTCAAATGACTTGCGATCAACGGACGTGGTTCGTCCGGGTCAGGGAACCGTGGCGTCCGAGCGCCGGCTCACCTCAAAGGCCGAGGCGATTGGCGAGGTCGCTCCGGAACCGACGGCTCGGGTCGACGGCACGTCGGATCCGACGCCATTCCTCGAGTCGCGGGTAACCGGCCTCGAAGGTGTCACGGGACATGCGAGCGTCTTTCGCGAGATAGATCCGCCCGCCGGCATCGACGACGAGTTGATCCAGCCCATGCAATGCGTGCAGCACCGAGGCGGTCACCGGGACATCGACGGCGAGCGTCCAGCCGGTCGTCGGGAACGAGAGTGGTGCCGCATTCGCGGGGCCGAGCCGCTTGAGCACCACGAAGAATGCGGGAAGCCCACTCAGCGCCTCGCAGATTTCCTGCAGTGCCTCGTCGTCTTCGACAACACACTGCCACTGGAGGAATCCACGAGGCCCGTACAGGCGGTTCCAGTCTCGGATGGCGTCGAGCGGATGGAAGAAGCCGGTGATCGACTCGTGGCTGATGGTCGGCTCGGCCGGTGCGCGCCGGAACCACAACTCGTTGAATGCGCGCACGAGGGGTCGCTGCACGAATCGCAAGGGTGGTATCGGTGGCAGGCGTAGATTCGGGCTGCGGGGACGCCGGAGCGGCCCGGCCGCATGGGGTGCGAGCGCCTCGGCGCGGGCAAAGGCTCCCTGGGTGAGCACGCTCCGTTGGGGGCCCACCAGGTCGACCCACGCAACCGAGAATCGGTGCGAACGATCGCTCTCGACCATCACCGACATGAGTTCGGGAAGTGATGCATGGCGCGACGTCTCGACGGCGACGATCGAGGACGCGATCGGCGAGAGGGCGATGACGGCGTCGAGGATGATGCCGGTGAGTCCCATGCCGCCGACGGTCGCCCAGAACAACGCGGCTTCCTGATCGGGCCCGATGGCGACCAGCGAGTCGTCGGCGAGGCGGAGGCGAACGGAGCGCACATGTGCACCGAAGCTGCCGTCGACGTGGTGGTTCTTGCCATGGATGTCCGCGGCGATCGCCCCGCCGATGCTGACATGGCGAGTCCCGGGCGATACGGGAACGAAGAACCCGAGCGGTACGACCGTGTCGATGAGCTCGCCGATCGACACGCCCGCGTCGACCCGAACGACACCTGCGTCTCGGTCCAGCCATTCGATGCTTCGGCACTCGCTGGAGAGCACGGCGGTGCCGCCGTCGAGCTGGGCGGCATCTCCGTAGCTACGGCCGAAACCGCGGGCGAGGAGCCGTTCATCGGGGAACGCATCCCGGGCGAGGTCGTCGATCGATGTCGGGGACAGGGTTCGCATCGGCACCGAACCGTTGCGACCCCATCCGGTGATCTTCGCTGTGGTCATGTGTTTCGCCGTGGTCATGTGTTTCGCCGTGGTCATGTGTAGAGACCGACGAGGTACAGACCGATCCAGCCCGCACCGAGGGCAAGCATCGGCACGTCGCGCAGGACAACGATGTCGGGCGCCTCGGCATCGCCGCGCCACGACAGCACGAGATAGCGAGTGATCGCCGCAATGAAGGGTGCGGTCGTGAGCTTGAGGAAGAGATCGCCGGCATCGTCGCCGGTCTGGTTGCTGGCGTCGGTCAACGCCCAGGCGATGTAGGCGCCGATGGCGATCGCTGCCGCCATGACCGAAACTGCTCGCAGCTGGGCCGCTTCGTAGCTGCGCAGGACCACCCGTGTGGCCGTCGTTTGCCCGAGGGACAAGAGCTCGCCGAGGCGCTTGCCGGTGATCACGAACAATGCGCCTGCGGAGACGACGGTGAGGAACCAGCTGCTGAGAAACGTCTCGGTTGCGGCGCCGCCGGCCGCGGCTCGCAGTAGGAAGCCGGCGCTCACCGCAACGAGCTCGACCCAGGGCACCAGCTTGAGTGCATTCGAATAGGCCAGGGTGAGTGCGGCGTAGCCCACGAGGAGCGTCGCGAACGGCCACGAGATGAATGGCGCCGGCACGAAACCGACGAGGAGCAGCACCACGAGAAGGATCCGGGCACGGTCCGGGCTCACCGCTCCGCTGGCGATCGGCCGGTGCTTCTTGCGCGGATGCTGTCGATCGGCCTCGGCGTCGATCAGGTCATTGGCGACATAGCCCGCCGACGAGACGGCGCAGAACAGCGCAAACGCCGCCAACGACTCGAGGAGCACCGCGGCCTCGTCGAGCCTGCCCGCCGCCCCCGGCGCCGCAAAGATCAGCAGGTTCTTCGTGTACTGATGAGGGCGAAGCAACCTCACCATCGCGGCATTCACCGGTCGGCGATCCTTCGCCACAACGGCCCGGGGAGCGATCTGAGCACTCGCCCGACGGGTGCGAGGGCGTTGGGGGAGTGGATGACCGCTTTGCCGGCCATGACCCCGGCATACATGTCCTCGGCGACTGCGGCGGGTGTGGTGGCGAACGGCGCGGGTTCGAGGCCGTCGGTCATCCGCCCATACACCCATCCCGGCCGGACGATGCTCACGGTGACGCCGACATCGGCAGCCGGGGCCCGAAGCTCGGTCAGGAACGCATCGAGACCCGCCTTGGCGCTGCCGTAGATGAGGTTCCCGACCCGCGGGCGAACTGCGGCAATCGAGGAAACCACCACGAGCCGGGCGGCTGGCTCACCCTTGAGGATGGCGATGGCCGCAAGCGACGAGGACACCGCGCCGGCGAAGTTCACCTGGATCAGCTCCGCGGCCTCGTGGGGGTCGTGGTCGAGGCTGAACGGCTCGCCGAGTCGCCCGAACGCCACGACCACCGTGTCGAACGGTCCGTGGGAGTCGTTCAGCGCAGCCGCGGCGGCACCATGCGATGCGGTTGCGGTCGCATCGAAGCCGGCGACCTCGACGCGGACATCGGGGTGCTTCTGCAACATGTCCGAGGCTGCGGCGTCGACCGTGCCCCCGGCGCGGCCCGCCAGCACGAGATGATCGAGTCCGGCATCGATACATCGCTCGGCGAACGCGATGGCGATCTCACTGCCACCGCCCAGGATGAGCATGCGCCGAATCGGACGCCGCGGTGCACTCGTGGACTCGTTCGGCGACGCGTTCAAACCGCTCATCGCACGACGCTGCCTTCGGCCTTGACGATCTCTAGGCTGTGGGGCATGAGTACGCGCATGCTGATCTTTCTGTCGCTGCTCTGCGGCTTGGCCATTCTGGTGGCATTTGCCGTTCAGATCACGCTGAGCTGAGTGGGGCTAGATTGTCCGACATGACGCATCACGATCTTGTAGTCATCGGCGGGGGACCTGCAGGCTATGCGGCAGCGCTCTATGGGGCAGGGGCAGGGCTCGACATCGCCCTGATCGAACGCCACAAGCTGGGCGGCACCTGCCTCAATGTGGGGTGCATCCCGGCAAAGGAGCTGCTGGAGACGGCGCACGTGTTCCGCACCGTCGGCCACGCGGGCGACTTCGGCATCAACACGTCTGCGCCGACCGTCGACATGACGGTCGCCCAGACTCGCAAGCAATCGATCATCGACACTCTTGTCGGCGGCTTGGGCTCACTTCTCAAGGGTCGCAAGGTGACGGTGTACGACGGCAACGGTGCGCTGCAGCCCGGCCGAGCCATCCAGGTTCGAGGCGGTGCTTCCGGCGACGTTGACCTGACCGCCGACAGCGTGCTGATTGCGACCGGTTCGGCTCCACGTTCGCTCCCGGGATTCGACATCGACGGCCAGTTGGTCATGACGAGCGACGAGTTTCTGTCGCTCGATCGCGTGCCGGCTTCGGTGG
Source organism: Actinomycetota bacterium (assembly GCA_039028435.1). Classification (GTDB taxonomy): domain Bacteria; phylum Actinomycetota; class Acidimicrobiia; order Acidimicrobiales; family UBA10347; genus UBA10347. The sequence goes on along the minus strand of JBCCIC010000014.1, from coordinate 54,014 downwards.
CGGTGATCGGCGGTGGCGCCATCGGTTGCGAGTTCGCCTCGCTCCTCACCGACCTCGGCTCCGACGTGCACCTGTTCGAGTACCTCCCGAATCTGGTCGCCGGCGCAGACATCGACTGCTCCAAGGTGCTCGAGCGCTCGTTCAAGCGTCGCGGTATGACCGTCCGCACCGGCATCGGTGTGACCGGACACGAGCCCCAGCCGACCGGTGGCACCCGTCTCAGCTTCGGTGAGGGTGAGACGGTCGACGTCGAGCTGATCGTCATGTGCGTCGGTCGCGGCCCGGTCACCCGTGGCCTCGGCCTTGCCGCTACCGCCGTCGGGGTCGACGAACGAGGATTCGTCCAGGTCGATCAGGACCTTCGCACGGCCGAGCCCGGCGTGTTCGCCGCCGGCGACGTGATCGACACCGCACAGCTGGCCCACATCGGATTCGCCGAGGGCATGCAGATCATCAAGGCGATCCTCGGTGAGCCCGCGCCCCCGGTCGACTACGACAACGTCCCATGGTGCATCTACTCGCACCCCGAGGTCGCCTTCGCCGGCATGACCGAGGCCCAGGCGGTCGAAGCCGGCTACGACATCGTGGTCGACAAGCATCGCTTCGCGGCGAACGGTCGCGCGATGATCGTCGGCGATACCGAGGGCCTCGTGAAGATCGTGGCCGAGAAGAACGCCGCCGGGCATGGCGGACGCATTCTCGGGGTTCACATGGTCGGACCCTGGGTGACCGAGCAACTCGGGCAGGGTTACCTCGCCGTCAACTGGGAAGCCTCGGTCGACGAGCTTGCCGCATTCATCCAACCGCACCCCACGATCAGCGAAACGTTCGGAGAAACCGTGCTGGCACTGACCGGCCGGTCGCTCCACTGACACCACTCTCGAACCGAAGGATCCAGACATGGCCGACGTCACGATGCCCCAGTTGGGCGAGACCGTCACAGAAGGAACCATCACGCAGTGGTTCAAGCAACCGGGCGAGGAGGTCGCCCTCGACGAGGTGCTCTTCGAGGTGTCGACCGACAAGGTCGATTCCGAGGTGCCGTCACCCATCGCGGGCGTGCTGACCGAGATCGTCGTCCCCGTCGGTGAGACGGTCGACGTCGGCGCGATCCTCGCACGGATCGGTGATGGCGGCGCTGCTCCTGCTGCCGCGGCTCCGGCGGCAGCCGCCGAGGCGCCGCCGGCCGAGCCGGCCCCGGCACCCGCACCCGCACCCGCACCCGCTCCGGCACCGGCACCTGCGGCTGCGCCTGCACCGGTCGCTGAGGCCGCACCCGCACCGGCCCCGGTTCCGGCACCGGCACCGGAACCGGAACCGGCGGCATCGCCGTCGGAGGGCATCCTCCTGTCGCCGGTCGTTCGTCGTCTCATCGCCAACAACAATCTCGACGTGAACTCGATCACGGGTACCGGTGTGGGTGGTCGGATCACCCGAGCCGATGTCGAAGCCGTGATCGCCTCCGGGCGCGGTTCCGCCGCACCCGCAGCCGCCCCGGCCGCTCCCGCCCCAGCGCCTGCAGCGGCTCCCGCAGCCGCGCCTGCGCCTGCGGCCGCGCCGGCCCCGGCTGCGTCCACCTCGACCGAACTCGCTGCGGTGGTCGCGCCGTTGCCGGCCAACGCCCGCGACACGCTCGTTCCGCTGAACCGCATCCGGTCCACGACTGCGGAGTACATGGTCGAGTCGAAGAAGGTCTCGCCCCATGTGCTGACCGCCATCGAGGTCGACTACGAGAACGTCGAGCGCGTTCGCAAGGCCCACAAGGGTGCGTTCAAGGCGGAGGAAGGCTTCAGCCTCACCTACTTGCCCTTCATCAGCCGTGCCCTGATCGATGCGCTACGCGACTTCCCCCACATGAACGCCTCGATGGGTGATGGGCAGTTGGTCGTCCACGGCGCGGTCAACCTGGCCATCGCGGTCGACCTCAACTTCGAGGGACTGCTCGCGCCGGTCATCCGCGACGCCGACGGCAAGCGCATGCGGGCGATCGCTCGCGATGTGGTCGACCTCGCCACCCGCGCCCGAGCCAAGAAGCTGTCGGCAGACGAGATCACCGGTGGAACGTTCACCATCACCAACGCCGGCCAGTACGGCACGATGATGCAGTTCCCGATCATCAATCAGCCCCAGGTCGCGATCCTCTCGACCGACGGCATCAGCCGCAAGCCCGTCGTGGTGACCGACGACTTCGGCAACGAGTCGATCGCAATCCATTCGGTCGGCGTCCTCGCTCTCGCCTGGGACCATCGGGCCTTCGACGGCGCCTATGCGGCGGCCTTCCTCGACCGGATCCGCACGATCCTCGAAACCCACGACTGGGAAGCCGAGCTCTAGGCCTCACCGTGACCATCCACGCGCCCGACGAACGGCCACCGCTCCATGTGCGTTGGCTCGGGCGCGTGCCCTACGACGAGGCCTGGGATTTGCAGCGATCCCTCGTGGCCGGTGATCGCAACCACCTTCTGCTGCTCGAACACCCGCCGGTCTTCACCCTCGGCCGCAGCTCCGATCCGGCGAACATCGTGGCCAACCCCGACGAGGTGGGCGCCATCGTTCGCGAGGTCGAGCGAGGCGGCGATGTCACGCTGCACGCACCGGGACAGCTCGTCGGCTACCCGGTCCTGACGGTGCCGGGCCGCAGTGGCCTGGCGGCGACCGCCGACTTCGTGCACTCGATCGAGGAGTTGTTGATCGACGCGCTCGCCGATCTCGGCCTGAACGACACCGGTCGTCTTCGGGGCTACCCCGGCGTTTGGGTCGCGCCCGAGAGTGCTGCGCCTCGAAAGATCGCCGCGATCGGGGTCAAGCTCAAACGGCAGCGTTCGATGCACGGGTTCGCCCTCAACGTCGACGTCGACCACGGCTGGTACGACCACATCGTCCCCTGCGGTATCGCCGACAAGGCGATCACGTCGCTCAAGGCCGAGGGCATCGACGCCTCGATGCAACAGGTCGCGGATGCGATCGTCGAGCGGTCAATCGGTCGTTGGGGCACTGGCGAGCTCGACCGTGCCGACGTTGCGTGGCGCCATGTGCCCGAGGACCTGTCGGCGTTCTCCCGCGGTCTCGGTCCGGGGGAGACCCCGCGCCCCGAGGCGCCGACAGGCACCCCCGTGCGTTTGCTGGGCCGCCTCGCCCAGGCGGGGGTCGACTCGGGCCTCGATCCCACCGCCTCCAAACCCGAGTGGATGCGCGTCAAGGCCGACCTCGGTCCCGAATACGTGCGTCTCAAGACGGTGATGCGAGAGCTCGACCTGGTCACGGTGTGCGAGGAAGCCGGCTGCCCCAACATCTTCGAGTGTTGGGCCGATGGCACCGCGACCTTCATGATCAACGGCGAACGCTGTACCCGCGCGTGTGGCTTCTGCCTCGTCGACACCCGCAAGCCGGAGCCACTCGATCCCGACGAGCCGCGGCGAGTGGCTGAGGCGGTCGAGAAGCTCGGGCTGGCCTATGCCGTGGTCACCACGGTCGCGCGTGATGACCTCCGCGACCACGGTGCCTCGGGCTTCGTCAACACCGTCGCGGCGATCCGTGATCGGGTGCCGGGCTGTCGGGTCGAGTTCCTGATCAGTGACTGCAGGGGCGACCGTGCGGCACTCGATGCGATCTTCGCAACCCGCCCCGACGTGTTGAATCACAACATCGAATCGGTCGCCCGACTCCAGCGCGCCGTTCGCCCGTCAGCCGGCTACGCACGATCGCTGGCGGTACTGGCGCGGGCCAAGCAGCAGGGACTCACGACCAAGAGCTCGATCATCGTCGGCATGGGCGAGACGGTCGAAGAACTCGGCGGCACGCTTGCCGACCTCGCCGGCATCGGGACCGACATCGTGACGATCGGCCAGTACCTGCGCCCGACCACGAATCACCTGCCGATTCATCGGTGGGTCACGCCGGACGAATTCGCGGATCTCAAGGCACTCGGCGAGGCGATGGGCATCGGCCATGTCGAGTCGAGCCCGCTCACCCGAAGCAGCTATCACGCCCGCCAGGCCGAAGAAGCGGCGTCGGCTTGACCCACGAACGGTGGGACGCCGGGCAGATCATCACCCGCCGCGAGATCCTGACGATCGACCCGACCGAGACGATGGACCCGTCACTGCCGTGGTTCGGCGACTGCTGGCTCGAATTCCCCGTCCGAGTCGTTCGCGATGATCCCGACGAACTCGTGCTCTACGCGCCGACCGGAACTCCGTTCACGTTCCCCGACGGCACGTGGCCGATCGCGGGTGGTGATCATCCGTGGCTCGGGCGCAAGGCGTGGGAGGGTCACGGCTGTCTGATGGTCCATCGACCAGGCGACCACTATGCGGTCTGGCACTTCTGGGACGGTCAGGAGCGAACCTTCTCGTGTTGGTACATCAACCTGCAGGCCGCCTATCGGCGCTCGGGCAAAACGTTCGAAACGTCGGATCTGGAACTCGATTTCGTCGTTGCCCCGGACGGGACCTGGACGGTCAAGGACTGGGACGATGTCGACGTACGGGTTGCGGAGGGCCGCTTCTCGGCCGAGCTCGGCGAATGGACCCACGATCAGGGACGATGCATCATGTCGAGGCTCGAGGCCGAGGGTCCGTGGTGGGATCCCTCGTGGGCTGACTGGTCGCCGCCGCCGGGCTGGGACCAACCGGCCGGCTAGGTCGCGAGCGGTGCCACGGTCGCGTCGAGCAGTTCGATCAGCGCCGAAGGTTCCACGGAGATGTCGAGCCCACGCTGGCCGCCACTGACGTACACGCGATCACAGATCTCGGCCGTCTCGTCGATGAACGTCGCGTGCGGGCGCTTCTGGCCGAGCGGGCTGATTCCGCCGGCGACGTAGCCGGTCGCCCGCTCGGCGTCGGCGACGGCGGCCATCGCCGCCCGCTTGGCTCCTGCGGCGCGGGCGAGGGCCTTGAGGTCGAGCATCGCCGCCACCGGCACGATGGCGACAACCAGCGGACCGCGGTCTCCGTCAAGACGCGCCATCAGCGTTTTGAACACCACGTCGGGGTCGAGTCCCAACAACTCGGCGGCCTCCATGCCGTAGGAGGCCGCGGCCGGGTCATGGTCGTAGCGGTGCACCTCATAAGCGAGGCCGCGATCATCCAGGAGGCGTGTAGCGGGCGTCTGCACCCTGGCAGTATGGCCGTACCATCGGCCCTCGTGATCGAGGTTCACGGTGCGACCGTGCTGTTGATGTGGGCCACCGGCGGCCTGCTGTTCCTCTGGGTCACGACCCGACGTCGCGAGGTCGGGATCGGCTACGGCTGGACCATGCGGATCACGTACATCGCCATCGCCGCAATCGGGGTGGTGACCGGCATCGCTGCGGAGCCGTACTGGCCGCGCGAGATCCTGGCGATGGCCATGATCGTTGCCAGCTCGGCCGCATTGTTCGTTTCCTGGCAGCGCCGGCGCGCCGGGGTTGCCGGTCAACGAGAAGTCGTCGAACGCCGGAGCGAACGCGTCGCCCAGATGACCGGCATCGACCGGGATGAGCAGCGATTCGATCGCGAGGTGCCGGAGTTCCCGCCGCTGCTCGACCTGATCGCTCCGCTCATCGGTGTCGTCGGCCTGATCGCCGCCGCCGTCCACGCGGGTGGACCGTCGTGGCTCGCGATCCTCCGCGTGCTCGCGGGTGCTGCATTCCTCGGCGCCGTCAGCGACGCCATGCTGCTCGGCCACTGGTATCTCGTGCAGCCCGGTCTCGCCCGGGCACCGATCCTCGAACTCGTGCGATGGACGGCCATCACGTGGGTGCCGCACACCCTCGCCTTCATCCTGCCGACCGGCATGCTCTCGGTCCTTGGGGGGTCGATCGATGACGGCTACGGCGGAGCACTCGGCTGGTTCTGGTTGGCCTCGACGGTGACGACGATCGCACTCGTCGGAATCACTCGAGCGGCACTGCGTGAACGCCAGTATTCGGCAGTGATGGCGGCTACCGGACTGCTCTATCTGGCGATCCTCACGGCGTTCGGGCAGGACCTCGTCGCGCGAATTCTGCTCAGCCCAGATCTCTGAATCCACCCCGTGCGGAATCGTGACTGTTGCGGTTTTCCGACCTGCAGGGTGATACTTGACTACCGAGCGGAGGGGGAGGGGCTGTCGATCGCCGCGTCACCAAACCCTTTTCGGTCAGGAGAGCACCGTGCCCAGAGCAACCTGGAGTGGAGCCATCAGTTTCGGACTGGTGACCGTGCCGGTCCGCCTCTACACGGCCGTGTCACGCAAGAGCGTGCGCTTCAATCAGCTGGACAAGCGCACCGGGAGCAGGATCAAGCGCAAGTGGGTGTCTGCACTCGACGGTGAAGAGGTTGACAACGACGACCTCGTGCGCGGCTACGAGATCACCTCCGGCAACTACGTGACCGTGAGCGATGACGAACTGCGGTCGCTCGACCCCGAGGCGTCGCGGACGATCGACATCGTCGAGTTTGTCGACCTCGCCGAGATCGAACCACTGATGTACGACTCGGCCTACTTCCTCGAGCCCGATGAGCTGGCAGCCAAGGCCTACCGGGTCTTGGTCGAGGCGCTCGACCGCGCCCAGAAGGTCGCGATCGCCAGGATCGTCATGCGCAACAAGGAGTATCTGGCCGCAGTCCGGCCGAGCAACGGCGTGCTCGTGCTGTCGACCATGGTCTACGCAGACGAGGTGAACTCGGTCGAGGAGATCGACGGCATCACCAAGGCCAGCGAGATCGAGATCTCCGACGCGGAGATCCTGATGGCCGAGCAGCTGATCAGCACCCTCGAAGCCGAGTTCGAACCGGAGAAGTACCGCGACGGCTACCGCGACCGGGTGCTCGACCTGATTCAACGGAAGTCCGACGGCGAGGAGATCGTCGTGGCCGACGAGGCAGCGCCGGCGGCAAACTCCGACGTCGTCGACCTGATGGCGGCACTCGAGGCGAGTGTGGCCGCGGCCAAGGAGGCCCGCGGCCGTCACCCCTCGGCCGGCAAAGAGAAGAGCGCCGCCAAGAAGAGCACGGCGAAGAAGACCACGGCGAAGAAGAGCGCCGCCAAGAAGAAGGCGTCCAAGGACGAGGAGCCGGCGGCGAAGTCGGCGTGAGCCGCTGATCCGTTGACAGGCTCGTCTCGCTCGGCTCCGGTGTTCGAAGTTCGTGGCTCCTGATTCTGCTGTCGAGGTCGCGGTCGGTGACCGCACCCTGCGGCTGACCAACCTCGAGAAGGTGCTCTATCCCGAGGCCGGGTTCACCAAGGCCCAGGTGATCGACTACTACGTGCGCATCGCCCCGGTGATGGTTCCGCACATCGCCGACCGCGGGATCACCATGCGTCGCTATCCCGACGGCGTCGACGCCGAGTCATTCTTCGCCAAGCGCTGCCCTGACTGGCGTCCCGACTGGATGGAAGCTGTTGCCGGACCGGGGGAGCGTCGGGGCAAGATCGACTATTGCCGGCTCGAGGAGACCGCGGCGCTGGCGTGGGCGGCGAACCTGGCGGCGCTCGAGATCCACTCGCCGATGGCGCGCTGTGACGACATCGAGTCGCCGGCGATGCTGGTCTACGACCTCGACCCCGGCCCAGGAACGACGATCGTCGAGTGCTGTCAGATCGCCCTCGTGCTGCGGGATCTGTTGGCCACGGTCGCCCTCGAAGCCTGGCCGAAGACGTCGGGATCGAAGGGCATGCAGCTCTACGTTCCGCTCAACACGCCCCACGATCATGGTCATGCCAGCTCGTTCGCCAAGGCCAGTGGGCAACTCCTCGAGCGCGACCTGCCGGACCGGGTCACGACCGTCATGGCGCGAGCCCAGCGGACCGACAAGATCTTCATCGACTGGAGCCAGAACAGCAGGCACAAGACGACGATCGCTCCGTACTCGCTCCGGGCCCGCGCTCAGCCGACCGTGTCCACGCCGATCGGCTGGGATGAAGTGCAGGCGGGTGCCGACGGTGCATCGCTGAGTTTCACGGCCGCCGACGTGCTTGAACGGGTTGGCGACCGTGGCGACCTGTTCGCCGACACGCTCTCGGTCGAACAGCGACTCCCCTTGGTCGGCGGATAACGTCGCGTTCACGAATCGATTCGTCCCCCACATCTGGAGCTGATTTCGTGTCGACCCTTCCTGAGCTCAAGCTCGCCCGCCGCACTCCCGCATCCTCGGCCCTGCATGGTGTTCCGATGACCTCCGAGGCGGTGAGCGACGAGAGCGGTGACTTGCCATGGGCCCAGCTCTCGGCGCAGGGGTTCACCGGCAAGGTTGCCGAGCGGGCGGTGGTCACGGTCGGGGACAAGGTGCACTGCCTGATCGGTTTGGGTGCGGCCGAGGACGTCGATGCACAGGTCTGGCGACGGGTCGGCGTTTCGCTGGCGCGGGCCGCATCGCGGGTCAAGTCCGCCTCGATCGCCGTCGACGGCGACACCGATGTCGAGGCACTCGCCGAGGGGCTGACGATGGGGGCGTACAGCTACCAGGAGTTCAAGAGCGACGCCAAGAAGCCGACGCTCAAGACGATCACGATCGCCGGCACGACCAGCAAGAAGTCGACGGACGCCGTTGCCTCGGGAACGGCGGCCGCGAATGCCGTCTGTGTCACTCGCGATTTCGTCAACGAACCCGGCGGCAGCCTCACCCCGGAAAAGTTTGCGAACGAGGCCAAGAAGATCGCCCGGCAACCGGGTCTGACGATCAAGGTGCTCGGACTCCCCGAGATTCGCAAGGCCAAGCTCGGTGGGCTCCTCGGCGTGAATCGCGGCAGCACCCTTCCGCCGCGTCTGGTCGAGATGTCCTACCGCTCCGGCATCAAGGGCGCGCCGACGATCGCCCTCGTCGGCAAGGGCATCACGTTCGATGCCGGTGGCCTGTCGATCAAGACCACTGCCGGGATGGCGACCATGAAGTGCGACATGGGCGGCGGTGGCGCGGTACTTGGCGCAATGTCGGCGCTTCCGGAACGTAAGCCCAAGGTGAACGTCAAGGCCTGGGTCCCGATGACCGACAACATGCTCGGCGGCGACGCCACCCGCATGGGTGACGTACTCACGATCCGCAATGGCAAGACGGTCGAGATCCTCAACACCGATGCCGAGGGTCGACTGATCCTCGCCGATGGTCTCTCCCTGGCGTCGGAGGCCAAGCCCGACGCCATCATCGACCTCGCCACCCTGACCGGCGCCGCGATGGTGAGCCTCGGTCGTGACTATGCCGCGTTGATGTCGAACAACGACGCGTTCGCAGCACAGGTCGAAGCCGCCGCCGACCAGGCCGGCGAGCTGGTTTGGCGACTGCCGCTCCCGCCGCGCTACCGCAAGCTGCTCGACTCGCCGATCGCCGACATGAAGAACGTCGGCGGTCCTTACGCAGGCTCGATCACCGCAGCGCTCTTCCTGCAGGAGTTTGTCGCCGAGGGCATCCCTTGGGCGCATCTCGACATCGCGGGGCCGGCGTTCACCGACTCGCCGACCGAGACCGGCCCGAAGGGTGGAACCGGCTACGCAGTTCGCACGCTCATCAGCCTGATCGAGAACTTCACACCCCCCGCAACCTGATCTGAAAACGACCGATGGTCCGGCCGGCTGGCCGGACCATCGATCGCTTGTTGGGAGACCGCGTGGCGCTCAGCCAGCTGTGGGTTCGTCGGGCCGATCCGCCGTCAGGTGGCTGAAGTTCGGCGGATCGCGAAGCTCGAGCCGAGCTGCGACGATGTCGAGTCCCTCGGAAGCGAGGGCTCCGCGAGCGGCTGAGATGTAGCCGTCCGCATCGATCAGGATGCTGGTCGGCTGCTGGCGTACCCCGAAACGCCGCCACAGGTACAGGTCCTCGTCGAGGAGATGCACGACGTTGTCGTGGCCGTTGAGCCCGGCGACCTCGTTGAACTCGGCGTAGGCCTCGGCGTCACCCTGTGAGTGCACGATGGCAAAGGTGATGCCGGGGTACTCCACGGCGGCCTCGGCGATCGCCGGTGCCTCAACTGCACAGATCGGACACGACGGCACACTGAACACCATCAGGGTCGGTCGGCCTCGGAAGAGGTCGAGCCCGTCGAAATCGTCACCGGTGCCGAGTTCCTCAGCGAAGAACACGAACGGTGCAATCGCCGGATCATCGGGATCGATGTCGATGCGGTCCTCGTCGTCCTCGGCCACGAGGGCCAGGAGCTCGGGGCTCGCATTGCCGTCCGCGTCGAGTCCGATCGAGGTCGATGTGCGCTCTTCGCTGCCGGATTCGGCCTCGATGAGGCTCGTCGGCGCCGCCTCTTCGCTGGCGGTGCTCGGTGGTGTGTCCGATGAAGCGCAACCGGCGGCGAGGAGCAGGGCTCCGAGCAGTGCGGTTGACCATCGTGATCGAAGTCGCTTGGTGGTCAGTCGCTTGGTGGTCATGGGTGTGCTCCGGGTGTGGTCGGGTCCGGGGGACAAGGTCGTGCGGATGTGGTTTGAGGGACCGGGATCGTCTGGATCAGGCGGCCGGAAGTGCCGTGACGGTGGCGTAGTCGAAGCCGACTGCCGAGACGCTCGACAGCAAGCCCACGTAGCCACCTGGGTTGGCGGTGGTCGTCTGGACGATGACTTCGCCGTTGAACTCGATCTCGACGCTGTTGCCGATCTGGGTCACGGCGAGGATGTCGGTGCCCTGGCTCTGCACATCGGATGCCCCGAGGTACTGGTAGTAGCCAGTGTCGTCATAGGTGCCCCAGCGGACGACCGAGCCGGCGTCGGCGAGGTCGACGACCATCGCTCCGGAGCGGGTGACTTCGCTGGAGACGTTGAACACGATGCCACCTTGGTTCAGCCCGTTCAGGCCTCGGATCGAGGTCTCGAAGCGGAAGTTCGCGACCTGTGGCGTCTGCAACAAGGCGGTGTAGTCGTAGCCGCAGTCTCGAACCTGTCGTAGCTCGCTGCCGGTCTGTTCCCAGCTACCGCTGATCACCAGATAGTCGTGGCCGCTGTCGAAGTGGCTGTTGAAGATGGTGGTCGGCGCCGAGTACTGCGATGCGCTCACGACCTGGCGGGGAAGTCGATCCTCGTCGGTCGTCGGGTCACAGGACGGTCCTTCGCCGAGTCCGGCGTCGGGGATGTCGAAGACCGCTTCCTGCTGCTCTTCGTAGTCGTCTTCCCACGTCGCCTGTGCTGCGGCACCCTCCGGGGTCGACGGAGCGGTCTCGGAGGTTGCGCCATCGACGTCTCGGATCCCGGGCGGCGGCGGGGCGTAGGGGCAGCTGGTCCCGTCGTTGGAGTTCGTCGCCTGTGCGGTGGCAACGCGGTGTGCGACGGGGTTGCCGTTGCTGTAGCCGGTGACCTGGTAGATCGGGCCCTTGTTCTGGCCGATGTAGAGGTTGCCGCCGGCCGTCGACCATGCAGCACCGAACACGCCGTTCTCGGCGATCCCTGCGACGGTGCCGCCGTTGGTCACGGTTTCGGTCACCGGGTCGAAGATGTACAGCGTGTGGTTGCCGGCGACGCCGTAGAACTTGCCGTTCACGTTGGCGATGTCGTTGACGTTCCAGTTGCCGTCGAGGCCAGGCACCGACGTGTAGGTGCCCGTGTCGACGTCGACCTTGATCCAGTTGCGGCCACCTCGGGACAGGTGCAGCAGACCGTCATCGCCAAAGTCGCCGGTGTAGTAATTCCGGTCGAGCTGACCGAGCTCGGTGATCACGCCGCTTCCGTCGAGACGGATGAGCTTGCCGCTTCGGGAGCCATAGGCGAAGCCGTCAGCAGGTCGGTATCCGATGCCGTTGTAGTTCGGCCCGTCGACACCGATCGGCGTGTAGTAGTCGGTAGCCGGATCGAACTCGTTCAGCTGGCCGGCGATGACCTGGTAGAAGCCGGGGTCGCAGCCGAACGGCGTTCCCTGCGCATCGGCCGTGGCCGGGGTGAGGACGAAACCGGTGAGAAGCATGACGGTCGCGAGCAAGATCGCGAGCCCGCGCTTCTGGCGGGGGTGAGGGCGTGATGGGTGTCGCATGCACCTACCTTCGGCGGGTGACGTCGTCTCCGTATCCCGATCTGGTCAAGATCGGCTCAAGAAGGACGATCGGCCGACGCAAGGGTGGTGACACCTGCACCGACGACATCGGGGGCTTCCCTATCCCGATGCCGCCGGCACAGGGCGAACTCGTGGGTTCGGACTGGTGTGCATGGCATGGCGACGTCTCAGGGGTTCGGTCAGCGCTCGCTGCTGGCCGGATGTGAGGTTGGGCATGGTGCGCCGCACATGCAGCAGGTCGCCGCTGAGGGTGGCGAGCTGGAACTTGATACAGCGGTCGACGGTGCGAACGAAGGGCGCACGCGGGGTCAAGCGGGGTCCCAGTCCGATTTCGCGACTGAGTTGGGCGCAGTCGATCTCGAAGCCGCGTGGCTCCGCATCGAAGCGCTGGGCAAGTCGCCGCAGCAACAGCAGCGAACTTGGACCCAGCACCGGTAGCCAGAACATCTCGACATAGAGCGAACGCGGGTCGTGTCGGCCCGTTGTGGGGAGGTCTTCGCCCTCGAGCTCGGGCCACGCCAGCACCCCGAGCCGGGTTCGAGTGGCGTGCGACTCGAACAGTTGCTGCGTGGTCATGGCCGTCTCCTACGACTCGGGTGCATCGACATGGCGCGAGCCCAACAGGGCCGCGGTGTCGATACGGATGAGCAGGTGGGAGGCCTGACCGTGACGCTACCTGACGTTCAATGAACTGTCAATCATTTTCATATGATGTGAAGCTCGCTGGTCACGAGTGCTCGTCGTTGCGGAGCTCGAGGCGCGCTGCGACCACGTCGAGGCCTTCCGCGGAGAACGCGCCCTGTGACGACGTGATCTCGCCGTTCGCATCGATGAGCAAGCTGGTCGGCTGTTGGATGACCTGAAACCGATTCCAGAGCGAGAACTCCGTGTCGATGAGGTGCTTGATGTTGTCGCGATAGGTGAGATTGAGCGGTGCGATGAAATCGAGGACGGCATTGCGGTCGGGATCGGCATGGACCAGGACGAAGGTGATCCCGGGATAGGTGGCCGCCGCTTCCGCGATGTGCGGAGCCTCGGCGGCGCAGACGGCGCAGCTCGGCGACATGAACGTCATCAGTACCGGCCGCTGCGCATACAGGTCGACACCGGTCGTCGAACCGCCGCCCAGGAGGTAGTCCGCCCGGAAGTGCATCGACGGCGGCGTGGCCGCAAGGGCGGCAGCCTGGTCGGTCGGGCTCTGCGCCGACGTATCCGGATCCGGCGCACCCGAGTCGCGCTCCGACTCTCGATACATGGCAAACAACTCTTCGAACCCGTCGTCGTCGAACCGTTCGATCTCGCCCGATTCCGGCGATGACCCTTCGGTCACGGTCGGCGCAGCGGCCCCGGAATCCGGGGTCTCCAGGGTTTCCGATGCTGCCAGATCCGCCTGACCTTCGCGGTGGTCGGGATCATCGACCGCGTCGACCGCGTGGGCGGTGCCATCAGCCGTCGGCGTCGGGCCAGGTAGTCCGTCGACGAAGGCAAGCGTCTCGGGCGGCTCGCCGAGAATGCCGTCCGCCGGTGCCGCGGTGGCAGCGGCATCGGCCGTCGGGCTGGACGCGGTGTTGGCACCGTCCGAAGGCGTCGCGAGCAGCGAGTTGTTGTCGACGCGGTACGCCGCCTCTTGCTCGACGCCGAAGATCGACACCGTCGTCGCTGCCTCGCCGGTCGACTCGGCCGCGCAGCCGGTCGCGATCATCAGCGCGACGAGAAGGGTGGGGATCGATCGCCTGGACAGCATGCGAGAACTCCTGGGTGGCCATTGCTGGCTCTCCGTCGACCGTGAAACCGCCAGGCCGCGCCGACATCGCTCAAGATCTGCTCAGGGTTCGGTTCAGTGATGCTCTGTTAGCGTTCGAAACGTGGATCTTGAGTCGTCCGTCGAACACGCCCGAGAGTTGGTCTCCGGAGCAGGTGCGGTTGCGGTGCTGACCGGCGCCGGCATTTCCACCGACTCCGGGATTCCGGATTTTCGGGGACCGAACGGGGTGTGGACCAAGAACCCCGAGGCGGAGAAGAAGTCCCACATCGACGTGTGGATCAATGACCCGGAGCATCGCAAGGAGCGCTGGCAGCGACTCGCCGAAGGCGCCATTTGGGCGGCGAAGGAACCCAACGACGGCCATCGAGCACTCGTGACCTTGGAACAGTCCGGCAAGCTCCACACCCTCGTCACACAGAACGTCGACGGACTTCATCAGGCTGCCGGCTCGGCCGAGGACCTGGTCGTGGAAGTGCACGGCACCACGCGGCGGGTCAAGTGCCTCGAGTGTGGCGACAGTGCACCCATGGAGGCGGCCCTCACTCGGGTCCGCGCCGGCGAGGCAGACCCGCCCTGCAAGACGTGCGGTGGGATCCTCAAGTCGGCGACGATCTCGTTCGGCCAGGCCCTCGAGCCGGAGCCGCTGATGCGAGCGGAACGAGCCGCCCATGAGTGCGACGTCCTGCTGGCCGTCGGCACCAGCCTGGGCGTGTTCCCGGTCGCCAACATGGTGCCGATCGCAGTGAATGCCGGCGCCGAACTTGTCATCGTCAATGCCGAAGCGACCGGGTTCGACCACCTCGCCTCCGTCATCGTGCGCGGATCGATCAGCGAGGTGCTTCCCCGGATCGTGGGTGCAGCGGCACCTGCGTAGGCTTACGAGATGGCATCGTTCCGGGACTTGCTGGCCGCAACCAAGGCGGAAATCACCGAGGTCGACACCGAGGGCGGAAGCACTCGCCTAGAGGCCGGTGCCTTGTTGCTCGATGTCCGGGAGCCCGACGAGTACGAGCAGGGCACTATCGCCGGCTCGATGCACATCGCCCGAGGACAGCTCGAGACCAGCATCGAAGGGCGTGTGAAGGACAAGGCTGCGCCGATCGTCGTCATGTGCGCGGGCGGCGCCCGGTCCGCCTTCGCAGCCAAGACGCTCGCGGAGTTGGGCTACACCGACGTGGTTTCGATGGACGGCGGCTTCAACGCCTGGAAGGACGGCGGCCGCGCCTGGGTCGTGCCACAGATGCTGCAGGGTGATCAGCGCACGCGCTATCACCGGCACCTGTTGCTGCCTGAGGTCGGCGAGGCGGGTCAGCTTCGCCTGCTCGATGCTCGAGTGCTGTGTCTCGGTGCTGGCGGACTTGGTTCACCAGCTGCGCTGTACCTGGCTGCGGCAGGAGTGGGCACGATCGGGATCGTCGACATGGACGTCGTCGATGCCTCGAATCTGCAGCGTCAGATTCTCCACAATCTCGACCGGGTGGGGGAGCGCAAGGTCGACTCGGCGAAGAAGACTCTCACGGCCCTGAACCCCGACGTCAACGTGGTGACCCACGACGTTCGACTCGATGCCAGCAACATCGTCGACATCATCCGCGATTACGACGTGATCGTCGACGGGGCGGACAACTTCCCGGTCCGTTACATGCTCAACGACGCGTCGGTGAAGCTCGGCATCCCGGTTGTGCACGGGTCGATCTTCCGGTTCGAGGGCCAGGCGACCGTGTTCGACCCCAAGAACGGGCCGACGTACCGCGACCTGCTGCCCGAAGCGCCGCCGCCGGAGCTGGCCCCGAGCTGTGCCGAGGCTGGTGTGCTGGGCGTGCTTCCCGGAATCATCGGCTCGATTCAGGCGCTTGAAACCATCAAGCTGATCCTGGGCCATGGCGACAGCCTCGTGGGGCGCCTCCTGGTGTTCGACGCGTCGGAGATGTCGTTCCGCGAGTACAAGCTTCGGCCCGACCCGGCCAACCAGGTCACCTGGGAGAACCGCGACGCGATCAAGGTCGTCCAGCTCGAAGGACTCTGCGCTCCTGGCTGATGGCGCAGAAAAGTTGGGACCCTGCCGTGTGGTTGCTGTGGCTCCTGCTATTCTCTGACTCATCCCGGCGGGCGGGGTAGGTGTTCTCGCGTGAGAACCCATGCTTCACCCCTTCTCCAACACCCGCACCAACCGTGACGAGCATCGATCTCGGCGGTCTGGACGGCGACCAATCCTGACTGCCGCGATCGTCGCCATGGTGTCGTTGGTGGCTTCGTTCGTGTCCCCGACACCGGCCGAGGCCCAAGGTTCACCGGTCTTCGTCTTCCACGGGGCCGGTTGGGGCCACGGCGTGGGCATGAGCCAGAACGGGGCCCGCAACATGGCCGACCAGGGCTACGACCATGTGGGCATCCTCGCCCACTACTACCCGAACACGGTCTTCCTGCCGACCGCTGCGCCACTCGGCGACATTCGCGTGCATATCGGCGACGCCAGCCGCGTGGAGTTCACCTCGGCCGGGTCGCTCACCTTCGAAAAGGCCGGCACGGTGCTGAACTCGGTCGGTTCGGGAACGATCACGGTGAGCGCCCACGACGGTGGGTTGCAGGTCGGCAGCGTCTGGACACCGGTCAGCACCTCGGATCCGGTGATGCTGTCGTTCCCGCAGCCGGTGAAGATCTCGAACAACGGGCACCGGTACCTGTGGGGCAAGATCCAGCTCACCGTCAAGAACGGCAAGGTACGCGTCGTCGAGGTACTGGACCTCGAACAGTACGTGCTCGGCATTTCCGAAATGCCGGCGGCATGGCCACTCCAGGCATTGATGGCCCAGGCGATCGCCGCCCGGACCTACGCCCACGAAGTGACCTTGCATCGTCGTGCCTCGTCCGAATGGGCGCAGGAGTACGACATCAGTGGAACGACCGTCGACCAGAATTACATCGGCTGGGACGCTCAAGACGGCCCGTGGGACCAGAAATGGACCGCGGCCGTCAAGGCCACCGCCGGCGTCGAAATCGTCGACAGCGCGGGACCCGTACGGGCCTACTACTCGGCATCCAATGGTGGTTGGACCGAGACAGCGGCCTATGTGTTCAGCAACGATGTGTCCCACACCGTTGCTGCACCGGACCCATTCGACGCCGGCGGTCATAACTGGAGCGAGTGGACACGCACCTACTCGCAATCGGCGATGAGCCGTTGGCTCAATCGCTACAGCGACACATCGGTGGGCACGTTGACGCAGATCAACGTGCTCGGTGGAGCCGGAGCTTCCGGCCGCATCGACAAGTCCACCGTCGAGTTGGTCGGCACCTCGGGCACGAAACGGGTGACCGGCCGGCGACTCATGGTCGTGATGAATGCCGGGATCTTCGGTGAAGGACTGGGACTCGACGATCACCTGCCGGGCACCTACACGACGATCGGCAATGGCGCGAGCGCCGGTTTCCCTCAGGCGACCGGCCAGCAGTCCGCACCGACCGTTACCCCCGACCCCGTCGACGCAGACACCGAGCCGGCGTTCACACCGCCGCCGGGCTGGACTCCAGAGCCGGGTACCGGCACCCCACCGGTTGACGCCGGCACACCGCCTTCGACCAGCTCCGATGACACCGAGAGCGGCGACGACGGAGAAGGCGAGTCTGGTGACGATGCCGATGCGAATGCCGACGAGACCGACACCTCCGATGACGACAGCGACGCCGGCGACAGCGACGCCGGCGACAGCGACGCCGGCGACAGCGACGCCGGCGACACCACGGAGGACACCACCGGCGACGACACGGCTGGATCCTCGTCGGGCTCAGCGCCCACGACTGGCTTTACACCGCCTCCCGGCTGGACCCCTGAGCCCGGCACCGGCACGCCGCCGCTCGGGTCCGGATCGCCGCCGGTCACCGACGGCGCCTCGGACGGGACCGACGATGCCGGGAACGCTCCTGCGGCAACCGCCGCGCCGAACTTCGTACCGCCACCGGGATGGACACCGGAGCCCGGAACCGGTACGCCGCCGATCGGATCCGCGGGTGGTGCCGATACACCGCCGGCCGGAGCCACGGGCATCCCGCCCGCCGCCGACTCCACCGGCAGCGGAACCTCGGACGGCGGATTTACCCCTCCCGAGGATTGGACACCCGAAACGGGCACCGGCACCCCACCGCTGGTCTTGCAAAACGGCTCGGCCGGTCAGGCCGGCGACGACGCTGGGCCCGACATCCCGCCAGGTGGCTGGATTCCTCCGTCGACCGGAGGGACGGGCGGGGGCGACGCCAGCCGCTATATCCCGCCGGCAGACTGGTCGCCAGAGCCGGGCACGGGTACGCCGCCGATCAACCCAGCTCGTGCCGGCGGCCTTGCCAGCTCCGTGCTGCTGGTTACCCGAGTGCCGGGCAACGACGATGAGCCGGCACAGTTCCGAGTGATCACGCCAGGCGACTCGCTCGCCGACGAAGCTGAAGCTCGCCTGAGCCGATTGCAGACCCAGGCCGCGCTTGCGCTGTTCGCCGACTTCGACATCGACGGCTACGTCGAAGCCGTGTCACCGCGACCGGTCCATGGCGTCTGCACAGCCGTCGACGAGGGCATCGCATGCGTATCGCTCGAAGCCCTGCAGGCCACCGACAGCTGATCGACCGCTCGCCGATCGACCGACGGCAGATCGATCGACGACGCGGTCACTCGGGTGCACCACGTGGTTGAAGCGGCCTCCGACATCGACGACCTGTTCGACGGCGAGCACGTGGTCGCGCGACGAGTCGAAGCGGCCGACGAGCTTGTCGCCAGCCTGCACCCCGACGAAGCGATCGGCACCGAGACGATGGGACCCGGGCGACTGGCCGAGTTCGCTTCGGCGCGTGCTGCGGCGCGCGAGGCACTCGGCGAGCTCGGCATCGCCGCAGCGGTGCGCCGAGGAGCCCGTGGTGAGCCGCTCTGGCCGGTGGACGTCACCGGCTCGATCAGCCACACCCGCGGCCATTGTCTCGCCGTCGTCGCGCACCACGCGGTGCAGGACGGTAGGCGGCTCCGCGTCGGCCTCGACATGGAGACCATCGAGCGCGTCAATCCAGCGATCGCTCGGCGCATTTTGACCGCCGGCGAACAAGCCGAGCTCGAACAGCTCGGCATCTCCGAGCGTCAACTGCGGGTCGCCACGGTCTTCGCGACCAAGGAAGCGTTCTACAAGGCCCATCAACAGATCGACCCCCGGTTCCTCGGCTTCGATGCCATCGCCGTCGAGGTTCTCGACACCGGCGAACTGGGCTTCACCGAGGCCGACGGCGTGGCCGACGGACTCGACCTCCGACGCGATGTACGCGCCCGTTGGACGATCCAGGATGGGCGGGTCGTGGTCGGCCTGGCGATCCGATCGGAACTCGACCTCCACCCTGACGACGACGGATAGCCTTCCCTGCCGTGACGAGAATCGTGATCATCGGAGGCGGGCCCGCCGGAACCACCTGTGCGACGTACGCCGCCCGGTTCGGCGCCGACGTGGTGATGGTCGAGGACCAGATCATCGGCGGTGCTGCGCACCTTCTCGATTGCGTTCCGAGCAAGGCGATGATCGCCACCGGCGGCGCAATGGCGTTCCTCCAGCGCTCCGAGGGCATGGGGCTTGAAGACGTCGACCCCAGGATCGACCCGGCGGCGCTCGGCCATCGACTTTCGGGCATTCGTAACCGGCTCAGTGCCTCGTCGACGAGCCTGCTCGAATCACAAGGCGTGCGCATCATCGACGGCCGCGGTGCGCTCCTCGATTCGCACACCGTGCTGGCGACCCACCGCGACGGCTCGACCGAGGAGCTGGTGGCCGACGTCGTCGTGCTGAGTACCGGCAGTCGGCCACGGATCCCTGACTGGTGCGAGGTCGACGCCAACCGGATCTTGACTACGCGTGACGCCTACCCGCCTGACGAGATCCCGGATCATCTGGTGGTCGTCGGTTCCGGCGTCACTGGTGTGGAGTTCGTCCACATGTTCACGAGCTTCGGGTCCGAAGTCACCCTGATCGTCAGTCGTCAACAGGTGTTGCCCGGTAAGGACCCCGAGGTCGCTGCGGTGCTCGAGGCCGACTTCCTCAATCGCGGCGTGAACCTCCTGAAGGGTGCCCGAGCGACGTCTATTGACGCACGCGACGACAGCGTGATCGTGCAGTGCAATGACGGCCGGATCGTCGAAGGCTCACACGCCCTGTTGGCGATCGGCTCGGTCCCGAATTCGGATGGCCTTGGCTTGGAAGAAGCCGGCGTCGAGACCGACTGGGGCTACGTCACGATCGACGATGACTGCCGTTCGTCGGTGCCTCACATCTATGCGGCCGGCGACCTGTCCGGCAAGCTCCCGCTGTCCTCGGTCGCGTCGATGCAGGGTCGCAAGATCGCCGAGACGATCATGGGTCGGGCCACCCACGGAGCGAACCGGGTCGACTACGACAAGGCCGCGTCGGCGATCTTCACCGAGCCGGAGATCGCCGATGTCGGCCTCGCCGAGGCTGACGCGTTCGCATCGGGCCGTAAGATCCGAGTCACCAAGGTCCCGTTCGCCACGTCGGCCAAGGCACTGATCAACGACGACTCGCGTGGCTTCATCAAGATTCTGTCCGACCCCGCGACTGGCGAAGTCCTTGGCGGTTCGATCGTCGGCCGCCACGCCGCCGAACTGATCTCGGTGATCGCACTGGCGGTCACTGCCAGCCTGACCGTCCGCGACATCTACGACAGCCTGCTGGTCCACCCCACCCTCGCCGAGCTCATCACCGACGCGGCGGAGTGAGCCGCCGGCGATGACCGACTCTCCCGCAGACTCGAACATGACCGACGACGGTGATCCGCTGGCGACGATCCAGCAACGCATCTCGGCACGCGTGATCGATGTCGTGCTGGTGTTCATCGTCGGTGCGATGATCGGACTGTTCGCCGTCGGAGGAGACCCAGAGCAGGACATCCCGCTGTGGGCTCGACTCGTGTCGCTGGCGTGGGTCTTCTTCTACGAGACGCTCCTGGTTGTTTGGCGCGGGCAGACCGTCGGCAAGATGATCGCCGGCATCGAGATCGTGTCCCTGGCCTCGGGCGAGACCCCAAACCTCGTGGCATCGGCCGCTCGCATGGTGCCGGTGATCTCGTTGTTCGTGTTGCTGCAGCAGTTCGTGTACCCGGCGCTGGTGTTCCTGTACTTCTCCGCTGCGTTCCTGTCGAACAACCGCGGCATTCTCGACCGCGTGGCCGGCACCGTGGTGATCCAAGGGCGCCGCCCAGGAGTGATGGCCCGCTCGTTCGGCTAGCCCAAGTGGTTCATCTTCGTTGCCCGGCTAGCCGGAGCCGACCACGATGATCTCGGTCGACGGTGTGGTCGCGAACTCGAATCCATGAAAACGACTGATCGCAAGACGGTCGGTACCGATGGCGACGGAGAGCGACCCCGTCTCGCTTTGAATGAGCTTCCAGTCGGTGCCGTTCGGTGAGAACAACACATCGAAATGGAAGTTGCCACGAGGGTCGAGCGCGGCCTTCCAGTCCGCGATCGGGAACGCCGCTTCCTCGCCGGCGAGCGGGATGACGATAGCTCCGTCTCGAACGATGGCCCCCGAGCGATCGGGGCGAGCCATCTCCAGGACCTCCCAGGAACGGAGCACCGTTCCTTCGTCGTCCCGAAGTTCGGCCGGGCCAACCGGGGCACTGCCGGCCAGTGTGTAGCCGTCTCCGTGGAGCTCGAAGTCCGACATCTTGGCTTCGCCATTCGATCGCTCGACGCGGGGAAAGTCTCCCAACCGCGCCGGGCGTTGGGCGATGAGGGCCCAGCCAGCCTCGCCGACCTCGAGTGCGACGAAGAACAGCGGCGCCTCGTAAGAGGGCGGGTACGCCTCGCGGATGTCGATCGAGGACACTGAACCCGACGCGTCGACGAAGACCATTGCGGGTCGGTCGAGCGCATCGTTCAGGGGCGAAGGTTGCCTACTCCGGTAGACCAGTTCGCCGTCGCGTTCGGCTCGCATTCCGCCGATCGGGTAGTCCGGTTCTTCAGTCGCGGCCCATGTGACTCCGTCGGAAGACTCGAATGTCAACACGTCGCTCGATTGAGCTGCGGGGTCGAACACTTCAGAGGTGACTCCGTAGCCCGTGGAGGTCTCGAAGGTTTGCACGAACGGGTGGGGAACGTCGGGCCACGGAGGGTCGACCGTGGCGAACGAACCGTTGCTCTTGGCCAACACGAGGCTGATCTGCGGTGGGTCGTCGATGGCGACCGCCGGATCGGCGGTCACGGTCACGCCTTGGGTCGTCCCACAGACACGACCGGAGATCCTGCCGGTGGACGGGTACGTGGTGAGCTCGCAGAGCGAGTCGGGATCGATACCGCTCGCGACCAACGCACCGTCGGTGTCGATTGCTGGGAAGGAGTGCGTCGTGAAGATCGCCCCCTCGGGACCGATCGAGGGGCGGCCGACGTAGACCTGGTTCATCGCCTCGTCGCCGATGGTCGAGGCGGTTTCCCAGGTCGGGTTCTCAACGGTGATGTCGTTCGTCCACGTGTGGAAGAGCTCGGTTCCGCCCGACGCGCCTCCGGCCCTCGTGCCGACGATGTGCAGGGCGTCGCCCTTGGACCCGATCGCAACGCCGATGGCACGGATCGTTGCGAATCCCTCGAACGGCTCCCAGGTGGTTCCGTCCTCCGATCGAACCAATTCGTACGCGATTGGCGCCGTCGTGTGCTCGAGCAGCGCAGGGCCACCGGGCGCGATGCCCACGAACCCGTCACCGACGGCGACGACCTGGACGGGCTCGACGTTCTGTTGCGCCTGGCTCAGAGCGATCGCCCTGGGGAGATCATCGATGGGAAGCGTGACCGCGGGGTCGCCGTCGAGCGTTGCCGTGATGAGCCGTCGTTCGGTTCCGCTCGTCGTACTCGTGACGATCGTGAGGCGGTCATCGTCGGTGCGTGACAATGCGCTGAGGTTCGTTGCGTCGATCGTCTCGATGCCGACGACCACGTAGCGAAACCTGCCTTGGATGGTGGCGGCGCGGAGCACATCGCCGAGCGATACCTCGTCGAGGCGTTCGAGCGGATCAGCCGAGGGGGAGTGCACCGCAAGGACCGAGTTGCCGGGCTGGCCCGGGAACGGGGTACCGGGATAATGGCCGGGCCCGCGGCCGAGCGTTGCCGCGTCGACGCCTTCGAGCAGGACCACGTCGAGATCGACCGAAGGGATCTCGAGACGTCCGATCTCCGCTCCATTGCCCGGGAGTTCCACGAGACCGGCGGGCGCCAGTTCGGTGCTCGCCGCGACGGTGATCCGTTGAGCCGGCGGCGGGTCGGTGTCGTCGGCATCCGTGGACGAGGCATCGGCCTGCCCGGCCGAGCCGGCCGTCGATTCGCCGGTTGATTCGGAGTCGGCAGGGTCGGATTCGCTCGTCGCCTCGGCGGCAATGCCGAGATCGACGGGCGCCGACGAAGGCCACGCCGCTACCGCGAGGATCGCCACGATGGCGAGGAGGCAGGCTGCGGCGACCCCGACGAGCGTCGGGCGTCGTCCGCGTCGCGGCGGTCGCCGCACCTCCGACTCGTCGGACCTGTGTGACGGCGGCCCGGGATTGCCGCGGGTGTCAGGAACCGGGTTCATGGACTCGAGCACCTCGAGGGTGTTCATGGTGTCTGCTCCTTCGAGTCCTGCGCCAGGTGGCGCTCCATTCGCGACCGGGCGCGACTCAATCGCACCGCGGCCGCGCCCGGGCTGACGCCAAGGACCGTGGCAGCCTCGGCGTTGGTCAGCCCCTCCCACGCCGCGAGCAGCAGCATCTCGCGATCGTCCTCGCCCAGCGCGCAGAAGGCTTCGAGAAAGGCTCGACGTCGCACCACGGCGTCGGCGGGATCTGCGGCGCTGTGCTCGAGCGGCACCGCACCGAGTTTCTCGCGAAGCGCTGCGAGGCGAGCATCGGTCCGATACCGGGTGCCGATGACGTAGCGGGCGGTGCGGTAGAGCCAGGGGAGGGCGTCCTCCGGAACCACATCGCGTCGACGCCAAGCGATGGCAAAGACCTCGCTGACGATGTCCTCGACATCGTCCGGTCGGACTCGCCGTGCGGCGAACGCGGCGACGAACGAGCGGTAGTGCTCGAAGAACCGCCGCTGGTCGAGGTCGCTCACGACCTCACTATTGCCGGACGAAGCGTGTTCTTACCGACGAAGCCCGTTCTCGGGCGGTTTGGGCTGCCCTGGGCAGCTGAAACTGCCCGAGAAGGTCGCTGGGCCGGTCGTATCGAGCGTCAGGCTGGGTCGATCACGACGACGACGTCGCCGCCGCCGACCGAATCGCCGACGGCGACCCGAACCTCGGCGATGGTGCCGCTGATGTCGGCGCTGATGTTGTTCTCCATCTTCATCGCCTCGAGCACCAGCACGGTCTCGCCGGCCTCGACGGCCTGTCCGACCTCGACCGAGATCTTGACCACGGTGCCCTGCATCGGGACCGCGACCTGGCCGTTGCCGCCACCGCCGCTGCCACCGCTGGAGGCTTTGCGACGTGCGGGAGCCGCAGCCGCCGCAGGAGCGCCTGCGGACTCCGGGACCCAGACGGTGACGTCGTAGCGACGCCCATTGACCTCGACCGGCACATCGCGCCGAACACGCGGGCCCTCGTCATCGTCGACCTCGGGCGCGGCGACCTTGCCGGACACGCCGGTCAGGTCCAGCGTCTCCTCGACCCACTTGGTTGAGTGACGCATCGATGCGAAGTCGTCGTGGGCGAGGATCGCGATGTCGGCCGGCACGGTCGTGGCGACGCCTTCGACGACGAGCTCGTCGAGGGCACGCAGTGTGCGCCCGATGGCGGTCGGACGGTCGTGGCCCCAGCAGACGAGCTTGCCGACGAGGTTGTCGTAGAACTGGCTGATCTCGTCGCCTGAGTCGTAGCCGGTGTCGAAACGGGTACCGAACCCGCCTGGGGACTTGAGTGCGGTGATCGTGCCCGGCGCGGGCAGGAACTTGCCGCCGGCCGGATCTTCGGCGTTGATGCGGATCTCGATGGCGTGGCCTTCGATGGTGACGTCTTCCTGGGACAGCCAGAGTTCCTCGCCCGAAGCCACACGGAGCTGCGCCTCGACCAGATCCATGCCGGTCACCAACTCGGTCACCGGATGCTCGACCTGCAGACGGGTGTTCATCTCGAGGTAGAAAAACGCACCGTCCTCGTAGAGAAACTCGACCGTGCCGGCGTTGACGTAGTCGCAGCCCTTGGCAACGGTGACGGCCGCCTGGCCCATCGCCTCGAGGATCTCGGGATCGATGTCGGCCGCCGGCGCCTCTTCGACCAGTTTCTGATGACGGCGCTGCGCCGAGCAGTCGCGGGTGCCGAGGTGGATGCAGTTGCCGTGGGTGTCGGCCAGCACCTGGACCTCGACGTGTCGAGGCTGGCTGAGGTAGCGCTCGAGGTAGAGCTCGTCGCGGCCGAAGTAATTGAGGGCTTCGCGAGCGGCGCCGTCGATCGCGCCCGCGATGTCGTCGCCCTCACCGACGACCTTCATGCCGCGCCCGCCACCGCCGAAGGCAGCCTTGATGGCGACCGGCCAGCCATGCTCGGCGGCGAAGGCCTCGACCTGTGCGGCTTCGGTGACCGCGTCGGTGTTGCCCGGCACGCCGCTCACGCCGACGTTTTCTGCGGCGGCCCGAGCCGAGAGCTTGTCGCCCATGACCTCGATGGCTGCGGGCCGAGGGCCGATGAAGGTCACCCCAGCCTCGGTGACGGCGCGGGCGAAGTCGGCGTTTTCGCTGAAGAAGCCGTAGCCGGGATGGAGCGCTTCGGCGCCCGACTCCGCAAGGATCTCGAGGATCTTCTCGGTGTTGAGGTAGCTCTCTGCCGCCGTCTGTCCGCCGAGCGCGTAGGCCTCGTCGGCCAGGCGGACGTGCAGGGCGTCGCGGTCGAGTTCGCTGTACACCGCCACGGAGGTGATGCCGAGGTCGCGACACGCGCGGATGACCCGAACGGCGATTTCGCCGCGGTTTGCTACCAGAACCTTGGAGAACACCGGCCTAGCCTGCCAGATATGAGGGACGAATCCGAACGTGATCGGTCGGCATTTCTCGCCGATGTCGCGGACCGGACCCGCTTCGAGCAGATCGGTTGGATTCCGGAAACGGGTTCGACGAACGACGACCTTGCGGCCGTCGCCGCCGATGCTGGCCCGGAGCAGGTACTCGTCACCGACCTCCAAACCGCCGGGCGAGGTCGGCGGGACCGCGTATGGACGGCACCGAGCGAATCGGCGGTGCTGATGTCCTTCCTGATTCGCGACGGCCGGGACCTCGCTCCATTCTGGACCATCGGCTGTGTGGCGCTCGCCGCGGCCGAGGCCGTGAGCGAACGCACCACACCGCGATGTCGACTCAAATGGCCAAACGACTTGCTCATCGAGGGGCGAAAGGTCGCCGGAGTGCTCGCCCAGCTCCATGGCGACACGATGGTCGTTGGCATCGGCATCAATGCGAACTGGCGGGCGGGACGCCCGGAAGGCGTGCCCGATCACGCAACATCGATTGATGCCCACCTCCCCGAGACCGGCGCCTCGCTGGATCGGCTGCAGTTCGTGGGTGATCTCGTCACGAGGGTCGACTCCCTGCTGACCGCCGACTCCGCCGACGTACGATCGCGCTGGGTCGAGGCTTGCGAGACGGTGGGCGCTCACGTTCGCGCCGAGCTCGACCAGACGTCTGCCATCACCGGTATGGCAATCGATGTCGACGTGCACGGAGGGTTGCAGATCCAGGCAGGTACGCAGGTGCAGACCGTCCATGTTGGTGACGTCGTGCACCTGCGGCGCGACTGATCGCAGCGACGCTTTCGCCGTCGATTTTCTTCCCGGTGACGGCGAATCGGCATCGGATCGACGTGATGTTCCGGCCCGGTTGCATTCGGCTCCCGTGCGTCCTCACCGCAGGCGGAACCGGATAGCGTGAACCGCCATGACTGAGGACGAGACCGGCTGGTCCGAAAAGGGCAAGAGCTCCGGCAAGGGCAAGCGACCTGCTCGCGAGCAGGGTGAATCAGGGTCGGAGTCCACGACCCCCACGCGGCCTTCCAAGCGCACCGCCGATACTTCCGGCGACGACTCGAGCGTCGTTCGCACGCCAGCATCCGACGACGCCGGCGCACGCAAGGTGGCTCGTGCGGCGGCGACCGCTGGGCAGCGCGATGCCTCGTTGGCGAGTCGCCTCGGTTTCCCGGCGCTGATTGCCCTGATCTGCCTGCTCGGCATCGGCGTGGTGTTCTACGCGTGGACCACGCGTGAGGCGCTCGCCTCGCCCCGCCAGAACATCGACCACTGGCACGCCGTCTACGGCGTATACGACTGCACGACCGACTCCTACGTGCCGTCGTTCCAGTCGACCGACGACCTGAACGGCATCCACAGCCACGGCGACGGGATCATCCACATCCACCCGTTCTTCGAGGCCAGCTCGGGCGAGAACGCCCAGATGTTCCACTTCCTCAACGAGATGCGGGTGTCGGTGGACACCGAACGCATCGTGCTCGACAACGGCAGCGAGCTCGTCGCAGGTACCACCTGTGCCGACGGCAGCCCGGCGGCGATCCGGATTCTGCACTGGGACTTCGACTTCCAGGCTCTTGGCGGCGAGCCGCCGAACGAGATCATCACCGAGGATCTTGGTTCGGTGAAGTTCGACAACGACCGTGAGGTCTACGTCATCGCCTTCGCCCCGGCCGATCAGGAGTTCAGCTCCGAGCTGAACAACTTGCCGCCGGCCGACCGCTTCGACACGCTCAACAACGTGAGCTCGGCGATCGAGTACAACCCGACCGAACTCGTCCCCGAAGTCACCGGCGAGGACGAGTAGTCCGCCTTCGCTCGCAGGACTCGCGAACGCTGGTTTCAACCGTCCGACTCGGCGGTCCTCCGCGGCGAAGTGGTCACGAGTAGTCCGGCGCTACCACCTTCGCCCGCAGAACGAGCACGAGCCCCCGCCCGAGCGTTCGGGACGGGGGCTCGTTCGCGTTTTGGTGAAGCTTTGGGCTAGTTGAGTAGCCCGAGCTCTTCGATCAGGCGGCTGCTCGAGTCGGCCTTGTTGTTGCCACCCATGTCGAAGATCATCTCAATGCCGTGGCGTTCGCACACCTCGACCTCGGGTGGCATGTCGGCATCTGGGTTCCGGTCGCCGCCGTTGCCGAAGATGATTCGGTGGTCGGGGAACTTCTGGGCGACGGCCTCGATGCTGTCGCACACGGTGCCATCGGTATCGGTGGCGATCATGGCATGGTCGACCACTCGGAGGGCTTCGACGATCCGTAGACGGTCGGCTTCGTCGATGATGACCTTGCCCTTCTTGAGGGTCTGTTGCACGTTGTTGTTGACGATGACGAAGAGCTCGTCACCGGCCGCCGCGCCGGCCTCGATGTAGTCGAGGTGACCGACGTGGATCGGTCCGAAGTATCCGCTCACGATCACGAGTGTTGGTTGCGCCATGTCCAGCTCCTTTGCCGGGGATCAACGAAACAGATCGTCCCGGGCATCGCGCACCAAATCGACCTGTACGGAGGATTCCCCGAACCAATCGGCACTTCCGCCGCGAATTACAGCAACCGGGTTGCCCGTCGTCTTTCCCATCGCCAATTCGGCGGCACAAGCCAGCTCATCGACGAGGGCGACCTCGGTCACCTGCATCTCCCGACCGAGCGCATCCGGTGTGCCTCGGAGATCGAGAATCGACTTCACTCCGGCCGTGCCGATGGCGACATCCGTGACGCCTCGGCGCCATGGCCGACCGAACGTGTCACTGATGATCACGCCGACGTCGATGTCGTAGCGGCCCTTGATCGCATCTCGGATTCGGCGCGCTGAGCGATCGGAGTCGTCGGGGAGCAGGGCTGCCGTTCCCCGCTCGACGTTCGAGAGGTCGATGCCCGCATTCGCACAGACGAATCCGTGCTTCGTCTCGCTGATGATCAGCTCGCCGCGGCGCCGCAGGATCCGCACCGATTCGCGCTCGACGATCGGCTTGTGGCTGAGCGGATCGTTCGGGTCCACGTCGACCATTGCCCCCTCGGCCTTGGAGACAATCTTTTGGGTGACGACCAGCACATCGTGATTCTGGAGTTCGACCGCCGCGCAGATCATCTCCGCAAGATCGTCTCCTCGACGGATCTCGGGTAGTCCTTCGATGGGAAAGATCTCGAGTCGCATGGTCTCCTCGTTCGGTTGGTGGCGATGCGTTCAGGTCGCGGCCTGAAGTGCGATGCGGGCCAGATCGGCAGCGACTTCGGGTGTCCGCATCACCGAGTCGGCGACGATCGGGTTCACCCCAGTCTCGGCGATGGCGTCGGCCAGTTCGGCATCGACCGTGTCGATCACGAGGTGGGCCGCCAGCTCTTCCACGATGCGAGCAATGCCGAGCGACGAGACTTCGTGACCGAGGGTGCGCATCAGGTCGGCGGCCGGCCCCTTGATCGCTGTACCGCCGATGATCGGCGAGATGCACACCGTCGCTTCGCGTCGGCCGGCGATGGCGGCCCGGACCCCGTCGACCTCGAGCACCGGCGCGATCGACACGAACGGGTTGCTGGGAGCGATGACCACCACGTGCGCCTCCTCGATCGCCGAGAGCACTCGTGGACCCGGTCGTGCGGTCTCGACCCCATCGAAGTGCACCGAGGTGATGTGGTCGCGATGCTGACGTTCGACGAAGTAGCGCTGAAAGTCGAGGGTCTCGCCCTGGTCGGTGACCACCCGCGTGCGAACGGGGTCGTCGGACATCGGCATCAGATCGAGGTGGAGATCCCAGGCGCGCACGATCTCTGTCGTGACTTCGGTGAGTGTGGCGCCTTCGTCGAGCCGTTGCGTGCGATACAGATGGGTGCCGAGGTCGCGATCGCCCAGCCCGAACCAGGTTTGGCCTCCGTATCGCTCGAGGGTGTCGCGGGCGTTCCAGGTCTCGCCGACCAGACCCCACCCGGTTTCCGGGTTGATGGCCTCGGCGAGGGTGTAGGTGCAGGTGTCGAGGTCCGGGCTGATCGCCAGGCCGTGCAGCCGCATGTCGTCGCCGGTGTTCACGATGCCGGTGATCTGGGATTGGTCGACGACCCGGATCAGCCCGCGCAGAAAACGGGCGGCACCGACGCCGCCGCAGATCACGGCGACCTGGGTCGCGGGCTCAATCACGCTTGGTCAGGCCGCTGAGTCGGAGCAGCTGAGGGCCGGCCTCGGCGACCGTCGCACCCAAATCGTCGAACCGGCCCGAGGCGCCGCCGGGAAGCGTGCAACCAATCGTCGAGACCGCGGCCCCGACGGCTTCGGAGACCGGGGCCGCCAATTCTTCGACCCGATCGAGCACGGCATCGATGATCGGCGCCATCTGTGGCACCTGCTCGACGAGCTCGCGGCGAGAGATATTGACCTGGCGAAGCCCCAGAATCATCGCACCGACGCCGAACTCGGCCACCTCGCGGAGCCGCTCTTCGAGGTCGAAGTCAGCCGAACCGGACATGGTCGAAGTGTACGTTGCACCCCTCAGAAGGGGGTACCCGTACACCCGGGGTTCGGTGGGTAGATTCAGGAGGCTGTGGACGACTCGACCACGACTCCTACACCGCGTTCCGGCGGCGCCGATGGCCCCGCTCCGGGTGCGTCCGGTGCCGGAGCTACGACCGGCACGACGACCACGGGCTATCCCCTCGTCACGGTCGCCATGGTTGCCCACAATCCGGGCGCTTGGTTCGAGGAAGTCCTGGCGTCGATCGTGGCCCAGGATTACCCGTCGCTCGAAGTTGTCGTGATCGATGCCGCGAGCGACACACCGGTCGCACCGAGGGTCCACGAAGCGATCCCCGAGGCGATGGTGATCCCGCTGCTCGCCAATCAGGGGTTCGCCAAGAACGCCAACATCATCCTCGATCACCCGAGCCTCGGCCCGTATCTGCTCGTTCTCCACGACGACGTTGCCCTTGCGCCCGATTGCATTCGTCGACTGGTGGAGGAGACCCTGCGGTCCAACGCCGGTGTCATCGGCCCAAAGCTCCTGGATTGGAACGACCCCAACCGAATCCTCCACGTCGGCCTTGGCGCCGACAAGACCGGCCTCGTCTCCGACCTGGCCGAACCCGGCGAGTACGACCAAGAGCAGCACGATGCCGTTCGCGACGTCTTTGCCGTACCCGGTGCCGCCACGCTGCTACGCACCGACCTCTTTCGGGCCTTGGGTGGGTTCGACGAGCAGATGGTGGTTCGGGGTGAGGATCTCGATCTCTGCTGGCGGGCCCATGCGCTGGGCGCTCGGGTGCTGGTCAACCCGGCGGCAACCGCCCGTCATCGTGAGGATCTCACGACTCGCATTCCCGGTTCCGACTACGACCGATTCGCACGGCGTCACCGGATCCGCTCGATGCTGTCGAACTACGGCTTCCTGCACACGCTGCGCGTGGTGCCCCAGGCCCTCGGTGCCGCCCTGGTCAATATCATCATCGCGCTCTTCCAAGGCCGTATCGGAGCCATCTTTGAGATCCTCGGCGCGTGGCTCTGGAACCTCCAGCGATTGCCATCGATCCTTCGACGTCGACGCCAGCTTCGCCGCATTCGCCAGGTCGACGACTCCGAGGTCCGCGCCCTGCAGATTCCGGGCTTCGAGGGCATCAATGCCTGGCGTCAGGCACGCGCCGATCGCCGCGAGGAGATCGAGGGTGCCGACAACATCGCGTTGGGGGTCCAGCGAGCGCGCCGCACTCGCGAGCTGCAGGCCACGGCGGCCGTCTGGTTTGGTGTCATCGCCGTCCTCGTGTTC
This sequence comes from Actinomycetota bacterium, assembly GCA_039028435.1. Taxonomy (GTDB): domain Bacteria; phylum Actinomycetota; class Acidimicrobiia; order Acidimicrobiales; family UBA10347; genus UBA10347. The sequence goes on along the minus strand of JBCCIC010000014.1, from coordinate 22,552 downwards.
GGCAGCCGCGGACTGATCAGCGAAGGCGTTCCGCGCTTCAACCAGTTCACCGGGTTCCCGCGCGGCCCCAGCAGCCTGCTGACCGAGTGGGGGAGCACCTGGCGGCCTACCGGTCTCGGCGCCGAGGCGCCTTCATCGCTGCTGCACGTCCTCCTTGGCTTCGCCGGCATCGCGCTGTTCGGTCAAATGGGTCTACTGCGGCTGCTGGTCACGGTTGGCCTGCTCGGGGTCGGAGCGTTCGGCGCGTATCGGCTGCTCGCACCGTTCAAGGCCGTGCAGGCTCAGTTGGTCGCGCTCGTCGTCTATGTGATCGTGCCGCTGCCGTACAACGCGCTCTACGAGGGCAGCTGGTCTGGCCTCGTCGCGTACGCATCACTTCCGTGGATCGCTCGGCGCCTCGCAAGTGCCGCATCGATCGACCCGTTCGCCGACGATGATCCGACCCTCACGCGCCGGTTCGCCGACGTGGTCGCGCTCGGGTTGATCCTTGCGCTCGCGGCGCTGGTCGAGCCGGCGGTGGTGGTCGCTCCGGCGCTCTTCGCCGTTGCGTGGCTCGTGGGTAGTCTCGCGACCCGGCGAGTTGGCGGAAGCGCGCGGGCCATCGTGGCCGCCGCACTCGGCACCGTCGTGGCGATCGGCCTGTCGTTGCCGGCTTCCGCAGGCCTCTTCTCGGCAGACACCGTGTGGTCCACGCTGGCCGGTGCCGCCCCTGTCGATGGTGACGGCATCGGCTTGACCAGGCTCTTCCGGTTGGCGACCGGTCCACACGGGGACACTCCGCTCGGGTGGATCGTGCTGATCGTCCCGGCACTCGCTCTGGTGATGGCCTCGGGTCCCCGGCTGGCCTGGGCCGCCCGAAGCTGGTTCTTGATCGTGTTCTCGGTTGGTCTGGCCTTTGCCGTCGAGGAGGGCGCCTTCTCCGTCTCGATGCCGCCCGCCGTCGTGCTGCTGGCCCCAGCAGCACTCGGTATCGCCATGGCCGCGGGTATGACCGCGGTCGCGTTCGGAAGCGACCTACGCCGCTACGGCTTTGGCTGGCGCCAACTCGTGCCGTTCGTCGCCGTTGGTGCCCTCGGGTTGTCCTCGGTCGCCGGGATCGGGGCGGTCGTCGACGGACGGTGGCAGGTCGTCGAGGATGGCTACGACGACGTCATCGAGTTCTTCGACGAGCGGGCTCCAGCGCACGGCCGCACCCTGTGGCTCGGCGAGGCATCGGTCCTGCCCGTCCGCGGCTGGACCTACGACGATCGACTCAGTTGGTCGCTCACCCCGGCACGAACCCCGACGATCCTCGACCATGCGATCGGCAACCCGGGCGACGCCACGCTGGCCGTGCGCGACACCTTCGCCGCCGAGCTCGAAGGCGCAGGAAATCGTCTCGGACGCAGTCTGGCGTTCTTCGGCGTTCGCTATGTCGTGGTGGTCGAGTCCAATGCGCCCGAACCCTTCGGCTCGATCGACCGTCCCGTCGACCCGATGCTCGCGAGTCGCCTCACCGAACAACTCGACCTGATCCGCATCGAAGTCCGCTCCGGTGCGACGATCTACGAGAACCGTGCCTACGTGCCGCTCGTGAGTGCTTTCGCCCCGGGGACCCTGGTCGCCGATGCGCCCGGAGCCGTCGCGTACGAGTTGGCGCTCCCCGAGGTCACCTCGCTGCGGTCCTACCGAGGCAGCCTCGGGGCCGGCGACATCTGGTTCGGCGCACCAGCGGACACGAACTGGCAGCTCGAGGTCAACGGCGCTCCCGTCGCCAAGGGCTCTCAGGAGTGGGCCAGCCGTTTCGACGTCGCCGCACCGGGAACGGCGCGGCTCGTGCACGCCAACGAGTCAACCCACTGGGTGGCGAGTGTCGTGCAGCTGATCAGCTGGGCCGCCATCGTCGTGCTCCTGGTGCTCGGTCGGAGACGGCGATCATGAACCGACTTCCCACGCTGCTGCTGTTGGTCGGCTTGATCGGGGCAATGATCTGGGTCGATCGCACGGGCGACGACGCTTCCGACGCAGCGACGCAAGACCTCGGAGTCGTGGTGGGCCCAAGGGTGCCGGGTGAGGGGTCCCTCGGATCGACCTGGTACTGCGCGGGTGGTTTCACCACGCCCGATGCCCTCAACGACCACCGCGTGATCCTCACCAATCCGACCGAAGAGCCGGCGCGGGGCTCGTTGACGCTGTATCCCTCGCTGATCGACGTCGAGGGCAATCCTCGGCCGTTCCAGCCGGCGGTCCAGCCCATCGAGCTCGCCGGCAACGAGCAGTCGGTGATCTCACTGGCGCCGATCGTGGCGTCGCTCGACGCCGACCTGGCCACGCCCACCGGTTCGTTCGTCGGAGCGTTGGTCGAGTTCGATTCGGGGAGCGCGATCGTCGAGCACGCCGTGGTGACTCCGCTGGGCCAGGACCTCGCCGTGTGTGCAACCGAGGCCTCGACGTCGTGGTGGTTTGCCAGCGGCACCACGACCGCCGATGTCACGTACCAGGTTCATCTGCTGAACCCCTTCCCCGACGATGCGGTGGTCGACCTGGTGTTTCTCACCGACGGCGGGGCGCGCACGCCATCGATCTTCACCGGACGACTCGTGCCCGCGCAGTCCTTGACGGTGTTGGATCTCTCGCCGTCGTTCGCCCCGTGGGACCAAGTCGCCGCCGAGGTCACGACCCGCACCGGCCGAGTGATCGTCGAGCGCATCCAAGTCTTCCGCAATCAGGCCGGGCCCGTCGGGCTCTCCCTCACTCCGGGTACCTCGGCGCTCTCGGATCAGTGGTTCTTCCCGGCCGGCAGCGGGGCGCCTGGCGCGAGCGAGAGCTTCGTGATCTACAACCCCAACGATGAGGCCGCCGAGGTCGAGTTCGAGCTGAAACCCGACAGCGCCGATCGAGCCGGGGACAACGCTCCATTGGGCGTGCCGCTCGGCCCGAACGAGCGATGGGTAGTCAACGTCAGCCGGCACCCGAGCCACCCGGTTTCGACGGTGGCCACGATCGATGCGACGGAGGCCGCGGTCCGCGGCGAGCGCTTCTTCGTGTCGATCCGGAGCTTCAATGGCGTGCCGGTCTTGGCTGAGCGTGTCTGGTCACGCCCCCTCGAGGTCGGACTCGGCGTCGCCTCGTCCTTCGGCATCACCGCAGCATCGACCGACCAGACGCTCGCGGTGCCGCCCTGGTTCGAGCCGGGTGCAATCGACGATGTCTCCACCGGACGTCAAGGCGAACTCGCCGTGCTCAACCCTGCAGGCGACACGATCTCGCGCGTCGAGGTCTGGGTGGGCGGACCGGGCGGCGAAGTCCTTCGCGAGCGGGCCGAGCTTGCTCCCCGGCGGCGAGCCGCCTTCGACCTCAACACCTTGCTACGCGAAGACGACACCTGGATCCGTGTCGTGTCGAGCACCGGCACGATGGCCGAGATCGTCGTCGCCCCGACCGACACGATCGCCACGGCCGCGGCCATTCCGGGCGTGGGAACCACATCGATCCCGAACCTGCTGTCGTTCGACTGACGATCCTTCGACTGACGGTCCTTCGCTGATCCCGGGCCGGCCGTCTCAGGCGCGGCAGAGCAGCTGGCCGTGGACGACCACGAACCAACCATCGGGCTCGGCGAGCCAGTCCTGCCAGCCTGCGGACAGGACCTCGAGCTCGTCACTCGATGCGATACCCATCTCGACCGCTTGGGCCGCCAAGGCGGACTCGATCACGCGTCGTGACCAGGTGCCGCCCCACCACTCCCGACTCGCGTCGTCGGCGAACAGCCACGTGTCGATACTCGGAGTGATGTCGGTGAAGCCGGCCTGTCGCGCCCAGCCGAGGAGCCATCGACCGGCATCGGGCTCCGCGTCATTGGCGTAGGCGACGGCGCGGTAGATGCGCTGCCATTCGTCGAGGCGATCGGACTGTGGTGCCCAGTGCATGGCGGCATAGTCGGCGTCTCGCACCGCCACGGTGCCTCCAGGCTTGCAAACCCGCTTCATCTCGGCGAGGGCCGCCACCGGGTCGCTCACATGCTGGAGCACCTGGTGGGCGTGCACGATGTCGTACGTGTCGTCGTCGGCGTCGAGCGCATACAGATCCTGGACCTCGAACCGGATCCCGCGGTCGGCGTAGGCCGCAGCGGCTTGCTCGATGACATCGGCCCCGAGGTCGATGCCGAGCACGTTCTCGTCGCCGACGCGCGCTCCGAACTCGACCGTGATCGAACCCGGTCCGCAGCCGACGTCGAGCAACTGCGCGCCGGGAACGAGGTGCGGCTCGAGGTAGGCCGCGGAGTTGGCGATCGTTCGAGTGGCGTGCGCCTCGACGACCGATCGATGGTGGCCGTGGGTGTATTGATCCTCAGGCATCGTGGCCGAGCGTAGTGTGCAAGGCCTCTCGGTGATCCGGCCCCAACGGACCGACGAAGGCGAGCTTGGCGTCGCCTCCGGCATCGGCGATCACCGCGGTCGGGACCGATTCGATGCCGTACTTGGAGTGCAGACCCGGTTCGTCGCCGATCTCGACATCAACCACCACGACGTCGCTCGACTCGTGCTCTCGCAGTTCGGCCAGCACGGCGGCACAGGACGAGCAGCTGGCACTGGAGAAGACGGCGATCAGCCAGGGAGCGTTGGGCCCACGGAAGTCGCGCCGGTCCAAGCTCGTGGGCGGCTCGCCACGGGCGACCGTCGGGGCCGCAGCCCGACCACGTTGCTGGAGAACGGCGAGGGCCGTCGCTGCAGCTGCAACGACGGCCATCACGATGAGCGTCGCAGTCATCAGGGGGATCCCGGCGACCGGATGATCAGTTGTCGGTCGGCTTGATCGGCGGTGTCGAGATCAACGTCGAGATGTCCGACGGTGCAGTCTCCGACGGCGCCGTTGCGGCGTGCGCCAGGAGCCGTTCCACCTCGTCGCCGGCGATGGTCTCACGCTCGAGCAATGCCCGGGCGACGAGGTCGAGGCCGAGGCGGTTCGTCGTCAGCAGATCACGGCACCGATCCTCGGCTTCCTGGAGAATCTGGCTGACCTCTTCGTCGATCTTGGTGGCGGTCTCGTCGCTGTAGTTCTTGCTCGACACCATCTGGTCGCCGAGGAACATCTCGCCGTCGGAGCCCCACGCCATCGGGCCGATCTTGTCGCTCATGCCCCACTCGCGGACCATCTTCGTCGCCAGTTCGGTGTTGCGGACGAGGTCGTCGTTGGCGCCGGTCGACACCTGGCCGTACACCAGATCCTCGGCCACCCGACCGCCCATGCGGACCACGAGGGAGTCCTCGATGTAGTCCTGACGGTAGATGTGGCGCTCGGCCTCGGGCAGCTGCATGGTCACGCCGAGGGCCATGCCGCTCGGGATGATCGTGACCTTGTGCAGCGGATCGGCGGTGGGCAGCAAGGCTGCGCAAACGGCGTGGCCGGCCTCGTGGTAGGCGATGGCTTCCTTCTCCGCATCGCTGAGTGCGGTCGACTCGCGCTTCTGGCCCATGAGCACACGGTCGCGTGCCGACTCGAAGTGCTGCATGCGAATCATCGTGTCGCCGCTGCGAACGGCGAACAGCGCAGCCTCGTTGACCAGGTTGGCCAGGTCGGCGCCGCTCATGCCGGGGGTACCGCGAGCGACCAGGTTGAGGTCGACGTCGGGTGCGGTGCGCTTGCCCTTGACGTGTACCCGCAGGATCGACAGCCGATCCTCGAGCTCGGGGAGCGGCACCACGACCTGGCGGTCGAAACGGCCCGGACGCAAGAGCGCCGGGTCGAGGATGTCGGGGCGGTTCGTCGCCGCCATCATCACGATGCCCTCGGTCGTCTCGAAGCCATCCATCTCGGCGAGCATCTGGTTGAGGGTCTGCTCGCGCTCGTCGTGACCGCCACCGAGCCCGGCGCCGCGCTTGCGGCCGATCGAGTCGATCTCGTCGATGAAGATGATCGCCTTGCCCATCTTGCGGGCCGACTCGAACAGGTCGCGAACCCGGCTTGCGCCGACGCCCACGAACATCTCCATGAAGTCGGAACCGCTCACGGAGAGGAACGGCACACCGGCCTCGCCCGCGACGGCCCGAGCGATGAGCGTCTTACCGGTACCGGGAGGACCGACGAGCAGCATGCCCTTCGGGATGCGAGCGCCGATCTCGGCGTACTTCTCCGGGGCCTTCAGGAACTCGACGACCTCGGTGATTTCCTTCTTCACGCCGGAGTAGCCGGCGACGTCCTCGAAGGTCGTGCCGGGGCGCTCGGTCGTGTAGGTCTTGGCCTTGCTCCGGCCGATCGACATGATGCCGCCGATCTGGCCCTGGGCACGGCGCTGCATCCACCAGAAGAAGGCGATCAGCAGACCGATGGGCAACAGCAGCGGGATCAGGTTGGCCCAGAACGACGACTGTGGGGTGTCGTACTTGAGGTGGAGACCCGATTCCTGCGACGCGGTGTCGAGGATCTGGCGATCGGTCTCGCTGAGCTCGATCGGTCCCTTGCTGGTGAACAGGTCACCGTCGAGGGCGTCGTCGGCCGTCTCGGCACATGCGTCAGCACCGGCCACGATCAGGTTGCCCTCGATCTCGCCGGTCAGGTTGTTGATCTCCACGCGGCAGACGTCACCGGTCTCGACGCGCTGGATGAAGTCGTCGTAGGTCAGCTCGTCGCCGGCGTTCGAGGGCGTGAACGACGGTACGAAGAAGATCGCGATGATCGCGAACATCGCCAGCCAGAGCAGGAGGCGTGACCAACGCGGATCGGATCGGGGGAAGCGATCTCCGTCGCCGTTGCCCGGCGGTGGAGGTGGGGGAGGAGGTTTCGCCATGGCGTAAGGGTAGGTCCGTTCGGTTGAAGTGACGTGTCGCCGAGCAGCGACACATGTCGATACCCAACCGGGCCTGCAGGTTCAACATTCCAACCCGAGCCCGATTCACGCCGGACGGTCTCTACCCTTTTTGGTATGAACGATCTGCAGCATCGCCTCGACACCATCGTCAAGGCCTACGACGTGCGTGGCACGTACCCCGATCAGTTCGATGCCGAGATCGCCAAACGGCTCGGTACGGCCTTCGCCCGACTCGTCCGAGACGGCGATCCCGAAGCCAAGCGAGTCCTCATCGGGCGCGACATGCGCCCCTCCGGTCCCGAGCTCAGCGGAGCGTTTGCCGAGGGCATAACCGGGCAAGGCCTCGACGTCGTCGACCTCGGTCTGATCTCCACCGACCAGCTGTACTTCGCCGCAGGAAGCCTCGACGCGCCTGGTGCGGTGCTCACGGCGAGCCACAATCCCGCGGGGTACAACGGCATCAAGATGTGCGGCCGAGGCGCGGTGCCGGTGAACGGTGACGGGTTGGCGACGATGAAGGCCGCGGCGGCCGGCGATCAGCCCCACGCGGTCTCCACGATCGGTCACATCTCCGAACAGGACGTTCTCGCCGACTACGTGGCCCACGTGCACTCCTTCGTGGACCTCGACGCCCTCAAGCCACTCAAGGTCGTCGCCGACACCGCGAACGGCATGGGCGGCCTCGTGGTGCCCGCAGCCTTTGCCGACCTGCCCTTCGACCTCGATCACCTGTATCCGGAACTCGACGGCACCTTCCCGAACCATCCTGCTGACCCGATCCAACCGAAGAATCAGGCCGACCTGCGCGCCCGCGTCCTCGAGGCCGGCGCGGACATCGGATTGGCGTTCGACGGCGACGCCGACCGGGTGTTCATCGTCGACGAGCAGGCCGAGCCGATCTCGGGGTCGCTGACGACCGCGATGGTCGCCGCGTCGATCCTCGACCGTGAACCGGGTGCCACGATCCTGCACAACCTGATCTGTTCCAAGACGGTTCGCGAAGTCGTGGAGGAGAAGGGTGGCACGGCGGTACGCACCCGGGTGGGACATTCGTTCATCAAGCAGGACATGGCTGCAACCGGTGCAGCCTTCGCTGGCGAGCACTCGGGGCACTACTACTTCCGAGACAACTGGCGTGCCGACTCCGGGCTCATCGCGGCCTTGGTCATCATCGAGATGCTGTGCAACGCCGGTATGCCGCTGAGCGAAATGCGTCGACCGTACGACCGCTATGTCGCCTCTGGTGAGATCAACACGACCGTCGCGGACATCGACACCGTGATTGAACACGTGGCGTCGGTGATGGAGGGTCGTGGCGGCGAGTGCGATCGGCTCGACGGCTTGACCGTCGATTTCGGTGATTGGTGGTTCAATCTGCGACCCTCGAACACCGAGCCGCTTCTTCGCCTTAACCTGGAGGCGGCCTCGACCGAGGCCTGCGATACTCGTGTCGCCGAGGTACAGGCCGTCATGGCCGAAGCCTGAGAAACCACAAGCCTGCCAACGAGGAAGCCATGCCGCTCGCAACCGAATTGCTCGCCGTGCTCGCGTGTCCTGAGGACAAGGGACCGCTCCTGTACTTCGGCGATGACGACGGGCTCTACAACCCCAGGTTGCAGCGTCGGTACGTAATCAACGATGGCATCCCGGTCATGCTGATCGACGAGGCCGAAGCGGTCGACGATGAGACCCACGCGGCACTCATCGCTCGCGCGGAGACCGAGGGAATCTCGCCGACGTTCGAGGACTGACCCCTCGCATCTGGGTCGCTCGACCCAAATTCACCTCAAGTTAGCGACAAGTCCTCAAGTCATGGGAGAAGCTGTCGCCCGATGAGGACCGAGCCGCGCACCCTTTCCACGATGCGCGTCGGGGCGTTGTTGACCTCGACCAGAACGGCGACCGGTCGTCCGATCGACGAGATCGCCCGTCGGTCCAACGGCGGATTTACGCCGGCCGAGCTCCGCACGATCGAGGCAGGCGATCTACCGCTCGACGAGCACACGGTGGCGACGCTCATCGATCTCTATCAGGTCGAACCGACGCCGACCGAGGCTGACGATGACCACCTGATCATCGACCTGGTCGACGAGGAAATTCGGATCGGCAGCCATGCCCTCGACCTGCGCTCACCGGCGGTCGAGGAGATCCTCGACCGCTACGTGAACCTGGTCGGCATCGTGCGCGGCGGATCGCCGCTCGCGTCGGCTGCACGCCTCCGAGGCGAAGACCGGACCGTCCTCTGTCAAGTCCTTGGAATTGACTCGACCGAGCTCGCCGCCCGGATCGACCGAACGACACCACCTCGCTCGGTTCCGGCGGTCAGCGTGCTGCTGCCGTTGCTTCTGGCCGGTTCGCTCGCGCTCGCCCTCGTGCTCGGTGGGGTCGTCCTGTGGCTCGCCGACAACCCATCGGCAACGGGAAGCGTGGTCGGCGGTGATGCAGCTTCGGCACAGGCCAGCGCCGATGCTGCGGGGCTCACGACGACCTTGGCCGCCCAACCAGCGCCCCCGATCAGGGCCGCCGTTGGCGAGGCGCCGGCGGCGGCGTCTTCGCCGACGATCGCCGATCCAGCGGGTGATCAGGTCTCCGCCATCGCACTCACGCCGCGCCAAGCGGCTATCGAGGAGTCGATCCCGTGGGACTTTCGCCGTGAGCTGCCGGGCTGGCAGATCATCCACGCGGGGCCGCATCCGCAGTGGCGGGGTGTCGCCAACTCGATCGAGCGATCGATCACGCTGTTCGATCGGTCCGATACCACGATCGCCAGTGCTGCGGCCGTGCTGGCCCACGAACTCGGCCATGCCGTCGATCTCGACGTCCTCGACGGAAGCCGGCGAGCCGAGTGGCTCGAGCTCCGCGGCATCGACGGCCCATGGTGGGCCGAGAGCGGCCAAGCCGATTTCGACACCGGGGCGGGCGACTTTGCCGAGGCCGTCGCCGTGTACCTCCTCGACCACGAATCGCGATCACCGTTCGGTCCCTTGACCGGCGAGCAGGTGCGCTTCGTGGCCGACGCCATTCCCGGCGTCTGAGGGTCGGAATTCACCCCCGCTTGGCTGTCGAAGCAACGCCGGGCCACGTACGCTGATCGGCGGACTCAGGCTGCGCGGATGCCGGGTGTCAGACGACACCAGCCGAGTCGGAAACCAGACCGCGAACGTCGGTTCGCGCCGATTCCCCTGAGGTACTTCCATGACCGAAACGCCTGATTTCAAGGTCGCCGATCTGTCGCTCGCCGAGTTTGGCCGCAAGGAGATCCGCCTGGCTGAGCACGAGATGCCTGGCCTGATCGCACTTCGTGCCCGCTATGGCGACGAGAAGCCGCTTGCCGGCGCTCGTATTGTCGGCTCACTGCACATGACCATCCAGACCGCCGTGCTGATCGAGACGCTGGTTGCGCTCGGCGCCGACGTTCGCTGGGTGTCCTGCAACATCTTCTCCACCCAGGACCACGCTGCGGCCGCCGTCGCCGTCGGCCCCGAAGGCAGCACCGATGCGCCGAGCGGCACGCCGGTCTACGCCTGGAAGGGCGAGACGCTCGAGGAGTACTGGTGGGCGACCGAGCAGCTCTTCCACTGGCCTGACGGCGAGGGCCCGAACCTGATCCTCGACGACGGCGGCGACGCCACGATGATGGTCCACAAGGGCCTCGAGTTCGAGAAGGCCGGCGTTGTTCCTGAAGCCACCGAGGACGACAGCGAGGAATGGGGCGTCTTCCTGAACCAGCTGCGCGATCTGCACGGGCGCGACCCCGAGTTCTGGCACCGCATCGCCCCCGGGATCCGTGGTGTGTCCGAGGAGACCACGACCGGTGTGCATCGGCTGTATCACATGGCGTCGTCCGGTGAGCTCCTGTTCCCGGCGATCAACGTCAACGACTCGGTCACCAAGTCGAAGTTCGACAATCTCTACGGCATCCGTCACTCATTGGTCGACGGCATCAACCGAGGCACCGACGTCATGCTCGGCGGCAAGATGGCGCTCGTGGCCGGCTACGGCGACGTCGGTAAGGGCTGCGCCGCGGCGCTGGCTGGCCAGGGCTGCCGAGTCGTGGTCACCGAAGTCGACCCGATCTGTGCCCTGCAGGCGGCGATGGAGGGCTACGAGGTTGTCCGCGTCGAAGACGTCATGGAGACCGCAGACATCTTCATCACCACGACCGGCAACTTCGGGATCATCTCGGCCGAGCACATGGCTCGGATGAAGCACCAGGCCATCGTCGGCAACGTCGGCCACTTCGACAACGAGATCGACATGGCCGGGCTTGACCGGCTGAGCGACGTGATGCGGATCAACATCAAGCCACAGGTCGACGAGTATGTCTTCCCCGACGGGCACTCGGTCATCATGCTGAGCGAAGGCCGCCTGCTGAACCTCGGCAACGCCACCGGTCACCCGAGCTTTGTGATGTCGTTCAGCTTCACCAACCAGGTGCTGGCCCAGATGGAACTCCACGCCAACGCCGAGAGCTACAGCAACACCGACGTGGTCACCTTGCCGAAGATCCTCGACGAGGAAGTCGCACGGTTGCACCTCGACCACCTCGGTGTGCGTCTGACCGAACTCAACCAGGAGCAAGCCGACTACATCGGCGTGCCGGTCGAGGGCCCCTACAAGCCCGAGCACTACCGCTACTGAATCCCTTCGCAATCGCAGCTTCGGCCCTGGCGGGCCTCGGGCTGCTCTGTGGAGGACCCCTGTCACAGGGTGCTCGTAGGTTCGGTGGGTGTTCTTCGAGCGTCTCTGTGCCGTCTGTGCCGGCGCGGCCGGTCCGGTTTGCGACGACTGCGGTCAGCGCCTGCGGCCGGCGCGGCACTCCCGCAGCGATGTGCCGCGGGCGGCGTTCGTGCTCGATGCCGCCTCACGGCCGGTCATCACGGCCCTCAAGTACCGAGGCGAGCGCTGGCTTGCTGGGTGGGCTGGTGCAGCGATCGTCGACTTGGTGCCGCGCCTGGCAGACGCGATCTGTTGGGTGCCGGCCACCCCGGAGCGAGTGCGTTGGCGTGGCTACGACCAAGGGCGAGAGATCGCACGTGAAGTGGGTCGCACCACGGGAGTGCCGTCGGCTCGGCTGCTCTCCCGCGACCCACGCGACCACCGCCAGACCTCGCGAACTCGGGCGGAACGCCGACACGGCCCGACGCTGCGGGCCCAGGGCGACGTTCCCTCCTTCGTCGTGCTCGTCGACGATGTAGTCACGACCGGTGCCACACTTCGCACCGCAGCCGATGCGCTGCGAGCCGGCGGCGCGGACCGCGTCGTAGCCGTGGCGGTCGCGGCAACTCCGTTGCCCCACGACCGTCGATGGGCCCATGACGGCTAGTCCGATCGACTCACAGGCGCGCTCCGGAACTGGCGTCTACCATCCGTCCATGGAAGTCAAGGTCAGTTCCAAGCGCACCGAGATCACGCCTCGTCTGGAGGACTACGCCATTGACAAGGTCGATCGACTCGACCGATTCGTCGCCGGCCTCGAGCACGGCGAAGTGCATTTCGTCGAAGAGGCCAACCCTCGAATAACCGACCGCGTGCTGTGCGAAATCACGGTCGAAGGCCATGGCCACCATGTGCGCGCCAAGCACACCGCACCCGATGGCTTCGCGGCCGTCGACGGCACGATCGACAAGCTGGAGCGCCAACTCCGCAAGCTCAAGACTCGACTGATCCGCCGCTGGCACGCCAGCGGCGACGAGGCCGTCCTCGCCGACGCGGGCATCGATCAAGCCGAGGCCGAGGCCGACGCCGAGACCCCTCCCCGCATCGTCAAGTCGAAAAAGTTCCACATCGACTCGATGACCCCGGAAGAAGCCGTCCAGGAGTTGGAGCTCGTGAACCACGACTTCTACTTCTTCCACAACTCCGAGACAGCGCGTGCCGCCATCGTCTACCGTCGCCGCGACGGCGACTTCGGATTGATCGACGAGGCAGGGTGACATGACCGACGCGACGAGCAGGGCGCAAGCCTTCGTGGATCTCCACCGAGGCGACGACTTGTTCGTCATGGCCAACCCGACGACGGTCGGAATCGCCCGCATGCTCGAGAACCTGGGCTTCCCGGCTTTGGGCACGTCGAGCGCTGCGCTGGCCCGATCACTCGGCCGCCAAGACGGGTGCCGAGCGGTCACGCGAGACGAGGCGATCGAGCACGCCGTCGCCATGGCCGCAGTCACCACAGTGCCGATCTCGGGCGACTTCGAGAACGGCTACGGCGACGAACCAGCCGAAGTTGCGGAGACCGTCCGAGCCTCGATCGCTGCCGGTCTCGCCGGGTGCTGTGTTGAAGACGCGACGGGCTACGAGGATCCGGTCATCTATGACGCAGGTTTGGCTGCCGAGCGCATCGCTGCCGGTGCCGAGGCGATGGGCGACACACCGTTCGTGCTTGTCGCTCGCGCCGAGAACCTGCTGCACGGCATCGACGATCTCGATGACACCATCGCCCGCCTTCAGTCGTTCGAGGCGGCCGGCGCGACGGCGGTGTACGCGCCCGGGTTGACGACGATCGACGATGTTCGCCGGGTCGTCGACTCGGTCGGTGTGCCGGTCAACGTACTCGTCGGGCTGCCTGGCCAGTCGTTCACGCTCGGAGATCTTCACGATGCCGGCGTGCGCCGAGCGAGTGTCGGCAGTGGTTTCGAGCGCGTCGCCCATGCGACGCTCAAGCGGTGTGCCACCGACCTTCTCGGCGGCGCCGCGCCGCTCGGCCCGCTCTTCGCCATCTAGGCCCAATCGGCCACGTCCTCATCGTCGCGGAGATGGCGCCCAGTAGCGTGCGGGCGTGGTTCGTTTGGACGATCGCGATCAGGCTCTGATCGATGGCGACCAGGGCGAAGGCGTTGCGATGGCGATGCGCATCGTGGTGCGGATCGCCGAAGCGATGCAAGCCGCCTCACTACTCGACATCACCGGTGCACACATCGATTCGTGCCTGTACCACGGTCGTTCGGGCATCGACTTTGTCGAGCGCTTGGCCGTCGGCGGCACCAAGGTCGTCGTCCCGACCACTCTCAACGTCAGCTCGCTCGACCTGCTGCACCCCGAGCTCTATCGCGGCGATACCACCGTTGCCGACGAGTCCCGACAACTGATGCGCGGCTACGAGGCACTCGGTGCTGAGCCGACGTGGACCTGCGCCCCGTACCAACGAGCGCAGCGCCCGCGCTTCGGTGAGCACGTGGTGTGGGCCGAGTCCAACGCCATCGTGTTCGCGAATTCGGTGCTCGGTGCCCGCACGCATCGGTACGGCGACTTCATCGACATCTGCGCGGCGGTGACCGGGCGCGCTCCCGCTGCGGGGCTGCATCTCGACGACGCGCGCCGAGCGACCGTGGTCGTCGAGCTCGACGGACTGCGCCCCGAACTGCTCGACAGCGATGTCCTTGCGCCCGTACTCGGGTACGTCGTCGGTGCCATCGCCGGCAACGAGGTTCCGGCGATCGTTGGGCTTCCCCCAGACCAGCCCGAGCACCGGTTGAAGGCTCTAGGCGCGGCCGCGGCGTCCTCGGGGGGCGTTGGCATGTTCCACGCGGTCGGAAGCACCCCGGAGGCGCCCACACTCGATGCCGCGACCCAAGGGCGACCGGTACGGACCGAGCGCGTCGGGGTCGAGCAGCTTCGTGCCGCGAGAGATCGGCTCATGCCCGGCATCGGCCTGCCGCTCGGGGCCGTCAGCCTCGGCACGCCGCACTACTCGGTCGAAGAGTTCCGACGTTTCGTGGAACTGCTCGATGGGCGTCGAGTCGCCTCAGCCGTGGCGGTCTACGCCAACACGAGCCGGGAGGTCTGGCACGAGGTCCAGCTGCGCGGGTGGGCTGAACCGCTACTCGCCGCTGGCGTGCAGCCGGTGACCGACACCTGCACGTACATCACCCCGGTCATGGCCCCGTTCGACGGGGTAGCCCTGACCGATTCGGCGAAATGGGCCCACTACGCACCAGGCAATCTGGGAGTCGACGTGGCGTTTGCCTCCGTCGAGGACTGCGTCGAGTCTGCGGTCGCCGGCGAAGTCCGCTCCGTCACCGACCATTGGTGGCGACCATGACGAAACCCGACTCGGTGATCGACGGGGCGGCCATCATCCCGGGTGAGACCCGGGGGAGCGTCGTGGTTCTCGACGAGGCCCTCAGTTTCTGGGGCGGGTTCGACGCTGAATCGGGGCTCGTCATCGACGAGTATCACCCGCAGCGCGGCACTCGCTTGAGCGGCCGCGTCGTCGTGCTGCCCGAGGGCCGTGGTTCGAGTTCGGCCAGCTCGGTGATCGCCGAAGCAGCGCGTCTTGGCACAGCACCGGCGGCCTTTGTCGTCCGGCGCTCCGACGAGATCCTGGCGACCGGTGCCGTCGTGGCCGCCGAGCTCTATGGCCGGCCGCTGCCAATCGTCAAGGTCGACGCCGAGGGCTGGGAGCGAGCGGCTGCGGCCACGGAGTTGGCGGTCGCCGCCGACGGCACGCTGACGGTGAGCTGATCGGGCCCGATCGCCCAGCTACTCGTCGTCGGGAATCCAGGACTCGGTGTCGATGCCGAGCCCGTCGGCGATGCGATTGGCATAGGCGTAATACGCGGTGACCTCGACGATGTCGAGGACGTCTCGATCGCTGAATCCCTGACTCCGCAACCGATCGACATCGACTCGCGCGACCTGCCCCGGCGTGAGCGTGAGCTTGACTGCGTAGTCGAGCATCGCCCGACGGGCATCGGACAGCGGAGCGCTCCGCCAATCGCGCTCGACGGCGGTGAGCAGGGCGTCGTCGCGAAGCAACCGGCGCAGACCGCGCCGATGGTGGGTGACTCAATAGTGGCAGTGGTTCTCGAGGCTGACCACGAGGGCGATCAGCTCGCGCTCGACCTTCCGCAGACTCCCCGTACCGGCCATCGCCGACGAGTACACGGCCTGGTGCGCGGCCATGCCGCGTGGATTCAGCGAGTGGATCGCCATGATCGCGTCGACGCGCTTGAAGGTCGGATCGACCACACCTGGATAGAGGTCGGCGAGCGCCGGATCGTCGCCCCAGGCATCGTCGTCGATGATCTCGATGTAGGCCATGCGCCAGATTCGCGCGCCGATCGGCGTGTTGCCGACCTTCGGTTCAGGAAATATCGGCGGGCTCGGGGACCATGTTCGGCTCGGGGACCATGTTCGGCTCGAGGAAAAGCCCCAGCCCCTCGACCACCCGGGTGGCGAACGCCCAATACGCAACGACGTCGACCAGATCGATCAGGTCGCGTTCGACGAAGCCAACACCAGCGAGCACCGAGGCGTCCTGGTCCGACATCTGTCCGGGCACGACGGTCAACTTGACGACGAACGCCAGGATGACCCGCAGACGGTCGGGAAGTTCCGTGTGCGGCCAATCAGCGATGAATGTGTCGATCTCCGTGGCGCTCATCCAGCGGCGCAGGCGGTGCGCAAGATGGATCTGCCAATAGCCGGAGCGGTTCTCCAGCGCTACGACTAGGCCGATGAGGGTGCGCTCGTGCTCGGTCAGGCCGTCGGTGCCCGCCATGATCGCGGCCTCGAGCTCCTGGTGGGCCGCAAGAACGCGCGGTGTGCCCGTCCGGACGGCGGTGAGGTTGTCGCCGCCAAGCGGTGTGTGCTCGACGAGTGGGAGGTGGCCGAGCTCGGTGGTTGCGATCTCGGCGAAGTGATCGTTGTGGAGATCGGTGTCAAGCTCGTCGAGGAGGTATTCGGCACCGAGTCCGTCGTCGACGATTTCATCGAGCGATTGTCCGGTGAGTGCTTGCGCGGTGGGCGTACCGGTGCCGCCCTCTTCGGCGTCATGCTCGCTCGCCGGCTGGGGGACTGCGCCCTCGTCGTCGCGGTGTTCGACGTCGACGTACAAGTCGGTCATGAAGTACTCGTCGACATCGGTCGGAACGTCTGTCGTCTCGACCTGGGCGAGGGTGGTGTAGGAGTCAGCCAGCGCTTCGGCGATCGGGTGCGCGATGGGACTCGGCGAGGCCGGGACCGTGGGCGCGGTCAACGTGGCGTCGTGGGTCGGTGGGGTCATGCACTCATCGTGCACGACATCTCACGGAACGCAAGGGTGATTGATGCCGAGGCCCTAACCGACCGAGCCGTTGGGCCCGGCGACCCGCTCTCCAAAATGAGTCATCCGACCGGGACGCGAGATGTCCGTTCCCAGAGTGTGGATCGCTCGCCTGGAAGGTGGCTGGGCCTCCGTGGCCTCGAACGGCTCGCCTGGAAGGCCATGTCAGTGGCCGGTGGTTTCGCCCAGGTAGGACTTTCGCAGGTCCGGGTTGGCCAGCAGGGCATCGGCGGTGTCGTCGAGCACGACACGGCCGGTCTGCAGGACCCAACCGCGGTCGGCGATCGACAATGCCATGTTGGCGTTCTGCTCCACCATGAAGATGGCGATGCCCTCTTCGTGGATCTGCTGGATCAGCTCGAAGTTCACCTGGACGAGCGTGGGAGCGAGACCCATCGAGGGTTCGTCCATGAGCAGGACCCGCGGGTTCGCCATGAGGGCACGTCCCATGGCGACCATCTGCTGCTCGCCACCCGAGAGGGTGCCGGCGCGCTGGCTCAAGCGTTCCTTGACCCGTGGGAACATCCCGTAAATGCGCTCCAGGTCGTTCTCGATGCCTTCCTTGTCGTCGCGTAGATAGGCGCCGAGCTGCAGGTTCTCGAGCACCGACAGGCGCTTGAAGAGGCGTCGGTTCTCCGGGACCATCGTGACGCCCCGCTCGACGAGGTAGCTCGTGGGCTTCTCGTTGACGACCTCGCCGTCGAGCACGACCTCGCCCGACGTCGGCGTGACCATGCCCAGCAGGGTCTTGAGCGTGGTCGACTTGCCACTGGCGTTGCCGCCGAGCAGGCAGACGAGTTCGCCTGGGTAGATGGCCAGGTTGACGTCCTTGAGGATGTGCACCGCGCCGTAGTGCGTGTTGATGTCTCGGAACTCGAGGAGGGGAGTGGCGGTCTTTCCGCCGGCCTCGACCGCCGTGTCGTTGCTCATGACTTCTCCAGAGGGCGGCCCAGATAGGCCTCGATGACGTTCGGGTCGCTGGACACTTCCTCGAAGCTGCCCTGCGCGAGGGTCTCGCCGTGGTCCAGGCAGACGACTCGGTCGCTGACGTCTCGGACGACGTTCATGTCGTGTTCGATCATCACGATCGTGAAGCCCCATTCGCTGCGCAGCTTGCCGATCAGGCCGGTCAGCTCGGCTGACTCCTTCGGGTTCATGCCGGCGACCGGCTCGTCGAGGAGGATCAGCTTGGGCTTGGTGGCCATCGCACGTGCGATCTCCAAGCGGCGCCGATTTGCGTAGCTGAGCACCGAGGCGGGCTGTTCCAAGCGGTAGCCGACCAGGCGGGTACCGAAGAACCCGAGCACCTTCTCGGCGTGCTCACGGATCTCTCGCTCCTCACGCTGGAAGCCGGGCGTGTTGAACAGCGAGCCCCACACACCTTGCTTGGTGCGGCAGTGTTGGCTCACCATGACGTTCTCGAGGATCGTCATGTTGGCGAACAGGCGCACGTTCTGGAACGTGCGGGCGATGCCGCGCTGGGTGACCTGGTTCGGGTCGAGGCCGATCATCGACTCGCCCTCGAACAGGATCTCGCCGCTGGTCGGGGTGACCATGCCGGAGATCATGTTGAAGAACGTGGTCTTGCCGGCACCGTTGGGGCCGATCACACCGACGATCTCGCCTTCGTCGACGTGGAAGTTCAGGTCGTGAAGGGCGTGCAGACCGCCGAAGGTCACGCTCAGGCCCTGGATGTCGAGTAGCCGGGTCATGCCAGCGCTCCTTCCGGTCCGCCATTGGGTTCGTCGCCGTCGGCCTTGGCGTCGTCGACTTCGCCCTTGAGCCAAGCGTCCTGCAGGAACTCCTCCTGGTGCAGCTCTCGGCTGCGGCGTACGTTGGGCACGAGTCCTTCGGGCCGTTGCAGCATCATCACGATGAGCAGCGCGCCGTAGATCAGCAGCTTGTACTCACTGAACTCGGCCAACAGGCCGGGCTGCTTGGGGCCGCCGAGGACACCGATCAACACCGCGGCGCCGACGATGACGCCGATGATGTTGCCCATGCCTCCCACGATCACCACCACCAGAATGATGATCGAGACCAGGATCAAGAAGCTGGTCGGGAAGATCGATCCGACCTTGGCTGCGAAGATCGCGCCCGAGAACGAGGCGAGCACGGCGCCGACCACGAAGGCCATCAGCTTGACGTTGACGGTGTTGATGCCCATCGCCTCGGCGACCGACTCGTCTTCGCGGATGGCCATCCACGCCCGGCCGAGCCGGCTGCGCTCGAGTCGCCACGAGACATAGATCGAGATGGCGGCGAAGACCAGGACCAGATAGAAGACCGACCGTGGATCGGTGCCCTTCACCTGGGCGAAGCCGAAGTCCGCAGGCGGCACGTTGGTGATGCCCTGAGCGCCGTTGAAGTAGCCGTTCAGCCAGTCGGAAAGGAAGAGGATGCGAATGATCTCACCGAACCCGAGGGTCACGATGGCGAGGTAGTCGCCGCGCATGCGGATCACCGGGGCGCCGATGAACAGGCCGACGAGGGCGGCAACGACGATCGTCACCATCAGTGCGCCCCACCAGGGCATGGTCGGGAACCACTCGGGCCAGTCCTCGCCGCGGTTCGGCGAGGTGAGCACGGCGGTCGTATACCCACCGACTGCGAAGAAGGCCACATAGCCGAGGTCGAGGATGCCGGCGAGGCCGACGACGATGTTGAGGCCGAGGGCCAACAGCAGGAAGATGCCGATGTTGGCGAGGAGCTCTTGGGTGATCTTTCCGGTGAACATCGGGATCACGATCATCGCGACCGATGCCAGGAAGATGTACAGGGCGGTCTGGGTGGTCTTTGCCGACCCAGTTGCCTGCTGGTAGTTGGTCCGGACTTGGCCGACCTTGCGGCCGGCGCCACCGATCGAGGCGCCGAAGGCGACGACGAAGAGGATGATCGCCCACAGGATCTTCAGGCCGCCCTGGTTCTCGTAGAGCAGGTCTTCGGTGAAGTCGAAGAGGTCGACGATGAACGTCTCGAAGATCGCGAACACGAGCACCGTTGCCAGGGCGGCGAGCGTGGCCCGACGGATGCGTTGGGGGAGCAGGTGTAGCGACGCCCCAGCGGCGCCGAGGATGGCGCCGAGGATTGGCCACGCGATGATGCCGAAGCCCTGGCCGCGATCGAACTGCAGGACCGCCAAGGTCTGTGGCGACCAGTTGACGAGTGGGTCACGCAGGTCGAACGCATTGATGAGGATGACGAGCAGCGAGAGTCCCAGCCCGCCGACAAAGCCGATCACGTCGCCGCGGACCACGTCACGAAGTCCGCGCTTGGTGCGGGCCATACCCTCGAGAACCTTCTCGTTGCCGCTGAGCCAGCCGAACGCAAACGGAAGCCACAGCAGCGAGAGGTAGCCGAGCGACAGAATCGGGTCGATCAGCAACCGGTCGTTGAGGCCGTTCGGCATGCCGGTGAGCGCGACGAAGGCCAGCGCCAGCGCCAGAATGCCGCCGCGGCGGGCGGCCTCGTTCCAATCGAAGTCGAAGGCACCCTTCTCGATCGGTGCCGGTTCGGTTGCCGTTCCGGGGTCGATGGCGGTCATGCCCGATCCTCCGACGAGAGACGCTCACCGAACAGGCCGGTGGGCTTGACGAGTAGGACGAGAATCAAGAGCGTGAAGGCGACGGCGTCGCGCAGCTGGGAGACACCGTCGATCCCGAGGGGTTCGAGTAGCACCAGCGGGGCGAGCGATTCGGCCGAGCCGAGTGACACACCACCCGCCATCGCGCCGCCGAGGTTCCCGACACCGCCGACCACGGCGGCGGTGAATGCCTTGATGCCGGGGAGGAAGCCGGTCGTGGCGATGACCGAGCGGAAGAGTAGGCCCCAGAGCATGCCGGCGATGCCGGCCATGGCGCCGCCCACGGCGAACGTGGTCACGATCGTCCGGTCGACGTTGATGCCCATCAAGGATGCGATCTCCTTGTCCTCGGCGACCGCACGCATGGCCTTGCCGGTCTTGGTGCGCTCGACGAAGTACCAGAGTCCGGCCATCGAGAGGGCCGCGACGACGATCACGATGATCTTGACGACCTCGACGCCCCAGATGCGCTCGCTCATCCAGTCGGGATTGCGGGGGTAGGACTTGGCGCCCGGACCAAAGAGCAGGATCACGGCGTTCTGGATGAAGAACGACACACCGATCGAGGTGATGAGCGGAATCAGGCGGGGGGAGCCTCGTAGCGGTCGATAGGCGACTCGCTCCATGATGATCGCCGTGATCATCGCGACGAGCGTGGCGACGATGACCGTGATGAGCACCATCGGAATGAAGGCGCTGCCTTCCCACAGCCCGGCCTCATCGAACTTGTTCGACATGATGAAGCCGGTGAAGGCCCCGACCATGAACACCTCACCGTGGGCGAAGTTGATGAACCCGAGCACGCCGTAGACCATCGAATAGCCGAGGGCGATCAGGCCGTACATGGCGCCCTGGCTGAGGCCGGAGATGATGAGGCCCCGGAACTGGGGCCAGGTCAGGCGTCGGGCTTCCTCGCCCTCGTGCGTCCACTTGGCGAACGCATTGCCCGGATCGATCTGCTGCCAGAGAAAGGCCAGCAAACCGATGGCGATCAAGCCGATGAGTAGCACCCTCAACAGGGTGAGAAACCGATCGACGTTCGTTCGGCCGGCGCCTCTGGCGCGCATTGCCGTGGTCATGAACCCATTCCTCCCAGGAATCCCCCATGTGGTGGAGTCGCAGCGACTCCGTGGTGGCCGACCTCGTGGCGAGGCTCCACCGATGGCAGTGATGGAACGGCCCGCCGCCGCTCCCACGAAGGGAGTCGACGGCGGGCCGCCATCAGTTCGTGTCAGGACTCAACGCGGGCGCTGATCCCGACCCGCCGAATCAGCTCGGCGCGTATTCGTAGACGACGTTGTCCTTCGAGGCCTGGATGTCGTCGGCCGAGAGGTGCTCGATGACGGTGATCTTCTGCGAACCGCAGTCACCGAAGTCGTCACAGTTGATCGTGCCGATGATGCCCTCGTAGCCCTGGACGTTGTCCATGAACTCACGCACGCCGGCACGGTCGATGACGAGCTCGTCGCCGTCGATGTAGCTGGCGGCCTCGATGGCGTCGAGGAGCAGGGCGGTTGCGTCGTAGGAGTGACCCCAGAACGCGGCCTCGGGTGCCGAGCCGTTGTTCTCTTCGTAGGTCGCCAGGAACTGGTCGGCGGTCACACCGGTCGACTCGTTCTTGTTCTCGCCGAAGCGGACGTCGGGGCCGGAGAAGAACATTCCTTCGGTGAACTCCAGCTCGAGGTAGCCATCGACGAGCAGGCCGTCAGCGGCCAGCAGTGTGGTGTCCTCGAGGCCGGCGACGCCGGGGGCCTGGTCGGCGATGAAGTCACCGGCCGGCTGGAAGATCGGGAAGAACAGGGCCTCGGGCGAACCGGCGGCGATCTCGGTCAGGACCGGGACCATGTCGGTGTCTTCCTTGGCGACGGCGGTGAAGCCGGTGACTTCGCCACCGAGTGCCTCGAACGCAGCCGTGAAGGCGCTGGCGAGACCCTCGGTGTAGGGGTCGCCATCGTGGATGGCGGCAGCCGTGGTGAGACCCAGCTCGTTGAACACGAACTCGGCCATGGCGGCGCCCTGGAACAGGTCGTTGTGGGCGGTGCGGTAGTAGCCGACGTTGTAGTTCGGTCCGGCGTTGCCCTGCTGGTCGCTGGTGAGCGCCGGCGAGGTGTTCGACGGCGAGATCATGACCATG